>JBGAKH010000009.1:0-212589 GCA_044224515.1 Chlorobiota bacterium | reverse complement strand
CTCATCGTCGGTGCGATGTTGTCAAATACTGTGATCGTTTGGCTGCAGATAGCTGTGTTGTTACAAGCATCGCTTGCCATGTAGGTACGAACTACCGTGAACTTGTTTGCACAGATCACGTTGGTTGTTTGATCGCCTACCACTGTGATGGTCGGGTTACCGCCGCAGTTATCAGCTGCTGTTACGCCGCTTGTTGCTGCTGCCGGGATGTTGCTTGCACAGTTTACTGTAACTGCTGCCGGACAAGCCATCGTCGGTGCTACGTTGTCGTTCACCGTGATGATTTGTGTACAGATTGTTGTGTTGGAGCACAAGTCTGTTGCGCGGTAGGTACGTGTGATTTGATACTTGTTCACACACTGTACGTTGCTTGTTACATCGCTGACGAAGCTGATGCTCGGCGTGCCACTGCAGTTATCCGTTGCCGTTACTGCTGTGATGCTTGCTGCAGGTACTTGTGATGCACAGGTTACCGTTACAGGGGTCGGGCAGGTCATGCTCGGTGGTACGTTGTCGTTGACTGTGATGACTTGTACGCAGCTGCCAACATTACCACATGCATCGCTAGCTGTGAACTTGCGGCTCACTGTGAACTTGTTAGCACAGATCACATTGCCGGTTACGTCACCTGCAAAGGCTACTGTCGGATTGCCTGCACAGTTATCTGCTGCTGTCACTGAACCTAAGGAAGGCTCTTGGATGTCACTTGCGCAGACTACGGTTATTGCTGCCGGACAGTTCACTGTCGGTGCTACGTTGTCATTGACTGTGATGATTTGTGTACAGATCGATGTGTTGTTACATACATCTGCCGCACGGTAGGTGCGCGTGATTTGATACTTGTTCACACAGATGAAGTTCGATGTCACGTCGCTTACGAAGCTAATTGTAACGGTTCCGCTACAGTTATCCGTTGCTGTTACAAGCGAGATGTTCGATGCCGGTACTTGTGCTGCACAAGCTACGCTTACAGCTGCCGGACAGTTCATGCTCGGTGCTACGTTATCGTTGACTGTGATGACTTGAGCACAGGTCGTTTGGTTGCCGCACAAGTCCGTTGCGCTGTAGGTGCGGGTCAAGGTGTACTTGTTTGCACATACTGCATTGCTTGTTGCATCGCCTACGAAGGCTACTGTCACTGCGCCACCGCAGTTATCGCCTGCTGTGATTCCGACTGTTGTTTGGACAGGAATGGATGATGCACAAACCACTGTTACAGGGCTCGGACAGCTCATCGTCGGTGCGACGTTGTCAAATACTGTGATCGTTTGGGTACAGACTGTTGTGTTGTTACAGACATCGGTTGCCATGTAGGAACGCAGTACTGTAAACTTATTCGGACAAATAACGTTTGTTGTTTGGTCGCCTACGACAGTTACCGTTACGGCACCACTGCAATTGTCGATAGCAGTAACACCAACAGTATTCGGATTGGAGATTTGCGAAGCACATGTGACGCTCACGCTTGAAGGACAGCTTAGTGTAGGCGGAATGTTGTCGTTAACGGTAATAAGCTGTGAACATGTTGCTGTGTTATTGCATGCGTCAGTTGCACGATAAATACGCGTAACACTAAACTTGTTCGGACACTGAATGTTCGAGCTAACATCGCCAACAACGCTAATGCTCACGTTACCACCGCAGTTATCACCTGCCGTAACGAGGCTTGTGTTAGCTGCCGAAATTTGCGTTGCACACGTTACACTCACTGCGCCCGGACAGTTTAGTGTCGGAGGAGTAACGTCGTTCACAAA
The DNA here is from genome assembly GCA_044224515.1 of Chlorobiota bacterium. Lineage (GTDB taxonomy): Bacteria > Bacteroidota > Ignavibacteria > Kapaibacteriales > NICIL-2 > JBBATK01. The sequence continues at coordinate 210,835 of JBGAKH010000009.1, read as the reverse complement.
AATGAGCTGGGCACAGGTTCCAACATTGCCACAAGCGTCGGTTGCAGAGAAGGTACGTGTGATTGTATAGCGCGCCGCACATTGTGTATTGGAAGTTTGGTCGCTTACAAAAGCAATTACTGAGTTGCCTGAGCAGTTATCAACTGCAGTGATAGAGCCAAGAGCGGGCTCTTGAACGGCACTAGGACAGCTAACTGTTTGATTTGCCGGACAGTTGACAGTCGGTGCAACGTTGTCGTTCACAGTAAACACCTGAGTACAAACTGCCGTGTTGCCACAGATATCCGTTGCACGATAGGTACGGGTAACCGTGTATTTATTAATGCACTGAGCACCTGAGGTGACATCAGAGACGTAGCTGATAGCGACCGTGCCACTGCAATTGTCAGTAGCGCTAACCAATGCCACATTCTGTGCAGGAATAGCAGCGCCGCAGCTTAGAGATTGACCTGACGGACATGTAACTGTCGGCGGTACGTTATCGTTAACATTGATAGTTTGAGCACATGTGCTTACGTTACCACATGCGTCTGTAGCACTATAAATACGAAGAACTGTGTAACGGTTTGCGCACGAAACATTGCTGCTCTGATCAGCAACAAAAGCTATCGTTACGCTGCCACCGCAATTGTCTGCAGCACTGACGCCGCTTGTGTTTTGCGTCGGAACAGCTGAAGCACATGCAACGTTCAGGGTTGAAGGACAACTCATTGTGGGAGCAACGTTGTCGAACACCACGATGGTTTGTGAGCACGTTGAACTGTTTCCGCAAACATCCGTTGCACTATAAGTGCGATTGATGGTGTACTTACCCGGACAAATGACATTTGAACTGACATCACCGACAACACTGATGGTTATCGTGCCGGTACAATTATCCTCGGCTCCAACACCATTTACATTTGAAGAAGGAACGGAAGCCGGACAGCTAACGGTTACGCTTTGTGCACAGAAAATGCTCGGAGGAACATTGTCGTTCACGATGATGTTCTGCGAGCATGTGGCAGTATTGCCGCATGCATCTGTTGCTTTATAGATACGAGCGATTGTGAATTTGTTAGCGCAGGATGAAGAAACTGTCTTATCGCTGACGAAGCTAATGGTGATGTTGCCATTGCAATTGTCCGTGGCTGTTACACTCTCTGTATTAGCACCCGGAACTGCGGCAGCGCAGCTGACGCTTATAGAAGAAGAACAGCTGATCGTCGGCGGCAGATTATCGCGAATGGTGATTGTCTGATTGCAGGTTGAGAAGTTTCCGCATGCGTCAGCTGCTACCCAGGTACGAGAGAAATGGTAAGCATTTGTACATCCGTCATTGAAAGTACAGTTCGGGCACACTGCGTTTGTAATACTTACAACACCACTACAATTGTCTACAGCTGTTGCAGCACCCGTGAATTGCGGAGTATTGGAATCTGAACAGCCAATTGTGACGTCCGCCGGACAGGTGATTTGCGGACCGGTTTTATCACGCACCGTAATCAACTGATTGCATGAAGCTACATTGCCGCAGGCATCTGTTGCGGACCAGGTGCGGAAGAAGTGATAGCGACCCACACATCCATCGGAAACAATCGCTTGATCATTGCGTGAAATCGTAACAGTTCCTGCACAGTTATCACTTGCAGTAGCGCTACCGGTGTTGGCGGGTAGCTGTGACGCCAAACAATCGATCGTGACATCTGCCGGACAATTAATAGACGGCGGTGTCTGATCGACGATGGAAAGAATCTGATTGCAGCTAGCGGAGTTTCCGGCGGCATCCACTGCCTTCCAAGTACGCGTGATCGTCTTGGCATTCGGGCAACTTCCGTTTGTCGTTTGATCAACGAAGCTAATAGTCGGGCTGGCCGTACAATTATCGCTAGCGGTCGCCACTCCTGTATTTGACGTACTCGTTGATGCAGAGCAACTCAGTGTGAGATTTGCAGGGCAGCTGATCGTGGGTGCGCTGATGTCGCTGACCACAACTTGCTGCGTGCAACTTGCACTGTTACCAAAATTGTCGGTCACTACCCACACAACATTGGTTGTACCAACTTGAAATGTGGACGGTGCATTGTTGGTGACAGTTAAGGTTGTGCCCGAGCAGCTCGAACCGGTTGTCGGTTGGGGTAAATTGATGTTCGAAGCGGTACAGGAGAGGTTTGCATTCGCTGTGACCGTTCCGGCGCAGCTAATGGTTGGTACGCAGTGATCACCAACTGAGAAGTCTCCAAAGCTTGTCCACTGCGAACCTGTTGTGCTATTTGCAGTCGGATTTGAAGATCCACCGGCAGGTACGTTCCAATCGCTACCGTTATAGCTGCGAGCGAAAAACGCTGATTGAGTGCCACCGTTGATTTCAGAAGTCAAATAGCCAAATGTTGCATTGTAGTTCGTGAAGACGATGGTTCCTCCGCCGCCGGCATTATTGGACAGTGTCCAGTAACGCGTGACGCAGCGTGAAGGATCGATTCCGGAGTTCGGTTGCAATACCGGGTGGTTCCCGTCTGTTGTGCTGGCTTTCAAGACACCCGCTTGAGAAATAGAAGCAAAGCTCACGGAAACCGGAGCATAGTTTGATGCATCACCAATATCAAACGAGTGCGCTAGGCTTGATGAAGAGAAGCCCCAAGCAAGATTGCCATGAACCCAACCATTGGATTGCGAAGCACCGCTAACACTTGCTGCACTACCCAGACTGACCATGTTACTTCCGGTCTGTAGTCGTCCTCCATTGAAGCTCAGTACGCCGCTAAGGCTGAGATTGCCATTCAACACGACAGCGCCGCTGTTGCTAATTGTCAAGTTCTTGATACTTGAAGGAAATCCGTTACCACAATTCTGTGTACCACTACCGTTAAAGATAAAGCTGGTGTTGCTACCTGTGTTGTAGGTACGAGTTCCTGTTTGGATGTGACCGGCTGTTGCACCGGTATCTGTAGCTGTTATACCATTCGCTGAACGGATACCAAGCGTTGCGCCCGAACCCAATGTAAACGATGAAGCGGGGCCGCCCGAAAGGATGGTGCCCGCTGTTGCCATTTGAAGTGTTGTTCCTGAAGAGACTGCCCAGTCAAGATCATTAAGGAATGAGCCACCGGAGCTGAAGGTTTGGGTCGTGCCACCGTTGAACACGATGTCACCGTGACCGGTACCGCTCGCGGTGATCGATCCACCCGTACAGCTAAAGTTGCCGCCAACGTTCAGGGTTCCAGTTGCGGACCCGTCGGTTAAGTCGAAACTCCCGGCACTTAGGCTGAACGAACCCGTGACATTTAGGGTTCGAGCCGAACCGGATGCCAATCGAACTGCTCCGCCGCTTTGCGAATAGTTTCCTCCAACTGAGACTGTTGCCTGAGCAAAACGAAGAACTGCTGAACCAATGTTTTGGATCGTCAAGTTTCCGGCCACTGATAGACCCGAAGAGGCCATATCACGGTTTCCGGTCATAGCCGAGCAGTTATACGTAAGATTACCGAAATTCTGTCCGCTACCGCTCGGATCCGTCGAGACCGTTCCGGTAATGGAGCAGGTCGATGCCGAGTTCCAGCTTGCTGCCGGAATCACTCCGCCATCTTGTGCGTGAACGTAGGTGGCACCGGAAGCGAATGCCAGTGAACCGTTAACGGTCACGGTTCCACTGTTCGTCACGGTACCTGAAACTGCCAGTGAATTGGCACTGTTTACAACCAGGGTCTTAGCGCTGTTCACGGTGAGTGACGCCCCGCTGTTAATGGTGTAGGTACCACCCAAATCCAAGTTGGCAGGAACTGCACCGTTGATCACGATGTCATTTCCACTTGTCAAAGGATTTGGCGGCAACGTACTGCTGCTCCAATTGGCAGCATTACTCCAGCTGCTGTTGCTCGTACCATTGAAGGTGTACGTCGTCGCGAAGCCACTGCTCGTAGCAGCAAGCAATACTACAACACTGAGTAAACATCGACGTGTCTTCAGCGATTGCGCGAAAGCGTAAAAGTTGTTCATAACAGTATCCACTGTGTGTGTTAAAAATTCTTTCTGTTTTCCGGTAGTAAAGCCCACGCCGCTCTGCAGAGCTGCAGCACACGTAAATGCGTGAGTAGATGGCTTGGTGTCCCCTGTGCCTTCTGAATTCGCCTGATGAACGGCTGCGGCCGACTCGAGATGCAGTGTTTGCGATGAATAGAAAGCTATTCGCCTCGGCCTTTGCAGGACGGATAGGAATGAGTTTCGGGATGAAAGGAGTGTGAAGAGAAGTGACAAGAGGCTACGGAAGGAAGGACGGTTTTGGCCGACACAACATCGTAGCGCGCAAGCACCAAGTACCACACAAAGCACTGCACACACAACGTACACGAAAAAGCGTAGCGAAGCGTCAGCAGTACCGTTAGCAATTGTCTCGTAGCAATTCAACATTAAGAACCCGATTTTGTAATACTCTTCTTCTCAATTCAACCTTAACCGGCATCGTCCTTAATGTCTTCTGCTCACAGCACATAAGCATATTCCTGTGCTGAACCGCGAGTCCCTTCATAGCATCCTGCTGACTCGATGACTCGTAAGTCAAGCTCCTACGGAGCCTACCGTACAAAGTTGGTGTACGACCGACCGATCGACAATACGTAGATATACCGATTATAGCACGCGCCCCGGCCGATTGTTCCCTACGGCTTTTGGCTTGTTCCTAATTATGAGGAAAAGGTCGATTTTTAGGCAATTTTCCCCTGATCCTTCAGGTGGTCTGATAGTAGAGAGCTGTTTCCCTCAGCTCTATGTCCCTGTTCCTGAGTGGCAAAATAACATGTAAGACATCATCCTACATCATGAAATTTTAATAACCCGCTCTAGACTAATAAATGAACAGTTTGTCAGACTTCGTGCAGAGTTTGACTCCCCACTCTGTGGTCCCCGGCAGCTCGGATCCCAAGCCGCAACCAATTACGGTTAGGAATGTCGCTTATTGATTGCCGCTCCGTCCGTGCTGATTCGCTACCTGATCCGGAACAGTCTTGTAATGATGTCGGCCGACTGTGTTGCACTGAGGTCGAGGATGAAAGACGACTCCATTAGTCCCAAGCCTTGGGTTCACTGCCCCAGCCCTCCGAGACCCCCGACCTCATCCTGTCAGGGCTTAAACGGTCTCCATCGCGGTGGGTCGCAAAAGCTTTTACCAAGCGTGCATAGCTGGACTCGACTTCAGTCGCCCCTACTCTCCTTGTATTGAGCACCAAGAGTATTGGTTGGTGTCTTATCTCGACCTACGATGTGAAGCGAGCATGAGTGGGTACAGACGGGAGTTTGAGAGCGAGTGGATTCAGCTTTACACACAACTTTTGAGCCTGCATGGCTCTGTAGTATCTGTCTCTTGGGCTCATTCCTCCGGCATATGATCCAGCCTAGTTTCCAACGTAGAATCGATATTTCGCCACGCGGCGAAGGTCTTCGTCATGAAGCGAAATTGATTGGTTCAGAAATTGCTTATTTTTATAAAGACCTCTCCGTACTTACGCATTTTCTATGAACGCGCCGGCTAAGGGAATACATAGTGTCCGAAAGACCATAGGCTACGTGCTGTGCTGCGTCGTATGGATGATTCTTGTTCAGCCGCAGCTGCGCTGCGCCGTGGAAGAGTTCCAAGTTGTCGGCACCAGTGTGTTTGGCGGCAGCTCGTTGTTGATTCGAACCAATGGGACATCTGTCAGTTATACCACAGTTTTGTCAGATGACAAGCAGCGTTTAACGCTTACTATAAAAAACGCGGGCATAAAGACAGAACAGCGCGAGCTTAACAACCCTCGAGGGATGATTGAAAGCGCCATGCTCCAGAAGATCGGTCGAGATGTCGTAATCAACGTCTATTTCCGTGAAAGCATTGGGTTTACCGCTGTATTGCTACCATATTCTCGAGCAATCAGCGTGGATGTGTTCAAATGGTCGAAACTGAACGCTGCCGAAGATCAGTATCGAAGTGGACTTATTGCTTTACAGAACAACGCTTTGTCGGTCGCCAAGGAGTTTATCGCCTCGGCCGCCCGCTTACAACATCCCGATGCGACGGCGTTCGCGGGCTTTGTGAATGCTCGTGAAGGCAACTACGCTGAAGCTAAAGAAATGCTTCTCAAAGCACTAGAGCGAAAAAGCACGATCAGCGATATCTATGGCGGACTCGCACAAGTCAGTCGCGTTGAAAACAATGAGAGCAAAGCACGAGAGTATGAGAATCAATTCGTGCAGCGTATGGGACGTCCGCCCTACTTTGATGAAGAACTCATCAAAATCCAAAAAGTAGTACAGCCGACGGTCGAGCCTTCGTCACTAGCGACGCTCAGCAGCGATTCTGCGTCGACACAGAGCACAAATCCGGACACAAGTTCCAAAGGCAGCAACGGCGATCAGACGACAGAATCCCTCATGAGCCAACTCCGGCAAATGCAGGGTCAGTCGGCACAGGCTGCAGCCCAAATCGCTGACAGCGCATTGACCAAGGCTTCGAAGACCCCGATTTTCAGTTGGCTGAACAGTGCTCTCATCGGACTCGGCGTCGCATTGATATTTATTGGCCTCATCTTCCTTCGAGGATATCTCAACTGGAAAAAACAGCAAGTACAATACCTCAATCGCGTGGGAGATGATCAACGTCGATCTGCAATGTTCGGATCGAATCTTCAACACGCTATGGCTGTTTCTGACCAACAAGCTGTCAATGTCTACAAGCGTGGAGCCCTGCTGGACACAGAGCTTCAGGAAGATTCAGAAAACGCTGCGACAGATTCCGGATCATATGAATCAGATACTTCCCCTAAACGCAGCGCAGACTTGAACCTATCTTCTGACGAAGGGATAGGACTGAAGCAGATGAACGAAAAAACTACCGCGTCCGCCTCCACCAATTCAGCTGATTCCGCCCCGTCGAACGAACTCTTCGATTTTGACGAGTCGTTCTATGCCTCGAGGAAACCTGAAACGAAACGTAGCGAAAGCTCGAGGAAAGCCGACGATACGCGCAGCCCGCTCTACAATACCGAAGCTATGCCTCAATTGAGCTCCGATGCTCCGGCTCAACCGGCGCCCAAGAGTGAAGAAACATTGCCTCAGGGTGCTCTGCTGGATGTTGATGCAGATTCTCTCGAGGCACTCGCTTCGCAGCTTGGTATAGACCCGGCTCTTATGGCGTCCGTCAAAAAGCGCAAGAGTACGGGAGACACCGCCAAAAGCGTCTAAGATCTTCCCTTGTTCGTTCAACCTGTTTGGTAGACGCCGCATTAACTTTGGTCAGTGAGAACTGTGACCTTGATTTAAAGAGAAAAATCCCGCTTGCTATAGTGCTCGGCGAGAGACAATTTAACAGGTCCAATTTGCCCCCGTTAAACTGTGTTAAGCACTAAGAAAGTCTATTAACTGCGACCACAATACCCTATATTGCAGTAGGCAATCGCTGAAATTGGCAGGACTATTGTAGACTAATACCATATATGTTTAGCGTTTCTCGACATATTCTGCGTGTTTTCGGCTTCTGTATGGTCGTTACTTTACAGCTAAGCCCAGGCGTGTCTTGTGCACAAGCACTTGACAATACTGCACTTACCGTAACTTCGCATCAAAACATTCCCACTCTGTCATACGCGCTGCTCGGCGCAGTACCGGAATGGAGCTTGAACTCCCAAATGCCGTCGGCATCTGTGGGATTCGACATGGCTTCGGGTATGTTTTTGACAGGGGCTTATTTTGACCGGAGTGCCATGCCACTTATGGTCGAGGGCTCGCGTCGCTCGCCTGGTACTCAAACTGTCGGAGATTCCTCTAAGACTTCCGAACTCAAATGGCTCTTTAACGAACGCTATAGTCGAGACCGCTTGGATTTGCAAATCAGCCTGGCAGAAGACCAAACGGTAGATATAGCCCTGTATAACATCCTTGGCAAGAAAGTCAAGGATTTAGAGCACAGTTACATGACCGAGTGCAAGAACAAAGACCTCAGCTACTCGGTTAGCGATGTGCCTGTTGGCGTTTACATCGTTGCCGCTCAGGGAAGCAATTTTAGGGCGGCCGTTCGTATCGTAATCTCATCGCAACAGTAGGAAGAACGATCATCCAAATGCTTAGCCGGAAGATCAGTTCATCAGGCTGAGCTTCTCCCTACACTTCCTGTTTTTCTGCGTATATTGACTACGTGTTGCGCCTGAACGTTTTTCGCGCAACTCCACTCACAACATGGATGTTGTCTATGCGCTTTTCGGCCGTTCTGTGCGTCATTCTCTTCATCTGCTTCGGAATACAACCGAGTACTCTGCTTGCTCAAGCCGAATCTGAAGGTGCCTCCAACAGTTACCTATTGCGTCCGGTAGGCGCCAGGACAATTGGACTCGCCGGAGCCTATACTTCCAACGTCAATGAACCAAATGCCGTGTTCTGTAACACAGGAGCGTTGGCTACCTTGTCGGAGGATGTACAAGCAAGCACCATGTTTTCAGTGCTCAGTTTCGGACGTAGTCAGAACACCCTCGCCATTACAAAGAATCTTGGCTCATCGGTAGGAGTCGGACTTCTCTTCAACAGTATTAGCAATCCGGGCTTTCAGCGATACGATGCAGGCGGCAATGCTCTTGGCACTGCTACCTTTCAACAGTATTGCGTAGGCGCGGCATTAGGCACCAAGGTGTCGACGGTTGGATTTGGAGCTGCCGTGAAGTATCTGGTGAACAACGTTCCGGCCACAAGTTTAAAAGCAACCGGTTTAGCCTTCGACCTTGGGACCAAGCTCCCCTTTGCTCGTTACTTCAACTTGGGACTGGCGGTACAAAACATAGGATCCGTGCAGTGGAACAACGGTTCATCCACCTCGGAACAATTGCCTTGGGTACTGCGCTGTGGACTCAGCACCGAGATCCCAATAAGCGTTGAAGAAGTTGTTCAACGAAGTACGACACTGGGTGAATCCGATACCCTTTCGATTCCTTCTCCGCGTTATGTTCTTCTTGCCTTGGAAGCAGACTATACTAAATCAGCGGCTTGCCCGCACATCGCCCTGGCTTCTGAGTATGCAATAACTGAGCTGTTGAGTATTCGAGCCGGAATCGGTATAGTCGGAGATCAGTTTGGCGCAGCAGTCTTTATGCCAATGAATGTGTATTCCGGTGGACTTAGCTATCGCATTCACTCGCCTGATTTACCCTTCGACCTCCAACTAGACTATGCCATTGCACATGAGTGGCTGGCGTCTAACAGTGTTGGACATCACTTCTCGCTCACCTGTGGATTTTAAAATAGTGCCTTCATAGAGCTGGCCCTGCTCGCGGGGTCCCTTCGAAGAACACTATGGGTTCAATTGCGCATTCCATACACGTCTCAAAGTAGACACCTTTTCGGTTCGCTGTCGCAACGAGCTCATTTTTCCCCATAATGAGCTAAATAGAGAAAAAACATTGTAAAATCTCCTTCGCTGCACTATTTTTGTCAGCTACATTACATCGGAATAACGGAGACAGTACTCATGCATCCCAAAGTGCAGCTCATCGAGCAAATGACAATGCAGCAAACCCAAGACATCCGCAAGACCAAGGATGGAGATCTCGCTCGCGATATCCCTTCTTTCGGCCCCGGAGACACCTTGACAGTTGCTGTTCGCGTGGTTGAAGGTGAAAAAGAGCGTATTCAGAACTTCACAGGCGTTTGCATTGCACGTCGTGGTGCCGGATCGAATGCTACCTTCCGCGTTCGTAAAATTTCTAACGGTGTTGGTGTTGAGCGTATTTTCCCGCTACACTCACCGAATATTCAAGGCATTAGCGTAGATCGCAGTGGTCACGTACGTCGTGCCAAGCTTTACTATCTCCGCGGAATGAGCGACAAGAAGGTTCGTCAAAAACTTCACCAGAACTAAGCGTTCGGGACTCGTTCCACAAGTGTCTCTTAAAGATTTTACTAACAGGTCAAGCTTCGCTTGACCTGTTGTCGTTTGTGCCTGCCACATTGAAGTGTACCACATAGCAAATTGACGCAGTGGCTGTTATCAGACTCTGAGTCTTGTTCGACTCCTGCTTCACTCAAACAGTCTAGCCCTATACCTCAGTTTGTTATCGCGTTGCTTGTGCTTCCATTCGACTACACTACGCCTTCCATCACTTTTGTCAGCCTCCATCCTCATTTGTGGCTCGCCAGTATACCACTCTCTCTCGCTACCCGCCTTACTATCTCTCGCAGGTCGCACTACCTCTCTCGCAGCTACTAAGTCTTGCAATAAGCTTCTTTCTACCTTGGTGCGGAGCAGATCAACCTCCTGAGCTTTGCCGGCCGCGTTCATCCAATCAACCGGAACGCGACTTTCGCAAGTCTGCATGGCTCAGTGCGCGCGTTCGTATCACGTATCACCGCCATGCTAAGATCACGAAACCCCAATCTCTAAATGTTTTCAACACCCTAAGTATCATTTTGTACGGGCGGCCCTCCTCCATCTAATTTGCAAGTCCGCTCACATACAGCAACTGAAATACACATATACATCGAAGGAGAAAACATGGCAGAAGAAAAGAAAGCAGAAAAGGCAGTTTCTACAGCAACGAAGCAAGACCCAACAAAGCCGGATGCACAAAAGCTTAAAACGGCGCTTAGCGCGATTGAACAAATCGAGAAGCAGCATGGCAAGGGAAGCATTCTACGCCTGAGTGACGCACAACCGATTCAGGTTGAGGCTATTTCGACCGGCTGTATCTCCTTGGATGCCGCTATAGGTGTTGGAGGATTTCCTCGAGGCCGTATTGTAGAAATCTTTGGACCTGAATCATCAGGGAAAACGACTGTGTGCTTACAAGTTATAGCAGAAGCACAGCGTCGCGGCGGCTTGGCAGCTATCGTAGACACTGAGCATGCATTGGACATGACCTATGCGCAGCGATTGGGTGTCGATTTGGATAACCTACTGCTTTCTCAGCCTGAATTTGGTGAGCAGGCATTGGAGATCGTCGAGACCTTGGTTCGCTCAGGCGCGATCGATGTTATCGTCATTGACTCTGTGGCTGCTCTTACACCTCGTGTCGAGATTGAAGGCGAAATGGGTGATGCACAAATGGGTTCACAGGCCCGCTTGATGTCGCAAGCAATGCGTAAGCTACAGAGTGTGATTGGTCGTTCAAATGCCGTCGTGATTTTCACCAATCAATTACGTAGTAAGATCGGAGTCGTCTACGGAAATCCGGAAACGACGACAGGTGGTAATGCACTCAAGTATTACGCATCGGTGCGTATTGATATTCGACGCAAAGACGTGATAAAAGATGGGACCGATATCGTGGGCAATCGTGTGCGTGCCAAGATTGTCAAGAATAAGGTCGCACCTCCCTTCAAAGAGTGCGAGTTCGACATCATGTACAACGAGGGCATATCGAAAATAGGTGACATGATCGATCTTGCCGTTGAACACGGCCTGGTGACACGTAGTGGATCATGGTTTGGTTATGCTGAAGAACGAGTGCAAGGTCGAGATGGCTTGCGCAAAATGTTGCAAGAAGACACTGCTCTCCTTTCACGTTTGGAAAAAGAAGTGAAGGACAAACTGGGTATCTCTGCGTCACCCGAAACTGCGGATAAGAAGAAGTAACGAGCCGCACAAACTCTTGATATTTCGATCAATAGCGTGTGCAATGCAATCTCAGTTCTCCCTTATCATATCTGTCGTGTGAGAGAGCATACTGAGCAGTTTGCAATGTATCGGTAGCTGTAAACTCCGAACGTCGTCAGTCACAGGGGCCACAGCTACCTAAGCATTCACGCGATTAACGATTGACCCAAACCGGACCGTTGCTCTTGTTTCTAAAAACGAGCACGGATTCGGCACGAGTTCAAGAGCGTTCGGAAGAGTTCGAAGGAGTCCGAGAGTACGTGGCTTTAGCGTAAAGCTATGTGCCCGAGCAAGCAGCGAGATTGCGTGGTATTTGTGAAATCGAGCCGGCTTTGCCGGCTCGATCTCGTTAAAGCGTCGTCAAGCGAATAACCGGTCAGCACCTATTTTTTCAAAGCAGGCGTAGCATTCTAAACCATGCCTGATTTTTCGGTGACATCACGCTCGGTAAAACGATGAACTCTACTGTCACACAGCTTGTAGCCTCGAAACGCAAGCCCGAGCGCATCAACATCTTTGTCGATGGTGAGTTCGCGTTACAGGTGCATATCGATTTGATTGCCAAGTACAATGTTCACAAGGGAAAGCATTGGACTCCGGAGATTCAAACACAGCTACACGCGAACAAGCGATCGATGAAAGTTCGACAACTCGCTCTTGCTTATGCCACCTATAAGATGAGGAGTGAGGCGCAGGTTCGGACGCGACTGTCGCAGAAAGAGTGCACGGTCGACGAAATCGAAGACGCTATCGACTTTCTGATTGAGTTCGGTTATTTAGACGACGACCGCTATGCACGTGCTTTTGTGCGCGATAAAATGTTGGGTCGCGCACTGTCTGAAACTAAACTCAAGATGGACCTAATGAAACGTGGTATACGAGCAGATATCGCCATCAATGTGCTGCGCGACTTGTATCCTCGAGATGAAGCTTTGGAGCTAGCTCGTAAAGCTGCAGCTAAAAAATTGAACACTATCTCGTACCGTCCGACTGACAAACAAAAGCAAGCTCTGACTTCGTACCTACAACGTCAGGGTTTTGCATGGGGACTGATCAAAACAATACTAACAGAAAGTTTCAACAGCACCGCCTCGCCTGACTCAGGCACTGAGCCAGACTAAACGCTGATCGGTAGAGGATTTCACTCAACGGCGCGACAATGCAGAATCATAACATCGGCATGTGTAGTATATAGGTCGTCCGGCGCTGCTTGGAAATCGTGAATCGACGTTTCCATTCGATTTCATATCCCCATTTCAACGTATCACCATCTAGACCTCGGGCATGCTTCGCTCCACGCTCTTGAAGCGAGGCACTAACGAAAAAATCCGAGAACCTCAAAGAACTGCTAAAAGCTGTATCCCCAGCGCTGCGTATGCTTATTGCATACGCATGCATCAGATGGATTCAAAACGTATGCACACGTTAACGAGCGGTCTTTTTTGTTCCGCTGCCTTGACTCTTCGTTGAGGTACGCAACGAAGCGCTTGATTTTTTTGCGGAGCTTCGCGGGCGGGAAGAGCTCGTATTTGTCGAGGCGCGAACAACAGGAGCGGAAGAGGATTTCTTAAGCGCAACAGCTTTCTTCACACTTTTTGTCGATGATGCTTTGTCGGCTTTCGAAGCACGAGCTTTATCATGAGAACGCTGATCAGTCAGCATCTCTTTCTGTGCCTTAACGGTTGCCCGAAGAAGGCGCTCCAGGATACGCAGATCGACGTCAGCCAACCTCTTCACATAGAGGCACCCGACACCCATGCTGTGCGAACCAAGTTCTTGCAGGAGTTTTGACTCAAGCTGCAGGCAGGCACCTCCGTAGATACTGATGGCTGCCTTCCGAGACGAAAAACCTAGAAGAAACCAATCAACCCATTTGCCTGCACTATTGGTGTAGCCATGATCCCCAACACCCACGATACTGCTACCCCACATTTTCGCTTTTGTGGTACATATCGACTCCATCATCTCGAGCAAGATCTGACAGTCGCTTCTGTTTTCTACTGATGGTAGCGAGCCGATGTATTCTGCTACCGAAGCTTCTGTCTTTATTGTTTTTCGTTCAGCCATGATATCTCCCGGAACTCTGTAGATGTTATGTGACACCGACTTATACTGTATGAAAGCGTGCCTTCAGCACGTCACAGTGCCGATGAAGCTGGCGCTTCCATCAACTTCCTATCTGCGAAGGCATCCTACTTCGTCGTTTTCGCAAAATACAAAAGGCATAGGCGCTAAGCGCATATGCCTTGTTAGAAACGACTCGTGTAGACGCTGCTCTACACGACCATATCTTTTTTCGTTTTCGAGGATTTCTTGTTTTCTCCCGACTTGTCGCCACGCATAACAATGCGAGGTTTCTTGACGCCTTGGAGCTGTGCATCCTCACCGTAGTAATTGTAGTACTTATAATAACGATAGTACTTGTAGTAGGTACCATAGTTGTTGGTGACGTCGAAGTCATTCAAAACAATTCCAAGAATACGGCCGCCAACACGATTGATAGCCTCGCGACTCTTCGTCACGATCTCCATGTGCGTGCTCTCAGCACGTGCGACGAGGATATAGGCGTCAACAAGAGTAGCCAAGATGACAGCATCCGTCACGGCAACCACGGGAGGTGTGTCGATAATGATGTTATCATATTTGGTTTTCAAATCATCCAGGAGTTCCTTCATTCTACGCGAGCCTAAGAGTTCAGATGGGTTCGGTGGAATAGGACCTGATGTCATGATGTCGAGGTTGCGAATACCGCTTGGACGAATGGCTTGCTCAACGGGACAGTTTCCAACAAGGGCATTGACAATACCCGGTTCCTTTGTCGTGTGGAATACGTTTTGTCCTACCGGACGTCGCAAATCGCAATCGATCCACAGGGTTTTATTCCCTGCTTGTGCCAGGGTAGTAGCAATGTTCACAGAAGTTGTGGACTTCCCTTCTTGAGGTACCGAGCTTGCAACCATAACGGTTTGCACATGCTTGTCTACGGCTGCGAACTGAATAGCTGTACGTACGCTGCGATAGTTTTCGGCGATCGGAGACTTCGGATTCAAGTGGGAAATCAAGTGCGAGGTAACGCGTGTTTCCGGACTAAGTTTCTCGAAGAACTCTGAGTTTTCAGCGGTCAAAGAAGCTTTGATATCAGAAACGGAGATATCACGAGGGATCTTCGGAATCGTTGCCAAGACGGTAAATCCTCGGTTTTCTAGATCTTCAGGAGTACGGACAGTAGAGTCCATAAACGATCGTGCGATCACAAGTCCGAATCCGAGCAAGAGGCCGAATATGCATCCGATACCCACATTGAGAGTTCTGTTCGGACTAACCGGAACAAGGTTGGCCATTGCGGGTTCGAATACACGAACATTGCCAAACACCGATTGCTCTGCGATCGTCGCTTCATTCAGCTTTTCTGCCAAGAGATCATGCAGTTTTCCAAGAGAGCTGCTTGTGCGCTCTAGACGGGCAAGGTCGATGACTCGAGAAGGAATGTTCCGAAAATCGGATTCCGCCGCGCCTCGCGCAGTACGCAATGCTTCCGTCTTAGCGGTCTCCGCTTGCTTCTGTATCTCTAATTCAAAGATCTTTTGCTTGAGAGCATTGAGAGCCAGGGTCGGACTTACCGTTCCATTGCCGGGTCCACCCTGAGCAACGTTTACCGGCACACTTCCGAGTTTGGAGCGACGCAATTCTTCGGTCTTTTGACGAAGCTTTGACTTAAGATCCGTGATCTGCTGCTCAAGCTGTCCCATCGCATTGTCGTACGCAACTTTGCTCGCATAGCCTTCGTTCTTCGTGATGATCAAATCACGACGAACTTCAAGTCGCGCGATTTCGTTTTGAAGAGACTCAATGTAAGGGTTAGCAGAAGCAGCGAGATTGTCACTGAATTCTGGCTCGACTTCTTTGAGTTGACGACGGTATTCTTGCAACGTGCGGTCAACCGTTTGAGCCATGATGTTTGATTCGTTGTACTTGGAATCAAACTCAGCCATGCGTTGAATGATGTTCTTGGATTGCTCGTCCATTTGAACCGCGCGATTCTGGCTCATGTAGGTTTGCAAGTCGCGTTCAGCGCGACTCAACGTATCATGCGTGCGATCCACTTGCCCGCCGAGAAACTCTCGCACGCGTCGTGCGTTCGAGCGGTTTACATTTTCGTTGTCACTCTGGTAAGTCTGCACAAAATCGTTGATGATTAGGGCAGCTTCGTCTGCACTCGTTGAGCGCATACGTACTTCAACCACATCCGCATCACGAATGGACGACAGTTGCAATCCATCGTTCAAGCGGCCTGCAACAGCCTCTATCGTGTCGCTAATCGTTTGTGGACGATACTTCTCGCGAACATCATCGAAATCCAAAATCGGTAGGAGTGTTTTCGTACCCGGAATATAACGCTGTGAACGAATCAAGCGAGCCGTTGCATTGAGCAAGGGCTTCGAGCGCATGACTTCAACTTCGTTCTTGATGTTACGCTCTTCCTGTCCCATCATGCCAAGAAAAAGACTCGATGCATTAGCTGATTTCTCTGACGAGATCAACATTTTGGCATGCGACTCGTAGATCCAAGGACGTGTCCAGGTGTACACCACGCTTGCCGCCGTGACGATTCCAAATGTGATCAGAATGATCCACTTGCCACGTGTCAATACATTGATGTAATCAAAGAGCTCTGTATGACGTTGCGATTGTCCGGCATCGGAAGTGGAACGGGCAACGTGTTCCGATTGAAAAGTTTTGGGTAGAGGCTTTAAATCGTGCGTTTCCATACGGTACGAGTAAGTGACAAGGTGCCTTTGCTCATCCCGTTCATTTAGACCACATGAAGCCTTTGTTTAGCCTAAAAAATGAAGAATTTCTTCTTTTCAGGCCTTAGTAACAGCTCAAGCTGGTCCGGACTCAGCTCATGGTTCGACGGAGTGTCGCCACGGAGCACAGCCCTGGGATGAGTATCGAAAAGCATCTTTGCAATCCCTGTGCCAAGCATGTCACAAACCATGGGATAAGCCGTCGCTATGTCGCTAAAAGGTCTGCGAACGGTATTGTGCGCGTCGCTCGCAACCAGAGTACATGCACCGCTGCGCAGAATTCGGTCTGCGAATTTCTTGATGTCACTACCATAGCGTCCGGCTATACTTCCGGCAGTCAACTGCGTGTAAACACCCGCTTGCAGATAGCTCGCCAAGATCTTAGGATTGCGCATCAATGCCGCATTGCGCTCCGGATGAGCAAGAAGGACCGAGATCCCGCCCATACGGAGTTGAAACACGATGTCGGCAAACCACATCGGAGCTTCAGTGGGAGGAAGCTCAACTAAGAGAGAACTTGAGCCACGATCATATCGAAACAACTCAAATTCCGCTATGGATGGAAACTCGGAGGTATAGTACAGCTCGCAACCTATATGTAGGTCTACCGGAATTTTTCGTTTCTCAATCTCTTGCTTGAGCTCCAGGTACACTGACCACAGGGTGCTCATTCTCTCTTTTTCAGAGTAATCGGCATGAACGTGCGAAGTCGCACAGACGGTATCAATACCTGCTTCAACCGCTTGGTCAAGCATGCTTAGAGACTCTTGAATCGACTGGGATCCGTCGTCCACTCCAAACAAGACATGATTGTGTATATCGCAAAACATCCGGCTACTCCAAAGGTGTCGTCAGAATATCGGCGAATTGCGCAAAGAATTCAATGTTTGGACATTTATCCTTCCGCCGCTGCCGACCCGGTCGACTCAGCCGGTAGAGATTCGCCGGCTGCGGACACATGTTGAGTCGGTCTGACCTGCTCCCGCAGCATGAACAATCCACCTACTATTGTCACAGGAATATAGTTGAGCATGAAGGTTAGCATGGAGTATGCCGATGCAACCTCTTTGGAGACGCCATAAAGGGCCACCATGGCACCAATGAGCACTGAGGGGATCAGAATGAAGGCTCCGGGCAAAGGAGGTGTTATCGTTGTAGCAATGGCTGTAACCAGCAGGACGATACAGGCATCTATAAAGGTGAGATTATGGATGACAGGATCCGGAGTGGCCAAGAACATCACATAAACCGGCAGTATGTAGAATAACCATATCAGACAAGACTGGATGATGAGGAGCGGATATTCGGAAGGTTTTCGAAGGATTTGCAAACCTTGCTTGAAACTTGATACAGCATCATGCAATCGTTGCCACAAACTTTGCGAGAATCGCTTCACAAAGACGCGCAACAGAAACTCAGCAGTGGGTGTCAATGCGAGTATCAGAATGAGAATGAGAAGTGCAATGGCGCTAATGGCAAAAGAACGTGTGATGGCGTTCAAGTCATAGTTCGGAAGGACTTTCTGCATTTTCTCGCCCACAAAGAACAGTGCCACCGCCATAAAAAGCAACAAGTTCAGAATGTCGATGAAGCGCTCAATGACCACCGAAGCAATAGTCTGGCTAAGGGGAATCTTTTCGCGACGACTGAAGGCGTAAGGACGAAGCAACTCGCCACTGCGAGGAATGATATTGTTGGCTGCATAGCCAACCATGACCGTCGAAAAAAGATTGAGTATGCTCACCCGCGATTTGATCGGTTCTAACATTGTACGCCATCGCCAAGCTCGTAACACGTGTGAGAACAGAACCAATGGAATGCTTGCTGCGGCGATACTGAAGTTGGTTTCAAGTAGCTTCGTGCCTAAAAGCACGAGGTCAATTTTAGCCCACCAGAGAACTGCTGCGAAGGTTACACAAAAGATGAGCAGGGTCAATGCAACTCTAACAACTGTCTTTTCGAGAAACTTCATGGATACGGAGCAAAGTGAAGTGCAAAATAAAAAAAACAGTCTGCCTCGGACATCGACCGGACAGACTGTTTTTTTGAATAAACTCAGTTTTGATTCGCTAGCTGTGAAAAACTATTGTTTTTCTCCGGGCTCCACAAACGTCCCGGCTTGTAGTACCTAGCGTGCTATAACAAAAGGAAGTGACAATTCAGCTCCATCTACACGTAAGACAACAATGTACGAGCCGGAGCTTAACTCACTCAGTTTCAAACTCACCATCTGAGAACCTGTTTCCAAAACGTTGTTCTGATGCAGAGCGACACGGCCATCCGCGCCGATTACTTGAATGTCTGCTGCGCTCGGAACAGAGCGACCGTTCTCAACATTCATTTGCAAGACATCGTTGGCCGGTGTCGGGAAGAGTCGAGCGATTCGAATTCCGTTCATCTCAGCAGACTCTCGAACCGAATACACGTCGAAGGTGCATCCCTTGATCGCAAAGAGCTTGGAGAAAGCATAGGTACCGGTGTCGTTTACGCATAACAAGCGAATCATCGCGCTGTCGGTTTCCTTGTTCTTTGGAACAGTCCAAATCACGGTGGATGTACGCGCGTCGATACCGGCGTTTATCACTTGCGTCAACGGATAACTTGCACCGCCGTTACGTGAATAGCGCACCTCAACTTGGCGAACGAAATCACTCTGCCAGCGAATAGCCATCTTATAGCCACTGCAAGCACTGTCAGCACCAACCGGTGTTAAAATCTTAAGAACAGGCGTACCAATGGCGAATTGTTCGCTAGTAGTGATCACCGCACCGTTGGCTCCTACCAAACGCAAACGCGCGGTGCTCGTTTCAATATCGGGAACTTTCCAGCTATACTGAGTCGCGTTCGTTTCAGTAACGATTGGTGTCCACGGATCGCTTCCTGTTGCTGAGAATTCGACAGTGTTTGTACTCAAGAAGGTACGGGTCCACTGCAGCAGCTCGGTTGACTTACGTCCGATGCGCTCACCACCGGTCCAACCTAACAATGTCAGCGTTGGAGCACCAAGTGTAAAGGTAGCATAAGAAGTATCCGCAACAGTAGGAGCAGAAGGATCGAAAATGCGAATCATTGCCTTAACAGACGCGGTACCTGCAGGCGGCATCCAGCGATAGGCTCTATCAGCTGCCGGAAGGTTGACGGCCGACGGAATGGTTTTAAAGCTAGCTCCACCGTCTAAAGAATACTCAATGTTGACGGTCGAGACCTTGGTGCTTGCCCACTCGATCGCCACACCGGTATCAATACGCACGATCTGATCGGAGCCACCAATCGGCTGTGTAACCTTAATTGTGGCAGTAGGCGGCGCTACCAAGCAGCCTTGAGATTCAGCGCCTTTGC
Source organism: Chlorobiota bacterium (assembly GCA_044224515.1). Lineage (GTDB taxonomy): Bacteria > Bacteroidota > Ignavibacteria > Kapaibacteriales > NICIL-2 > JBBATK01. The sequence continues at coordinate 191,104 of JBGAKH010000009.1, read as the reverse complement.
GTACTTGCGCTGCAACGCGAGGTAAAAAGGTATAACGCGGGCCGGGGTTTTCTCCGATAATCAGGTGACAGTAACTCATGATACTCCCCTTGTTTGCCACGGCTTTACCGTTAATACATGCGTCCGGTATCGGTGGATTACCGGTCGTTGAGACGCAGCTATCGAGAGGCGGAGCCCAAAAACAACCGTGAGTGTGAGGAGAGCTAAATGTATGTCCAACTTCGTGAGCGGTCACAAATGCATCCCATTGGTATCCTGATGTAGGCAAGGAACTCGTAGTACGAATACCACACGCAGCGTAGCCATTCGAGTGACAGAGTGAGCCAAGATATGCGATACCTCCTACATCGGTCTTACCGGGTACGGTGAAGAGGACTGTAACATTACGTTTGATGGAACCAAAATTCTGCTTCCAGAAATTCGAGTACTCCTCAAGCAAGGCACCGATGTCACCATTGGCATTCTCAGTGTAGGGGTCAGGATCTTCATCAGTATGGATGAGAATGTCACCGAGTACAAAGTTCACGCTCACTTCGCGTTCGTAGATCCAACTTACAGTGGCAAAAATCGTGTAGAGGTACTTGGTGATTTTCGCTTCATCCTTACCCATTTTAGCCCAGAGAAAGCGATCGGTCTCAACAGCAACTTTACATTGAAGGAGGTCTGAAGCTTGTGGGCTGAACACCTTCTTCACATCCGGCACACCGACGGGATTGGTCAGCATATGCGCTTCCGGCATGTTTTCAAAATCGCAACTAAAACTCGGTGAAGGTGCATGGGTGTTATCCATCATCAACACGGTGTTTTGCTTCGTGGTTGAAGGAGCAACTTGCATCATCAATCCACTTGCACGCTCGATTGTACCATACAGTTCATCGCCGGCCATCACAACAAGTACACGGCTGCCGCTCTCACCTTTGATGCTACCACTGTAGCTGCGGGCACTTGGCAGCGTGATCTTCACGCGCTTGCCGTTCACAAACTTCCAAGCTTGTGTTTCCAAGCCGAAAGGGCTACTCGCCTCAGTCAGCTCCAATGTTCCCTGTTCGTTTACACCTACCGGGAAATTAGAGAGTACCAAAGACTTTTCAGGTCCCATCAGCAGCTTCTTCGCGGAAGTCGCCGAAAAATCATAGGCTCGCGCTAAAGGAGAGCTTGTGGCCAAACCAGGTACAGCAGACTTCGCCGGTGTTAGAAACTCCGACGCTGTCGCGTATTTGGTTCCGGCCAGACTCGTCGCGGCAAGAATTGCGAAGAGCATGACAGATGCAAAAACGTTTTTCATAGAATAGCGTTTGTTAATACAATACAATTATTGTCATCGATAGATAAAACGAAGAGGGTTGTACTCTTCGTGTGTGCACGTACCGCAAAAGCGTAGGGTCGGCAATCGTTTTAGTGATTGAAGATGCCCGACCTAGTGCACAGAGAATCAGAGGGCTGAGGTCAATTTAAATATCTGCTCGTTTACGTCTTCCACACTCTGATTGCCATTAACATTTTGCATTTTCTCCTGCTCGACGTAGTAGTTAATCAAGGGCGCAGTTTGGTCTTGGTAGACGTGCAAACGGTGGCGAATCACTTCTTCCGTATCATCCGCCCCTCTTCCGCGCTTCACGAGACGTTCCACTATTTCCGATTCAGGGACCTCAATATTAATAACAGTGCTAATCGCTTTTCGTTTCTGCGTTAACAATCGATCGAGCTCCCGGGCCTGAAAAATAGTGCGCGGGAAACCGTCAAATATGCATCCGGAAGCAAAACTCTCTCGATCCAAGGCGGATTCAACAATCTCCATCACCAAGCTATCAGGTACAAGTGCGCCGCTGTCAACAATTTGCTTCACACGAACACCTAACTCAGTTTGTTGTTGAATATGTGAGCGGAACTCATCTCCGGTCGAGAAATGTGCCAAACCGGTACGTTGTGATAGAACTTGCGCCTGTGTCCCCTTTCCTACCCCCGGGGCGCCAAAAAGAATGATATACATGTGCGTTTACGAGTGTTCGTCTGTAGTGTGCGAGTCGTTAGATGCTGCCACTGAACCTAATGTTGGAAAAACTGCAGAGTCAGAGGTATAGGACGCAGAGTATTTGCGCAATACGTTGAGCAATGCTTTGAAGTCTTTTGGAGCTTCAGCCACAAAACTAAGCCGTTCTCCCGACACGGGATGGACAAAACTTAAGCGGTAAGCGTGGAGCGTTGTACGCTGGATTATCGCTCTCTCTTCCACATCCTCTTGTATGCGATAACGCCGCTTGATAGCGGAGAGCTTAAAGGAGTCAGCGCGACCATACACACTGTCAACCAGCAAGGGGTGACCAATAGCCGCACAGTGAACTCTTAGCTGGTGCTGTCGTCCGGTCTTGAGCGTACACTCAACCAACGTTGCCACGCGAAATCGTTCCAAAACATGGACATGCGTGAATGATGCCTTACCGCGACCCGAAGGCATCATTGTACCCGGAATACGCGGGTTAGGCATCAAAGGAATGTCGACGTCGATGTCTTTCGGCACGATGCCCGACACAATTGCCAAATACTTTTTGTCTACGGTGTGCTGCTCAAACTGAATGGAGAGATCTCGGTGTGCTTCAGCAGTTCTGGCAAAGACCATGACTCCGCTTGTGTCGCGATCTAAACGATGCACAACAAAGATCTTCCCATACTTTTCCTCCAGAAGGGAACGAAGATTGACTTCGGATCGCTTGAAACGATCCGGAATAGAGAGGACACCATGAGCTTTGGAGACGACGACAACGTGGTCGTCTTGATAGAGTATGTCTAGGTTCTGCTTTTTCAATACCGTCCGCGTGTGATGAAACTACTGTACTGCGCACTACTCGTAAGGAGTTCTCTTTCTTCCGTTTGCGGCTTCGCCGCAAACGGAAAAATAATCAATCCTAAGAGTCTACTCGAGTTTGTCAGCCATTTCGGCCGATAACAGGGTGTTTTTCAAGAGCATGGCTATCGTCATGGGACCAACGCCTCCCGGCACGGGTGTGATGGCCGCACACATTGGCGCGACACTCTCGAAGTCCACATCCCCTACCAATCGCTGACCGGACTTTTTTGTTGGATCAGCGATTCGGTTCATACCAACATCGATAACGACTGCTCCCTCTTTCACATCCTCAGCTTTGATGAGTTGCGCGATACCCACGGCAGCGATCAGGATGTCTGCTTGCCTCGTGTACTCGCGCAACGATGGCGTGGCGGAGTGACAAACAGTCACAGTCGCATCGCCACCCTTGCCCTTGCGTAGCAAGAGGTTTGCCATCGGTTTGCCCACAATGTTGGAACGACCTACAACCACAACATGACGTCCCTTGGTCTCAATGCCATAGCGAAGTAGGAGCTCCACGATCCCGGCAGGCGTGCACGAGACGAAGCCCGGTAGTCCGATACTGAGGCGTCCGACACTTACGGGATGAAATCCATCGACGTCTTTATCGGGGTCGATGCTCATAATCACTTTATGCTCATCGATATGCTTGGGCAAAGGAAGTTGCACCAGGATACCGTGTACTTGCGGGTCATTATTCCAAGTCGCGATAATCTCCAACACTTCGGCCTGGGTCGCGTCTGCGGCAAGGCGCGTGATTGTCGATTTCATTCCTACTTCCGCACAAGCTTTGTCTTTTCCTCCAACATATACCGCCGATGCAGGATCATCACCAACCAAGAGCAACGACAAGCCCGGTGGTTGTTTGCCTGCGGCGCTTCGTTGAACAATCGCTTCGCGAACTTCTTCTCGAATTGCGGCCGCGGTTGCTTTGCCGTCGATCAATATCATAGTTCTCCTTGAAGTGGTGAAGGGAGGGCAGCTCGTATAGGTCGCAAACCAAACAATTGCTGCGGCACAAAAAAGCGAAAGGTGGGAAATGAGTGTAGTTTTCGGTACTCGGGATTGTAGAGGATACTACAGACCAAACCAATCATGATCCAACTGTATGAAACAGTCAGATTATCACTCGACAAACCGAAGACAAACTGGTTTGCCGCAGCAAACGGTGCAATCGCAATGACGATAAGCGAGGCATCCACGTCAGTGTGCGTTCGCCTATAGCGAAAGAACACCTGAAAGGCACTTATACTTAGCGTTAGCATCAGCACAAACATGATGATTCCGCCCGCAAAACCTGTCGTGGCCAGAGCATAGAGATAGGTCTGGTGCGTTGAAATGTAGCGCTCACCATCCCCCGCTTTCACGTACATCAAGCATCCAAAACCGGTACCGAGGAAAGGTGCTTTTTTCCAAATGCTGTATGCAGCGCGTTGATCGGTAGCACGTGTTTCAAACGAGTCCCCCATCGTTGTTTCAACCTTCGATGTCTTAAACAGATTTGCCACGATGCGACGGAAATACAGATCGAAGACGTCGGTACTAGAATAAAACGACACCGCTGAGTTCGCTAAGTAAAACACTGTCGACATTGTCACGATAATGCGAACAAGTTTCCTATAATTGGATCCTCGCGAAATCAACATGAGCACAAAAATGAAGGCACTGAGCTGAGCCACAATCGTCAAGGAGAAGGTCAAGAACATCGCCGTAAAAGTGCTGTACATGCTCAAGTAGAACAGGAAGCGACTACGGATAATTCGTACATCGTACACCAAATAGGGTATGAGAAGAAACACCGCGGCAAAGCTGGTGAAAAAGGCCAAGGTCGAAGGTTCACTGAAGAAGGATGTGGCACGAAAAAAGCCTTCGTAGCCGAGAGACAACTGCTCATCGCTTCCAATGGAGACATTCGTCATTTTAATCCAGGCAAAAGGTAGATCGAATGCACGAGCCGGAACCTGATATATACCGAATAAGCTCACCGGAATTGCAGCATACACGTAACCACGAATTGCCCGTAGAATAATGCGTGTGTCAACCGGCATAGCAGCGCAGCACACGGTGAAAAACCACATGTAACTGAAGTGAGTGCTGGACTTCAAATACTGCATCATTTGCATGCGTGAACCACTCACTAACGGTGGTACGACGCTCAAGAGCATGAGTCCAAAAAAAGCGAAGATGAGGAACAGACTGAGATCGACTCGCCAGATCATTGCTTTTTGTCCTGTGCAAGCTCGATACACACACAAGACACCGAAGATAATCGCACCGATATCAGCCATGGTAAACCCGGCTTTTTCGATGTTAAAGAGCTGAAATGCAGATGTGCTAAAACCAAGCGGTAGCGCAAGTATCCAACTCCAATTCTCTATCGTCGACCATGATATCTTGGCGCGTGCTATACTCATGCTGAGGTTTTGTCGGCGTAGTACCGTCGAATATTGGGGGCCAAATACTCATGAAAACATCGCTCAAAATCGTACTCGGCTTTCCAGTTCCAATCATTTCGGGCGGCGCTGTCGTCAACATCCGCACACCAGGAATCCACAACGGATTGACGGTTGAGATCCGGCTCAAAGCTGATGTCGGCAGATGGAAACAACTCGCTGACCTTAGCTCGAATTTCTTCTGCGGTCGGGGCAAAAGCTCCAATGTTATAGATGTGCTTTGTCAGCCCTGCTTTGTCTGCCTTACTCAATTGAACCATCGCTTGCACGCCATCAGGCATCGCCATGAAGGGTATACGTGCATCCGGTCGTACAAAACAGCGATACGACTTTGACTGTGCCGCATAGTGTAGCATTTCAGGAGCGTAGTCGCTCGTTCCCCCGGTAGGAACGGTAAATGCCGAAATCAATCCGGGGAAGCGCACGCCGCGAAAATCGACCCACTTGTTTTCCCGGGTTGGTGCAAGACGCATAAACAACTCGTCATAATAGAATCCGAGCTGCTCGCAATAGAGTTTATTGATACCGTAGATGGTTCTAGGCTGAAGTCCAACATTCTCTGTTACAGCCCCTGCCGCTACTTTTTCTTCAAGCTTCGCGAAGCCATACACGGCGATGGTGCTGGGAAACATGAACATAACTGCTTTGCCCCGTTTCTTCCCCTGCTCACGTGCAAAATCCAGAAGTTGAATAGTGCCACCAACGTTTACTTTTTGCGCTAGACCCGGATTCTTCTCGGCGCTGGTGCTTAACAGCGCAGCCAAATGATAGATGCAGTCAATGTCATATTGTGCAAGCTCTCGGTAGAGATCCGGATTGGTTATGTCGCCTAAGGCACCGTGGTACACGTGTGCACAGAGGGCTTTGGCATGCGCACTCATGTCAGACAAATCAACAGCTATGATCAAATGTCCTTCGGCGTGCAAACGCTCAACAAGGGAGTGACCAATTTCGCCGTTTGCGCCGCTGATGAGGGTATATGTCGTAGCCATGTGCTTTCGAGTCGGTGTAGAGAGGATAGACGTCGAGCACCTGCTCAACGACGAATACAAAGATAGCCATAAAAGGGCTTTTTCGAGTGTAAATGAGAGCTTTTGGAGCAGCTTTTCGTGTTCAGCAGAGCCGAGACAGGCAAGCACTTTGTGACTCTTTTCTGAGCGTTAGGCAGGAGTAGGTCAACCTAGGGTCAACGTAGCGTTAGCGTAGGGCCGACGTAGGACCGACTTAGGGCGGGCGTAGGGCCGGCGTAGGACCGGCGTAGGGCGGGCGTAGGGCCGGCGTAGGGCCGGAGTAGTGCGTGTGTAGGGTGTGTGGACGATCGTTTTTGTTGTGTTAGGGAAAAGCTCTGAACGCGGTTTAGACCTAGGACTACCTTGGGAGCTAATTCCGAAAGGTTTCAAGCCCGGAGAACACGAGCTACCCTCCGATTTTCTATGCGATTTCTCGTTATCTGACATCGAGGGTTCAGCTTCCGTGTGAAACGCCGGACACCATGAAAACCATCTGCCTAGCTTAACACTTCGCGCAGTGCGGAAGCTAGTTCGTCATTGCTGAACGAAGAAATGTCATCGGGATTGGAGCAAGTCAAGGTTGCACCACGCGATTTTGTCAGGAACCAATACTCCGATGGGTCGATATACACGGCAATCGTCGGAATACTCTGACTATCGGCTAAATGAACCACTGCGGTGTCCGGTGTGATGACCAACCTTGATAAACCAATAATCGCGGCTGAATCCAATATGTGGCGCAGTGATGGTAAGAGTCGAACTCGTCCGGCACTTCCGCGACAGTATTCTTCAGCTTCTTCCCAATCGCGGTCAAGACAGAGAATTGCGCATTCGGCCTGCGCATCGATACGGTCGAGGGCTTCAACAATTCGATCGCAGATTTGAGCATCAAAGTTTCTCCGTGGATGTCCGGCTGAAATATTGATAACTACCGGATGATCCAGCCCGGCTTCACTCAATTTCAATCTCGCCTGCTTGATACGATCTTCCGAGATATCCAATCGATAGTCGAAATCCGTCGATCGAAAACTCTTTCCCTCCATGGCTGAACAGAAGTGCAGCAGAAGCTCGGGCATACGCATGCGGGGACTCGCGATGTCCAATTGAACATTGAACAATCGCGCGTACAATTCTCTTCGCGACGCATAGAGTCTGCCAACCTTAATCGCGCGGCGACTAATCAGATTCGCAAGCAGTCCGGCATTGGTGCTTCGATGAAACACCATACAAAAGATGACATCATAATCCTCTCGTCGCAAATCCCTTATGGTACGCACAAAAGCTCGTAGGCTTTGTCCCAACACAATGCGACGTCGAACAAGCAGGCTGTCGTCCAACACAGCACCATTTGCCGCAGAACACAGAACATGAACCTCCACACCCTTTGAGTGCAGATAACGAATCGCAGCCTGGCTCACCACCATGTCACCCATGCGATCATAGCGGAACAACAAGACTTTATGCACGTTCGAATAGTCCAGCGGAAGTTCGAATGGCTTCACGCGAAACAACAATCGAAAGAGCCCATACCATATGCGCTTGTTGAATGATTCTATGTTCTTCAGAAAACTCATGCTGTTCATATCAAATACTTCGGACATCTACGTAGACTAAGACAGGCATGAACTGAACTACAGCTCGTCTCCGGACTGCGTGCCATACGCAGCTATCAGTACTTCCAACTGTCGATAGAGACCATAGGACTCAGTTCGCTCATGGGCAGCAATATCTATATGCTTCTCTCTCAACACTTCTAACATTCCCTGTTGCTGCCAGACAAATTGTTGCGACGTGTCGGCGAACAAGCGCCGAAGTACGCTGTATTCTCCCACGGATTCAGCCGACCAGTACCATTCAAATATATCCACACGTAGGGCATCTTCGGCTATAGCTAGTGCCGCGGGGATTAGACAATTCATGACAATCTCGACACGCAACTGAGTCCCTTCTCCAGCTATGCGAATGTGAAGCAGTTGGTTCAAAGCCGCTGCGCAATCTGTTAGTATTCGCGCTTCAATGGCTTGGATAAACCTTGTATGCGCCGCATGTTCTGCGTTACGAAGTATGTCAACCATGAGATAAGTGTTCTGTTGCGGACGCTTCCGCTTGCGTGAATACTTCAAGAGAAACATCTCACACGAGCGAAGCCATGCTTGAACGGGTGTACGGTGACGCAGTAGCTCCTGATGCTCCGATGTCATTCGTAACAATCTCAAGAGCGAATAGGTATGGATGTCCTCAGGGTTTGCCTCCCCCTGTCGTTCGTCCTTAGCCCTAATGAAAGGAAGCAGTTCTGAGGGGTCAATCAACAAAGTCGGATGCGGGGCGACTTCTTCACAATCAAGCTCACACACTATATGCAGCACTAACTCACGATACAAGATGTCGTCTTGATGGTGATGATGATGCCAATCACTACTACGACGATGAAACTCCGCACAACCGACACGAACGTCCGAGCCGTGAAAAACGACCATGTCTAAAAAGTCCGGTCCCTCGTGAACATTGATACGTCCGGGTGCCAAAACCTGCAAACGTGTTCCATCCAGCGTCCGTAAAACTTTCGAGGGGTCATTTAAATATCGACGAACCGCTATTTGGAGCTGGCGCTCACTGCTTCCTGAATACTGCGTCATCTGTTCTCCGCTAGTAGAATACAACAAATACCACTACGTGTATCTCTGATACGTACACCTAGCAGTTGAGCGGAGTGAATTGTCTGAGTGTGGAACTTTTAGTGCACTGACGCCGGGGCATTGACCTACGCGACGCGAATCAATTTTCTACCTGAATTGTGATGATTGAGTTTCTACGAAGATCTAACACACAGCTGGGCTGCACTTTCGCGAGCGATACGAGCGGCGGCCTCGGCATAGTCATCGGCAGATGAAGCATACAGTATTGCGCGAGATGAATTGACGATTGCAGGTCCGCCTGCGTTCGCCCTGTGTATCGAGCGAGCATCTGCGCCTTGAGAACCGACACCGGGTATCAAAAAGCACACATCGGCATAGCTCGCCCGAAGCTCTGCAAGTTCTTCTACGTGCGTGGCTCCGACGACAAAAGCGCACTCTGCATGCGACGGCCATGCCAAGGCAGTATCCATAACGTGTCGGTAAAGCGGCTTCGAACCTATCGTCAGATACTGGAAATCCGCTGAACCCGGATTTGATGTTAGAGCGAGTATAAACACCAGCTTGTTATCGTAGCGCAGAAAGGCATCGACCGTGTCTTTTCCCATGTAGGGATTCACGGTGACCGAATCAAAGTTCATTGTTTCAAGTATCGATACCGCGTAACTATCGGCAGTGTTTCCTATATCGCCACGTTTTGCATCAGCTATGCTAATGTGATTGGATGGAATTGCCTCTCGAGTCTTTTCTAGTATACGGTAGCCTGCGGAACCATATCGTTCGTAGAAACCGAAATTGATTTTGAATGCGCAGCAATAGTCCTTCGTGGCTTCAATGATTTCCATATTGAATCGCAACAACTCATCCAGACTATTCCCAAATCCATGCGGAAGCTTCTCCACTGTGGCATCCAGCCCTACACATAGCATAGTATTGTTGAGCTGCTGTATCTGATACAGTTTTTCTCTGATACTCATGACCTCGGTTCGTTGTTAGGTTCAGAAAAGATCCGCTTAATCGCACAGACCTGCGAATGAGAAGAATACTTCGCTGTTATGGAAGACGTGACTTCATTTCTTGATAACTTCTGGTCTGCAAATTTGCCTCTGTTGGAGGTGCAAGATTTGCCTTACGTACTCGATCGTTGTTTGCGTCTATTCTGTCTTGCGGCAAAGGATGCGTAGATGTCCAACGTTCCAGCACGCCCCCGGAGTTACCTTTCACTTTTTCGAAAAAGTATGCGAGTGCACCGGGAAACCAGCGACTCGACTGCATGTAGCTGAAGGAGTATTCGTCTGCTTCCGACTCGTCATCACGACTGTTCTTCAGCAGCGCCAAGCCGGTAAAGAGATTGGCAGCGACTTCCGTTGTTTTGTCGGGATTTTTTCCCAATGCCAAATCTAACATCAGTTGCGCTCCCAATGCTTTGGTCATACGTTGCGTTGAATGACGTCGCTCGGCATGGGCGATCTCATGTCCCAATACGGCAGCAAGTGATGCTTCATTATCCAAAGCCTTCAGTATTCCGGTGTACACGTATATGTACCCACCCGGTGTGCAGAATGCATTCAGCGTTTTAGAATCATTTATAAGCGTCACCGTGTAGGGAAAAGTACCGGCGTACTTCACTTTCGGTGAGGTCTTCAACTGATTCACGATATTCTGAACGTAGCTGCGAGCACTGGGCTCACTATAAATGGGATAGGTTTTTGTATCTGCCTTGATCTGCTGGTCCAAGTTTTGACCAAGCTTCACATCCTCGGATATGGGATAGATGTTTAATCCACCGCAAGCCGACATAACCAGAGCAAAAATTGGAAGAGCTAGAAAAACCGTCGCTTGTAAAGCCCGAACCGGGTTAAAGACGAAATCTTTTGAGTGCATAACTACGATGGAGTGCGCGCATCGACATCGCAAGAAGAACCTGTCCGCAGTGCTCTGCAAATCAGCCCTCCGGAACGATAATCAAAGCGCTCGTTTAACAAATCACGGGTGAAAGACGAGGGACAACTCGTCAGGATAATATGCTTGCTCAAAAACCAACCCACAAGCCGGAGCAATCGGACTTGCGAGCGAGCGATCCACAGCAGCGAGTGAGCTTTCTAAATCTTCAATGCTGCGACGTCCACGTGCCGCATCCATCATAGCACCGACGAGGGAGCGAACCATGCCGTAGACGAAGCGATTAGCTCGAATTTTCAAGCGAAAGCTGTCGCTTCCGAGCTCTGACCACTCGCAGAGGTCGACAGTGCAAATGTATGATTTTACGTCTTCATTCAATTTTGAAAAACTTGTAAAGTTGTGCACACCGAGAAACACCGCAGAGGCGCTGTGCAAAAGCTTTTCATCGAAGCGATAGCGGGTCTGCCACGTCGTCAAACGTGCGAGAGGATCCTCCCTACGAGATAGCGTGTAACTGTATTCGCGCGCAATCGCATCAAAACGGGCATGAAACAAATCATCAGCGCGAAGCTGTGCGCCATTAACCCGAATGTCGCGCGGCAAGCGTGAGTTTAATGCCTTGCAAATCTTATCTTCGGGTATTGACCAATCATCGCGTACTCGTGCATGAGCAACCATCCCGCGGGCATGGACACCGGCGTCCGTTCTACCGGCTGCAATGACATGACAGTGATAACCCACCGCCTCTTCAACAGCTTTCTCTACCTCTTCTTGCACACTGGGCGCAGATTTTTGATTCTGCATACCACTGTAGTTGGTGCCATCAAAGGCTATGCGGAGTACGACTGTTTTCACCGGACACGAAAGCGACTTAAAACAAAACTCTTGAATTCGTAATACACGTACTCCTCTGCTTCCGAGCGCAGTTTTTTGAGTTCCTCCGGACTACGCTTAATTGGTGCCAAACTATCGGCCGGAACTGACAATGCACGTGTTGCAAACAGCTCAACGGGCTTTTCTGAACCAACACTGTCGATACTCCAGTATCGCGTGCGGATAGCGTTGCCGTTTTCTCCTAGATCTGAGACCTCTCCCTCATAGTTGGGATAGGTCCACGTTGTTAACAAAGTAGTCGAATCAAGCTGCTTGGATTTCAGCAGTACGGATTGAATGAGCAACTTTTGGTCCGGTCGTAGCGCACCTGCCACGCGTGACAAAAACTCCTGCTGTGCGCCTACATACTGTTGGAGTACAGTACCTCTTTCATCCTGCAATTCATAGCGGTAATACGGGATATAACGGTGTCTGGAAAATGCTAGCAATGAGTCGCTCAGTTCGTAAATCATGACTTTTTGAAAGCCTAGACTCACTCGTTCTTTCAAGACATAGGGTGCACGTTGTTGCAGCCGGGGCATCGAGCACGAGACCCACACCAAAGCACAGGTGCAGAAAAGTAGATTTAGTATGACTCGACCGTGCATGACTCAGTGTGTTGTGACGACGAAAAAACAACGAGTGGGATGTAGGCAGGCGTTTTTGCGAATGAGGCTTCGATTCGGGACGCAGCCGCATCGTCGAGCCGAGCTTGAACAAACTCACCGCGTACTTCCCCCAACTCAACCCAAGCTGCATCCGCTATGGTGGCAGCGTCCACGGCATATTGAACACGCACATAGTTATTTGTCCAACCGTTGGACATACCACTCTGTGCATCGAATCCTTCAGACACGACCCAGCTACGACGTCCGCGTTGCGAAGCATAAAAAGCTCGCTTCTTTTGCTCGGCCAACAAGCGCAAACGGCGCGTGCGTTGTCGACGGATGTTCATTGGCACTGTCTCATCCATCGTTGCAGCAGGTGTATTTGCACGCTCACTATAACTAAACACGTGCAGGTAATTGATGCTACTCTGTTCTATGTAGTTCAAACTTTGCTCAAACAGTTCCTCCGTCTCACCCGGAAAACCACAAATGATATCAGCACCAATGGCTGCATGCGGCATACGCTGTCTTATCTGAGACAACACATCGGAATACATGCTTGTATTGTAACGCCGCTTCATCTTAGCTAGGATTACGTCGCTACCACTTTGCAGCGGAATATGGAAGTGCGGACAAAGAACAGACGAGTTCGCGACAAGTTGGATTATTGAGGGCTTCAGTTTGTTGGCTTCTATCGACGTGACCCGTACCCGCAAGGCCGGATTTAAGGCGTCAATCATAGAGAGCACGTCGTAAAGCTCTGCTCCGTCCGATGACAGATACTCACCCAGGTTAATTCCGGTAAGCACGATTTCTTTGAAGCCCTGCTCTTCCAAACTCAGTACGCGAGATCGCACCTGCTCAAGCTCCATTGATCTGCTTTGTCCTCTGGCTTGTGGTATGGTGCAAAAAGTGCAGCTATAATCGCAACCGTCTTGAATCTTTAAAAAAGCTCTGGTATGTACATCGTTGTCCGACACCATCGCTTCCACAAACTCAATGTCGGCAAGATCTTCAACCAAGATCTTGGTTGCTTGTCCATCGTTTCCGGAACGCACTAACTCATCGCTTAACTCCGGTAGACGAAACTTTTCTTTGGCTCCGACTACGAGACGTACGCCTTCGACAGAGGCTAATTCTTCAGGCTGTAGCTGGGCATAGCATCCCGTAACGGCTACTTTGGCATTCGGTGAACGGCGCAGGGCACGTCGTATAATCTTGCGACACTCAACGTCCGCATTCTCTGTCACTGTGCAAGTGTTCAGGACAAGTACATCGGTCTCTTCATACAAGTCGACCACCGTGTATCCCAACTCTTCAAATCGAAGTCGAAGATGCGATGTCTCGGCAGCGTTTTGTTTGCATCCAAGTGTATGTAAAGAAACTCTCATTGTACAAAAATACGCGCCCGGAGCCACCCGGAAGACAGCATCCAAGGCGGCTTTTAACACTATAGCTCAGGGTTTGTCTACTTTTACTAATTTTCCAACGTCAAATCTCACGTGTTTCACCTACTTCGCCCTATCATGAAATCGTTACTCGGCCTTGCCGCGGTCCTTTTTCTCCTTACCGCTACCCCTGGTTTCGCACAGTTTGACTATACGCCGGACTCATTACATGTCACCACAATGGTCTTTCACAAGCCTTTTCCAACCGTTTGGAAGGCTGTGAAAAAAGTGGTAGGCCAAAAAGGCTGTGCCGTGGAAAGCCAAAAACAGTCCGTGGATTCGAACGACAGTTACAAGGGCAACATTCGCTCGGAAGCTTGCGTTTTGATCTCCGGTGAAGACTCCACACGCGAAGTCTTGATGCGTTGGGGAAAGGTTCCAATGATTCGCGGTGGTGTATGGGTCTCCGGTCGTGCTCAATACAACTTCGCAGTGCGCGACATGCCGGACAAAACGGTGCAAGTCGTACTCACCGTTGAAATCAGCGGCAAGGAAGACTTCATTACCAAAGAGGTTCACTTCTGGCACTCGAACGGCATTCTCGACGATGAAATGGCCAACATGTTACGAACAGCCCTCGGAGAACCCGACGCAGGGAAGTAGTCTGGGATTAGTCTCAAGCCGGCTCTACGATGAACAAACGCACTATGCCGACTATTGCCGGCGCGCTTGATTGTCATCGTATACGTAAAAGCGAACAGTGTTGAACACGGTCCATTACATTTGCTAATGGACCGTGTGCTTTTTAGACTGAAGTCAAAACCTGCGCCTTTTCCAATGCGACGCTTGCAACATGAGGGGATGCGTACAGTTGCCCTTTGATCATGGTCCCGCCTTCGGCGTTCCCGAACATGCGCAGCGTTTCGTACAAAAGAAGCAAGCTAGGTCTTTTGCTTTTTCTTTTTTGCTGCCGGAAACAACACGTTGTTGAGTATTAATCGGTAGCCGGGAGAGTTCTTGTGCAACGACAAATCTGTGGGCGGATCTCCCACGGCATGCTGATAGTCTTCCGGATCATGGCCTCCGTACCAGGTGAAGGTCCCCCGCCCGAAGTTGCCGTGTATGTACTTCGCCCAACCCTTACCCTCCATCTCTGCCAAAACAGTCACTGATTTCTTCAGGAATTCTTTCTTAAAGAGGGTGGTTTGTCCGAGGAAGCCTCGAATAAGATTGACATGATCTTGCGTGAGCATTGTCGGCACAGGATCATATTTCGCCGAGAAATCAAACAGACTGAAATAGTCATTGGCTTGGTTGGGTACCAACAACATAGGATCAACATCGATATCCGAATACTCAACGACGTAGGGATTTGTTATCACGTGGAAGTTTTCGAAAGCAAAGGTGCGATTGAAATCTAACTTCGCCTGCGCGTCCGGATCGGCAGGATCTCCATCCAACACACTCTCCACTATGTCTGTATTCTTCGCCGATTGGGCGATGTCGTAGGTATCGGTCGCCGTGCACATCGCAAACATGAAACCACCGTCTGCTACGTATTGACGGATCTTCTCAACAACTGCCTTTTTTAAATCAGGCACTTTGCTGAAGCCAAGTTTGCGTGCGGTTGCTTCCAGCAATTGAACCTGGGCGATATACCAGGGCGCGCTTGCATAACTGTTGAAAAACTTTCCATGTTGACCGGTGAAGTCCTCGTGATGCAAGTGTAGCCAATCATAATCTTTGAGCTTTCCAAGCATGACTTCTTCGTCCCAAATTTTGTCATACTTGATTTCCGCATACTCCATCGCCAAAGTTACCGCATCGTCCCACGGACGAAATCCGGGTGGCTGGTACACGGCTATGCGAGGTGCCTTTTCAAGCTTTACAACATCCATATTGTTGTTCTCACTTTGCACTTCGGCAAGCAGCGCTGCCGTTGCAGCGCCATCTTCTTGCTCAAAACTGACACCGCGAATCCGACACTCCGAAGCCGTCTCGTTTGAGTAGTCGCACATGAAAGAGCCACCGCGATAATTCAGCAGCCAATCGACACTCTGACCTTTGGTTAACAACCAGTAGACTATTCCGTATGCTTTGAGATGATCGGTTTGGGTCGACGCATCCATCGGTATCAATAGACGTTGAGCATGAAGACTCCCTGTCCCTACGACACAGATCACAATAACTGAAACGAGACGCAAACTCAGAGCGGAGTAAAATCGCATAGGTAATCCCGACAATGAAGCGATTAGGATCTCACGAGCTTCCGCTTGGTACGCAGTCGCTGTGCATCAGAATAGTCAGGCGCACCGCAGGTGCGCGTTAAAAAAAAACGAAATCGAAGACTAAATATTATGTGAACGCGTAGATCGTATCAACGATTTAACGTTTGGACTCAGCAAGGTTATCTCCAACAATCACTACTCGGTTCGCTGCTTCGCCCACAGCGCTCCACTTGGCCGCGGCAGTGATGTGCTCGTACGTTGACTCCACGAGATCTGCATCGCGGCATCGAGCCGCCGGGTCTTCGATGCTATGAAATCTACCATGCAGTATGCTGAGTCAGAGTCACGACGCACTGTCGGCTTTAGCTTGTTCCGCCCAGGTATAGCATGGTAGATCAGTGCTCGAAGCCATTAATGGATGTCTACTGACAACGCGCACTGTTGCTCCCTGCATTCCACTGTCATTACAGAGATAGCTACCTGAGCAACGCAGCACGCTTCCCTGCTTTGAATCGACGTTGAGATCGAGAATCTTTGGCTCTACTATCGTGTCGTGCGAGTCCAACGAACCGTAGTACAACTGAACCCTGATGTCATCCGCCGAGACGCCGTCAATCTCTACGTGAGCGCGGACTTTCATTTCCTTTCCGACATGGATGTCGGAACTTCCCTCGAGGGCAACGGATTGAATCTTTACGCCCGGCCACCGAGACACAATGTCCTTCTTCCAGCCATACAGTTGGCGCGCAGCTGTGGCGTTCTCTGCGCGGCAAGCCAAAGAGGCCGACATCGCCTTGCTGTAAAACTCATTCATGTAGTCTCTCAGCATGCGCTCTGTGCTAAACCTTCCGGCGTTGGTACGTATCGAGTTCTTCATACGCCGGATCCACTTGTTCGGAAGACCATCGTCAGTGCGCTCATAGAACATTGGCAAAATGGTATTCTCGAGGAGACTATACAGGATTTCTGTTTCGACCATATCCTGTTCGTCCGAATTCTGATAATCTTCCCCACGTCCGATGGCAAAACCGTTATCTCCGGTATACGCTTCAGCCCACCATCCATCGAGAATGCTGCAGTGCAAGACTCCGTTGATCGCCGCTTTCATACCACTCGTGCCACTGGCTTCGTAAGGACGACGTGGTGTATTCAGCCAAACATCGCTACCTTTCACAAGAAATTTTGCTACACCCATGTCGTAGTCCTCCAGGAACACTACGTGTTTCTCCAAACCATAGTGTTTGATTTTGGATACAATGTGTTGCATCATTTCTTTACCGGCTGTATCCCGCGGATGCGCCTTGCCGGTGATGACTATTTGAGCCGGACGAGTCGGATGCAGAAGTATTCGAGCCAATCGCTCCATGTCGCTAAATAGCAAACCCGAGCGCTTGTACGTGGCAAAGCGTCGCGCGAATCCAATGGTAAACACTGTAGGGTTTAGGCACTCGTTGATGTGCTCGAGCACTTCACCGGTGATGTGCTGATTCTCTTTACGCTTTAGGTGACTACGCACATAGTCAACGAGCATCGATCGCCGTTGCTCATGTGTATCCCATAGCTCACGGTCCGGAATGGACTCGACTCCGGCCCAAGTTTGACTTTTATCAAGTTCATCACGCCAACCGGGAGCCAAAAAGCGATCATACATTTCGGCAAATTCTTTGGCAACCCACGACATGCTATGTACGCCATTCGTGATGCCTTGAATCGGGATTTCCTCATCGGGTACATGAGGCCAGAGATGCCTCCACATGCGTCGAGCCACAGCACCGTGCAAAGCACTCACGCCATTTCGATATGTGCTATGCCGAAGACCAAGAACGGTCATTGAGAATCCGTCGTCCTCACTGTCAGCGTTTTGACGTCCCAAGTTCAAGAAACTCTTTTCGTCGAGTCCAAGCTGCGGATAGTACTGACTGAAGTAGCGGCGCATGAGCTCCGTTGTAAACACTTCATTGCCGGCAGGAACCGGCGTATGCGTCGTAAAGCAGCTGCCCACTCTGGTTAACTCAACAGCGGTTGCAAAGTCGAGACCATAGTCTTGCATGCTTTGTCGGATATGTTCCAGTGACGAGAACGCGGCATGTCCTTCATTGATGTGAATAGCGCTCACGTCAATGTTCAATGCTTTAAGAGCTCTCATTCCTCCGATACCAAGCATCATCTCCTGCATGATGCGGGTTTCCGTTGTCCCACCGTACAACTGATCCGTGATATCACGGTACTCCGGGCGACCTTCATTGACCGCGATGTTCGTGTCAAGAAGATAAAGCGAAATACGTCCGACATTGACTCGCCATATCTGTGCCCAGGCAATCGCTTTTGGTAACTCCAGCTGAATGCAGAGTGGGTTGCCGGCCTCATCTTTCATGAGTTCCAAAGCAAGCGTTGAGTAATCGTATTCGCGATAGCGCTCTGTTTGCCACCCGTTTTGTGAGAGGTATTGGTGAAAGTATCCTTGCTGATACAACAACCCAACTCCGACCAAGGGGAGGTTGAGATCTGACGCTGTTTTGAGATGATCCCCGGCGAGCACACCCAATCCGCCGCTATAGTTTTGAAAGCACTCGCTGAGACCGAATTCGGCGCAGAAGTAGGCTATTGTTCCTTTGGTTCCCTCGAGTTCCGCCGGGGCTTTACCACCACTCATGTAGCTCTTGAACTTTTCGTATACGGCGTTCAATCTACCGGTAAAACCGGGATCATCTGCGATGCGACGAAGCTGATCTTGTGAGAGCTTCTTGATAAGAAGCACAGGGTTGTTATTGGTCTCGACCCACATGTCACCGTCTATCTCGGCAAACAACTCCTTCGCATCAGGATTCCAGCTCCACCAAAAATTATAGGCAAGTTCATGAAGTTTAGTAATGCTCTCGGGGATTGTGGGAGCAACCGAATACTTAACAATGGCTTTCATAGTTCACTTTTAGGTTGAAGCGCAAAAATAACACCTAGGTGGCGTGCGAGCGTCCTCCTTCGCGCGTAGAGGCATAAGTGTCGCCGTGGTCCGGAGATACGCCCTTTAGGAAATACTCAATCCATGGGACCTCAAATGTAAGCGGACAAAAAAAAGGCTCCTGCACTGTTCAGTGCAGGAGCCCCAATTGAAAAGCGATGTGAATTACTTCTGAATCTTCACAGTCTTGCTGAGAATCGATCCATTTTGCTTCACAACTACAGTGTAGACACCGCTTGCGAGATCTTGAGTATCCACAGCGAATTCCTGCGTACCACTCATTTCACCGTTTGCGATGGAGCGAACGAGGCGACCATTCAGATCTACCAAGGTCACTTCGGTCATTCCGTTTGAAGCCAAGGTCATAGAAACCTTAACTGAGCTGCTTGCCGGGTTCGGTGCAACGTCGACGCCACCTACTTCAACTTCAGCTGCAACGTTCACAGTACCTGAATAGCTGATTGAACCGTCAAGGTCAACCATCTTCAAGCGGTAAGCCCATGCCGAAGCAGCGCTTACGTTCAAGTCTGTTGCTGTATAGTTAAGAGCAACATTGCTGTTACCTGCTGCCGGAACCGTAGCAACGCTAACGAATGAGCTTTGGCCCTTCTCGCTAATTTGAGCGCGCTCAACATCGAAGTATGAGCTGTTCTTTTCGCTTGCTGTTTCCCAGTTAAGCTTCACGTTTGAGCCGTTGCGATGTCCGTCGAAGCTTGCAAGCTCAACCGGAACAACGACACCATTGGAACGCTCGATGAATTCAACGATTGCGCGAATAACACGTTCGTTACCGTTGTTGGATGCCGTACGTGGCAAGTGACGCCAGTCAACACCCATGAAGATAACGTTGTAGTTCAGTGCGTTTGTTGCGATACCCATCATTGAATCCGTTACACCTGCATCACGTGATGTGTATGCATATGCAGCGCGAGCGAGACCATTTGTTTGGTTATCCGAGTAGATCTTCATCAGGCTCGGCATCGGGTTTACGTTGTCGTAAATGTTCGTGGTCTTGCTAACCGTTTCTTGAACACCTTGTGCAAGAGTCATACCGGTAACTTGACGTAAATCGTAACCGGCAGCGCGCGGTGTGCGATCGGTCGGTGCGGCGCCCTTAAGAGCACCTGTTGTTGCATTTGTAGCGCGGAGAATATTGCGAACGAACTGCTCGTCGTTTACTGCGTCAACGCCGATGTGCTTACCAAGAATTTCTTGTGAAGCAACGACCAGGTTGTGCTTATCGCTTTGGATACCAGCAGCAAGGAAGTTGCGGACATCATTGCGTTGCAAACGTGTCAAGCGGTTTGTATCACCTGACCAGAAGAGCGTACGATACATAGAGTAATTAACTGCACGCGGTTCCCAACCTTGGCGGTCGAAGACATCGTAAGCATTTGTGCTGGACATACCAACTGCGTTAAGAGCCTTGGTGAGTGTGTCACTGTTCAAACGACCTACGATATCGTTCCACGGTGTTGCGGAGCTGCTCGGGTTTGCTGTAATACCGGTTACTGTGGTTACAACACGGATCGGTGAACGCATGATGTAGAAACGAACTTGCTTAGCAGTTGCGTTATTCACTGAGTTCTCGTCAACCGGGGTAAATACACGAAGTGTGTAAACCGGGGTTACGTTGCGTCCCATTGCTGTGAACGGTGCCGGCGGTGTTTGACCCATGTCGCTATATGTCATCGGAGTGAATGCGAAGTCAAAGTTGATATCAACGCTCTCACCCGGAGAGATTGTAACAAGCTTTGAATTCGTAGCAACTGTGTTACCATTCAATTCGATAGCCGCTTGGATGGTTACACCTGATTGAAGAGCCGAACCATTGTTGCGCATACGAGCGGTAACATTCAGCGGAGCCTTGGTCATGATGTACTCTGCATCAGCGAAGACACCGGTACCGGAGCGGTATGCAACCGGACTGGTGATTTCAACTGCTTCAACATCATTGGTATAGAGACGACCGGTAAACTCATCTGCACCGATTGTGAAACGAGCACCATTGAGGCCGCGCGGATCACCATCGAGGTCAACAAAGCCATTACCCGTACGCTCGCCACGGCGGTCTAGAACCGAACCGATCGGCAAAGGATTTGAGTTAATGCGAAGTTTCGACGGTGTGGTGTTGATGACAACATAATCGTTAACGAAGTTGCCAACCACAGAATTGATATCCTGAGCGGTCCAGCCCTTCCATTGACCGAGGGAGTTGTAATCGCCTTGTGCACCAAGAGCAAGGATTGCGTTGGTTGCATCTGTTTCAACATAACGGACAACATCGGCTGACGGGGTCCAGAAAGCGTTGCGGTTTGAGCTCAAACCACCGCTAACTGCCGGAAGAATACCCGGTACGCCATTCGATGACTTCGGTGACAAGCCTTGGTAGAACAGACCTGCCAAAACGTTGCCAGCTACTGTATTTACGCTATTTGAAGCTCCTGTAACAGCGATAGCGTTGTTGAGGAGAACAGCGTTGACAGCTTGTTGGATGCCAAGACCAACGACGCTACCGCCATTGGTAACTGCATCTGCAGACATAATGATCGTATTGTTCACTACGGAGTCACCACGGCTGTTATAGCTAGCAACTTGAGGTGTGACGAGCTTGCTCAAACCACTCAAGGTTTGTGAGCGTGTGGTTGTCACGTGGATACCTGCAGCTGTTGCTGCAGTAGCAGTACGATTGATTGCATACACCAAGTTACCTGTGATGTTTGCAGCTTCATTTGCGTTCGGGAAGCTTACGTTACCACCTGCCGGATTAACGAAGGAATTCATTGTTTGCTCAACATAGATACCTTGAGAAGCAACATCAGACGAAATGTTGGACACTTCGTTGCGAGCTACTGTAGGCTTAATGCTGTTGTAGCAAAGTTGACCCGGACGTGCTTCACCACCAACCATGATACCTGCTGCTTGGCCACCAATTGCCGTAGCGCCGATACCAACGTTCATGATGCGGTTGTTGTTGATGACTTCGCTTTCACCATAGCCTGTGAAGATACCGGCACGACGAACGCTTGTGATCACATTACCACTGATAACCGTACCTACGTTGTAGTAGCGTTGGAAACGCGGATTGCCGCCTGTTGCAATGTCATTGTAGAACAGAGGACCCATACCAATGCTTACGATACCATAACCGAAGCCACTGATTTCGTTGCCAATGAACTGATTGTAGTTATTTGACAGTGTGTCGAGTCCAAGCGAGTTGTTACCCTGATTGCTCGGAACCTTCGCACGAGAAACGATACCTGCCGAGAAGCTCTCCGGACCTGATGACAAGGTGCGAACATCTGTTTCGAAGGTAAAGTTCGGAGCCAAGTAACGAACGATCGGCAATGCGCTGGCGTAAGACGCTGTTGATTGCGGATAGTTCTCAATCATACAGTTCTTAACTGTAACGTTTGACGTACCGTTACCAAGGTAGAATACAGCACGTTGCGGCAAGAGAGCCGGTGTTTGGCTGCCTACGTCGAGCATGAAGCGGAAGGACTTCTGTGAACCGCCGTCAAAAATGAAGTAACCCGGGAAGTTTGCGTTCGCTGGAAGCGGCTGTGTCAATGCAATAGCATTTCCGTTAAGCGGGATGTACGCTTGACCAAAGTTGAAGCCGATACCGTTACCGGACATGAGACGCACAGAAACAGAACCACGTGTAAGGCTTTGGATCAAAGACGGACGGAATGTTACTGTGTTTACCTTGGAGATACCGGAAATACGGCTGGTCAAATCAAGAGCCGGGAAAGCACTGCTTGTGTTACCCGCACCAACGGTATAGTTAGCATCTGTCAATTCGAACACAACCGGACCGGAAACACCACTACCATACAGATTGTTTACAGCTTCTTGAATGGTGTTGAAGTTACGTGAAGATCCGGCGTTCAACGTACCAATGGTATAGGTACCATTCAACGCGTCGCCTACATTCAGTGTTGTGCAGAGTGTGTCGTTCGTGTGAACAGCATCTTCTGTGAGTGCGATGTAGAAACACATCGTGTAGCTACCAACTGCATTCGGTGTCCAGAACGGGAAGTTGGCACCGGTTGTCAAACCACGTGAGCAGTCAGGGATTGTGATTTGATTTTGATACACAACCTGGCCGGCGCTGTTCTTGATAACCATTGTGGTCGGGATGTCTGAAGCATCAGCCAAACCATTATTCTTCAAACGAACGGTTGGGCGAACCGGACGACCAACAAAGATCTGAGTAGAAGCATTCGGATTCAAAAAGGCATCAGCTGCCAACTCGATGTCGTACTGTACTTCGAAGTTGTAAGCACCGGTTTGTGGAGCTACGTTGTTGGTCAGCTGTTGATCTGTTGCACCAATCAACTCAGTACGGAATACGACGCTATACACACCGGTCGTCGTTGTGGTAAAGTTAGGGAAACCACCGCTGATAGCGTCAGATCCAACTTCATCACCTGTGTTTAGGCCAGTAGCGCTAGAGTAATTCAAAGTGTCACGACGGATCACGTTTCCGCTCTGATCACGGATTTCATCCATGACGCGGAACTGTGTAATCTTGTTTTGACCAACGTTTTGCATTCTACAAGAAATGGAGATAGGCACTCCACGGGGGTACTTGTAGAACTGCGGTGAACCGTTAGAAGCCGGTGTGATGATCTTGGAAATTGAAAGATCCCACGGCAGCGGAATATAGAAGTTGGTAGCCACGAAAGAGCTACAACCACTGGATTTAACGAACGATGCTTCCAATCGATATGCGCCCGGAATAACCGAACCACCCGTCAAGTCAATTGCACCACCTGCGCCAGCGTATGGACCCTTAGCACTTGTGATGTACTGATTGTACTGACCTGAGCCTGTGCAAGGAACTGTCGTATCAGCAGGGTTTGAAGGATTCAACGCAGTAAACACTGCATTCGTGCTCGGTAAAGGACCTAGAATGCGGTAGGTAATGTACGCTGAAGTTCCTGTCGGAATGTTAACGTTTACAAAGCCACCATTTGTTCCAGAATAGATCGAACCTGGAGCCAAAATATTTGTCGGGCTTGTGCTGTTCGGGAATGTTGCACCCATATCGCCTTGTACTGTCAAGGTGTAATCTTCCGCCTCACCGTACCAGTACGCTCCGCAAGCGTCATCCGGCTGCCAACCGGTTTGACCGGTTGCATAGCTGTAGTAGTAGTTACCCATAACGCGCATCTTCATCGTTCCCGATGAAGCGGTACACGGTATTGTGAACGATCCTGTTGCGGTTGGATAGAAATATGAACCATTGCCGTTTACAGCAACACGCTCGGATGCTTGGAAATTGCCGTCACCATTCAAGTCAATCCAGATAGCATATACAAAAGAGTATGCTGTCGGATCGTATCCCGGATAGTTCAAACCGGAAATGGAAAAGTTGTAGGTTTTTCCAAGTTGTACCGAACCGTTAACACCGGTATTGAACGCGCCGTTTGCTACCGCGGTCCATGCCTGCGTTGTAATATCACAAACCGACGTACGGTTAATGACGGTCGTTGAGCCGGAAGTCATGGTAAAGTTTGTTATACCCATGGCTCCGTACTGGTAACTCGGTGAACACTGTGCGTTCGCTGTTAAACTCATGACAAACATCACAAGCATAAAAGCAACTGCACTAGCCACGAGTCTACTGATTCGTATAAACGAATTCATACTACGCCCTTAGTTAGTGAGGAAATGATAAAATAGATTGTTTGATTCAGAAAAAAGAAGGATTCGTCCCGATAACAATATAGTGTATCCTTGACTATTTGCAAACGAAAAAACAATGACAAAAAGCTCATCGAGTTTCCATCTCAAGCACTTCAGTATCAGCACCTTGCACCACGCTTAAAAAAAGTGAATTTGGTACAATTTTCCACTTAATTTGAGTCATGTCCACTCACCCACTTCGTCTTTGTTTCGCTGCACTTTTGAACCTGATGAGTCTTGGTTCAATTGTGCTCGGACAAGCTTGGAATGCCGGTCCCGAAACACCACATTTGTGGGCTGTCGGTACTCCAAATGGAGTGGCTTTGCAGTGGACACTTCCGGTTGACCGACCCTTACCCTTCAGTTACACAGTGTCGCGTAGTCCGAGTGGAAAAGATCGCTTCCAAACCGTCGGTCGAGTAACACGTTTGCGCGAAGAAGAGTGGAAATCGCTGCTTTTACACGTTCAACCCGATAGCCTGCAATCAATGATTAACATAGCTTCGAGTGAACGTGCCCCTCTCGACATCCGCAATAAAGCCTGCTCAAAGCTGGCCACCATGGCCATCATCGAACCCAGTGCCTACGTTCTAGTGCTCGGACTCTCCTTTTCCGACACATCTTGCAAATTTTCAACGCCTTACGACTATCGAGTAAGTACTGAAGGACATATCCTGGCCGAACTGACCGCAGTGTGGCCCGGAAGGTCTCCTGCTCCTTCAGCACCGTCACGCATCCAAGCGAAACCGGATGTAGGCTGTATTCACTTCAGTTGGTCCACCGACTCAGCTCTACAAAACGGAATAAGGGGCTGTAATATCTATCGCCGATCTAGCCCGGATGCTGTTTTTACCAAGCTCAATAAAACAGCTGCGATTAGCTTGTTTCGCTCTGGTGATCGAAATGCTTTTACTTTTTTTGATGATTGTGGTTTGCTTCCCGGCAAAGAGTATGAATATGTCCTGAGTTCCGTTGATGTTTTCGGTCGCGAAAGCTTAAAATCTTCCATTTTATCAGTCAGACCGCTCGGTTCCGAACAAAAACAGGTCTACCGAGCCCCAAGAATTACACATACCGACATCGCAGAAAACCGAGTAACTATTCATTGGAAAATTTTCACCGACAGCTCAATAGCAGGCTTCAATCTCTATAGAAGCACATGGGGAAACACAAACAAGTCATTGGTTAACCCACAGTTGATTGGACCTGAAGTCCGGTCCTACAACGACTTTTTAGGCGATGTGCCAGCGGATTTCATCGCGTACTCGATTGCCAGTGTCGATAAAAACGGCATCGAAGGACGTCTCTCCTACGATTACAGGACGCCCATTGTGGATCTTAGTCCTCCCCTCAATGCCGATTACATAGAATGCAGTCGCAGCGCGGACGTGGTACATCTTCGCTGGTCACCAAGTTCTTCCAGAGACCTGCATGGCTTTGAGCTTCAGCGCAGCGAGTATAACGACGGTCCGTACCAAACTATAATGGAATTGTCTTCTCAACATGAGTTCGACGACACCGTTCGGGCCTTTGCATCGAAAAGTCTTTGGTACCGTATGCGCTCTACAGATCTACGAGGAAACAGTAGTGCTTGGTCTGAGCCTGTGCACGCATTCTCTAGCATGATGAAGACCATAGTAGCCCCAACTCCAATGGCGGCAAGTCCCCAGGCGCGTCTGATCACGATTTCATGGTACCCCTCTCCATCGCCCTTTGTGAGTGGCTACATCGTGAATCGATATGAAGACACGACTCGTGCTCCACGTACACTTAACGTCGAAGCTCTTAGCTCCAACACGACACAGTTTACGGACTCGACAGTTATTCCACTTCGTAGTTATTGGTATGAATTGGTGTGCACGGATTCGAGCGGAGACTTCAGTCAACCCTCACCGCGGGTACGCTCACGCGCTTTACTCAGTAAAGTACCGAGTCGAGACATCAAAGAATGGATCTACCTTCGTCAACGACCCGGCGGTCGCAAGCCTTAAGACCGAATGTGCCTGCAACGAGTTGTGATCCTCTCACTGCGAAGACCCTTCCTCTACAATGCACACGCGTCTACGTGAAAACCTACCCCTTCGACCTTCCCCGAATTACAACATCTCTTCAAGAAAGGAGATAATCCTCCTAACTCCACAACATCCTTGCATCAATGCTCGGTTCAGTGATTGGGAAAGACCCAGCCGGTCTGTGATCCGAGCCCTGCGAAACAAGGGGTAGCCGCAGGCTACCGCTTAAAATAAATGTCTCTTGAGAGTAGGTGCTTAGTCCGGTCTGCATGCGGAAGGACAAGTACCCCGGCTCCGCCATATTCTTAATTGACCGGAGTTTCGATCACGATTTGAACTGTTCTGCAGTATGAGCGACCTTCCGGTGTTGAGTTATCGAACAACAGGGTATCACTACCAACCGGTTGAATAGTGGAGTTCTTGTCGTTTAAGCCCACGCTTTTCTGCACTTCAAGACAGCGACGTCGAGCCAACTCCCTATTATATTCAGCTTCGCCGCTTCGGTCTGCATAACCGGCAATTGTGATAGTCGAATTTTCATGAATGCGAGCCTTCACGTCCTGAACGATACTCTTATTGTCGGCATTAAGGTCCGCCTTGTTGAAGTCAAACACGATGAGAGAGAAGCGATCAATACGCTTATCATCCTTCTGTTCAACGCGCTTCTTACGCACACTCAATTGTTGGACTTGCAATCTTGATTCTGCATCGATTGTCTGGCCGCTCTTGTCCGTGACGCTGTACTTTACGCTAACCGGATGATCATTCTTTGGATATGGTTCTTCAGCCGGCTTCCAGACGACTGATTCCGGTGTAGATTCACCTTTGGCACTGCGTAGCACCGTGCCGTCTTGACTTATCGTTGCCTTCCAATTCTTCACGCCTGCCTCACTGGTGACGGTTGGAATAATCTCAACAGGAGTGTGACTGGATTTCACAGTTAGATCTTTGATCGAGACCGGCCGCAATATTTCAAACTCGTTCGATACCAGCTCAACACGTCTGTTCTCTTCCTGTCCCTCGGTAGTATTGAGATTTGACGGAGAGTTCGGAAGATTTTGCGAACGAATGGCAATCCGGGAAGGATCGATATGCCAGATGTTGACGAGATAGTCTTTGACAGACTCTGCGCGTTTCTGCGACAACTCCTTATTCGACTTCTCCGCGTTAATTCCATTGTTGCAGCCAACAAGTGTCAGCTTGGCGCTATTCTTCATCTGCATTCGAGACCCGACGATGTTAAGCAAATGATAGTACACGTCGAGAGTAGATCTGCCTTCCATACGAAACTCCGAGAACGCGGCTGCATCCTGAGCAGAAAGTTGCTTCATTTTTGTCTGATTCAACTCCGCCGAACCTTCAGGAAAGAACACGTGCGGAAGTAGCGGATAATTCTCCTCCAATTCCGTTTCCTCAATGACAAACGAACTCAGTGCGATGGACTTACCGTCCGAGCCTTGGGCCATTGTTTGAATCTTGAGATCCAACTCAGCGAGCTTCGGTTGCTCATGCACATAGTGTAACTGAATCGTGCGTGTGCGATGAACATATTCTTGATCATCGGCAAAGTTGCTCTTTTGTTCGACTGAGCTACTGCTATCCTTCAAGTAAATACGATTCTCGCTAAAGCGAATGTCAGTTTGGTGGGTTGTGTCGCGCTCATACAACGTATCGTTGATGAGCATTGGCGGAGGAGCTTTATACAACACATAGCGGAAGGAAGCACCGAATTGTATTGTCGAAACGGACCAGTCAACATCCGAGATCTTCGACAAAGCCATATTATATCGAGCCTCCGGAGTAAGGGTTGCCCGCTTACCAACCGGCAGGTCGAATCCTAAACCAACCACAGCAGCCAACTGCATCGAGTTCACATTTGGAATGAGTCCGGACGATTGATTACGTACCCGAGTCGAATCCTCGATAAAGTATGCGTACGATGGGGAGAGCAAGGTTTCTTGTTCAGTATAGGTCGACGACACCAAGAACGCCGAACGTAGTCCAACGCTTGCTCTGACTTTGCCAAAGAGCAAAAAGTTCAACAACGGTTCAACACTTATTGCACTTAGACTGGCAACCAACTCGTGTTCACTTTCAGCTTTATCAATAGTGCCTGAGGTACTACCTGTGATGGCTTTGTTTCCGATAGGTACAACTCGACTGAGGCGACCTCCCAAACTACAGTAGCCGACTCGTGCCTCAACAGTCATAAACGACAAGAGTGGGTACTCAACAAGTGCACCCAATGAGACACCCGAGCCTGTGCCATTTTGAAAGAGATAGGATGAATCGCAACGGAAGACGTTGGGAAAGGAGGAGAAGTTCGGACTGAAAATATTGCGGTTGAAGTCGGCATAGGCTCCGACCCACAAGAAGGGAACTTTGTTTGTTCGTGTGGCGGCGTCTTGTGCGAACGCAGCACTACTGAGAATAAAACATGTAAGAACAAAGACAACAACGCGCATGAATGCTCCAGAACCGGGTTTTCCCTAACGAAATACAGCACAGGCCGAAGGCCTGTGCTGTACAAATATAGCCCAATTCATAAAATTAACAGGAGCTTAGCTCATCGAGACGATGTCCTACGCAGACCTATTTACAAATCACGACGTGTTGTGTACGTGATCCTTGCGCACTGTGGAGCACCAAAGGATAAACACCTGCACTGATGTCGCTGACATCCATGCGTAACAACTGACTACCTGCAGTAGCGTCCAGAGTCTCAGTCTTTAGGAGACGTCCATCAGGTGCAAACAACTCAATACGCATCAGTTGCTCTTCGGCACTGTTGATGTAAACGTTCAGATCTTCAACAACGGGGTTCGGACTCACGTGCATTTGTGTAAGACCACCCGGAGCGTACACGAGATCATGCGGGAAACAATAGGTCTCTAACGTCAACATGCCGTTTCGGGTACGAACACGTGGCTTCTTAAGGAATACACTCCCCTGCTCCCAACGTACCGAGCGATCGTCGACAAATATTGTGTCGATCAATTTGCGCGAAGCTAGAGCTAAAGCGTTCACGTTTGTCAGCAAGAAAGGACTGCTATACTTAATTGTCAAATGATCAAAACGGAAGTGTAGGACCTTCCAGCTGTTGGCAAGGGTATCAATACTCACGATACTACCACCCGCGTCGTCAACAATATCCATCATGTAACCGTTCACACGTAGGTTGATAAACAGCGTGGCATCCTCGACGGAATCCTGCGGTGAATCAAATTGAATCCACAAAGGGAAGCTAAATCGATCGCCCGGTTTGGCACTGGTTGCAGGAATCGAGGCTGTACCCCAGATCGTTTTATCATAGGAAGCAAGATTACCTTTGATGCTGACTTTGTCCTCACAGGGAGACACAACACTTAGCAGCAACTCGTACGTATTCACGTCCTTGATTGTCGGATTATACTCGAGTTCGATAGTCAGCTCCTGACCAGGCTGCACTCGAAGTCCATGGATTGCCGATGGTGCAATTGTTGTAGAGCCTACACGCAAGGACTTAATAACGATGTCAACATTTGTAGTTAACATTACCAGCGAATCAATGACCAAATCTTCCGTCGTCGTGTTCTTATAGAACACTTCCTTCGGCGGATAACTTAAGCCGGTTTCGACGGCGTCGAAGTTCGGGTCTCCACCTGTGCTGACCATTATCGGACGTGGTACAACAGTATACACTTCGGAAACACCTGTGCAACCAATAGTGTCACTTACCATGACACTGTAATTGCCCGGACCCGTAATGGTTATAACTGAATCTGTCTCTCCTGTATTCCATGCATATTGACGGAAACCCGGTGTAGCATGGAGCTGTGCCTTCACTCCACCACAGATTTTCAAAGGACCACTAATGACAGGTTTCGGAGGACTAACTTCTAAGATGCGTACAGGTTCAGATTTATTGCGACAACCATTGGCGTCACGCACAAAGACCACGTAATCACCGCCATGCGTAACGATGATTTTCTGCGTAGTCTCACCCGAAGACCAACGGTATTGTACATAGCCCGGACCGGCATCCAATATGGTCGTGACACCGCTTCCGGTACAAATCGTGGTTACTCCATTCACCGTAATTTTCGGCGTCGGATTTGGATTGACTATAGTCGTGTTTGTTCCGCTTGACGTACAATTACTAACCGGATCATACACCACCAAGTCTATCTTTCCAAAACCGGCTTGAGTCCAACGTACTCTTACATTTTGACGATTGATAGGACCAATAGGATCACCACCAACTATAGTCCATTTGTACTGATAAAAGTCAGCTCCGGTTACCCCATAGTCAACCGTATCATTTTGGCATACGGTGGGCGTTGTTCTGAAGTAGGCACTCGGAGCTTGTGTAACATTAACGAAAACCGTATCCCTAATACTACAACCTAAAGCATCCGTAATATCTACCGTAAACAAGGCCTGTCCACTGTACTTATCATCGGGAATTGTGTATGGATTCGCAATCGAATCATTACTAATAAACTGCGTCGGCAGACTCGACCACTTATAGGTATAAGGTCCGGTTCCGCCACTTACAAAAGAACTATCAGCTAACTCAACGCGAGTTTTTGGACAAACCGTAAAAGTTTTTGTAAGCTTGGTGCGTATGCGAGGTTTCACGCGAACAAGAACGCTATCGCTCTTCGCACATCCCAATGCATCGGTAACCGTCAGCGTGTACATTGTTGTGGTATCGGGAAATGCAGTGGGATTCGAAATGATCGGCGAGCTTAAACCACGCTCCGGAGTCCACTTGAAACGGTAGGGCGCGGTTCCACCACTTGTAATTCCAAGTCCACCGAGACTGTGTGGACTAAATGCACACGCTTCGGCACCTGAGGTGCCAATCGCTACACTCATCGGTTGGTTTACTTGAACTTCAATCGTATCCCAACTGTCGCATCCAACCGCATCCATAACATGCAGAACGTAGCGCGCGTATCCACTTCTGGTTGGAACGAATGTTGGATTGGCGTCGGCACTTGAACTCGCATTTGCAGGCAAATAAAGCCATTGATATTTATAAGGACCGGTTCCGCCGCTAGCAACCAGCTTGCCTCCAAGCGTGACCATAGCTCCTACGCAACCTTGAATGTCGACGCCTGCGTCGGCTACGATGCCCGGGTTCTTTGTAACCAAGACTGTGTCTACCGACACTGCACCGGTAGCATCTGTCGATGTTACGACATATTGCGTTAAGGCTTGGACCGGATTGACAATCGGTGTTTGAGACGTCGCATCATTTAATCCAATCGCCGGGGACCATTGAAATCGTATCGGAGGTGTACCACCTTTGTAGGTTGCACCAATCTTCGACGCAAAGCCTTCACAAACAAAAACGTCCGGACCCGCATCAACCTTAAGCTGTGCATGAAGACTAAGACTACATACAGCAAACGCCAAGAGCCCCAGAATGGAGCTATGTAAATGCTTGAGCCTTAATGCTCGGTTCATACTAGTATCAACAATGTTCATGTGGCGATGTGATGCAAAAAAGTGTGTGACTTGGGCATCCTCTCGTCAAGGGATTCAACATAGCTCCCCGCGAATCGGAATTCGTACGAAAAACTACTGTTGTTTTTAACGTAGAACTTCCGTATGCCGCATACGTACAACAACGGAAATACCCTGGGTTTCCGCCGTGTTGCGTCTTCTCACTTCCTTTCTCTGCAATCCTTTGCATCAAGGCGAATCTCGATTCGCCAAGTATCCGGTTTGATCTCCTTACCGGCCAGCCTGATTCTCCACAGTGTATCAGGGCTGCACATAGTGTTCCGGCTGTCAATGCACATTCGCTCGGGGTGATGTCAGCGCATTGACCCTTCATGAGGATCTCTTTCGATACCTCGTTTACTTTGCTTGCGACCACGGGCACCATCTGTCGAACAGAATTCGATGTTCGAACGGTCGTTGGCAATAAAGCGCAAAAGTACGGAGAATTTAGGGTAAATAGGTGGTTGAAGTTATCACCAGGTGAGAGTTCGTAGTTGTGGGCTTCCGTGTTGTGACGCTCACTACCCGTTGCTGCAGCAGCGTTAAGAAACTGCAATACGGTCAGACTCAAGATGCTTATAATACATCTGCTATAAAGAAAGCGAGCAAAGAGTGTGGACAGAAGCTTCATTCAGCGGAGATTGTAGGCTATGGTTCTGCCTTCGGCAGCCCCATTGTGATGAATCTCTTGCTTCGTCCTGAAGGTTTGGATGCAGCTCCGCCGCATCGTTTGCTAGGTTATCGGCTTCAATGAATAAATATTTAAGCTCTTCTGCGTGTTTTTACTGACTTTCTCAGTGAACGACCTGAATCGGAACTGCAGTAGTGCCCGTAGGGCCTTGAAAAAGAATAACATACACTCCGCTCTCAAAATCTTGCACCGGTAGCTGAAGGTGTTGTTGAGCTCCAACAGACATAGCGATACCTCTCCTCAGTATCTCAGCTCCCTGAACGTCGACCACGACAAGCTCGAAAACGGCATTTTCCGAGCTCAATACATCTAAATGCAGTTGCTCGTCGGAGGGATTCGGGTAAACCATCATCTGCTGACCGGGTCCGGAGCCAAGCAACCTGGTGCCACCTGTCTGACAAACATTCAGGTATCGTAGCTCAGAGCCCTCAAGCTTCAAAGAACTATTCATACCGGGATGGGGTGCGCAACTATCGACATACATGCTGTCCTTCATCCGGTCTCCTAGAAACACTGTTGCATTGAGTGCACAAATGGAGGTTGGAACTGACGCTAAGCTATCTACAAAGACTCTTAGGTAAGCCTGCATGCGTTGGCGGGCAGGGTCCCAACTATTGCGCACCGATCCATTGCTCACGCTGTTTATGCGAATCATTGAAGAGGGATAATCAATTCTAAAGATAAGACTGTCAATTAGAGGAGGAGTTTCTTGCACGTCCATCCAAGCGAGTATCGGAATAGTTATTGGACTTTGCATCGGATCCAAATCAAGATCGGTCAGTCTGAAGCGTAAGATTGGTGCGGGCGGGAGCGACTTACCAATGCCATGCGCTATGATTTTCAAGGAGTCAGTACAGGGCAATTTCAAATGAACCCACAGTGTATCATAACTGTCGCCACTTGAGAGCGGATGAAAACTTAAGTAAACCCAGGCACTGTCTCCGACCCCTATCGTGCTCTGTCCGCCAGGCACAATCGAGTCCACGACGAATGAGCTCACGCCAAAGTTGAGCGTTCCAAGGCTAAGTGGAGCGAGGCCGTCGTTGCGAATGAGAAAACGTCTACTCGAGCTCTGTGTAACTCGTGTCGTGTCAAAGAAAATTGCATTGTTGTCGAGACTGACATTGATAGGATCTTCGAGATCCACAGTATCGAATCCCTCACAGCCCAATCCATTATCAAATCGCAGTGTATAGCGTCCGGCACTCTTGGCAATAAGGCTGTCCGCTCCTCCACTGACCCCATTCCACGTGTAATTCGCATATCCTTTCGGACCATACAGACGTACCGAGCTAGATTTGCAGATATACGGACCATCCGGTAGACTTATACCTCCTGCCAAGGAATTCCGCACAACAATCGTGTATCGACCGGTATCGGCACAGCCTCCTACACCGGAAGGATACGCGCTAACGGTGTACTGACCTACGCCGTTCCATGAGATCTTGATACTGGAAGAATCTTGAGTTCCGACAATCGTTCCACCCTGAACCCGCCAGAGAAATCGTTGCCCACTCAAGGCACCTTGAATATCGACCTTGCTTTGCTCCAAGGCACATACGGTATCCGCGGTATTGAGCGTTAATGGAGAACGCTTCGTGAAGATGACATTGACCGTGTCCATTACCCACTGACATCCGGAGCTGTCGGTTATGAAGGCTACGAGCTTCTCTGAAGTTGTGGGCTGAATGGTTTGTCCAACTTTTGCATTAGACCAGTACACAAAGTAGGTTGTCCCCACAGCAATACGCAGATCAAGCGGTTGGCCTTGGCACAATACCAAGTTTGCACCAACGCTGTCGATGAGAGTTCCGGCGTCAATCAGTGCAGAATAATGAAGCTTTGGTTTGGAGTTTACTCCAATGGTGAAGACTGCCGACTTGTCATGACAACCACTGAGGTCAACTACTTGCAAGTAATACGACCCGGGTGTTTTAACGTAGAGAGAATCGGTAGTCCCGACCTCCTTGCCATTCTGATCTCGCCAGCTGTAGCCATCGAACTGCTCACGTGAGTACAGCAACACGCTGTCGCCCGGACACAGCTGCGTCTTCCCACGTTGTTGTACCCCCACTGCTACTTTGCTTTGCACACTCAGTTTCATAGTATCCGACAAGGCACGGCAACCGTACTTTGAGACTGCGCTATAGGAATATGTACCGGCTGTACTTACATCGATAAAATCCGTTGTTGCTCCGGTACTCCATTGGATGGCTGTCAAACCCGTATCGACGCTTAAGCGAACACTACGTCCGGCACAAATCACAGTGTCCGCAATTGAGCTGTGCACAATCGGTGTGGTTGGACACATCTTGACAAGAACACCATCGGCAATGGCATCACTGAGCGAGGGAAACTGAGGATTGCGAACGGGGAAATCCGGACTCGAGGTTGAGCCGCCGATATACATGTTCCCTATTTTATCCAAACATAAAGCAGTGTAGCTAGCCCCTTCAGCTTTGGAGCCTCCAAGAGCAGTTGCCCAAACGGCTGATCCCTGAAAGTCAAATTTATTCACGACCAAGTCCGTCACTCCATCCGTGTGATTCGCTTGAATTGGACGCTTCGTTGGATAGTCGCTGCTATTGGTAGTTCCGACGCACACAATTGAACTGTCTGTGTTCACTGCTACGTTATAGAAGTATTCTGCATTGTCACCTCCCCATAAGGTGGACCACTTGCCTACAATATTCTCATCGAACATTGCCACGTAGCCATCCGAAGTATTCCCACTGCGATCATATGCATGGGGGTTCGCAAAGGATGGGAAACTGTTGCCGCTACCGGTAATTCCGCAGGCCAGTACGCGATTACCGAACAGGGTCAGGCCTAGCACATTATCAAAACCTGTCCCGCCAAGCAAGCTCAAGACAACCGGGTCGCCGCTCGAGGTCCATAAGCTCAAAAGTCCATCTGAAGCACCTTTATTGACCCGCTGAAATCCATTTAAATCCGGTAGGTCTGTGCTTTGTGAGTCGCCACCAACATACAGTCTTCCCAATGCGTCGAACTCAACTGCCACAGCGGCGTCAAGGTCCGCACCTCCGTAGAAGGTTCCCCACAAGTAGCTAAGTGTATTAGACCACTTGCTGACAAAAGCATCAAAGTTGCCGCTGTGTCTTGAGTAATGTGCTTGCTTTACAGGAAAGTCCGAGCTACTGGTCTTACCCACTACACCAATATTTCCCGAGGCGTCAACAGCAATGTCAAATGCTTCATCGATGCTTGTACCACCTATGAAGGTACCTATGATGTACTTCAGGGCTGAGTTAAACTTGATGATCAGTGCGTCTTTCTCACCGGACTTGGCATTGAAAGCCTGGAAGACATTTACAGCAAATCCTAGATCGAGACTTTTAGACTCACCACATACGAAGATGTTGCCACTGTTATCGATAGCAAGGCCATAGGCTATCTCCAAATCGGTGGAACCGAGGTAGGTGCTCGCAATGAGTTGTCCATTTGGGGTGAAGCTGCTCAGAAAGAGATCGTAATCACCGTTTTTCACTGTACCGGTCCCCGGAAAAATATCACTCTGCGAAGAGCCGCAGATAATGAGATTTCCGCTCTTGTCAAGCGCTACGTCTTGAATCTGGTCGTCCTTCGTTCCCCCAAAAAACGTGGCCCAGGTGATAGCGGGATCAATGACAAACTCTCGTCCCTTGTCGTAGCTATCATACCTGAATCGTATTTGTTGAGCATAATCGATATGGTAGTGGACTGCAACATCGCGCTTCACACCCTGACTGTCGTTCTGCCATGCAATCGGCGCTTCGTCTTGCAGGACGTGCTGACCCACCGTCATGCGCAAACGCCCCTCCTCTGTCAACTCCAATCCGTTTGCATGCTCCAGTTTTAGTGCGATGCGAGATGCATCTGCTCCGGGATGAACGATGAAGTCATACTTCAATGCTCCGTTTTGTAGTCGAAACCGTAGGTCAATTCCATTGTAGACGTTTCGGTAGTAGAGTTCATCGAAACAGCTGACCTCAACAGACTCAACGTTAAGGTGCGGACGTCGGAAGCTTATGCGTTGACTGAGAATGCTTTGACCCTCTACCTGAGAGCTCAGTTGTCGTCCAACCAGACGCAGATCCATTCTTCGTAGCTGAAATGGAGCGGGTAAGCATCGCAGCCCCGGCCGATCCGCTTGCACAAGTTGGCCCGATTGCGCTTCACTAAGAACATAGCTAATACCCTCATCGCAGATATAGATCTGATAGCCATGCATACGCGCGTAGAAACGCACAGTGCCCATGCTTGAATCACAAACGAGAACTTGTCCCCTATTCTCAATGAAGTAATCTTGGCGTATCTCTGAAAACGACACCGGCTGAGCCGCAAATACTCGAAGTGCCAGCAGAAGTAGAAGCGCTGAAGAAGTTATCAGACGTGATTGACCGCGTATCCCCATAGAGCCTCGTACACACAAAAGTCCAGATGCTAATATATCACCTACCCTTTCAATGACTCAGCAAGAAGATGGCAAAAAAATAACCCGCCACCACTTCCATATGGTAAACGGGTTCTCTGTTGGAGGAGAAATTTTTCGATGGTGGACCGTGTACGAGGTGTCCGATCTGCGTTGTTAGGCTTTAATGAGCAACATTCATCGTGCTTGTGGTATGACGGCTCGGAGACTCCAAAACCAAAATGTACTCTGCACTTGGGAACACGGATGTGTCCAGGTGTACACTATAGTTTCCGCGCTCGCGCAGTCCGTTAAACAGCTCTGCACGAAGCTGACCATTCAGATCAAACACGCGTAAACTGCTGTGACCACTTTCGCAAAGACTGTAGTCAATCGTAACATCTTCGGTGGAGGGATTCGGATAGACGGCGCTGATGCGAAGTGCCT
This sequence comes from Chlorobiota bacterium, assembly GCA_044224515.1. GTDB lineage: Bacteria > Bacteroidota > Ignavibacteria > Kapaibacteriales > NICIL-2 > JBBATK01. The sequence goes on along the minus strand of JBGAKH010000009.1, from coordinate 153,457 downwards.
CGCTAGTGGAAACACGTTGTGCGGAACTGCGACCGCATTGACCTAACAATTCTACGAAACCATCCTGGATCAATACCTCGCTGCTGTCCGATGTGGAAACCATTTCAAGATGGAGCGATGAGCGTACGCTGTCGCTCAACAACAATTCACACGGAACTACGATCTCGGTACTCTGTGTCAAGGCAAGCGAAAAACTCATGACGAGCTTGTCGCCTTCAACGCTCGTGTTCAAGGTGTTGTCCGGAACATGAACCATTTGCGCGGATGCGTAGAGCTTAAAGTCCACGCGAGTTGGAGTTGACAACGGAGCAGCATCAGTGAAATGAACGGAAATCGGGATCTGCGTTTGAACTCCAGCTGCAGCGTGCACGCTGCCTACACCGAGAGAATAGCGCAGTACTTTGTGAAACATGTATGCTTCCGAAGCAGAAGTACATCCATGCACATTGGCGACAACCACGCTAAATCGTGCATCGCAGGTTGGCTGATAACGCTGCGATGTGGCTCCGGCTATTGCTATACCGTTTTGGAACCATTGGAATGCTGCAGCTTCATTGGCAACAAGCATCGATCCTTCGCGACGAACCTGAGCCGGACTGCCTGCAAAAAACTCGATTTGAACTGAGTCCGAAACTTGTGTCTTTGATCCGTTGCTGACTGTGTAGAAGTACAGACCGCTATGGTTTACGCTGATCTGGGAAGACTTCTCACCGGTACTCCACAGAATGGAACCAACGGTTGAAGAAGCCTTGAGCGTGATGCGTTCACCTTCGCAGGCACTACGACGACTAGCCAAGACTTTCGCCTCGTCAAGCGCATGAACACGAATCTGAACCGTGTCGGAACTCTGTGTGCAACCCTTTACGTTTGCTACCACAACCCAAACTTTTGAACTTGTACGAACAAAGATACTTGGGCTTGTTTCACCTGTTGACCAGAGGTACGCAGTATAACCGGCAGTTGCACGGAGTTGAGCAACATCACCATCAACGATATCGGTTTTGTCAACTACAACCGAGGGAGTAGGAATACGAGTAATGTTAATGTTCATTACACGCTCAACTGTACAACCTGCCGCTGTGTTTTCACTCAGCTTCACTGTGCCTTTATCGCTCTTCGAATACCATTGCACGCGCACAGAATCGTTGCGTGATCCCATGTAGGTCACCTCTTCAGCACCGTCAACGTTCCAGCTGAAGTAGCTTGTAGCCAAACCGTCTGCACGGTAAACCGCAACTGAATGTGCACACACATCCGTGGCCCCTGTCAATGCAGGACGACGATCTGCCCCGAGCTGCAGATTCACCACATCGCTCTGAGCACTACAGCCCGAAGCGTTTGTGACTGTTACTGAGTACTCACCGGCGGTGCGTACGCGAATGCGACGACTACGGTCTCCGGTAGACCATTGGTAGGAACTCCACTCGCCTGCTTCGAGTTCAATCTCGTCTGCAACGCAAGGATTGGAGGAAACAACCGTTTGCCGGATGATTGGGTGTGGGCGCTCGGCAACGAGTACAGTTTGCTTGATCAGCTCAGACTCACAACCTTGTGAATTCCATACGTTCACACCGTAGGTGCCTGCTGAACGAACAACAATGCGACGGCTAGTTTCACCACTGGTCCACGAAAACTTTGCGAAGTCGCCGGCGTCCAAGACGAGGCTGTCACCTTCACACATCGTCACTGTCTTTTCTTGAAGTTTGGGTGTGGGCACGGCTTCAATCTCCACCGCAATGCTCTGCATACCAACACACTCACGTGCGTCTCCGCTTACACTCAGCGATCCGGATTGACCGTAACCCCACACAACACGTGCTGAATTTCGAGCGTGGTCAATATTCAACGATAGGCATCCGGTTGCCGACCACAGTAACTGAACACCTGAAGGCAGTCCTGTTGTGTACTCATGTTCGGTGCCGGCGCAAACGATACGATCTCCTTTGACTGCCAGCTCTTGTTCGACGCCAATGTTGATGCGTACGGAATCGACAGCGATACATCCATTGCGATCTTGTACGCTAAGTACATAGGTACAACTGGCACTCGGACGAGCAAGCACTTGAAGACCATGGGTGCTGCTGAGACCGGTTGCAGGTGACCATTGTGTCACCACATCGCCGGAACCACCAAACACTTGAGCATCGAGTGTTACGACATTTCCTGCACATGCACGCACAGTGTCTTTCATAAGAATGCCAATGGAGGGAGCTACTTGAATGTACACACTGTCAACGCTAACACATCCGCGTGAATCACGAACCGTGCAGCTAACCATGGAACTTTCGCTCGATGTAAACACCGGGTTTTCGATGGTTGAAGACGAGACAACTGAAACAGGATACCATGAATAACTAAAAGGAGCGACGCCGCCTTGAAGGTTTGCGCGGAGTTGTTCGCTTGTGCCTGAACAAACGGTACGACGCGCACCCAAGTTCAAGGTCATACGATTTACGGGAGTACCGGATTGGGGTTGACGTACGGAGCTCAGCACAACACCGTCTTGTCCGGCTGTAGCACCGTACGCGTTGACGATAAAGGACTGCGCTGCAGCGCCCAATTCATAGTTCATACCGGATTTGCCGCCTTGTGCACGGAGTTGAAGACCACTAGGGATCTGATTCTGGCTGAGCATGAGTACTCCGCCACTTCCTCCACCGCCGGGTCCGTGAGGATTACGAGCGTCACCACCATTACCGCCGGAGATGTCGACTACACAGGAAGACAAGAAGTTTTCACAGATTAAAGCCACAGAACCACCTGCTCCTCCTCCACCTGCACCGTCCATCTCACAGCGCTGTGCGTCAGCTCCACGGCTTATGATTGAGCTATTGTTGGCGTTAAGAGTTTTTGCCACAATGATGATGATTCCACCACCATTGGCACCGGCAGAAGGATTGTTGTCGTTACGATGTCCCGCACCACCACCACCGCCTAGATAGGCGCGCGGATCAACTGAGCTCACACTCAATGCAAAGCCACCAATGCCGCGTGTTTGTGCGTCGTTGCGAATAGCGCAGTTACCCCATGCAAATCCGCCAAAACCACCTGCAGCGGCAAGCGAACCACCGCCACCACCGGCATTGTGGTTGTTTCCGCCGCCACCGCCATTAGCCCATGCACCGCGTGCTCGAAGACCAAGACTGTTGATGGAGATTCCTTCGCCTTTAATTGCTCCATCGGTGCTGGTAGCCGGTAGATAGACATCGTGAATGCCGCATTGGTAGGAGCCTGCAACACTCAGTCCACCACGAAAACCACAAGCGCTGGCATCGATGGGACCAAAAAGTGTCACACTGTTTGTTGCTTCAATAACGATTACTCCACCGCTGTTTCCATCCCATTTAGCGCAGCTGAGTTGAGCAACGTTTAAATCTGTACCGTTCAGCACTTTCACGAGCTGTACAGAGCCGTTCTGCATGTCGAAACTGTGCTGAAGCGAATAGCTCAAACTGATGGTAGCTCCATCGATCGCCGCGACGCTGTTGAATTCAAAGTAGCCGGAAGAAGCCGGAACTTGAGGATACCCGAAATTCTCGGAGTTATCGAGAGAAAGAGATGCACCCTGCATCTGAATGATCAAAACTCGGTCGCCAACTCGAAAGGCGCCGGGGTTTGTCACATTCACACACGCGCACTGTGCATTGTATGAACTGATTTTTGAAGAAGGGTTCTGATTTCCACTATACACTTGAGCACGAAGGCTCACAATGGAACAAAACAGAACAATGGTACAGAAAAGGTGCTTCATAAAACTCCAACAGCGTTCGTGCCATATCCTCAGGCACGTCATGAAACTCACTTGATCAATTGTCTATGATCAAAGTAGCCCCGACCCCAAACCGAGTTGGTGAGTAATCCTACGGATTTCACACGTTGAGTTGCCCGATTAGCTCCGTATATCCCCGCAAAAACTCTCCCCTTGCGACATATTTCCCCTTTTTGGCAAAGAAAATACTGTGCGCTGCGAGCTTTCTCAAGACAGGTCTATTAGTCTTTTATTCCAGGGCTGCGCATGCGCAGCCCAGGCAAAGAGAAGTCTCGAATTGTCCAATTTTGGGCAAAAATTGCATGGTTGAGTTAGTCCCGCATCACTATTTCCAACCCGGATGTGCCGGCAATGCACCCAAATGTCCCTGAATCAACCTAAAGTAGCTCTCATGACGAACTTTCAATCGATAAGACACCCTTGTCCGGCTAATGTTCATTCCGCAGATTAGCCGGTACCTACGCAGAATGCATCTACGAAGCAAAAACACAAAAACACTGCAGACCCGAAGCCCATAGTATTTAGATCGACACGACCTCTGAATAGAGAGCCTCATATTGTGGAACTACGCGGTTGACATCAAAATTCTCGACGGCGGATTGTCGAGCCTTCTCGCTAAAGGCAGCCCAGCGCTTAGGGCTACCGAGAAGTTCCACCGCATACTTTGCCATGCGTTGCACGTCTCCGATTTCCGCAATGTATCCGTTCTCACCATGCGTAACCAACTCAGGAATTCCGCCTACGTTCGAGGCGACCACAGGAACGTGACATGACATTGCTTCCAAGGCAGAGAGACCAAAACTCTCCGATTGGGAAGGCAGTAGAAAGAGATCGGCGGCCGACAAAATCTCAGCCAGCGCGTTCTGCTTGCCAAGGAAAGTCACGTGATCGCTGACTTGAAGTTCACGACTGAGTCGTTCGGTATCGGCACGTTCGGGGCCATCACCTATGAGGACCAGGCGCGCATCGATGCTCTTTCGCACTTCTTGGAGAATTCGAATGGTATCTTGAACACGCTTCACACTGCGGAAATTCGAGCAGTGCATAAGGACTTTTTCACCGGGTTTTGAAAGACGATTGCGCATTGCATCACAGCGGGCTTCACTGCGGCTAAAAATACTCGTGTCCACAAAATTTGGGATAACTCTGATGTCCTTGCGAGGAGTAAAGCTTTGATTGGTTTTTTCTCTCAAATGGCCGGATACAGCAGTAATGGCATCGGATTGCTCAAGAGAAAACTTCACCAGTGGAAGAAAGGTTGGCTCAAGTCCAACAAGCGTAATGTCAGTTCCGTGCAAAGTCGTCAACATTTTGATGGGGGTCTTCGCACCAATAATCTGCTTGGCTAGATATCCGCTCACCGCGTGTGGTATCGCGTAATGCACGTGAATGATGTCCAGCTGCTCATACTGAACGACATCAATGATCTTTCCTGCTAGCGCGAGGGTGTACAATTGATGCTCCATCAAGGGATAACTGGGAATCTCGACCTCGTGAAAAAACACATTTTCCTGAAACCGATCCAATCGGAAGGGCATCGCGTAGGTGATAAAGTGCACATGATGACCTCTGCGGGCCAGTTCCATACCAAGTTCAGTTGCAACAACGCCGCTTCCGCCGTATGTTGGATAACAAACAATTCCGATTTTCATAGTCCAGACGATTAATGGTTGAGACCGACACCGAGCATACAGACCGTTATTTCACGATCGAAAATAAAAGCCGCATTGAGTACAAGGAACGAGGATCGAAGTTTATTGCGACAGCTATTCCCATTGCAACAAAGGAACATGCGCTCGAAGAACTGGAAGAAATCCAAAAGGAGTTTTTCGACGCCACGCACAATTGTTACGCCTACCGACTTGGCATACATGGTTTGGTGTTTCGCGCAGTAGACGATGGAGAGCCCGGCGGTAGTGCAGGAAAACCTATCCTTTTTGCCATCCAAAAATACGCGGTCAGCGATACTCTGGTCGTCGTCACCCGATATTTCGGAAAAACAAAGCTCGGGGTTGGAAATCTAGCTCGAGCCTACGCCCATTCTGCCGAAACAGTGCTTCAGACCTGTAGCAAAAAAGCTGTCTATCGAACCCATACGGTTCGCGTCTTTACGACATACGAAGATTTAAAACTCGTACTTCCCCTCATTGAAAAATACTCGGTGCACACCAAGAGTGATTACCGTGACGCGGTCGAGTTTGAGCTAAAAATCATGATCTCCGATATCCCGACCTTCGTTGAAAGCATTAACTCAGTGACGAATGCTCGAGCCGGATCCGTGATCGAAGAAGATTAGCAGACACCACCACACCCCTTAGAAAGCTGTTCTCTCCTTAACGACATCTTCAATCTGGTTTTTAAACTCGGCGTGCTCAGCGAGAATACGTTCGAAAGAAGCCACGTCAAGAACGTAAAGGTCGGAATGAACTAGCGCTCGAACCGAAGCGTTTCTCTTGCGTTTTCTAATCAAGGCCATCTCGCCAAAGAACTCCCCTTCGTGCAGAACACTGAGAACTTCTCCCTCACCCGATAGCACCTCAACAGCTCCTTTCGAAATGAAGTACATCGAACGAGCCGTGTCGCCAATCTTGAAGACATAATCACCGGGCATCACGATTTGTGCATGTAAGAAAATCGAGATTTCTCGTATAAACTCTTCGCTCGCGTCGCGAAAGATATTGACTCGTTCGAGAACTTCTCGTTTAAGGTACATGGAGACTTCAGTTTTGAGTCCGGGAGGTAAGGCCGCCAGCACACTCGTTTCGTCGTAGCCCAGTCGTTTCTCCCAAACGTAGGCATAATAACTGTTGATGCGATGTTCAAGCTCAGGAGGCAGGTTTCGATAGCGAATGAAGGCATGAACTTTCTCGAGAGTCTCCTCATGGTGCACTCGAGCCGGATCGATTTTATTCAGTAGCGACGCGATATTTCCAATCAAATAACCATACATAACTAAGCCGGTAAGCATAGTCGTCACGGCAAAAACCAAATCAATATTACTCGTGGGTTCATCTCCGGACAATCCGGCATTCGCAAGTGCGGTTGTTGCCCAATACAGCGAGTGCAGATAGTAACCCATGTCACCATACTGTGGCATGGGATGCAAATACGCACGTGAGCAGGCTACCCAATTGAGAATGGTAAGAATGATATACGCGAAATGCGACAAACGCAGTATTGAGGCGAAGCGTGGAGACTCCCTGATGCGCTCATTTATACGCGAACCGACGTGGAGAATCTTCAGAAACTGAAGCAGTGAGAGCCAGGGCCAATTAAAAATCAGTGCATACGGCAGCACCGATACAAGGTCAATGATCAACCACTGTCTCAGGTATCGTTGAAAATAGGGAGCACCTTTTCGTTTGTGGCGCCGATAGGCGTTGATAAGATCTGCCAAATAGATAGCGCTTATAACCAACATCAGCGGTACAAAGCTCGGCGCAACAAGATTTGGTATGACAAGGTGGATTGGTACGATAAGGGCAAGCACAATGGTGCACATCAACACTGTGCTTTGCCATGCTACAACAGCTCCACGACTCATACTCGATACCTAAATGGTGATAAACCTCTATTCTACAGCAGTGGATCTTTGTCTGAATTGATATCCGAAATTGCTCTGGAAATCCCCGCTTTCATGATCAATTCAACGGCATCGGCGGCTCGCTTGATCATTGCGTCGCGTGCCTGGATCTCATCGGATGAGAATTCTCGTAAGACATAATCCACGAGCTCTCCCATACCAAACTTCTTGTCGATCCCGCATCGCATGCGCCAGAACTTCTCTGTTTTAAGTTCCTGGATAACCGAGTGCGTGCCATTGTGTCCCCCATCCGAACCGCCTTGACGTACATGCACTTTTCCAACCGGAAAATTAAACTCATCAACAACGATGATAACATTTTCAGCTTTTACTTCATACTGTCCCATCGCCTTGACGATGGCTGTACCCGACAAGTTCATATACGTTGTGGGCAACATAAGCAGAACTGATTTGCCACGGATACGTAAAGATGCCGAGTAGTATTCACCCTTTCCCGGAACAAGGCCGGCTTTCTGCCGTTGCAAGATCTCCGCGCACACCATCCACCCAATATTATGTCTGGTCCACTCATACTTCGGCCCCGGATTTCCCAAACCGGCAATAATCCAATCTACGTGCATACTACTTCAGAAGGGTTTTACAAAACTGTGCTATGAACAATTGATTCGACACCGCGCCTCCCTACGCACTGTGTCGACAAGCCGGACTACTCATTATTCTGAACGTTCGACGACAATACTTGACAGCACGCTTCAATGACTAGCGCCATCTGTGATGCTGCGATGCGTGCGTTTTCGACAACTTCGGCATGCTGGAGCGCAACAACTTCATCAGCCCGCACTACATTGGTAATGACGGAACACGCAATGGCTTGAAGACCTAAGGCTGCCGCTGCTTGAAGTTCGTGAATCGTGCTCATCCCGATTGCATCTGCAAATCTAGCGAACATCCCAATCTCCGCTCTGGTTTCGTAAGAAGGACCGCTTACACTGCAGTATACTCCGCTCCGCAGCCATGGTCGCTCTCCCAAGGCTTTTCGAACAGCTCGAAGCCAAGTCGAGTCTATCAACGAGGGTCGTGTCTGTCTTTGTGTGCTATGAACCGAGACAAAACTCATGTTCAACACATCTTCACAGAGCATAATGTCGGTAGCATGGAAGTCGCGATTTAAACCTCCGGCTGCATTGGTCAGTATGACAGACGGTATACCAAGTCCATAACAGATGCTGATTGGTACGATGACCGCATCCAACTCATTTCCCTCATAACGATGAAATCGACCACTAAAAACCAAGACATTCAACCCCGCGATCCGTCTCCATTCCAAACGGTTAACATGGCCAACTACGTGCGAAGCGTTGAGGCCGGGAATATCGACATAGGAAACATGGTCACAGCGTTCAAAGGAACTCAGGGCTTCATGGATACCGGATCCAGCTACGAGCGCGCAGTCAAAACGTTGAGGCCAACGTTCTCGGATGCCCTGAGTAAGTTCTTTAGTTGATTTGAGGTGGGTATTGGGGTCGATGCACAGATGGCGTGCCAAGGAATTCCGAGGCACTCGTTCTGTCTGTGTGTGAAGCGTGTCTGAAAAGTCAGTTTGAAGGTCGAGCGAACACGGACTACTCGTGGTCTCGTAGAGAGATTTGTGGGTGGACGATGTGAGGTCCTCCTGGTCGCGATGATCTGGTTGTGTCATCCTGCAATTTAGTCCCTACACTGTATAGCAGCTGTGTCTTCTTCGACTTTTGCAGAGTGGACCGAATGGTTTCGTGACTTATTCGCTCGACATGGTGTTGCTCTACCAGATGCGCAGCAAGTAAGCGCAGCGACCACTGCTTTTGACCCTCCGGCGGAGGCGTCGACAGTAGCGCTTGAAGGGCGTCAACATGTTCTTGCTTCATCTTTGGACGAGCACCCGGACGCGGTCGTTCGTGCAGTGCTGCATCAAGTCCTTCTGTCACATACCGTCTTCTAACTCTGGTTAGAGTCGCACTGCCCACACCTAAGACCTTCAGGATGTGATCGTCGCTTAGCCCTTCGTAACTCAGTAAGAGTATGCGAGCGCGCGTAATTGTTCGAGCAGCTACTTTTCCACGCCGTGTAATCTCATGAAGTCGCTGTTGCTCTTGCTCACTTAGGTCCACTCTGTACTTACGCGTTGCAGGCATGATACGATCCTTGTGATAGATGGCGAATGAGTATGGTTATTACGCTCCAAAGCATGGCAGTGGGAACGAGGTTCGGCTGCATGGACTAGCTTAGCGGCTTCTATGAGCGGGAACGAACTTCCTCACTCGATGCAGCCTATTTCCCTACGTAGTTTCATTTACGAAAGTTGCGGCATTAACAGAATTTTAGCAGGATTGAGAGTCAGGTGAGTGACGGCTATGCAGCGGTTCTAGTGATGCAGTCGAACAGGAGTTCATCTTTAAGGCGCAGCTGCGCTGCGCCTTAATCAAATGTTTCTTGGTACTGTCGGCGTTTATTCAAGCTTTAGGTCGGTGCTAGGGTCTCGGTGTAGTCGCACCTTGACAACGGTTCGCTTGGTTGCTTCGACAACTATTGCTTGATAACCAGGAATGCGGAACTCTTCGCCGGCTTGGGGTATATGTCCTGCGATGCTGTTTAACAAGCCACCAAGGGTGTCGTACTCTTCACTCTCAAGGAGTGCATAGGGTAGGTGTTCGTTCAGATCGGAAATAGCCGTCGCGGCGTTGACAAAAAACTCGGAGCTTCGCTCTTCAACCGGTTGCGTTTCATCGTCATGCTCGTCTTGTATTTCTCCAACGATCTCCTCTATTACGTCTTCCAAGGTCACCACCCCGGCGGTGCCTCCAAACTCATCGAGTACAACTGCAAGATGGAAGCGTTCTTTCTTCATGCGACGTAGAAGATTGGAGATCTTCTCATGTTCCTGGACGAAGATGGCCGGATGCATAACGTCTTGTAGAATGACGACGGAACTATAGGATACCAGCGCCAGTAGGTCTTTGGAAAAGACTGCTCCAATGATATTGTCAATGGTTCCTGAGTACACCGGCAGACGTGAGTATCCTTCGTCAATAACTTTGTCGATGATTTTAGCGCTTGGCATTGCTGCATCGATTGCTGCGATCTTCGGACGTGGCACCATGATCTGTCTGACTTCTGTCTCTTTAAAATCAAAGACGTTTTCAATAAGCTCGTGCTCATCGTCGGCCAAGGCACCGCTCTCGCGACTTTCTTCCAACAAAAAGCGAATCTCTTCGGGCGAATGCAGTTCGTGTTCCTGACTAGGGTCAATTCCGATGAGCGCAAGGACCATGTCAGCAAACCGTGACAGGATCCAAATTGCCGGACGAAAAACAAACTCGAAAACCCTCAGAGGAATAGCCGCCGTTAGAACTGCCGTCTCCGTTCTCCGAATAGCCACCGCTTTCGGAATTAACTCGCCGAAGACAATATGAAGGAAAGTGATAAAGGAAAAACTTAGGGGTAGAGCTATTGTATGGACCATCGCATCGGAAAGATCTAGCTGCATGTTTCGGCTGATCAGTATCGCCGTTCCGGCAGCAATACGTTCTCCGAACCAACCAAGACCAAGACTTGTAAGCGTGATTGCAAGCTGCGTTGCGGATAGAAATCCGTTCAGATTGGAATTGATGACCTGGGCAAAACGGGCAAAAAAGCTTCCACTGCGCACGAGCAGCTCAAGTTGAGAAGCTCGGACTTTCACCATGGCAAACTCTGCAGCGACAAAAAAGCCGTTAAAAAAGACAAGAAGAATGGTGAGGCCCAGATCGGTGAGCATTAAGGAATCCAGTGGTACAACTCGTCAAATATAGCATAGTATGGGTCAGTGCAATCATCGAAGGCCAACCACCGGTACAAAGCACGTTCGCGTCCCACACACATACCCATTGCCCTCACGATCTATACGGGAGCCGTAAATTGCAGCTCGATTGCAGAATCATCAACGCACACTGAGTCACTTGAGCATCTCCACCCGGCAGACTTTGTAGGTCGTGCCGGTGGACGTCGCTAACTCACACTAGGATTCGTTCATGCCCACATTTGCGTCGCGCGCAGTTACTTTTCACACGCAACTGGATTTACAACTTCCCGCATCGTTGAATGTAGAAGTACTCAATCCCTTCACAGATGAGAACACGGTTCAAGGGATACGGTCATTCTATAAGCGCTTTTACACTGACAACGAAAAAAGAGTTGGCATCTTTGGAATTAACCCCGGACGCTTTGGCGCCGGCCTCAGCGGCATCAGCTTTACCGATCCGGTAGCGTTGCGTAAACACTGTGGAATTCCTAATACGCTCGGCGATCGCGTTGAGCTGTCCTCGAGTTTTGTGTACCGGTGTATAGATCAATTTGGTGGTGTCGATACGTTTTTCCGTTCCTTTTACTTGAGTGCTACCTGTCCTCTAGGTTTTACACGTGGACGTGTCAACTTCAATTTTTACGACTCGGCAGAGCTCCTTCGTGCAACGACGCCTTTTGTAGTGAGTTCGTTTGAGAAGCAACTTCGTTTTCCGCTGAGACGAGACTTAGCTATCTGTCTGGGTCGGGGCAAGTTGTATACCTTCCTGCAGGTTCTTAATCTTGAACATGGATGGTTCGAAAAAATCATCGCGCTGGACCATCCACGGTTTATCATGCAGTATCGTCGTAAACGACTCCAAGAGTATGTGGACGAATACACGCGCTGCTTCGAGTCATGTCTCATCACTCCGCATCCGATCACGTCATGATGACAAATGCTGCTTCACTAAGTCCTGCGCAACGGGTTGCGCAACTTCTTATGCCTTCACTGCATCCGATCCGCTACAGGGATGACGAGCAGTATCGAGAACAGATATGGCAGCTTGTGGAAGCCGGCGTTGGTGGTTTTTGCGTCTTTCAGGGCTCTGTGGAAGAGACAGCGCAGATCTTGGCTGAGCTCCAGGCACTCGCCGAGATCCCTTTACTTTTCAGCGCAGACTTTGAACATGGTTTGTCGATGAGACTTGAGGGCGCGACGGACTTCCCCCATGCAATGGCGCTAGGCAATGCTCACGACACCCATCTCACAGCAGAAGTGGCGAGAGCTGTTGCGCGTGAATGTGTAGCGTTAGGTGTGCATTGGAACTTCGCTCCGGTCTGTGATGTTAATTCAAATAGAAACAATCCTATCATCAACACACGAGCCTTTGGGGAGACGATCGGCGATGTGATACCGCAGGTAAGTGCCTGGATCGAAAGTTCTCAGAGCCTTCGCGTAGCTGCATGCGCCAAGCATTTCCCCGGCCATGGCGACAGCGCGGTAGACTCACATCTGGCACTACCAACATTGGAGCTTAGTCGTGAACGTTTGACTTCAGTCGAGTTGGTCCCTTTCCTTGCGGCAATACGTGCGGGAGTGCAATCGGTCATGATTGGTCACCTTGATGTTCCTGCGTTCGACGGCTCCGGCACTCCGGCGTCTTTGTCGAAACCGATCATTCAAGGCATACTACGTGACTATATGAAGTATGATGGAGTGGTCGTGACGGATGCTCTCGACATGCACTCGATATCAAAGAGTTATTCGAGCGCCGAGGCGTGTATACGTGCGCTGAATGCCGGCAACGACATCGCTCTTATTCCCGAAAATGCACAGGAAGCCCTCGAAGGTTTACTTGCGGCTGCTGAAAGCGGTCAGCTCGTGGAAACACGTATCGTTGATTCCGTCCGGCGTGTACTTGCCTTGAAGAGCTGGTGTGGTCTTATGGACCGCCGTCAACATCCTCGTGAAATCGTGTCTCTCGAAGAGCACGGCATGCTTGCGCTCAAGGCAGCAACAAACGCTTTAAATGTGCAGGGAGCACAAGAGGTTCTTCCCATCGAACAGTATAAGCACATTGCTGTATTTGCACTTTTAAGCTCAGACGATATTGATCCGGCAAGCGAGTTCTTTCACTTTCTTTCGCAGGTGTACGAAAACAATACTGATATAGCCTACATGAACTCTTCTATCACTGATGAGGAAATCCAGGCTTACGCCAACGATACAGCAGAGGCGGAGTGCGTCATTTTCGCTGTGTTCGCAAAACCCCGTTCATATGTGAATTCTGTTGGATTGGATCCACGCTTGGTAGAAGCCACTAGAGTTTTACGCGGTAATCGACCGACTATTGCTGTTCTCTTTGGGAATCCCTATTTGGCAGATGAGCTTGATGCGGATACGACAATTCGATGCTTCTCAGATTCGAAGCCAAGCCGCGGCGCTGCGTGCCTGGCACTGAGCAACAAGAATCTCCATCTTTAAATGGACGTAGGCGTGTGTGGCAAGCGCTCACTATTTCGGATCGCAGGTCATTGAATCAAAGCAGTTAGTCACAGCCAATGTCTTCACGTACACTAATGCGCCGGTTTTGTTTTCGAAGACTCTCGAGGTCACTTCGCGACATACGTCGCGCAACGCTTGCAGGTGGCTCTTGAACAAGAGGAAGAGCGGAGCCATACCCAATGGTTCCTTGAATCTTCTGTGCGGGCACACCTTTGTCGATCATCATATTCTTCACCGCTCTGGCTCTCATTTCACTGAGCACACGGTTTCGATCCGGGTTTCCTTCGCTTGAGGTATGTCCTTCAAATGTCACGCGAGCTTTGTCACACTCACTTAATAGATAGTCTTGCAATTCTCGCAAAGAGCGTTGGGTCTCAGTGTCACCGGCGTCGATGATATCACTGTTCTTTAGGAACTTTATTGAAAAGTTGCGCTTCGGTTTTGTCTGTTTGATGGGCTCTTGCGCTTTGGGTAAAGGCGTGGATTTTGAGCAACAGCAACAGCCCGGACCGCATGGCTCAGGATCCTTAGAGTCAATTGTTCCATCTCCGTCCGAATCCGGATTAGCAGGATTCGTGCATCGACGCAGTACTTCTTCTCCGTCTGACCAACCGTCGAAATCGGTGTCAGGTGCTTTGGGATTCGATTTGTAGCGCAACACCTCTTCTCCATCTAACAAGCCATCGTTGTCGCTATCGGGATTATGGGGATCAGTAGCGGTGTTTTGAATTTCCTCGGAATCGCTCAGACCATCGCCATCAGTGTCTTGTTTTAAGGCATTGGTGCGATAGTCCAATACTTCTGCGCCATCTTTCAAACCGTCAGCGTCAGAGTCGGGATTGCGTGGATCCAATGCGTAGCGGATTTCGTCTGCATCCGACAAACCGTCGTGATCCGTATCGGCGTCGGTTGGCTTGGTGTTGTACCGATGTACTTCATCGCCATCCGCCAAACCGTCGCCGTCACTATCGATCTCGTTGGGATTTGAACCGCGGAAGTATTCCTCATGATCAGTCAATCCGTCCGCATCGCTATCAACTTTGAGTGGCGAGGAGCCGAATCGCACTTCTTCACCGTCAAGCAAACCATCGTTGTCCGTGTCTGCTCTATGAGGATCGGTATGGTACACTTTCAATTCATCGGCATCTCGGAGGCTGTCGCCATCGCTATCCATTGCGTTCGGATCCAACCCAAGTCTACGTTCTTCTTTGTTGGCGAGTCCGTCGCCATCTGAATCCAGTGTGCCTGACAGATAAATATTAAGACCGGCACCTACACTGGCGAAATAATCATTGGCAGAGGTGCTTCGCGAGTAGTCGTCCAAATTGTCAGTAGTCGTCACATGAAATATCGCACGGGCGTTGAAGGCGATGTCGTCATTGATGAAGTACTCGAAACCGAGTCCAACCGGAAACTCGAAAGACCATCGACTATACTGTTGACCAAGTATTCGTGGTAGAGCGGTATGATCGCTGGAGTTGGTAGCATAGTGATTCACCAAGCCCATTCCCACATACGCTTGAGGCACGAGTTCACTCGACGGCAGCATATGAAAAACCGCCAATCCTTCTAGCTCAAAGAAGCGAATGGTGTTGATGTTATCAATACGTGTAAGTGTTCCCTTATAGTACTGTCCAAACTGCTGGCCTTGATAGTAGTTTGAGAAGTTCGCTAAATCGTAAGGGGTGACTCGAAACTGCGCAAGACCGATTCCACCTCGAGCCTGAAACCCAACAAAAGGCGCAAGTTCATAACGTACCGAGACATCGGTCCCATATCCGAACAAGTCCCCTGTAAACTCCCCCCAATATTTGTAGGCAGCACCGTTCAATGCAACAGAAAATCTCTCCTTCTGCATTTGAGCAGGGAGAGTACTAGCGCAGATAAAGAGAACTCCTATACTCAGGCAAAGTAAGCCTAAGTATCGACGACCTGTACGTGCAAAAAAATGGC
Organism: Chlorobiota bacterium; assembly: GCA_044224515.1. Lineage (GTDB taxonomy): Bacteria > Bacteroidota > Ignavibacteria > Kapaibacteriales > NICIL-2 > JBBATK01. Next base: position 137,887 of record JBGAKH010000009.1, on the reverse strand, counting down.
TCTGTTGAGTTTCCATACGCAATGCAATGAGCGTTCGCCTTCAATGGCGCACACATTGCATAAGATCGGATTGTCTACGCGTTTCCTGAAGGAACTTCTCGTAAAACCTTCAATTTCCCCATGATTTTGATGTCCCGGTCCGTCCCACTCCCAACGGCCGGATAGCTGGGGAGAATTCTTTAAACCATGGCATGATAGTAAAAGAGGGTCGGGATTATCTGTGGGTTGCATGCGCCGGCTCTTAGCACCGACTGCTAAGGCCGACTGCTAAGGCCGAGTCTTAACGCCGACCATAAAAGCCAACTCCCGGCACCGGCTCCACGCGCAGGCTCATTCAGCAGCACTTTGCTCAAGTTCAATGCACACGATCTGCGCGTAGGTCATGAACTTCATTATACATGCCGGTCCGACACTGAAGACCTTGCACAGGTTTTCGAGCAGATGCACACTGACTTCATGGAAGCCTTAGGCTTTGTTTTTGAACCGATCTTGGGAATTGCAGACGAGAATGTGGACGGTGTTGAGGGCAATACTTATCAGTCAGACCAACCGGCTGCCCCAGAAAGAAATTACTGAATGGTCATACGTAAGCCCGCATGGACAACGAAAGACCATGTATCCCAAGAGCCATTCGAGGTTCCCAACATTCCGCTTAAGGGTTGGTCGAGTTCTGTCTCGATAAAGGCGTTGAATTTGGGAGCAACCGCTACTGAAAATCCACCGCCACCTACAAGAGCAAGACGTACCGTGGACAATGCATCGAGGTAATCAAAGTTTGGCTCATCGAGGGTTGAACTCCCGGTGGTCGAAAATACATAGTCTTGCGGCTGGATGATGTGTCGCTGATAACTCACGGACTTTGACAGCAGGATCATAGCTTTTAAGCCACCGAATGCGTAGAGTCCCTTCAATAACGAGAACTCTGCAACACCTGCTATGCAAAGTTGCGGAGACTTCAGCGACAGAATGCGTTCTTCTTGGTAATTACGCAGTACTCCCGAACTATCAACGATGTGCAATACTGTCGTATCAGGCGCGTGAAGTGCACCTCCGATAGACTCCATAGACAAGCGACCCGTAATGGTCAGGCGCTGACCAAGATGTCGGCTAAGTGAAACGCCCAGATATCCCCCACCTCCAAACGCATCAGCAAAGGGTCCACCTGCAACTAGAGTGGTTGAGTTCGCAGTTGGTCCGGTTGAACTGAACGTAGCACTATGAAAGGTCGTGTTGTACAGGAGAAAAGCAGACGCCGACCACTTGGTTGCGAAACCGCAGTCTTGTCCTTCCGGACATAACTTATAGCCATATCCACTGCCCTTGTTATCTCGCGTATAACAAATCGTGAAGCTCGAAGCATTGCCTGCGGCATCAACGGCCCGAATGACCATTTTGGCATCACTGTTTTCTGTGGAAGGTTTTAGCGTCAGCAATACTTGCGGCGACCCCTCCTCGACCTGCTGAATGCTCGTAGTCATGTTTTGAGCCATGATCACTTGAATTGATCGTAAGCCTCGATCTGTGTTACGATCGTCGCGGATGATGAGCGTCGTGCCACCCTTTACAGGACGTGTCTCTCCAATAGGCGGGAGTGTGTCTTTGGCGTAATCCAAATCGAAGAAGGATTGTCCCCCCATGTTCCCATAGGCATCAAAGGAATCGTCTTTGTAACCAAAACCGTAGATATAGAGACCAAATGGTACATCTCCCGTCACGACGTGCGTACCGAAATCAACTTTGATTTGAGCCAATGAATAGCGTGATAAACCCAGTGCTTCAAACTCACTCAATGCCACCGGTCGTCCATCCAACCTCAGGGTTGAGATCTTGTCTGTTGGCACGACCAAATTCAAGAAGTGATCCCAATAGCCATTCACCGGAGTCGCGATACGGTAGCGATGCACGAATTGCTGTGTCGGAGAGATCAAAATCATCATGGGATCTCCGATGGAATCACCGTTCTTGAAGCCCTGTGAATACTGTGCAACGAGAACCGGTCTATCCGCAGTAATCTGTACATGCTTTCGCACATTGAGATTCTCGTAGAACTCTCCCTCGTTAAGCACAGACACCAATCGAGAGTCTTCAAACACCTTGGTATGATTCTCGTGCGCAACCACTCGAAGCGTATAGCGAGACCGACCTTTCAGCATACCCACATAAAAGTGTTTGCCCCAGGCAGTAACCGGAGGCAATTGTTCAACCAAGTGATTGCATGCCGTAATGCCATACGGTACATAAGCGCAACTATGACCGCTAAAAACAGAAATTCTCTTGTTGGAACTCACCAAGGTCCCGGTCAGATCTCCGCTACCCGGTGAACTGAAGTCAGCAACAAACTGATACACTTCGCCACGTTTAAGTCTGACCAAGTAGGGTTTGAGAGCTTCGTGCCCACCCAGTACAGCCGTCCGTGGAACAATTGTCAGCTCAGTGCTGTCTTCCGTTGCAACCACAGCAATTTGTGAGATCAAATCTTGCGACAACTTGGTGTAGCACACCGCGCGATACTCTTTACCGAGCACATCAAGTGGAAGCGCCAAGTAAGTATCCGTAGTTTGAAATCGTCGATTAAGTCCGTAAACAGAAATCGGAAAATCACTGGTGATATGAACCGACAGCTTTTGAGGTGCGCTCGTACTACTCAACTGTGCTCTCTCATCAATCATCAAGGTTGCTACGGTACCACCTTTGACGATCATATTTCGCTTGTACTTCAAGCCCTCAATTTCAATCAAGACATCGGAGGTTTCATTGGCAGTAAAAAACAACTGCAGAGTCAGTTGATCACTCGCGCTCTGGTCGCTGCCTTCTTTGTAATTCTTCATGAAGCACAACCAAAAGTCTGTGCCTTCAGAGTTTTTCATATGCACGAAGTCTCCGGCCTCAGGCTCTTGAGCGTTGAGCCAAGCAGAGGGTAGACAGCATAACACCAAGAACAGAATAAGCAGTCCACGCATCAGTGTATTACCTCGAAGGGGACAACATATACGCCCATAGGTGTTACCAAGCGTAGGAAGTATACGGCATCACACAAGGATGCGTAGTACGCACTGCTAAAGCTAAACAGATGTTCTCCGGCAGGTTGCTCACTTAGATTTTCATTGAGAATCAACTTCCCTGCCGAGTTAAACATGGTAAACTGCGGTGAGCAGGCTTGTAACAATCGATAGCGAAACTGCTGCGATGATCCGGGCTGCGGGTAGGCGACTCCTAGCCACTCCATGGCAACCGGTCTCACCGGAATACCGTCCTCAATATGGATGACGCCTGTGCTAAAGCTAACCGGACTAATCGCGACACCGTTTTTACAGGCGTATGTCGGCGCAATTGTACACACTGAATCCGGGCCGGCTAGCACCTCAATGCGCAAACTCAGGAGTTTCTCGTTCACCAGGTGCATACTATCGGTAGAAAAGCGCAGGTGCAACAAGGCTAACTGCGAGCTCAGCCGCTCAGTTAGAAATTCGAGTCCTTTGATTGCCGGTAATAAGGCATCCGCACCACTAATGCTGAGAAGCATTGGGTTGTATTGTAGGTCGAGACAGCATGAATCGGAATTCCCGGTCGACAGATTCGCATACACCGCAATACTATGCTGGCCTCGTCTTAACGTGCTGTCGTGCACAGCAAAGCTGTCGGCCGCATGGATGCATACGCTGCTGAGTAAAAACGCGACTATCGTTCGAAGAAACATCCGACTCCAAATCAATACAGACTGAGCAAATATACGCAGTAGAGACACTTGTCTAAGGCTTTCAAGCACATGAAGGCACTGCTTATCTTCATGGACGCCGCACTTGATTGAAAAGTGCAGCATACTCTGACGTCGGACACTACATTGAAGAATTCCTGTAGTGCTTTCAGTCCGAGCAAACAGCCTTGAGGACTTCATCGGCTAAGAACTCTGCACGATACTCAGAGCTTTCAATAATGGCTAAGGGTTTTTGGCTGTGAGCATCCATACCACGCCGGTAGTACTTGTCATAATAAGCTAGAGTTCGCGCCGCTGCTCCACGAATGTCGCCGGCGTCCAACGCATCGAGTGCCAGTTTGGTTTGCTCCGATCCCAGCTTACGCGAGATCCGCTGTATTCCCTCTCGCAACTCTTCAATTGAGAAAGCGCCGTAGTCGCGAACAAGATTGTCCAGACGTCGCTCGATAGGAATGTGCATACGTACCACTTCTGCGTCAATCATCTGAAGCCACAATGCCATCGGGATATTAATAGCGCCGATTCGACGCGATTCGTCTTCAAGCCATATTGGACGCTGCGTATTGAGTGGTAGTAGCGCCACAGCTAAGAGATTTTCAAAATGTTCCTGCCCCGGACGTTCACTTCTCCCCAACCAGCCAAATGCTGATCCGCGATGTCCGGCCAAGTCCTCCAGATCCACTACCTGCTCTTGACGTTCACGGAGTTGCGCCAGCACGTCTGTTTTGCCACTACCCGTGTGGCCACAAAGGATGCGATACAAGCGAGGCTGTTCAATGATGAGACGGGCTTCGTTACGCCAAGCTTTATACCCTTTACGGATTGTTGCAGTCCTCCATCCTGCCGTTTCGAAGAGCCAAGCCATAGAGGCCGATCGCATTCCACCTCTCCAACAATACACCTGCACGAAGGTGCTTGAGCTTGGTGGACCAACAAAGGTCTCAAGTGTTTCAATGAACGTAGACATCTTGGGGCCAACTCGTTGCAGGCCCAGCTTCAGAGCTGCATCCTTTCCTTTTTCCGCATAACACAAGCCAACGTCATGACGTTCTTCATTCGATAACAACGGAATGCTGAGGGCCTCAGGTATGTGACCTTGCGCAAATTCGGCAGGCGACCTCACATCAATGCGAACGCTCAAATCCTTGCTGGCCAAGGCTTCTCCAATGCTCAGGATTGCGGGCATACAGGGTTGGTTGGTTGAACTACGAGCAGTTATGCAGTCTAGATCTGAGGTTTCTTTGAAACGCACTCGCGCCTCGTAACGGAATGTCACCGCCACGTAAAACAGGGAGCGATACATCCTCTGCTCATGCGGGTGCCAAAGGCACCCGCATGACAATAATTATCCTGAAGGAACGCTGCAGCGCCTTACGTAGTCGGTGACGGTAGTCTCACGAGAGTGCTACAAGGTGCTGGTTAGGGAAAGTGTGAATCCATCGGCTGCAGGGACCAACCGACAGACGCCACCAACGCACAATATGCCGGCTCGTTGTTTTCCGTAACCAAAGGACACACGAGTTCCTTCATGAACATAGGTAGTGCTGAGACTTGGGTAATGCAGGCGTTGGTCCTTATCGCTGTTGCCGTAGTTCCACTCGTCAAATACTGTAAGAAACCAATGTGAATTCAGAGTAAACTCCGCCAACCCGTAGACCCAGTTTCCGTGATCTGGATATGGGCTCGTGAGTGTGGAATCATACAATACATCTTTAACACTCAAATGCTGCAGTTCACAGCGAACAGCATAGGACGGACTGAAGAGGTAGGTACCTTCCAACACAACGACGAAGGGACGCAGGAGCGAATCGTAGTCAACTTTACCTTGCACAAGATTCTTGTTGAAAGTCTGGGAGACGAAGGTCAAGATGGTTTTGAAGGACTTCGACCAGGCGTGACTGATCTCTAGATTGATGTCTTGAAAGAGGATGTTTTTACCGAGTGAAGCAAACTTCGATGTGTAGGTATAGCGCGCTTCCTCCTGAGTGGTGTCGCTACTATGTGTCGTGTCAATGTCATGAATGTTTGCGTAATTCAAAGTGACCGTAGTGCCGTACTTGCCTCCGAGCAGTGAGTTCTTCGGAAAACTGTAAACAATCTCGGCCTGGACACCCATCTCACCGTTGGGTTGTGTGGCATAGGGATACATGGTGACCAAGCGGTAGGTATGCTGCTTGGAAAGTGGCGGCAGGAAATTCATAGTAAGTGAATTTCCAAAAGCGGCGCGGTCGCTTCGAAAGTCCATGTTGTCGATACGCTTGGCATTGACAGTAATTCCGAATCCGGCAGTAGAATAGCTTCCGGTCACGAACAGTCCGTTACCTACGTTGAAACTATTGCCATTCGTTAGACTTGGGTCGTTGATCTTATGGGCTAGTTCGGCACTCAATAGCAATCCCCCATTGGTGACAGAAGCACGGTATGCCCAAGCGCCAACGTTTTGAGGAAGGTTCAAGAGAGGATCGGATGCGCTTTGATACTTGGAGACGAAGCTGGCACCAAGACGAATGCGCGTTTCGTCGCCCAGCCAATTCTCTCCAAACATGTCCATATCGTTCAAGCTGATGTCCGCATCAATGCCCCGAACAATACCGGGTCCGAGAGCGAAAAAGTTCCGTTGCTTACCGACAAGTCCGGTCAGCGAAACACCGTTGAACGGCGTAGACTTCACACGCACGCCGTCCAGCGAGTTATCAAAGCCCAATGCCCGTTCTTCATAGGTACGAAGCAGCATACCGCTGCCGAATTGCTCATAGAAATTTCCGAGTGTCACATCGACGTCGGCGTTACTGTAGCGTGCAAAACGATAGGGTATGCCGTTCCCAGCGTAGCGTGGGTCCACACCTTGCAAAGGATTGAAGTATCCTTCATAACGAAGACCTGCTGAAAATGTGCCTCGGGTGTAGCTAAGATTCAGAAATCCTTCGCTTAAGATCTTCTCGGGAACTTCCGGCGCACCAATGGTTGAGTCAGCTCGGTAGGTCTGAGCCTGAAGCTCAAAATCGGCTCTGAGAACGCCGTTATCATTTTGAGCATGAAGAGTGAACGAGCTCAGTAGACAGACAATGAAAGACGCAAGTCGACGCATAATTCAAGCATGAAATAGTGTGAGACCCAAAATACAACCAAGCAGATTGTGACCGATGCCGGATGCAAAAAAAGTCAGGCAAAGCCTGACTTTTTAAAGTTCTCAACCATCCTAATTACTATTCTCACTCATCGACGCCGTGTACCATTGAGAAGGGTCACGATCTGTCGCCTTAAGATATCAAGCACGCTTCGAAGAATTCCACTACATGATTCGATGGAATTGCCGGAATGTTACTTGGAATTGGATTTCTGAGTGGCGTTTTCTTCGGCAACAAGTTTCTTGACTTCTTCATAAAGTTTGTTTTCATCACCGGGGGCGTAGGACTTGTGCTGTGCCACAATTTCACCCTTTCCATTGATGATGAAGGTGTGCGGAATCTCATTCACATTGAGGGCACGCTTGAAGTCTGAATTCTCATCGATATAGACTTCGAATGTCCATTCACGTCCTTTGACAAAAGGCGCAACTTTGGGACTGTTGCGCGCATCGTCGATTGAAATTGCGATGACTTTTACGCCGGTTTCCTTTTGCCATTCTTCGTAGACGTTAGCGATGGCGTTCAACTCCTGCTTGCATGGACTACACCATGTGGCCCAGAAATCGATAATCATCGGCTTACCGTCATTCTGAAAGGTTGCGGTGCTCACCACTTTTCCGTCCGGTGTCTTGATCTTAACCACGGGAATAGTGGTACCGGTCGACGACTGTGCACACAATGAAGCACTAGCCAAAATCGTCAGTAATATACTTGCGGAAAGTGCGGAGAAAAATTTCGTCATCATACCTGTTTAGTGTTGAAACGTTAAACCCAGTTTCGTGTTTTTCCGTGTGCAGCCAAGGTTGTAGATTGCACAACGCTTGTCTGACACGGTAACTTACAAAAACGTTTAGGAGTTCTCATGAAATACTTTGTACACCTGTGCTGTGCGGTTGCACTAAGTGGTGTGACATTTTCTCAAAGTCTGCAATTGACAGAGTTTGAGAAAGACATTCGTATCAGCACACCTGATATGGAGTGGCATGATTTTAAAATGGGGGTACAGAACATCAGCGGTTCGACAGTACGTACCCGTGTGAAAGTTGATAAATCCGGGCTTTTGGAAGGACACCGCGTTAAATTCTGTTTTGCACAAGAGTGCTACGATGAAGATGTTACCGTTTCAACGGCCAAGGGTGGCGCGTCTGTACTAGGACCCGGAATGTCTGACACATCGACTTTCATTGGAGATTTCCGCGCTGATAAGACCGACGGTATTTCAGTCGCCAACTTTGCATTTTTCAACGATGCTAACCCTAGCGACGAGGTGAAAATTGTCATGCGTCTTCTCGTTGCACAATCGACATCCGTCGACGAACGTGATCTCAGCGCTCAATTCAGTAGCAACCCGGTACCGGCGAGCGATCGCCTTACTCTGAAACTCCCTAACCCTGCAAATGCAATTCGTAGTCTGCGCATTGTAGACGTTCATGGTCGCCAATTGCAAGCCTTTGAATTTAATGCGGATGCTTTGACCTTTGATTGCTCGTCGCTTCCGAGCGGAAGCTACGCAGCTCTGGTTGGCTCTTCCGACGGCAGCTTTGCACAGCTTCGTTTCGTTGTTGCGCACTAAGTCAAAAGCTGACGCAAGTCAGACACTGAGTGTGTAACTCGATACCGTTCAGTCTCTCATTGTAACCAATTGCTAAACCCCGTTGTTTTACCAAACACCGGGGTTTTTCGCATATGACCTCGTTGGCACGGGAATCCTACTAAAACACGATAGGAATAGTCGCTTCGTCACTAAATTGTAATCTGTTTTCACCTGAGCACCGTTTATGTCTCGTTTCACCCTGGTTGTACTCTGCAGCATCGCAATACTCTTTCCGCAGATCTCACGTGCCGAAGGCGATGATCCTGCCCTGTTAAGAGCTATGAAGGCGGAAGTCAAGCGCAGTATGTCGGAGTACCGTACACAAGAGCGACCACCCTACTTCCTGTCATATTGTATTACCGAATCTCAAACTTATAGTTTGTCCGCTACCTTCGGTATGATCGAAAGTAACATGGGAAGCAAGCAGCGTCTGCTTGATATCGACATTCGAGTGGGAGAATATTCGTTTGACAACACACATATTATTCGCGGACAAAGTTTTGACTTTGGAGGAGGTGGACGCGGTGCTCGACAAATGCCCTTGATGGATGATGAAACTGCCATTCGTCAAAACTTGTGGACAGCCACGGATCGTGCGTATAAATCAGCAGTGGAGCGCTATGGCAAGGCCTTGACAAACAAAGCCGTTAAAGTAAAAGAAGAAGACAGCTCAGCCGATTTCTCGCAAGAGCATCCCGTGCGCTTTCGTGATACGGTTCTGAACTTCGAGGTTGATAGCACACGGTGGTCATCAATCATCCGCAGGGTGAGTGCTCGCTTTACTTCAGACCCTAAAATCTATCAAGCACGCGTGTATTTTCAAACAGACCTCAACGTCAAGTATTACGTCAACAGTGAAGGGAGCGAGGTACTCAGTTCCGAACCCATCGTAAAGCTCTTCATTTTAGCAAGTACCAAAGCGGATGACGGCATGACCTTACCGCTATACCGTAGCTACACCGCCTTCAGTGCTGACAGACTACCGCCTGAGGAACAGTTACTGAAAGATGCGGACGAAATGGTTCGCTTGCTCGGACAATTGCGTGAGGCACCTTTGGCTGAGACGTACACGGGTCCGGCCATTCTTTCAGGTCGCTCCGCAGGGGTGTTCTTTCACGAAATCTTCGGACATCGCGTTGAAGGACACCGACAAAAAGATCCGAACTCATCGCAGACGTTTAAGACGTTTTTGAACAAGAAGATTTTGCCGGATTTCATCGATGTGGTCTTCGATCCAACTCTGAAGCAACGAGGCAATACGGATCTTGTGGGCTATTTCAAGTTTGACGACGAGGGCGTACCGGCGCAGCGCGTGGTGAGCGTGAAAGACGGGATCTTTAAGTCCTTTCTCATGTCACGATCTCCTATCGAGAGCTTTCCTGTGTCTAATGGTCACGGCCGACGTCAAGCAGGCTACCGAGTCGTCTCTCGCCAATCAAACCTCATGGTTGAAACACACAAGAGCATCTCCTACGACTCCCTTGTGAAATCTTTGCAAGAAGAGTGTAAGAAGCAGAAGAAAGAATACGGTTTGCTGTTTGAAGACATCTCCGGTGGCTTTACGTTCACAGGCCGCACAGTACCCAACGCTTTCAATGTTCAACCCCTTGTCGTCTACAAGGTCTTTGCAGACGGACGTCCAAAACAACTGGTACGCGGCGTTGACCTCATAGGAACTCCTCTTGCCACCTTCAACAATATCGTCGCCGCCGCTGACGACGTCGGAATTTTTAACGGAGTCTGCGGCGCAGAATCCGGCGGTGTCCCGGTCAGCGCGAGTTCACCGAGCTTGTTGGTATCGACAATAGAGGTTCAAAAGAAAGCGAAAAGTCAAGCCAAGCCACCCATCCTGCCCCTTCCTCATACAGGAGGGCAACCCTAATGAATCCAATGTCTTCTTCAACGACTTCAACGAGTTTATTGAATCGTGTTCCCTTTGCCTCAGCTCTGCTGCGCCTCGCGCTGCTCTTGTCATGGCTATGTATCCCACTGGGTGCTCAACCATCGATCAACATCAATGAGGTTCGTCAAGCGATGCGCGACGAAATTAAACGATCGTTGGCAGAGTTGCGCGTCGAGTCACTTCAAAAACCGTACTACGTTGAGTATACATTGAGTATCCGACAAAGTACTACAGCAAAGGCTACACTAGGCTCTCTCCTAGATCGCAACTCAGCTGTGATTCCTCGTTTGACAGTCGGTGTGCGTGTTGGTAAACCTGAATTCGACAACACGAACTTCTTTGATGTGGGGTTAAGCTTCTTTGGATCGAGCGACGATGAAGAGAACTTTCGAAATCGTCGTATAGGGGTGGAGAGCAACTATACTTCATTGCGGAGAGATCTTTGGTTGGCCACCGACGCGTGCTACAAGCAAGCCGTTGAACTCTATGCCAAGAAAGAGTCTGCTGTAAAGAATAGAGCACGTGTAGATACGACACCGGACTTCAGTGTCTTGCCTGCTGTGATTGAGATCGACACACAGTCCATCAAACCCTATGACCGCAAGCGCTATGAGGAGACAATCCTACGCGTGTCTTCTGTGTTCAACAAGTATGCTCGTATTAATGCGTCGAGCGTGAATTTGGAGTATTTGCCTCAGACAATCATCTACGTCAACTCCGAAGGACGTGAGTACGTAAAAACAGAAATGCAAATCGGCATTGAAATGGTTGCTGCAACGCAGGCAGCTGATGGAATGCCTTTAGCCGAAACCTATACGGCCTATGCGCGTTCTGTTGACGATCTTCCGTCGGCCGATTCTCTGATGAGAGCCGCAAAGTCGATGGCTGATAACCTCACTGCTCTGCTTGATGCACCGGCTATTGAAGCCTACTCCGGACCCGTTTTGTTTGAGGGCCAAGCAGCTGCTGAAGTCTTTGCTCAGAGCTTTGCACCCTATCTCTGCGTTCAGCGACAACAGTTAACGGATCGCGGTATGCAAGAAAGCGAACGATACACCGCACTCCAAAACAAGATTGGTGCACGGGTTATGTCGGAGTTTCTTAGTGTATCGTCCGACCCCTCGCAACGCAGCATCGGTACGTCACCGGTGTTTGGCAGCACAACGTTGGATGATGATGGGATTCGTCCTCGTCGTTTGGAGCTCGTGGACAAGGGATATCTAAAGACTTTACTGACGAGTCGCATTCCCACAAAGAAGCTAAAGGTATCTAATGGACATCAGCGCGGAGGCGCTCCCATGATCGATGTGTTGGAGCTTGTTGCACAGAAGAATAAGCAGCTGGATCATGCGGCCATGATGACCAAGATGAAGGCCGTACTTAAAAAGCGAGACCTGCCTTATGGCTACGTTGTTCGCAAAGCCTTGAATTTGAATTTACTGTATACGACCTTGTACATGCTCACGCAAGGCGACTACCCTTACTCTTTGTCCGAAACGACAGTGGGTTTACTGGATGTGTATCGCGTGTATGCCGACGGACACGAAGAGCTTGTTCGCGGTACGCAGGCTGCGGGCATGGCGCCATCGACCTTCAAAGACATTCTGGCAGCGGGTACGAGAGCATATGTATACAACTATTTGGCTCCGGCTGTAACCTCTCCATACGTGACAGGTGGTGCACAGTACCTTCCATGCACGGTAGTGGTGCCGGACCTGCTCTTTGAAGATGTCGAGATTCGTCCGCTGGAAGGCGACTTCCCAAAGCCGCCGATTCTCAGCTCTCCAATGCAGTCAAAGCGAGATTAACAAAGGAAGACCCATGGATTTCATAAGTGGATTGTCGTCAACAGCACTGATCATCGTGGCGATTTTAGTCGTGACGATCGTCTTCATGCTCTTAAAGAAATTGATAAAATTCGCCCTCATGCTGGCTGCATTGACCATTCTGGTTTTGGTCATTATGCGCTTGATGGGTGCACAGTAACACTGCCTGAGCTTACTTGATCTTAGGACCTGTCTCTGGAAAGAACGTTTTATTCTTGAGCCACCTTTAAAGTCTTTTCTGTAGCGCCGGCTTCGCTTTGCTCAGCCTTGGCCGTTACGGTTTTGTTTCAACAACACCATTGCACCGTGCCGCACACTATCGGAATTATCGGAACCGGATATGTTGGACTTGTGTCCGGAACCTGCTTTGCTGAAGTAGGTAATACTGTCTATTGCGTTGAAGTTGACCAGGAGAAAGTTGACACAATACGAGCCGGAAAATCTCCCATCTACGAACCGGGTTTGGAAATCTTGCTCGAGCGCAACGTTCGTGAGCAACGTCTCATCATTACAACAGAGTTGCGAGACGCGGTTCGACGTTGCACGATGTTGTTCCTGTGTCTGCCCACACCGCCAAATGAAGACGGCTCAGCGGATTTGCACTATGTGCTTGAAGTATCTCGTGCAATCGCGCACATCATCCTTGAAGAAGACATTCAGGATTTGCGTGTTATTGTAACACGCAGCACCGTACCGGTCGGCACTGCCCGCAAAGTCCGCGATGTGGTAGACAGCGTGCTCGTTCGCGACAGCATTCGCATCGCGTCAAATCCTGAGTTTCTGCGTGAAGGCTTTGCGGTAGAAGACACCATGCGTCCGGATCGTGTGGTTATCGGGTGTACCGACCCGGAAGTGCGCGCCTTGCTGGAAGATCTCTATGAACCCTTTGTGGCCAATGGAAATCCACTTTTCATCATGGATGAAAAGAGCGCTGAGGTAACTAAGTACGCCGCGAATTCATTCCTTGCGATGAAGATATCCTTCATGAACGATCTTTCTGCTTATTGCGAAACGGTGGGCGTCGACATCGAAAATGTGCGCCTTGGAATTGGTTCCGACGCTCGCATCGGTAAACGCTTTATCTACGCAGGAATTGGATACGGTGGTAGTTGTTTCCCCAAAGATGTCAAGGCATTGATCCACTCAACGCGCGAAGCCGGAACCCCACTTCGCATCATGGAAGCTGTGGAAGATGTTAACCAGGCGCAGATTACTCGATTCATGGGTCGCATCGTTCAGCGTTTCAACGGCTCTCTTCGCGACAAACATGTTGCGCTATGGGGACTAGCTTTCAAGCCGAATACCGACGATGTTCGTGATGCTCCTGCATTTCGTTTGATACGCCTACTCCAAGAGGCCGGAGCACGAGTCACCTGCTACGACCCTGAGGCAGTGAAAAACACGCGGAAGGTCTTTGGCGACAGTGTTGAGTATGCCGGGAATATGTATGCCTGTGCTCAAGACGCAGATCTGTTGGTTATCGCAACAGAGTGGCGCGAGTTCCTCAAACCGGATTGGAATCGTTTGTCAAGCGCTATGTCTTCACGAATCATTTTCGACGGACGTAATATTTACGATCTCCAAGAATTAGCCGCACAGGGATTTGAGTATTACTCTGTAGGCCGACCGGACGTTGTCTAAGTGCTGTCTTTAGGAGCGAATGCTATGAAACTATCTCAGGTCATTGTGAGCGTCCTCGTACTGTGCGCAAGCGATGCTTCGTTTGTTTTGGCAGCCGGGAGCCTCAACCGTGGCGTTGCCGGACAACCGGCTTCAAGCGGAAAATCTACTACAGTGAAAAAGCCTCACGCTTTTGCCTCCGCGACACTCCCCCGCCCGGATACATCGAAACTTCCACCTCTGCGCTATCGATTTGTGCAGTTTGATTCAGTTGTGTACCGACTGCGAACAACAGATACCATTCAGTTTGTGGACGCACCTTGGCTCATTAAAGAGCAAGATCAAATCTTCTCCATTGTTTGCGATTTTGTTGATTCCAAAGGTCAAATGTATTTGCGCCAAGATCTGCGCGAAATCCACTCGCGCGAGCGCCAGGAGAACGACAGCACAGTGGTGGAGCTCCATTCTTCCGCATGGAAAGACCGCACAGCCTATATCATTATCGACTCAACCGGACGTCGCGTGGTCTCCCAACTCTTAGATACCGTGCACGCCATGATCGCGCCGGGCGGAGCGTACCAACTCCCCATTTTACTAAGTCTGTTGGATACTGCAGCACAAGTCGGCACGATGCGTCGTGGCTGGAATGTGACTCATCTGGATACTCTGGTCGAAAATGGATTCCCTTACCCTCACATTCGTCAACTCTTTACGTGTAAGCAACGCGACACAGTGCTCAACAACGAGCGATGCTATGCGGTGAGCTTCGGTCAAACCGCTCAAGCCAGTCAACAAACGATGAGTAGAAACCTGGGAGTTTATTCGCGATCCGTTATCAACTCGTGGGGCACGATGATCTTCTCGGCTCGTGATGGCATTCCAACGTCGATGAACGCACATTCAGACCTTAAACTTTGGGTCAGCACGAAAGAGGGTACACAAAAAGGACAAGAACGGGTTCATACACGCTATGAATGTATCTATCGAAGCCCGCGACGATAACTTCCCCATCGAGACGTGATTGATCTCGTAGTTAAGCACTTCCAATGGTGGCACGTCTAACTCTACTTTAGCATTGCAGCCACAACCACAACTGCTTGCTCAACGAGCACTCTGAAAGTTTGTTCTGTGAGCACTTTGGAAGTTTGATTGCCGGAGAGTTCTGCAAGCTCTGAGCTCGAATAAAGTCCTTGTCATTAAAGCGCAGCATAAAGCGCAGTATTCTTCATTACCTCCGTTTATACTCGACTCTTCCTACATCATACGACGCCAAATAGTTGCAATCCTCTCGTGCCTGCGTTGATTTACAGTAGGAACCCAACGACACGTCCGTTAGCATGAAACGACTTTCCACGTCGGTGATTGCGCGCGACTGCAGCGCGAGAACCGCACACACCTTGGACCTCACTTTGTCAGTATAGCTACCACTTCTCCGATCGTTCGAGCAAAAAAAAAGTCGTCCATTATGCGGGAATGGACGACTCACTCTAAGGGAGACTATTTCGAGAACAACTTCTACTCTCGAATGACAACGGCGGTATTGTAGATCAATCCGTTTCGTAACTCAACGGAGTATGCTCCCGGTGCGAAGCCTGCGGCGGGAACACGGAACTCATAATGGGAAGCGTCGCATTCGTGTGAGGCGCTGTAGACTACTCTTCCGAGCATGTCGACTACTCGCACTGCGACAAGGCCCATCCATGCTTGATCCAGACGAATACGAAGGTCAGCGCTAGTGGGATTTGGTTCAACGCTGAAAGGTGCGCTAACAAATCCTTCTCGTACACCGGAGCCCCCGGTGGTATCCTTTGTTTTTTCAAATGCTACAGTGTCTGAATACACTCTACATCCACCGGCATTACTGACTCTGACGAAATAGTTAGCGCTAAAGAGTCCAATCCATTTTGAAGCGGTAGCGCCGGTGAGTGCCAATCCATTCACGTACCACTGGAAACTGAGTCCGGCACCTTCCGGAACCCACATAGTGTCTTTGAGCACAGTAATCTTGGGCTTCGCAGGCACTTCCAAGACTTCCACCATCTTCGTTTGACTGTTCGTTCCACACGAATTCGAGAGAGTAAGGGAAACTGAAATCTGACCAACGCTATCAGCCTTGACGAAAACAGCCGACGACGTTTGCTTAACGATGGCTGCACCACTTACGTCCCACGTACGTACTCCACCACTACCTGACGATTGGTCATTGATTTGAAGCGTATCACCGACACACACGGTGTTCTTCACGGGAACCACATTTGCTTTCAACTTCGGAATAACCGTGATGCACACGCGCTGAATTGAGTCCTTGCCACAACCGTTTGCAGCTACTAGACGGACCCAGTGATCGCCGGGTGAATCGAAGCGAACCAAAGGAGCTTCTTCAGTCGAGGTGGAGGGTATTCCACCATCGAATGTCCATTTGGTTAACACACCTCCGAATTGGCTGCGGTCGTAGAACTGAACAAACTCACCGGGACAGACCTGCGTTTTGTCTTGCGAAAAATCAGGGATGACACCAACGTCATCCACAAAGGCAGAGTACAAACCACGGCCGGCTGTCGCTGCACGGAGCCAGCGACCGGATATCTTCAAATCGTTCACGGGAGTGTTTGGAATTTGCGAGCCAAAAGCCTCGTCAAGTCCAAACTGAAACTCGCTCGCAAGCTTTCGAACACCCATGTTCGTACCTACAATCAAGTCTTCCCCACAGTTATCCGCCTTCCACAACATCGAGTTTATGTAGCAATTGTTGGTAAGGATGAGTTTGATCCAGCTCTGGCCATAGTCTATAGACATCGAGATGCTCTTATTGCCGTACACGCAGAGCTTCGATGCATCCTTTGGATGGAGTGTAAGACCTCGTGGAATGCCATTCACTTGCAAGCTCGTGCGACTAATTCGTTTCCAGTCTGTACCGCCATTGGTGCTTTGATACAATGATGTATCGGAGGTAATAAGATACAACATCGATGTGTCTTTGGCCGACACTGCCAAGTCCAAGATCGTTGCGTTAAAAGTATTAATGATTCTGGACCACGTTGCACCGTTGTTTGTGGTCTTCCAGATATCTCGAAGAACTGCGTAACAGGTCGAATAATTCTTTGGATTGAAGACATAAGGATGCAAGCCGGTACCTACAGGAGCATTCGTAGGACTAATGTCTTCCGTAAAGGTAGAACCACTGTCTTTTGAGCGAAAGAGTTTACCACTTTGAGTTGCCATATAGGCAACATTGGCTTGCTCCGGATGATACATAACATCAATAGCCGGAACACTGCTGCACTTCGTCCACGTACCCTTTACATAGCGCAACACTCCAAGGGGACCGGCTGTCAAATACAAAGAATCCACTGTCGGGTGGTGTGCCGAACCGCTCATCTGAGCTACTTGCAAGCCACTCGAATAGTTTTGCCAGGTTCTACCGGTATCCGCACTCATGAATACTCCGCTACCTGTGGATGCATACAGGATCTGTGTGCGAGGGGCAGGCGCAAACTTAAGCTCATGGATATCCGCGCTCACGATAGAGAGCCCATTGGAATTCGTAACATTGTCTGATGACTGCGACCACGTTTGTCCCCCATCGACTGACTTCCAAATGTTCACTCCACCGGCAAACACGATATTTTCGTTTGTTGACGATACTGCCAGTGCAAGGTTGTTGTTGCCGTTCGCACCGCTGCCTTGTGAGTTAGCGAAGATATTCGGGCTAGACGAACGTAGAGTCCATGAGGAGCCATAATCAGATGACTTGTATAAGCCGCCGAACGTGCCATCGACGTTGGAGTACAAAGCATACACAACCGCTTGATTCGCCGCAGTTACAGCTAATTGTATACGTGAGGTAGCGACACTTGGCAAACCGGTAGTTGCAAGTGCGAAACTTGTCCCACTGTTAAGCGAACGGTAGATACGTCCGCCTATAACAGCATACAACACTACTGCATCTGTTGGTCGCGACTTAAGATCCCACACTTTTTCCTTGTACATCCGGGTATTCCAGTTCAGACCAAAATTCGTTGAACTGAATAAGCCAACACTTGATGCCAAAAACATAGCCCCTGTTGCCGTATTCTTCAAGAAACGACTACCCGTGAAATTGGTAAGTGGTACGATGGAGCCGGAAGTATCAACTTCCCCACTTCGCGTCCAACTCACGCCCCCATCAGTGGATTGAAACAGTGCCCCTCCTTGAGGGATATACGATGCATTTTCGTCACGGTCACCGAGCGTTAAGATGATGTTGTTCGAGTCAGCCGGATTAATCCAGATGTCAGAAACACCAATAATGGCAAGCGTATCAATATTGAGATTCAACCAATGTTGTCCTCCGTCCGAGCTGGTCCAAACACCGCCGGCCGGCGTTCCGGCGTACATTCTTAACGGGTTGGTAGGATTGAACGCGACTGTATTGACTTGGCCAATCGTGCTGGTACCTATGGCAGGCTCGATGGGTCCGAGCAGATTCCACTGCTGGGCTTGCATTCCGACCGAAAACGCGAAAAGAAATGTGAATAGTAGAAGTGCTTTCATACTTGACCTCTGCAATTGTGATGGCTCGTTGTTTGGGGTTGAACTACCTATGACCACAGCTCGGTCAATAGCTTCGCATACAAGATACTCAGTGAACATTTAATGCCGTGCCTCAAGTGTGATGAGATGATTCTTAGCTCCGATACTCTCAAACACTATTCTTGGCAGAATGCGCGTTACTTTGTGTACTAAGCCAATCGTATGCTCACGAGATGCGAAGCGAAGGCCACGCCGCACACAGTGTACACGATGTGTCGCGAGAGCAGCTCGATGACATACCATTTCACTCTGCAGTTCGATGTCGACAAGGTATCCTAACGCTTCACTTCAGTTTTAGCGTACCTTCACAAAACTCTTCCGAAGAGTGCGCGTGCCCTGCTGTACCTGTAGGATGTACTCACCGGCAGGAAGATCAAAGAGAGATAATGTTTTCTTCCAGCTAGTCGAGCCGGGCATCTCGCTAAAGTTCAGCACTTCATTCGACTTGGCGTCAAAGATGCGACCACTCACCTCCTGCATCGTCGGCAATTCCCACTTCAGTTGCAGTTCGGTTGTTGCCGGTACCGGAAACAGTTGCACATCCACATCATCCGTCTGTGGAGTTACTCCTACCGTACTTACGACTACTGTATCGGAAAAAGCACAGCCATTTTTGTCTACCATTCGCGCTATGTAAACACCGCTGCTATCGTAGCGATAGCTCCAATCCGTTGCTCCGCTGACAATACTCGCTCCTCGATACCATTGATAGCTTACAATTTCCGGTCCGCCTGAAGGATTAACCGAGACCGTGTGGGCGCGCTCATCATGTAATGCGCTTCTGGTTGGCAGCGCCAGAACGCGAACCGCAGCACTGATGTGAGACGAATCAGTTGCGCACTCGTTATGTACACGCAAGGACACCGCATAGGTACCACTCGTGGGATACATAACGGTTGGAAAGGTCAATTGTGAAGTTGCAGGAACTCCACCCTCGAATTGCCATTCCAGTTCTCCGTTCCCACCGGCTGATTCATTGCTGAAGTGGACTACTTGACCCGGACAAATCGGGTCTTGCTCAGATATCTTTATTTCAGCTACCGGGGCTGTCTGGGGTAGACTAAGCTCCCATAGACCTCGACCAAAAGTTCCAACGTGCAGGAGATTTCGAACAACATCCATGTCACGAATAATTGTCCGCGGTAAGCCGGTATTTAACGACTGCCAGGCATCAGCATTCTCAGTGGTAAAGTAGACACCTAGATCGGTTCCCACAATGAGCATGTTGAGGCAGCTTGTCTTATACCACACTGCACAGTTCATAGGGACATTTGGCAGTCCTTTGCGCGTAAGATTCGTCCAACTGCCTCCTCCATTGGTCGTGAGATACACTTTACTTGTGCTATCGAATCCTGAAACCGTTACCGCAAGCACGTCCGATCGTGTGGGATCCGATGCGATACCGGAAATAGATCCTGTTTTAAGATTGGAGGTCACATCTTTCCAATTCGCTCCGGAATTCGTCGTTGTATAAATCTTAGAGCTGGTTGACACCCAAAAACGTGCTGTATCGCTTTCGGGTTGAGCCAAGGCAACGCTCTGCGCTATCGGGGATTTGCTAAACAACTGCCAAGAGTCTCCTCGATCATCCGAACGAAACACACCACTGTTCGAACCACAGTACAGTATTTGCGGATTGACAGGATTAACAATGAATGGAGTGATCCATGGACCGGTATTTGACCCGTTTGGCGTAATCTCTCGTGGGAAAGTCAAACCGGAATCTTGTGAACGCCAAATTCTGCCATAGTAAATGGTAGCGTAGGCATACTTCCCTGTCTTATCAAAGAAAGCCTCCATCCCATCGGCAAACTTCACATACTTCCAGTCACCATACCCATAACGATTGGTCCCGTTGTCTTGACAGCCTCCGAGAACGAGGGAAGGGTTCGGCGGACATGTCCCGATGCGGTAGAATTGTAGAATGCCAAGACCTGCACTGATGTCTGACCACGTTGCGCCATTGTCCGGCGACATAAACACGCCGCCATCGCAACAAGCATAGAGATAGTTTGACTCCGGCTGAAACACCAAGTCGTGAACATCGGCGTGCACCAGCGGTTTGCCATTGTCACCTTGCCAGTGCGCGCTGCACTCCCATGTTTGACCGCCGTCTTGCGATCGCCATACATTGACCCCGCCACAGAAAATAAGATCTTTGTCGTCGGGAGATGCTGCTATAGCCAAGTCATAGTAGCCTTGACCTTGTTGACCATTAGGATTGTATACACCGCTTACATCCCAGTTAAGGATGTTCAAGCTAGTGCCATCACTCATTTTATTCCAGCTATCTCCACCATTCGTAGAACGATAGAGCCCTCCAAATCCACTGCTGTTGTTCGCGAGTAAGGCGTAGATGTAGAGGGAATCCGCCTCCGTGACAGCAAGAGCGACGCGCTGGGTATTCGAAAAATTCGTAGTCAATTTCAAGAAACTACTTCCACCGTCCTTGGAACGATAGATCGCGCTCCCACCTGTTACGTACACGACATTAGGATCGCCGGGACGAAACTCAATATCTCGCACACTGATTGTCAACACGGATTTCCATGTCTGTCCGTTGTCCGTGCTCCGAAAGACACCGTTACTTGCGCCGACAATGACAATGTTAGGATTGAGTGGATTGAATTTTACCCGACTCATCTGAGCGGTGTTCGATAGGAGATAATTCAGATTTGAGCGCTGCCATGTTTTACCGCCGTCTTCCGAACGCATGAGTCCATAGGCATAGGTATTGGTCCCATCCATGTCGCCGGTTGTTATAAACATCTGCTCAGGGTTTTGTGGGTTGATCGCAATGTCGGTCACGCCAAGTGCCGGTAAGGTGTCGGTTGTAGTACTCCACACATGATTACCACCCACGCTTTCATTCTTCCACAATCCGCCACCGGGAGTACCGGCCCACATCACGTCAGGATTTTCCGGATCGAATCGCAAACTCGCCACTCGTCCGGAACCCGAACCTTTACCTGTAGGAACTTTCTTCGTCGGACCCAGAAATCGCCATGCCTGGGGAGACAAGGTGATTGTCTTCCCTTTTTGACGAAGCTCTCGTTCAACATTCATTTGCCGCTGCCATTGTTCCCACAAGAACGTTGATGAGGGAAATTGTCCGTTTGGTAACAGGCGATCTTTCCAGAAATTCTCCCAACGGGCAAAAAGTAGCTCTTCGCCTTCCACTTCCTCGAACGACTCTTCGCCTAGCACCTTCTCGTCTGCATCCACACCAAGCGGAGTGGTCGGGGCGCGCTTGCTCACATCGGCACGAGGATGTTTTTTATACCATGCCTTTTGAATGTCATGGAAGCTCATACCACGCTGTACCTGCTCCAAGAATTCCTGGGCTTGAAGAACAGTACTTGTGACCAATAGTGTCACGAACAAAGCGTTGAAAACATATGCTCTACGAACCATGAAGAATTCCTATGAATGATCTGCGTTTACCCTAAATCGGTGCCTCCCGGAGGGAGCAGCGAACCTTCAAAATACGATAAGATCTCTTTACTACCGATATGCTCAAAGCGGGCATAGCTTCCGCCCCCGTTTGTTAAAATCGGGCTCAGCAAACAGAGCCCTTGCACCGAGTTCAGCTTTGCTTGCGAGGTCTCTCGACTTCAAAGACCCGTTCAACGCTTTTGTGTTTCCGATTCACTCATGCGCTTTCTGTACGACGTGGGGCCATATGAACAAGTGTAGCTTCACGCAGCGCTTTCTTAGATCAAGTGCGGTCTGCTCCATACCTCTGTCCATGGGCAGCCACAGGCTGCCCATGAAAACAAAAATCTCAGGACAGGCTACACAACTGAGTCATGCATCGCCCCTTTCGATAAATTGATCTCTTTCACCGCATTAACCCTTTACGCCGTCTCAGAGTTATGATTGTGGTCTTCCAAAGATTGTCAGCCCTATATTTGTCACGGCGCTTCTTTTTATGAAGTCCAGGATAGTGTTCGGGAAGTTTTCTTTGTGCATCTGAGCTCATGAAAGCACTGTTTCAATGGGATACGTTCTTTGCCTGCTTGCTGATTTTTGCGACAACCACAGGCCTGTATTACATCCCTACCAATTTCGATTTCCTGAATCCGCTCAAGCAGGCGCTTGGCGATTTTGATATCACTGACGCAGCGCAATCACGATTCCGCGATGAAACGCAAAGCACAGTCGACACGTCCATCGTACTCGTCAATCTCTCCACCGTCGATCGTGCTTCTATCGCTCACATGCTACGACGCATTGCTGCGGAGAAACCGGCAGTGATTGGCATTGATGCGATGTTCCGTCGACCAAAAAACGCAGACACAGACTCCACCTTGGCGGCGGCCATGCACGAGTGTCCGAACCTCGTTCTGGGTTGCAAGTTATTGTACAACGACAGCACGCAGAGTTTTGATGATACGGAACGACAGTTAGAGCTTTTCGCAAAGAAGGCTACATCGCAAGGTTTCTACAATGTGATCACCGATGACGAGAAGTCGTTTCGAACGGTGCGGGAATTCTCGCCTTTCGAACTTGTGAAGAACGATACCGTACTCAACTTCGCGGTTGCAGTGGCTAAGCTCTACAAGCCCGAATGTGTCGAACAACTCATTACGCGAGATAACTCAACAGAGTTTATCCATTATCGTGGAGCAACGCAGTCGTTTTACGCGCTTGATGTCGATCAAGTACTTGACGATAGTGCAGATATAAGTCTCATGCGAAACAAAATCGTACTGATGGGTTACATCGATACACGCATCGACACGGTACCTCGCACGTTGGAGGATGCCTTCTTCACACCGCTCAATCCGAATTATGCCGGACGGACATTTCCTGACATGTACGGCGTGGTCATTCACGCCAATGTTGTCTCACAACTATTGCATGCAACCTATATCAACGAAATGCCTCTGGCTCTTGGAATACTCATCGGTTTCATTCTCTGCGTTTCGACGGTTGCATGCTTCAATGTTTTTGAAGAGCGTTACCCGGATTGGTACGATGCATTCACGATTGCCACTTTTTTGGTACAGTCCATCAGCATAACCTTTCTGCATATCGTCGTCTACAATCGATTTCATTATAAGCTGAATATGACCATTAGTTTGGCAGCTCTGGCGCTAACGCCCACAGTGCACGAGCTCTACCATAATTCGGTGAAACCATTGTTTTGGAAAGCTGTCAACAAGCTCAAAAGGAAAACAGCATGAAACTTCTCTTCGGTATTATGATCACAACGATCTTCGTATCGCTTACACTGATGGCAGACGACATGAAGGTTCTTTCGGTGAAAGGCAAAGTCACGATCTCCGGTTCCAAAGGACCCGGAACCGTGCGAGCAGGGATGCGTCTGATTCCGTCCGATAAAATAACTCTGTCGGACAAGGCTACGATTAGTCTGCTCCACAGCAACGGAAGAGCGCTCGACGTTAAAAGCTCAGGAGCATACAAGGTCTCCGAGCTTATGGCCAAAGTGAACACCAAAACCTCCGGTGTCACCAAAAAGTTCGCATCCTACGTGTACAACGAGCTCACAGATACAGACGACTCTCCTTTGAGCGACTCGCACAAAAAGAAAATGGGAACAACCGGTTCCGTCGAGCGTGCAACCGGCGATCGGCAAAGCAATGTCGATGCTCTCGACGAGTTACTCCAAGCCGGTGGCGTACATACCGGTGGCTTGGCTCTTAACTCATCAATTGCAGGTAGTGCGGAGAGCATGCTATCGGACGATGTGATCAACATCATCTTGCCCCGCTCCTGCTACCTCCTGGACCCAAGCGTGACACTGCGGTGGAACAAGCTTTCCGCCGCTAAGGAGTATTGTGTTGAGATTGTGGATGCCGGCGATAACGTACTGTTCAAAAAAACGACTGCCGATACAAGTCTCGCGATAAACTTCCGCGACCAGAAATTGAACGCGGGCACGAACTATTACTGGTCTGTAAGTCGCGATGACAAGCGCTCGGTGCGCTCGTCGCAATACTGTCTGCAGCTGTGCACGGAATCTCAAGCCGCCGCCATTCGGGACACCATTGCAATGATCAACACCGAACTCGGCTCCGATTCGCCCTTCGCCAGCATCATACAAGCTCAGTTCGCGGAAGATCAAGGACTGCACATCTTGGCAGTCGATAGCTATAAAAGTGCTATCCAAAACTCCACGAGCGAAGACTACAAGCGCTACTTCAGAAACTATTTGCGACGTCTGAATCTCTATCAGAACGCACCACAGAATAGATAGGAATGAATTGCACTTCTACAATATTAAAAGTGCGAAAGACCTACGTGCTACCACCGTATTCCAAAGAGTAAGGTGTAACGGAAAAACGCCCGGCAGAGGATCTGTAGGGCGTCTTTACATCAGCGAGTATTTCGAGCGCATCGAGTTTAGCTCTGAGCAGGTTTAGCAGCTGCACCAAGCAAAGCTTTATCTCACCATTCGAGTAGTCGCTTCAGAGACAGGGCAACATCGTCCGTACCCGGAACGACAGCAGCCATTAATGTTTTGCTGTACGGAACAGGAATGTCCGCAACAGCCAAGCGCTGAACAGGTGCGTCGAGGTAACGGAAACATTCATCGCTAACGACAGCGCTAATTTCTGCGCCAAAGCCACACGTCATTCCATCTTCATGGACAATCAAACAGCGACCTGTTTTCTTCACAGAATCTAGCACTGCATCGCGGTCCCACGGCACTATCGTTCGCAAGTCTATTACATCGACAGAGGCTTTTAGCTGCTCTGCCGCCTCAAGCGAACGATAAACCATATCTCCCCAGCACACAATAGTAGCAGCAGTGCCTAGACGAAGAATCTCGGCTTTTCCAAATGGCACAACGTAGTTATCGCCCGGCCACAATGCTCTGCCCGACGCGGTGTCCAAGAGATTGCGATGCTCCAAGAAAAAGCACGGATCATTGGCTCGCAATGCCGTGCGCAGTAATCCGGAAGCATCTCGCGCATTCGAAGGAAAGGCAACGTTCCAGCCAATTGTGTGTGCAAAGATGGACTCACCGCTTACCGAGTGCCAAGGATCACCGGTTCTCTTTGAGTAGCCCACAGGAATTCTTACGACCATCGGCGCCGCAAACTCGTTATTCGTTCGCCAACGAATGGTACCACAATCGTTAATGTGCTCCATCGCAGGGTCCAAGTACTTTCGAAACTGAATCTCCGGTACGGGCACCAAACCGGCGAACGCCATGCCTATGCTCCTGCCGATAATTCCTTCTTCCGACAACGAAGTATCGAACACGCGCTGATCACTAAACTTGTTCTGCAAGTCCATTGTTGCACCGTGTACACCACCTTTCAGTCCAACGTCTTCGCCAAATACAAGCACGCGAGGATTGACCATCATTTCAGTTTCCAGAGTTCTCTTCACGGCTTCCACGAGGTTGAGGCGTTGGCCCTGCTCAGCTTGGTTTGAGCCTGCCGGTGGGCGATATCCGGATGCCCATTGACCTCCTACTTTTTGAACCTGCTGACCGTCAAAAACCCGATGCACAAAGACACCTTCGGTTTGTGGTTCAGCTTCTGCCAACGCAGCCTGGCATCCGGCACGTACTTCTTTTTCGACTTCGTCAACAAGTGCGTCCCATCCTGCTGCGTTTAAGATGTTGTGTGTTAGGCAGTAATGTTTGAGACGTGGGATGGGGTCGCGCAGCCTCTCCGCCTCGCGTTCTTCGGCGGTTTTGTACGCTTGACTGTCTGCTCCACTGTGACCGCAAATGCGCGGAACACTGAGATGTAACAACACGGGCTTGGTTTTCTTACGACAATACTCCACCGCCTTTGAAACCAGCGCCGATGCACTCTCCGGGTCTGCTCCATCTCCATCTAGTATGATGAGATTACGCATGGCTCCCATGTTTTTTGCAATGTTGCCACCGGGCGTTTGAAAAGAACCGCGTACGGAAATCCCAAACTGGTTGTCTTCCACAAGAAAAATGATTGGTAGCGAAAGAGTGGTCGCCATCGTAACCGCAGACCAAAAACCGTTGGTTGCTACTGCCGCATCTCCTGACATACACACTGCTATACTGTCAGTCCACTCATCGTTTTTCAGGTGATCACTGTGGTACTGAATGGACTGTGCCCAGCCTGCCGCCGGCGTGAACTGCGCCCCAACATCTCCTGATGCGGGGAGAACGGTAATGCGTCGTCCCTCATGCTCTCGCGGAACAAGATTATGAACTACCCCAATGTCTCGTCCGCCATTACGGCTATGACTTCGGGCCAGAGGACCACTGAAGGCTTCTTGATAACTCATTCCGGCATGCAGGACAAAAGGACGAGAACGGTAGTACACGGTAGCCGCATCGTGCATACGATCCATATGATGCGCCATGAGGACCTGCGCCAATTCGTGCCCACGAGCACTGAACTGGTAGGTGACTTTTCCGGAAGGTGCAAGTTCTGTTTCTTCTATTTCATCAATTCGCCGTGAGGCTAACACACTTTTGGCAATGGATCGCCAATCTGTTGCGGTCAGTTCCATGATACTGTCGATGCATTGATTAGGGTATTCGGTCCCGACATGAAAAGCTCGTCGGGATAGATCGCAAGATACACGGCAGGGCTTCAGCTTAAATACCGCTTTTTTCCACTATGCTTTTTTGCTAGTTTGAACTCAACAACGAAGAACTGTCGAGAGAACGCAGCGCTGCGCTCTGTCGTTATTCGCTCTCACCCACGTGCACCAAGGACCAATCATGAAAGCTCTCATTTCGCTGCTTTTTTACGGCTGCGTACTGTCGATCAGCCTGCATGCCCAGTTTCTTCCTTTTAAGGCTAGTTCCGGTCAAAACGCTGCCCTCAACGCATCGAAGAAAGCGGGTTTAGCCAACGCGAAGCTGACATCGATCGCCACCTTAGGTGATACAACCTTTTTTGGCTCATACCTGGATCCGCAGGTCAAGAGCATTGTTAAATTCTCCTTTGACCCTGCCAATGGCAAATCCACGTTTTGGGGTTATCGCAGCCATGACATCGTCAACGCTAAAGACACAAGCGATGCGCAAGTGGTTCTCAATGTCATCATCAACTATCAGGCAATAGCTGTTCCGCTCCCGGATATTCCTTCTCTTCCCATTCGTCTTGATTCTGCCCTCCCGGCCACGTATATGGATAGCGACGTCATGGCGACGAAGGTTTCAGCAAATCCGCAGTACAAAAGCTATATGCAAGACCATCCGAACGCGAAGTACCAAGCCGTTTCGCTCGGTATGTCCAAAGGTGGATTGGTACCGGAAGGCCCGCTGTGGATTTGCTTTATCGGTGAAAAAGTAACTGAAAACAGCCTGCAATGCTATGTGCCTGCCGGTGATAACAATGGAACAGCCGTCTGTATGCAAATCGCGGGGAGCGATGTGCATGACGCCGAGTTAAATGACGATGCACTGCGCGTTGTTCCAAGTCCGGCTCGACGTGACCGCGCGCGTTTGCATATTCCACTTTCACAATATCGAGCTGCATTCGACCTTGAAATCGTCGACGTCTTCGGAGCAGTGCGCCATCAACGCCACATTGACGGCATAGGCGGCGGCGTAGACCTTGAACTTGACCTCAGTGCGTGTAATCCGGGCGTGTACTTTGCACGTGTTGGGACGCAGGGAAACTATCGAGTCCTTTCTTTTGTTGTTGAACCCTAAAACTATTTCTTCTGTTATGTATCCTCATCTTCAGTCAGCGGATCCTGAACTTTTTCAAGCAGTTGAGCGTGAGTATGATCGTCAGCGAGACAAGCTCGAACTAATCGCCAGCGAGAACTTCACTTCGCTAGCCGTCATGGAGGCACAAGGAAGTGTTCTGACCAACAAGTACGCGGAAGGCTATCCCGGAAAGCGCTACTATGGTGGCTGTGAATGGGTAGACGTTGCGGAAAATCTAGCTATTGACCGTGTGAAAATGCTCTTTGGTGCTGAGTATGCCAATGTCCAACCTCACAGCGGTTCAGGCGCAAATATGGCGGTGTACTACACCTACTTGAAGCCGGGTGATACGGTGTTGGGCATGGATTTGTCGCACGGTGGACACCTCACGCATGGTTCGCCTGTGAATTTCTCAGGACGTACCTACAAATTCGTACCCTATGGTTTAGACAAAGAAAGTGGTCGTATTGACTACAACCGCGTTCAGGAGCTTGCCCTTGAACATCGCCCCAAAATGATAACGGTAGGTGCAAGTGCCTATTCCCGTGAAATTGATTTTAAAGCGTTTCGCACGATTGCAGACTCGGTTGGTGCCTTTCTGATGGCAGACATTGCCCACCCTGCCGGACTCATTGCTCGTGGTCGTCTCATGTCACCCGTACCCTATTGCGACGTCGTAACATCCACCACGCACAAAACATTGCGCGGTCCTAGAGGTGGTGTCATCTTGTTAGGAAAGAATGTTGACAATCCTTTTGGACAAGTCGCCCCCAAATCTGGGCGGGTCAAGCAAATGGGAGAGCTCATCGATTCAATGGTCATGCCCGGCATTCAAGGTGGACCACTTATGCATGTCATCGCCGCAAAAGCCGTCGCTTTTGGCGAATGTCTCAGCCCCGCGTTCGACGAGTACACCAAGCAAGTTATCCGTAACGCAAAAGCTCTTGCAGATGCGTTGATCGAGTACGGTTTCAACATCGTAAGCGGTGGAACCGACAACCATGTGATGCTGGTTGATATGCGCAACAAGAGTCTGAATGGCAAGGTGACGGAAATCGCTCTGGATGCCAGTGGCATCACGTGTAACAAGAATGCTGTGCCCTACGACACCGAATCCCCACTCGTCACATCCGGTATTCGTCTTGGTTCGGCTGCAATGACGACACGAGGAATGAAGGAACCGGACATGCGCGTGATCGCAGACTTCATCAATCGTGTCGTCTCCAACGTCGGTAACGAAAACGTGTACAAAGAGGTAAAGGGTGGCGTGCGAGACTTCTGCCGCACCTTCCCTCTCTATGCAGAGTATGACAACGCAGGTACAGACGTGAAGGATAAAGTGGAAGATGCGGTCAAAAGCATCGTGGGAAGCGTGGGATCGTTTATGACCAAAGTCGGCGACGAAATGCAAAAGGCTGTGAACAAATAGAGGTGACTCAACAGTCCCACCGGGCGTGGGGATTCACGATGAAAGATTGAAGGACTAAACGACTCCGTTGTTTGGTCCTCTTTTTTTTCCGATGAAGAATACGTAAATCATAGCCTTTGAACTTCTGCGGTAAATCTATGCCTGGCGAATACACACATTCAGCGGCACGGATTCGACTAGTTTTTCAAGGGGTTTTCATGCTTAAGGGCAAGCCGAAGGCTTGCCCTTAATACAAGAATCATAGACGGCTTCAGGCCTTGGATACATCCGGTGTGTAACGAAGAGAGCGAACAAATAGGGGTCTCTTCAGAGCGTTGAAAACAGGGTTGCGCGGTTTAGCAGAGTAAGTCACAAGCAGATGCGCTGCGAGACGTGTAGAAAAAGAAAAAGGAACGCTTGTTGTGCGCTCCTTTGACCTGTTGTTGTACTGTTTACTCCACTGATAGTATCGGCACGTTGCGCCATAACCTTAAGCCTTGTCCAAAGTTTTTTCAAACTTTTTCAAACAGGCCTTAGGACACCGACTGTTAACCGGGACCACTTGTCGTGGAACTATTGCATTCTTCGTTAGTTGAGCTTAGCTTGAAGGTTGAGCAGAGAAAGCGCGGCCAAGTGGTATTTAGGATCCAATGCTATCGCTTGCTGATACTGACCTACTGCTTCAAACCACTTTCCTTGCCGCTCAAAAACACGTCCAAGATTGTAGAAGGCATAGTGACGAGAGTTGTATCTCGGAGCCATGATCGCTTTTCTCAACCAAAACTCAGCTTCGTTGATCTTGTTTAAATAGATCAAGTACGCAGCGATATCGTTGTAGGGGTTTCCGTATTCAGGGTCGATGGAGATAGCATTGTGACACTCTTCGATGGCTCGTTCATAATCACCAAGAAAACTGTAGGCCCAGCCTAAGAAAGTGTGTGCCTCAGAGGTCTCATAGGTATCGATGGAGAGACGGTAGTATTTGATGGCTTCGGCAACGCGTCCATCCATCTGCAAACGATAAGCCTGCTCATAATACTCCGTAGCCTGACGCAATGCGTCTGTTTGGTGGTGAGTTTGCATGTACGTGTGGTGATATAGTACGCCAATCATGCTTCTTCAAGCATGCTTGCAGCTACACGTCCATGGGCACCTCTGCGGGGTGGAATTACGCTCGTCCGGTGAGTTTCTTTGCGAGCCAAGGCTCAGTGGAGATTCGCCGACCCATTCTAATCAAAAAAGGTCCAGGCGATACTTAGAGATAAGTTTCGGACAACTGCCGGGAAAGTTGAGAGGCTGGAAGTGGAATTCGATAAAATATTCTGGTATGCTAGTTTTATGAAGGCATCACCGATTCGCGCGCCGGCCAAAAACTCCAGTCCCCCAAATGCGGCACTCTGCTCACGTTCGGCGGGAATATAAGCCCATGTTTGCGGGATAAAAGCCTCTCCATAGTACGCACTTCGGGCTTTTGCTGCAACACCGATGCTCAGCATGTTACGGGCGATTGGATAGCGATATTCTACGCCCGTGCGCAGTGCCACTGCAGGTAGCAGTTTGTCGTTCACGGACCCACTTTGGGTGGCATGAAACTGCGCTTGAGCACCCACACTCCAGGATCCGAAGCTATACGTTCCGTCAAGCGTTGCTCCGCTGATCGTGCGATCCGCACCATTGCTATAGAGTGTATTGACGATCTTTACCGAAGAGGGATCATACAGAGCCGCTGCACTAATGGTATTCGTTAGATAACGACTAAACACCAAGAGCGAAAACTTTGTTGTAGAGTCGGCGAATCCCAGCTTTGCAAACACCAGGGTGGCATGTTCTTGATTGAGTTGGACTCCTTCGGAGAGAGAGGGAATGCGAGCACTTTGAGAGGCATCGATGGTCAAACTCCAACTCTTGCTCAGGTCCGTATGAAGGCGAGCCCCAACATTCAGCGCAGTCGTGCCCCCCAATACCTGTAGTCTCGCGCCACCACTGAGGTTGAGTGCTGAGCTCAGCTGCAGACGTGTCTGCGCAAATGCAGCCAATCGGAGTCGGGTATCTCCCTTGGCATAATCATAGCTGTCCGATGATTGCATTTCGGCATCGGCTCCAAGACTCATACGGATATGTCCGAAGAAATCTTGCTCCAAGCGGCCTTGAATTCCGCTGCGTACGTTCGTCCAATTCAAACCAAGTGCGGAGTCCGTTGAGAATATCATGGAAGAATCGCGACCAAGGTGCCAAAGGCGATGACTATAGTAGGCATTGAGTTGAAGTCTGGAACTACTATCCGCAGCCAGACGCGTCGTCAAAGTTGCGCTGATGTCGTGCGAGATGAGTCGCTCATTCATGAGCGGAAACCGCACTCGCGCACTGAGCTCGTCGTTGATATCCACCGTACCGGCAGTATCTATTCCGCCGTTAAGGTCCATCAAGCGATTGGAGAACAACTCGACGAGTGAGACAGAAGTCGCATCACTAAGATTCCAACGGAACAGCGCGCGAAGGTTCCAACTGTCCACAGCTTGATTGGTAAAACGTCCGTCTCCGGCTTCACGTCGATAACCCAAGGTCATGTTCACGTTCGGCGCTATGTTTTGCGAGAACACACCATCGGAGCTAATATATCCGTTGGCACCTTCCGCATACCAGAGACGCGTGTATGCTTTCTTAGCATTGTATCGCGGCTCTTGCACGTTCAATGCCATTCCTGAAGCATTGTCTGCCACTACAACGGCATCGGAGCCAAGCAGAATCTCGGCTTTTTGCATGAACTCGGTGGGAAACAAATTCATGAGAGCCTGACCGCTTGTCACATCGTTCAAAGGACGCCCATTAAACAACAACGCGTTGTCGTTCGCAGAGCCTCCCAACACACGCATGGTGTTCGGCAAAGCATAATAACCTTGGTGAAGCGGAACTCCGGGAGCGCTAGACTCAAGTAGATCATCGAAACTCGAGTAGAATTTTGGTTGAATCTCATGGCGATCTATGGTCCACGGAGAACTATCACCAAGCCAATTCCATTCGCCGTGCCGATGCGAAGGCTCATACAGCGGTACAGGCGGAACTACTTCTTTCGATGTGCGCACTGTATCACTAAGTAACAAAGAGTCAGCCGCCGGTCGCACTTCAGTCTTTTTGATAATACCTTGAGCGACAAGCGGCAAGGTGACTAAGACACTAAGTAGAGTCGCAACAAAAACGTACAACAGTGCTCTACTACCATGCGAGTTTCTTAAAACGCCTCCGATTACACAAGGTATAGCGCGAAGTCTCAGACTCATTTGCGCTCCTTCTTGCTTGGCAGATGCTCAGCCAGATCTAGGAAATTGAACGTATCGTCACTCAAACCTAACTCGAGTGGGGTGAGCCGATCGCGAAGCTGTGTTTCAAACTCGAGGATCAATTCTCGTTCTGTTTGGTTTGGCGTTGTGCTATCGCGTCGCGTACGCATCGAGTCAATAGCAACGCGAGCTAGTGTTGTACCCAATATGTCGCGATGTCGAAGGTCCGATACTTCCTTCTCGCTAAGCAAGCGTAAAGCAATAGATTCGCAACGGCGATAGCGGCCGATGGTCGTAAAAGACTGGTTAAGCATGAAGGCAATGGTCTGTCGAGTTTGCACTTGACAGCGACGCAGCATCTCCGGGAGTGTGTCGTTCACCCACTTGGTTGATCTGTTTTTCTGTGAGGGAAAGTTTCGGTTGAAGACAGCGTTTACAGAGTCGACAATGTGACAAAACAACACGATGTCGCTTTGCCGTATTGCCCCACTATCTGTTGAAGCCGTGTTGATAAGGCGATCTGAAATAGAAGCGGTTTGCGATCGCGGCGAGGTATCGATCGTCAGCGGTTCAATACGATGGAAAAAGGTCCACACCAGTCCGAAACTGAGGGCAAGGCACACGCTTAGGATCGTTGCTGTCAAATTGCGAAATCGTCCTTTGCCAACTCCCCAGCGCATGGTCTCCCTACTGTCGTTGTATAATACTGTTGCGCAAGGCAGACGCACCGTGCTCGAACAACACCTCTTAACTGAAGTTTGCTGCGGCCTTGCGATACCTAACAGCACAGCACACTTTGTAACTAAGCTTTCGCTCCTTCGGTTTCTGAACGCCGTTCAAATAGGGCTTCCACGAAACGCAAGGTATCAAAGGGCTGCAAGTCGTCGATCTGCTCTCCGACTCCGATATAGCGGACCGGCATCTTGAGCTCATGGGCGATAGCGATAACAACGCCTCCCTTCGCGGTACCGTCAAGTTTCGTGAGAACTAAGCCACTTACATCGCTGACCTTCGAGAACTCACGAGCTTGCATTATAGCATTTTGTCCGGTCGTTGCATCCAAAACCAAGAACACATCGTGGGGAGCATTCGGTACGAGCTTTTTCATCACTCTTGAAATTTTCTCGAGCTCTTGCATGAGGCCAACTTTGTTGTGAAGGCGTCCTGCGGTATCAATAATACAGATGTCGCATTCGCGTGCCAACGCTGCGCTCAAGGTATCGTAGGCTACCGCAGCAGGGTCGGCACCTTGCTTTTGCTGCACAATCTCAACTCCGGCGCGTTCTGCCCAAACTTCGAGCTGTTCATTTGCGGCTGCTCGAAAAGTGTCCGCGGCTCCGATGATAACTTTCTTTCCAACTTTTTTGTAATTGTGTGCAAGCTTTCCAATCGTAGTTGTTTTTCCTACACCATTGACACCAACCACCATGATAACGTGAGGACGTACGGTCGGGTCCACATCGAAAGCAGTATCGCGACTCGCAGAGGGAGATTCAACCAAGATTTCGGCGACTTCTGCTTGGAGCAATTCGACAATGTCTTCAGCATCGGTTAAGCCATTGCGCTCTGCAGTTTGACGTACGCCACTGAGGATTTTTTCGCTTGTCACGACGCCAACATCGGCACTGAGGAGAATCTCTTCGACCTCTTCCAGCAACGTCTCATCAATGCGACGCCCGCGTAAAACCGCGTTGAGCTTAACGGAAATCGCAGTTCGCGTCTTTTCTAAGCCATCGCGGAGTCGGTCGAGACTAAATGTTTCGGCAACTGTCGATGCAGCACCTGCTAACTTCTTCTTTATTGAATCAAAAAAACCCATGATTTACGTCGCTGAACGAACAGTTCTGATAAAAACACCAAGGTACACGATAAAGGAAATGCCAAGCGAGGCCATTGCCAAACTTACCCAAGCCCAATGCGGTTCAATTTGCATGGCACTGAGCATGAGCGATAAGGACACAAAGCCAACGGCCCACTTCCCTACCTGATTGGACATCATCACAATACCATATCGCCTTTGCACAAAAATACCGCCTAAAAGGATCAATAGATCGCGTATGATGACTGAACACAAAACCCACCATTCGATTCTCCCCGAGGCGTAGATAGTTAAGGCAGCAGCCACTACCATGAATTTGTCGGCAAGAGGATCAAGTACCTTCCCAAAATCGCTGACTTGTCGAAGCAGACGCGCCAGGTAGCCGTCCAGAAAGTCCGTTGCACAAGCCAAAAAGGTCCAGAAGAAAATCCAGCCGGTCCAACCATGGTACAAGCACCAGCACAGTGGGATAGTCAATACGAAGCGACTTGCGCTCAGCGCATTGCTGAATGTCCACCGTTGCTCGGGTATGATGCTCACTTCGAACCTCCGGCAGTCGCCGAATGCTGTCGTTCATACTCAACTGTACGCTTCATCCCTTCTTCAAGGTCGACCGAAGGAGTCCATCCGTGTTTCGAGTGTAAAAGTTCACTTGAATAACACCCGCGACGTTGTTCTCCTGCTTTGGCCGGTGCATGCACGAACGGAACCTGTAGTCCGGTTGCTTTGTTTAACAACTCCAGGATCTTTAGTACGTTTGTCTCGCGAGCAGAACTGACATTGTACGTGCCTTTGAGCTCAGAGTTCAAAGCCAGAAGGTTAGCCTGGACAACGTCGGCAACAAAAACGTAGTCACGCGTTTGCAAACCGTCGCCGTTGATGATAGGTTGCTCCGAGGCGAGCATCTTGTTTAAGAAGATAGCTACGACTCCAGCCTCGCCATGAGGATTTTGTCGAGGACCATAGACATTTGCATAGCGAAGAACAGTATACGATATGCCATAACACACAGAGAGCGCATACAGATACTGCTCGACACTGAGCTTTGCGGCTCCGTAGGGAGATAAAGGACGCAGCGGGTGTGTTTCGTCTGCAAATTCGACGACTTGATCTCCATACACCGTACCGGCGCTTGATGCAAAGACGATCTTCTTGACGCCGCTGTGGATAGCGGCTTCAAAGAGGTTGAGACTCCCAACGATATTCGTGAATGCATCTCGACGAGGTTCTTTTACCGAGAAGCGAACATCGATTTGCGCAGCATGATGATTCAGTAAGTCGAACGACTCGTTGCGAAAGAGTTCGTGGATTGCGGCATCGTTGATATCCGCGACAACACAACGGGCGGATGGATTCAAGTTTTCGGAACGCCCGGTAGACATATTATCAATAATCGTCACATCGTGTCCGGCATCCACATAGGCATCCACAATATGCGAAGCGATGAATCCGGCACCTCCACTCACAGCGATCTTCATCCTAGCCATTCCCCCTTATTGTAGAAACTCCAAGAGCTCGATGAGCAATGTCTCGTCTATAGTACACCCCGTCGAAGTGAACATGCGTAGCAGCTTTGTAGGCTAGTTGCACAGCCTCTTCCAAGTCTTCCGCGCAGCCGCATAATCCCAGTACGCGTCCACCGCTCGTTACAAGGGCACCGTCGATGAGAGATGTTCCGGCATGATACACTCGAACTAACTTTGCAGCTTCTTCCAGTCCTTCTATACGACATCCTTTTTTATAGGCATCCGGATATCCTCCGCTGACAAGTACAACTGTGCAAGCAGATCCTTCTGCGACACTTTGAATAGCTGAAGTATCAATTCTACCCTGCGCAGCTGAGGCACAGAGTTTTGCGAAGTCGCCGCGGAATACACTCAGTACCGATTGTGTTTCAGGGTCTCCAAATCGTGCGTTAAACTCCACCACTGAAGGGTTGCCTTGATCGATCATGAGTCCAACAAACAAGCAGCCCGAAAACGGGTTGCCCATGGCTTTCATGTGACGAAGGAGTGGTACTATAATCTGCAATTCAACCTTTTGGAGCACTTCAGGACCAACGACGGGAGCCGGAGCATAGGAACCCATGCCTCCTGTGTTCTTGCCAAGATCTCCATCCAACGCACGTTTGTGATCTTGAGCCGGTGCGAGACACACGAAGGATTCACCATCACAAATCGCAAAGACCGAGGCTTCTTCGCCTTTTAAAAAGTCTTCGACAACAACTGTCTTCCCCGCCTCACTGAAGCCACCACTAAACATGTCGTTCAACGCCGTTATAGCCTCATCATGACTTTCAGCAACAATAACTCCTTTGCCTAGTGCCAAGCCATCAGCCTTGATTACAAGGGGAAGTGCACAATCTTTGATGTAGTTCTTAGCGTCCTCGCATTCATCCTGTCGAAATGTTTTGGCACGAGCGGTTGGAATGTTCGCTTCTTGCATCAGCTGCTTTGCATAGGCTTTGGACCACTCGACGCGTGAAGCAGCTTTAGTCGGACCAAACACGCAAAGACCATGTGCAGTCAACGCGTCTGTCATTCCATCTGCCAAGGCTTGATCCGGACCTATCACCACGAGGTCGATCTTGTGCCCTAAAGACCACGCAGCCAATTGCTCAAAATTGCTCGACTCAACCTGCGCGAATTGAGCGTACTCGAAAATGCCGGGATTTCCCGGTGTCGCCCACAATGATGTACAGGAAGCAGATTCACCCAAGGCACGCGCAAGCGCATGCTCTCGTCCGCCGGATCCTATAAGTAGTATATTCATATTGACTTGAACTGCTAGCAAGATGAAACTGTGTTCTATTGCTCACTGTTAAGAGCCCCACATGCTATTTCCAAAGTGTACTCTGATTGCAACACACTGTAATCAGCTGACACGTGGAAACAAGAGCGAGGAGCGAGGCAATGGATTGCGAGGTTAACGAGGTTGCAAACGCAAACCGACTTCCTTAAATAAAAATTGCGCATTCATGGAAGGAGAATGCGCAACTCGTTATCTACGCGCTAACAAACCGGGAGCTTTTGTCCTAGTATATGCTGTTCTGAGCGGTCGAGCATGTGCCCTCTTAGAAGGGCACTTCGTCGATCTCACTGGTCGACGTGGAACGCATTTCCGGAATATCACGGCTCTTCTGCTCCGCACGTTCTAAGCGCCAAGCAACAAGATTTGTGTAATACACCGTTTCGCCATTGCGGTTTTGTGAAGGACGTCCACTTAAGTTAAATGAAACCTTCACGTCTTCGCCTTTCGAAAAATTGTCGAGCGCCGAGCAACGGTCTTGTGTGAGCTGAAATTTGATATACTGTTGATACATCCCGTCTTGCGTTTCCAAAACGAACTCACGCTTGCGAAACTTCTCAGTTACTTGTTGCTCAGGATACAACTCGTGCAACTTTCCAACGACTTCAAAAGACATACGGACTCCAAAAAAACGAATTCAAAAATTGACTTATTAGGTACAATCATCCATGTGTGGCAAGTTACAACGAGGCGCCGAATTGTCCAACGAGACCCCGCCAACACTAAAAAATGCTAAAATTGAAAACTGGACTCGAGCTATGCAGATGTTTACATGTCGTCAGACTTAATAATGGACATTCCCGGACTATCTCTGTGCGGACATCTGATTTACGCCTCCAGTCTAACCAAGACGATAAAGCACTCGATTCATTTGTCTGTGGGTCATGAGTCTCGCCGGACCGAACCACACTTGATACCGTACGCTTTCGCAGGTGATGCATCGTTGCTACATCAATGTGATCCGGAACAAAGAAACTCGCTTCTAGGGCTTAGAGTTTCCAGCCCTGTATGAGCAAAGGAAACTCCGACAAAACCTCATCAAGTTTATGCACGTCTCTTCCTCCTGCAGTCGCCATATGGGCTTTGCCACCTCCGCCACCTCCGAGCAATTTGGCAACAGCCCCGACGAGTTTACCCGCCGGATAGCTTGAGCTTAGATCGTCGGTTACCACGCACACCAACTGAACTTTTTCATCCACTACACAAGCGAGAAGTCCGATACCCTTATGCTTCAATTCGTTGCGAAGCGCATCGCCCAGATCTTTGAGCTGATCTACTTCAGTGACATCAAGGCGCTTTGCCACAACATGAACGTTATGCACTTCGATACTCTGAGCAATCATTTCCGGCACCAGACTCGTCAACTGAGCGCTCTGAACCTTAGAGAGTTCTTTTTCAAGTTGACGCACTCGCTCATGGAGAGTATCCGCGTGAGACTTTGAGAGCTCAATCTCGCTTTTAAGGTGTTTAATATGATCATATACCGCTGAACCGCTTATAGCCTCGATGCGTCGCATACCGGAGGCGATCGCCGATTCCTGAACAATCTTGAAGAGTCCAATTTCACTGGTGTTATGGACGTGAGTGCCACCACAGAATTCCGCCGAGAACTTCTCGTCCATGATGACAACGCGAACGAAATCACCGTACTTATCGCCAAAGAACATCTTCACATTGGGCAGTTTTTGCGCTTCTTCAATCGCCAACTCCAATGTTTGCACTGCAACGCGCTCCATGATCTTCTCATTAACGATGGCTTCAATGTCGCGAATCTCTTCTTCGGTCACTTTTTCGAAGTGTGAGAAATCAAAACGCAAGTGATTGGGTGCTACCAACGAGCCACTTTGCTTTACATGCGTACCAAGTACTCGGCGAAGCGCTTCATGCAAGAGGTGCGTGGCAGAGTGATTTCGCTGAATATTCCATCGACGTCGACTGTCGACTTCCGCATGTGCGATATCGCCGATCAAGGGTTCCACATCACGATCACAAAGATGGATCGAGGCAGTTCCGGAGCGGCGCACATCAACAACTGTGTACCGTTCGCCACCCAGCACCAAA
This sequence comes from Chlorobiota bacterium, assembly GCA_044224515.1. Classification (GTDB taxonomy): domain Bacteria; phylum Bacteroidota; class Ignavibacteria; order Kapaibacteriales; family NICIL-2; genus JBBATK01. The sequence goes on along the minus strand of JBGAKH010000009.1, from coordinate 98,521 downwards.
ATTCCGTTGTCACTTTGCTGTCCACCACTTTCAACATAGAATGGTGTTGAACGTAGGGCAATCTTATTATCCTTTACAAAGACAACGTCCGAGTCGTGTTGCATTTCGTCATATCCGACAAATCGAGTAGCAACATCGACAGTAGGCAACTCATCGTCACCAAATCCGTGGTTTGCTTGGTCTTTCGTGGATGCTTTGCGGGCAGCACGACTGCGCTCTCGCTGTTCGGACATCAATCGTTCAAAGCCCTGAACATCGACATCCATGCCGTGCTCTTTTGTAAGCAATTGAGTGAGGTCCAAGGGAAATCCAAAGGTGTCATACAGTTGGAAGGCATCTTCCGCACTCACTGTCGGCACTTCCGATTCGCTGCTCTTCGTTACAATGGTCTGCACTCTGTCAAGACCACGCTCAAGCGTTTGCAAGAATGATTCTTCTTCCGCGCGGATAATGCGCTCAACACTGCCGCGCATCTCCCCTATTTCCGGAAATGTTGCCGACATTGAAGACACCAATGCGTCCACAAGTTTGTAAACCACCGGCTCACGAAAATCCAGATTTCGTGCATAGCGTGAAGCGCGTCGCAAAATTCGGCGAAGTACATAGCCACGGCCTTCGTTTCCGGGCGAGGCGCCATCGGCTATAGCAAAAGACAAGGTACGCACATGATCTGCGATGACGCGCATCGCAACACCGGTAGGATCGCTGAGTGAGGGATTGTAAGCACGTCCGGACATTTCTTCCAGCATTGAAAGCAAGGGACGAAACACATCTGTGTCGTAATTCGAATCTTTACCCTGAATCACTGCACATGCGCGCTCAAAACCCATCCCTGTGTCGACGTGTCGCGCCGACAACTCTTCGAGACTTCCGTCCGCACGACGATTGTTCTGAATAAAAACGTTGTTCCAAACCTCTATTACTTCCGGAACGCCTGCATTCACCAAGGAACGACCACTTTTGTCAGGGGTACGATCAAAGTGTATCTCCGTACACGGACCACAGGGACCTGTTTCTCCCATCTCCCAAAAGTTATCTTTCTCGTCGAAGCGGAGCACGCGAGACTCCGGCAAAAACTTCTTCCAGATGGCGAAGGATTCTTCATCGGTGCGATACACTGTCGCATAGAGTCGCTCGGGATCCAACCCCCACTCTTTGGTCAGTAGCTCCCAACTCCAAGCGATGGCTTCGTCCTTGTAGTAATCTCCGAAACTCCAGTTACCAAGCATCTCAAAAAAGGTGTGATGATAGGTATCGTATCCAACCTCTTCAAGATCGTTATGCTTACCGCTCACTCGAATACACTTTTGTGTGTCTACAGCACGCGTGTACTCTCGAGTGCCCTTGCCAAGAAAAACATCCTTGAATTGATTCATCCCTGCATTCGTAAAAAGCAGAGTTGGGTCTCCATGCGGAATAACGGGAGCGCTCGGAACCACGCGGTGGCCGCGCTGCTCAAAGAACGATAAAAACGAAGAACGTATCTGTTGCGATGTCATGATGGTAATGGTCTCTTGTATTCTATAGTGTTGTGTGTACCCCTTATCGGAGGTACGCAGTCATTCTCTGTTATTATCTCTTATTTTCCGTGAACTCGTGTTTGTAAGACGAAAACCGAAGCTATCATCCGAAGTCGTCCTTCGCAAGGACAAGACCCGGATACCGCGAGATCGTTGCACCTCTATTCTGCGTTCGCTGTCAATCGAAAGCTCATCTGCAGCTTCGCGCTTACATACTGTTGCGTCGCGACCTACTGAATGGAATAGGTCTCTACATGCAATGCTTCAGGCAACGCGGAATAGTACAAGCGATGAGCAGTATCGACATGAAGTCGAAGAGCCCCTATCACTATCTCATTGCCGCCAACTGTACCAATCCGAGCGCATTCAACAGCGTTGGCTGCGCAATGGGATACAATGGCTTCAAAATCGGATGGACGACAGCTCACAACAACACGTGATTGTGCTTCGCCAAACAGGTGCGCAAAGCTTGAACCGACTTGTTCTGTTGTGTCTACTCCAATGCGACGAGTGCCAATGATACAACTCTCCGTGAGAGCGACTGCAAGACCACCCTCAGCACAATCGTGCGCCGACTGAACCCAGCCATTACGAATACATTGCAGTAGGCACCGTTGCAAGCGCACTTCTTCGTCCAAATCAACTAAAGGCGCGTCACCGCGTGGCTCGCCGAGAATGAGCTTCACAAGTTCGGACGCTCCCAATTCGGCTCGATGGGTACCCAAAAGCAACACCACATCGCCCTCCTGTTGAAAGGCTGCGCCAACAGTCTTGTTTACATCATCGATGAGTCCAAGCATCCCAATTGTCGGTGTGGGATACACTGCGTGTTTCTGAGATTCATTGTGGAAGCTGACGTTCCCACCGGTTACAGGCGTATTGAGTGCGCGACACGCATCTCCCATTCCGCGAATGGCTTCTCTGAACTGCCAGTACACTTCAGGATCGTAAGGGTTTCCGAAGTTTAAGCAGTTGGTGATCGCAACAGGTTCCGCACCAACGCAAACACAATTACGAGCAGCTTCGACAACTGCAGCCATGCCTCCCCGATAGGGATTTAGATACACGTACCGTGAGTTGCAATCCGTTGAAATAGCAAAGCCTTGTCCCGGAAGCTCCTTCATGCGTAACACCGCAGCGTCACCGCCACTCTTCTGCATGGTATTCGAACCAACCTGCGAGTCATACTGTTCAAAAACCCAACGCTTGGAGGCAATAGTTGAGCATTGCAACAAACGCTCTAGAATAGTCTGCGCGCCTATTTCCCGGCAGTGCTGCTCAATGGCATTGTTGTCTAATGTGCGAGCTTCAGCGACATACGATGCTTCCTTCCACTCACGAACGTATACCGGTGCACCACCACCGAGAACCAGAGACTGCGCAGGTATACGTTGCACGCAGGCACCGAAGCGATGTACGCTAATGATTCCGTCGTCGGTTACGACGCCAATGGTCGTTATCGGAACGTCCCACTTCGCGCAAATGGCTGAAGCGATGTCCTCTTTTCCCTTCTCAACGACGACGAGCATTCTCTCCTGTGACTCACTGAGCATGATTTCGTAAGCGCTCATCCCCTCTTCGCGAAGGGGAACGAGATCAAGATTAATGTTCATACCAACCTTGCCCTTTGCACTCATCTCACTCGTACTGCAGCAGATGCCTGCCGCACCCATGTCTTGCATGCCAACCACTACTCCGCTCTGAATGAGCTCAAGTGTGGCCTCCAGCAACAACTTCTCTGCAAACGGATCCCCAACTTGCACGGTTGGTCGCATATTCTGAGGATCGCCATCGAATTCCTTCGATGCCATCGATGCTCCGTGAATGCCATCTCGACCGGTGCTGGATCCCATGATCATGACGGGGTTGCCTGTTCCAAGCGCGATAGCGGAAGCTGTGGCATCGGTCTTCACGACTCCGACCGCCATAGCATTGACCAAAGGGTTATCCGTATAGCACTTGTCGAAGTAGATCTCTCCCCCAACAGTGGGAACGCCGAAGGCGTTACCATAATGACCAATTCCCTTTACGACTCCTTTTAGTAGGTAGCGTGTTCTGGCAGAATCCAATTCACCAAAACGTAGAGAATTAAGAGCTGCGACCGGGCGTGCTCCCATGGTAAAGATGTCTCGCAGAATTCCGCCTACGCCGGTGGCGGCTCCTTCTACCGGTTCGATGGCACTGGGGTGGTTGTGAGACTCAATCTTGAACGCAATGGCGTACCCGCCGCCAACATCGATGAGTCCGGCGTTTTCCTCACCGGCTTCAACAAGCATTCGTCCTCCCGATCGCGGTAAGGTTTTGAGTTGAAGAATGGAATTTTTGTACGAGCAATGCTCGCTCCACATAACGGAGTAAACCCCTAATTCCGTGTAGGTTGGAGTGCGACCCAGAACACCGCAAATCGCAGTGTATTCGGCTTCACTTAAACCAAGTTCACGCGCAACGTCGACTGTTATTTCAATTTCCGAGTAAAGACCGGAGTCCATTTCGCTGGTGCTCATAAAGGGAAGTTCTGCGTTTCTCAATGAAGTTTTTGCGCCTAATGGTTAGACTCGCAACATGCTCGATTCCGGAGAAACGAGCGGTAGAATTAGGTCTAAAAACGGCGAATACAAAGATACGGAGAGGGGCGCATTTGGGTATGGGAGAAGGGTGGTGAAGTGTGGCTTGTTGGGGAGTTCGACACACTCTCTCAAGCCCCTACAACGCACACAGGCGACGCTTTTGGGCGTCGCCTGTGGAAAAATCCTTACTCTGTGGGAGATACTTAGCGCACAATATTGAGTGTGCTGCTTGAAATCTCGGTATGAGCCAGATTAACGATACAAAGACGGTAACTACCTGCCGAGAGTGCGCTAACATCGATATTCATAATACCCGAGCTTTGCTCAAGTTCTTGTTCATACACTGTACGTCCAACATTGTCGATTACGCGAAGTGTTGCGGCATCAAGACTACTCGGGAACACCACACGCACGGTATTGGTGGCCGGGTTCGGATAAATGGAAGCCCCCTTCGCCAACAGGTCGTCAAACTCGACCGAAGAAATCTCATTTGCAAACCAACGCTTTGCTTGAGTTACAATCATGTCGCCGGCGGCAGGATTCAACTGCTCCAAGCCCACGCCTAGATAGACAAGTTTGTATGTGCCCTCGAAGCGCAAACCGCCGACTTTCGAGGTGAAGTTGTTGTACGTAAAGATTGTTTTAGCCGGTGCTTGAGGTGTGAATTGGTCCGGGTAAAAATATGTAGGACCATACGGAGCCGTAATCACCGAAGTCGGTACTGTCTTGAACAGTGGGTCTGAAGTCACCGCCGTATACTTAGAATTGGCACTGTTGCCATCCGCAACAAAAGTGGCGTGCATGTACTTTGTGTAGAAAGCACGCGTAGCGGTCGTAGCATGCGCATTGGTATCGAGCGATGCGAGATCCCAGCCGTAATCTTGACCGGCAACCAGCAAATGTGTACCGTTATCCATGAGCTTCGCGAGGGCATTCATACTCACGTCCGTGATGCCCGGGAATGCCCAGCTGACGTTGTAGAAGACGCTCTTGAGACCGGTTAAGGCATTCTCTTGAGAGAAAATCTCAAAAACATTGCGATCCATGTTCCCGGTGTTGGAACAACCGGCAACTTCCATAGCACGTGTGTAGACTGAATCATATTTCAACGCGTCCGGATGTGACATCAACAGATTTTCAACACCTGCCATAAGATACACGCTGCGCTTGACGACCGGCGACATTGGGTAACTGACCGAACGTAAATACACGTCGATACGGCCAACGCCTGATGTTGCTCCGGGCTCAACATGAACCTTGATTGCCGAACTCTCGTTTTTTGCCATTGCAAAAGCAGCACCGGTGTAAGCAGCACCTTTCACTGTTGTACTAATCTGCCAAGCAGCCGGGGCGTTCGAAACCAGTTCAAGCGTGTACATCTCGTCTGCTCCCAGAACGTTCGAAGAGGTTAGCGCAAAGTCAGCATTCGCCCCGGAAGACACAGTTTTTGCTTGCGTGTTATCGATGTTTAAGGTGCCAACTTGCAGCGTCGTGCCACCCATTGCTGCAACTTTAGCTCCGGTGTAAATCTCTTGTTGGCCTTCTGCCATAAAGGCAGCAACATCGCAATGAGCTATGTTGAATTCAGCTGGTACGGTATAGGTGTAGCTTCGCTTTACCAAGGTACCTGTCGAAGTTGTTGTCACGGTGTCACCCCACTGTCCTGTTAGCATCCAACGCAGCATGTGCATGTGATGATACTCCGGATTTGGTGTACCTGCCGCGTAGTCGTATTGGATTCCGATAACGTCGTTCTCGAGCAGCGCCACGTTCAGCATGTTGGTCTTAGCCGGCGCATTGTCGGTATAGTAGGCTTCAACATCCACCCGTAACTCTCTAGTAAGCGTATCAAAGCTTGATTTCAAACCAACGTTGACCGGACTCGGAAGGGCCATGAGAACGGGAGCAGCCAAATCCCATGTGGAACGTCCCATTGAGGTGGTATCGCTTCCAAAGAACTTGTGTCGGTTCAGTGTGCCTGCAGGGTATCCACTCACTTGAGCTTGATCGTCAATCGGTTGTCCGAACGAGCATCGAAAATCCGGCTCACCGGTCCCGGGCACCGCATACCCTCCGCTGTGAATGTTAATCAACACCGGCTCTTGGTTGAACTTGTTATAGAGTTGGGTAGCAAGTCTATGTCCGTCGGGACAATAACCGCAGTGTATGCCGGTAAACTCTTCCAAAACAATAATGCGGTGGTAGGGAGTTGTTGAGACAAGCGACTGCGCCGCACTCTGTACTGTAAATGCCACGCAGAGCATGGCCAGAATCCCCATTAGCTTCATGAGTACTACTCCTGATAGTGTTAAATAGACATCACATGTCGATAGTCGAACCGTTTTCCCCTCGGTCGTCTGTCAAATTAAAAAAAGATGTGATCCACACGAACTCCGGAACACTGCTCAACAAATAAAAACTCGTTGCTAGTTCTAGACATAGCGTTGTCCGGACCGTCAAGAGTGAGGTCTTATCTGCTCAAGTACCTAGGCTTAATTTTGATGTGGAAGCGTCGGAACTGTCCTTCGGTCTGTACCTGTCGACGCAGTGAAAGGATCGGAATTTCTTGGCACAGGGGTCAGGAATCGCAGGAGCTACTGTTCCGTCTCTCAAAATAGTCTTGATTGGTCTTCGGGCTTGCTGAGCCCTCGTCAGCGGTTGTAAAAGAAGAGCGCCAGGCTCATCAGGGTACCTAAAGTACCGGCCACGCTAAGGCTAATCGAAAGCCAGAATGCTACACGCGATTGGGTCGGAAAGTTGCGAAACATGAAACCGCGCCAGTTACATTGATGGCAACGGTAAACGAGCACCAGTCCTGAAAGTGCATGCATCACGCGTTCAAATGAAGAACGAGAATGTGAACGATACATGCGGCCAATAGCTCCACAGGATGGACATTTGCGAGTGGAATTCGAATCAGACATAGAACATCTCAGCTAGTATTCAACAACATTCAACATCCGGGTACTCGCACATCTGATCTGCAGGAGTTCGGAGTAAAGGACGTGAATCTCGTGTCTACTGTCGTAATCCTATTGAATCGGCGTTCGACGCTGTGTGTAGGCTTCGAAACTTAGAGCTGCAACGGCAGACAAGAGTTCAGTATGTTCTGATACTAAAGAATCGTGCCAATACTTCTCGACAAAGCGGGTCGAGTAGTCGCCACTGCGAAATGCCTCTGAGTTAAGCACAATACGACAAAAGGCAAGGGTCGTTCTAAAGCCACTAATTACTGTTTTGTCAATGGCTTGGACACATCGTTGAATAGCTTCGGCACGACTATCGGCATGTACGATCAACTTGGCAACCATCGGGTCATAGTGTACGGAAACTTCGTAACCAACATACAAGCCGGAGTCATTTCGAATACCTTCGCCTTCTGCCAACGACAAGTATTCCACGACACCGGTATCGGGCAGGAAGGAATTGAAGACGTCTTCTGCGCAAACTCGACATTCGATAGCATGTCCTTTTGGCTCTGAAATATCCGATTGACGGATACCCAATTGTTCCCCTGCCGCGATGCGAAGTTGCTGTTCTACAAAATCTACTCCGGAAATCATCTCAGTCACCGGATGCTCAACTTGAAGGCGAGTATTGACCTCCATGAAGTAGAAAGAACCATCTTCATCCAAGAGAAACTCAATCGTTCCGGCATTGGTGTAGCCGGAAGCGCGCACGAGCCGAGCACCAGCTTCACCCATTGCCGTACGAAGCTCCGGTGAAACGGCTGTCGAAGGCGATTCTTCTACAACCTTTTGGTGGCGTCGCTGAATTGAGCATTCACGCTCCGGGAAATACAATACATTGCCGTGGTTGTCGGCCAGGACTTGGATCTCAATATGGCGCGGGTTCAACACGTACTTCTCAACAAACACGCGATCATCATTAAACGAATTCAATGCCTCACCTTGAGCAGCTGCCAATCCGTCGCGAAGCTCCTCTTCAGCAAACACAGCCCGCATGCCCTTGCCTCCTCCGCCTGCTGCGGCTTTGATGAGGACCGGATAACCAATGCGTGTTGCAAGTTCCAACACCTCTTCATAGCCACTTATGGCTCCGTGCGATCCCGGAGCTACAGGAACGTTGTGCGCAATTGCTAATTCACGCGCCGCAGTTTTATCTCCCAATGCATCGATTGCTTCCGGACTTGGTCCGATAAACACACATCCCATCTCTTGCACACGTCGAGCGAATTCATCGTTTTCGGAAAGAAAACCATAGCCGGGATGCACCGCTTCTGCTCCGCTATCCTGAATGGCCTTTAAAATCTTTTCCATAACGAGGTAGCTCTCACGCGGTGTGTAACCGCCAATGGCTATGGCTTCATCTGCCTCTTTAATATGCAGGGAATGTTGATCCGCTTCAGAATAAATAGCTACCGTTTTGATCCCCATTTTCTTACACGTACGGATCACTCGAAGTGCAATCTCGCCGCGATTCGCAATCAATATCTTCGTAAACACCAGCGTTTCCTTTCCGTTGAGCAATTTCTGGTTGTGTGTTATTCCCTCTTAGGTTTCGTCTACAACACAACGATGGCACTAACCGGTCGCCAGACAATATTCTAAGGACCTGTTGACGACAGTCTGCAAAAATACACTTTTCATGACACCTTTGGTGGAGACAGAGGGTCTAATCTCCACAAGAGCAGAGAGAGACCTTTGAGCTGTGTTCGTGCGGATTTTCGTTTCCGAATAGTCATCCGCTTCTACACATCTAGACTATGATCAGTATTTTCGTTCACCGTCTTTTTTCTATGCGGTCAGCTTTGCTGCCCGCATGGGCACGCCGGCAACGAATCTGAGCTCAACGAACTCTCTTCCTTTTTTTTTGGCAACGTTGATTCAGTACCATCACATGATTCCGTGCATGAGGCAATTGATTGTAGGTCGGGGCCACTAACAGAGCGATGCATACTGTACAACACTGTTCCATATACTTTGCGCAATGAGTACTAGACGACAATTCTTGTTTATGGGTGGGACCTCAGCCGCGTGGGCGCTACTCCCTTCAGCACTGCGTAGTACACCCGGGAAAATTCTTGGTCGTCTCAACGACGCAGAAGCGCTTGAGGCACAGACCTCAACACGCACACAGATGAGACTAACTGAGTTATTCCTGAAAGCGCAGAAGAAAAACTGGGATCTATTGCCGATCGGTGAACTCATGGCGTCTATAGGCAAGGAGTTTGTGGGAACACCCTACGTCGGCGGCACTTTGGAAGTTGCCGGCGACGAGCGACCCGTCGTCAACTTGGAAGGTTTAGACTGCGTCACCTTTTTCGAAAACTGTTTGGCTATAGCACGCTGCGTCAAGCAGCATCGATACGAGCTTCGATCCATGCTTGAGCAAATAAGTATTACACGGTATCGCGAAGCAAGAGTGTCAGGCTATTGTTCACGATTGCACTACACTGCAGAGTGGATTAGTGATAACGTCAGCAAACACATCGTGCGTGACATCAGTCCGGAACTCCATCCTGACAAGTTTGCGTTGCATGTGGATTTTATGTCAACACATCCTCAATACTACAAGGCTCTGAAGGACAAACCCGAGCTCATTCAGCGTATCCATGACATTGAGCAGAGCATAAACAAGCTCACACACTGGTACGTTCCAAAAGAACGGGTAAGCGAGATAGAATCGAAGCTACAGAGTGGAGATATCATCGCCATTGCTACGTCTAAAGCCGGACTTGACTATGCCCATACGGGAATGATTGTGAAATCCGACGACGGTGCAGCGCATTTTTTACATGCCTCGCTGGCTAAGAAGCAGGTCACGTTCGACACAACAATTTCGGAGTACCTCAAGACCGTCAGCACTCACATTGGAATTAGCGTTGCTCGACCAATTGAACCCACTGAGCATTGAGAGTTTTGCACGATGACTTAAGGATTAGGCCACGAGAACGACTCTATCGATCTCGGAAAACCGGCGTCGCAGTATTCGTTCGATTCCCGCTCTGAGAGTGATATTCTGGGCCGAACAACGCTCGCAAGCTCCGGCCAAACGCAAACGAAGAGTAGCTCCTTCAAAGCCCAAAAGTTCTACGTATCCCCCATGCGAATGCACATAGGGCAAAACTTCGTCCTGCATCGCAGCCTGAATTTCCTCGAGACTTAGGGATGATGATTTCGACGTTGAATGTTCAGGAGACATGATTTCGCACTGAATAATCTAGACCGTATTTTGACTTGTCATCTGCACGTACAGTAGCTACCCTAGACGAGAATCGTAACCAAAGATTATGAGTAAAACAACCTTCGATCCGGGTTTAGGACAAAAACTTGATGGAAAATTACAACGCATCATTGAAGCGGATGGAAGTTTCGCTGTCGACAGAGCGAATGTGCCTCTGACAGCCTTCAATCCTTATCTCTATCTCATCGACTTGAGCTGGCCACGATTTTTTGCAGTCATCGTTGCTGCTTTCGCAGGAATCAACGCCTTTTATGCTATTCTCTACCTGTGTATCGGACTAGAACACTTGAACGGAGCCGAAGCGCTGACGGGTATTGACGGTTTTCTCAGTGCTTACTATTTCAGCGTCCACACCTTTACCACTGTAGGCTACGGCAATATGTCGCCGCAGGGTACCCTCATGAACCTCGTCTCAATACTAGAGATACTCAGCGGAGTTCTCTGCGTCGCCCTGATAACCGGTTTGCTCTACGGAAGATTCTCGCGCGCTTCCGCCCGCTTGGTCTACAGCTCCAACATCATTATGGCTCCCTACAACGAAGGCATGGCACTCATGTTTCGGGTGGCAAATGAACGACGGAACGTTTTGATGGAATTAGAAGCCGACGTAATGGCCATGTTAACGGTCGAGAAGGACGGACATCGACAGCGCAGCTACCGTGCGCTTAAACTGGAACGTAAACGTATTGTCTATCTGCCCTTGACATGGACTCTCGTACACCCCATCGACGAAGAGAGTCCGCTCTACGGCTTGAGCTTTCACGACCTTCGTGCTATGGAAACACAGTTCTTGGTTCTCATCAAAGGGTTTGATGACATGTTCTCTCAGGTTGTGCACTCACGCACAAGTTATACGATGGAGAACATGGTGTGGGGAGCTCGCTTCGAGCTCGCCTATGCAACAAAAGACAACGGTCGAGTGGAGTTCGACGTCGCGAAGATTCATGCGCACAGCTTAGTCGATTTACCCTTGCAATGAATTCGTTGAGATGCTCATCCCTTGCGCTTTCTCTTAGCAATTATGCGCCGAGCAGATAGCGATTGAGTTCAACGAGAGAATCCACACGAAGATCTACATGGTCGCGAAAATGAGCTCTATGCGTTGAGAATCTGTCAAACCAGACAGTCTTCCACGCAACTCCCTTGGCTCCCACCATGTCAACCTCATAGTTGTCACCAACGTACACAATCTGCTCCGTTTCTGCTGAACACAGCCCCTGCGCAAGGTCGAAGATGCGGCGATTAGGCTTTGCCACTCCAACTACTTCGCTGATAACCACAGCGTCAAAAAACGAATCCCACTGTAGGAGCTCAAGTTTCTGTTGTACTTGTTCCGGAAAACCGTTCGTTATCAAACCCACAAATCGGAATCGTTCACGCGCGGTCATCAGAAGATCATATGCTCCATCCATCGCCGAGTGACTTTGATCATAACGCTGAAGGTACATAGCCGATAACTCATCGGCACTTTTCGGACGAAAGGACGTTGACTGTGGCATATTCTCATAATCGTGGTTGTGCTTTACCTCAAGCTGCCGAGCATCCTCTACCTTGTGTAGGCCTGAAAACTGCTCGGACAACACTCGGTCCCAACGTCCAATGCGTACCTCTCCTGTGCCTATGCGACCTTCACGGTAAGCGGACCAGAGCTCCTCATTGATGATGCGATACCGCCGTAATAGGGCTTCCTTCGTGTACACACCTCTGTGTAGTTGCGCCTCATCGAAACAGTGTGCAAAAGCTTTCTCTTCAGCAGCGCTATGGTCAATTAGAGTGTTATCGAGATCCAAGAAGAGACTATCAATAGTTTTCCAATTCACGCGAGAGGCTTCCTGTTCGGTTTAAGTGTAAGAATTGTTGCAAATCTACGAGACCTAGCCCGGAACGCACTTAAACCATTGCCGAGCATGGAATGTCAGAGATGATACGTGTCATAGATCTACCTATCGCCATGTTCCTCATTCGATCTGTTGTGCTCGTCTCCCTCTATCTCTGCCTTTCGGCTGCCTCAGCTCCGAGGGCTGCTATAAAGACACCTGCGGTCGACGCAATGCCCTATCGACAATTCGGTTTAAGTACCCGAGAAGCAGCTGCTCACCTGCTGAGTCGATGTACATGGGGTGTCCGACGAGAAGATATTGACGAGGCCGAGAAAGTTGGACTAGAACAGTGGTTTGAAACGCAATTATCTGCGCACCAAGACGATACGTACTATCTCGAGCGAATCAAGAATTATAAAACTCTTCAGCTAAGTAACGCACAAATTGCCGCGACCTACCCCACTCCGGGTAAAGTCTTGCTCGAGCTCATGCAAAAAGGCGTCTATAAGGATGTAGACGCACTTAAGAACCTACAAGACAGCACAAGTCTCGCCAGCAAAAACGTGCGAGCACAGGCTCTGAAGTATGCTTTTGATAACGGCTACAGACCGCAACGTGAGTTACTTGGCGAAATGATAGCGTCGAAACTTCTCCGAGCTGTGTACTCACAAAATCAGTTACACGATGTACTAAGCGACTTCTGGATGAACCACTTCTGTGTTTCAATGGTAAAAACCCCTGCACGACAATACATTCCCACTTATGAGCGCGATGTGATTCGTCCGGGGGCACTGGGCAGATTCCACGATCTGCTCGTCGCAACCGCTCAACACCCGGCAATGCTCCTCTACCTCGACAACGCTCAGAGCACATCTCCAATTGGATGCCCAACGACTGCATCCATCGCTCTGGACTCCATCAAGAACATGGGAGGAATCAAGGGCTGGTTTGCCCGACGCCGTATAGCTGCCGCTGAAGCGAAATCGGAGGAACTACGGAGCGCAGTACAGAAGAACATTCCGGAGGAATTCCGTAGTCGCCGTGGCATCAACGAGAACTATGCACGCGAGTTATTGGAACTTCACACCTTGGGGGTCGACGGTGGTTACACACAGTCCGATGTCACAAACCTCGCACGAGTTTTAAGTGGCTGGACGATGATGCCGCTTGGCTATGCAAAGAACGGTGAACGGTTGATGGACATGATCGAGAAAGGAAAAAAGATCGGCGTAGTTGTTCAAGGTGACTTCTTGTTCCGCGCCGATGCTCACGATGCTACTGCCAAGGATGTCTTGGGACTGCACTTTGTAGCGGGTGGAGCAATGAATGAAGGTCTGGACGTACTACGCGCACTGAGCGTACATCCTTCGACAGCGCATCGCATTGCCCTCAAACTGTGCACGCGGTTTGTAAGCGACCAGCCTTCAGAGCGCTTGGTCCAACGAGTCGCTCAAGTCTTTAAAGAGAAAAATGGTGACATCAAGGAGATGATGCGTTGCATTGTGTATTCCGATGAATTCTGGGATAGCAACGCATTGCGTTCAAAAATCAAATCCCCCTTCGAGTTGATCGTGTCAACACTGCGGGTGACGCATGCCGACCCTCGTCCCACCAAGGAACTTTACGATTGGTCAACTCGACTGGGTCAACAAGTCTATGCAAGTCCTGCACCAACCGGCTTTGCAGACAACGCCGGGACCTGGGTTAACTCCGGAAGTCTTATTAATCGTATGAATTTTGCACAGGCTATTTCGATCAATGGCATAAAGGGCATTCACTGCGAAGTTGATACGACTATGAATGTGTACGAACCCGAATCACAAAAAGCTGCACTGGAGCACATGTTTGCGAAATACCTCCCGGAGCGCGAGCTAAACCAATCTGTAGCTCTTCTCCTCCCGATGCTAAACGACTCAACGTACACGCGACGACTTCTACAAGCCAACAACCGTAAAGATCCTCCTGACCTCATGGACGATGAGCAGGTATTCAGTGATCTGGACATGCAGGACGCTTTAGCTGAAAGTGGAGCACAAATCACAAACCTTGGTCGACCGGCAACGAAGGCTCCTCAACAAGCGACATCGACAACGACGAGTGAGAATTCACTGAAGAGTAATGCCAGCAAAGCTCAAGAACTCCCCAGGTTGAAACCGGAACAGTTTCAGCGCCACCTAATGGCGCTGGTTCTTGGCTCACCCGAGTTTCAGCGTCGATAGAGTTTCGTGGGAATTTTAATGCCCTTCCATGAAATGTGAAGGCCCGAGCATTCGGGTGCGAATCGTTGAAAAGGAGCGACGGTGCCTTTGGATTCCACAACTGACTAGTAAACCACTATGTCCGGTGTGGCAAGAACAAATACAGCATACTTCACACGGAGTTTGGAGAATCACCATGAATAGACGCACTTTTTTGAAGACCGGAGCGCTCAGCGTACTGGCATTTCACAGTTCCGGAGTACCGGCCCATATCCTGGCTAGTGCGACACGAGCAGCATCCAACAGTTCAAAAGTATTGGTGTGTGTGTTTCAGCGCGGGGCTATGGACGGCTTGATGGCTGTTCAACCCTTTGAAGATCGCTACTTCATCCAAGCCCGAAACCGTCTGCGTATGCCAATGGGACCGGATAGTGGACTACTCAATCTTGACGGACGTTTTGCCTTGCATCCTGCATTCAGCCCATTCAAACGGTACTTCGATGAAAAGCGATTAGCCATTGTTCACGGCATTGGCTCGCCGGACAGCACGCGATCTCACTTTGACGCGCAGGACTACATGGAGAATGGCACTCCCGGACGCAAATCTTCCACAGGTTGGATGAGTCGCGCTGCATCGGAGTTAGGTCTTCAACAGCAACAAGGCAAAACCTCCCCCTTTCAATGCGTATCGCTAACACCCGCGCTTCCTCTGGCGATGACAGGTCCCTTTCCCGCGTTGGCTATCGATGATTTGAAGAACTTTCGCGTACAGGATAAGTCGATGCAGTTTTCGAATGCGAGTAGCTTTGAAGCATTGTATGCACAAAGTACCCAAGAACAGCTGAGAAGCTCAGGTGCCGAAAGCTTTGCTGCCACACATCTCTTGGACTCGCTCTTGAAGACAAGCTGGTCTGTTCCGAGCAGTTCTGCCTATCCAACAACGAATCTGGGTAAACACTTTCGCGACGTTGCTCAGATCATCAAGGCGCGCATTGGACTCCGCATTGCCTTTATCGAATCAGATGGCTGGGATACTCATGTGCAACAAGGCACTCGCAATGGACAGTTCTCACGCGTAGCCGGCGATTTCGCCCAAAGCATCGCAGCGTTCTGGGAAGATCTTGGTGCACAGCAAGACGACGTCTGTTTATTGACAATGACCGAGTTTGGTCGTACAGTGCGAGAGAATGGTTCAGGCGGCACTGATCATGGTCGTGCATCCTGTATGTTCGTGCTTTCAAATTCCGCACATGGTGGACGCGTGCTCGGTGACGTTCCAACCTTGGCACCGGAAAACTTGGCTGACGGACGTGATTTGCCGGTGACCACCGATTTCCGGGCTTTGTTTAGCGGTATCGCGCATCAACATCTTCGACTCCCTTCATCAGCGGAGCTGTTTGCCGGCTGGGACGGAGCTGACGTGAACGTGCTTAAGTCTTAGTTTTTATCGATGACAAACTCGACGCGACGGTTCTTTTGGCGACCTTCTTCGGAATCGTTCGCGGCAATTGGTTTGGTCGAACCATAACCGGCACTTCGCAATCGCGAACGCACTACACCTTTTTTCACCAAGTAGGTCATGACGGCATTAGCGCGATTGCGCGATAGTGCTTTGTTCGCAGCATCCTCGCCTACATTGTCCGTGTGCCCTGAGATGATGATACTAACCGTTGTGTGAGTTTTCAGAAAGGCAATAAGTCGATCGAGCTCTGCGGCAGACTCATCGCGCAATTCAGCTTTTGCAAAATCGAAGAAGAGATTGTTCAGACGAATCGTTGCTTCACGCTCGATTGGAACTAAATACAGGTCGCGATTCAATTCTTGATAAGCTCGGAGGTCTCTTGTATCAAGTTTTTCGCTAACAGGATAGTAGTTGTCTGCCTCGGCATGAAAGCCGTAAATATTCCCTGCAGGTAGCGCAATGTTATATGCTCCGTCTTTGGGGTTTGAACGAGCCGCTCCCGCTAACAGGTTCGTATTAAGATTTTCATAGCGAACCCCGGCTCCGAGTGGAAGTTTTGTTTTCGCATCAAAGACGTGTCCTGAGATCAAACACACGTGTTTTGGTCTGGCATCCGGCGGCACGGCGACCCGAACAATATCTGCGCCACCATAACTATTGGCGTAGGTTATCATATATGCAGAATCACCCTTGGTAGTAGGGTGGAAATAGGCATCGAAGTATGGCGTGTTGATGTGCGGTCCGAGGTTTCGAGGAGTGGACCAATGCTGCCACGTAGAGTCTAAACGCGTCGTCACAAAAATATCTTCATTACCATAGCCGGCTCGCGCATCAGTACTAAAGTAGAGCGTCGCACCGTCTGTTGCGATATACGGAGCCATATCGCATCCGACAGTGCTCAATTCAGGGATATGCACAGGTTTTGAAAAGCTTGTGTCGCTCTTTCGAGAACAGACATAAAAATCCTTTGAACCCTTACCATTTCGTCGTTCAATCGAAGCAATGAGAACGCGTTCGTCCGGTGACAAACAGAATTCCATGTAGGGATTGAGGTTGTAAAAACTGTCGATATCGATCGGTCGCGGATCGCTCCATCCATTTTGCGTACGATGGCTGATAGACAGTCCAACTTCGTCGCGTGAACCGTGAGCATACTGACCCTGAAGCAACATAGTGTTGTTATCCGGACTAACGGTCACAACACTGTTGTTCGCTTCATTGTTTAGAGGAGTACCAATGTTCTCGGCCGGAAGCCACATGTTGTTTTGATCTCTACGACTGAACCAGATATCATCGCGATGCTCGGCACCCATATTCTTATCGTAGTCGCGCCTTATCATGTAGAGTGTTTTGTCATCGGCAGACACCAATGCGCTTATCTCTGATGATGCAGTGTTAACATTAGTGCCAAGATTATGGTGATGGAGATCCAAGCCTCCGTCCGACACAGCGTTGACCGTTCGATCGACTTGCTGTGTTCGTATCGTCACGGACTTCACACCGATCTTCATGATGTCTTCCAAGTAGAAGCCATAGCGGTCACCGAAGGACTGATATTCTGAGGTGCGAAAGCAGCCTATACACTCGTCGTTCACATAAAATGCTATCACTTCAAACTCGTGGTGAACTCGCAAATGGTTATACTCTCCTCGAGGGCGAACAGCACAGTCGCGCCATGGAACGACAAGCGAGTAATTGGGCGATGTGACAGCGATGACGGCAGCTTTGCCATTTGGTGCAATAACGAAGAGATAACAGCTATCGGCATCCAAACCTCGAAAAATGAGACCAAAGCCTTTGTCCTGTGCGCCGCTTATTTGCCGGATGTCAACGTCCAAACTCCAATCCAGTTGATCATTAAATGGGAACGATCGCAGCGACCAATTCCCTCCCGTGCCCTTGGTTTGTTCCATGGTGTATTCACCAAGGGTCCATTTCATAATACGTCCGGGTACCGTCTCTTCATACCACAAACCCGTGTTCTTCGAGAAGTCTTCCTGATACTCAATTTTCTCTTGGGCATATAAGCACACACCTCCGCGTCCACTCGACAAAACAATGATCGCAACGAGAAAACGAAAAGCAGCGCTGCACGTAGAGTTCCTACTCTTCCTACACTTCTCACTTTCTCTCATTGCGGCATTGTCACGGTCACCGCACGTGTTCTTTGCATGTGAACGTGCTCGCACTTTCAAACTGTGGTATTCAAATAGGTCTTGCATGAACTCTGATGAGGTATAAGTATTGTGGTGATCGTCTGCACTGCCATAGTCTGCCGCTAAAGCATTGTCGCGCACGGTGTAACTAGCACCAGGTCCACAAAGAACCAAGAACTAAAGAACCTACGCACGCACGGTGCCCGAAACTTGCCTGTGCCATACGTGCCGTAGCGTTCGTCTTCTTCGCTCTCCATACTTTGGAGGAAAAGAAAATGTTGCACGTCAGCACTAAAAGCTCGTAATTGCAGGACCACAATTTGCAAAGGAAATGGATTATTTTGATGCGTACGAAGAAGTCTACTCTGCATTGGAGCGCTATGCAGATGAAAACGGACAAGCTCCGCACGGCATCTCTGTGTCCCCTTCGCTCTTTCGCTGGCTCCTCGAGATGAAGAAAGAAGCAGTGACCTTGCATCTGGAAGAGCCCGGCACGGCGAATACCATCCACACTCGATTCGGGGACTTGCCGCTTTCCATTGATGAAATGCTTTCTCCGTACGACGTACTGGTTGAATAAAAACTGTCCTATGCTTTGTTACTACTCCAGCCTCGGTTCGACAACGCTACACTCCCTTCTTCGCACTCTTGTTTCACGGCATTGTTTAGTTCTGTCATCTATGGCAAACCCGATATGAGTCTGTTGTGGCAAGATGCATCTCGTTCCTTTCGCACATAACAAAGCACACTTGTAAACACATAGACAAAAGCACTGTGAACTGAGGTTCAGGTCTACTTTGACGAAGCGAAGTATTGAACGTGTCTTTTACTTTTTAACGACGATAAAACATTCCGGTGCCTTGGGACTCAACAGTGCTCTATACTGTTGCACTCGAAACATGGTGGGATCCAAGGTCTGCAGCCACAGCAACAGCTGTTCATACTCATCTTCCGCACCTGCGTGTGCGCGGTAGACACAAACGCTGAGCACCGATCCTGCGATCATGTATCGACTTGCTTGCTTAAGGCTTTCTATCGTGCTGTGCGCTTGCGTTGTGCACAGTTTGTCAGAACCCGGCAAGTATCCAAGGTTATACATCACAAGATCTAGCTTCGGGAAGGCAATACGCGGAAGAATCTCATCCAGTTCGTCATGAGAGCGACGTTCTAGAAGAACTCGCTGTTCAAGTGAGTGGCGCTGCAGTTCCATCATTGTTTTGTCGAGCGCTTCTTGCTGAATATCCAAAGCCAGAACCCGTCCGTCCTCCCCCACCAAATCCGCAAGGAATAGAGTATCAAAACCCTGACCCGCCGTCGCATCGAGAGCGAAGCGTGCACTGTTACTGCATTGTCGAATGAGCGTGTGAGCGAATTGAACAACGGACAATGGATCTTTGCTTGACATAGCGATGTGATACGACAGTTGAAGAGATCGATACACGAGTCTTAGTTGGTTTACTCTTCGAAGAAGTTAGCGACGAGTAGGACGCTTCTCACGATTCAATGCCCGAACACCTCGGAATGCGATCTGACGTTCAAAGGCACAAGATTGCCCAAATGCCAATCAGGCAGTTACAGGTTTCTTATGCAATGCGTCGAAGCGAGCCAGATCAAAGGCAGCCGGCAGCGATTCGTCATAAAGGATTTTACGAGCGAGGAGCTGTGCACAGAGGGGTGCTTGCAGCGCTCCTTTTGAACCCAGACCATTCAACAAAAACAAACCCTTCCGTTGCGGATGCTCCCCGAGAACCGGTTTAAGATCCTTGACAATGGGACGTACACCGGTGCGACAGCGTACAAGATCCACTTCTGCATCGTAACTCTTCCTGAAGTGTTCAAGGAGAAACTCAGTCGTCGCCGGACTCTCCTCATCGCTGATATCGTTCCACTCGTAACTAGCTCCATACAAACACCTGGTTTCGTTCACGGGTAGCAAGAATTTTGAATGCACTATCACGATGTCACGCAATCCATGCGCTTGACGGAAATCCAGTTCGAGAACTTGCCCCTTGGCAAACATTGTCGGAACGTAGGAAAAAACGTCATTTTCGTGAAAACGCCACCCCTCGCACGATATAACGGCACCAACGGCATGTCCTTGAAATTCACCTAATTGCTGCGCGGTCCGGGCATCGTCTGCGGACACGTTCAGCAATCGCATGCGTTGCAGGTAGTCTTGGTAAAACGCGGACATCACCTGAGCCAAGTCTACCACGGCAGCGTTCGAGATACAGAGGGTCGGCACGTCCGTCGGAACGGTCAAATGTAAAGGTATGCGAGCGAAGCTCTCAGCCTTGTCGATACGACGAATCCAGCCACCGCTCTTTAAAACCTCCTCTTTTTTTACAAAATTGGAGTATTCTTGATCATCATGCATCAGACGAAGGATCTCGATGTCTCTGCAAACCGGACCCAACTTCTCATATCGTCTTTTTGCTAAGGCTTTGGCTTCGCCAAAGCCGGGGTCAATACCAAAACGCTTTCCACTGACCGGATTGATGACGCCGCCGGCAACGCGCGAGGAGGCTTTACGTCCATCGTCAAGCAGCAGAACCGAGGCTCCCGCTTCTTCGAGTTCCGCAGCCAGACAGAAAGCCGCCAATCCGGCTCCAAGAATGAGGAAATCAACCTTTTGTGCTGTGGAATTCATGATGCAAAATCTAAAATATTTTCTTCTTGTTTGTTAGCGTCTTACGAGTAATTTTGCTCCGTGAACTCACGAACTCCCATATCAGGTATCCTCGTCGCTTTATTAACGCTCTGCGTGAGCGTTTTTGCGGCCGAAGTCAGCTTGGATTTTTTTACAACCAAAGCCGATGGCAACAACGTTGTTGTTGAGTGGAGAAGCTCAAGCGAGAAGTCGATCAATCATTTCGAAATCGAGCGTTCCACAGATGGTGTTAGCTTCCGTACTGTGACAAATATTGACGCTCATGGCGCCTACCAACTCTATCATTACGTCGACAACGACGTGTTGATGAAAAACGGAGATGGCACGCAATCGAAGACTATAGCCGGTACAACCGCGTATCGCCTAAAAATTGTTGGTTCCGACAACAGCATTTCCTATTCATCGCTCTCCACAGTGGTGCACAATGTCAGCAGTGTTCGCCGCACATGGGGTATGATCAAAGAGATGTTCAAGTAACATCGCGAGGTGTGCTAAAGCAGCCTATCACACCGAGAACCATGCAACGTCGCCGACTCTGTCTCCCACTTCCCTTTTTGCATTCTATGCTCATTCTGCGTTGTATCACTTTGCTCTTTTTGTGCATTGCCGGCACGGAGTCTGCCCTGAGTGTTGATCATGATGCTCTCATCTCGCAGCATCCGCATGATTGTATCGTCCGTCTCTCAGGCACAAAAACGCACAAGCAGATTGGCATCCAAACAACGAGACCAATTTTAGAGAAGAGTTATAGTGTAGCGGGTGGTCACTTTCTGATTCATTACAACGAGTCGGGCTTCCACGGAGTTCAAGCCATTGACAACAACAATAACTCTGTACCCGACTACATCGACTCCGTTGCCTATTATGCTGAGTATGTGTACACGAAGGAAGTCGTTGAATTGGGCTACCAAGCGCCCTTAACCGATAGTGATGATTCGTTGCACATCGACATTTATGTCATGCAGCTGGGCAAAGCTCCGGGTGCCTCAATTGACGGATCCAACCTCACCGGCTACGGATTCACCTTCGAAGATTATCCGCGACAAAGTCCCTGCGATTCGCATCTCTTACGTAGCTCGGCTTTTATGGTCATCGACAATGATTTTGCGATGACCGATTCCGTCTTGAGCTCCGGACAAAATCCGGTCATGAGAAGAGTGTATACTGAGACCGGAATCCAGGGTCTACGTATCACCTTGGCGCACGAGTTTCACCACGTTATTCAACTCGGGTATCTGGACGCTCTGCATCCAAATACATTCCTTGAGCTCACCAGCGTTTTCATGGAACACCGCGTTTTTCCGCAAACCCAAGACTACTTCCAATATCTGAATACCTTGATGAAGAACTCAGATAGCTACTATCTGAGTAGCAATGAAGCAGATCAAGCACAGATTGGTTATGCACACGCTTTCTTCTTTCAGTATTTGGATGAAAAGCTAAGTGACAAAACAGTGCTCACCATGTGGAAGATTATTGGTGACTGCGCCTCCGTTCCCTCGGGTAGCAATCTTGCTCCGAACCCCTTCCTGGCTCTTGACAGTGCACTAAAGTCTTTAGGCACCTCACTCCCGGAACAGTGGCAAAAATTTATGTGCTATGTGTACCACACCGGTTATCGTGCTGAAGGTGTCGGCGATGTGTTGTCGAACGCCTCACAAATGCCGATGCTCGTGGCGGATAACAAAAACGATGTTCGATTTATTGAGCCTTTCTTCTACGACGTCTCACTCTATCCGTTTCAATTTAAACTTCTGCGTTGCACGTTCAGTACGGATTCGAAACACGCTGCGGATACAGTTGATGTGCTCTTCACCAATACGGGCAGCTCGTATTTGAAGACCTTGACGAATGACCGTGAGATCGCGAGTCTGACGATTAGTCGTATACAAAAAGAAGGCTTTAAGCGAATTGGCATGCGCAACTACTATTATCAGACGACGAAAACGACCTCAAACGGTTACGATACCCTCTTTCTTAACGGCGGTGTCGCGGTTGCGCAACTCACTACTCCTTACCCCACTCCCTTCTCAATGAGTAGCGATCGCTTTCTTCGATTTCCTGTGTCTGAATTGATACCTTCAGATGCTCGCGTGACCCTGAGCATAACGACTCCGGATGGTGTTACGGCTTTGAGTGAGCTTGTCAATGTGGTTTCTGATCCGAACGAAAAAACACGCTACGTCACTTGGACTCAAGCTCCCAAGTTGTCATCCGGAGTGTATGTGTATTCTGTAGGCTATGAAACGGAGAGTTACATCGGTACCATTTTAATTGAACCCTAAGACATGCTGGAGCTTCGCGTCAGTGATCTACGAAAAAGCTATGACGGTCTGCATGACGTGTGCAAACGCCTCAGTTTTAATGTGAACGATGCAGAGATAGCGGCACTAAGCGGACGCAACGGAGCCGGAAAATCCACCGTAATGAAAATGATCGCTGGAGTGTTGCAATCCACCGGCGGAAGTATTCAACTCCTTCGCAATGGCAAGATTGTATCCGCCGAGGAGCGGCAATCAAGCGTTGGATTTGTTTCTCCTTACCTTCAATTGTATGAGGAGTTCAGTTTGTGGGAGCATTGTTGCTTGGATGCCGAGCTGCGTGGACGACACTTCGAGAGCGAAGACGTGGAGCATTTGATTCGCCTGTTCGGTCTATGGGAGCGCAAGGACAATCTTCTTCGTACCTATTCATCGGGCATGAAGCAGCGAGCGAAAATGATTGTTGCGCTCTGGCATCGTCCACAGCTTCTTCTCGTCGATGAACCAACTACCAACGTTGATGAAGCAGGCGTTGAAACAATTTATCGTTGTCTACACGATCGAAATCTCTGTCCGGGAATTCGTATCGTAGCTACGAACGAACTGCGCGATCTGCAGCAGTGCAGCATGACTATCCCTATTCAGTAAGGACAATCAGAACTCCTATGGCAGAACTTCGTACAACCAACAGCTCCCTATCGCAACGAGAAACCTATAAGCTCATCGACAAGCTTTTAGCCGGGCATTTCGAGAATGAAGAAGCACTGTTGAAGACTCTCGTTGGAGATCTCTGCGAGAAAGGAAATTTTGGTTTGTCCGGCGCGCGAATCTGGGAACTCGATAGCTCTGAAGATCGCTACAACCTCCTCTTTCAGGTTGGCAGCGTGGCACATATTCCGGACGACTACAACATGCGAATCGACGAACAGCCTGTGTTCAGTTCTCTCGTCGAAAAACGTGTTGTCAGTGGTATCGAAACGGATGCAGTTCTGCTAGAAAAAGGAATCACCCAATTTGCTGCGACAGGTGTTGGAGATATCGTAAAACACCACAATCAGAGGTTCTTTCGCTACTGCCTGGCTTTTAACGCGGCGGAGTTTGCGCAAGACATTGCGTCCACCATGACGGTGATTTCGAGTGCCACCACTACGGCACTGCGCAATTTGAGTCTCCGACAGCAACAGGCGCAACTCAAGAAAGACCTTGACCAAGCCTCACAGATTCAACGCTCCTTGCTTCCGGACCACACACTTGAGTTTTTTGAATACAGTGTCTTCGGAATCTCGCTGCCCGACAGTGTTGTAGGCGGTGACTACTTCGACTATTTAAATCCTACAAATGAAGACGATGAGGCTCGCACCGGCATCGTTATCAGTGATGCAGCCAGCAAAGGCTTGCCGGCTGCTATTCAAGCGCTCTTCGTATCCGGCGCGATACGCATGGGAATTGGATTTCACACCAAAATCACGTCGCTCATCTCGCGCTTAAACACGCTCATCTACGATACCTTCCCTTATGAGCGTTTTGTGACCCTGTGTTATTGCGAGCTCACACAATCGAACAATGGCCTGATGCTCTACTGCAATGCCGGTCACTGCTCGCCTTTACACTTCCAAGCGTCAACGGAAAGTTGCGTGGCGCTTGAGCCGACGGGCTCAATACTTGGAATCTCGTCTCATCAACGCTTTCGTGTAGAGGGCGTGAATCTGCAGCGAGGCGACATTCTTTTGTTGTTTACCGATGGAGTACTCGAGGCCCAGAATGAAGACGAAGAGCAGTTTGGAGAAGATCGGCTACGCAGTTTCCTTCGTGAACGACGCCACGAGAGCGCGCGCGATTTAGCCTATGGTTTGCTCGAGGAAGTGCAAAAGTTTAGCGCGCACGGAGTGTACACGGACGATAAAACCCTCATCGTCATCAAACGCGATCGCTATTAAGAAGTTTGCTTGACGAAATGACGTCGTAGAACTGCTCGCCGACTGCGGTGTCGTCTCTTGTCTGCGCCGAATCGAGGCGCCAAGTTTTATTAAATCTCGTATCCCAAGTCTCTAAGCTGATCTTGATTGTCGCGCCATTCCGACTTCACAACAACCTGCAATTCCAGGAAGATCGACCGACCCAAATGCTCTTCGATACGTGCTCGGGCTCTGACACCAAGTTCTTTAAGCGATTGACCTTTGGAGCCAATGATGATTCCTTTTTGCGCCTGACGGTCAACAACAATCTGAGCGGAAATCATCCACTTGCCTTTTTCACGCTCTTCGAACTTGACGATCTTCACTTCGGTCGAATAGGGAATTTCTTCTCGGAAGAGTGCGAAGCATTGTTCGCGAATGTACTCAGCAGCGAAGAACAATTCAGGTTGTGTTGATAATTGCTCCGGGTCGTACTGAAACTCATCTTCAGGCAAATGTTGCTCCAGAACTCGCAGCAGCTCTGCAATAAACTTATTGTACTGCGCCGAGATGGCAACATTGTCAACAAAAATGTCCATCTTCATAAGCTCGAGGATCTTCGGCATCGCCGTTGTTTTGTCTTCGAGCAGATCCATCTTGTTTAACACCAGGATGCAAGGCTTCCCACTTTCCTTCACGTCTTTCCTGAACTCCACGCTGAGCACTGCCTGCAAACTCTTCATCGATTCCGTCACATCGACAATAACCAACAACACATCGGCTTCTTCAATAGCCTGATGAATGTAGCCAAGCATCTGTCGATGAAGTTCAAACTTCGGACGCGGAACGATGCCGGGCGTATCGAGAAACACTGCCTGCGTCGTTTCCGACGAATAGATACCAATCACGGAACGACGTGTCGTTTCCGGTTTTGAAGTAACAATGGAAAGTTGCTCTCCCAATACAGCATTGAGCAGAGTTGATTTGCCGGCGTTTGGCTTTCCGATAATAGCAACGTAACCGAATTTGGACATATGCTGAGTCTTCGCAATGAAGTAGTGATTGAGTGTGCGGATGCATGTGCAGAAGCAAACTCAGGATTGTAGCGGAGCGCACAGCGCTCCGTCGTATAAAAATCTCGTGCAAAGATACCATGCAGCCTTGCCCTGGCAGGCATTTCCTCCTAAATTGCCGCCTAGCAGCATGAATCTTGCCTTTCGACTTCACCAAATCCGCGTGGGCGGCCTAAGCCTTAGCCTCCGCAAAAGCCTGCGTAAACTCGGGAAGAACCTGCGCGCGGCTCGCACGCTAACGCGCATACAGAAGTACCCTACAACGCTTCCACTTGAGGCTTGTACGCCACTTCGACGTGTATTTGAGACGTCGGACATTGCATCGTTCCGGCCGTACCTGCCCGAACTGCGCGACTGCTGTGCCCACTACCTCCGTCACGAGTTTGCTATCGCCGGACGCGGCTGGACGCACTATTCTCATCGTGAAGCTCCCTCCGGAATGGGTGGATATCGTTACAGTCAAGAAGCGTTTCCCTATGAGATCGATGCCACCGGCGAGTGGATTGCCTATATCATCAACGCCAAGAATGTTGCAGAGTCACAGCGTGTTTGGTCGCTGATTCAGCAACCCTATGAAGCAATCGATTGGCAACGAGACCTACGCAGCGGCTATTCTTGGGCAGAAGGTGTACACACGCAGTTTATTAGCACCGGCGCTAAGGGTGCAGACCCCAAGACACCCTGGGATCTCGGTCGACTGCACATGCTTCTGCACATCGCCATTGTGCACTCCTTGAGCGACATTGACTCAGAACGTGAGATACTCTACCAATGCTTCCGATCCATTGTCCTGGACTTCATTGCACTCAACCCTCCGGGCTTCGGTATTCAATGGTTATCTCCAATGGACGTTGGCATTCGCTTAGCAAACATGCTTGTCGCTTATGACATCATTCGTTGTACACGAGACGCTGATGAAGAACTGGATAGAGTGATATCGCGCAGCGTGCATGAACATACTCGCTACGTTGTTAACCATCGCGAGTGGTCAGACGGTATGCGTGCAAACCACTTCCTTGCTAACCTCGCTGCATTGGCTGCAAGCTCTGCCTATATGGAAGATTGCTCGTTACGACGAGAAGTTGTTGAGGTCCTTGAGGAGCATTTGCACACGGAAACACTCTATCAATTCACACGAGACGGTGGAAACTTTGAAGCATCCTTGCCCTATCATCGACTCAGTGCGGAGATGCTCTTTTGGTCATGGGGCTTTGCCTGTTTAGACCCAACGCTTGCTGCGTGCTTTGTTGAGCAAACACGCGAGGCTATGGAAGCTATTGCGTCATTCACCATAAACACCTGCTCGCGCAGTGCGCAGATATCGCAAATCGGGGACAATGATAGCGGACGATTCTTGGCTTTTCGACCTTTCCATTGGAGTCCGGCGGACAGCGATCGCCCTCTTGACATTCGGCATCTCTTGAACCTCTGCGAAGCTTGGACCGGACAACGTGAATCTCAAAATGACCAGGGAGACTTTTTGCTTATGCGAGCCCTTCGGGCTCGCCGATCCCAGGCAACTCAGGATGGTAGAATTCGAGCGGAGCGCCAAAGCTCCTCGTATGCAGCCCCGGACTTTGGTTTGTGGAGAATGAGTTCCGAAGGAATGGATGTTTTTGTGCGTGCCGGATCCATTGGGCAGAATGCCAAGGGAGGACACGCTCACAATGATCAACTGAGTTTGTGTTTGTTTGTCAACGGCCTCGAATTCTTTTGCGATGCCGGCACCTATGTCTACACTCCTTTGCACGATCAACGGAATCGCTTTCGCTCGACTTCGATGCATAACTGTCTTCAACCTGAAGGTCTGGAGCAAAACAGCTGGATGGAAGGTAGTTCAGAAATGCTCTTTTGGCTGAGCTCAAACCGAGCACTACCACATGTCGTGGAGAGTAGCGAGCGGCGATGGAGCGCACGACACGAAGGATATGGGCAAGCCTGCGAGCGTGAACTCGAGTTCAAGGCGAAGGCACTCGTTATTCGAGACCGCTGTGCAGTTGTCGGGCTCAAACATGTCCGGTTTCATTGCAGACCGGAGTGTAGCCTTGAAGTCCTTGACAGTCATCGAGTACAGGTGCTACGTCAAGGCATCGCTGTTGTACTACAGAGCCACGGTTCTCCTCTAAAGATCGAAGAATCTGTGTATTCTCCCGAGTATGGCGCGATCCTTGCATCCAAATGCCTGGTAATAGAAGGCACGGAACAGGAGTTCTTCAGCTCGGTCACCGTTGTCCATGACTCGTAAGAGCGTAAATTTGCCGGAATTCACCTACTGTTCGAAACGTGAAATTTAGAGAGCACCTTTCCAAACTTTCGTGGACAGCACTGGACAAAGTGATTTTCATTTTGTACGGGGCGGTCACACTCATGCAGATCAAACGCTTGAGTCCGGAAGAGTGGGGTTTGGCCTCTGAATTGGTGACCCTTCAAACATGGATTTTCATCGTCTGCGATGGCTCTGCTTTGCAGTCCATTATTCAGTTTGGAGTAAAAGAAGAAGACCGTGGACGAGTTAATCTGATCTCGGTTGTGTTCCTTCTGGCTATATCCATGGGTTTGTCCGGGCTTGTCTTGTTTGCACAGGCTCCCCTGGCTACGATTTTCAATGAGCCGCGCTTTGCCGATGTGGCAAGCACCTTACCGCTTTTTGTTCTTCTGACATTACCGCGTGCCTTTGGACTTAAACTCATGATGCGAGAGCTGCGCATGCGCGATGTGTTCTTCACAGACCTTGCGTGGTTCGGCAGCATGGCCTGCATCTTCTTTTGGAAGCTGCACTCGGGTTCTTTTGGAACATACGAGGATATGAAGTTCATCTCACTTGCGGGTGTGGGCTGTAGCTCAATTGTCAGCGTCATTTTGGCATACGACATGATGGAGTTTCGGCGTCGTGGGAGTATTCGTATGGCACAGATCCTCGCCTTTGGAATGCCCCAAGCTCTTATGATGGCTCTCAACAATTCTATACGACAGCTCGACATGTTTCTGGTGCAGCCCTACTTTGGAACTGCAGCTGCCGGAGTCTATAATTCTGCCAAACTCTTGTATCGAGTTTTTGAAACTGCAACGGATGCAGGGATCTCTCTGATGTATCCGACTGCCGTGAAGCTGCTTGATGCAGACCGACGAGATCAAATCATCGTTGTGTTCTCCAAAGCAATTTCCTTGTTGGTTATGATGACCATGTTTGGCGTTATTGTGCTGTGGTCCGGAGGAACAACCATCATCGTAGGATACCTGGGGGCAAAGTATGTGGCCGCTGCCTCGCAGTTCAACATTATGCTGTTTGCAGCCCTTTTTCTACCGCTGTTTATCCTGCAATCAGTTGACCTTGCGCTGCACAAAGTGTGGAAGCTGCTGGCAATCGTTGCAACCAGTGCGGCTGTAGGTGTGGGCACCTTCATCGTTACCGGATCCCTTCATCTTGAGAATTTGATTTCTCTCGGAGTTGTGAGCTACTCAATGTGCTTTGCGCTGTTGTTGATCATTAGTGTTCGGGCCGATCTGCACTTCCCGATTTCACAGCTCTTTAGGACAATCCCCGATACACTTGAGGCTATTCAAGGCTTTCGCTCTCGTATGTCAGCAAAACAAGCAAAGCCTGAAAGTTGATAGTCGAAGGCATTTTGCTTCATGAATCATTGCTTCAGAGGACTTTACCAACACTCTATGTTTCGTTCTTATCACTGGTCTATCGCGCTACGACAACTACGGAATCGTCCCTCATCGAGCTTACGATTGCTCCTGGTTATCGCATTTTGTACGGTTCTCATAGCCACCACAGCATCCTTGTGGTTCTATCTGTATCAGCAGCACACGGAACATGTGGACTCTGCCACAATTTCATTGTTCCTGAAGCCGGAAGTCGATGCTAAGTCGGCTTATGATCTTGCGTCAGATTTCATGAAAGATGCTTCTTTAGCTTCTATTGATGTGCAAACCCCCGACAGTTTGAGGGAGTACTTCCAAGAACGCTATGGAGTAAATGTAGCCGAAGTCTTGCCACAAAATCCCTTCACGAGTGTATTGCGTATTCATCTGAAGCCCGAGTTTTTGACAAACGATGCGACGTTTTTGTCGATGGTTCAGCAATACCGCACCATGAATTCCATCGTTGAGGAAGTGCACTATCAATCCGAGTATGTGCGCGCTGTTACACGAGAGTACAACCGTTTGATGTGGTCTGCTCTTATCGGTGCCGGTATGCTCCTCATTGTCTGTCTTCTCCTGATCTCGTTCGCGTTTCGTGCAGAGAGTATGTATGCTAGCGACGATCAACGCGTCGTTCTCCTTCTCGGCGCGAAGAGGTCCTTCCTTGCTCGTAGTTCATTATGGAGAATTCTGGTTTGTACGGTGCCGGCCTTAGCACTCGGTCTAGCCTGTTGCTACGCTCTGCTGATGATGGCTCAAAGTTCGGGACTCCTTAGCCTTGGTGGATTCTACCTCAACGTCATGGGTGCTTCCGCACTGCTTTGTCTTCTTCTCGTTTTGCTCCTGCATCGTCGCGCCATACCATCGGTATAGTTCTGGTTCCCATCTCCATCGAGTGTGATCAACAGAGACTCGTCTCTTAGTCACTCTCTACTATCAAGCTCTGCCACTAGGCTGTGCTATATGAGCCTGACAAGTACTTCCACATCCTTAGGTCCCTTCCCCCCCCAAAAAAATAAAAAAAACAGCACCAACTGCTTAGGCAATTGGCGCTGTTCTTCAACAACTATTGTAATGAATCTACCATGTCTGTGCTCAAGGGCTTATCATTATAAGAAGCCAGAGATCTGCAGAAACACGAGACTACTTTTTGCTTCCGGTACTAGGAGGTGTTATCGCTGCCGGTTCAGCATTCGGGGCTTTCGGAGCTGAGGCGTAGAGGGCATTCTTTACGTTCATGAACTTCTCTGCCGCTGAGCCTTGCAGACTTGCACGCTGAAAGAGCTGCAAAAAGTTGTTAGCGGTGAGAACCGACAGCTCGACTGTCACCATATCGTTTTCGCCTTTCTTATCCTTTTGCGCCTGCTCAAACGCCTTGGTAAAGGTATTCTTGACGTCGATATACGCCTCGACTTCACTACCATTGATGTTTACCGAAGCCAGCGTATTTAAGGTAAATACCAGGTCGCTAACGCTCAGCTGTGGCTTAAGCATTGGTGAGCTTGACTGAGAACTTCCGGAACTTTGACTTGTATTCTGGGAATACAGACTAAAACTCAATGAGATGAGCACAAGCGCGCACAGTGCGAGCCTAAAGGACCACTTAGACATAGGTCTTCCTTGAAGATGTGAAACATTCCTGTTTAGCTGCTGCTGATTGAGACGAAGACATTGGGTCTCCGGATGACACCCCGGTCTGGCAACTCAGGCATATCATCGCTCAAATTTAGAGATTTTCACACCCACAACGCAAGAAAAAAGCCGAGACCATGCCGACAGGCACAAGACTCGGCTTGGAGCTTAGGTCTTGAAATTACTGCGCTTAGAGAGCAGTCACAATACTGAGACGGTGTTGCATGACACCGCTGACATAGGAACTGAGAGCGTAGTCTACGGTCAAAGGTTTCAGCTTAATTCCCAGACCGAAATTTAAGCCGGCGAATTGTGAGTTCACCGGAAACGCAGCACCGCTGTGCACACCGTTGTTATATCCCAAACGTAGTTCTATGATTTTGCCCACATACAGTTCACCCCCGATGGAGAAGTTTTTGAAGTGGTCAAACACGGCTGTGTTCTGGTCTACTAAGTGATTAAAGCTAAAATTCACGAGAAGTGGAAGACCGCGCAAGCGGTGGTTAACACCGATGCGCAGATCAGTCGGTAACGGCTCTGAAGTACTATTGATTTTGCTGAGTTGGGCACCCAGATTCGTGAGAGCCAAACCAACATTCCATCGTGAATTGGGAATATGGTAGAGCAGTCCTGCGTCGATCGACAACGCGCTGCTTGCCTCGTCAGCTAAACTTACGGAGATATAGTGCAGCCCTACGCCGTAGTAAAAGCCGGAATCGATGCGATTTGCATAACTCAGTCCCAATGAGAGGCCACCGGGACTATATGATTTTCCTGTTGGGTCACCTTGCGAGTTCTTTCCGACAAAGCTACCCAATGATTGATAGTTGACTTGAGCAGACCACTTTGCTTCGTCACCCATCGCCCCAACGTATGACACAGTGCCTGAGTTGATGTCGGCAACGTTCTTCACGACGGTCAGCGCTAACTTTCCACTCGGCACGAGGTATGCTGAAGCAGGATTTAGGATAACATTGGAGGGATCGTCCAACGCGGCAACCGTTGCCTCGGCAAGTGACGAGCTTCGTGCGCTATAATTCCAGCGCAAGAATTGGTAGGGTGAATAGGTTTGAGCGAGCCCGAAAGCAGAACTGAAGACAAAAGCACAGCTCAGAGCAACAACACTACGCATGATCATAGCAGAATTCACAAGAGTGGAAACACAAGAGTAGCGTTGAAGCAATAGTGTTTGGTCGAAGGTGATGACTGTTCTCCGATCGATATTGAGTATCGAAAAACTCAGCCAAAATGAACGAATATCTACTTTGATGGAGCGAAAACGTGATCGACGCTATGCACCGAGTTATTCCGCCGGGCTACGATCGTGGTCCACGCTGCCGTTTTGCACCGCATCGACAAACAGCTTTGGCGGACGTACCGCTTTTCGTGTTTGAGCATGCATAAAACAATGGACCGTGTGCCCTTCGGCAATCAAAGTACTCTCTCGCAATATACGATAGTGTAAGATAATGGTTGGTCCCGGTTCCCAACGAAAAGTTGTTTCGATATCCAGCAAATCGTCGTAAAACGATGGATTACGATACCAGACATGCGCTTCAAGCACCGGCATCAGATAGCCGGCTTTCTCTATAACAGAATATGGAAGTCCAACGGCTCGCAGTAGCTCGGTTCGACCGATCTCAAACAATCGCAGGTATTCACCATTGTACATGAAGGTCATGGTGTCGGTGTCCGCATAGCGGACCCGATACGGAAAATGATGTACGAGTTCTGATGCCATGTTCAAGAGATCTTCAGTTGTTGTAGGCGAAGAGCCTTTGGTGTTGAAAAACTTAGCGGCTCATACGTTACTTTGCCCTTCTTTTTCTGTGAGGACGACCCGCTGTGAACATTTTTCACTTCAGCTCAACCCATCCAAACGAAACGCCAATGGTGTGCGAGTAGATCCTGTGAGAACTGAATACTCTGGTAGCTACCGACGCACATCCTTCAGCTACCTACTGCATCATGGACTGTTCCACAACAGCAAACAATTCCAGGAGTCGTTCGAGATCTTCGAAGGAGTAGAACTCCAATTCTATCGTTCCTGCACCCGCTTCATTCTTTGTTCGTACTCGGACCTGTGTACCCATGAGGGTTCTGAGATGAGACTCAATTTCGCCAAGAGTTGAGGTGACTTTGTTAGGCTTTGGTGGTTCTTTCTTTGAACTCTTACTACCTGCCGATGCTCGCAGCTCGCCGTCGTAAACCAGTTTTCCATTCTGAACATCTTTGACCAACGCCTCGGTAGAGCGTACCGACAACTCGCGTTTCTGCACTTCGTGGAGTACAGCTTCTTGCAGTTCATCAGTGCCCAGAGAAAGAAGTGCCCTGGCGTGTCCCATGCTGATGAGCTTCACACGCAAAGCATCCTGAACGGTGGCGCTAAGCTTCAACAAACGCAAGAAATTCGTTACGGTTGAGCGCTCCTTGCCCACTTTCATCGCAACTTCTTCCTGAGTAAGCTGACATTCTTCAATGAGACGGTGATAGCCAAGAGCCACTTCGATGGGGTTGAGATTTTCCCGTTGGACATTCTCGATGATGGCAAGCTCAAGCATTTCTGCATCGCTGTCAACATCAAGGATATAGGCCGGGATTTTTTCCAGTCCTGCCTCAATGGATGCACGAACTCGGCGCTCACCTGCTACCAATTCATAACCACCCGGTACACGCCGCACTGTAATCGGCTGAATTACTCCCTTTTCCTTGACGGAGTCAACTAACTCGGCAAGTGCAACAGGATCAAAGTCATGTCGCGGTTGGAAGCGATTGGGTCGAACCTTCATCAGTTCTATCAAACTCGTTGAGTCCACTGCAGTGGCATCGCCGGGCGGTAGAGTTTGACGTGACTCTCCCTGCACCACGGGTGCTTCCTTTGGAATCAATGCGCTTAAACCTTTTCCTAATGCATGAGTTTTCATCTTGATATCCCCTAGTTCGTCCGTTTAGGCTATGGTGGCAAAATTCGACGTTGAAAAGCCGTTGCGTTTGAGTATCTCATTTGCCAGCTCCAAGTAGTTACGCGAGCCTTGGCTCAGCGCATCATACAGAATCGCCGGTTTACCGTGACTCGGCGCTTCTGCCAAACGTACATTACGGTTAATCACGGTTTCACACGCTCGGTCTTGAAAGTGCGCACGAACCTCTTCAACAACCTGATTCGACAAGCGTAGACGGCTGTCAAACATCGTCAGCAAAACGCCCTCGATGTCAAGTCGCGGATTCAAATGGCGCTTCACAATCGAAATTGTGTTCAAGAGCTGTCCCAGTCCTTCAAGCGCATAGTACTCGCACTGTACCGGAATCAACACGGTATCGGCTGCGGTCAATGCATTCAGGGTCAGGAGGCCAAGTGAAGGTGGACAGTCGATGATAATAAACTGATACTGATCGCTAACGGTGTTGAGAGCCTGCTTCAGGATGTTCTCACGCTGTTCCATTTCAACCAACTCGATTTCGGCACCAACCAAGTTGATGTGCGAAGGAATAAGGTCTAAATTCGGCATTGCCGTTTTAATGGTGGCTTGCGGTACAGGCAACTTGTTGATAAGAACCTCGTAGACGGTTTCGTTTAACTCACGAGTGTCAACACCCATTCCGTTTGAGGCATTCGCTTGCGGATCAATGTCGATCAACAACGTCTGCTTCTCCGCAGCAGCCAACGATGCCGCCAGATTTACTGCTGTTGTCGTTTTGCCGACTCCGCCTTTTTGATTTGCTATCGCAATAATCTTTGCCATATATGTCCTCCAACAGTGCATCTCAGCGACGCCTTGTGGTGTAGGCTCTTTGTCGCTCTGCGAAACCATCTCCAATCGATTCTGTACTCTTCTTCTGTCGTTCTATGTCTACTCTCTGAATGACAAGCTTTCGTGCTGAAGGTACAGGGGTGTCGTTCTCGTCGAGTGCCCGACACAATTCCACGAATCACAAGAACTACATTCTCCAAAGAGCTCGCATTCAAGGGCGAGGAGTACATCTGTACACCTAAGCTCATAGCTGCTCATCGTTGTTCATCGTTGTTCAGCCAGTAGAGAAAAAACGCATTCATCATGAGGGAGTGCGATATAACACCGTCTACGAGAGCTCTACGGATCTCGTTCATGGTCATTAACACGACTTCGATGTCCTCGTTGTTGTCAAGACGCTGCTCCTGGCGAGGTTCACAGTTGTGCCACACATATGAATGACACACGTTATCCATGAATGCCGGGTTTGGATGCACAACACCTAACAAATCCGCTCTCTCTGATGCACCATAGCCGGTTTCCTCTAGGCACTCCCGCATGCCGGCTTCGCAAGGATCTTCCCCTGCTTCAACCATTCCACCCGGAAGTTCCAGGCTAACGCGGTCTATGCCGTGACGATACTGTCGAACTAGAACAATCTGCTGTTCAGCGGTAATCGGAAGGATATTCACCCACGAAGGTGAGCGAAGGACGATAAACGGGCTGCTCTGTTTGGTGTGCGGATGCTCCCGCTCAACAAACTCAGCCTGGAAAATGCGAAAATCACCGGCGTTCCGTCGCGAAACCGTCTGCCATGCCTTGATCATTAAAAACTAGTCCTGCCATGGTGTTTTCAAAGATACGGAGCTCTTGGCTCCGTGGAACATCCGTGGAACGTCTGGGGAAATGTTGTTGAAAAGCAGGTTGATAAGTGCTTGATATTCCGTCGACCTGCAGTTCTCACCACGTCCATTTAATGGTGGCAAAAAAAAATCTGTAGAATTACTGAGATCGTTCTACAGTTCGCAAGCAAGAGTCCGATACTTTCCTAAAGCTCCGCTTAGGTGAGAGAACGCACACAATTCTCTCATACCCTTCTCGCAGCTCCTGATGGATCGTTGGTTTGCATACGGACATGCAAGAATCACACTTGTCTTTCCCTACTTCTAACCACTATTACAGGAGCATCCATGTCTCTAGGTCGTTTCTCTTTTCGTACTCTTGTCAACGCAGTTGCCATTGCCTCAGCTGCTTACTTCAGCGCCTGTAGCGATATACAACAGCCTTTGGAAGAAGAGACCGCGCAGATTCCTTCAAGCTCTGTCCAACGCAACGGTGATGTGGTTCCGAACCGATACATTGTCGTATTCTCAGCGAATGGCGTGTTGGCAGCCGGTGCTAACATCGACAACATGGTTCAGTCTACCTGTGCTTCCGTAGGATTACCGACGAGTGCGGTACAGTTTACATATCGCGATGCTTTGCACGGATTCTGCGCAAGCATGAGCGCTGAGCAAGCCGCCAGACTCCAAAAAGATACACGTGTAGCCTACATAGAGCCGGATCGCATCATTAAGCTTGATCCTGAAACAGTGGTTGTTGACAAAGGTTCAAACCGAACTCTGGCTCAAACCACACCATGGGGTGTCACAAAAGTTGGCGGACCGGGCAACGGAACCTTTTCGATAATCGGCAAACGCGCTTGGATTATCGATACAGGAATAGATCTTACGCACAGCGATCTCACTGTTGACGTCAGCAGATCGAAAACGTTCATCACGTCAGGCCAAGATGCCTTGAGCGCGAACGATCTTCATGGTCACGGCACACACGTGGCGGGAATCATCGCGGCGAAAAACAACTCGATTGGAGTGGTTGGTGTCGCTGCAGGAGCCACGGTTGTGGCAATCAAAGTGCTGAATGCCCAAGGCAGCGGTACAACCTCCGGTGTTATTGCAGGTGTTGATTGGGTACGCACACACGCTGCTGTTGGTGACGTTGCCAATATGAGTCTTGGTGGCTCCGTCTCAACCTCACTCGATAACGCTGTTGCCAATGCTGCTAACGCCGGAATCAAGTTTGCCATTGCTGCAGGTAACTCTTCAGTCTCTGCAAACACCTCATCACCGGCGCGGGTGAACGGATCCAGGATTTACACCATCAGTGCTGTGTCGTCGACCAATGCATTTGCCTCGTTCTCGAATTACGGAAATCCCCCTATTGACTACGCGGCACCCGGAGTTAACATCCCCTCGCTCTACAAGAATGGTGGAACCGCGACAATGAGTGGAACATCAATGGCATCTCCACACGTAGCCGGCATTCTCTTGCTCGGCGGGGTACAATCCGCGGGAACCGCTACCGGCGATCCCGATGGAAACCCGGACCCCATCGCTCATCGCTAGAACACCACACACTGCGTTGTGAGGACCGCAGTTTAGGTTTAAGCGCATGGGTTGTCACATAGCCGAGATACACGCTTGTGTCTCGGCTATGTCTGTTTGCATTCCCCTCTTCAATACGCGTTTGGCATTCTACAAATAGAGGTATGTTTATGCGTCTGCTGCGCAGCCGCTTGGTGGTCCATGGTTATCAGAGACTCTTGACAACATAACCCCCTAGTTTCCGGGCACGGTATAGACCTCAGCTCTGCGGTGTGCACTCACGGCAGATTCAGAAGCTTCAAAAAAACGCAGTGGAAGATCAACAGCCTTGCTAATACCTATTCTTGGTCCCACCATTATGATCGGCGGAGCACATTCCGGTGCTACAGCCGTAAAGTACAGGTCCTCCGAGTTGCAACTGTGGAGGTTATGTCCCAGGTCAAGTCCGAGTGCCCGACACAAGTTTCCCGGACCACGTGCCAGCTCATGATCTTTTACACCGGGTCGGTGACTACGTAGGATGTCTTCTCCTTCTTCGCATCGAGCTGCACGTAACAACACCGCTGAGCCTTGACCGGCTAGTTCTGTAACGATGTTGGCGCAGTAGTGCACTCCGTATATCTTGTAGACATAGAGGACACCTCCGTCCTCAAACATTGGTGCGTTGCGTGAGCTGCGCCCGGTGGCAGCGTGACAGGCTGCATCATTCTTCGATAAATACGCTTCCGTCTCCACGATGCGCATACGTACCCATTGCTCTATATCATGCTCTTCAGAACGCCGAATGCGCATATGCATCGTGCAGGAAACAAGCTCTGCGGCTACAATGGTCGGATCTCGCTGAAACCACTCAAGGCTCAAGTGTCTTGCCGAAGGCACGATGAACGTATCCGGTGAAGCTTGTGCTACGTGCATGATGATTTGGTAGATAGTGGCAGGGACAACCTCTCTCTTGCTTTGACATAGTGTCGCACATTCGCTAGCGATCCCTAGCTTTGGCAACAACCTGTCTAGTTGTAACTTGCCCCTTCCTCATGCAAGATAGAAACAAAAAGCAGGTCGCATCGACCTTAGGCACGCTCGCCCGCACAGTGTGGAACCTGGCAGTGGCTGATGGACTGAGTCTCATCATCATTGCTGTGTTTATCATTCTCCTTGGACGACTTTATGGCAGCGCCCCTCTTGGCAAGTTCTCGTTCGCATTAGCCGTAGCATCCATAGGACAGACTCTGTGTATAGCCGGTTATGATATAAGCCTTCCGAGAGCTATCTCTAAAGATCATAAGGGTGCTGCAGAGCATTGTCGCCAGACCCTGAGAGTTCAATTTGTGCTGGCACTACTGGTACTGCCACTGTGCTTCATGGCTTCTTGGGTTAAAGACTCTGAGACGATTCTGTGTACAGCATTGCTGTGCATCGACGTCATACCCACGGCTACGGCCTTTGGTTTTGTCTCGGCCTTGAGAGGTTTGGATCATGCATCGGAAGCGGCTCGTTACAACGCGGCAGGCAACATCCTACCGATGATGCTCTGCGGTATTTTGGTTTGGTTCGCCGTGCCGCTCTGGGTATTTGCCGTGTGCATTCTCGCCGGAGATATTCTTAAGGTCAAGATGTTGGCGCGACGCTTTGCCTATCACAGTGGAGCTCGTATACAGCTTAAAGAGCTGTTGAACGTACATTCGACTCTGCATAGCGGTGCTTTGAAACGTGCATGGGATGAACAACGGGCTATCAGCTTAACAAGTTTCTTCAGCGTTGTTGTGGTGCGCATGCCCAATGTCATGCTCGGTTGGTTCGCAACAGATGTTCAAAACGGAATCTATGCTGCTGCTGCACGATTCTTTACAGCTTTACGCATCGTTCCAGGAGCAATCCTTCACACGGTCATCCCGCGCTACGCACAATCGTCCAATGAGTTGCCGCGCATACGCGCCGTTCTTGGGATCTCTATCCTCTGTGCTGCTGCGATGTCAGCCATCTTGTATTTTGGCGCACCGATGATTATCAATTTGAGTTTTCGCTTCCATGACTCGGTCGCAATTCTTCAGATTTTGTCCTTCGCTTTTTTCGCCTTGTTTATAAAAACTACCGTGGAAGCATTTCTTCTCGCAGCGCATCAAGAACGATTTATCAATTCAAGTCTCATCGTGGTGGGATTGTTGTCGACCATCTTGTATTGGCTCGCAGCCAAAGATTCAGCCCAAAGCATTGCATGGGTTCTCTGTGGAGCGGAGTCGTGTTTGGCACTCGTGTTTATCTCCTACTTCGTCGTACTTCGTTGGCGACGTTTTCGTAGCGGAACGGAGAAGACCTCATGAAGTACAGAGTTTTTGTTCGAGCCGCTGTTTCGGTCCTGATCGTTGTTCTCTACTCTTTGTTGAGTTCGTGCGCGGTCATCAAAGCCCCTGACGGAGGACCTGAAGACAAAACAGCGCCTGCCGTTGATAGTTCCGCCTACGCCATACCATCCATCAATTTTCGTGAACGACACATCACGCTGCGCTTTTCGGAATATGTCGACCGCAGCAAAGTCATAGAAAATCTCAGTCTGTCTCCCGAGAAGCGTCTGGACTTTCAGTGGAGCGGTAAAGAATGCGAGATTTCATTTCCGGAAGGACTCGATTCGAATACGACCTACGCTTTGACGCTTGGTACTGACTACACAGACCTTCATGGTAACAAACCTAGCCAAGCCTACACGGCTGTTTTTTCAACATCGTCACATTTGGACTCGGGAATTGTCCTCGGCGAAATCGTCGATGCAAATCCAAGCGGCGTTCAAGTCTACTTGTATGCCTTGAATGATCGCTCGGGTGACACACTTAACGTGCGGAATACCACTGCACGCTATCGTACCCAGGTTGGGACGAACGGTACGTTCCGGTTCCGGGCGTTGGCGGATGGACTCTACCGCGTCCTAGCCGTGCGCTCACAAATGAAAGACGGATTAGTCCACGATGAAGCCGACCCCTTTGGCACAACGGCAGACACCGTACGCATTTTGAATACTCGAAGCGCTGCCTTACGAATTCGTTTAGCTCCTGCTCCGGATCGAACACGTCCGCAACTCGTTGATGCTCGACCCCGCAATGCGCAAAAAATCGAATTGCAGTTCTCGGAATCTCTTGACTCAGCCTCGCTTCACGCACCGGCATTTCGATTGCGAGATAGCAGTGGTACGGAACAGCGTGCTCTCGCAGTCTTCCGCAATCCTTCAAGTGCGAAAAGCATATTCGCCGTATTCCCCACTGTGACATCACCCGGACCCTTTCGTATTCACGTCAGTTCCGATTCGCTGGGACCACGAGACTTGGGTGGACTGCATGTCAATGATTCACTGGCCGATGTTGCTGTGTCTTTGGGAGTAGGACGCGACTCCGTTGCACCTGCTCTTCTCTCGTCTCCCTTTCGTGACAGCACCTTGAACATAAGCTTACTACCATACTTTGAGTTTAGCTGGAATACTGCCATGCAAAACCAAGTATTGGATGCCTCCCTGGGAGTTATTCGCAACAATCAGCGAATACGAACCATAAGCCAATGGCTCAATGGAACTCAGTTGCGTGCATCAACTCTCGATAGCTTGGAGAGTGACACTTGGTACGAGTTACGTTTCCGTTTGAACAGTCTCGCTTCGTTTGATGGACTATCCGCACCGGACAGTACCGTGCGATTGCATTTCAAAACAATCGATACTCGTTCACGAGGAAGTCTGGAGGGCATTTTGGTTGACAGCGTGGAGCCGAATAGCCCTCATCTCATTCGATTGCGCACTAAGGCGGGCGCTGAAATTGAGCAGAAATTGTCGAAAGCCGGTACATTTCGCTTTGATAATCTACCGGAGGGCGAGTATTTCGTGGACGCCTATTGTGATTCAAACTCAGACGGCCGATATACTTCGGGGTCCGCTTTTCCCTATAGATTTGCCGAACGAATTTCGCTTGAACGTCCGAGCGTGATTGTCAAAGCGCGATGGCAGATCCAGGATATCCGAGTTGTTCTACCCTAGATGTCGTTATGATTGTTGTCGTTAACACAATTCCCTGCTTAGCTGAGGTCTTGCGACAGCATGACGAAGTAATGTCGGTCCCCTATACACTCGTCACGAACGACCTCCTCCGAAACACCGGCTGCACCGCCCTCTTCGTTCGCACTACAACGAAAATCACGGAGTCACTGCTTCATGATACTTCCGTGCGCTTCATAGGCACTGCCACTTCCGGCGTAGACCACGTTTCGGTACCCTACTTACAACAACACAACATTGTATTAGCCAGCGCTGCGGGCTCAAACGCCAATGCTGTAGCGGAGTGGGTTCTGTATTGCACCTTGGCTCGAGCACGTGAACGTAATCAGAGTGTTGCCGGCTTGACCTTTGGTTTGATAGGCTTTGGCCATATCGGCAAGCTCGTCGCCGCTTATATGAGTGCTCTGGGAATGCGCGTTATCGTAAACGATCCTCCACTGGAGCAACAGGGCTTCAAACTACCGGACGCACTTGGGTCCTTTGTCAGCTTAGCTCAACTTGTTGAGGAAGCAGATGTCATCAGCAATCACGTGCCATACCTTCGCGAAGGACCATATGCCACACACCGACTTTTGAACATTGAAGTGCTCGGAAAGACCCGCCAAGGTGTCCACATCGTACACAGTTCTCGCGGTGGTATCGTGGACGAAGAAGCACTGTTCGCACTTATGAATGATCGAGACGCCGATGTCAGCGTCGATGTTTGGAACAACGAGCCTGAATACTCCTTGGTTCTTGCGCGCGCGGCCCGATTGGCATCTCCGCATATCAGCGGACACAGCGAAGACGGTATACTTGATGCGGCTCAACGTTTGGTTCAGGCATTTTCGCATCACAATTCAAAAGACTATTCTTCTTCGTGTTTCGAGCAACAGCGAAGCACATCGCCGGCTCGATTCGATGCGGGTTTGGGAGAGGACGCCATTACACGTGTTCTCGAGTCAGCGCTGTCACTGGAAGACAAACACGAAGCTCTGCGTCATCCTCACTCTGAAACAGCCGCCGGACGCCACGAGCATTTTCTTGAGTTGCGTTTTTCGTACAAAGGGCGTCGAGAAGTATTCGAACGTCCACTCTTCCCTACACTCACGTTATAAACTATCATGCCCTTAGAAGTTATTGCCGAACACTTGAATGGACTTAAAGTACTAAAACCGGCGGTCTTTCATGACAACAGAGGATTTTTCACCGAGAGCTTCTCTGCTCGGGATTTTGAAGCATTGGGTCTACCAACACATTTTCCTCAAGACAATCACTCCCGTTCAAACCGGGGAGTTCTCCGTGGAATGCATTTTCAATGGGATGCACCTATGGGAAAACTCATGCGGGTAGTTCGAGGTGCAATTCTCTTGGTGGAAGTGGATATTCGACACGGCTCAACGACTCTCGGACAGAGTGTGAGCATTGAGCTTGATGATCGGAACAACCATATGGTCTGGGTTCCACCGGGCTTTGCGAATGGTTTTTATGTACGTTCAGCCGAAGCTGACGTGACCTATAAATGTACCGCAGGCTACAATCCTAAAGCGGAGTCCGGCATTCGTTGGAATAGCTTCGGATTCAACTGGCCCGAGGCGAAGCCAAATGTTTCCGATAAGGATCAAATCGC
This sequence comes from Chlorobiota bacterium, assembly GCA_044224515.1. Lineage (GTDB taxonomy): Bacteria > Bacteroidota > Ignavibacteria > Kapaibacteriales > NICIL-2 > JBBATK01. Next base: position 55,654 of record JBGAKH010000009.1, on the reverse strand, counting down.
CCAAAGCTTGGAAGAATGGCTAAGCCGACCCGAATCGCAGGCTTTTAGACTTTGATAAATTGAGCGAAGCTTTAAAAGCGGCGACGGCGAAGCCGGCGCATTAAATAATGTCTGTAAAAGATCTTTGGCATGCATTCTGCTGAATGTTGTCAAAGCGATCATTGAAGGATCAATCGAGAGCGACATGGAAGTCGCGCACCGCTTTTCGTCCATATGAGCACACACCAACACAAACGGCGCTTTCTGATCAACGCCATCAGCTCGTCGTTACAGTCTGTTGTTGTAGCGGGTACTCTCTTTTTTCTCTACCGCTTCCTGCTCCACACCATCGCCGTTGAGCATATTGGTATCTGGTCTGTCATTTTTGCCGCAGCATCTATTGGCAAACTTGCCGAAATGGGTGTCAGTGCAGGCGTTGTAAAGTTCGTGTCGGCCTATTTAGCTCGTGAAGACGCACAACGTGCAGCATCAAGTATTCGCACAGCGGCAAGTGCCACATCGCTTGGAATCGGCCTGTGCATGATTCTAGCATACTTCAGCGCTCCTCTCTATCTCAGTCTTTTGGTCGGTGCCCGTCATGAAGTCCTAGCGCAATCAGTTCTAGGTCTGGCCCTCGTTTCGTTCTGGCTTAGTTCTGTTGCTTCCGTGTATCAGTCAGGACTGGATGGCTGTCACCGCATGGACTTTCGTTCCGCGCTAAACATCGCTACCACTCTCCTTCATTTCACCTTGTGCATCATCTTGACCCCAAGCATGGGATTGTACGGTTTGGGCTTGTCGCAGATTGTCCAATCTCTTGTTACCATGATCGGAAATCAGGTGATGTTGCAACGCGTATTACCGGCAATGCGCTATCGATTTTGGGGTTGGAATGGCGAACAATTGCGAGAACTTCTTCGTTATGGACTGAATGCTCAGCTCGCTTCTGTGAGTATCACTCTGCTTAGCGAACCCATTACCAAAGCATTTATCAGTGCTACCGGCGGCTTGGGTGTGGTAGCCTACTACGATATGGCAACGCGTATCATTTCTCAGCTTCGCAGCGTGGTTTTGTCTGCCTTTCAGGCCATGGTTCCCATGGTCTCGCATATACAAGAACATGATGCTTCGCAACTCAAGACGCTGTATGTGCGATCATCGCGCAGCATGGCGGACGTTGCCATACCGATGTTTGTTGCTGTTGCCGCCCTCGCTCCGTTGATCAGTCAAGTGTGGATTGGACGTATCGAATCTGTATTTGTCTACTCAAGTGCAGTTCTTAGTATTGGCTGGTGTTTGAACACACTCATAGTCCCGGCATACATGATGAATCTTGGCACAGGGGATTTGCGCTGGAATACGATCAGTCATCTGATCATTGGCTTCGTCAATACTCTCTTCGGTTGGATCCTCAGTCGATTCTATGGCGCAGAAGGTGCTATTGTTGGTTGGAGCCTGGCCCTGAGCTTAGGAAGTATCGGTTTACTCTATGGCTTTCACAAACAGCGCGCTTTGGCTGTGACGGAGGTGTTTGAGCCTAGAATTCTGAGTATCTGTGTTGTGGGAATCGGGCTCAGCGTCGGTCTGCCTCTCATGCAACAGGCACTGAATTCTTGGTCGTTTACACAGCGTTTTGTCGCTTCCATTGCAATCCTCTGCCTGGCTTTTTTACCATTTCTTCGTAGTTCCGTTCTCTTTCCCTCCTTGCGCCGCGTACTTGGCACACATTTGGCAAAGCAGTAGACGCACGGTCTACGCTTGCGGTTGATAGTCTGTTTGACGAATCACTTTCAGCGTTCGGACCTCACACGTTTCCTGTTCTATTGTCATTTCTGAGCGCCCATGATTTGGTTTGGACTAATAGCTCTGGCATGTATGCTGTGGATTCTGCGCTTTCGTAGCGCAGCGCTCACCATGTTCTTCTTCTTTCTCACAAACGGTTTTCAGCTAATACCGGTGAGTTGGTTTGACACGGGTTTGGGCATTCAAAAAGGGGCGGATTTCGCTCTACTACTGTTGTTCTTCTTCTTTGCGACTCGGTGGACGGATCACCTTCGTCTGCTGCGTAGCGACTCAATTGCCAGAGCCGTTGCAATCTTCATTGCCTTCATCATTGCCGGCATTCTCTTCAGCAAGTTCTTCTATCATTACGATTTCAATTTCATTTTCCGTGCGGCTCGACGTTTCTTTTTCGTCCTCGGTTACTTCGTATACCGAGAGCTGAGCGACGAAGAAATTCACGCGACTATTCGCGCACTGCTGTTCATCACCTTCGTACAGTGTATCATCTTCTTGGCTCAACTGGTTCTTGGAGTCAACCTTCTGAACCGTCAGTCCGATGAAATCACGGAGCTTTCCGAGCGCGGCGCTATCGGTGAATGGAAGCGTCTGTACAACATCCCGGAATACACTGTACTCTTCTTGTTTTATGCACTCTTTCACGATGGACTCAAAAAGAAGTATCGTGTGCTTCTCAGTATAGTTCTGGGTGCCGCTCTGGTTTCAACCTTGCACCGCTCATGGCTATCCTCCTTTATCGCTGCCCTTTGTTTCACCGCTCTCTTTCGTACTTCGAGCTTATTCAAGAAGCTTAGCATGAGTCTTGCCGTCTTGGCATTCGCACTTGTGCCGGCAATTTTCCCTGCTCTGGGTGAACGTATGGATTCAGGGATGGGAGATTTTACAAATGCGCTGAATGGCGGGTACAACACGCACACAAACAAATTCGACGATTCATTTTCCTTCCGCATTGCACACGCAATGGAGCGTTTCAACCACGTGGCTCAGGATCCACGGAGATGGGTATTCGGACTCGGTTTTCTTACCGAAGACTCCGGTCAATCGCAGTATCTGAATTTCTCTGTAGGGTGGCGAGACAAGTACGGTACAAAGCAGATAGACACGGGCGACATCGCTTGGTCCATCATGTTTCTGTGGCTGGGCTTTGTGGGTACCTTCTTGTATATGTTTCTTTACGCTCGCTTCATGCGATTCATGTGGAGAGATCGCGCAAATCCCCTAGCTACCATTGGCTTTGGCTATATGTTGATGTACTTCCTTATCTCCTTTACGAGTTCGGTTTTCATTGAGGCCACGACCTTCACTGCGGTTTCGCTTCTAGCCGCCGCGGTGGTCACCGAATCACGCAGCCGTGAGAGAGCTTACAATGCGGAAGTCGACGCCATCTTGATGAACTCTGATTACCTCCGTCCACGCTTTGCACACTAGCATGAAGACATCACAATCAATAACGACGACAACGAAAGCTCGCATCAGCGTTATCAGCTCTTTGTATCGATGCGAGAGATATCTGGACGAGTACTTCAAGGCTGTCGCGGCCATCGAACACCCTGAAGAGGTTGAAGTCTTGCTCTTGCACAATGATCCTACAGAACACGAACTAGCGCTCATCGAACAATGGACACCCAAAGTACGTGTACATCTACGCCACATTGTTATTCCTCAGCGAGAAGGACTCTACCGCACGTGGAATCGTGGCATAGACCTCGCCGAAGGTGAGTACTTAGCCGTTTGGAATGTCGATGATCAGCGAACTCCGGCCTCTCTTCATCTCCAAGCCGATGCTCTCGATGCCAATCCGAGAGCGTGCCTTTGCTATGGCTCATACATTGGTGTACAGCGCTTTGCAGCACGCGAGGGATTGATGTATGTATTCTCTGATTTCTCTAGGATGCAATTCCTTCGCAGCTGCTACTTGACTCCTTTTCCATTGTGGAGAAAGAGCGTACATGAAACGATAGGCATGTTCGACGAAGCGTTCCGTAGTGCCGGTGACTACGACTTTCAGCTGCGCGCAGCGCGTACCTTTGACTTCGTGCGTATTGACGACGTGTGCGGATACTATTTGGAAGCACCTGAGAGCGGTATTTCAAAATCAGGCGACATCAACAATATCGAACGAACCGTCTGCGAACTACGCTACGCCATCTATGATAAACTCAACTTGTTGTATGTACCGGTAGCGCTGCGTTACAGCCTAGACTCGTTGCATTGGAAGGAAGCCGATCATGAGCTTTGGAAACATTTCAAAGCGCTTGCTCTGTTTCGTTTTGTACGCAGTTGGTCAGCACCGCTCAGCATACTGAGACTGCCTATCAACATCCTGCGCTACATAAAACACAGAGTTCTTCCGCGCTTGCGCGCTTCCCGGAGTAGCCACTCTTCCCTTCAACCATCAACGTTGACACCACGATGAGGCCTCGTCCCAAATCACTTCGCGTACTCCATTGTATCGACACGCTTGATCGCGGTGGTGCTGAAACCTTGCTGTTGGACCTAAGTCGACATGCCTATGAACATGGCATTGAACTGCACCTCATGGCGAGCGGAGGAGGTGTATTGGAAGAGGAGTTTCGTGCATGTGCCATCCATTTTATTCGATATGACCGACGCCATGCTTTTGACTTAGGACTAGCCCGTGCGATAAAGCAATATGTCGACGACAACGATATTCAAGTGGTACATGGTCACCAAGTACTCAGTACGCTACACGCTCTGTATGCTCTGCGCGAGACGTCGGTCCCTGTCGTTCACAGCATCCACGGATTCACGGAAGACTTAAAAAACAAAGTTGCCTTCCGAGCAGCTGTCCGGCGCACACATGCAAACATCATGGTCAGTCGCAGTATGCATAGCATGCTCTTGGAGCGTGAGTGGATCTCCGATTTACCTCATGCTCACGTTGTATACAACGGCATCGATATACGTCGAGTGATTGACGAAGCTGAGTCTGATACAGACCTGCGCGAGGAGTTAAACATCGCATCCAACGACACCGTCATTGGAATGGTCGGAAACTTTTACTCCGTAAAGGATCAACTCCGCATTTGCAAAGCGATGGCTTTGCTTGCGCCAACCCACCCTGAGCTCCATTGTGTTTTCGCCGGCCGCTTCGATGACAAACGCTTGGTTCAAGAATGTCATGAAGTAGTGCAACGCCATGGTCTGGAAAAGCGCGTGCACTTCCTTGGGGCACGAACCGACATACCCCGCGTACTACGTACGATGGATGTCTTCGTGTTTTCTACCGTTAAGGACACTTTTGGTCTGGCTCTGGTCGAGGCAATGCTCTGCGGGGTGCCCTGCATGGCGAGCGATATCGACGTCATGCGAGAAATCAGTCGTGACGGCGAAATCGCCGAACTCTTTGAGTGTGGGAATGCTGCGGATTTGGCGTACAAGCTGGAGCAACTCCTTTTGAATCCGAAGAAACGCCATACACTGAGCGAGAAAGCCGAACGTGCGGCACGTGAACAGTATAGCATCGAATCGCACATTTACTCGCTGAGATCGGTCTACGAGGAACTTATACGCGAAGCTTCGTTTAAAGAGCTTCCCGCAGTGGTCGATACTACCAAATAACGATCAATTCTCGCAACGCTTCGCGGCATATCACAGTACAGAACATCAGGTGCAACTCCCAATCTCCATAAAACGCGTTTTTCTCATACTATCAACCTCTGTTGTCGTTATATCAGCGCTCGGAAGCGGTTTTATGATTCGGAAAAAAGCAGAGCGTCAGGCGTACATGAATTCGTTCTTGAGTGGTGTGTTTGCGAACAGCTGCCCTAAGACGACTGACGATACTGTGCAAGCAATTTCTCATGCCATTCATGCCATCACCAACAATCCTTATGGTGTTGAGGCGGCGAAAATGGATTGGTATGAGGACCTGGAGTCACGCTACTTTTTTAACATGACAGCGACTGTGGCTCTGAAGTACGGGACGTACGGGGTACGTGGACACTATGTTTTTGGTCCTTGCGGTACCATGTCCCGTCTGCTTCTTAACTCCCTTTGGGAACTGAACATTCCCGCTCGCAAACTTCAGCTCCTCAACAATGAACAAGGTAAAGGCGGGGGACATACTTTAGTAGAGTACCTCGACGGGGACAAATGGAAGGTTATAGCGGTAAGCGATAGCTCTTTTGTATGGCGAAACAAAGCCGGGGAGATAGCTTCAGTCAAGGAGATCCAGCACGAAGCCGGCGTTTTTGAGCAGATTTACGCAACTCACCCGGATTACCCCTACTTGTTCGACAATGCTCAACACTTGAATTGGGCTAAGGTTCCGAGTTGGATCACGAGCATTCTACGCTCGACTATTGGCGAATCCGCTATGCAACAGATTGAGACGCCTCGCATTTACGAACATCCTCGACACTTGCTCTTACTGTGTTTTGTCGGTCTGTTCATCGTTTCGTCTATCATCAGTCTCCAATTGAGCGCAAACTTGAAAGAACAGGACAAACGAGATGCCTTGAAAGCCTCGGTTCGCGCATTGCATCGCAGCGTCTCCTGTCAGCCCGTGCAATTGATTTCCGGCAATCGACGCCGTGCTAACCTTCAGCGTAGCGTAAAGCATAGCGTTTAACTCACGCGGTTCCCGCTATACCGCCGCCCCTACCTCGATCGACTTCCTTCCACGCCAACACATGGCACAATAGTTGTATGTCTTAGGCGAGAAACTAAGCTCTAAGAAAAACTATGTGCGGTATCGCAGGATTTGTGCATTTCGATACGTCTCGTCCGGCAACGACACAGTTGCTTAACGAGATGAGAGATCGCGTTTTCCATCGCGGACCGGACAGTGCAGGCTCCTGGATTGTAAAGAACGTAGCCCTCGGACATCGTCGCCTTGCCATCATTGACACAAGCAATGCTGGCGCACAACCCATGCTGTCGAAGAATGAACGCTACGTCTTGGTGTTCAACGGAGAGATCTACAACTACATCGAGCTTCGAACTGAACTCACACGCCATGGTCATCAATTCCACACGGATTCGGACACAGAAGTACTGCTTGCGGCATTCGAGCAGTGGGGACACGACTGCGTACAACACTTCAACGGTGTTTGGGCATTTGCGGTGTACGACAGACAACGCGAGGAGTTAGTATGCTCCCGAGATCGTCTGGGAGAAAAGCCACTCTACTTTGCCGTGTATGACAACAGCTTCGTGTTTGGCTCTGAAATCAAGTCGCTCTTAGCCTATGGTATACCGGCCGACTTCAACCCTGACATGCTGGACTCGTACTTGTGTTACAGCTATGTGCCAGCTCCCTTTAGCTTCTTCAAACACATCCAAAAGCTACAGCCGGGTCATTCCCTCATTGTACGCAACGCTCAGGTTCAGCAAAAAGAATATTGGAACGTGCCACTGCTTCACGAGCATGAGCAACGCGCCGATGAACCTGCAATCCTCAGAGACTTCGAGGACTTATTCTATGATGCTGTGCGTTTACGCATGCGTTCCGATGTTCCCTTCGGCGCATTTCTGAGTGGTGGTTTGGACTCAGCCTCTATAGTCTGCGCGATGAGCGAAATCAGCTCAACACCGATTCAGACCTTTACGGCGGGCTTCACAGAAAAGGCATATGACGAGCGTGACCTGGCTGCGCTGGTCGCAAAGCAATGCAAAACACATCATAGAAGTTTTGAAGTTGAAATGCAGAGTGCTGAAGCACTGCATCACACCCTTGCAACGGTTTACGATGAACCATTTGGCGACTCATCGTCTATTCCTTCTTACTTGATTGCTGCACAGGCTTCTAAAGAAGTTCGCGTTATTCTGACCGGCGATGGTGGTGACGAAGTGCTTAACGGCTACACTATCCATCAGGGAGAACGATTTGCTCAGTACTACAATAGCTCACCGCAGCTCCTACGTAACAACATAGTACCCACTGCACTGTCGGGCATCAGCCGCATCGCCCCCGCGAGTATACGTCGGCGTGTGCGTCGCGTCCAAGATGTACTTCACAGCTCAGCACTCGATTTCGAGTCACGCCTCCTTGCCAAGCAAAATGGTTTCCGTGAGGTAGAGCGAGAAGCTATAGCGACACAACGCAGCACTGTGAGCGCGCGAGACATCCTTCATGAAAGTCTTCGTCGTGTTGAAACCTTCGACTCTTTTACCAAACTCAATTACTGGCTGACCAAGGTCGCTTTGCCCGACGACATGCTGACAAAAGTCGACCGTGCAACAATGGCGCACGCACTGGAAGCCCGTTTGCCGTTCTTGGATCATCGATTGGTCGAACTCATGTGGACCGTGCGAAGCGACATTCGAATGAAAGGCTTCGAGCGGAAGTACATCTTAAAGAAAGTCATGGGACCCAAACTGCCTCCTCAGTTGCTACGTGCTTCTAAGAAAGGTTTTGTGGTGCCTTTGTTGACCTGGCTTGCTCCACAACGTCAGTCCGGTCTTCGCACAGAACTGGAAACCATGCGCAATCCACTTATAAGACAAGAAGGACTTCAAGAAGTTCTGTTGGCGCAAGACAAGCATACTCGTGATGCCGCCAATGCTCTTTGGTCTGTGGCTGAATTAAATGCCGTTGCGCAGAAGCTTGGACATTCATCCGGATTGCACAGTGAGCGCAATCCCACGTTTTCACCCGAAGAAATTCACTCGCCAGAGAATCTAGCTTACAAACACCATCGTTCTTATCAGGAGATCTCATCATGAAAGTACTCGTCACCGGCGGCGGCGGTTTCATTGGCTCGCACATTGTCGACGAAGCAATTCGTCGCGGATACGAGGTCAATGTGCTCGACAACTTTGCAACAGGTCGTCGTCAAAATCTTAGCCATGTGTCCGATCGCATTAATCTCATTGAAGGTGATCTTCGAAGCTATCATACCGTCCACGAAGCGGTTCGCGGTTGCGACGCCGTCATTCACGTTGGGGCTCTGCCCTCCGTGCCTCGCTCCGTTCGTGACCCCATCACAACCAATGATGTGAACGTCGATGGCACTCTCAACATTCTGAACGCTGCGCGCGATTGCGGAGTACAACGTATCGTGCAAGCCTCTTCGTCTTCAGTGTATGGGGCAAATCCCGCTCTGCCAAAAGTTGAGACGATGTCACCACAACCGAAATCTCCCTACGCTGTGAGTAAGCTGACAGCTGAATACTATGCATCAGTGTTTCACCAGCTGTACGGATTGAACGTAGTGAGCCTGCGATACTTTAACGTGTTTGGGCCGCGCCAGGACCCCAATAGTCAGTATTCAGCAGTGATTCCAAAGTTTATCCAAGCCATCATGAATGGTGATCCCATCACGATTCACGGAGATGGACGCCAGTCGCGCGACTTCACTTTTGTGCAAAATGTTGTGCATGCGAACTTCTTGGCAATCGAATCTTCAAACGTCGGTGGAGAAGTTTTCAATGTTGGACTCAACGGTCAAGTTTCTCTCAATGAAATGTTGGCTCTCTTGTTTGAGCTCTGCGGACGCTCAACACGGATTCACTATACGGAAGATCGCATCGGAGATGTAAAACACTCTCGAGCCGACAATTCCAAGATCATCGACAAACTTGGTTTCTCCGCTCAAGTAAGCTTTGAAGATGGATTGCGTATGACCGTAGAGTCATTCCTAAAGGGCACTATGCCCTACGTGCCGGCCTTTCTCCATGGTACAGTACTGGCTCAACGCTAAGAATCTCACTTTGCTCAAGCAGTGGCCTGCGGCCACCGCATGAAAAAAGTCATGACGACGACGAACAGACTCAAGGACGATATGAAGCTCTTATTCAACACTCCAAACCCGGCCCTCAAGGGCGGACCGCCAACTCACCTTCCGTGGTTGGAAGCTGAGTTAGCCAAACACTTGGAGCTCATACCATTCGACTATGGTCGTAAATCGGATCACGAAAACATCGTACAAAAAGTATTAGGCCGCGTCGGTGATCTCATTTCTGTGCGTAGACTCATTCGTCAACTCGACCCACATTTGATTCATCACAACTCTGCATTTGATCCGCGTGCTATCGTTCGGGATGCACCGTTGGCTGCTCTGGCACGCCGCCACAACGTGCCCTTGTTTATGAAGATCCACGGCTCGCTACCCGAGGCGTTCACCACGCAGTCGGCACTCGTGCAGCGCTTACGCACCCAGCTTCTTCGTGATGTTCATGCTCTCGGCGTACTCTCGCAAGCAGAGAAAGATGAGTTCGAGCACGAGTTCCCGCAAACACGCGGAAAAGTCTTCGTTGTAAAGAACATCCTCAAATCGCAGTTCTTCGACGTTGAACGCCGTGAGGCTGACATTCCTGAAGTACTCTTTATTTCTCGCTGTATACGCCGCAAGGGTGTTTTCGATCTCCTCAACGCTATACCGCGTGTCTTGCAAGCGGTTCCCGGCACTCGATTTCGCTTAGTTGGTGGTGGTGAAGATGCTGCAGAAGTTGATCGCGTCATTCGGAACTCCGGATTTGCCGCTCATGTTGAACGCCTGGAGCATTGTGACAACATGCAAACGCGTGACTTCTACCGAAGCGCTCATGTTTTTGCCTTTCCAACGCACTTTCCGGAGGGAATGCCCATGGTTGTTGCAGAAGCAATGGCTGCTGGCGTACCCTTGGTTACGACGCGCACACGCTTCTCTGCCTCGTATATGCGCGATGCTCATCACTGCTTGTACACACCGCACGGTGATGCTCAGATGCTTGCTCAGAACATCATCACCGTGTTGCGAAACCCCCAACTACGCACGTCAATGTCGGAAGCAAATAAAGCTTTGGCTCAGAATTTCCGAGCACCTGAAGTGAGTGCCGAGTTTCTCAAGATTTACGAGCAGATCGTGTACCCGGGAAGTTCAACGAACGCTACGTTGTTTCTTAAGTCAACTGCGTTGGAGGAACCGGTGGTATGAGAAGCATTACCAACAACTCTGTAGCGCCAGCAAACACGAGTTCCGACGATCACGCTACGTCTTCGTCGCTCAAGCTCACCCTCTCGAAATTCACGAAGTGGCTGCAAGCAAACGGCTATGCGTCCTACGATCCTTACAATCTTTGGAGCTCGGACTACGGCGTTTATGCCAAAGGACTCTTTCACCGCATTCCCTTGCTTGGTGCTTTTGCAGTAGCGCCGATATTCTTAGCTGATATATTGATTCCTCGCTTGGCACGTCGTACCACAACGAAGCGACGATTTGCCATAGCCGATGCTCACTGCATCTTAGCCTATTGTGAACGGGCCCGCACTGAAAACAATGAGATGTACTTGAAAGAGGCTGAAGAACTGGCACAAGCGCTTCTTTCGCAGTCGTTGGGAGAGCACTACAGCGGACATTGTTGGGGATATCCTTTTGACTGGATGAGTAAGAATGGTCTTTGGAAAAGCTCCACACCGCTGGTCACAACGACGCCTTACTGCTTCGAAGCCTTTCTTGCATTGTATGACTTGACTCAGAAGAGCGAGTACAATCACATCGCTCAAAGTATAGCGACCTTCTGCAAAAACGACATCCCTGAACAAGTACGTGGCGAGCATTCGAGGGCAGCCGCCTACTCTCCGATCGACTCCAGTATGGTGATAAACGCCAATGCCTATCGTGCAATGGTATTGTGCGAAGCAGCCGGACGTTATGGATCCAGATCCATGCTGGAATCTGCATTGCATAACCTAAACTTTGTCTTGGAGTCACAGCGACCCGATGGCTCCTGGTGGTACGCGGAAGGAAATGAAAGTGACCGCTTCATCGACAATTTTCACACCTGTCTGGTGCTCAAAAACCTAGTCAAGATCAATCACCGTCTCGGCTTTGCTGAAGTGTGGGATGCGATTGAACGTGGCTACGAATACTACCTCCGTAATCTGATAGACGATGCGGGCGAGCCCAAGCCCTTTGCACGACAGAAACGCATTCCATTGGTATCACGCGAAATCTACGATTTCGCGGAAGGAATCTCTCTCGGTCTGTTGATCAATAAAAACTTCCCCGGCATACGTGATCACTCCCAATTGCGCTCTCGCGCCTTGGCATGCGCTGAGCGATTGAGTGACATTCTGATTACAAAGTACCAGTGCAACGATGGACATTTCGTTAGCAAGGTACATTTTTCGATCATTCGCAACACTCTGCCTTACATACGCTGGGCCCAAGCGCAGTGTTTCTACGCCTTAAGCCTGCTGGCGACTCATCGTCACAATGCAAACCACGCGTCCTGGCGGTACATGGAACCACCTTTCTTAGCGGAGTATTCGAAAGAGGCTGTCGGAGAGCTTTGAGTCAGTCCGAGTCGGTCATAACGATCATGGAGATATATTGCATCCATGCTTCATAGCCTCGTCAGACACAAAATTTTTCGTTTCCTTTGGTTGAGCGCTCTGAGTATCTGCACCTACTGCATACTCTACTTGATAGCTGCCATTGTACTCTCCAATATCCCTACCTCCGAAGAAACTACTGAGGATCGATCGATACCGATCTTTTTGCGCAGCAATGGTGTACACACAGATCTTGTGCTCCCTGCCAAGAACGAGCTCTGCGATTGGACTAAGGACATTCTGTTCGAACATACTCGTTCCCACGACACAGCCATGAAGTACATCGGGATCGGCTGGGGTAACAAGGGATTCTACCTTGAAACTCCGACCTGGTCTGATCTTGAGTTCCGTGTTGCCTTCAACGCCGTATTCGGTTTAGGAGGATCCGCCATGCATACCACCTACTATCCAGACATGCAAGAAGGTCCCGACGTGATCGTTCTGCATCTCAGTCGAGATCAGTACCTACGTCTGCTCAGGTACATCAGACAAAGCTTTGCCTTGGACGCCCAAGGCAAAGTCCGCTACATACCAACGACAGCGGTGTATTCTGATTTCGATGCATTCTACGAGGCTGTCGGACACTACACGATGTTCCATACCTGCAACACCTGGACGAACGATGCACTTAAAGCTTGCGGCCAGCGCGCTGTGCTCTGGACTCCGTTTCAAGGTGCACTTATGGCGAAACGATAGGACGAATGATTGTAAAACACACACTGCGATTGTAGAATCGTCCTTCCGGTAGGCTATTAGGAAACTCGGCGCTCTCCCCTCTGCCGCTGACTTGTACATCTTTGGCTCTTATACCCGAAGCACTGCGTCGGGCTCTCTCTTCGGAGAGACGCCGGTTGTACGCTTCATCGCCTAACTCGTCGCTGAATCCCTCCACGACTACTCGGGCTCCTGCATTGATGCGCTCCTGCACATGTTGGATAAGCGCGCGGTTAAGAGTTGACAAGTCGGAACGATCATAGTCGAAGAGAATAAGTCGGATGCGATCGATAGTACTGTCGCGATCGGCGTTGAGAGCCTTTTGCTTCAGAGTCCTGAAGTGCACGGGAATCATCACCGTAGACTCTTGTTCTTGAGACAAATCAGTTTCGGTTTCGCGCCCAAATCCTGCGCTGTTTTTGCCGGACTCAAAGGCTTGTTTGTTGGAGTCTTGAGTGCGGCTCTGTTCGTCACTCTTGAGCGATTTTGTTTCCTGCAGTGCCGAACTGCGCTGATCATCCCTTGCACGCAGGTGCAACCAATTCGACGAAGCAACAAAAGAATGACTTAGTGCATACACCACGCTACGTGTAGTGTCGCCAAGATGGATCGTTCGTCGTTGCGAATCTTCCGTTATGAGCTCTATCAGCTGAGGGCTTCGTTGAGCAGAATTCGACGCCTCAGACTTCAGCGACTTAAGTGTTATCAACACACTATCCGGAGTACAACGTCGCACCGTATCCATCACATGCAAGGGTTCAAGAATCCTTGGATCGTCGCTCAACACCTCAACCCGTCGATTTTCTTCATCTGCCGCATCGGTTGAACCGAGTGCGCGACCCGGGACTTGAGGCAAGTTTCGCGCTTCAACAACCAAGCGCTCCGGAGCGATTCCCCATACTTCGGTCAAGTAGCTTCGTAGCGCAACAGCCCGGCGTCGCGACAACTCGGTTGCGCCTTTCTCTGCGCCCCTATCGGCGTTGCATCCAACGAGTCGAATACGTGCATTGCGGTGATCTCGCATTCGTTGTCCGATGATGTTGAGCATGTCGTAGTAATGGTCAAGCGTGCTAACCATTCGTGGATCGTCGGCGCGATAACCCTTTGTTTGCGTTGCTACAATTCTTCGATAGCGTTCAGGTATGTTGGCACTGTTTTCTTCAAAAAACAAATAGTTGAGCAGTGGCATAATACTCTCACCTCTGTTCTCCTCGATAACGATGCTGTCGAGTGCGCGCAGAGGCAACGTAGATGCTTGCCAAGCTTGCAGCGCAAAGTGCTGTTTCGAACTACTATCTTCTGCACTTTTTGAGTAGTGCGGCTTTTCACTCAGCGTATCGAGCGGCACCGGTTGCGGCTGCGAACCTAGCAAACTAAGCGAGGTATTTGGCTGTTGCTTTGAGTTCGGACTTGTGCGTGGCTGTACCGGACTTAACTGTTCCGGAGGGAGCATCGGCGGTGTTGCAAATTTTAAAGCAAGCCCTATACGAAATGACGATGCATGCCATTCAATATCAGGGGCTACACTGGACAATCCCAACTGCACGATGAACTGCGGCGCAAGAAGCCAGGTACGACTACGGTTCAGCGCAAACTCATAACTGGATCCTATTGTGAGTGCCTCTTGCAACGAATTGACATTGGATATCTCACCTGACTTCGCGTTTCGCGTTCGAGCCATGTTTTCCTTGAACACAAAGCCACTGCTGGTCAGTTCCTCGATCTGATCAAAGTGAATTGCCCCTAGCGTGGAGATCCGAAGACCCATTTGGAATCGTAATGCAGCAACAGGATTGATTTGTCCACCAAGAGTAAAGCCGAATCCTGAGCTCTTTGTTGCGATACGATGCTCGATTGATGCAACGCCAAGACCGCCTTGCACCGGGTCGTAAACATCCGCAAGCTCGCTGGCAATGAGGGTGGCGTCATAGCGTTGATAGTCGGCACATAGCGCTAGCGACCAGCGTCGACTTAAGGGTAGGTCATATACGATCGCAAGGTTCATTGCAGAACCGCTCCCACTTTCAAAGACCGGACAACAATTGTCGACATTGGGCAGCTGTTTGAAATTCGCAGCGTGAACATTGAGAGCTTGCTCAAGCACAAGTCCAAAACGATCTCTCATATTGTCTATGACCGCCTGCGCTCTGATCGGAATTGGCCCACAAATCACCAACACAACGATGGACCTCTGAACAGTGCGCGACACATGACTTTGCGCAACTTCTTGCAAAAGTGCTTTTTGCCTTTGAACAAACAGTGGAATCATTCTGATGTGTGTGATGGTACCCCCCGCTCGGCTAAGTCCTTGTCCGGTGAAACGATGGTACTGTCGAACCCTACCCCGCCTTCAGCTCTTCCAAAAGCAGCAGTATATTGACTTCGGAAAGCTTGGCAACACATGTGACGATGCGGCACAGATCTCTTGCTCTGTGCCGACTTCTTTGAGCATTGGCCGGCTGTTGTCCGCTGTTGTCCGCTGTCCTAGCAAATCGTCCTCAGATGTCGTTCACGGCTTTGAAAACCGGACCTAGATCGTAGCCAGCTCTAAGACACAATTGTCATCCAAGCATCACAGCTTTTCTGCTACGGTAGGTAGAGATGCACGCGCCGCTGTACTATCGTAGTGATCCCCATATGCACAGCAGGATGCATCGCGCAACGATTAAAGGCGCGTACTTCGTCAGTGCGCACTGCCGACATGTCTTGAGATGTCCGGCGAAGACTGCTTGTAGATCCCGGAGACACCATTGTGTACGCCTGTCAAGCCAAGAAGGCCCTACGGCAACCGGTCATACACTTGCCCGCAAAAGAGTGGCTTCTGTTTACTGCTCGAAGGCTTCTCGGTGTTGCTCGTAAAAAGCAGTAACTTTTAAGGCTTCGTCTTTCTTGCCAATCTTATTGTTGGCGACGATCAGCATGGTACATAGGCGTTTCACGGCATCTGCGCGCTGAGCTTTATCGCTGAGCTGCATCCACGAACGTTGTTGATATGGCAAGCTCAGCAGTTGGACAGTACGCCGAGGGTTCTTTGCAGTATCCGCCGCCGCACGGGCCAGCAGACCATCCATCTGCGCCTTGTACTCAGCCGGAGTTGGTGCTCCTATTTTCACCCCTGTCGACTTTAACTTTGCATCAATCTGAGTGTTGAGATTCTTGATGCTCTCCGAGCTCTCGAAATCATAACGCGGCAAACGATAACCGAAGTTCGGCATGATATGCACGTAACACTTCTTGTTCTGTGGGAAGCCATTCTTCTGCAGTTCATCGATGATGTACTTGATCGTATCCACCGGCATGTTGGAATCCACAAGCAGTAATGCGGCTCGTAAGAGCGGATCGCGGAACCAACCGGTGGCTTTGTCGAAGTGGCGACTAAGAACCTGGGCAAGGAAGTTTCCCTGATTGTAACATCGTTGGAAATCCCCTGCATCAAATCCTTGACGTGAACGAAGCACACGAAGTGTCTGCGTTGCATCTTCTTTGTGTCCTAGCAGCTCAAGCATTCCCAATGCTTGTGAGAATCCCAATTCACAGTAGTAGTCGATTTTTCGCGTTCTGGTGATTTTGGCAATGGAATCCAAGTAGGCACGTCGGCCTCGGTGTGCACGTAAATTCGTAAGGATATTCAAATTGCTGTCAAGTCCGACTTCCACGCGTGTGTCGCGAGGTACATCCACAATTTCTACCGCTCCACTATCAAGCCAAAACTTAATCACATGGTTTGCGTCGGCGTGCTTAATGCCATCACTCAAGCGAGAGTCTACTCCGCAGAGAGAAACCGCAATACAACGACCACCCATGGGCGGCACTTTCACATTCAAAATGGTGTCGATTTGACGTTTGACTTGTGCGGCTTTGTGGCTGTCAGCCTTCACCGGTGTTTTCGTCTCGACAGACTCCTTGATCGGTTCTGCTTTTTCATGCGTGCAGGCGGTTAGCAGCAACAGCATGGCAGCGACACATAAGCAAACACTCGCACGAACCGTAACTACAGCTCGTTCATACCACATACCCTTCATGACACGATACTCCTTGCCTTTTACATGGCCTTGCGACTCTATCCGATCGCAACTGCCCAAATACACTATTCTAGCTTTCATAGGGAAGAACAATTGTAAAGGTGCTGCCTACACCCAGTTCACTCTTTACGCGAATATCACCTCTGTGAACCTCAATGATCCAGCGTACAATCGATAAACCAAGGCCGCTTCCTACTACGTCGCTCGATCTTGCCTTATCGACTCGGAAAAAGCGATTGAAGACAAATGGAAGATCTTCTTCGCTAATGCCAACTCCGGTATCACTGATCTCAATTTTCGTCTGGTTTGCTTTCGTACTCAAACTTACACGCACCGTGCCGTTCACATGGGTGTACTTTATCGCGTTGTCGATGACGTTGAGAAGCGCTTGATGCAAACGCGACTCATCAGCTATAATCGTCACAAAAGGCTGAATATTCTTCTCCATGACGACTCTCTTGTCCTCCGCGAGGATCTCCATGTCGTCGCAAATGTCCGAGGTCATTTTCGAGATATCGAACAAGGTCTTATTGAGTTTAACCTGACCCGTCTCAGCCCGAGAAATTTCAAGCAAGCTGCTCACCATCTTTGATAGACGCACAACCTCTTCGAGGGCGCTGGCTACCATGGATTGGTACTCCTCCTCGTCCATTTCGCGACGAAGTGCCAACTCCAACTCTCCCATCAAAATTGCTAGTGGGGTTCGGAGCTCGTGCGACACATCGCTGGTAAACTGACGCACCTGTGTGAACGAACCTTCCAGACGTCCAATCATTTCGTTCAAGGTCGTCGTCAAACGAAGGATCTCATCGTTCGTAGCCGGTAAGGGCAATCGCTTCGAGAGATTCTCAGCCGTAATACGCTTTGCGGCGTTGGTGATAATATCGACCTGGCGCAACGAGTAGCGCGCTAGGGCGTAACCAATGGCCAATGCTAACAATACCGATAAAGGAAATCCAATGCGAAAGGCATCTGTAAGCTGGACAAGAATTCCACTTACGTCACTCAGATTATAGGCAATGCTTATTTGTGCGTAAGTGCTCTGCATAGCCTGCACTCGGAGCTGCATGTTCGGTGCTTTTGCAGTCAGAAATACGCGCCCGGTATCCAAGCCGTTTGTGACTTCCTCATAGGTTGGCAGCTGAAAGCGACCTAAACTATGAGATCGCCACAAAACCTTCCCGTTCGAGTCGGCTACCTGTACATGGAAGTTGCGACTGCGTATAAAAAGGCTGCGGTTGATGTCACTCCATAAGGAGTTGAAATCCAAATCGGAGAGTCTGTTGAGCGTACTGTCACTACCGCTGAATTTGCCAAGATGCGGAGGTATCGGACTATGCTCGGCCGGCTGCTTTGGCGCCGTGCGTGGTCCGATCGGATTTCTCATCATGGATTGAGTTTGATGCAGATCGTGCGCAATGCTCTCATCGATGTAGGTCCCCACTTCAGCCAACATCGAATCCACATTGGTGAAGAGACTTTTCGACACCGTCCAATAGGCAAATAGACCAAAACCAAAAAGTGCAGTGGCGAGCACCAGGGTATACCACAGAGTCAACCGTACCCGAAGTGGAACTTTCAGATAGCGTTGACGAATCGACAAGCGATCGAAAACAATGTTCGCTTGTCGAAACGATGGTGTACGTTGGTTCTCGCTACTCACTGTTCGCTTTGGGTATAACCAAAAAATACGTCGATACTACTTCTGACTCAACAGTTGCCGTGTTAGCGACTCGCGAGGGCGTTTACAATGACGTCACGAAACTGATCAACATCCGTATCGATGCTCCGTTCACTCAGCGAACCCATTGACGATCCAAGGTAGATCTTCTGAACGGAATTTGTTTTATCGCGTCCCAATTCCATAAAGATCAAGGTAACAACCACAGTCTTTGCGCCTGAACACTGCATCTCCGTACTGACAACCTGCACTGCCAAGTCACCAACTTTTGTTGCGTTTATGCGCTCGAGTTCTGCGTTTGCAACAGCTTTGAAACGTCCTCCAATGCTACTCTTCTGCAAAGCCGAACTCAGCTTCGAACTAAAACCGAAGGGGTCAAATCCACTCTCGGTGGCCAAATGAATAGTACGTTGTGCGTGGAGCTGTGCACTCAGAGCAATCAGCAGCACCATAGCAATGCCACCAAAGAAACGCATCAAACGAAACGAAGCGGGAAAAATCACTGTTAGTCCTTTGAAGATTGAAGTTAAAGATGTTCGAACCCTCAAATTACGAAACCATCGGCGTCCGCTTTGTCCTTCTCTGTGCTTAAACCCTCATCTCAGGGTTTAAGCCACCATTTAGCTTAAAAATGAAGTTTATTCGTCCTCTGTCTTGACACTACCGTGCAGGCCGACCTGTTGCTTGAGACCCCACGGCGTTACGAATTCATAACACCCGTGGAGTTCGAAAGGCCGCGATTTCGCGGTATTTTTGTGTATTCAAATCACCAATGCTTGCTTGCATGCACGCCAAAAAAGTCCTGGTGGTCGACGACGAATCCGACATCTTGGATTTAATCGCCTACAACCTGCGCAAAGAAGGCTATGAGTTGAGCACCACAACCGATAGCACAAAAGCCGTTGACATTGCGCGCTCATTCAACCCGGACCTCATCATTCTTGATGTCATGATGCCGGGACTCGATGGATACGAAGTCTGCAAACAGCTTCGAGCCTCAACACAGATCCAATCACCAATTATGTTTCTCACGGCAAAGTCCGGCGAGATTGACCATATCCTTGGTCTTGAACTTGGTGCGGACGATTACATCCAAAAGCCAATATCACCTCGCATCCTGGCGGCGCGTGTGAAGTCGCTTATACGGCGAAACGCCGAGCGAGTACGTACGGAGACAATTTCTGCTCCGGATATTCTGCGCGTCGATGATCTTGAAATCAATCGACAAAACTATACCCTCAAACTCAAGGGCAAAGAACAGTTCATGCCAAAAAAGGAATTTGAGCTCCTCGCATTCTTGGTTGCAAACCGCGGCCGCGTTTTTAGTCGTGAGACCCTTCTCAGTCGTATCTGGGGCGATACCGTGTACGTCATAGATCGTACGGTCGATGTGCACATCTCAAAGATTCGCGACAAAATTGGTCCCTACGCCGAACTTCTCGAAACTGTCAAAGGTGTTGGGTACAGATTCCGTCAAAGCACATCCACGATCGCAGAAGCATAATCGGCTTCACACCTCTTGCTATCATGTTGCTATCATGCAGCTGCTTCGCAGCTGCATGTAAATAAACTTCTCGTAGACGATTCAATCCCCGGCATTGGCGCACACCGTTGTAGCGAAGGACATCCAAAATTGTGAAAGATGCGGGTTCTAAACTGTCCAAACAGCTACTGTTTGCCTACTGAAGATTTCAGTGCGAAAGAGAATAGGCTTAGTACTTGACGAAGGGAAAGTCGCTGCTAAGTCCGTCCCGTATCGCTCTCATGACATAACTTCCTGCAGCCAATGCACGAAGATCCACTCGATGAATTGCATCGCCTTCGGTGAGCTGAAGTCGGTGAGAGGCGACGACCACTCCAAGTGTAGAGAGTATGCTAATCTGAACGGTTTGGGCACTTGAGCTACTCGTCTGTATCATGAGCTCCGACAGAGCGGGTACCGGAAAGACCGATGCCGTGAGGCCATCGTAGAACACAACTTTACGCATGGTGTTGGCGCAGCCGTCCACAGACAGCAGACCCGGTGAGCTTGTAACATCCGCACAGAGCGTCCAATCCACTTCTGCACTGTCGATCGAAACGATGGACTTGCTCTTTGAAGCCACACAGACCAAGCCGACGATGCGACAAAGTTCGATGGGCTTTGCGTCCAATCTCACAGAGGGAACGTGAAAACGCCAGTACGCACGTCCATCACGGGTATAATCGGCGAGGCGATTTTGAGGGGAGAGGACGTCGGCATCCAGACCCACATCGAAGTGAAGGTCTGTGACACAGGAGCTATCAGCAGAAGCGTTGACGCGAAGTATTGCATAGTTACCGGCATTAAGCAGCGTATCTCCTGTCGATAGACGAATGTGTCTACCCGTATACATCGAAATCTTCCATTGAAGCGAATCGACGCAACCATTGCTGTCACTAACGACCGCCGTGTACACCCTCGTTCCGGTGCACGTGGCAATTGGAGTCGCAGACTGCGGATCGGACAATCCCTCTTCCGGAGTCCAACGCACTGCTTTGAGTTCGGAGGCTTCAAGTCTAACCTGGGCCTGTCCATTCGCACAAAGGGTCGTGTCGGCATTGACGCGAAGCTGAGGAGGCCGATGCACAGATACTCCAATTTGAGCAATGGTCAAACAAGTTCCGGAGCTTGCCACACATCGAAAGACGCAGCTATCAAAGAGCGCTTTTGTCTGAACCGTGGCACCTGAAGTTTGTTCAAGGAATGCCGCCGGTTCCCATGCATAGCTCACACTATCTTGAGGGGATTCCACCCTCAGTGTCGTTGTGAATCCTCGGCATGGAATGTTTCCATGCTCCAGCCGAAGTGAATCCAACGTGCGGAGTCCTACCGTTACCGTGTCTGATCCAACACAGCTTCCCCTTCGTGCATGTACGATGTAGGTGGTGGGACGGGTCGGAGTTACAAGGTACGAGCTACCACCGGCTTCGACTACGCCATCTGCCGGCTCCCACACGATTTCAGTGGCATTTGCCGCCGCAAAAAGTCTTGCGTGCTCACCCACACAGATCGTCGTATCTCCCCACGCCTGTACTTGAAGCGTTGAGTCCACTAACACCCGTATAGAATCTCGAACTTCGCAGCCGCCTGCATTGCGAGCGCGCAGATAGTAGGTTGTGTCGCGAGAAGGACGCACTAAAACCAAGGTATCACCAAGCTGAGAGTCATCATCGATTCCACTCCATGTATAACGATATGCGGCTGAGGGTTGTAAAACATGCAAGTACACGGAGTCGCCCGCACAACAACGAGCAGGTCCCCCAATAGAGACGGTCGGACTAGGCACAACTTTAACACTCACCTTTTGCGAATCGATACACGCACCGCTGCGAACGTAGACTGTGTATGATCTTGATAGACCGGGACGACACAACGGTTGTGCGGCACGTGGATTGTCGAGATCGTCTCCCGGTACCCACTCATACTCGGATCCGCCTGATGCCACCAGACGCACACTGTCTCCTCCACACAGCGTCACATTAGGACCAACTTTTGCCTTGACACTATTTACAATGCTGACTTTGACGCTGTCTACGCTCACGCAGCCAAGGGCGTTGCGAACTCGGACAGTATAAGTGGTCGTTTTTGATGGACTGACCAAGGGTCTGGGTGAATGGACATCGGATATTGCAACCGCCGGTTGCCAATCGTATATCAATCCACTTGTGTCACCCTCAACTTCTAAAGGCAATTCCGCTGCAGCTCCCGGGCACAGCGATGGCGCATCACGCACGTGAATGACCGGTGGATCCTGCACTCGCACCGTAACATGAGCGGTGTCCGGACATGAACCATCGGTCACGACAACATGATAGGTCGTGCTCACAAGAGGCGACGCTGTAACCGTGGATTTATCGGTCCTGTTCAGTCCAACGGCAGGATACCACGAATACCCCGACCCACCGAATGCTTGCAGCACTGCTTTTCCTCCCCTGCAAATCAAGGTATCCTTGAGCACTTTGGCCTTGAAATCGATGAGGTAGACCTGAACTGAATCCCAGGACTCGCAGCCGTGGGCATCCCAACCATGTACGTAGTATTTACCGTTGTGTGGACGTTTCAATCGAGGGTTTGCGATAGTTGAGTCATCTAAATCTTTGCCCGGAGTCCACTCATATCGTACACAATTGTAAGCATAGAGGTGAGTTGTGGTGTCTTTTGAACAGGGATAACTGTAGTGGGTCGCTCGAACACTATCGGGTACTCCCGTTACTTCCACATATCTCTTAAGACGAATTGTATCAGGTTCGGGATAGATGAGCGTTACAGTGACAAGAAACTGTCCATTGTGCGTGTACCGGTGTTTCAAGGGTCCCTCTCCTGCATCCTCTCCTCCATCACCAAAATTCCACTGAATTCCCAAGGGTGGGCACGGTGCTTTTACCTTGAACTGAACTTCGGCATTGCACGGTTGAGACAGCGTGCTAAGCACCGGGTCTACCGGCAATTGAGAAAAGAGAACGAGTGCTGGTTGATCATCTCCCCCGTTCAATTTATCGGGTTGATACGAATCTCTGGATGCAGGAAAGTCGGCCGAATGGGTTGTAATACCAAATATCACGCGCAGTGAACACTCGCGTTCGAACAGTAGCACCTTTGCAGTGCTGTAATCCGAGTTACTGCCTCCGATGTACGTACCATATCGCAAGTTCTTACCGGTGGAATCGATGCAAAACATCGCCCCATCCAGCGAACCTTTCTTCGTCGAAGAATAGGCATTTGACGTAGTCGGGATACTTCCCGATGCATATCCGGAGATAAAGATGCTGCTGTTCGTCGATCGCGCAATTAATGAAGTTGGAGTAACTCCGTCTGAGAGAATGCTTGTGAAATAACGAGTACTCAAGGCCATATCGCAGGTACTAACAAAGCCACCGGTTTTGAGCCCGTTGTAAAAGGACTGCTCAACTGTCAAGTCGGTAGAATACGACTTCCCGGTCAAACACATACGACCGGCATGTGCATCATAACAAAGTGCAGAACCTACATCGTTTCCGGAACCTCCAATAAACAAGACGGCATTTGGAGAGAGCTGTGACATCGCATCGAAGCGCATGATAAAGGCGTCTTGGGAATTAGGACTGCGTCCTCCTGCACCGGGCAAGTCTGCGGACGAAGTTGAACCTGTACAGTACAGTGAGCCTTGGGCAAAAACAATCTCACCTGCCAGGTCGTTACCCGAGCCTCCAACATAGCTTGAATACACTATTGTACCGCCGGGATCGAGTTTCGTGATCACCATATCGATGCCCGAGTTTTTTGCGGGTTGTATCGCGTTGGCAGTGACATAGTAATTGGTCGCCGAAGTATGCGAGAGCACATAGGCGTTACCGGCCGGGTCGATACACAATTGTGCACCTTTGGAAGCATTCTCCGTCTGTTGCGTGATCGGAGTTGTCTTTCCGAAAACGCGACAGTACTCTAGCTGCGTGCCATCGGGACTAATCTTGGCTGCAAAAACCGCCGGACCTGAGTTGATGTTTGAAGCATCCGAAGATACCGTGACAGGAAAATCATTTGAATTGGTATAACCACTGACATAGACGTTGCCATTGTCGTCTACTGCTATGGAGCCGGCAGCATCGTTACCGCTCCCGCCTAAATACGTTGCCCAAATCAGTTTCGTCAGTGTCGAGTCAAGCTTAAAGACGATGACATCATAGATACTGTGTCGTGTGGGTTGAAAGACACCTGCGGTCGTTGGAATGTCGCTACCGAGACCTGTGCCGTACACATTCCCGTTCTTATCGAGTGCTACGTGCAATAGGTAACTGTCATTCGATGCACCGCCGAAGAACGTTCCTTTGGAATAGTTGATGTCATCATAATCTGTACCCGCCGATAGTGAAGAGCTCAATACGCAGAGCACAAATATTAGTGTACCGAGACTACTCAAACGGATCTCAAAAAGTTGAAAAGAGAAAAAGGTAGCCTGCACGGGCAGTACGTCCGGCGTGCGAGTGCTCTGTTCACGATGTGTTGACAGTTTCAGCATGCTTGTCTCAACATTGAATCCCATCTCACGTTGATAGTCCCGGCACTGATGCTTCGCGCTATGAAGTCCCCTGTGGCGCGATCGGCGATTGAGCAAAGATAGAAGAATCACTCTCTACCGCAAATGAGAGTTCAATGAGATGTAATTCGCATTCGAAATTTTGCGGTTGGTCTTTCAGACTCGTCCGGGATGCGTCTGTGGCACGCCTCCGTCACCGCAGTTGCAGCCTCCTTTTTTGCCGTCTTTGCTCTATATTTGCGTGTTCTTCTTCACTACCTCCTTACAATCGTGAAACGCACTCCTTTTTACGCTCAGCATGTTGCAAACAACGCCAAAATGGTTGAATTCGCCGGTTTTGAGATGCCCATTCAGTATCCAAAAGGCATTATGCACGAGCACAATGTTGTGCGTTCCGCAGTAGGTGTGTTCGATGTGACACACATGGGAGAGTTCGATGTTCGAGGCAGTGATGCGCTAGCTTTTCTTCAGAAGCTTACCGTAAATGACGTCTCCAAATTGGTTCCCGGCAAAGCTCAGTATTCCGCGATGTGCAGACCGGATGCCGGAATCGTCGATGATTTGCTTGTGTACATGCTCGCCGAGAACCACTATATGATGGTTGTAAACGGTGCATGTATGGACAAAGATTGGGCATGGGCTTCGGAAAATGCAGCAGCTTTCTCAGACCTGCACTTGCGTAACGATAGCGCGGAAATCAATCTGCTCGCTATACAAGGACCAAAAGCTTTACTCTGTTTGCAAAAGCTTACGACTGAAACTCTCGACGATATCCCCTACTATGGTTTCAAGACCGGCGTTCTTGCAGGCGTCGAAATGATCCTTTCACGAACAGGCTATACGGGCGAGATCGGCATGGAGATTTATTTCCGGGGTGATGAATCGGTATGTGCATCGGTTTGGAACGCGGTCTTCGAAGCAGGTGCTGAATACGGCATTGAAGCGGTTGGCTTGGGTGCTCGCGACACCCTTCGTTTGGAGAAAGGATATTGCTTGTATGGTAATGATATCGACGACACCACCAATACCCTCGAAGCAGGTTTGGGATGGATCACAAAACTTGCCAAAGGTAGCTTCAACGGAAGCGACGTACTTAACACCGTGAAAGCCAATGGTGTTCAACGGAAACTTGTGGGCTTGGTTGTCAAGGTTGACAAATTCATCGCCCGTCATGGTTATGAAATTCAACACAATGGCGAGAAGATCGGTGTCGTGACCAGCGGCAACATTGCTCCGACATTGAATCAGGCAATTGCCATTGGATATGTCCGAGTTGACTTGGCAAATCCGGGAACCATGGTAGATATCGCTGCACGTGGAAAGACTTTCCCTGCCGAGGTCGTTAAAATGCCCTTCCTAGCGTGATCCGAATTCAGCTCAGCAGAAATTCCGATGGAATAGAACAATGCATGTAGTTGCCCTCATACCGGCTCGTTACGCATCAACGAGATTTCCGGCGAAGCCGCTCGTGGAACTTCTCGGACAAAGCATGCTCGAGCGTGTCTGGCGTGCGGCCTCGACAGCGCGCTCGATTCATGAAGTGTATGTCTGCACCGACGACGAACGAATTGTTGCAGAGTGTCAACGCATCGGTGCACGATGCATCATGACTTCTCCGGACCTTCCCTCAGGTACGGACCGCGTGGCAGCCGCGGCCTCACAACTTGAAACCGTAGCAGATATCGTGTTAAATGTGCAAGGCGATGAACCTTTGCTACAGAGTTCGCTGCTTGATTCACTTGTCGAAGCTCTCCGTTCGTCCGACGCCGACGTTGCTACCCCAATTCATCGCATCAATAGCGAAGAAGAACTGGACAATCCGACAATCTGCAAGGTTGCACTTCGCTCAGATTACACGGCGCTGTATTTCTCTCGATCGGTCATCCCTCATACGCGTGACGTATACGGGACGGCACGCCTCAGCGCTTTTGAGTACTGGAAACACATCGGCATCTATGCTTATAGGGCGAACGCGCTACAACGTTTTGTGAACCTAACACAACATCCTCTTGAATGCGCTGAAAGCTTGGAGCAACTCCGTTTGCTTGCCGATGGAGCTCGCTACCTTTGCGTTCCCACAACGCACCATTTAGTAGCAGTCGACACACCGGCAGATGCTGAACGGGTGCGTGCACTCTTACAAAGCACTCTCTAAAGTACAAACACTACCTAACTTTGGTATACCCTCACTCTCTTCGTAGCTGCTCTTCACGGTACAGAGAAAAAAAAAGCCACGCAAAGCGTGGCTCAAAGAATAGACTATCAAAAGTAAAATTGTATGCCTCATTGAAAAGCGCCTAGCGTTGTTGGGGCAAGCTGCAGGACAGGTATTGCATTCCGGACTTTACTTCTTCGCCTCCAATGTCACATTGAGCGTGACTTCTTTGTCTTCTTTCGGACCTCGTAGCACCGTAATCTTAACAACATCTCCGGGCTTGTGTTGTCCTAATGCGTAGGTATAGTCATAGATATTCTTAATCACGGTGGCATCGAACTTGACGATGATGTCATCAGCCTTCATACCGGCTTTCTCACCCGGAGATCCTTCACGCACACCCGTGATATGTAAACCTTTGGGATGGTCGGAGTAGTCCGGTATTACCCCAACAGTGACGGAAAATCCTGCAGAAGCTGACTTCTCAACTTTGACTTTAATGAAGTCGGGGTTTTCATTCCAACTCGCTATTTCACGAACAAGAGCTTCGGTGAAGTTTACAACACGAGCTTCTCCCGGATAATTGATTTTGTCAGGAGTATCCGTTGGACGATGGTAATCGGTGTGTAAGCCGGTGAAGAGGAAGAGTACCGGACGCTCCTTGGCATAAAAGGACGAATGGTCGCTCGGACCAAATCCGTCTTCGGTCGTACTAATGCTAAACTTGTAAGCAGGATTGGCATTGATTGTATCAACCAAAGCATGCCAGCGCGACGATGAACCCATACCTTGAATGTTTACCTTATTGTCCTTTAGTCGACCAATCATATCGAGATTGATCATACAGGTAGTTTTCTCGAGGGGAATGATGGGGTTGCGGGTGTAGTGTACGGAACCTAGAAGTCCACGCTCTTCGGCATTAAATGCTATGAACACGACTGAACGTGAGAGCGGGTTGCGCGCAATCTTGTCTGCCAATTCGAGAATACCTGCCGTGCCGGAAGCATTATCGTCCGCACCATAGTGGATTTTACGGTCCGTACCTGCGTACAATGAGTTTTCGTCGCCCATTCCAAGGTGATCCAAGTGTGCTCCGATAATGATATACTCCTCAGGCTTTGAGGTGCCGGGGACCATGGCAACTACATTGGATATCGTTGCCTCTTCCACCTTCAAGCCGACCGCGATATTCATCTTGGTCTTTGGAATCTCGAAGCTCGCAGGCTGCTTATTCTTAATGATAAACTGTTCTTTGTCGAACAATGTTTGATCTTTGGGAAAGAGCTTTGCAATACTCGTACGTTTGACATGCAGCACCGGAATTCCTGCAGAATTGGAAGCCGTCGATAACTGCAAGGGAAACAAGACCTCGCTCGAATCACCCTGAATGTGCACGAACACAGCTGCAATAGCACCGTGCTCACGAGCATTAATAGCGCGTGTACGTATGGATCCGTCCAACTTGACTTTGCCATGTGCTTGCGGTGCGTTCATATCTCCCGTGAGCATAATCGCAATCTTTCCCTTCACATCAACCGATGCAAAATCGTCATAGTTCTTATCCTTGTTGGTCTGTCCGAAGCCGCAGAAGACCATCGTCCCGCTTACAGACTTTGAATCACTAAAACCCAACGGAGTATAGTCTATACCCGTTTTCCAGCCAATGCGGATCGGCTTGATTTCATTTTCCGGAACAAAGGGCTTAGGGATGATGACGTCGAAGCTCACCGCATTCTCCCCAACCAAGTTCACACTGTTCGGTACGCTGAAGTCTTGTGTGTACCCTGTTCCTACCGGTTTGAGACCATAGGTCTGAAAGGTCTTCGCTACATATTCAACCGTGAGCTTATTACCTTCCGTACCGGGGTAACGTCCGGCGAGTTGGTCTGAGGCCAGATACATGATGTGTTTCTTTAAACGCTCAGCAAGCACATCGTCTTGAGCCGAAAGCGTAGAGACACATGTGTTGAAAACCAGAAGTCCCGCCAAAGCACCGAAGATGCGTCGTATTGATAGCAAAGAGATAAACATTGTCGCAACGAGGAAAGTGTAAAAAGCAATGAACGGCAAATTACGCGGTGGAGAGCCACGAGACAACGCACGAGGCGCTTTGTGTAAAAAGATGAGGGCTTTTGCGATCACAGGATGTCTCCCTGCCGACGAGAAGCTATAATATCCACTTCTCTCTATGTATTTTGCGCTCTCTGCCACACTGAGTCAGCCATGCGCGAAAAGCTTCGTTCACTCGCTTCCGACACCTTGATCTACGGAACAAGTACGATCGTTCAGCGCTTTCTTACCTTTATGCTTACGCCGCTCTACACGAATTTTATGTCGATGAGCGAGCTTGGTCAGGTAAACACCCTCTACTCGCTGATCGCCTTCGTCAACGTCTTGTATGCTTTCGGTTTTGAGACGGCTTTTCTGCGGTTTTATAAGCGAGACAGCGAGGATCGTTTTGCTGTCTTCACACATTCCTACGTTGCTATCGCTCTCATTGCTCTTGCATTTTCATTGCTGGGCTGGTTCTTCAACGTTCAGTTGGCATACTATGCCGGATTAAGCGGCGATACAGCAGCCGGTATCTTGTCCATGGCGTTGACCATACCGCTTCTCGATGCCCTTGTCCTTATCCCCTTTTCACAGTTGCGAATGGAACGCAAAGCTCGTCGATTTGCGAGTTTGAAGGTACTCGTTGTGCTTGTCAATGTTGCGGCTAATGTCGTTTTCGTGGTGATGATGCATCAAGGTGCTTTGGGTGTGTTCTATGCAGGATTGGTTTCTTCTGCCTTAGCGCTGCTTCTTTTTCTTCCCGATATCCTGAAGAATATTCGTTTCAAGTTCAATGCCTCTCTCTTTCGTCAGCTTAGAAATTTTGGCTTGCCGGCGCTGCCTTCAGGTTTTTCTTCCATCATGCTTCAAGTGGCGGATCGTCCTATCCTCAACGCCATGACGGATCCGGCAACTGTTGGACTTTACAGCGCGAACTACCGATTGGGCATTCCTATGATGCTCTTCACATCGGTTTTTGAATATGCGTGGAAGCCTTTTTATTTGTCACATGCCGACGATCCGGACGCAAAACCACTCTTCGCACGTGTACTTACCTACTTTAGCGTTGTCTGTGCCGTGGTTTTCCTCATCGTGTGCTTCTTCATTGGCAATGTTGTGCAGATGCCTTTTGTGGGCGGACGCTTCATTCGCGAGAGCTATTGGCCCGGCTTGGTTATCGTACCGATCATTGCGGCATCCTATTACTTCACCGGACTCGCGACAAACTTTGCCGCTGGGCTGCACATAACGAAAAGCACTCGCTACCTGCCAATCTCGACCGGTGCCGCTGCAATCTCCAACCTCGCTCTAAATCTTCTGCTCATTCCACTCTTCTCATATGTGGGTGCTGCTTGGGCTACACTTGGCGCGTACGCACTCTCTGCCGTCGTCATGTTTATCTATTCCCAACGCGTTTATACGATTCAGTATGAATGGCGACGACTTGCTATTCTGTGGACCACTACGATTGCCGTTTATGCCATGTCCCTTTGGGTTCATGCAGACGACCTTTGGACTGAGCTAAGCATCCATGTCGCTCTCCTGATCGCATTTGTCGGACTGCTGCTCATGAGCGGTTTTTTCAATAAAAACGAACGTGCCGGTCTCCGTGCAATGATTTCTCGTCCGCTTCGTTCATGACCATCATTGAGTAAGCAGTACTCACGGTGATTCTTTTTCATTTTGCACGCTTCCACACCATGCTACGTCGTTTTCAGCGCTCTTCTGCTTCCAGCTTTGGCTTTCTGCGTAAGAGCTTGAGTATTATAGCTTTGACAGTACTCGGTATGTCTCTTGCTCAGCCCGCTGCTGCGCAGCGGCAACGTCCTCAACTCAAGCCGGCGAGAAGTATGAAGGCCAAACCGGTCATCGACGCACAGGCAAAAGAGACACTTCTGCGTTTGCACAATGAACGTCGAGCAGCCAGAGGCGTGGCTCCTTTAGAGTGGTCTGAAGAACTCTCATCATACGCCCAAGAATGGGCTGACTATCTGAGTACCCATGGTTGCAGCTTGAAGCACCGTCCGAGCGATGGTCCCTACAAGCAACGTCACGGCGAAAACCTCTACATGGGAACTATCGGTTTTTATGAGATAAGCGATGGAGTGAACGACTGGTATAATGAATTGCGGCTCTACGACGGATCTCCGATTTCAAATGCGAACTTCCACGAGGTGGGACACTATACACAGATGATGTGGAATGGTACCACAAAATTGGGGGCTGCTGTTGCCTACTGTAACGGCAACTTCATCCTGGTGTGTAATTATGATCCTCCGGGAAACGTGTTGGGTCGCTATCCCTATCCTCCTAACAACAACTAAGTCGTACCTCAGTTTTGGTCCAGACCATACCATGGTCCTGCGATGTAATCTTCTTTGCAGATCTTTTTGTCCTGCTCTCCCATGACCGCCTCGAGCGCCTTGGCGCAGCGATCTCTAAAGTTTCGGGCTTCTTCTATTTGGCCATCACATGCCAATGCTCTTGCCATCGCCATGAGACCATAACAGAGGTCAAAATCTGCGACGACTTTCGCGTGTTTGTCTAACAAATCCAAATTCAACTGAGCATAATGCAGAGCCTCTTCAGGACGTGCAGCATAAGCATAGGCCGTGGCAATCATGTTCAGTCCGCGAACAGTATTGACCGGTCCGTGTCCTGAGAACATTTCCCAATGCAGCAAGGCAGCATGCGCATAGCCTATCATGCGCTCTGTCTCCTCATCACTACGATCCTCTTTAGCGAGCAGAGGAAAGATGGCGTTGTTGAATTCCACACCAAACCAACGGTGTGCTTTGTCTATATCGAAAGGTGCTTGTGCCGACATCTGCCTCTCCAAAAGGGTGAATTCGTGTTACAAAACTATCCCTTACACTGCAAAGCACAAGATCTGACTTTGTCGTTCAATGCAGCTACCACGTGCCACCAAACAGCAGCGGCGCCCTTGGGCGCCGCATACAAAAAAAGACGTCTCGCGAATCCTGTCTCACACCTCTGCGCGAGTGAGTGTTCCCAAAGCGTGCAAACAGAGTTCCTTCAGGTTTATTCCGCGAATAACGGTCCGTTGTCGATGTAGATCAAATAATCCTTGATCAATTCTCCATCCATGTAGAACACATTGCAGAAGTTGACAGGAACTTTGCGATCATCTTTGCGCGTGTAGAGCACAGCACCTTGCCATACAACCGTTCCGTTACCTTCCCAGAAGTTCACAACTTCGTGCTCGGAACCTTTGATCATCGACCAAAAATTGCGAACTGTCTCAGCGATAGCGGCGCGTCCAATGACGGGCGGCATATTGCCAAATCGAAATGAACCTTCGGGTGTCATGAGGTTCGCGAATGCGTCCGGATCCATCGAGTCAATAATGCGGCCAATGTTTTCTAGCCATGCTTTTCTTTCCATGATCGTGCAGTTGATGGTGATAAAAAGAGCTGCAATATAACCGACCGACTGGTCAGTCTAAGCGCCTCTTTTTTCCCCAGCAGCCCGAGCTTTAATGTACGATGCGCTTTAGATGGTGGAGATTAGCGGTCAGCCAAAGAAATCCCGGATCTGTGCAGCCCAGCGAGAAGCTTGAACGCGCTCCAAAGGATGTTCGGTACCGGGCAACACGTAGAGTTCGGATGCAGGCGTGGCTCGGTAGGCTTCCATCGTTTCGTGGAAGCTCACCATACGGTCGCGATCTCCAACGCCGTAGCGCACGCGACACCTGATGCGTTTGAATACTTCGTCATTCAGACGTGGTTGTTCGCCGAGGTCGAGCATCATATTGGCTGTCTTAGCCAGAACCAGGCGCCAGTCGCAGGCAGAGTGCCGAGCTTGAAGCTCAGCAGCATAGTCTGGCACTTTCTCGAGCATCGTGTCGGGGTTGAGGTAGCGTACTTGCTGGTGTGCATGGGTTGGGTTCCAGGCAAGATTGGTTCCGAGTGTAATGATTGAATGAATGAGATCGGGTTCGTGCGCAGCGAGCCACAGTGCTACATACCCTCCCATGCTGTAGCCTACAATACGTGCCGGAGCCAGATCGTGATGCTGAATGATGTAGCGCAAGTTTTCGGCAAAGTACTCAATGCGAAACTCACGCTCCGTGGGTTGAGATGCACCGTGTCCCTCGAAATCAAAGGCGTAGTTCACAAAGTCGCGCAATTCGTGCACGAGCGGTTGAAACTGTGATGCGGAACCTGTTGCTCCGTGGAGCAGAATTAAAGGTGTCATGTTTTTTCAGGACTACTGAAGAAAGAGCGTTAAGAGTTTGGCAACGAAAAAGCGAGACGCAGCTGACAAGATTGGAGTTATCGTGGAAATCCTAGCCCTACTCCTGTTTTTGTTTGCACGATCCGCTGCGTTTAGTAGTACAAAACTAGAAAAGCCGAGCGGTGTACACAGCATCGTGCGACACGATCAAGCGCACAGAAACGTCCGATTTTTTCGTAAATTAAAGGTTCACTCAGGACAATCAGCACTATGGCAAAAGAGATTACCCCCAGGAGTAGCGATTACTCAGCCTGGTATAACGACATCGTATCAAAAGCCGGCTTGGCCGATCACTCGGCGGTTCGCGGCTGTATGGTGATCAAGCCGCACGGTTATGCGATATGGGAAAAGATGCGCGACGATCTGGATGCTCGCTTTAAAGCTACCGGACACGTCAATGCTTACTTCCCGATTTTTATTCCGAAGAGTTTTCTGAGTCGCGAAGCTGCTCACGTAGACGGCTTTGCCAAAGAATGTGCTGTCGTTACACACCATCGTCTCATGAATGCACCCGATGGTTCCGGTGTCATAGTCGATCCGAGTGCCAAGCTCGAGGAAGAGCTGATTGTACGTCCGACTTCCGAGACTATTATCTGGAATACTTATCGCGATTGGATTCAATCGTATCGCGATCTCCCCTTGCTGATCAATCAATGGGCTAATATTGTGCGCTGGGAAATGAGGACACGCCCATTCCTACGCACGACGGAGTTTCTCTGGCAGGAAGGACACACCGCACATGCTACTCGCGAGGAAGCTGTGGAGGAAACAATTCGTATGCTTAACGTCTATGCAGACTTTGCGGAATCGGTGATGGCCATGCCGGTCATTCGCGGTGTCAAGTCAGCAAACGAACGATTTGCAGGTGCAGAGGACACGTACACCATTGAGGCTCTGATGCAAGACGGTAAAGCGTTGCAGGCAGGAACCTCACACTTCCTCGGACAAAACTTTGCCAAAGCATTCGACGTGCAGTTCTCCAACTCTCAGAATCAATTGGACTACGTGTGGGCAACGTCTTGGGGTGTCAGTACGCGTATGGTTGGTGCCTTGATTATGTCGCATTCCGATGATGATGGACTCGTGCTTCCACCGAAGCTCGCTCCGATTCAAGTGGTAATCGTCCCCATCCCAACTACAGGTGAACAGGTTGACGCCGTGGCGAATGAGCTCGTGGCGAGCTTGCGAGCACTTGGCATCAGCGTGAAATACGATACCGACGATACAAAGCGCTCAGGATTCAAATTCGCTGAATATGAAATGAAGGGTATTCCTTTGCGCGTTGCAATAGGTAAACGCGACTTGGAAAACCGCACGGTAGAATTGGCTCGACGTGATACCAAAGAAAAGTTCACAGTCTCTTTAGACTCAGTAGTCGAGACCATTCGCACGACTCTGGATGATATTCAGAGTAGTCTCTTCAATCGCGCCAAAGCTTTCCGCGACGCAAACATCACAGCCGTGAATAGCTTTGATGAGTTCAAAGAAGTTCTGGAAACAAAGGGTGGTTTTATTTCTGCTCATTGGGATGGTACGAGCGAAACGGAAGAGCGGATCAAAGAGGCAACGAAGGCAACTATACGGTGCATTCCCTTGGATAACCCGCAAGAAGACGGCGTCTGTGTTCTCAGTGGCAAGCCGAGTGTTCAACGAGTGCTGTTCGCCAAGGCTTACTAATCTGCCCGGTCTAGACTCTTTTTCGACGTACTGCCCTTTCATGGCAGTAGTCTACAATTCGAAGGAGTCAGTGCTTCGCACTGACTCCTTCCTCTTTTTTGGCAGCGACCCAACCTTTATAGATGCGCGTGAGAACACAATAGTTGATGAGAATTCGACGGAGCGACGACGGAATCAAAGGAACGAGAGTTTGTACTACCGCTGACACTCGTGGTTGGAGCAAGGATCGAAAAATAGCTGCGCCTAGTGACCGGTCCTCAAATCGTCCAAGCCAAAAAACGTCATACTCTTGGGGATGCTTTCGATGGATGTACCGTAAGTTCAGTTTTCCAAACTGCTCAAGTTGATTGAGTGCCTCAGCCAAGCTTTTCTGCATTTCACCGTAGGCTACAGAGCGAGCATTGAAGAGAACCGGGAGATGGAATCGTTGATGCAATCGTAAAGCATACTCGGTGTCTCCTCCACCATACAGCGTGATCAGCGGATCTTGTCCATCGAGCTCGCTAAACAGAGTACTTCGATGAGCACAGTTACCGGTTGCCAGGTAGTAATAGGGTATCTCGTCACCGTGTTTGTATTTGTTCTTCCCCCGCGTCTGCGCGTAATCTGCCCACACATTTGTATCGGCACTGTGATAACGCACATCTCCCACAGAGATGCAGTCACGGCGAGACAGCAGTGACGCATGCTCTTCAAGCAAGCTCGCATGCGGCACAAGATCGGAATCAAGAAAGCAAAGGTATGGTGCTTGAAGATGAGGCAGGGCCAGATTACGCGTAGCATTGCGTCCATGATTCAGACGGTCTGCATGTTCGCACACGAGAAGCTCAAATGATGGCCGGTAGTCTGACAACCACGCAACGGTCTCGTCGGTAGATCCGTCGACACATACTATAGCACGAAAGTCTTTATGCCTTTGCCCTTCAAGTCCTTGCAAGCACTGTCGGAGCTCATCGCAATTGTTGTAGCTAGGGATAATGCAGTCGAAGCGCATGTTAGCCTCGCTGTGCGCCAAGAACTTGATCGAAGACTTCGGAGAACTCGTGGAAACCGGGGTTTGCGACTATCCACTCAGCTGCCAGTACTGCACCCAGAGCGAAGCCTCCTCTATTTTTTGCACGATGCTCCAAACTAATGGTATCAGCCTCAGAATCCAAGAGTACCGTATGCGTACCTGCCACCGCTCCAACCCGCGTGGAGCTGAGATGTAGCGCTTGTGGCTCGATGAGTCCATGAGAGGTTTCTGTGAATACTGCTGTCTTCCGTTCAACTTCTTGCAGGATGCGCTCGGCTAAGCTGAGTGCTGTGCCACTGGGAGAGTCGAGCTTAGCGTTATGATGCACCTCATGCAAAGCTATGTCATAAGACTCGGCAACGTTGATTAACTGTGCCGCTCGTTGCACAATGCGTTGAAAGATCTGCATTCCGATACTGAAGTTCGAGCCGTAGACAACGGATCCATTGACTTGTTCGACCAACACTCGCAGCGCAGGTAGTTGCTCGTTCCACCCTGTCGTACCAATAACTAAGGGCATCGAGTTGTCGAGGGCTAAGCTCACATGATAGAACAGTTGATCGGCCCCGGAAAAGTCAATGGCAACATCGCCATTCATTCCGCTTCCATGAGCGGGATTCGAGGCGTCGAAACGCGCGCTGATGGAATGTCCGCGTGCAAGAGCCACTGACTCGATCTCACGCCCCATCCGACCATATCCAAGAAGTGCGATGTTCATGAGGGTATTATCCGCTGATACGTGAGACAGTTCCGAGGGGAATTGCCGGTGAAGAAGAGATACGTCCGTCCATTAAATTCATGCGCTCCACACCCGCAAATTGCTTCATGAGTAAGGGATCGTGAGTTGCAATGATCAACGTCGCTCCCCTAGCGTGTTCTTTGAGCAAGGTTTGCGAAATCAGTTGGACCACACTGCCGTCTAACTGCGCCGATGGTTCGTCGGCTAGAATACAATCCGGACGGTTCATCATAGCCCGAGCCAAGGCAACAAGTTGTCGCTCTCCTCCGGAAAGTTGTGCCGGATACTTATCACGTAAATAGGAAATTCCTAGGTCCGACAAAATCTCCAGACATCGTTTATCCGATGCTCGTTTTGAAAACCCCGCAATGATAAGTGGCGCTATTGCGTTTTCGTAGGCGGTATGCGAGGCAATGAGTTTAGCGTCTTGGAAAATGACGCCAATTTTCTGTCGCAGCTCACGCAAGGTCTTCCCCTTCATCACAGAGCTGCGTACTCCGTTGATGTGTACAGTGCCTCGAGATGGCAACTGATCGGCGTACAACAACTTGAGCAGGGTCGTTTTACCGGCACCTGTTGCGCCCGTCAGCAACACAGCCGCACCTTCTTCTATACGACAACTTATGTGGTCTAATGCAGGAATCGAGTCGAACTCGACCGAGACGTCATTCAGCTCAAAATGCATGCGCCAGGTCTACGATGAAAGAATATCCCAAAATACGAAGGAAAGCCGCATCCGGAGTGTCCCGCAGCCAATACACACAGTTAGCGTGCAACAAGTGTCTTTAGCCGGGTCCAGGCTCCACAATACAGTATCGTGCGTCGTACGTGAAGCCTTGAAAAAAAATGGGAGGCTTTGCCTCCCACTCAATAAGCACTAGCTTTCGACGCATTGTGATCCATCACGCCAAAGCATATCAAGCACGTAAAATCCAGCGTGCCATATCAGCAAACGATGCCTTCTTTCCGTAGCTAAGAATTCCCACTCGATAGATACGACCGGCAACCCACACCGCACCCAAAAAGGTTGCAATTAACATGATCGTTGAAACGATGATTTGCCATGGCGGCACCTGCGTGGCAGCAATGCGCACAATCATTAGAACCGGTGTAAAAAATGGGATCATTGAGAGGACGGTGGCCAAAGTTCCATCCGGGTTCGATATTATGTTTCCGATGAATAACATAGGAATGATGAGCGGCAGCGTGATAGGCATCTGCAACGACTGCATGTCTTGCTCCTGGTCAGCTCCGGCAGCAGCCGCAGCAAAGAGCGAAGCATATAAGAAGTAACCGCTGAGGAAGTAAAACACAAATGCAATTACAATCCACGGTGAGATAGCCGGCATGCTAAAGCCCCCGGAAGCGCGGGCAGTCTGCATTGCCTGGGCAGCATTTACGGTTGTCCCGGCATCTGCTCCCATCATACTTTGGATGATTGGAGTGGCGATACCACCGATCGCATAAGACATCGCGAACCACAGTGCAATCTGCACTAAACCCATGGCGCCAACTCCAATGATCTTCCCGAGCATGATTTCAAAAGGTTTGGCTGAAGAAGCAATAACCTCCACAATGCGATTGGTCTTCTCCTCCAGTACTGCACGCATGACAACGCCGCCGTAGATAAACATCATCATGTAAATCAGGAATCCGAGGATATAGCCAACCACAGCGAGTGCTTCACCGCTATCCTTTTCAACGCCTTTTTCTCCAATCTTCTTTGTTGCGTAGGGCACGCTGCGATTCAACATCGACAGTACGGAGGTATCGGCACCGGCTTCCACCATGCGTTGACGTCGTACAACAGAACGTACGGCATCTTCAACTTTACCGTAAAACATGAGGCCACCACCACCGGATGAATACAGCATGGTGCTATCGCTATGTTGGATGTCCGATGGAACCACCATGTAGGCTGCGATTTTCTTTTGTTTGACGAGAGAGTTAAGGCTATCGATACTGAGCTGACTCTCGAAAAACATTGCACTGTCTTCCTCAATCAACTGCCGTACAATTTTCTGATTAGGGTCTCGAACGGCTACCGACTTCGCAGTCTCTTCGGTGAGCATGGTTGAAATGATGGGTACAAGGATCAGCACCAGCATTCCCACCGGCGCAAGCAGTGTAGCAATCAAAAATGCTTTGGACCGAATGCGTGTCAGAAACTCGTGACGTAGGATTACGCCAATCTTATGCATGTTCATGGCCTTCTCCTCCAATAATGTGCGCTTCTCCTACTTCTGAAATAAAGATCTCGTGCAAGCTTGGCTCCATGATTTCGAAGCGAATGAGCTGCACGGAGGCCATAGCTTGTTGAAGAATAGCATTGGCTTGCGCTTGTCCGCCTCCAAAGCGAATTTCAGCGCGATTGAGAGAGCGAGATAAAAAGCGGACGTCCTGCAGACTGTCCAAGAATGCGTCCGGGCCTTCAAACTCAACGATGAGTGTGTCACGCCCATAGCGCGATTTCACATCTCGCACGGATCCTGAAAGAATAATCTTGCCTTTGTTGATCAGTACGATGTCGTCACACAATTTCTCAACCTGTTCCATGACGTGCGTCGAGAGAATAATGGTGCTGCCCTCTTGACGCAGCTTCTGTATGACACTAATCAGCATCTCAGCATTAACCGGATCCAAACCACTAAATGGCTCATCGAGTATTAACAGAGGAGGATTGTGCAATACAGTCGCAATGAACTGTACTTTCTGACTCATTCCTTTAGAGAGCTCTTGAATCTTCTTGTTCTCCCAACTCTCCGCGTCAAGTAGTTTTAGCCATCCCCTTCCGCGAGACACAGCTTCGCGAGCCGATAGACCTTTGAGTTCTCCGAAATAGCGGATCTGCTCGATGACTTTCAATTTCTTATAGAGACCCCGCTCTTCGGGAAGATAGCCAATCATGTTCTGCTGTTTAGGATTGACGGCTTCACCCATTATGGTGATGCTTCCGGAATCCGGAATCAGAATGTTGGTAATCATGCGGATGAGGGTTGTCTTGCCGGCTCCGTTGGGACCCAGAAGCCCAAAAATCTTCCCCTTCTCAACCGAAAATGAAACATCGTCCGTTGCCTGATAGGTGCCGTAGCGCTTCTTCAAGTGCCGGACTTCCAATACGTTCATACTGAACCTCATAGTGTTCAAAGAATACTCGTCCACGATGTGTCGTCTACGCAAAAGCACGTGCAACCAAGAGCTGCGAGAGCGAACTGAGTTCAAAGCCTTCGTCTCGTCTCCCGGTTGTCAAACGACTTCTGATGGAAACTTCGGCATCATACGCGGACATGATCAACAAAGTTGCGGGAATTTCCCCAGATCCGGAATTATTTCTCCCTGTCCGGGAGCCTCCGGTGTGATTGAGTGCAAAACCGTACC
Organism: Chlorobiota bacterium; assembly: GCA_044224515.1. GTDB lineage: Bacteria > Bacteroidota > Ignavibacteria > Kapaibacteriales > NICIL-2 > JBBATK01. Next base: position 15,868 of record JBGAKH010000009.1, on the reverse strand, counting down.
ACACGGACCTCATCGTTTCGATCCGCTCGGTTTCTGCACCACGTGGCGAGGGCAACTGGCGTTGGACTAAACATTGCACTGAAGAAGAGGACGCCTACACTGCCGGCTCAAGCTCGCATGCTGAAGTAGGTATTCATGCGGAACTCCTCCTGGAAGTCTTTGGGTTGTTCTTTTGCTTGCAAGTCCGGACTGCTAAGATCCCAGTCGTTACCCAGCATTTCACGCAAAACAGCTTCACCTGCCCTAACACTTCGCCGCAGTTTATCGATACGTTTCGTGATCTCCGCCGCATGCCCCCTGCGTCGTTCATCATCGTTCAGCATGGACTCGAGTGAAAACGGTTCTTCCGTACGCAAGCGCATCAGCTTGCGTTGCTCATAGTCCAAGCGCATGCGTAGGCGAAGGTTTTGTTCTGCCAGTGCGTCCAATCGCGCCTTCGTGTCGTCTTCCTGAATACTGAAGTCTGCATCCGTGCAGATCACGTTGTGCAGCAGTCGAAGGCGTTGCAAGTCCTGTCGTTCATAGGCATCACGAACCATAAGCCAAAATCGTTCGAAAGACTGTTGCTCCGTGTTGAGGTCCGGATGCAGCTTTCGCACGAGCTCGCGATAGAGACGACGCAGTTCCGGAGCTGCACCCGGCGCAGCGACACGTTCCGGAGCCTTGCGCCGCGCATTGCGTTGTTCCGTTGTTTGGTCGAAATTCTCTGCGAGACTTTCATGGTACACCGTGAACTCCCGTGTTACCATATCATTTACAAATCGTATGAGATCGGCGTCCAAACTGTGTCCCTTGGCCTTGCGTACACTGAAAAGTTCGACGCGACGCTGCATCTCAGCATTGGCGAGAGTTGCCCGCTGCAACTCCTGCTCGAGCAATCCAAACTCAGCTTGGTATCGTTCTGTGATAATGCGGTAGGTATCATGCTGCAACACAAAAATATCGTGCAGCACATTCTGTAGCGCGGCGTGTACATCTCGCCGCTCTGCCTCAAGTATCAATTCCTCGGGGTGGCGTTCTAACATGGGTCTCTAAGGTGTTTAACCCAAAATACTACATGCAGCAGAGATCTGATAAACTCGAACGCTCCGACCGTTAAAGCCATGTGGCACACTCGGATCAACCTCAACTGCCCTCCAATGTCGGCAATGGAGATACAGGTGGAGATGCACCCGGGCGAGGTCGAGGTGCAAAACCCAAACAAGAGAGCTCAATACAGCAGAAGGTTGGATGCAGTAGATCCGAACCATTTGCACGAGTACGTTGACAAGCGAATGGTTAACAGGTGTCAACGCTGTTGATACAACAGATGGCCCTAGAATCTGCAGTGAGGAACCGCACGACGACGAGCTTTGTGCAAACACATACGTTAGTCGTACCTAGTGCACGACGACGAAGGGATAGATGTGAAGACCGGATGGTGCACCAATGCGCAAGAAGTAGGCACCTGAAGAGAGCTCATTTGAAGGGATGCTCATTTGTTGTCTACCGCGACTCATACGTTGTCGACTCAAGGTCAACACTGCATCGCCAAGAGGACTTAACACATCAATCTGGTAGTCACCTTCCTCGTACGTGCTGAACTCAAGGAGTGCTCGGTCATTGGATGGATTAGGAGCAATCATGCACTGCTCCACCGCCATCATACTCAGTCCACCGCGCGCGGTTTGCGGACATTCTTTTTCCGAGCTGACAGTACCACCGGTGGCATGGTCCAAACTAAAAGCACGAACTCCGTCCATCCACTGTATGGCCGATCTTCCGGGCAAGATTTCAATGTCGTCACTATTCTCTTCGCTAAGAAGGAAACGAACAGGAATGTAGCCTACTGTGTCATTTTGCGAGAATTCAATTGGGAGAAAGATCGTATCGCGCTCATCGCCATGCAGTACAATCGTATTCGGATCGACGTCTTGGACCTCAACGATACGTCGCGGAAGAGTCAGTCCAACTGTGGCATGAAATCGAGCACGCTTGAAAAAAGGCACGCTCACAACGGAGTCAAACACCACCGGGATACGTGCATACTCACCAACCTGTGCCTTCGTGTTGCACACACGAAGCGCGATCGGATACGTGATATAGCCGATAACGCTGTCGGCGTCACCAGTCTCACGCAAATTCTGCCACAGAACCAATGTTCCACTGTGTCGTTCAGCCGCAAGCAATGTATCTGCGCCAAGACTGTAGTCGACGGATGCAACTTCGTCGTTCAGTTGTAAGGCCTCGTGCATCTCACGTCCGGCACTAAGACTCCACTGTCGAACGGTTGAGTCTGCTGACGCACTGAGAACGCGAGTTCCGTCAGCACTGATTTTTAAACCGGTCACCGCTCCGCGGTGCCCAAACATCACCAAGCTTGAACTCTGATAGCGTAGATCCCAATAGCGCACGGTGTAGTCTACACCACCGCTGACAACATGCCGTCCATCCGGGGTGAATGCAGCGCAGCGCACAGAGACGTTTTTACCGCCATCTCCATGTCCTCGCAATTCCATAGTTGTCGCAAGTGCATCCGTCCAGCTGCGTACGAAGATGATTCCTTCGTCACCGGCATAGAGGATTTTTTGACCATCGGCTGAAAACGCGACGGTGTTGATCGGACTCTTCTGCACAGAAGCAAAGGAGCTGATCATGCGGCGTTCGGGAATGGACCACACATAAACCTTACCCTCTTCGGTACCTGCAGCGACGATTCCTTGCAGTGGATGCACAGCCAAGCACCGTACATAGCTTTGATGTACATCGGCACCGAAACGCACCGGTTCTGAAAAGGCTTCTACATTTTCGAGAACGATCTCGTTTCCAATTGCTGTGATGGCAGTATCCGGGTGAAGAGTATAGCTTGTTGCCGGAACCAGTGGCATTGTGCCCAGCGGCAGACTGGCAATAGCCATCATGTTATCTGAGCTTCGCACTTCCAACATGGCATTGTCCATTGCCGAAACGATGAAATGGTCATTGGCATCCCATCGTGCGGAAATGCAGCCTGCAGTGCGTATAATTCGTTGAAATTCTTGGGGCTTGTGGAGATCAGCCTCTTGGACTTTAAAGATGATGCCGGTGGTGTCCAACAACGGCAGCATCCACTCAAAGGCGGAGTCATTCATCCCGGCTGCAATGCGCGTCCAACGATGTCCTTCATCCTGTGAATACAAGACGTCGACTGATTTTTGGGCTGTACTTGACCACTCCAATCGCAGCAAGCGATCGGGATAAAAGGTCTGTCGAGGTAAAGGAAAACGAATTTTCGGCTGCGCCTGTAGCACACTCGCAACCGAGAGCCATCCTAGCACGAGCACACATCCTACACGTAGTCCTAACCGTATTGCGGCTTTCATGCCGTACATAGGTCGATCCCTGATGAATGATAGAGTCCGTGCTATGTATCGGCAGAATGCTCAAAAAATTCACTTTAGGCTTCCGCCAATACTGCTCTACTACTACGGCGGGCCACGACCATCTCAGCTAAGGCGCAACAAATGGCAAGAATAACGAAGAGCTTCCACAGCTCAGTACCATTTCTGGCACGTGCAACGCCATCGCTAATTCCCGCATGAATGTCCAAAACTTCAACGAGACTTCCCGCATCAAGTCGTCGCGCGAGCTCAGACCGATATTGATCCGGGCTGAAAAAGCTGAGTTGCGATTCCGATGCGTCGACATTCGCCGAAAAACTGCACAGATCCTGTCCATCGGTCGATTTCACAATAGTCGTACCCACTTGCTGTTGCATGCCCACATTCAACATGGCTCCCGTGCTAAGCACAAGTGCATCGCGAGTCGACTCAACGCCTGAAGGATCCGAAACGATGACGCGTCCTGCGGCACTGTAGCGCTTGGGCAGTACGTAACGCAAAGGTCTTCCGCAGAGGTATGAGGCTCCAACCTGCTCGCGCGCACTTAAGTACGGTATGGATCGGAAGATGATGGTTGGGAAAATTCCGGTTAAGGGAAAGTTCGACCACGATGTTGTAGGAGGCACAGCGCAGTACAGCGCGCGTCCTTCACCCGGACGTGACTCTGCCAAGAAGGCTCCACCCTGCATGGATATGATTTCTTGACCCGCTAGTGCAGGGTATGCTTGATCCATCCTTGGTGATTCAACAACGGCGCGCGCATTGTCGGTGTTCTTGAACACGCCGCGGAAGAGAGGATGCTCTTTATCTGTCGCACTAAACTCAAGATGCTGACCTTTTTCTACCCTTGTCTCTCCTACATCCGAGAACCCGAGCGTCTGCGTGCTGCGGTTGAGCTCAGCCTTATCATCGAAAGCGAAGAGGAAGACTGACCCACCGTGCTGCGCGTAGTCGCCCAAGCGCCGGTTGTCAGCCGGACTCAGAGCCGAGCATAGCAGAAGCACATCGTACTTGGCAAGATTCAATCCTGAAAACTGGTTAGGACGAAATGTCTCTACGTGAAACAGCTCTCGTCCAGCCTCGAGTTGCAGCACTGATTGCAGCCATGTGCAACTTTCGGCGTCGCCGATGAGAGCAATGTTGGGTGCCGGCGGTATGATAAACGAAAAAGCTCGCTTGTTGTCGCTCTCCAGAGCGTCACCTTCCAGCTCGACAAGACCCCTGACCGCGCCTGTACCCGGTGCGGCGGCCGACAGCATCATGCTGCGAACTTGTCCGGCGGGAATATCTACACTTCGTTGCGCCACGCGGAGTCCATTATAGCTAAGCCCAACCACAACTCCCCGTGCATCCGTCTCGGAACAATTGCGAATGATCGCTTCGACGTCCACGGCTTTATCGCGTTGAAAGATTGCGGAGCTGATACGCACTGAATCGACCGATAGATTTTGTCCGGCAATCTTCGCCCCGGCTCCTACCGGAACAACAAACAATGTTGCCCCGTGTACGCTGCTGCGTACCGAGTCGGCTTCTCCATTAAAGGAATTTCTTTGAGCGTCGCTGATAAGGTACACTTCTTTGTTGACGTTCTGAGCGTCTGCGAGTAGTGAGCTTGCTATCTTCAGCATTGCCGACATCTCTGCGGTACGCGGCGCCGTCGTCAACTTTTGTACTCGTTCGGCGAGTAGTGCGGTATTGCGACTAAAGGATATCTTCTGATCCGAACCCACATCTCCGGCGCAGATAAGTGCCAACTCATCTCCGTCTTTTAGTGCCGATACGATCTGCTGCGCAGCCGCTCGTGCCTGCTTCATTCGATTGCCCCCTTCGTCACTACAGTCCATACTGAGCGAGTTATCGACGAGGACAACGACAGAGCTTTTAACGTGAGAACCGAATACTGGTATTTTGGATTTGAGCACCGGACGCGAGAAGGCTAGTACGGCGAAGACAACGATGAGCGTGCGCAAAATCAACAAGAGGATCTGCTGTAGCTTCAAGCGTCTAATCTGCGTCTTCTGCAATTCCTTGACAAAACGCAGTGTACTGAACTCGATGGTCTTCAGCTTACGCAGGTTCAGCAAGTGCAGTAACAAGGGAATGCCCGCCGCAATGAGTCCCAACAACACAAAGGGATTCAGAAAGGTCATGTAGCCTTAACTCCGGATTAGAGACTGTCAGTAAAAATTGCCAAGCGCAGTAGTTGAGCTCGACGCGTCATCATCGTCCTACAGACGACACAACAACACACCAAGTGTTGCTCTATTTCGTTCACCTTTATATTGTCCTCTATCACTCTTTGCTCCCGCACTCTTAACGAGAAGAAGCACTTAGAAAATGTTGTTCCACTTGTTTCCAGTTCACGACATTCCACCATGCTTGCACATAATCCGCACGCTTGTTTTGATACTTCAGATAATACGCATGCTCCCATACATCCAACGCCAAGATGGGCGTCGTTCCCCACTCACTGAGTTTGTGTTGGTTCTCTGCCTGAAGGATAAGCAACTTTTTATCTGCCGGACGGAAATGAAGGAGTGCCCAACCTGATCCTTCAACCGCAATTGCAGCTGCACTGAAGTGTTTCTTGAATTGCTCCAGGTTTCCAAAGTTTTCGTTGATCGCGGCCGCCAGCAATGCCGGGACCTCCGATCCACCTCCCGCTGAGGGAGGCGCCATGCACGACCAAAAGAGATTGTGCAAGTAAAAGCCCCCACCGTGAAACGCGGCTTTCTTAGACCAATACTCGATCATTGAAAAATCATTGGTGTCACGACACTTCTTCAATTCGGCCTCCGCCTTTAACAGTCCATCAAAGTATGCCTTGTGATGCTTGCTATGATGGAGCTCCATCGTCTTCGCATCAATATGCGGTTCGAGTGCGTCATATGAGTAGGGCAAGTTTTCGAAGCTCAACGGAATGGTACCGGATGGCGGTGGCACAGTGACAGCAGCTTGAACTCTGCTTGACTGCGCTGCAATTCCACTTCCCAAAGCAATCCCTGCTGTGGTTATAAAGTCTCGACGATCCATGATGTTCTCCTGTTAAAATCCTGAATTCGATATGTCTATCTGCTGTGTCTGACTGTGTCTGACTGTGACCGCTTGTGTAAGCCTGATTCTGTCTCCGGTTGAGCGTGCTTTATTGCGCTTCATCCTCGCAACTCCTGTGCGCACGAAACCGTCAGATTGTAGACCTTCGCAATGAAAAGTACTCTCTCAATCAAAAAACGACTGAACCGTTGAGTTTGTCTTGTTAGTATGCGGGTGGCTACGCCACCCGCATAAAGAAAAGTCATTCTCTACTAATGATCCAAGCCCACCATCTTTCGCAACTGGCGAACCTCATCGCGAGAAAGGTGTCGATACTCAGCACGTGCAAGTCCAACGACGCTAATGTTGGCATAGCGCGCACGGTGCAAGCGCTTGACCTCATAACCAAAGTGCTCGAAGATGCGACGTACTTCACGGTTCCTTCCCTCACGTAAAATGATACGGATTTCGGAACGATCATCGGGATTGATGAAAAGCTCGGCAGGACCGGTCATTCCATCTTCCAGGTCTACCCCGCCGGCGATTGCTTTGGCGTGTTCGGGCATAAGTCGTTTGTCAAGTCCTACGACGTACTCGCGTTCAATTTCGTGACTGGGGTGCATCAAACGCGTGGCAAGTTCTCCATCGTTAGTAATGATCAGCGTGCCTGTTGTATTGCGATCGAGACGACCAACCGGATATAGACGTTGCTTGATGGGGATCAAATCCATCACGGTTTTGCGACCCTTCTCGTCATTGGTGGTTGTGATAAAGTCCTTAGGCTTGTTCAGAACCAAATAGCTCAAATGCTTGAGGTACGAAACCGGTTCGCCTTTTACGGTGACAAGATCTGCAGGATGAACTCGCGTCCCTTGCTCCGTAACAATCTTACCATTCACTTTCACCACGCCCGCTTCGATGAGTTCGTCGGCGCCGCGACGTGAGGCAATGCCGGCATCGGCTAGGAACTTGTTGAGTCGCAACGCCCCTTGTTGCTTGACTTCCTTACCCGGAATGGGCATCGTACGTGATGGGCTTTTGCGTTCGCGAGGGCTTTCATCGATATGCTCATAGGCTTGTCTCTGAGCGCGGTGACGCTCCGTCGCATTCATCCCGCTGTGGCGCTCTACCGAATCCGCGCGAGACGATGCGCCGCGTTTCGTGCTACGGGTTGACGTGTCGGCCCCACGTCCGGATTGCGATGATTTTCGTCCTGCGGAGTTCCCATCAGAGCGACGTCCGGAGCGTTGCTCGGAGGATGCAGACGATGAGCTGCTACGTCTGCCTGTGGAAGAGCCGGAGCTTGAAGCGCCTCGGGTGCGTGCTGAGGATGAGCGTTCTTCTCCGCTTTCGGAGGCGAGCATGCGATCGCGATACTCTGAGCGTTTGGATGCCCGACGATCACTTTTCAGTGCGTCTAATTCGTTACGACCAAACTTTGCCGACGAACGATTGGTGGTCTGCTTGCGGGTTTTGGAGCGCAGACGAAGTGAGCTTTGTTGTGCACGTGCCATAAATGTGTGGTCGTTGAGACCAAATAAAGTGAGACCGGGCTCTTGCTCCCGGACTCATGAGTGGTGTGTTGTGGCGACGCCTCTCGGCGAGCCTATTGTTATACGCCGCGACGACTTTCAGTCAGAACCGAAAGCAATCGAGAAAATTTTCACCTGCAGTGCAGACCTGCTGTACGCGGTCTCATGGTATGATCGCCCGCGCAGATGTTTGCTCATGCTTCTGCACGCATAACAGCCTGACGAACCATGGTACTATCGATACGTGTCAGACATTCCAAGGTCGCGCGTGGACATGCAGAGCGACCATGAAGTCCACAGGGTCTACAACTCAGATCCTTGCACTCAACGACTTGGTCTTTTTCTCCGCGCGGTGCAAAACCAAAAGCCGGGAGCGTTGAACCATAGATCACAACGCATCGAGTTCCACTGAGAGCCGCTAAGTGTGTCGGAGCCGAATCATTGCAAACGACTACTGTAGCAGATTTCAGTATGCTCAAGGTCTGCTTCATCGTGGTGCGTCCGGCTAACGACATGGCCACGCCATCGGAAGCAATACTCTCGCATAGCGCTCGGTCAGACTCTGCTCCAATAAGTAGTACACGACGTCCTTCGTTTCGTAGCGTCTGTGCCAAATCTCTAAAACCTTGGGACGTCCAACGCTTGGTAGCCCACACCGATCCCGGCGCAAGGACAACGGAGCTCTGAACATCTTCAACGCGCAATCCAAGTTGTGAGGCGACCACATCAATCTCATCGGTCCGAAGCTCCACGTGCTGCGGAACCGACGACTGAAGTGTATCATCAAAGATGCTCAACAAGTCGTGGTTACGTTCGACCTCGTGTTTGGATAGCTCCCAGGGCACTCGGGTAGAGTACAGAAAGGAGGCACTTGCCTGCTTGAATCCGACGCTAAACTTGACCTTGGACCAGCGCACGAGCGCGGCAGTTCGCAAACTGCGTTGCAGGGCGATTACACAATCCACTTTGTGTTGTCGCAAGAGACGTGCTACACGCGCCATCCCTTTGAATCCACGGTCGGTGTTGCGCTTATCAAACACAACCACCTCGTCAACCGCAGTGGCACATCGTATGAGTTCAGCGGCCTGCTCGGTGCAGACAAAAGAGATGCGCACTGTAGGATGCAGTGCGCGGATCTCTTGAACCAAATACAGAGCCAGAGCCGCATCGCCCAAAAAGGCTGTTTGCACAATGGCGATGTGATTGAAAGCTTGCAGCTTCACAAAGGCACAACGAAATGTGAAAGAAACTCGCGGCTAAAGGTCTCAATGCGCAGTCTGTTACACGCCGGTTGCTGAGCGCATCATCATTTCTTCGTAGGGTACTTCATTTGTCAGTACACGTTCGAAGAGGAATTGAAACAGACGGTCTGTGAGCATGCGACTATGTAACTGCTTGTTTTTATCGAGTGCAACACGGACCATTTCCTTTTCAACGCCCAGGGAGGCAGCCATTTCTTCCAGATTCGCATCTTCTACTTGAAGGTTTTCGTTGCTAATAATCTGCTCTGCAATCAATTGCCAGCGAACGCTTTGCTCAGCGTTTGGCAAGAAGTTCTCAAAGAGTTCTTCGTTGCGAGCACGCTTGAGATACTTGTCGTCCGGGTTCTTGCGCTTGACTTCTTCGATCATGTCCTGAGCTGTCATAGCTACCAGAGATTGCGGTATGTCAAACTCATGGGCTTGGATCATCTTGTCTACCAATTGATCACGAAGTGACTCGGCGACTTCCTTATCCCAAAAACGCTGCAGAGACTTCTTGATGTCTTCGCGAAGTTCTTCTTCAGTGTTCAATGCACCGCCGGTGATCTGACTGATGTATTCTTGAGTGAGTTCAGGCAGAACGACTTTCTGAATGTCGACGACAGACACATGGTAATTGTGACTGTGCTCGTGATCGCCATGCTCACCGGCAGCATGGTGCTCGGTATAACGGAAACTATCGCCGCGCTTCAAGTTGATACAATCGTTGCGGAGCAAGGGATCTACGTTTTCGCCTTCCAAGAAAATCTCGCGTTCCTTTCCACCGAGGAGAGGGGTATTGCTTGCTTCATCGATTTCACTGAACTTCAACTTCACAACGTGGTTGGTGTCAGCAACACTATCGGCAGATTCGAGCTTAGAGGTGCGAAGGAGCACATTGTTCAACTCCTGTTGTACATCCTCGTCTGTAATTGTGCGAATCGGCTTTTCAATTTCTATTTCATGGTATTCACGCACCGTGAATTCCGGATATACTTCGAATTCAATCACAAAAAAGCCGCCACGATCCTCATTGCGCTTTGCTTCGCGAAGCATGGGAACTCCGGCTACTTCAAGCTTTTCTGTTTCAATGGCAGAGCGAAAACTTTCGTCCGCGATATCACCTAAAGCATCCTGCTCGATAGCTTTTCCGAAGCGAGCTTTGATGATGTTCATTGGGACCTTTCCCTTACGAAATCCGTCAACATGTGCTTCGGCGCGCATGGCCTCATAAGCTTTTTCAAAGTGCGGGATCAACTCGTCGAGACCCATGGTAATCTCCATTTGACGACGAAGTCCTTCAAGGGTATTTACGCTAATATTCACGGTACTATGTTGAAAATGATAGAAATAGACGTATTAAGGACAGACCGCCGGACCTTAGAGAAGCCTCACACTCCTGTTCCACTCTCCCCCTTCTACCTTTTGGTCGCTAAGAACGCCCAAAACAGCGCCTCCGAATCCTTAGGCACAAAGGGAAGCCCCGAGCCAAGTCTAGCCTACTAAATTACCCAATTTGAAGGGAATAGGGATCATAAATCGGGCTGAGAGAACCTAAGGAACATACCTACGCTATGCACGTAGCTCCAGTGAGATAGACTCTGCAGCGCTGAGTACCAACGCTGTACCAGGTTATAGCTCGCCTTAGGTTCGGTAGTGACACGTTTGAGTAGCAGACAAATTTTACGATTCTTGAGTTGTCTCTCAAACTCCGACTCTTGTCATCAATGAGAATCTCACTACTTTGTCGCCGGTTATTTCACTCTTCTTCGGGAGAGCTCTGTTACGGATCTACATGGTATTGGAGAGAACGATGAATGCACGGAGAGCCCTTTGTATGCTTGTCGCATGCACAGCCTTGTTGTCGCTTTTAACCTTATCTATCGCTCAGGCCAAAACTCCGCCCCTCGGTAGTGAGCAAACAGCAGCACATTCACAGGGGCAGCTCGTCTTAGCCTCCGACACCCTTGCACCCGTTGGTAGGTACGAGCTTGAATGTGGTGGTAGCGTGGGGGCTCGCAATGAAGCCTACTTCATGGACCTTCCCGGTGGATCTTCGTCCAAAATTGCCTACATCGGAATGCTTGCCGATAGCAGTTACAACTATTCTTTTTCCCCCATTGACTTCTTTCCGGGTACGTCGGTTTTTGCATTTTTTGTGCTGAAGGTAGACAATCAGTCTGAAAGGGCTCACGCGATCCTGATCGCCAAGGATGGCGCCGGAAATGTGTTTATGGACACCATAGACTACTTCCCACCCAAGATTCGAATAGAGCCTGCAGTGGTGAGCATTGAGCGATCGAACACCGCACGATCGGACACGGTGCATGCGCAGCTCGTCAATGATGGAACGACAGTTTTTCCTTTTATGTCTTTTACACCGGCTGCCATGACAGACGATCGCGAGCAATTCTATGTTGAGAGCGACGATCGACCGATTATGATTGGTCCGGGAGAGCATCTGGATTTCCTCATTGTATTTCGCGAGAAAGTGTATGCAGATTACACAGACCGAATCTTGGTTGCTGACACCTGTGTTAGCGTAACCATGGGTGACATCCGCGTTCACTATCCACGGGTTCTTCGAGTAGGTGCTGTAGAACACATGAATGCACATCTTAACACGCTCGATTCCAGACCCTGTCAGATCACAAACGATGCATCGATCGCCATACGCATTGACTCCATTGGATTTCTTTCACCGACTTCAGCCTTTAGCATTCAGTTTCCTCCTACCTACCCTTACATACTTGGACCGTCCAAAGACCTAAGCGTACTGGTGGGCTTTCGTCCAAAAACAGCAGGTGACTTTAGCGATAGCCTCATTGTATATTCTAATGCGGAGCGACATTCCCGAAGCGTGGAAGTTCGCGGCACCGGATATATCGATAGCGACGTGCTCCCTTCGGAATCTGCCAATGTCACCGCTAGTCCGCTTGACCTTCGCTATTGCAGCAGCTCTTTCTGCAGCTTTGTTCGAACGCAGCAACAGGATGCTGACGTACTCTGTACGATGTACGATGCCCTTGGTCGTGTTTGTTGGACACAGCGGGTTGAAGCCGGTGCCGAAGGTACTAATGTCGTTCTCCGCTATGCCCCACAACCTGTAGGAGCCTACACTCTGCGTCTTAGCGCATCGAACGGTGCTTGGTTAAAAACAGGCCTAGTGGTAGAATAAACTGATTGCAGTTTAGTTCCCGAGACTTTATGCTTGGACTCAGCCTCAAGTCCAAGCATAACGATGTCCCAACACTCGCTACAAGATCCCCCATGCCGAAGGCATCCCACAACCAATCCTAGGGTCAGAGCGCAGCGATGACCCGATAATCACGCATCACAAGTTCCCCGATGCCGGAGGCATCGCACAACCTAGCCTAGGGTCAGAGCGAAGCTCAGACCCTAGGTACACGCACCACCCAAGCCCCGATGCCGGAGGCATCCCACAACCTAGCCTAGGGTCAGAGCGAAGCTCAGACCCTAGGCACACGCACCACCCAAGCCCCGATGCCGGAGGCATCCCAGAACCTAGCCTAGGGTCAGAGCTGCACTGCGGTGCGAATAAATCGTGACAATTATATCAATCAAGACTGTCTATATTTCGCAAGTACGGTTGGTCTTGGACGACATATTTTCCAACTATCGTTCTATTTTGTGCATGTTGAGTTACCGGCATGCTGATTTATCCGGATTATACGAGGGCTTCAATGCGAAATTTGTTGACGGATTTAATAATCGTTTTTCTTGTCGTGACAGTAGTTGGAGCTAGTGCTCCCTTGCACGCACAAGCTCGCCCCATCGAATTGCCTCGGGTAGGTAAAAGTTTCAGTCAGGAACAAAGGAATTACTTTGGATTGTTTCCGGATATCGATGATGAGCTTAGCGCAGAACTCCTAACAATCAACGATTCAACAGTTCGCTGGGTGCTTCATCGAAGTGTGCAGCCTGATTCAACCGTCGATGCGCCCACTATTCTCGTACCGGAGTTAACGTATTACTTAGGGTCATATGAGGATTTAAAAGTGGATTCATTAAACGCATCTCGTCAATTGTTGCGATTTGTCGTACCCTCAGCATTTATCCATCGGACGAGCGAGATTGAAGTAGAGTTACGCGATCATGCGGTTGTTCGAGGCGAGGTTGTTTATGCTAGCGACAGCACTGCTGTCATCGTCTATTCCGGAAAACGATGGCATGCTGATCAACCGGAGAGCAACTGCGTCGTAATTCGCTACGATCAGGTCTTGTCCTATAAAGACTTGAGTGGGCGTCTACCGGTTTACAGCATTGGACTTTCAGGCGCACTGTTACCCGCCTTGCTTCCACTTAGAAGCGTCTACCCGGATAACATGAATGCCAATGTTCACACAGCCAGCTATGTGGGCTCCGGTCTGCTGGCAGCCGGCCTTGCTCTTTCTGAGCTTGGCAATGACAAACGATTCCTCGTTGAGGGTCATCCGCAGAGGTTTGCCATCGTTTTTCACGAGATGATTGATCAATGCACCTTCTCTGAAAAAATGCCACCGGAGCTGAAACGCGTGATCGAATCACGTCTCTCGCAGCAAGCTATTCAAGCACCAATGGCCTCCACATCCACTTCACGTCCCGGCTCATACCACCTCCACTATACCTTTGGATCATACTCGTACGACAGCTTTCCTCTTGAATCTCTGAATGCTGCAGCCATCAACAGCGGCACAGTTGTGTCCATAGGATCCGAAAAGATTATTTACAGTCCGATAGTACACCTTCGGGCTGCTGTTCATTATAGCAACAGCGTGGATATCGAAATAGGTGGCGGTTACGCGAGCCTGGGTTCCATTGCTCCCGGTTTTGAGACTTTGCTCGACATGGGAGTCTACGCCTTCAGTCTGGGAGTTGAAAAGGTTATTGCGGGGAATCGCTGGCTTTCAACATCTGAGTACGGTCAACGCAGTGAATCTCCATTCTTTGCCCCTATAAACAAGATCCGCTATGAGATTCAACTTGGAGCGGCGGTAGCCCTTCAATCCTTTGCGAGACCTGCACATTCATTACACTATGTCAATGCCTACGAATCCGTCGACACAATATTTCACGTGCAGAGTCTAAGCGCCACATCGTACGGACTACGCATCACGCAAAGTTTTGACTTGTACCTAAACTCGACAATCTCTTTAGGAATTGAAACTCATGAGCAGATTCTCAGCAGTTCCACAATGCGCGATCCCGGAGTACTCATTATTGTAAGTGGTCGCAAAAGTGGCTTTGCACTATCAGACCTGCACTCAACGCTCTTTAGCTACGGCGTAGCGCTCAACTGCGGCTTTCACTGGTAGTTTCTCTCTACTGACGTTGTCGCCTAGTTACACTCGATGCACAAGCACTGAGTATACTTGCACGATGATGAGACTAGTGGAAGTCCGGCACTCGCTTTCCCGGGAAGCTGTGTGTGTACAATGTTAGAAAGCTATGCCTGCAGCACATTCAAAGTAGAGTCCTTTCATGAGCAAATCTGTGTCGTTAAGTACCCGCACTTTCGGATTAGCATAGGTTGAGTTATTCCAATCTCCTGCCAAGTCAAAAAAATTCCAACCGCCTCTCAAGAGAAAAAAGGCACCTGAAGAGAAAGCACTCTTTGAAGTCGATTTATCCTGCACGTAGTACGACAATCCCGCGCTCCATCCAAAAGCAGGATTGACTCGCTCTGAGATCTGAGGTGCTTGATTTGTAACAATGCCCGGTTCCTCCCAGACCTGTAATTGCGTTCGAGACAAGCTAAAATCAATGCCTGTGCGGACAAACAATCGTTGGTTGACAAGCGGAAAGACTAAACCGAGCCCCTCCGCCACGATATTCGCCCGTCGCAGCATCGAAAAACTGCTATTTGTAGAATGTTCGTCAATTCTCTTCTCGTGCTCCCAAGGCATAGGTAGCATCGTCCACCCAAATCGAGCATAGGCATACAACACGTCTGATTGGTAATCAAATAGCAAAGAAGGATTAATGTAGCCGAGTGAGGATAGCTCCGGCACCTTCGTTTCCACAAGTCGTTCGTTCAACGATGAAACATCATAGTGCTGTGCACTCACACTGAATGCAAAGGAATAAAATGGTGCGCCGAATTCCCCCGCCAACAACTGCGCCGTGCACAAGACCCAGAATCCGCACAAGGCGACACAACGAGAGAAACGTACATCAGACTGAATTGACGTTCTGAGTAGCATAACATCCCAATTAATGTACAACGACATACTAACCCATATTCAATGGTAAACAATTCAAGGTGATATAGATTTAGCATTTCGCTAACACACTACCATTTTACCGTCAATCATTCAACTACAACAGATTTCTTCTTTCAAGCATCGAAGTCACACTAACAGCGCCGATTAGCGTACCGATACCAAAGGCATCGCACAACCTAGCCTAGGGTCAGAGCGCAGCGATGACCCTAGGTACACGCGCACAACCCAAGCCCCGATGCCGAAGGCATCGCACAACCCAAACCCCGATGCCGGAGGCATCGCACAACCTAGCCTAGGGTCAGAGCGCAGCGATGACCCTAGGTACTCGTCCAACCCACACCCCCGATGCCGGAGGCATCGCACTACCTAGCCTAGGGTCAGAGCGCAGCGATGACCCTAGGTACACGTCCAACCCACACCCCCGATGCCGGAGGCATCGCACAACCTAGCCTAGGGTCAGAGCGCAGCAATGACCCTAG
>JBGAKH010000008.1:0-219830 GCA_044224515.1 Chlorobiota bacterium | reverse complement strand
GTTAATAGCGGTTTGAAAACGTGAGGAAACTGCGCCAGAAACGGTGAGCATTTTACAGCTCGGAAACGTGGTCAGTTTGTAGCGGAAACACCTGGTCAATTTGAAACGGAAAAGGGTGGTCAATTACAACGGAATATCCAGACCGAATACAAGTCACGGTTTACTTCACGCTTTGAAGCGCTGGTTATTGACTGGCTTCAAGAAGCGGCGACAAGCGCTGTTGCAGATGCCCTCGCTCTGAGTTGGGATGCTGTCGATGGTATACCGCAACGTGCCGTTGAGCGCGGCATTGCAAGGCCAGATGCTATGTCGCCGTAGAACCTCATGGTAGACGAGATATCATTCAAACGTGGACATAAGTACGTAACTGTTATATCTGACAATGATACCGGTGCAGTGTTAGACTGGTAGATCCGCACCGAATGATCCACCATTTCTACGAAAGTTGGTACAGCAATTCCGTCTGTAGTGTTCTGACTGATCCGCATAGTAACTTGCAGCAATCTAGGGACTTCATGCGTCGCTGATGATGAGCCCTGCCGGTTCGGTGCTGGATCAATCCGCTGCGGATTTGGTGGGGCAGTAGAGGCGGATTTTCCAGGTATATTCTGAGACCTCACAACACACTCACTATTAATGTTAATCAGTGGTTTAGCAGCCTATCTGTCTGTATTGGTTGTAAGAATGTGCTATAGTTTTCATCGGCCTTGATTGACAAGAAGCGTTCAGGCGCATGGGTTGCTGCCTCCGGTTTGATTATGAAGGTATTTGCAGATGTAAAGGGGGAGATAAACGCTCTCATTTCTTTCATAAGTTTATCTCTTGAAACCAAACGCTGTTCTAGTTTTGTTCTGAACCACTTTCGTGTATGGTTCATTAAAAGGTAGTAGTCAGCAGAAGGCAATACAGTGGGGATGCAATCGGTCCAGGTTACTACGCTTACGACCATTCCATTTGACTTCTGTTGCATAAAGAAGATTTTCGGTACAAAGTAGAAGTCGCCTAGCTGATCCTGCAATTCTTTTCTGCCATAGTTCCAATACCAAATTCTCGTCGCCTCAGATTCAGGGACGATTGCAAAATTGTCTGCATGATCAGTGGTGTTCGACATCGAGAGATTGCACACGTTCCAAAAAGCAAAAAGTTTAGTTGCCGTAGGCAAGTATGGGATTTCACTGTCAGATTGAGGATCAAGCACAACCAAGTTGAGGTCTTTGCAAAACTGTTCCAAGAATTGGAAGCCTTCAAGTCCGAAGAAGGATGGTCGCATGTAGTTGAGGTGGAAGGAGCACCGTACATTGACATATTCACCAACACGATTATACTCGCAGTCGTCGGAGTCATTGTCGATGACGAAATACACGCCGGTGTCCTCATTAAAATACAACCAGCTTTTGCTTTGGTTTTCTGGATCTCCAATAACCTTGCGCAGATACTCTTCGATAGCATTGTCAGCCAGGACAACATTCCGACGCTTAAAGAAGTAAAGATCGAAACTCATTGATGTGCCTCCGGTTTTGTTATTCATGGCCTGTCAAGCAGCGTCGTATAGTAACCATGACACACGCTGAGATTCGACCAGGTTTATACAATTATTACCAACTGTAGGAATCTAACTCTTTATCGTTCCAACTTGTACCTTTACTTCTGTGAATTGCAGATAATGCAGCAGCTGCGTGAGAGAACATTCAAGGTGCCGCCATCCTCCTGGTTGTTCCCTGATGGCTGATTTGCAGTTGGTTATCGGAATTGCGTAGGACCTCGAACGTATACGCGAATCATGCAATAAAAACGTATGTGTAAGCCATACTGTATGAGAATCAGCACCCGATGACCCACCAATTTCACCAAAGCTTGTCAAGGATACCGCCTCGAGAGTTAGAGCTGTCCTCGTGACAACACTGCGGCTATCATGGTAGGGCAATTCCGGTTTCTAATTGTTGGGGTAGTTCGCAATGCACTAGCGAAGGCTTTAACAATGGAGTTTTCAAATTCTACCACCGGAACTATGCTACATCACTTTCGAAAAATCTTCCCTCGGAAACCTCAAAACCCCCTCAAACTTTTCCCGGTACTTCTCCTCATTTCGCAAAAACGTCCGTATTACGTCCGTAGGGACAGTTGAGACAGAAAACAAAAAACCCTGTAAGCAATCCTTAGAACAGGAACTTACAGGGTTTGTCGTGTCGGGGCGGCGGGATTCGAACTCGAAATACCTGACGCCATTTCAGTGTATTTTTGCATATTTCAGAATATGTCATTCATCTGCTCTAACAGGAAGTTAGTGTTTCTGAGCATTTCAGGGCATTTGGCAAAAACGTCCGTATTACGTCCGTAGGATTTTGAATGGCTAAGGCGAAGTCGGTAATCGTCAGTTTGAACGGGGTAGTCCTGAGAAAACAACCGAATCCCAAGGGTACGTTTTCTTTGCTCCTGGACATCCACCACCAAGGACAGAGGCAGCGTGAATATCTCGGTAGCCGGTTTTTACTCACGGGTGACAGGGAAGCTGACTCTCAGAAGATCCGCGTTGCAAAGCAGATTGCAGCCCGTCGGGCTGAGGAACTGAATCAAGCAGACTATGGATTGGCTAAAAGACCACGCAAGGGAGCTGACTTCATGGTGTTCTTTGAATCCCACCTTGGAACTAAGACAAAGCCTTGGACGAACTGCTACAAGCATATGAAGACTTTTCTCAAAGGCAGGGGGCTTCAATTCAATCTAATCACTCCTAAGTTTGCAGAGGAGTTCAAAGAGTACCTTGGAACAAAGGTTGGTTCGAATTCCGCTCGGACATACTATTCAGTATTCATCTCGTGTTTGAACAAAGCTGTCAAGAAGGAGATCATTGATAAGAATCCATTGGCAGGGGTATCGGGTATCAAATCCAAGAAGCCAATGCGTGAGTTTCTGACTATTGAGGAGATTCAAGTCTTAGAATCCACGAGCACTGACTTTCCAGTTATAAAAAATGCGTTTCTCTTTGCTTGTTTCTCTGGATTGCGCCTTTCTGACGTCAAGGCACTGCAATGGAAACATGTACGAGACGAAGGGGTACAAATTCGACAACAAAAGACGGACGACCCTTTGTACCTACCTTTGGCAAACACAGCCAAGAAGTATCTGGGTGAGAGAGGACTATCAGAGGACTTTGTCTTTGCCCTCAGTGCAAACGATGAGCATACTCGCAAACACCTAAAGAGGTGGATCCAATCGGCTGGTATTACCAAGAACATCTCTTTCCACAACGCTCGGCATAGCTTCGCCTCGATGCTTATCGAGAAAGAGGTTAGTTTGTATACGGTACAGGAGCTACTTGGTCACAGTGAGATACGGCACACACAGGTGTATTCTCATATGGTGTCTAAGACTAAGCAATCGGCGGTGAGTAAGTTGGATGCGTAAACGGGAGTCAATTGCATGTTGAGTAGTAGACTTCAGGCAAAAACTACTCGTGCGCAGAATGATGATACTTCAACCGAAGAAATCAAAAATTATTCAACGAAGCGTCTTTTCAATAAGCTAAACCGAATCACAAATTCTCGCAGCGGTAACGCATTACTCATCTAGTCTTAACTGCTTGTCAATGTGTCTATGCGAGTGCACTTTGGTCACCACATATGACTTGTTTAGCCAAGCGTCGATTGAAGATTTGTAAATCTGTGTTATAGCAATATCAACTTCTAGAACGTCACCTTTTGAGAATTCCTCTCCGGCATCAATTCTTTTCTGATATAATTCATCGGCGAGCTTTGCTTTAATGATAATTCCCTCAAAAATGAATCCCGAATTGAAGGCGACGCCATTTACTACAATCCGCACAGTACGATTGACAACTCTTTTTTCCAGTTCATTACGATCAATTTCGAGCCCGTTTATAATTTCTTGAAGATCGGCGCGTGAGATTGCTACAACCGTGCGCTCGCTATCATCGGAGCCGGAAATTTGATAACCTTGAATTGTCTCATCGTCACAAATTGCTTGCGCAAATTTTGAAGCATATTGACCAGCCTCGGTATTCGAGTTGTAACAATTGAGAAGCCGTGGATGAACGGCAGTAACGACATTGTTGTCACCCGTAATATGAACCGATTGATCGATGGTTATCATTTGACCCTCAGTAGATCGCTTGCCTTTCAGCAGAGCAAACAACTTAAAATATTGCATTATTAGAGAACCAAAGTGTTCTGCAATTGCAACTCCCTCACTCGAAAAGAGAGGAGCCGCGCTTGCAACAAGAGCTCGTAAATCCAAATCAATCAAATAGCTCCCGCGAGCCGCTGGCTTCGCGAAGACCTTAATCTCAAACCCTGGCGCTAGCTCTTCCTCGAGGCTACATACTAAAGATTTGAAAGCTCTTAATGATTCGTTCAGAGTTCCTAATTCAATCTGGTTATATTCGGTTTCATAAACGATTCTGAGTTCACTGCCATTAAACGATCTCAAGTTACTCATTCTGCAGATAATAAGTTATGAACACTTCATCATCGATAATCGATCTCGGTCTCTTGACCAAGTTGCAATCGTGACATCTATTCAATCGACTAATTCCAAGCTCGTGCAATGCACAGTGACTACCTATTGTTGATTTCCTCACTCGATATAGCATATGTACGAGAAAGTGGCTATTCAGTACTACTTATCTCATACTCAAAACTACCTCACTGACAGTATAATGAGTCTTGTAGATAAGTTCACGAAGGTCGTGACCAACAAGTATCTAGATTAACTTGTATCAAGTGTCGCACGATTGCTGATGAATGATGCCGACGGTTACTTCTTGTCGATGTACATCCAGAAGTGATCAAGTTTAGCTTTTGAACCCTTCGACAACTCAGTCAGTGCCTCAGCAACCCCTAGCGTTATGGTCTCCAGATCAAGATCATTAGCTTCAAACACGCCTGTCTTTCTTCGCACAGACTTAATACCTCTGGAATTTAGTGCCTTGTTCGCTTTATTGCGAATTGTTGGCTCGATGGGGCCATTGTCTAGTGAATATCTGATTATGATTCTCATGAATTCTCCAAATAAAAAAATACATCAAACCGAACTATCTTAAAGTCGTAGACACTTCTACATCGTAAAAGGTCTGTTTAGAATACTAATGCTTGAGCCGCAATATTCGCAAAATCCTAATGGACCTGCCCTATTGCCACTTGTATGAACGTCGAACTAATGAGAACGTTCATACAGGAAAAAAAGCACATTTCGAAAAACAAATGATAAAGTCGATAAAAATACCTCCTCGTATTATGAAAATAAAGCATCACTTACATTTATGAAATACGCTCCTGTCAGTCTGAAAACGGGAAGCGCAAATTGAGACAACTACTAACTGATGTTCCTACTACTGTATCAGTTCAGACTTACTTTTTCATGTGACACGTTCATTGCCATCGTTTCGCGATACTCCTTTGCTTTGGCAATCTTGGTAAACTCAATCGTGCTCCCATTCTGTTTTGACAGTACAACTTGCTCGATGTCTTCGAGCTTCACACGGAAGAACTCCTTTTTCTGGTTCACTTTGTTGACTCTGTGTCCTTCAAATTTGCGATGCAAGGCGTTTTCTAGCTCCGGAGCGTTTTCAGAGTAGATGATGGCATGGACGTCAAATTCAAATGGGACTGAAGCGTCTCCAAGCTCTCGAACTCGGTCCATAGGTTCTAGGCGTCTTGTCATGCCAATCTTGTAAACGTCGTGGCCAAAAGAACCAATGTTACTGATGATGTATACGTGACCTGATTTTGTCAATTGTGCTTGTGACAAGGCACGTTCTTTCTTTGCTGTTGCTTCTGCCAGTTGTCTTTCAAGTTCAGCCATCTTGGCGTTGAGAGCGTCGAGTTCCGCTCCTTGTTTTCCTGACAGCTCCTGGCGAGCTCTCTCCAAGGCTTCTCGTGACCGTTGCTCATCTTTCTCAGCATCCTCCTTGGCTTTTTCTATTTCACGACGTACGCGTTCCTCTTCCTTCATCTCTTCCTTGATGCGACGTTGCTCTTCTTTCTCCTCCTCAACTTTTTCCTGGTACTCATAGACAAGCTGAAGTTCCTCAATGCGATTCTTAAGGTAGTGCTCAGTGATTGCAATGCCCCAGCGCTCAACGAATTTGTTGACAGTTGCGAAAGCCTTGTTCATCAAGTCCATGTATCTCTGCACGTTTCCGAACTTCACTTTTGATACGATGCTCTCACATTCTTCGTTGAATGCTAAAAGTGCGAGCTTGACAACACTGTCCGTGATCTTACGTCCTTCCTTCTCGCTGCCGTTGAAACTGAAATTGCTGCTAACATGGACAGCCAGACGCTCTTTGAGTAGCTCCTTTTGTATGGCGCGAACCTTGAGAAGCTTCTCACGATACAACTCAGAGGTTTCAAATGAGTACCGAGCACTGTAAAACCCGACATCATACAGCGTTTCTTCAGCAGTTAGATTCTCTAGCTCCGCTTTGACTGCAACGAGCTCCTGCTGGACGCGATTAAATTCAGCTTTCAGGTCAGGATAGCTGATGTAAGGTTCAAGCGGCTTGAGCCGAGCCAGTTCTTTGTTGGCTTTACCGAGCTTTGAATTGACGATGATGACGACAACTATTAGGATCAGAATGACAAGAACAGCCACCGGAAAAGTCCCCTAATTGATTAAAAGTGAATTGTGTTGATAGTGTAGTATCTGCGAGGCCATTCGCAAACCGTTCAATGAGGCATTAACTGCATGACTTCTGGACAAACTGCTTCGGAACGACTGCTGCCAGACATACGAGATATTGCATGCAGATTCTCAAAACCGCGGTTCTCGAGCATGATTTGATATAGCTGTCCGACCGGAGCAAGATAGGAGTGCAGAATGATTCTTAGAATACACGAAAAATACACAAACGGACTTCTTTGAAGATGTCATGTGGATCTGTATCGTAGTCAAGTGAAAGAACAGGAGTAGAAACCTTGTCTGTACCAGCGTCAGACAAGTTTTTGACAACATAATGACTCTTTAATGACAATCACCGAGTCTGCCACCCATAGTTTGCATTCGTATTGTTTCAAAAACATTGGGAGGCTTTATGAAATTCACAACAGACCAGATTGTAAAGGTCATCGAACAACAGGGGAACGTAGTTATCGGTGCATCTCGTGCGATGGCCGCATTGGACAAAATCGTTGCAGCTGCCGGGAAGGCTGGAACACAGTTTACAATCAGAAATGTCCAACTGATTCCACTTGAACCAACCAGTCATGGACCAGGACATGGCATTTTTGATTTGATTGGGCTGGCTAAAGCAGCGCCGCATCTGATCACCTTTGATTTCTCAGCAGACACGTAGGAAGATGGTGAACTCACGAATGACAGCTTCGAGCTGAATGGACCAAGAAAGCGCAACAGTGACACCAGTGGCAGCAGTGTGTTTGATAACTTCTCTACTTTACTCTCCCTTTACCTACTAAAGCAGTAGGGTGTCTCAAATCTTTCTTCTTGAGTTCACTGTTTCACTGCTGCGGAGAGAGTAAGAGGCTGTACTGGAAGAAGGTTACAAGCGCATTAGTGACTGCAACAGTGAGAAGGCACCAGTGTTTCACCGTTGCTGGAGCTTTGTTTCGGACGGCGAATTCCAGCTTGTCATATGCAGTCTTGCTTCGCTCCAACGCAACGCATCCAAAGCAGCAATGAACTATTGCTTGACTGCCGTGCCTTGCCGCTTGTGTTGTGCATGAATCAACTGTGTTGCAAGTCACTTCGCAGTCAAACATACCAAGCCAAGGATCTCTGAAATGCGGGGCAGGTTACTATTGTGGGGTATGGGTTCTGCGCAGTAGCTTTTGTGCTAAGTGGCACTTAGCCCGTAAGTATGAATAGAGCATCGCAACACAATGTAGCCTAACCCTCACTTTAGCTGTGAATCGGAGGGAGGAGCATTGTATAACCAATGGTAATTGGTTGAAGTTGTACTTCAGAGAGAGTTCGGCGCTGTTACCGCAAGCGTGAAAGTCAAGAGTGAACAAATTCTCCTGAAGTGTAGGGAGGTGCTGTCAAACAGGTAGGTCGATCAAGACATGAACAAGGAGAGTGAGAGTCACAGAGCGACAAACTTCGGCAACCTCAACCCGGCACAGTCGTGCACACGGAACAACGGCTCTACAATTGAACAAACCATCGACATTGAAGCACGCGCACAACAAAGTCTGCTCGCATCGTTGTAAGCCCTTTAACATCGCTTACATGTAATGGTGAGGAATGGAATTCGTTTAGATTCCAGGGTGCCAATACTCTTCTAGAACGATAGTGACCCAGATAACAATGATGGGGTTGACCACCGCACTGACCAGTTTCCCAATGGTTTGTTGTTTGCCAATAAAGAAAAAACGTGAGCCAAGTGCCGTGACCATTGCACTTGGACTCACGCTTGCTGTTTGTACCACTCTCGAAACTACGAGTAATAGTGAGACCCATTGTACGCAACATTTGAAAAATACTTGGCAAGTCACTTCAAGGTGTTGGGGCTCTCTGTCCAAACCTATCTCGACCTCCAGAGGTAGATTGGTTGGTCGCTGATTTTACTGACTTCAAGGGTCTCTGTGTCATAGATTTTGAACCCTTCATTGTCTTCCAGCTTTAGAAGGCTGCCTTCAAACCAGACAGCTGCAGCTCCAACGACGTCATTCGGATCACCTAATGTACCACTATGCAAGGTAGATTTGGTACCGTTTTGTTGGTCCTCAACGACAGCATTCAAAGTTGTCCGCCCATTGACAACAGTGATTTCTCGTTCAGAAAAGAACAACATCATACCTGAAGCAGAGTACAGAGGTTCTGCTCGAGAGTAGTCGATGTTGTTGTTGACAAGTGTCTTGCCTGACTGAACAATGTAATAGGCGAGGTGTCGAATGTTGCTCCACTCCTTTGATTGTATGTCAAATGCGATTGTCGCGTTGGTCGGCGACCACTGTGCATGGCGAGGTTGGTTCATGTAAGATGAGACTGTCTTTGCATTCTTGCCGGTATAATCTGCCATGTAGAGCTCCGGTATTTTAGACTTTCTGCCGTTCTCATCGGTTACCTCAACATCTTGGTAATAGAGACACTTCTTCCCGTCCTTTGAGAAGGCTAACTTGTCGACGTTTGCAACGGTCGCAATGGTCTTGGACGTCTTCAAATCAATAACGTAGTAGTCTTTGGCGAACTTTGTCACCAAATGACCAGAGGGGAGCCACTCAAAAATGCTTGCCCCGTTGTTGAACTTGAGAATGCCCAGCTTCATGGAATCGGTGTTGAACGAGTAAGCTCCAGCATTCTGGAAAACAAATTTGTCGCCGTCTTTCTTCTGTACAATGTAATTGAAACCGAGGTTTGCGTCGTCTTTCCACTTCATGGATATCAGTGGTATGTTTTGCGTCACGCCAATGACGTTCACCTTGAACGGGTGCAGGTTGATGATAGCCACTTTCAGTGTGTCCGACAACCGATAAGCAACAGCAACTTTGAATCCGCTAGGCGAAACAGCTTTGTCGATGTTACTGTTGGACGTTCGAATGAGTACTGTGTCCCAACCAGTGGATTGATCAAAAGCTTTGATCCCAACCCCACGAGAAATGGCTAAGCCTGCAACTTTGAGCTTTTCACCTGGAACGGAGAGTATCCGTGTGCCAGCCACAAGATTTGAGTTGGTAGAGAATAAGACAGGTAGGATGAAGAGTGTTAAAAATTGGAGTAAGTGTTTCATATTGAGGCTCCTTGATTAACGATAACCAAAACATGAAGCCACAAATCTTCGTCCGGACTCAAAGAAAAGTGGAATGATGAAGCCAGCTACGAACAATCCAATCCACCAACCAAAAAGCAGGAAGTAGATCCAGTGCATACGCCTGTTGTCTGCACCTACACCTTGAACTTTTGAATCTCCATCGGTAATGATGATGGTAGCCATAATGATCCTTACTATAAGACAGCTCACAAGATTTTGGTTGCCAGTACCGTTCTGTGAGCCTGAAGGACGGTACTGACAATAAAAAAGGCACGGAAGCATCACATTCCACCGCCGCGTTCGACCAAGAACGCACATGCGAAACGGGACACTCCGTGCCTTGTGAGCACGGAGCAACTCCCATTTCTGCGCATGAAAAAAGTTTGGTCGATTTGGCGGTGCAGAAACGAGCTATTGCTCAGTATTTACTTACGATTATTTCGAGTAACGGTCTACTCCTGATTGTTTTGAAGTTGGCGATTCTGTATGGTGGCAGAAAGGTGAATCCCTAGGCATTTTCTAGAAGTCCATGTCTCAGGTCAACCTTGCTGTGGCTAATAATGATCGCAATTTGCCATAATGCCGTGTTTTAGGCAAATACTGCGCAAACTGAGTCCGATTGATGCAAATCTTGATCCATGTAATTGACCGGAACGTTTCTGACAATCATGCGGACACACTGTGCTTGCAAGGCAGATGCCGAGTACCTTAGGCTGACTGGGGGTGGAATTGCGGACCTAAATCCTAAGACCAGCGTAGCGGAATCGTGAAAACTACGATCATAGTAAAAGACATTCCAGCACCGGCGGGCTAGCCTGACCTTCAACCGGTATTGATAGTTGAGGGATCTGGTGGGGGAGCGTTGACTTGTTAGAATAGCAGTCTGCTTGCTTGTTGATCGCTTCTATCAGTCAGTCAATGTTGCAATGGGTAGTATGTACTGCACAAAATGATCACTAGAGCTCCAAAATTGGTCGGAGTAGCCAAGTGAATGTGGCTTAGTACGTTGAACAATGCTTCTAAAGAAAAGAAACCAAGCCGTGAAGTGCGAAACTCCACAGCTTGGTTTTCCAAACCAACACAGTACTCCGGCTTGCGTCAGCGCAAGGCTTTCTTTGGTTCAAGAGCCTCAATCAACTCGATGCTGGACAAAGGTGTCAAGACGTCTTGAAAGGCATCCAAGAGCTCCATCATCTTCTGCATGTTGAACAACGGTAGTGCAATTGGATCAATCGCTCTTATGTACCGCACTCCACCAGAGGCACGAACTGCTTCGCCTCGAACGACAACCAAAAACTCTGGGTACTGAAGCGTTAGTGTCAACGTTCCCACAATGTCAGGAAGTTGCCGATCCAATTCCTCAGAGTTCCTGATGTCGTCACGGATAATAGAGGTCAGTGTTACCGTGGCGTGATTGCGTGACAAGTCGACCGTGTCTTCAATCCGTTCATAGTCCAAAGTGAAGCGGCAACCGTGGCAGTCAAGATAACTACCAATGTCTCGAAGCATGGGACGGATGGTGCTGCAGCACAGTCGTTCGAACTCATCAACGTGCAAGACAAAGTCCATGATTCGGCTAAGCGGGTTCTCACCGTGGCAGAATGACTTGATCCAATCCACTCGCATGTTCACTGAAGTTGTACTTAAGAAGGTCGAATCCATGGGTCTAGCCTTGAGGGTGAATCGATTTAAAACGCTTCTGAGAACTAACCCTTGCTCGTCTCAAACGTCGTTTCTTACTTTCTTCTGCCTTTAGGAAGTACTGGATACCTCTGATGATATGACCCTCAATGGTGTCAACCGTAAGCTTTTCAGGAGTCATTTCATCAAAGAAAGCGAGGGTGAATCCCGCTTGACCCGCATTTGGGGACGAGTCATTTATCGCTTGTCGAGCTATACCAGCAAGCGTTAGAGTAAGTTCAGGATACTCAAGGATGTACCTTAACTCCAAACAGTCATCGAGTTCGGCTGGACTTTCCGTTCGACTAACTGTTATCGAACAAGAGTGTGTAGCCTCTCGCTTACTCTTCGAGAGTTCAGTTGCCACATCACTATGTCCAAGCGTCAACCCTTTTGTTTTGTCCTGTTCATGAACGTTTATCAACGCTGGAACGAAGATCTGGCTGAGCATGCGTTCCAACAGTTGTTGAGAGTCTTTGATGGTAGGTATACCATCTACTACGCCAACTGGCGAAGTCTTCTTGGCAGCACGTACCAAGGGAGCCAAACCTTTTTTGGCTGTTTTGTTTGCTGTATTCATAATATGAATGTTTGAAAATGGAAAAACTTAGTTGTAATCAAATGAGTTTAAGTAGGACCTTCATAGCGTCCTATGAAGACCTGAGAGAAGTGTAGTCAACGTAGGTGTATTCGATATGGAGGCTGACTAGCCTCGGATGCCAATAGGCGTACCTCCAGTATCAAAATCAGAGTATTCCAGCATTGCATCAGATGGCCATGTGTTGCTGTTGGAGCTTATGTTGAGATGCACAGCGTTATCCTACCTGTATAAGCGTAGCTGTGGGGTGTTTTCAGCACGCAAAGTCTGTCGACATCTTTACGAACTGCCTGTGTTGTTCGATCTCCAGCGAGATATTCGTTAATCAGACTATTTTCGTTTTGACCTCTGTTCCAATGAGAAGTCCAAATCAAGAAAGTGAAACAAGCTCATCATTAGGTGTCGTTCGGCATGCTTAACCGTTATTAGCTCTGGATCAATCTCTTCCTTGAATACGCATTTGTTGCGACCATGTACCTTTCGGGTTTTAGCCCAACCCGTGACTGTTAGGCTATCTTTTGGGTGTTCAAAAACGTACCTTATCTCAAAGCACCTAGCTAAATCAAGACGTTCGTGTGACATGAAAATCCAAACGGAGAAGCTAAAATGTGAGTCGCTCTGGTTCGACTGTATGTCAAAGCTGATTTTATCTGCTACAAAGTATAGCACACGGGCTGTTTCCATGTGATGAACGTTCTACAATGCATCGTATACTCGCCAGTACATGATGTCGGTCACCAGCTCAGCTGACTGCCTCAGTAATTCTCTGTTGAAAGAGTCAAGGCTCGGAGTTGTAAGGTCAATTTTATTGACCAGTTCTGTCAAAAGACGCTTGGCAGTGCGTTTTCTAGTGTTCATTTTGTGAATCTTAATCGTTGAATAAAATGTTGTAAGTGGAAGCATCAAGGAGGCGGCATTGAGATCCACTCCGTTTGTTGATCTTCCAGATTGAACTTTGAAGTAATTGTCTCCATGTCTTGAGTATGAAGTCATATGTGTCTAAAAGGCTTTGACATTGCATACATGGCTCTAATGCATGGACTTCAATTATCCCGTTAGAAGTTAATTGTTAATGAGACTCAGAGTACTGATTACGTGTTTGGCATACGGTTTTTGCATCGGAAACATCAACACACGGGCGCGAACTCGCTTCGGCACGTGCTGAAGTGTCAAACTGTAACAAGTTCCATTGCTTCCGAGAGAAGCTCGCCAATACTGTGATCATCCATTTCGCTAAGCTGAATTGAGCGTTCATACCTCCGAAATTGGTATCCGTCTTCAGGTGTGGAACCAGAGAGGCATACTTGTACCATTTGTGTTACCGCGTTCATTGAACACGATAGCTGGTAGGAAGTAGGATTCAGGCTCATGTCTGAGCGACGTTCGAAGGATAACATCAGCTTGGAAGTGCTTGCTTCGTCTTTGGTGATGTCTTCACAGCGGACGTAGTACATCTTACTTTCATATCCCAGGTAACGCAGGGACTCACCTATGCTGTGGAATGAACTCTTGAGGTAGTCCTTACAATTGTGCTCGAATACGTCATTGATACTTTCCTGACGATGCCGTTCAAGGATGCTTAAGCCCCACGAAGGGTTATCTTGTTTATTGGAGTGCTTTGGCGGCTGTGTGTTGGAGTTCTTTTGTGATTTCATGAATGTCTCTCGAAATAAGTTGAAGAAATGAATGATTTGAATAGTCTGTAGGCTACTGTGTGTCACGACAGAGTTGCAGAGCCTGTGATGCACTAATATCTGTCGTTATGTCGTGTAATACCTCACCGCTGTTGATTCAAACGGGCGGATTCGGTGTTCTGCGTCGACATGGTCGTGGCATACTTGTGAGTCTTATCCGCCCGTGAACCTAGCTATGCACGGTCTAAGCGTTCGCTAGCGAACAAAGCTGAGCTGGGGACGAACAGCTGTTGTTTCAAGAGGTGGAGCATTACCTTGCCCCAGAATTGATTCGAGTTAGCAAAGGTGCTGCTATTTCGAATGATCAAAGTGTTACTGAGCCCAATGCTTGAACTTTTAGCCCTCAACCCGGCTTAGGAGTGCTAGATGTGGTGTCGGTGTTGATACTAGCCTTGTTGCGTTTGTGCGAGTCAAGGGAGTCACCGTGTTGAATAGTCCAAACTGATGCCTCATGGAGTGACATGGTTGGGTTTTTCAACAAACAATCACAAAGCAAACTGACCTCGGATTCAGTAAATTCCTTGTGCCGGAAGTGCTCTAGAAGGCACTTCTCAACTCTCGCGGAGCAATTCACGTAATGCCTTAAGCCAAAAAGGAACATTTCCAACACTCGTGTGCTGCAAAGGTCACTGTTGTTTCTCGTGGCGCTGAATCGAATACGCTGTGCAACTACTTGTTCCTCTGCTTCAGGGTTAGCGAGGTAGCTTTCCTGAATCACAAAGTCAAAAGTTGAGATTGCATCGAAGAACAAAACGAACGACAATTTCTTGCCTATGTATTGAAGGTCCTTGGTTAGCGAGAAGCCAGAGCAAGGGAAAAAATCCAGTGAAATGAATTTCACCTGGTCGCTTTCTCGAACATGGGTGTTGAGCTGCATGTGCAGTGCCAATCCTGCTGCTCTCAGGACCAACAGCACTGAAGCTAGAATTTGAAAAAGGCGAATTTGTCGTGCTCGTTGGATTAGAGAAGCAAAGTCAGGATTACAGTCCAGGAACCGAAATTCAAGCAATGCTGCTTGACTCCTTACTTGCTCCATTGTATCGACCTTGAAGCTCGTTGAGAGGCATTCTGCCTCAAGTAACTGCTCGAATGTCATATTTGTAGATGTCTATGGTTTAAAATGAGTATCAACTACTGATTGCAACTCAAGCATGTTATCCGGAGTACATGCTTACGTTGCTACTTGGATTCTGGGCATGGTTCCACCACGATACCGAAAATGGTAGTACCCGAATGTGTGTTTGTACAGGTTGTATTGATCAATTACTAGGGCGAGACATGAACTTGTGCACACAGCATGTCTGTTCTAGGAAATGTTGGTATGAGGAGTCGAATTGCTTTTTACCTCAGTGACATGAAACCATGTGCTGAGCCGGACTTAATTAAGTCTTTGATCTGGTGAAACTACTTTTGAAACAGGAACCCTGTTAACGTCAGTGTCCTTTGAATGAGCAAGTGGATCGGTATGAGTACCCTGTTCCATTAAGCCTTTGAATGGAAATCTTACTAAGTTATCACATATGGCGTCGAGCTCTGCCTCTGTTAACGGACTGGGATTTGAGTCTTTAGTAACGCACGATTCAATAGGCAACTTTCGAAATACAAAGTTTGGCAGTCCACGAAGGAACATATCCAAAACAAACGATACGCTCAAGTCGCTGGGTTTGTGAGACTCTTGATGTAGACGTCGATTTACGATAAAATCCTGATCTGGATCACTTTGATCAAGACAGTATTCACTAATCTGAAAGTTGAAATTCACATTCGGGTCTTCGCTGACTATAAGTGAGATAATGGGCCCAAGATATTGCAGGGAGCTCGTGAGTGAAAAATTCGAGCATGGAAAGAATTCAAAAATAAATACTCCTGGCTGACCTTTTTCGAGTGCTCCTGCCTTGACTTGCAATTGAAATTCAATCCCTGCTGCATGCAAAAGAATTAGAACTTTTGGAATAATCTCAAAAAGTTGAACATGATCTATGCGTTCGACAAGTAGCTTGTCTTCACTATCCAATAAATCCTCTCGTAAGGACTTGAAAATGTTACTGAATTCTGCTGCTCGAACGATGGAGAACGCCTTCAAGCACACACCAAGGTTTTCTGCGTTAACAAGTTTTTTCATGATTGTAAGTTGTAAAGTGATACATATCGAGTGTGAAAGATTGCGCACAAGTGCATCAACGAGTAAGTACCTCACGGACTACGAGATAAACTGTGTTAACTATCGGTTTACAGTTGCAATTGCGTAGCGTATTGGCCTTGCAGGCCGCGTAAAGTGAATTGTGGTGCTCATGACGTTTCGTGCACATGGTAGTTGATAAGGTCATGGAATAGTACTGGCAGTGCTCGTTGTCGTATTGTTCCTTCCGTTCGTCCGTTCGAGGACTTGAACTCGGACGGACAGAGTAATGAGTGTTTCATCACAAGTCTTTGTTGCACGGTGAACCAGTCAAGTTCAGGCTCAGTATGCAAGAATGATGTATGATGTAACTTTCCGTATTGTTGTTTCCGTTCGTTCGAAAACTTCATTTCAAACGGACAGTATTTCCAAGGTGCCTTTACTTGACTGTTGCACGAGTATCATATGTTGATCTTAACCGCATTTCGTGTCATTCATGTCATTGGCATCTCTTGTGTCTGGTCTGTCCGTGTGTCCGTTCGTTCGCGCTTCTCTAAGAGAGCGCGAACAGACGAACGGACACTGAACGGACAAAGTGAACCAGATTTACTGTTGCACCAGAGAGTAGGCAAACCCCTTTCCAGAATTGTGTTGAAGAAGTTTGCCGTTTGCAACAGCTTGCTTAATGATTGCATAGCCTACTGTCTTGCCTGTTGTTTGAATGGTATTGAGCCATTCAATGATTTCCTTAGAGGTCTTTTGTTCGTTCGGAGCTGTGAACAACTGTTCGAACGGAAAGACCTGCTTAGTCTTACAACTTTCATGCATTTTGGACCTTCCGTTCGTTCGATTACCCTTGCGACTTGCGAACGAATCAATAGGTACCGTCTTACCTGTTGAGACAATCATACCTGTCGAATCTTCGCGTTGCAACAGAAGTGCTTGATTCTTATCAGCCCACGGAACGTGATTAGCCTTGACAACCGAAAGCATCAGCTCACCACTTGAATTACGACGCAGGTCAAACACAACCCTCAGCTTCTGGACAAAAGAAGCACTACCTGAAGCATCCTCGTGAGAGGGGGTGCCACCATAGCTTGATTTTCGAATGTGATGCACAAAGAGAATGGCTACACTGAATTCTTCCGACAACGCTGCAAACACCTTCAGAAATGCACGCATGTCACCTGAATCCAGTTGGTTGCCAACAAACAAATCTCCCAAGCAGTCAAAGATCACCAAGTCGAATTGCTGCGTCCTGAGTTCGTTGGTTACAGCGTCAATCACCTCTTCTGTATCCATCGTAGCGGTGAACAAATACACGAGGTTCACGGCCTCATCATCTGTCAGCGACAATGAACGAGAAGGCTTGTCAGTCGCATGTTTCGTTGCGAACTTTGAGTCTTCACTGGAGACAAACAGCACTCGCTTATGCTTTGGTGAAAGTGGGTACCCGAGAAAGTGGCTTTCACCTCTGACGATGTGAAGTGCCAGTTGCCTTGAAAACGTAGACTTACCCACGTCTGGTGGACCAGTACAACCATGCAGACCTGTACGCAACAACAGTGGGCTCAGTAGCATTCGTTCCTCGCCCTTCAGATTCCAGAGATCCAACTGAGTCAGACGATGCTGCGAGAATCCGGATTGGGGTGGACCGTTAGTGGACCAAGACTCATCACCCGTTGAAGCAGTGTTCTTGACGTCCTCATTGCTCAACTTCCCATAGGTGTGTGATCCCTCCAATAGAATAGTGTTATCACTCATCGCTGCACCTCGCCATTCTCCAGCAGGTACACTTCCGAATTGGTATTGCCAAAGAAACCGGGTGTGAGGTCGCCTCGGGTACCGTCGGATGAGTAGTATTGGGTGAATTGCGAAAGGATTCTCTTGTAGCGCTCGGGATCTGTCTCCATGTAGGGAAGCACAAACAGAAGGCGGTACCGGTTTTGTTCGGGAGTATGCCTACAGGTTGTATGTAGCAAGGATGCATTCTGAGACATGGGTAAACTTAAACAACGCTCGATGGTCATGCCACGATTGATGTCCAATGCGATCAATTCGGAAGCCAACCAAGACGTATGCCTGCGGTGGCAACAACCTGACTCGTCAACCTTCAAGATTGAGGGGCAGAAAGAGTAGCCCATTTTGATACATTGGGCAAGATCTTGAACGGTGCCCGATACGTTTTCGAATCCGTGTGTGTAAAGGTTGAAGTTCATTGGTTTGTTTGTCACATGCTTGTTCACTGAAAATCGAATCATGCGGTCGATTTTAGCCTCCGGATTAGAGGAGAGTATACCTGCGATTGCCTCAGTTGGGGTCTTGCCGTTCTGGACGATTTCGATTCGCATACGCTCCCGTAAGTGTTGGCTCGCAAATGAATGCAACGTGTTTGTGGTATCGAGGCTGTCCAACTCAAGTGTATGCATAGTGCTGGCTGCACTTAGACCGGTACTAACAGTGCTCAAATTCACAGCACAAGTTCTGCTCGCACATTTTTTTGACCCAATCCTCGTGACGATGTTTTGAAGCGTACGAATACCTTCGTGCTTCAAGACGTTGTTCATTTTGCGTTCTGTATCACTTGGTTCTTGGTCAGGGAAGTACTCCAGTAGTAGGGAGAGAGCCAAATCATGATCAAAGAGCTTGGTGATCACTGAAATCACCTGCATTGATGTGAAGAAATCCAGTTGCTTTGGAAGCTGAGTGAGCAGACTCCGCACGTACTCCACATTGTGTGCTCGTTGCAAATGTTGAATGCTCTGAGCGCCAAAGCACGGGCTCTTTCTCTTGGTTCGTCTGGTTTTTGGATGATTCATATTATAGAATTGAAAATGATGAATGAGATCTTTGTGCCATTGATATCTGCATAATCGTGTGTAAATGAATCACATCTACAGTTAGAATTGATTTGCGAGCTATACTATCTGTTGGATACGACCTGCCTGTATTAGTTCGTTTATTTCGTCTGGATCGAAGTACAATCGCCCTCCAAATTTGTATGCAGGCAGTTTGTTGCGGTGAACCCGAATTCGTAAAGAATTCGCAGAGCAGCCGAGTAATTCTGCCATGCGCTGAGTTGACAAGTATCTCCGTTGACCTACAGGTCCAATATTTGCAGTTGTCAATGGGGGGTCAGAAGCTCGCATGCAGGCCCCCTCGGAATTGTTGGCCAATACAACAGATTGTGGCGTTCGGCGTAGTGGCGCTAATTGTTGGATGTATTTCTATCCAATTAGTACTCTCATAGTGCAAGAGGTGTTCAACTAATAGTGTACATTTGCTAGCCTTGACTTTCGCTATGTGAGTGGTAGTAAGGAGCCGGTGACCGCCTCCTAGTACGAGATTTCTAGTAGAAACACCTCGTAGTTTTGTGGGAGAGTCGAGCAGATGAGCCAAGTCTGCGATTGGATTGCGGTCTAAAGCAACGAGAGTGCAAATTTTCAGTCGAGGATTGGGGGCATATTGGCAATTCTGGAATCCATGCCATTGGTGGCGGTCATTATTGAAAGACCATTCAGTTGTATAAGCTGAAAGCATTTGAAAGCCATAGTTCGTTTGTGAATCGATGCGAAACTATAGGCTGTGTCAAAGCTCCTATGCGACCGTGCGAGTCGCACTGCACGAGGAGCAGTTTTCAGCAGACATTAGAAGGCTGACTGGCAGTTTTAGGTAAGTCTTTTTAACTCTTCCTTCATCCGAATAAGGAATTCCGGTTTAACTTCTCTATTCTGTGTAGCTACTTGCGAACGAAGGTTGGAAATCTCTTTAAACAAGCGACGAATCAGAGGTGACTTGCTTTTTTCGCCAAAATGAGTGCCCTTTACATCAGTAAAAGGAGTGCTATTGGGATCGTTTGGTTGAAAGATTCTCAAAAAAGTAGACTGAGTTGAATGTTGTTTTTTCATTCCGTGAAGATGATCTGGGTCTTCCGCTATGCCGGCTTTGACAAGAACGAGCCACAGGTACAGTATGTCCATCTTTTTTGCGCCTGTTAAAACAGACTCCTTAGGACGAAAGAAGTGATGTGGATGTCTTTCCGCCTCTGGTAACGTTTCAAACAGTATACCTTCGGTGTCCTTCCACGTGGTTGCTTTATCCTGCGTTCTAAAATGCGATGCAAAACGAGTCCAGATTTCTATCTTGCTTGAGGAAACTTCGTCTGCTAAAGGAAAAAAGCCAGCTTTGTACAAGCATTCGAAAATCATACAAAGTTCTTGTCGCGAACAATTTACATGATAGTTGAGCTTCAGGGGCGCTGATATACCATGTTCAGAAATGCGTGTTGTGAGACTTGCTAAAGCATGGGTTATGCTTGAGAGCAAGCTCTCGTGATGCCGCATTGAAGTAATTAAGGGTTCGTGAACTGAGTGATCATTTGATGCCTCTTGATAATCTAGACTTGTATAGTCATGAGATAGAAGCCTGTTGTATTCTGGAAGCAGAACGTTTACAGCATACAAATAGAAATGAGCAACGAGAGCCAGGTACGGATTTAAGACCGGAACTACATCCATTAGATGTCCATCTCTCTCATACTGTTCAACAAACGACTTCAAGAATGAAACGACTGTCTGTGCACCACTCTGAACGAGCAGACTCCTGCATTGTGAACGAAGAAAGTCACGAACGTTATTGTCTGCGTCTTCACTAAAAGTCAGACACGCTTCCATTAAAAGATTAATATAGTCTGTCACGACGGTTATTGACTTCTCGTGTCCAGTAGCCGTTCCGGATTCGATTCGAGAAGCTAGTATTGACTTGACGTCCGCCAGTAAACAGAAGTAGTGCGTAGCCTTAAGATTGGCATTTCTAGAAGAGACCTCCAAACTATCTGTAGATATCATCTCAATTGTGGCATACTCTGATGCATCAAGGAGTCCTTCCTGAACCAGAGACAACGAGATTGAGCTATATAGTATATATGCTTCTCGAACGGCATTTGCGCCATCAAGCACGTCAGTAAGATCTGACACTTGGTTATTCGGTGTTGGTCCACCAGGTTTGGACTTGCTCATGGTATAACAATGTAAGTACGATTGCAAAGAAAGTGAGGATTACTTTCACCTTGTCAAACATAAGGAGGAGAGAGTTTATCCGCATATCGTGCGCTTAGAGAAATACCCAAATATTATTCGATTGCACTGCAACGCCTACAATGTCAAAGTAGACTATGAGGTGGATGTTGATCCAGCTGCTTTGTTTTTCCAACATCCAAGCTCTTTGTTGCCCTAACTAGTTCGACGTTCGGTACATGGCAGTATGACTGAGTAGTCGTAAGCCTTACATGTCCAAGTAGCTTTGCGATGATGTGAAATGGCGTTCCAGAACTCGAAAGATTTGATGCAAAGGTGTGTCGAGCAACATGGGGAGTGACAGTTTTGTCGATGTTGGCCAAGATAGTCCATTTGCGAATAATCTTCCTTGTTACGTGGTCGCCAGAAGGGAGCGCAAACACGGCGTCTTCGGCTGCCTTTCTAGGTCCTGCCAGCGTTGTTGCTGTCGCATTAAGAGGTACTTTTACCGTGCGTTGTGTTTTCTGCTGTCGAATGCATACAACATTGTCCTGGATGTGTTTCCACTTCAGGGTTTTGACGTCGCAGAGCCTCAAGCCAGTATGACATTGAAACAAGAAGGCAGATTTGACCATTGGATCGGAACAGGGAGTATTAGTCAGGATGTCCTGCTCCTCTTTAGAAAGGTAGCACTTGTTACTATCCACAGCACGTATGCCGCAAACGTAAGCTGCCGGATTGGACGGCAAGATTTGTCGTCGTACAGCCTCGTTTAGGGATGCCTTAAACTGGCTGAAGTACAATCGGGCCGAGTTTGCCTTCAGGTGCTGCTTGAGATATTCTCGATATTCACCACAGAATTGATGGGACACCGCGATGAATGGAACGGGTTTTCCGTTGGTGAAGTGCATCAAATGTTTTGAAGATGCTAGCCAGGTCTTACTTCGAACTCTAATTCCACCGGTAGTTTCCTCGGCTAGCTTTCGGTAAAACTGCACGAAGTCACACTTGCGTAAGGTCAAAGAGTGAAGTCCATATGTCATGTCCCTGACTTCGTGTGCTCTTTGGTTGGCAATCGCAATTGCCAGCTTCAGTCGCTTGGAATCCTCGCGTTTGTCAACTCCGCGTTGAAGAAAATGAGGACCTAGCCACTCTCGTTTTCGCTGACCGTCTTTATGCATATCAAGAACAAGGGACACTGTTCCAGTACGGTTAGAGATGCGTCGCAAAACGACACCACCATTTCGAAGTACTGTTGTCTTTGAACACTTCATCATAGCTCCTTGTAGTTGATATCTCACCTAACACGTTTAGCACAGTTCCTTACATAAAAACCGCACTTCCTTCGGACGAATCTGTGAACTCTATTCGGGTAGACAAGCGTTTTCGGCCTAAAACTGTCGATGCGAGAAGCGAGGTGCTATAAGTGTGCATATAAACAAGGTGTTAGGTCATGTTGCTCAATTCTAATATTCTCGCCGACGTACGCTTGGCAGACGTTTCGGTCTAGCTTTGTGAAACTCTTGAGCATTGTGTGTTAGAATGCATGAGACGAGATTGATCCTACCGAACCTCGGGGGGTGATGTTGCAACTACACGGGTATGATCTGAATTTGCACCGTTTATGACTGAAACTTATCCAGGTGAAGCAGCCCACGGTTGAGTAAGTCCTCGGTCTAGCATTTTGTACAACTGTAGGTAGTCACAGGAGGCAACCATTCGCACGTGATCCACCGGCGTCATGTATAAGGTCGAGGGGTTGGAGTCAAAGATCAGAAGAACTTTTCTTTGGATAACCTTGCACACCAACTGTGAGTGGGAGGGGACCATTCAGTGCTAACCGTTTCGTTTGGTTGCAACTTGGGAAGTGATGGTAGGGGAGTGGCATCAATTGGATCTTGTTTGGTCGACTTCGTACAGGGAGTCCAGTGGAGCATGTGGGTAAAGCACGGTCCGCATACTCCAGATCTATGTGCTTCAAAAATAGTGGGCTGTGCAGTGAAGCGCGTAAACAGATGTGTTGGTTCGGATTCAGTCCGGTTAGGTGATCTCGTGAAGCATTTTCGGATTGACATTGCCGACTCAAAGGCAGTGGAATACTTCAGATTGCGTGCAATGTCAGTAACCAGCGTCAAAGTAGATATCTGTCTGCATGGTGTTGCCGATTGAGTTTCTGTATCCAAAAACCGCTGTTTTGCGACGAAGATTCAGGCAAAGCAACAACAGTATGTTGCATTATTCCAATTCTGATCAGTTAATTTTGATTCTACTGTCTAAAATCACATTCCTTTGTCAAAGGAAGCTTTTAGTATGAGACCAATCTCGAAACCTACGCCACTGGTGCACAGTGAGGCAGAACCATTTGCACATGACAGACTTGGTAGGAAGCACCATGTTGAGAATATTGCAAACATGCTTGCACTGACTGACAGCTCATTGACAATAGCCATTGACGGCGCGTGGGGTATTGGCAAAACAGCATTTGTTCGGTTCATGGAGTCCCACTTAAAATCAAGCAACCATGTTGTTTTGTATTACAATGCTTGGGATTTCGACTACATTGAAGATCCGCTTACAGCACTTGTCGGTGAATTGTCGGGGATGTTGAAGGAGTTGGAGACGGACACCAAGCTTAAAAAAGTCGGTCGCAGGTTCTCAGATGTTTGCAAAGCTCTAGCTCCTCTTTTTCTCACCGTGGCGGCGAAGAAACTGACAGGATTGAGCTTGGATGAAGTTAAGAGTTTGATTCCAATTGGTGAACAGAACGACAGCGATGTATCTGGTGATTCCGCCAGCCACCATCCGAAGCAAGAAGGTGGAGAACAAGAGGGTGTCAAGAAAGAAGCGTTCGACCAAGCCGCTGAAATTGCTAAAAGGCATCTCGCTCAGCACTTTGCTACGAAGAACTCAATCGATCAGTTCAAGCAGAGCCTTGCTAAATATGTTGAGCATCTACAAGAGGGTGGCAGATTTGAGGCACCACTTGTCATCATCATTGACGAGTTGGACAGATGTAAGCCTTCTTTTGCGATTCGAACGCTAGAGATTGTTAAACACATCTTTGATGTACCGGGGGTTTCGTTCTTGATTGCAACGAATATCAAAGAGCTTGGTCACTGTGTACAAGGTACATATGGGAGCGCTTATGACGGTAGCAAATACTTGCAGCGCTTCTTTGATTTTACGTGTGTTTTGGATGCAGGGACCCAGGAAACACTTGTAGGAGAACTGTGGGACAAGTACTGCTCTGAGCAGGAAATCTTCAATAGCAGGAACTCAAACGATATTTGGAGTAACAGACCACGCACGATCGTAGACTTTGTCAGTCAAGTTACGATCAAAACTGGATTCTCGACTCGCGACGTCAGCAATCTATTCATGCGCCTTCAGATTTACTATC
Organism: Chlorobiota bacterium; assembly: GCA_044224515.1. Lineage (GTDB taxonomy): Bacteria > Bacteroidota > Ignavibacteria > Kapaibacteriales > NICIL-2 > JBBATK01. The sequence continues at coordinate 195,597 of JBGAKH010000008.1, read as the reverse complement.
GCCAGTTGGAGCGTGGTAATCCAAGGTTAGACATACTTCATTTACTGTTCATGGCGGTGTTAGAGAGATTGCACTATTCTTGGTATAACTCAATTTTGCGGAGGGAGTACGACTCGAAGCATCTAATACCTGAAATGATGAAGCTCTTTGGAACCGAGTTTATTCTCAATACGGGTGTCATAACGCTACTTGAAACTGCGTGCATGTCGCAGGATGAAACTATAGCATTCATGGAGAAGCTCGCTACAGCCCGAGATACAAAAAATCCTGCGAATCGTGTTGGTTATACTCTTACTTCTGAGTTAGCGCACAGAATGTTTGCAGAGTTGAAACACTACAATAATCAAGACATTCTTGAGACATTGAAGAAGTACCTTTTCATACGATAGGGGATGGAGCTGTTTTCAGTTGAAACTCGCGGTCTCGACCCAACCTATTCGGATCATCGCTGTGGCTTCGTATTCAAATTTGTTGTTAGGAGTACCTGAGTGACTATGTGTGCGGAGCTTTATAATCAACGTTGCAGCAACTCTTGGGGTGGTAGAATTGTTTTTTAAGGTAGCCTCAGCCACACATTCCGAGACATTGGAGAGGACAGCTTCTGTACTGATTCACTTATCATTATCGTGGAAATCCTATGAACATGTTTGAAATTGTAGGAAGTATAGATGACCTCAATGAATTGCCAATACCAGATTTCCAAGGTATTTCGCCGCGGGAAATGCACGAGATGCTCTACAATCCCATTGGTTTGAACTGCATCGTTAGAATGGTTGACGAATGTGATCCATCTATTCTTGACACCTCACCATTCTTGCGCATTTGTGAGGAGCTAGTAAAGATCGTCATAAGAGAGGAACACGTGAAGCTCACAGCGACGGGTGCACTACCGTTGAAAATCGTGAAGGAGCTGTATGAACATGGGTTCTATCCTATGGCTGCAATAGACAATGGTGAATTCATCATACGCAAAGAAGACGATTGGTACATCGCAAGTAACGCAAGGTATGTTCTGATACTCTCGGGTATCCTACGAAAGGTTAAAGGCAAGCTCGTTTTGACGTCTGCCGGTAAGAAGGAAGTTGCATCTGGTCAGAGATTGGAGCTCTTCAGATTGATTTTCTGGACCTTCACCATGAAGCTCAATTGGGCTGTGAACGATGGATATGAGCGAGAGCAAGCAGGTCAGATGGGGTGGATGTTTATTCTTTGGTTACTGCTCACAAGTGAAAAGGCTTTGCCAATGGAGCATTACCTCGATGCCTACGAGCGAGCATTTCCGATTCTGACCACAATGTTTTGGCCAGTGCACTCCTACACAGCGGAGCAACAATTGAAGGATTGTGCAGAGGTCCGAATGATGCGTAGTTTTTTCAAGTGGTTTGGCCTGATTCAATTTCCAGTTGAGGATAGTAAGCTAAAGCTGAACGAACGTGTAATCGAGAAGTCTCCACTGTTGGTGGAACTCTTTAAGCTGCAAGACAGGGATGTTCCGCTGAATAAAATGGGACGGGGTGTGCCTTCACTTCGCGTTCATTGAAGTTGAGTTGAGGTTGGTGTGGTCAGAAAACTCCTCATGACGCTATACACAAGACTTATGATCCACTGTTTATCAGGTCCCAGGTACATCTGAGTGTGGCCTGTGAACATCATCAACGACAGCCGGGAAAGCAGCAGTTACAGGAAACGGATAAGAACTTAGTGGTTTCAAATTCGAGAGCCAGGCTCACTGACGGTGAGCATAAAACACTCAAAAGCCCAAATGGGGTAATCAGTCGACACAAAAAGTCTTAGGGCTCATTCATTCGTCTGCAATCTCTGTCGGCGGTGAGAATTGATATAGGTCTCGACAACAGAACCACTTACCAGAGATCACTCTCTTTCATGCTTGTATAAGACTCACCGGCGACAATTATGTGATCTTCGACCCTTATTCCAAGGACCATGCCAGCTGTCCTGAGCTGCATGGTAAGTTCCCAGTCTTCCACGGAAGGTGATGGGTTACCGCTTGGATGGTTATGAAGTAGAATGGCGCTTGCAGCAGAATGTGCAATAGCGCAGCGAAAGACTTCGCGTGGATGAGCTGCAGTTGTGTTCAGTGTTCCAATGCTAACAAGTACCTCACGAATCAACCTGCCGGCTGAGTCTAAAAGAAGCACGTACAGTTTCTCTTGCACTTCTCCACGGAGCTTACTGCAATAGTAGCGAGCAACGTCGGCAGGTGTTTTCATTCTAAGCTTTGATTCAAATGGACTAGGAGTCAAGCGCCGCGTGAGTTCCAATAAGGCTGTGAGTCTCAGTGACATCACGGAGTCAATACCAGGAATTGACTCAAACTCAGCTGGCTCAAAGGAATAGAGATTACTTACATGACCAAAGGTTTGAAGCAAAGTCTGGGCTATTGTTAGACCGTTGTTACCTGTGAAAAATGAGACTGCAAGTAGTTCTGCGTCGGTGAGTGCGCCAACACCGAGAGTCTTGCAACGTTCAAGTGGGGTTTCAGCCTTGAACATTAAGTGATTCGTGTTCGCTTCAGCAACATCAGTTGTGGTAGAATTGGATGTGTTTTCTAAGTCCATTGTTGTTAAGCCGTTATTGACAAATACACATGGTTCCGATCACTAATATGGAACTTAGCATTTGTCAGACATGCTGGATTTTGTTGAGACTACAGATTTGGAATTCTCAGTGTTGTTGCAGAATTGTGACGATATGCACAATGATGTGTGAGTTTAGGGCGGGCTCCAGTTGACTACTATGTTTCACTGGGAATCAGATACAATGCGCCTTGCTTCGGAACACCATGGACAGACCGAAAAAGCTCTATCACATCAGTTGTCTCTCCCTAAGGCTGGTGAAGGAATCACCAGCAATGATGATGTGATCCAGTAACTTTATGTCAAGAATCTTACCTGCTTCGCTGAGCTGCTTTGTGATTGCAAGATCCTCCCTTGAAGGCTCTGGGTTGCCGGAGGGGTGATTGTGCACCACAATCAAACTGGCAGCACTGCTGGAAATCGCTTGACGAAAGACTTCTCTTGGGTGTACTATGCTAGCGTTTAGAGATCCAATGCTGACCACAACTTCTTTGTACATTCGGTTGGCACTGTTAAGCAGAAGTACAATAAATCGTTCTTGGAGCTCGCCTCGTAGCCTTGTGATGTAATACCCGGCAACGTCAGTTGGTGTCCTCATAATAGGATTGGAATCGTGGGGCTTCGGCTTCATTCTACGGGTTATCTCCATCAGTGCTTCAAGCCGCATCACCGTCATTGGTCCCACCCCTGGAATAGACTCAAACGTCGCAGTGTCAATGGCATACAGCTCGTGCAGATGCTCATAGCGACGCAATAGTGAGGCGGCAGCAGCCTTTCCTTCCTTGCCCTTGAACAGTGTGATTTGCAAGAGCTCTGCGTCTGTAAGCGAAGTTATCCCGTGTCGCTCGTACCTGTCAAGGATTGTAATCTTAAGAGGACTTGTTTCATCCGTCGCTGTTTGAACGACGAGATGGTTACTGTCCTCAAATTTGCTATCTAAGTCCATTGTTTTCAAGTCTATGGTCTTGCTGTAATGCCTGTGGTCACTAATATGGAGCAGCAAACCCAAACCAGAACAGAAAACCTGAGTTGAAGGTCGAAAACGTTGAAATTCTTGTAAAAAGCAATGAAGTGAGATTACTCGTCACGATGATTTGCACATGAGGAAGCACAGATGTACAGTTTTTTCTTGTCGATGCACCTTTGCGCTCAGAAGTTTTCTCAACCTAACACTACTTACAGGAGAAAACATGCTGACGGTACTTTTGGTGTCCACGGCGGCTATCGCAGGATTCGTGATGGCACGATGGTTAGAATCTCGAAAGAACATAGCTTCGACAGGCAAGCTCATGGAGCTACTTGCAAGTGAACGTTTGCAAAGTGAGGAGCGAGCAATGGCAATAGTTGCACTGAAAGAGGAGTTACGCTTATGCCAGGCGCAAGTTCTCGAGCTGCATACTTTGAGAGAAACTCTCTCAAGGCAGGAAGCATTCTGTGAAGAACGAGGCAGAACGATTGCCGATTTGAAGGAGGAGCTTTGCGCTGCGCAACGACAAGTTCTTGAGGCATCCAAGTTAGAATCTGAGACCTCTGCAAAGTACCAAGTAGTGCTACGATCTTTAGAGGACGAGCGCACGTTCATAGAGACAACGAAGACTTCACTGAAGGATGCATTCTCAACGCTTTCAAGTCAAGCACTGAGCCAGAATTCAGATACCTTTTTAACCCTTGTACGAGCAGAGATTGAAAAACAGTCTTTGGCTTCTCAAAGGGAGCTGGAGAAAAGAGGAACTGCAGTGGAGGTGATGATCAAGCCATTGAAAGAATCGCTCGACAAGTTCAGCTCACAGGTTCAGGACGTGGAGAAAAGCAGACTGTCATCATACTCGGAGCTCAAGACCCTCATTGGCAGTGTTGGCGTTGCTACCGAGAAGTTGGACGAGAGAACTGGAACACTTGTCAATGCACTCAAGACTTCACACGTAAGAGGTCGATACGGTGAGATTGGCCTCAGACGTGTCATTGAATTCACTGGCCTGAATGACTATTGTGATTTTGAAGAGCAAACTTCAGTGAAGAAGGAAGACGCCACTTTGAGGCCTGACTTGATTGTTCGCCTGCCAGGTGAGCGCAGAATCGTTATCGACTCAAAAGCACCACTCCTGGCTTACTTGCAATCCTTCGAGGCACCAACAGAGGTCGAGAAGCTTGCTTGTCAGAAAAAGCATGTAACTCAATTCAAGGAACACATTAAGGCTCTGTCCTCAAAGGGGTACTGGAAGCAGTTTGACAATACCGTCGACTTTGTTGTCATGTACGTGAACGTTGAATCGGCCTTTGGAGCTGCCCTGGAAGTGGATCGAGAACTCATCCAATACGCAATGGAAAATGGGGTAGTGCTCGCAACTCCTACGACGCTCATTGCAATGTTAAAGTCCATTTCATTCTGCTGGCAACAATCGCGGATGACTGACAATGTGTTCCAACTTCAGAAAGCAGGAGTAGAGCTATACAACCGCACTGTGACCCTGCTTCAGCACATGGCAGGTGTTGGTGATGACCTGAACTCAGCGACCAAGAGCTACAACAAGCTCGTTAGTTCAATGGAAACTCGGTTCATGCCTCAAGCACGAAAGATCAAGGAGCTTGGTGGGGGAATGATGAAGAATGCTCTACCTGAGCTGTCAACCATCGAAGAGCAGCCAAGACAGTTGAGACCTGCAGAAATCAGGGCTAGGAGTAGAGCGTTACTTGAAGTAAAAGAGTCCATAGTTTCTTAAAATATCTTTTAATAGGTAGCCGCTTCGACGAACGTAAAAAAATAGAATTGAGCACAAGCGAGAACTCAAGGCGCTATTGAGTTCTCGCCACTCATCAGAGGTGGATAACGCTTAGCAAAGTCGTATCTGCATGTTTTGCATCGCGGTCCGATAGCGATGAGATAAACAAATGTGAAGTCCTTTCTTTGTAGATGCTATCTGTCACCTTGACCGAGTTCCTCCCTGCGACATAAAGGAGACTGAAGTTCTTGTTACTTTTCCTCTTGTTGCAGTAAAGGTCCTTCAAAGCCGCCACTAAACTTGTGTACGTGAATCCGACGCTGAGGGTCAAGAATAACGACTCGAACTATTCTGGTAGATAATGCAATGGGATCCGCAAGATCATTACCACGGTCCCTGTGTGGCAAGGCCATGTTACATGATAATCGTTACTGAAAAGCAAGCTGCACATAAATGGTTGAATACGACAGGTGGCTATCTTGGCGATGAAGTGAGTTCGTAGCAGTGCCCAGACAATGAGCTACTAAAATTCACGACAACGATTCAGCTATTGGCACTAATTTCTTGTCTTGAGTACTTCGCTGCCAAATCGGTGCAAGGTTTCCAAGCGAGTCAACCGAGGTGTCTTGCTGGAACTATGTAATGCAACGCAAGCTACTGAGAACCAAGGTACTTTGCGAGCGTTTCATCCCAATGCTCACTTCGAGTCATTCTTAGAATCGATTGGTTGAACGGCTTTCTCCACATGCTACCTTGAACCAGTGCAATAGCATAGTTCTGCTTCTCAAATGTGCAGGGCAGAACGGTCAATTCATCAAGATGATTGTGTAAAATCCAGTATCTAAGCATAGGAGCGTCATAAACCATTGCATCGAGCTTGCCGAGTGAGACCTCCTTTAGTCCATCGGACGGCTGTATGAATTCACGAGCAAAGAGCTTATGTGAGTTGAAGTACTCAACACTTGTGGACCAAGAAACACAGCCTGCATTAAACTTGTATAGGTCTTGTTGGTTGGTAATTTCTGATTCGAGACGTGCCACGGTCAACGTTGAAGTCATGGTTGCGGTGAAGCTAGCCACCATGACGATGCCGGAAATCATCCACACCAATGCAACAATGCGTCCGGGTAGAGTCTTCGGAGTAATGTCGCCATATCCAACGGTGGTTAACGTGACTACTGACCACCAAAGTCCATCACCAAGTCCATTAGTCCATTTACCTTCGCCAAAGTCGCTTTCGTTTTTGTTACGTTCCAACAACCACATTACCGTACCCATAAGAAGCGTTGAAAAAGTCAAGAGAACGAACAAGCGTATGACGTCAGTGGTGACGATTCTTTTAAGTGCATCGAACCATGTAAGGTTGCTACTGGGTTTAACAGCAATTCCAAGACCGCTATTGAAGTAAGGCTGAGAGAAGTCAACCAGCTTTTCTCGATCGGCTGTGACACTTATGGCCGCTATTGCAGCATCAAGTTTACCCTCTTTGACCCCGTGAAGAATACCGTTGAGGTCTGACTCGTGAAACTCGTATCGTAGGTTAAGATCTTTTGCTTTCAGTCGCCAAAGCTCTATACTGATCCCCGTCCATTCACCTGACTCTGATTTCATTACAAATGGCGGCACTACCTTGATTCCAATTCGTAAGACTGAGTCCTGAGCTTGAAAGGTGTTTCTACTGATGGAAAAAACTGTTGGAGGTAAGCACGTGGCAAGTAAGGCGACAAAAAACGCGACCGTTGATTGATAAGATTTTAGGTTGACATTCATGATTCTGTGACTGGAAATAATATCGGCACACATTAAACTGTTAGTGCGATGGGCAAGCTAAACTGTGACAGCCGTGGGGCACTCTATAGAACGACGACTTCAAGAGCAAGGGAGACATGCTACTCGCTAGTCTGGTCATTGTTTCAAGCCAGCTGCAGATCCATTCCTGAAGCATGAGTTACTTTTGGGTCGCTGGGATATTACTATTTTGTACTTCAAAATGAAGGTGACAGGTGTGTACACCTCAAACAACTCAGTGCTCTCATCCGGACTTCAATACTGACTTCAACCATTTAACAAAGCGGTCCCACTCATCGCCTTTAAACTCAGCAGGATTCTGCGTTTCTATGGCGTGTCCGAAGGCGTGTTGCACGTCGATGATCGGAGGATTGTGTAGGAATCGAATAGCATTCCAAAATTGGCAGATAGCTACATCTGGATGACCTACGGCCCGTGCAACGTAGCCTGCATCCCACACCTTCAACGAGTCGGGCTCTTCCACACACCGTGGTTGCTGGTGTGTTTTATTCCAAGGTATACAATGGTTTCCACGAACAATTAGGTTGTTGGGAAGTGGCAACTCGTGCTGTTCGTACCACCTACGAGCATCCACATGGGAATCTACTTTCTGTATCACCTCGAGAACGCTGACTAAGTGGTTCACACGAGCTTTACGGTGTTGATTGGTCCAGTAAACGACGCGATCTCCAACTTGAAGTCGTCCCGCAAAACTACCAGGTCCGTTGGCGTCCGGCCTGCATAATCCGGTAATGCAAGGAAAGTGGTGCTCGAAATCAGGCTCGCGACGGCAAGACCCATCCACGTATGGTGGGATTGAGTGGACGATGGAAGCGTGTATACCTTCAGGCGTACTACACAGCGGGGTAAATGAACAAGGAAAGTCTGCCATAGATGTGGATGATAAAGTATGACTGGAGATCGTTAAGGCAACAACTGTAGAACCACTGTGTTATCCAATGAAACAGAGGATTCGATTTTCAAAATGCCATCTCTCCACTCGATATTTAGTACTTCGGAATAGGTTTGTATCCGTACTTCATCGAAAGCTCTCGTGCCAGGCCATCACAATCGGGAAAAACGTGCCCTTCGGTGATACCGAGATTTCGTAGATCTTCACGTATCCCTAGAACTTGCTGTTTGTCGAGATCGATCTTACGAAGAATGTTCGCAGAGTTCGAACCTTGTGATCCACTTGATTTGAGTTGCTCATCAAGGGCGAGCTCGCAGGAGCCCCAGACAACGAACCAACCTTTTTGCGCTCTCATGCGCCCATGACGCTGTCTGGGATAGATTGCAGTTGGGCTACTACCCAGGTCTAGACCTTCTGCTGCTGCAAGATCAGTGTACAGTGAATCGCTATCGCAAAGAATCTCGGGATCAAAGAGATCGTTTACATCACTAAAGTGCACATTTAGTCGATAGGGATTCAACACCCAGATGCACGGAGTACTTTTTCGAGTGTGCGACACATCGTTTACAGCAAAGTGGAGGGCTGTCAAGAGGGAGTCTGTCCAATCAAGCAGGCGTGTCGGTACTCCATGGTGGCGCATAAATTGCAGAGTTTCCCACGCTGTTAAGTCCAAATGGTGGAGCTCGTTTGCACGAGATTGAAACTCAAAGTACAAATCACACTCAATGTGCGTTACAGGTGGATTCTTGTGCTGACTATCGAAACGATAGAGGCTTGGCAGAAGTGACCAACCTGCGTCGGCATGGCCTCTGAACCAGCAGTCTGAAGCGTCTTCGTAAGATAGTCCAAGTTCCTTTTTTGTCTGATCCAATGTGCTCAGCAAGGTATCAATCATTGTATAAACAAGTAAGCTGGGTGAATACTAAACCGGCAATGGTAATTGTCGAAGTGTGAGCTGCTTGCGAATTTGAGTCTGTCCCTTGCTCATTCGGTGCTTAAAATTGCAACGCATGTGCAGTTCGCAGCTCTGACTGGCGGCTGGTTCTTTTTTTCGGTAGAATCAAGTACCATTCCCGTAGATATGGTTGTAGTAATCGAATATCCTGGCGTCAGAGTCATTGGTTGCTACTTTAAGGTAGGCTAGATGGCGACAGTCGACTCAAATCTCAACTGCCGTCTCAAACTCAACTGCCGTCTCAATCTCAGCCGTAGCCGCTGCCGTTACCTCAACCTCACCTTAGATTGCTTTTTACACTATCAACCACCTACGCGGGTTATCAGGTCAGCGTTGCTAACGCAGTGAATCTACCTTTCTCGGTTGTCCGGCTGCGACCTAGATCAACCGAATTGTTCGAACTTACTGCCCGCTAAACCTGCACATTTCTTGTCGTTCTCGCTTACTTACACCATGTGCCTGGCACAAGCCGGTGATTGCGTGTTGCCGTATTGCTCTAGGGCTTGTCTTCGTTGCCTGAAGAACTTGCGCCCTTTACTTTCCCTTTAATGGGGCTGCGTTGAACGAAGCCTTCAATAAAGTCGGTACCTGCGTATCCCGCGGCGACTACAATGGGTATGAAGTGAGAATCAAATGGCTTTCCTTCTGTGATGTAGGGGAAACTCGCCAATACACCTGCTACGGCACCGACAGCAAACGCAATGACGAAGGAAACGAGCATCGTGGTAGTGTCAAATGTTTTAGTACTTCTGCTTCCCTCTGAGGCAATGGCGTCGTTTAGTTTTTTGTGTCCAATGATGAAGCGTACTCCCTGACCAATCATGCCAAGTAGCGCTCCCAGTAGGACAATTGAAAGAACTCTCTCAGGTGCCATAGCGATCTCCGTGTGTTGTGTTGAAATGTCTTCATTACTTTTTGTGCTTGATTTGTCATTCTCCGCAGAAACAAAAGACTGAGCGGTTGTTCCGAGACGTGTTATACTCACAACTGGGTGAATCTCAATACCGTTTTTAGAATGACCGGTACCATGTGCCTCTTTGTCAAAGAATGGTACACCGACGAGCTCTACTTCGATCGGTCCAATGTTTTTCAATGATTGTGTCGGTCGTCCGATCTCAGCATCGTACGTGTTTCGTAGTTCAGTAAAAAGCTCTTTCAGTTCTGCTTGGTTTGCCACCTCAGGACAATTTGCGCTGGGAATTTCAGCAATGAGAGTTTCATCTGCTGTTGTGGACTTCAGAACTAAGTGATAGTCATGATCACCGTCTGAGCTCGATTCCTGTTTGTGTGCAATGAGTAAGGCTCTGCAGCGCACAAGGTGCCCTTCAGCTTCATATCGCTCATTGTTGCCGGAGTTTGCATCCCTAGGTCTTTCTAGTGCAACAAGGCTATCGATTGAGCTGACACGTGCATTTGAGTGAAGCACGCTTAAGCCTTTTTGATCTGTAAGGGTCTTGATGCTCCAGCGCCATGTGCCACAATGCTCGAAGGTCTCGCTTGCTTGTAGTGGTATTGCCGCCGCCAACTCTATCAAAGAAAGAACAACAATCAGTAAAGCGTTATGTTTTTTCATGTTTAGATTTCTTGTTGTGATACATCTGACCTCTAGGCAGTCGAGCAACGATAGGACTCACGCGTACCGATGCGTTCTGGCTCTTCCAGTCTGACACCTGAAAGAAGAGAGAGTCAGTTTTGATTCTTCAGCTTCATGCAATCCAATTACTTCGCATGTCAACACACGCTCTCGAGCGGATCACTTCCTTTTCGCATGATTTATGACTTACAGAGTGGAACTACTGAACAATTTTTTCCACTGTGTGGTAGCCGCAACGGTGTGCCTGATAGCTGCATCTTTTCTCTTCTTGAACTGACTTGCGTAGGTAGCGGAATCGTACAACAGATGGCCGTCTGTGATTTGGGAACTATCAACTGCGATTTCATCATGATGGGGAAGGTACAACCGGTGTGAGATTTCAGCTGGAGATTTTAAGTCGTCAGGGTAGTGTGTAAGGGAGCCCCAACTGAGAAATCCCTCACTATTGTCATGGGGCTGTGCATATCGACCGCTTATGAGTTCACGGGAAACCCAATAGTTCTTCTCATCGGCGCTACGTGCAATGGGTGCCGAGCTGCTGTTCGTACTGAAGTGATCAAAATTGAGTGAGTTGACATTGTTCTTAGCTTCAGAGTTAATGTACACATCCTGAAGTACAGCTGCTTTGTTTGGGATCTTCAGACCTTGATCGAAAATAGGGATAGGAGTGTTGCCTTGGAAAAAGTGTCCATAGGTTGAATGAGCATAGAAGTCCGCTATTGCATGCAGGGCAAATGCCAGATCGGTTAAACTACCCGTTGAGAGCCTATTGTTTACTCGCTGCCAACCTTCTTCAATGTAGCCATTATCCATGTGATCAAAGGGATGATATCCGAAGACAGGTCTGTCGATAAGCATACTGTTCAGTCGAATAGCTGCAATTTCAACATCACTCAGAAGTTTGGTTTTTACGAGTGCTTCAGTGAAGATAGTATTGTGCGTGCCAAGTGAAAACTTCGGATTGAATTTGGACCAAAAGTCGTCTTGGCGCTTGTACTGCCTTTTTACAAAGTGAGTAAAGGTTGAATCTTTGCTTCGTGAGTTATCAACGCTCCATAAGTGATCTGTGTTGAACACATAATGAGGTATGTACTGAAACATTGGAGTATCATCTGTCGCGGCTGAAGCTTTCTTTCTCGAGTTTTTTGCTACAACAGCTTTTTTCGGTTGAGCGGTCACAGCCAGAGGATCAAAGAGCATCCACCGTCCGGACTCGGTTCGATACATTGTCCATGCGTGCGGGTGAAACTGCTTCGTGCCGCTTGTGTGTACATAGCCTAGCGCCACTCGAACTTCGTAGGGGCTTATTCCAGATGCTATGAGAAGGCTGGCAATTAGGAAGGCAATGTCCTCGCAGTCACCTGAGCCAAGTGCTATGGTCTCATCCGGAAAGAGCCATGAGTCAAAATCGCGTGATGGTCGGTTTCTGTAGCTTATGTTGCTAGCGACATAGTCTAGTATTCTCAATGCTCGAAAGTCAAACGCTCCCTTTTGCCGAATGAAAAACCTAAAACGCTCGTCGGCTGGCACCTGACTTGCAATCTTGTTGAGTGTGTGGTGCATGATGGAGTTGTTCTGCGAGGACAAAAATTCACGAATGTCGATTTCATAGCGTCGCTCCGGCAAAATTTCAGGGATTTTGCGCATTGCTTTTATTGAAGTGTCAAAAACAATCTTGTCGCCTTCCCAATTGCAATGACCTGAGATTTTGTAGTTCGATGAAGACATGCACATATCTGAACCTTTGTATTGATGAGAAAAGTGATTGCTAATAGAATTAACGGCTTGAAGCACAGGTGCAGTCTTTCACTTGACTTCCACAGTCAGTTACATTGCCACAAGTCACAGCTACTTCCAACCGCGTTCAAGCACTCGCATGTAGTTTCGCCAAAGGATGTTTTGTACTTGAGTGTCGTTTAAACCCGCAGCAAATAATGCCTCCCTCAAATCGTTCATGTTCCGCGGAGAAGTCAAATCATCGGGCCTTTGTGTAAATCCATCCATATCACTTCCGATGCATATATGTTCGTAGTCAAAGCTTGCGTTTTCTGTCTTCTCAAGTGCGGCAATGGCTTTTATCGTTTTGATGACCCACGGTATGCCATTCTCTTCAGCCAGTGAGTCTTCCTCTGTGCCGCACAGCCAGTAGTTGGCAAAAATGACCCCGATTACGCCCCCACTTCGAATGATCTCCACAACCTCTTCATCTGTTGGAAGGTTATCAAGGTCACATTGATACGTGTATTTTCCTTGTGACATCTCACCCATCTTACCTTGCACCGCGATGCTACGAAGTCCGGTGTGGCTAAACAGAAGCGGAGTCTTCTTGTCATCCCTTTGTTTGTTGATTGCGTAGACTTGGCGCCGTGTGGCAGGAGTACAGTGTTGAAGGTCTATGAGTATGCCAGCATCCATGAGAGCAGTAACGAGCTCCTCACCCTTAGTGTTCAGGGTTGCATCTGGATCCGGATCGGCTCCAGTATATCCCAGCTCTTTTTTAGTACCGGGTGGTATCATTTGTTGTGAAGGAACCAGCTCCGAATCCACCAGGTGTGCAAGCGTCACTTGAGCAACACCAGCTGATTTTAACAATGAGACTGCCTTCACGAGTGGAAGATCCTCACCGAGGTTGTTGAAGCAGTTCGTCCCTTCAATGCCATGCAGGAACACGGTCTTTCCTTGCAAAATGCCCAGTCTTGCTTCCATGAGGTTCTTAGCCACACAGCACGCAAAACCTTTGGTGTTTGCTTTTACCAGAGCTTTTTCGAAATGTGCCATGATGCCAAGCATTTGATTGAAGGCATGACCGGGCTGCGCAGAGTCTTCCACCAAGCCTCGCTGTTCTATCCACTGGTAAAAATCGGATAGAAAGCGAAGGGTTGGACTCCAGTGAGAAATGAACTCCCGTTCAATGAGGTAGTGTGCGCACATCATCAGTTGCACACCTCCTTCGTTCATGTCAGGAAGGTCGATCTGTGCGTCTAGAGTATAGAAATCCGGCAGTGGGTGGGAGTGCCTGTGAGTCAGATCATTACCAAAGACATAGCCTTTCAATGATGCATGCGCGTGAATGTCGAAAACCATTTTACTCTCAACAGGCATGTAGTTCTCCATTAAAAGTTGATTGGTACAAATGAAACCACCCTTGCCAAGAAGTTCCTTCCTACCCCTCGTGAGCTTTCTCATAAGGGCTTTTCAATCGATTGAATGAGGTTTACTCTGTCAGTACTCGCATTCTGTCGTTACCGCTAGATCATCATGCGGAAGACGTGAGAACCTCATACAGACTGCATCATAACATGCGTCGTGCAGGAGTGACTCCGCATGTTACATGTCGCTTCACAACGAGATAGCTGTATTGTCCCTCAACCCCAACGCAGTGCATGTAGCAAAAATCGCTTGCAGCAATCAAGTTCTCAATACACAAAAAATGCACAACTGACACTTTGTATACCGAGTCTGCATGGATACCGTGTGAAGATATTTCCACGAAGGGTTCGATACAGTACTGAATCATGAAACGGCAACTGAGAGTATGTGTGATCTACTAATCACCTGACATAGCTAGTGGTTCGATGGTGAGAACAAGGAATTCCTTGTAAATGTCTCTAATAGGCAAGGATGAAGAGGCGGAGCGAAGGGTAGTGGTGAAGTGTCGCGGCGAACAGAGGGCTCCGCAAATATGACTACATGCAAGCATTTGAGGTGCGCGTTGACTCAAATTCAAGTCGCGAGAAATGAACTCATAATAAGTGACAGGAAGTCGTGGCTGTCAATCGTGGTGGACCGTTTATTTCAATACTTACGTGCTGCTTGCATTGCAACAGTGTAATGATCGCGAATTAGTTGCAAAGCTATATCCTTTAGTACCTCGAGAGATTGTTTTCCAACTCTGCCAGCAAGTGCCTGACAATGCAGCCAAATGTCCTCGTCTTTAAAGGCTTCCCAGTACTCCTGACCCAGCAAGCTTAGTTTTGACTGAGCGAGCCAGTTCAATACTTCCTGGTGATCTCCTTTTGGTGGAAATTCTGAGTGAATAAAGAGGCCAGAAGCAGAAAGCATCTCGGTGTGATAATACAGTTCCTGCTGGTTGTTTTGTTGCAACTCGGTGCTAAAAGCATCCACAGTATTAGTACCAGTAGCCACGAATCGAAGAATTTCCCTGACCAAGCCGTAATTTATTTCCATTTAAATGCTCCTGGAATGCATAGATTGTATTCTTACGTACTCTAAGTCTTGAGTAGAAGTCTAACACTTGTTGTCAGATCTCTTCAGGACTACCAGCTCATTGCCATTAAAGCGCATCTAAGCGCACTTAAGTGAAGTATTAATGTTTTGCAGACTGGTTGCTACACTGCTTTAGAGCATTATGCATAAAACTACGCTCACTGCGCTCTGCCAGCGAGTCGAGACCTGTAGCCACCAAGCCATTGACTGTTACCAAATGATAATGTATTGACAGTATCGAGCTATAAGCTCAAAATCTTCACAATGGAGAACCTACCAACAAATTGTTTCAGTTGTCGCTATTTCCAAGTGCCTGAGCGGTCAGGCTCGGGGGATTTTGTCTTCTATCACGCAATCTGCGAAGTCGAACTCAAAACCATTATCATCTGCCTGGAAAACGAAATCCTGCCAACGCAGATCGATCCACCTGCATGGTGCCCTTATCGCGAGCAACGCCACGGTTGATATTTCTGCCCGACACACTTCAAGAGAGCGAATGTGAAGTCACCTTCGTGTACGCTTGCATCTCTCGGTTCTCGAAATCGCTCAGCAGCGAGTACAGGCGTGCTATCCTTCTTTGCCTTCTGCACGGTTCAAATATCGTCAGTGCGGGCAAATTGGGTAGTACACAAAAAGTACACAGCACTAGCTGTAGGTCAACGAGTCCGGACAAACGGTGCTTGTTGTTTTCAGGAGCGAAGGGAGTTCAAGAACTGGTTGAGGTTTTGGCTGCGGGACAACGCAAGCTTGCGCCTTATGAAAAGCCGGTGATTGTCAACAGTGCGTTTGTCTACGTTCAGGTTGCTTGCAATGTCTTTGGATTCCATCATCATGCTAAGGAATACGCACACTTTAAGCTCTGAAGTTGACAGACTTGGGTACTGCTGCTTGAGGCGATCCACGAATGGTTTGTTTGCGTCGTAGAAGGCAGTAGCAAAGTGCTTTCTTTTAGCGGCATTTAAGGGGCTGTTGTCAATTTCAGCTAGCAGGCTCGTAAACTCCTCATGATTGTGCAGACTTCGATTACGACCAAGCCTGGAAATCTTTTCCTTGAGAATTGTAAGAAATTCCTGATTGGCGCTTAGGTTAACTGCCAGGTCTCTAAGTTCATCCTCAACTGAGCTCAATTGCAGAGTTTTGCGCTGGAGTTCTGTGCGCACTACCTGCAACTCTTGTACTGATTTGTCGGCTTCAGCTTTGAAAGATTCCACTTTCTGAAGAATGGAAACGTTGGAAAGCAATCTCTGAGATTCTTCCGTAAAGAGAGCATCTTTGAGTGCAACGTATTCTTCAAAGTGAAAAAGTGCTTGCGAAGCCTGACCCATGAGTTTGTAGTACTTACACAGATCATAGTGTAAATGCTTCATCTCAAGTCTGTTGTTAAGTTCTCTAGCCAGGCTAACGGCGTTACTGAATTGAGTGAAGGCATGGCTGGAGTCAATAGTCATGTTCACTTGACCAAGTGCTCTATAGGCTTTGACTGTCAGCAGCGCGTTTCCTTGCTTTTGTGCAATACGCAATGCAGTCTCTAATAGCTGCAGTGCATTACTTTGACTGCCTAAGGTTGCATACAAAGAGCCTAGTTCGAGAGAGATGTCTCCTTGCACACTTTCAAAGTCGTTTTGATTCGCAATCTCAAGAGCTTTTTTCAACTCAGAAATTGCCTCATTGAAGCGGCGTTGCTTAGCAAGAGCTTCGGCTTTGTTACAAAGAAGGATGCACTGTCGGACAGTGTTACGCTCGGAAAGCGCTAGAATGCGTTCGGCTTCAAGATAAGCACTTAGTGCTAGATCCACGGAGCCAGCAGTCATGTGAAGAACACCAACTTGATTGAGCAGCGCAGCACGTGAAATGTGCTCCCGGCCTGCAGAATGCAAAGTGAGCACAAACTCAAGTGAAGAAACGGCTTTTTCAATGTTTCCGAGTCGTGCGAGCAAAGAGGCATATGCGCAGTGAAGCTGGGAAAGTTCGCGGCTTATCTCCACTGAGACTCTTCGGATGCCCCTCCAGCTTAGCTCCGTCTTTTCGACATAAACATGCTTAAAGCCATCGGTGTACGCGGAAGCCAAGGTCATAGCTCGCTCAAGTATCGCCAATGTTGTTGCGATCTCACCTACAGTTAAAAGTGCCGCACTACAGTTGATAGCACTTTTAATCTTGCTATAGGGTGCAACGTTTGGCATACTCATCTCGGCGTAATGCATAAGTTGGAAAATCAACTCACGGGAAAGTGTTCCCTTATCAGCAAGCACAGAAAAAAGGTCCGAAATAGCATCCGTGTACATGAAATGTAGATCATCACCCACAAGGCTCTGCAGGCGGATATTTTCTAGGCGAGCTTCAATTTCATGTATACTTAGGCTTCGGCAGCAATCCTGTAATCTCCTTACATGACAACGCAACAGCCATGTCTTATTGCCCTGTTTGCTAAAAAAGCTCACTACTTGCTCCCAGTAGCTCTCAGCGCCAAGGGCATCACCATCGTTGAAGCAAATTCTCCACTCTAAATACAAAACATAGCCCCAAAGATCCGAGTCGCGTAGGAATTCCAGCTCGGCACATGCTGCTCTCATGGAAGGCAAATCTTTGTGCTCTAAGGCTAAAAAGGCAGCATCGAGTAAACGTGCTGCCTTTTTTGAAGTTCGACCTGTTTGTGAATGGCTCTTTGGCATCGGCGCTAAACTGGATGCAATACAATGGTGACTTGCTGCGGATCATTCGAACTTACAGTAAAAGACTGAGATCCTTCATAGTTCGTACCAAGGGGGTCAGTGTAATGAGCAGATGCAGCGTAAGCACCGTCATCGAGCGAAAAAGTGCATGAACCGGCAGCGCCTGTAATACCTGAGGCAACGAGCCGACCATCTGAGGCCCGGATCTCGACATTTGCCCCGCCTGTGAGGTTGCCTGTTACTGATACGAAAGTTTGAAATTCTGTGGCCACAGTGCTCGAAATATTAATGAAACAAGACGGTCCAAAAATCGCAGTCAGATCTTCTCAGTGAATACACAAAAAATACACAACGGAAATCTCAACAGAGCTGAACAGACTATTGTAAAAACAAAGAAAACAAGGCGCTGACATACAATCAAGAAACAAAAGCTCTCATTCCTACAAGAATTTAGGTATTTACTTCGGCTATTAAGACAGTTAAATCGCTGACGAAAAATACTTGATTTAGACCTGTGCAGGGTGTTGATATCTATTGCTGAAACAAAACTTGACAATCGCTCTTATTAACACATATTTTGCAGAAGATCTTACATAAGTAATTACGCTTCAGTAATTGTGAAGCCAGATTACTATGATAAGAATGTCAATTTGCGACAAATGTAATTGCGCCGGGAGTGGTAAAGGCAATTGCAACGCAGTTTTGACTTTTAATAGCATTGTTGGCACAGCGAATTAGCAATCGAGGATTTAGGGTAGAACGTGCCCGAGGAGCATACTGAATGTTAGGAGTGTGCAATGGAAGCGAAGGGGACATTTGACAGGGAATTATCGCCTTTTAGTTTAGTATTGTGCTGTTAGAGATGAGTTGTTAGAGATGAGTACAGCCAGCTGGTTTTGGTAACACATAACGTTTGATACAACCATGCGCACTTTTATTGTCAGTGCTCGACTTCCTATCTCTCGGATTTTGCTCTGTGGACTTCTAATTGGGATGCTCTCAAGCGCAGTAGTGTCACTACCAGCATTATCTGCCAGCGAGCGTGAACTCGGTTATGACACGTTGAGCTTTGTCTCGAGAAATGCGCCTCAATACCATTACATCGACGCCAGTATCATCCGTATGGCGACAAGATTCTCGCTCGCAAGGCCATGTTTCTTGCACACCGTTATTGTAGCCACCTCCGGTGATTCAGGCAGCTTTGCCCTGAGAGTAGTGGGAGATGTTGGGGGCCTGTGCTATCCTGCCTTTGAGCATTCGCTCACAAAAAAGATTATTGCAAAAAAGCACCAAGTTGGATACCAAGCTATAAGCGTAGAACTCGGTGACTTGCCGATCAGTTCCACTCAGTTTTTTATTGTAATCGAAGACGTGTCCCACGGTTTGAACATCCTCACCGATAATGAAAACCACAAAGCTGAGTGCGCCGCTACCAATGCAGCGGGTCAGTATTTCAATCAAACTCTTCAGGGACGTGACGGACAGTGGAAGTACTCCAAGAGAGCTTTCAACATCAGTGTATTAGTAAAGAAAGCCGAAGTCATACCCTTCTTCGAGCGAGATACTACGGTTGTGTCCCAGATGAACGCAGTCGTTGGAAAAAATGCTTCGCTGTCGGTTGTGGACATCAACCAAGACGGATACGATGATCTGGTGGCAAGCGGGCGCGTATTCTTAAGCAAAAAAGGGCGCAATTTCGAGCAATCGGCACTGCTTAGTGAAAGTGGATTCGAAACAACCTGTAGCATTGCACTTGATGCTAATAATGACAGCAAGACAGATGTTGTCTGTGTTGAGGTGAAGGGTCACGAGTACTTGCTCTGCACCTACCTACAAGATCAGACTGGAAAACTTGAGTTATCGACAAAAATATCGTTGCCGCTAAGTGCTAGTCCGAGCTGTTTTAGCCTTGGGGATTACAACCGAGACGCTAACCTGGACATCTTCTTGGGATTTTCGGGTACTTCGCGTGGTTACTTGCTTGCGAGTGGGGATGGGCGGGGAGGTTTTAGCTACGCAAGTGCCGATGCTCTTAAGATGGACGCCCTGGACGTCACCGGCTGTCAGTTTGTTGATGTAGACGGCGATGGGTGCCTGGAGCTTTGCTTGAGCGCTCTTGGCAGTGATAGCACCTCAAGAAAGTGGATCGTAAGCTGGCCCCTGGGGTCTGCTGCTCTGGCTCGAAGCTTTGATGCTGATCGTACAAGTGCCAGCAGGCTAAGCAAAGGCATGGCGTGGTGGGACATTAATTCTGATGGAAACCCTGAACTCATTGCAGCAGAGAGTATCAATTACTTAGACGAAGAGGAACGCCGCTCGCGCACAACCACTGTGCTTGAGAATAGTGGCTCACCATTGTATGCAGTTAGTGCTAGCCCGTCTGCCGATTTGGCATTTCATGATGGGCAGTCAAGTGTTGCCTGGCTTGACGCGGATAATGATGCACGGGTTGACTGCATCGTCTCGACTGATTGTCGTTGCCGCTACGTTCAGATGCTACGTCAGTGTGGCGCGCATTGTTTCGAGGACGCAACGTTGGGTTCTGGTATTCGAAGCCTCACTAATAACGTCGATGTGGCTGTCATTGACTATGACAACGACGGCAGACAAGACATCATCACGATTCAAAACGATTCCCTGTACTTCTTCAAGAATGTTAGTAGCGCTGGTAATTACATCAACATTAGCACTTGCTACCTCGCATCTCATGGTTGGGGTCTTGGTAGCAGCGTGAAAGTATACTCGGATGCCACGGTTCAATGCCAACAAATTGTAAGCGGGAAGGGGTTACTGGTTCAGGATTCGCCACTACTTCACTTTGGACTTGGCAGTGCAACAAAGGTAGATTCAATTGTTGTAACAAAGGGAGACAACAAGCTTGTTTTCCCGGAGCTTCCCGCAAATCAAACAGTGGACCTCAACGCACGTACTTCGAAAACAGGCGTATTGCAACTGAGCTCTTATGAGCTCAAATGTGAACCGAATCCGTTTTCGGGTAGTTTATACGTTAGCTTCAGACTTCCATTCAAGTCCTTAACCACCGTTGAAGTCTACGACCTGAAGGGATCAGTCGTTAAACGTTTGCTCTCAAACCAAACAGTTGAGCCGGGAGGGCACGACTTGGCTTGGGATGCAAGTGATGAGGGGGGACAAAAGTGTCCGCCGGGCACGTACATCATTAAAATCAAAAGCAATCTGGGTGAGTTGTCCTCGGTGGTAGTTCGCGTTCCTTAAGATCAGTGAAACACATACAACACAAAGCTCGCACTTCGGCGAGCCTACAGAGAGCACTACCTTACTCACACATTTAGCTTCGGCATTCTATCTCCACATCGGCATTGCTTTAGAGTAAAACCTTAACACCTGTAATCTCCTTGTACACATGAAAATCTGGATTCTCTATTTTCTCTGCACCATTTCAATTGCCTTGTCTGCATACCTCTTGTTTTCGTCATCACGTGCCAGCCGTATAGCCTTTGTACGATCAGGAGAACTCATTTCAGGCTACCAGGGAATGAAAGACGCTCAGACCTATAGTGCGAACAAGCAATCAGTGTGGCAGGCCAATATCGACTCACTCAAACTATCCTACAATAGAGCACTGAGCGAGTTTGAGAACCAAAGTCACGGCATGTCAGCTAAGGATAAAGCAGAGCGTCAAGGGGCACTTGAATCGCAGAGGCAATCGGTTGATAACTATGTAAAATCCATACAAGCAAAGGCATCCGATGAGCAACGAAAAGCAACAGAAGGATTGATTGCTCAAATCAATGGTTATGCTCGTGAGTTTGCCGAATCACATGGCTATGATCTGATAATTGGTACTTCTGAGGACGGAAATGTCTTACACGGAGATGCCAAGCTTGATGTCACCAAGCAGTTACTGCTTGAGATGAACAACAAGTATCAGAATTCAGCAAAGTCATCAAAGTAGAGTGTACTTGTTATGCAAATGATGTCCCTTAGGAATACCTGTCTCTTATGCAGTAGAGCTCCGATGCTAGCTCTCTTGCTGTGTGTGGTGATCCAAAGCTGCAAAGAACAACCATCAGAGCTCAGCTACACCGCCTATTGCAAGTACATGGTGTCACCTCAAGCAGGCCTGCTACAACGAAAAATCGTTGCTGGTTTTGAGATAAAGTGTCAGTATGTACCACCAGAGTACCTGGCCTATAATCAGTCAAGCCTCGTGGGTCACCCGCAGCTCTTTGATTCACTACTTGCGAGTTACCGTAACCAGCAGACATTTTTCCTAACGATTTCAAAACAGAAGCCGGTCTCCAGTTCAACTGATTTGCTCCTCAGCGAATCGCGAAACTACTCGGAGTACCGCCAGAAAGTCGACGAAGCAAACTTTCGAATGAAAGACAATATTGAAAAGTCCATTGACTCTGTGCGCCTCAAGCCACTTGAGGCAGTACTTGAAGGAGGTACTGGACTCTCAAGCGAGCGCAAGTTCATCCTTGTCTTTGACAATACTTTAGCTCAGCACACAGATGAGAGCATCGTCTGGAATGACATCATCTTCATGACAGGCATCCACCGCTTTAGTTTTCAACGTGATGTTTTTAAGAGCTTACCTCGACTTCGAAGTGGGGGAGCATGAGCCAGGTCCCTTCTAGAGATCTCTAAGGTGTAGGTGACATAGTCAGAGCGTTAGTGCAACATTGATTTGACACAAGAATAACCGCTTTTTTTAAAGCTAGCATATGAAAATGACATCTTCTACAAAGCCGAAAGCGCTTCCTACTGGTTTTACTCTGCGATCATTTGCTGCAGTGTTGCTTGTAAGTTTTCTGCTGGAGTGGTTCACACCCGTTGCGCTGCTGGCCCTGACAAGTGGTCCGCACCAGCCAGAGTTTGCTTCATTCGAGCCTGTTGCAACGACCAACATGGTGAGTGAGTTTAATGGAAGCCTTACCTACAATCTACCTGTGATCGACGTACCGGGACCCGACGGGAGTGGATACTCAATGTCGCTGTCCTATCACAGTGGTACAACTGCAGACGAGGAAGCCTCGTGGGTAGGATATGGCTGGACGTTGAATGCAGGCTCAATTCAGCATCAAATCAGGGGAATCCCCGACGATGCACGAGATGAAAAAGTTGACTACTTCAACCGCACGAGAACCAACGAGACCTATGCGATTGGCTATAACCTTGGTTTGCAGCTCTTCAGCAAGGACTTTGGCGTAGGTGTTGGCTATAACAAAATGATGCGCTACAATAACTTTACCGGATTCTCTGTTGTTTCCGGATACAAAGTTGCTATTGCTAATCTCATTGACGTAGGATACAATGTTGAGGATGGACAAGGGAAATTCTCAGCTACGGTAACACCAGCTAAGTTTTTACAGGCAGCCTATAGCAGCTCACTCAGAGCAAAAATCGGTGAGAAGTTCAAGCAGGGAATGCAAGCACTCAGTGAAGGTTGCCAGGCCACAGCTGCTGCCAGGTTCAATGAAGCTCAGAGTGCAACTAGCGAGTTGTCAGCAGTCACAACAGCTGGTCCCGGCATTGCCGCTGTCATTGACCAACACATTAACAGTACTTTTGCTGTCTCGCCGTCTGCTATTGAATCACCTGAGTACACCGGTGAGTCTTTTGACATCAATTTTAAATTCTCTCCTGATTTTGTTCCCTTTGTTCCTGGAGCGATAGCGCCACTGTCAGTTGGCGTCAATGGTTCCTACTCGTATTCAAAAGGTGCCGGTTATAAGGAACGCTCAACCTACGGCTATCTCTATCAGCATGAAGTGGGCCTCAATGCAGAGCCTATGCAGGATTACTCCATCGAGCGAGAAGCTCCGTTTACAAAGCGAGATCGTTACTTGTACATTCCATATTCTGGCGCTGACGTCTACAGTGTTAATGGGGATGGTCCGGCAGGAAGTTTCAGAGCTCAGAACACCTTGACACCGATGCTCAGACCAGCACGCTCAGAGTCTTCAACCGGTTTGTACAATGTCGGTTTGGATTTTACAGCAGGTCCGCACCTTGGAGTCGGGTTTGATTTGAGTGGAGGCGACAAGAGCCTTACAACGAGCGGCATTCCTGGCTATGCAGGCGTGGCATTCACCAAAAGCTCCGTGCAAGACGCACAGTACTTCCGGTTTACCAATGACTTGGGTGGCTACTTGAGCATGACTGCCAGCGATACACCCGAAGCATTCAATCCTTATTACACCAGCAGTTTCAGCCGTGTGGTTAACTCCAACGAGAGAGTAGGGCGCTCAACCTTTGTTGGCTATGCTACCAACGACCAGATGACAAAAGTACTTTCTAACGGTAGCCGCACTAAGCACTACTATTCGTATTCGCAAGAAGCCGGTAACTCAAGCAATACACGTGCCGAGCAGTACCTCGACAGGACTGAGGCAAAGATTAAAGACGCCGTTGGTGAGTTTGCACTCTCCGGTGCTGACGGGAAACGGTACGTGTATGGCCTGCCTGTCTACAGTCGATTTGAAAAGAGCCTTCAATTTGACGTTGCAGAATACGGAACAACAAGTTGGGACAAACAATTAGTTTTCAATGACAATGCTACTGAACATCACAAGGATACAAAACTCAACGGTAGTGTTCGCGTTACACCGCATGCAAGTCAATACCTGCTTACGCAAATAACTACTCCCGATTACCTTGACCTGTCCAATGACGGACCAACAAGTGACGACTTGGGAGGCTACACTGCGTTTGAGTACAGACATTCCGAGGCAACGATCGCTGCTTCAACCGCCAAGTATGCTCACGGGGATTATCTCTCGAATCATGACAACGACAAGCCGGCACGAGAGTGGTACAAGTGGCGTCATCCCTACCGAGGGCTTAATTACAGTCCTAACAAGCTACTTATCCGTGACGATGACAGAGGTTCTGTCAGCATGGGTGAGAAGGAAGTCTATTATCTAAAGTCAATTGAAACAAAGACACACATCGCGTTCTTTGTCACCAATAAAGCGAACCTCAGTTACACAAACTCTAATGGCCAGACTGTTAACCTCAGTGGAAGTGGCCGCGAGCGCCTTGATGGTTATGAGTCGTATCGTGGACCCGTGGAAATTGGAGCGGCTCTCACGGGACCTACCTCGAGCGAAACAGTATATCAATCTCGGGTTATGGATGAAGACGCGACGGTTGCCAGTAACCAATACTCCACTCTGACCACCTATGACGGAAAGTGGGACAATGCATATGCAACTCGTCAGACACGTGCCTATCGAGCAGATCACCTTGATGCAAATACCGTGCGTTCGGTGCGAAAAAACAAATTGGAGTATTTGGAGCGCATCGTCATCTATGCCAAGGACGACCTCAGTCAACCAGTAAAGACAGTGAATTTGTCGTACACCTACGACATTATGAGAACTGATGCTTCTCCGACACTGGCAGACAGCAGTGCCTACGATAGTACCATGAAGATTCGTCGTTATACCAAGCTGCAAATGGACTCACTTGTAGCATTGCCGGCGTATGCGCATCTGGTGGACTATTACTGGCCGGCCATTGGTGAATTGAATTCAGCCATCGGTATTGTACCGGTTAATGCACACGTGAGTTCTTCATTCAATAGCTCGAACCCCCTTCTGAGGTTTAGGTATGGTAAGCTAACACTGACAAAAGTCTGGTTTGACTACAGCGGAACCTCGAACGCAAAAGTCGCACCCTACCAGTTCGAGTATCGCTATCCAAACTTCAATTCCTATCCGGCGTCTGATTCGGGGATGAACGATATAAAGACGAAGTATCCCGAAATCACCGGCCATGCTTCGGGTTTTTACGGGAACACTGACTTAGGTTGGTATGTGGGAGATGAGAATCCAGTCTACGAGCGAAGTTGCATTGACCGCTGGGGCTTCTATCAAGCTGTTTCCCATTCGATCTCTCAAGAGTATTACAAAGATCTTACTCTTCCATATGTCAATCAGGCTCCCTCAAGCCGATTTGACCCCGCAGCCTGGCAGCTTAAGCGAATCATTCTACCCTCAGGAGGCGAAATTCAGGTGCAGTACGAGCAAAATGATTACCTCTACGTGCAGGACAAACGAGCAATGATCATGACCGGCCTCGATTCACTTGGCGGGCAGTCTATGGACGGCTCAGATTACGTTTTCAAGGTCAATGTGAGCAAGTACATGGGCATTAGAGACGCTGCCAGCACAGCTTCGCTCTGCACGCTTTGCCGCAACCAATTCATTGATCAAAAAGAAAAGATCCACTTCAAATTCCTCTACAACTTTGGGTCCTGCACCGGTCCCACGAATTACAGTACAGGGACTTTTCCAAACGACTTGGTTGACTACATCAGTGGGTATTGTGATGTTTCGAGCATAACGGCCGACTCCTCAGGGTCAGGTCCAACGGCTGAGCGTTACCTTAAGTT
Organism: Chlorobiota bacterium; assembly: GCA_044224515.1. Lineage (GTDB taxonomy): Bacteria > Bacteroidota > Ignavibacteria > Kapaibacteriales > NICIL-2 > JBBATK01. Next base: position 169,748 of record JBGAKH010000008.1, on the reverse strand, counting down.
TAAGATCGGTCAAGGCCAGACCCCTGCGGACCTAGCATCCGAGTACGCAAAGAGTATGAAGGTTGGTAACCTGGGCTGTAATCCAAAGGGTGAGTTTGGAGGCGCGTACACCAATCAAAGTGTGTGGACGAAGCTGCTAGAATTCATGCCCTCGGTAGCTGCGGATCTCTATACCTTTTTTGAAATGTTCACGCAGCCAACATACAAGCCCTACTACAATTTCTCATTCCTGCGCTTGCCAACGCTCAAGGCCAAAAAGGGTGGTGGCATTCGGGTTAAACGCATCTTAATGTTTGATCATGGTATCAGCTCCGACAACGGCTCGGCTGTTATGTATGGCACTGAATACGACTACCGCAACATTGACGGGACAAGCTCGGGAGTAGCCACGAGTGAACCGCAGAGTGGACGTGAGGAGAATGCACTTGTGCAATACCTCGACAAGCGGGAGAGCCTGTCGACCTTCGAGAAACTTAAAGGTGAAAAGGACATCGAACAGTTTGAGGGACCAATTGGAGAAAATGCTCTGCCGGCGCCAAGTGTGGGATACTCAAGAGTAGTGGCAAAGAATATCCATAGTGGTAAAACTGGTAGTGGGTACACGATCTCTGAGTTCTACACAGCCCGGGACTACCCAATGATTGCCATGTCAAGTACGATTTCAACGGACCTATTTGAACCAGATCCTGTTCTTCAATTCCTTATACACATCACACAATCAAAGGTTTCTTCCACGCAAGGTTATAGCATTATAACAAACTCGATGCATGGAAAACCTAAAATGACAGCAAAGTACAAGGGTGATTACTCCCCGGGTGCCATAGCGCAGCCTATAGAGTCCCAGCGATATGACTATTACAAACCTGGACGCTATGAGCAAGACGCTCAAGGTAAGGTTTCATATGTGGAAGGTGAAAAACTGAAGGTTCTTAACTCGTACACAGGAAGCATTGAGGAGATCAGCCTTGGCAAGGATGCTGAGCTGGTGGAGGAATCACGCAAGGTTGAGGACAACCTGTACAATCACACCTTCACTTTTGATGCCGGAATCATGTTTCCGAGTCCTTTCTTGCTCTTACCATTCCCATGGTTCACCTTTGATTATACCTTTACGCAGAATACGTCGACGATAAACATTGCCGTGCGAAACAAAGTCATTCAGTATCCAGCGATTACCAAATCCGTCACGACCTACGTTAATGGGGTTACGCACAGCGAGGAGAACCTCGTGTTCGACAAAAACAGTGGAACGACTGTGATTACCAAAAACAATGATGAGTATGACGGTTTGCTCCTTGGCTCTGGAGCTACGCAAGCTCACCAAGGCTCGTACCTCAGTTACAAAATCCCAGCTTCTTGGGTCTATGCGCAGATGGGACAGACGGCCTCAAACGAGAAGTTTACATGCCAAGTCAACTTGAATACCGGAAGCCCGAATATCGTACCTCCAACTGGTATGACCTCAATGTTTAGTCCTGGAGACGAAATCCTGGTGTGGAATTCGTCAAACACCTTTGTTGTGCATGCAAACTCGGTGGACGCCACGAAAGTCGGCATTACTCCGACCTCGTTTTGTCCCACCCTTGTGGCCGGCAGCGGTTATCAGGCCACTATCATACATAGTGCCCGGTCAAACCAGTTGTCCTCGACGGTAGGGGGCGTAACAACGTACGGATCACCAACTCCAAAAGCACCTGGAAATCTCACGCAGGCAGATGGTGTTGTCAGTTCCTCAGCCACCACACTTTCGGATTCGTGGGACTACGGCTTGAGCTATGCAAGTGGTTTAACGCCATACGAGAAAGGCACGAAAGGCAAATGGAGACCTCTGGCAAGCTACGCCTATCGCACGAGTGTCAGTTCAGCCAACACAACAGGCGCACGGGTGTCTTCATCTGGTTTGTACGATAGCTTTGATGCCTTCAACTATGCAAGCCCGACGTCAAATTCTGCCAAATGGGTTGCCCTTTCGACTGTTGAAAAGTACTCCCCAGGGGGAAGCTCCACAGAGGAACGTGATGTTTTGGGTATTTACTCTTCGGCGCGTTTTGCGCATCGGGGCTCAGTTCCTTCTATTGTTGCCAAAAACGCCAAGTCAGGTGCAATCTGCTTTGAGAGTTTTGAAGATTGGACAACGGGGGTCTCCAGCCAAAGAGCACACACCGGTAGAAATTCAATGCTTCTGACAAGCTCTTGGGCACTGGTTGATAGCTTGATCTGCGATGCTCAGGTGTCGGCGGAAGGCGCGCTCGTTCGCTTCTGGACCAGTTCTCGTAATCCGCTGCCATGCAGCGTACAAGTAAACTCTAGCTCCTACACACCTGTACGCATTGCACAATCTGGAGATTGGAAGTTGTACGAAGTAGCGGTGTCCTCTGGCCTGCCAAGTAGCGGCGCAGTCGCTGTTAGCTTTAAGAATACTCTTTCAGACTCGTGTTACATTGATGATGTGCGCATACAACCCCTGAACGCTTCAACGACCTGTTATGTGTATGATAAGCGCAACCTACGACTGATTGCTCAGTTTGACGATCAACACTTTGCTGCGCTGTATCAATACAATGGAGAAGGGAAGCTGGTGCGTAATCTACGAGAGACTACTCGGGGAATCAAAACCGTGCAGGAAGCACAGTACAACACTCCTCTAATCACGCGTAGCAGCTTGCTAGTTGACTCTCGAACTGCTCGGGGCTCTGCGCAAGGCGTAGGCCTGGTAAGCGGCAAGTCAGGTGAGGGACCCAAGCAGGGCTCGTGGTATGGTGTGAGTGCACCAGCGGCTCCCAGTGATGGATTCCACAGTAGTAGTGGCAAAGTGAATCTGATCGATGTTCACATCACAAAGGATAGCGCTGCGATAAAGCTGTTAAAACCTGATGCAAAGCTGCCGTCAAAACCTAGCCTACCGAAGATAGACGGACTTGACTCGAGCCTTATCAAGCAAGGCCTAAAGGCAACGCCCATGCACCAGTTGCAGGAACGTGCAAAGTCCATGAAGGACAGCAGTGCCATTATCAAGGACTAAGCTACAGTACTTATAGTATCAAGGCTGGTGGCAGTGACGCGGCGTATTTCGTAGCCGGCCAAAAGACGAACAAATGCGAATTGGAGACTCACAATGAACATGAAATTCCTATGCTATGTTATCACAATACTAATCGGCACACTCAGCGTGGTGCAGGCTACCGATCAGCAGCCTTCTACGTGCGATCCCTGCCTGCAAGCCATCTCATTTGGCTCTGACAAGTTCTTTAACTGGATTACTTCTCCGCAGTGCACGGTGTCTGTGCGTTATCAAACGCGACAATGTGGATCTTGTCAAGACATCAGAATTATGAACATCACTGTTTCAGGTCTGTGTAACGACTCAGCCGGGATTCACAAGGTCGACTATGAGTACGTTCTGGGACTTCTAGTGGAGGACATTAACAACACAGCAGACACCATTGGTTATGCTCGCTGTCTTCGCCTGATACGCCCACGCTGTTGGAAACAACCTTGTGTTGTTATTAGTTCTAGCGGTGGTGGACCTAGCTCTTTTGAGGGGCGTGATAGCATCTATTGCTCACCTGATTGTTGTGTCAGCCGCATTATTCTGACGAGTGACGGTAAAGGCTGTGTTGACATGTATGATGGCAATACGAACCTTGATGTGGACATGAACGAAGCACGAAGGTATTACAACAGTCATCAGTTTGACGAGCAGTATGATCCGAATAATCCCTGCCCAAGCAGTGGTGGTTCTTGCCAGTGTGAGGCTGTTGACACATGCTCGCCGGACTTTGTGAAGAAGTTTAAAGAGAAGAAGCTAGGACTGGGCAGAAATCATTAGGACTTGGCTATGCGTTTGAGAGTATTACTTGTCTATGCTTTTTGTTTTTCACTTGGTTGCATGTGTGCAGCTAAGGGCTTAACACATAGCCAGGCTAAACAATTGGTCATCGATAACTTTCGGCTCCTTGAGCGTGCAAAGAGCGAGACCTCCCACATCAACATGACCCTTGTCACTGCTTTCTGGGACACGTTAAAGTACAAGAGAGCAGACTATTCGGTAGACATGCAGATGGTGGATGGAACCGCGCACATCCGCTCAGGTAAGTACGAAATGTTTCAGAGCGAAGATGAAGTGATTGTTGTTGATCACAACAACAAAATGCTCTTTCGCCGGGGCATCGGCCGCAGTGAGTTGCCAGCGGGTTTTGGTAACGAAATGTTCAAGATGACCGATTCACTACTGGCAAAACTTGATGTGCAGTCGTGCAGAACCATCAAAGAGTCAGGAGAGGAGAGAATCGAAGTGGTGATGATACCGAACACTTCCGTTAACAGGCAGTTGCAGTTCGCTAAGATTACTTATGTGTTTCATGCATCAGATCAGAGTGTTCAGAGAATCTACATTGAGTACACGAGAGCCTCCATCTTCAAAATCAACATGGTCATCTACAATGTGCTTGATTATGATGGTCACACGCTCAAAGCAGAGGAGCGCGAGCTCCTAGAAGAAGCATTTGCAAAAAGAAGCAGTTTATTAACCATGTATAAAGAATACCATGTCAAAGATCTTCGCAAAAAGCACTAAGCACATACGGTTGCTGGCAGTAGTGTTAACGGTTGCCCTAAGCACTCTTCTAAGTTCTGGATTTCAGTCGTGCACAAAGACTGATCCCCCAACGCAGCCCAGTGGCGATACGACGATCGTGAGTACAAAGGTGGGAGGCATAACACTTGCACTTGTACCGGCAGGATCGTATATGCAGGGGGCGGATAGAGTTATCTACGATCCGAAAATCAACCCTGGGTGGAAGGTTGAGTTTCCACAAAGAAAAGTGACTATCACCAGGTCAATGTACGTCAGCCAGTCGGAGATCACCGAAGGTCAATGGAAAGCCATTATGAAAGATTCATCTGCCTATGTCAACGGCGTCAACTATCCAAAGATTGCAATTACCTGGTATGAAGCCATCAGGTTCTGCAATGTATTGTCAACAACGGAGGGTTTGCAGCCTTGTTATGAGATTAATGGACCAGAGCAGAGAGACGGTTTTAATGTTACTTGGAACAGAAATGCAACAGGGTACCGTTTGCCGACAAGTGCCGAGTGGCAGTATGCCTGCCGAGCCGGGAGTAGAACTGATACCTATAACGGTAACATCAGCAATTTTGATAATGGATTAAAAAAAGTATTGGACAGCACACTTGACGCAATAGCCTGGTATTATAGCAATTCTGGCGAGAAAGTGCATGAGATAAAACAGAAAAAACCGAATTCGTGGAAACTTTATGATATGCTTGGAAATGCTTCTGAGTGGGCTTTTGATTGTTTTAAAGAGCAGGCGGATTCAATCGCAGTAACGGATCCAATTGACTACGATTCTATTTACAAGTTCTTCAGGGCCGTAAAGGGCGGAGATTGTCAAGATAGAGCGTTTAGCACGAGGAGTTCTGCAAATGAATCTGTTCTCGAGGCAATGGGATATAGTAAGGGTAGCGGGTTAAGAGTTGTTCGTAACAAGTAGAACATCAGGAGTTGATCATGAGTCTGATTGTTAGAGTATTGCTATTGTTGAGCAGCGTGTTTCTTGTAGTAACTGATGTTTCGGCATCGGGTAATAGCACCACAACCTCAAAGAACTCTAGAATTGTTGAGTATCAGTCTTTAACGAAGTCTAGAGATAGCGTTATAACTGATAGCATGTTGCGCTTAGGTTCAAGGTGTGATACAATATCATTGCTAAACAATCCCACCGTGAGTTACTGCGCGAACACCTGTGTCAAAAGACGATTGTTGTCTGTTTCACTTGACGCTTATGGCGACGCAAAGGAGTATCTTATTGCTCATATTGGAAACTTCAGAGATAGCGTCAACCTAACAGCCACACTCCTTAAATCCAGCGGTACAGCAGTGTCCGGATCTTTTCATGCTTGTATGTTGCTAGTTAATCAAGATACTGTCGAGTCTCGATTCGTCCTTGATATCACTGAATGGTGTCTTGACGTATGCAATAATGTGAAGGATGGAGTTTCTTGCGCAGTTTCACTTAGCAACTACGCATCTACTCTTGACTCCTTAGACGCTCTAGCTCGCGCCATTCGAGTTCGAATCGAGATCACCGATGAGATCTCAAAAGACGTTGTCACAAGTGAGTCAGACAGGTTCGGAGAGTGCACGGCATGTGACAAAATTCAGCTTCGAGCGGAGTCCGTTACGGGCACAAATCCTGTGACGTTCGCATGGGGTCCGAACGTATGTAGTGGCTTCACTCCGGCGTGCCCATGTCAAAACGATTCCTTTCCCAACTATCAGCTTCAGTACCTTCGCGTGTTCAATGTGGATAAGACCCTTGATGGTGACGCCAACATTGAAGCAGTTGTCGACTGGGGCCAGGCAACGACTGTTGAAACTTATGGACCGGCTCAGTTTCTAACTTTGACTGTACCGGACGGGTCTGGCTACTACCTTTGGAGAGTTCGTCCCATAGGAGATCGCTTCCAGAATGCCATTGGTAACGATAGCAATTGGGGATGCTGGTCACTCGCGCCTCCACAAGGAACGATACTTCATATTGCTAACTACAGATTGACCAGTGGGGAGATGCACATGCCTCCTGGTTCCGTCAGTTTGGGGAGTTCTGGGGCTACTACAGCGTATAACTCCAGCATCTTTTTCTACGATCAATTCGACGAGGACATCAATTGGATCTACAGTCGTGTGTTTACTGAAGGTAAAGACAGTAGGCCAGGAATTAGCGAGTCCATGAAATTCGCAAACGGATTGCTACAAGTTGGACAACAGCAAGTACACGTCATGAGCATTGACTCCGTGCTAGCAAGTTCTACGCTGTATGATTACACCGGACGAGTAGTAGGTACAACACTTGCTGCACCGGTGCAAGCCTCGAAACTGCAATATTTCCCTGGTTTGGCAATGAACGGGGCTGCCCTGTACCGGGCAAAACACTTTGACCGTGAAGACAATTTCCAAAGTCCACTGCCAATGATTGGTCCGATTTCAGAATACTACTCGAATGCAAATCCAGACCTTACAATCCCCACAGCGGACTCACTGCCTTTTACTCGAAAGTTGTTTGACAACGATCCCACAGCTCGGATACGAGAGCTGGGTGATCTCGGGAAGATCCGTGGAGTCGGAGGAGGTCGAACAGTCAGATCCTACATCTCATCTGTAGCCGACCAGGAGCTAATCTCGGTTTTCGGAGACGAAGCTCCCTGTGCTTCTTCGCTGATCAAGACCATTACCTTTGATCAGAACAATGTGGGTTCTGTAGCCTACGCAACAAAAGATGGACACACTGTTGTGACTTGTCTTGTCCGCGACTTGGGAGCAAATGCCGACAGCCTGCTCATGGAACTGCCAGAGGATGACACTGTCAATCACATTGCAGTACTTGATACTTTAACGGGAAATGTTCAGCAGGAACCGTACCTAATCAGTGCGGGTAAGAGCTTCGTGCTAACCAAGGAAACCACGCTCAACATTAGCTACGAGTTGTTACCCAAGAAGTTTGAAATGCAGTGTGACAGTTTCTGTCAAACGTGTGATTACAAAGTCCATAGGCTTATCAAGCGCTTGGATCCTGATAGCGTAGTCTATAAAGACTCTTTAATCTACAATGCTGCAGCGTGCAGCACGCTTAGTGCCATTACTTCCAGCGCAACGATAACCGTGCCAGCCGGAACGTATGTCATACAACGTTACGTCACTACCAACAACACGGATGCGCTGACGAATTTGAAGAGTATTGAAAAGCACCAGCAAGCATTGAGAGCACTCAAGAATAGCGAATACAGCACCCTGCTGAATAGCATCTTCACCAGTACGTTCCTCGAGCACTTTCATGACCCGCACTATGCAAAGAGTGATGCGTTCTATGACTCTCTGCTGAGTACCTATTACACGTACTTGCGCAGTTATACCGCCGCCAACAATACTCGGGTTCAGTACTTCAATAGCTGCGATAGTATCATCTTGCCTGTGCCTTCATGCACCTCATGCCTTGACACATCAGGGAACCGCAGAAACTTCGAAGTCGCGCTTGCTAAGGCGATGGGTGACACTACCCTCGGAGCAACAGACATTGAGCTCAACAGGTATTTCCGAAACAAGTACAACGAGGACAAGTACCAGTTCACCTCTTCGCAGCACTATGGCTACTTCAACACCTTGATTTCGAACATGATCCTGGCAGGCTTCGATTGTGACAAACTCTGGAGGTGTTGGGAGAGCATCATCAACTCATACAAAGCTCAGTCCAAGTGGAATGCTTCACTTACTCCGCCTACGACTCAAGTAGGTGTTGACTTGCTAGAGGAGTTCCTCGAATGTGCTGGGGGTGCCAAGTACTGCTCAGCCACAACCGAGGCACTGGATTCAGCCAGTGGTTACTTAACCAATGCTTGGCGCATTGTTGGATTGCCGTATCCATCAAATCCGGAGCTCGATTCTGTCATTAGTAGAGTTGGCTATAACCCAAGTGACACCAACTGGATCTGCAACGGACAGCCCTATCGAGATTCTCTGGTAAACGATCATTACTTGAAGCTCAGAAGAGCAATTGCTACCTACCAAGACTCAAGTCACATTGACGATGCGACCGGCAATACCGCAGTTCGAGACTCGATCCGCAAGTACATGCGCCTGGACAGCACGGGCATGAGAGCACAAGCCGAGCGCATGACAAGGGAATGCATAAAGGCGTGTGACGCTCGTACGCAGGCCTATCAAGACACACTGCTCAAGAGGTATCACGAGCAGGGCTTCACCGTTGAAGGCTTCGACGACTCAACATACTGTCCAACCTGTACAGTTGTGCACTTCACGCAAGTAAAGTGCTTATTGGAGCAGATCAAAGCCATGTATACTGACTCTTGTCAGTTGAGGATTTTGACACATGCTGAGTTAAATGGTGATTCGGTAGCCGATGGCATTGGTCCGGCTTCCCATTTGGTCTTTGTACAAAAGTCGTTTTTCAATCCTTTTGACATTCATATTGTAAGCTCCTCAGGCTCCTGCACGGGAGACGGCATCTACATTTCCCGTTACACAAAGATTGGCCAGCTCGCAGTTGATGAGCTAAACTATTATCTGGGCAAATTCCGAGAATCGATGACATCAGCTCAAGAGCTGTGGAACTATTCCTCCTATTGGAATGACTTAGTAAGTCAATATCCTGCCTTGGGGGCGTGTGGGGCCGGTGACCGGCAAGTGTTTGTTATGAAAGATGGGTCCTCGCACTTTACCTTTGAAACTATTCATGGTACCGGAGGAGACACCTGTAAACTAGGGTACTCTGGGGAGCAGTATGGACTTCAAAACTACACTCCTCTTACGCCGAATCCACTTGTAGACAAGCTGAATTCACTCTTGGACTCAACCTTCCGGCGCAAGATTGCAATGAGTTACTATGCCAATTCACCGTTGATTTACAAAGCACAGGTGGAACACGACACGGTCTTTGATTGTAGCTCACAGATGGCTTTCACTCAATACTACTTACTCGCGGGCCGCTATGACACATCTCTCATCAAGAAGTTCTACGACACGACTTCGATTTTTCACTGCATCATCAATCGTGGAGCCTCCTATAAACTAGGTCAGTTACTGCCTACAATCACCTATAGTGACGTCTTTGCGTGGGACATTGCCGATTCAACCTACAATCCGAATGGTGATTCGTTGCTCTTAACACAGCGACTGCAGCTGGGCATTGACCCAACACTGTTCAACATACCTCCATATGTTGATCACAGTTACTTTGGAATTCCGGTCGTTGTGCCGGGGGGGACCTTTGATTGTTTACCGCTTTTTGTGAACGATCGCGGAAACATTGAGTGTAGCAGTTCGATGTGCCGAGCTTCAAGTAGCAAATGTACCGATCTGCATCGTAGCTCTTGCGCTGATACAACGGACTGTGATTCAGTATTGTTCCGCGTTAAAATATTTTTAACTGGAAATGACGTAACCGGTTTGTCACGTGCACTGGACCTACGAGCCGCAAGTAAGTACTTCTCCACGGCAGACCTGTTGAACATCTACAATAGTGGATACACAGCTGTGTTTGGAAAGTTCATCCAGCATTGGACTGGACGACTTGCCTACGTTAACTACTTCCATCCCACGGGATGTGCGTTCTGCGTCGATGTGGACACCCTCTTGATTGGCACGGCAATGATCAATGCCTGCAATGGAGGTTGTAGCGGTCCGGTAGGAATCTGTAGCGTTTCGATGTGCGATTCGACGACCTGTGGTTCATTGTGTTTCCGCTGGTTGGACGTGGACACCAGTGGAAACCAAACAATTCCTCCAATCCGCATGAAATCCTGTGCTCAGGTGGCAATGGAGGAAGTCATCAAAGACCTCGAATCACAGCTCTACAATCAGATTCTGCCTGCTAAGATTCAAGCGGTTGAGACAAAGTACCAGTCTGTTTGTGCAAATGCAGACAGCCTAGATGATCACTTTGTCGTTGGCTACGGGATGGACTTATACCACTATACGCTCTATTACTACGATAGGGCAGGAAACCTTGTTCGAACTGTACCACCAGCAGGTGTTAGGTTCTGGACAACCGGACACAGAGATGGACATCCGATCCATGACATGGTCACCACCTATGACTACAACGGCTTTAAGCAGCTCGTGCACCAAGAGACACCGGACGGTGGAGCCACCGATTTTTGGAACAACGCAGTGGGACAGGTGCGCCTCTCACGCAGTGCTCAGCAGGCTGCCGATAACAAGTACTCCTACACGAAGTATGACAACTTGAGCCGTATTGTTGAGGTAGGAGAATTCAATTCCGGTGTTGGCGATCCACAGGCGGCAATAGAGACAGATGCTACATTTCCGACAAGCGGTTGTACCTATAAAACATGTACTACCTACAGTCAAGCGTACTCAAGTGGACTTGGTTACACGCAACACTATCTGCTAAACCGGGTGAGCTATGCCCTAACGGACGTCGACGGAAACCTCAGTTCTGACTCAGATCAAGTAACTTCTATCTACTCTTATGATCCTCACGGAGATGTGGAGTGGGTGATGCAAAAGATTCCACAACTTGGCAGTGCAATCACACAATACGAGTATGACCTCATAAGCGGGAAGGTCACGCAAGTGTCATATCAGCCCGGTAAAACGGACTCTTACTATCACAGATACACTTATGACGCGGATAACCGGCTGTCGAACGTGCAGACCTCACGTGATAGTGTGATTTGGGACACCGATGCACGGTATACATACTATGCGCATGGTCCGCTAAGAAGAACAGTACTTGGTCAGGACAAGATTCAAGGTGTTGACAATGTCTACACCATACAGGGCTGGCTAAAAGGCATTAACCATCAAGATTTGACGTCCACGACGGATCCAGGAGGAGACGGTTCAACAAGCACGACAATACCACGGGATGCCTTTGGTATGACCTTGGGATACTACACGGGTGACTTCACTCGTTACCACAGTACTACATATTCACCATACAACAGTGCCAAGGCTACAACGTCCGATCCATTGACCTACAGTGCAGCGGCAAGGTCATTGTACAATGGCAACATCACCAACTGGGCACTCAACAACTTGACCACAACGGGTACCTCAACGACTCCACTGGGTGCAGTCGGCACAAGGTACACCTATGACCGCTTAAACCGCATCAAGGCAGACTCCAATGCTCAGTGGACGAGTGGTGCATGGGATTGGACAGATCCTTCCTATCTTGCCTCGCGCTACAGCTACGATCCCAATGGGAACATCAAATCGCTCAGTCGAAAGGATGCAAGTAGTGCTGACTTGGATAGGTTTTGCTACGAGTATGTAAATCACAGGAATCAGTTGGCTCAGGTTAGTGACTCCGTTGGGGCGACGTCCAATACCCTTGACTTGGAAGGGGGAACCTCTTACACTTATGACTATAACGGAAGATTAACTCAAGAGAACAATTCGTCAACTGGAGCAGTGAACATCACTTGGTCACCATATAACAAGCCAGTCTCAATCGAAAACACAAACACGGGGTGTACGTTGAGATTTTTGTATGATGCTGGAGGCAATCGCGTTCTGAAAGCGGCAGATTATAGCGTATCGGGCGACACGTCATTAGCATATGTTAGAAATGCACAAGGGCATGTGATGACCGTTTATAAGGCAACCATCGATAAATTCAATGCAAGCGAGTACTCGCTCTATGGGATATCTAGGTTAGGAATGGGTTACTCATCAAGCACCTTTGGCGCTGCGAGAATAAATTCATATATAAATGTGCGATTTTTGCGCGCAAAGCAATATCAAGAAAATGATCATTTAGCGGATGTTAGGACTATTATTAGTGATGTGAAGAGTATTGATAACTCAAGTAACATCTACAATCCTGAGATTGTAAGTTACCAGAATTACTATCCTTATGGAATGATGCAGCAAGATCGAGCAAATGGCTACACATCGGAGAGGTATGGATATTCGGGCAAGGAGAAGGATGATGAAGTTAGTAATGTTAGTAGTAGTTATAATTATGGAGCTAGGGACTATGACGCCCGCATCGCTAGATTTATAAGTGTTGATTCTTTAGAAAGCAAATACCCATCATTGTCAGGGTATTCGATTGCAAACAACAATCCGATTTATTATTTAGATGCTGATGGTAGAGAAATTCGTGTGTCATTTGCTGCAGTTGACAGCAAGAAAATACCTTACATGAAAACAGTTAAGTATGCAAACGGTAAACTGTTTAATCTGGACGGCTCGTCGTACAAGGGGAATAATTCTTTCGCGATTAAAGTACGCAACGACTTAAATAAGCTCTCAAAATATGGAGGCGAATTGGCTAGGAGATTACAGGTAGTTGAGACAAGTGATCAAATTAACACTATTTCCATGCCAACAAAAGGAAATACTAATAGTAGTTTGCCAATTGATATAGGGAAAAATCGCGATCACGTTCCTACTGGCTCAACTGTAAAATATGACCCAGACAACAAAAAGAACGCTGACGGCGAGAATCGCGCACCTGTGGTTGGACTTGCGCATGAATTGCTCGGCCATAGTTACGATTATAATCAAGGAATTTTCACTTGGGAAACTCGGCAAGGTCTAAGTATGAATGAGATAAGAGCTGTTCAAATTGAGAATGAAGCTAGGAAACATACAGGTGAGGCACCCAGAACACACTATGGTCCTTTCCCAATTGCTCCAGCTGATGTTAATGGTAGTTACAGTGGAGAAACAAAGAGGGATGTAAAAAAGTGACAAAAATCAACATTACTATCGCGAATGTGTTGTTTGGTATACTAGTTGTATTTTCGCATACCTATGCAAATGGACTGCAAGTGGAGAACTGGCAATCGGTTTATGGAGTGTTTATTAAAGTACGAGTTGAAACATGTGATCAAGTTAGCGAGTATGTTGTCACTGGCGACTGGTTATTACGCTATCTTGATGAACAGAAAGGAATTAATGCTAAAAAGTTTCCGAAATATATCAGCAATGTGATTAAGTATGACAGTGTGCTGAAAATCCAAATTGACGATTCACATTATTCTCGTTGTGTAACATTTAATCACAATGTTATTCATAGTGCACAAAGAGGAAAAGAATATTTTATAAAGCGTTACTTTAATAAGTCTCGTTATATGAGACGAAATGTTGCGAACGATGAAATTAGTACTATTATTGCGATATTGTTTAAATGGCGTATTTACGTAAAGATCGATTGTGAAAGCGGCCGCATGATTATCACGAAAGTATGATGTGTTGAGCCCCCCCCCCACTCCACCCCATTATAAGAGCAGAAACTTAGGAATATTTAGCATGTCTTTTTCTGTCTCTGATGCAACGTCTCAACTACTGGCCCTTCCGGTAATCGAGTGGAGAGTGCGCTTTCTGAGCTAGTTTCGTGTCATTAGAGACACATAACTTTACAGACGCTTACCTGGCGTGCAAGAGCCATGGCGTTTGCTGGATGTTGATGTCAATATGCTGGCTGAGATGGTGACCGTTTACATGGAACATGATCCAGCGTGCGATGTCTTCTGCCCTGTGTGCAATGCTACGGCATGGCGGTACGACGCATATCACCGCAGCTGGAGACACTTAGATACCATGCAGTTTAAGACCGTGATAGAGGCTGATATCCCTCGAGTTGAGTGCTCTTTGCATGGAGTCTTGCAGGTTACCGTACCGTGGACCGAATACAAGTCGCGGTTTACTTCACGCTTTGAAGCGCTAGTTATTGACTGGCTTCAAGAGGCTCCGACAAGCGCAGTTGCAGATGCTCTCGGGCTGAGGTGGTACGTCATTGATGTCAATTGTCAACGCGCAGTTGAGAGCGTATTTCCCTCAACAAACGTTTTTACTTTATTTACTTTCCATTCTATCATGCGTATCCTTTTCTCTCTGATGCTCGTTGCGGCATCACTACTCATAAGTTCTTGTTCCTCATCAACTGACTCCACTCAATTCGACGCAAAGACGAATCTTGCTGGCAAGTGGACCTTCACGCGGGCTGACAAGACAACATTTACGGCAGATATCTCCGTTAATGGTTCTGAGCTGATCTATAACAAATTGAAGTGCACCGCAACCTTTGATGGACCGACGGCAATTGGCAAAAATATTATAACTGATGGGAGCTACACATGGACGACTACCTTGACAATAAAGATGACATCGGCAACAACCTTGGATTTTAAGCAAGATCAGCTCCTCAATGGCATGCAAGGGCCGATTGCAACCTATACCGGAGTAAAGCAGTAGCCAAGTGAAGTCTGCTTGTATTGAATGGTTGTTTCCGAAGTCAAGCCTCTCGCGCGCTTCTTGTCAGTCCATGCAGTCTCACTGCGCAGATCGATGGAGTCGGATTGAGGTTACCCTTTGCTTCCCAGCCGATTGTCGTACCTGGCTTAGGTTGAAGTAGCTGTCATCGCTTTGACTGCAAGTGTTGATATTGAGGCGGTTCGCAGGATAACTTTAACGGCACACTCAGAGATGTGCTACTTGAGCTTGTGTGCGTTAGACAGATTGCGCAGGTTACACCCATGTGATCGGTACACTCACATTCCAGCTCAAAGGATAAGGGACGATTTGTACGGAGTCAGTTGTAAGAGTGCATCAGCAAAAGGACGATTTCAAACTAAGAGGGGATTTAGATGTTGTCAGCCAGATGGAGTGTCATCGCTTGTGTGTTTTTAGGAGCGCTGTTCTTCTCATGCAGCAGTCCAACTTCCACAACCGAGATAGCAGATACAGAAGGCAGCAACGTGGAACTTGGTGTCCCACAAGACTCGGACAGTTCTGATGATTACATCATCAACAGAGTGCAATACTCGCTGTCGTACAATAAAAACTTGAACGTAGCGAATTGGGTAAGTTGGAATGAAGATTCAGCATGGTATGGTTCTGTTCCTCGTTGTGACTGCTTCAAGGCGGATCCTCTTTTGCCTAGCAATTTTACGAGTGTAGGAAGCAATGCATATGTCGCTAGTGGATACGATCGAGGTCACCTGTGTCCATCCGAGCCACGTACACGTAGTGACTCGGATAATGCGAACACGTTCTATATGTCGAACATTTGGCCACAGACGGGGTCGCTCAATCAACAGACGTGGGCTTACCTTGAAAGCTACTGTGACTCACTATGTACGAAGGCTAACAAAGAACGCTACATCATAGCCGGTGGGATTTATCGAACAAAAAATCGCGTCAATGGGTTGGTGACGATCCCTGACTCTTGTTGGAAGGTTGTCGTGGTGATGGACAAGAATACAGGATTATCGAAAGTGAACAGTATGACTCGTGTCATCGCTGTTTGTATGGCCAATCGGGCGTACACAAAAGATGATAATGAGTGGCAACTTTACACAACGACTGTTCGGCGGATTGAACAGTCAACAGGGTACGATTTGCTGAGCAAGGTCCCTAAAAGCATTCAAGACATTATTGAGCTACGCTAATTGATGGAGCTGCAACGTAACTGAGGAAGTCGGTCAGTCATGCCTGAAGACTTACAGTTGAGAGGGCTGCGTTTTTCAGATCATCGGCTTAAACGTCGTTACCAGAGAAATGCTCTATCGTTGAATAGTGTCGCTTGCAGTGACTTGGCTATCCCATCTACGTGCTTTTGTTTACTGCAAGGTTTGTACATCCTGTTTTCAAGAGATACCCGTCTCCACTACGTTGTCCTCATAGACGAGTAGTAGACCCGCCTTAGTCCTGATGAGCAGACTACGTGTTCCATCATCGTTCTCAATTACTTGCACAACGAAGCCAGACACTCCACTGCTCAGCACGGTTACTGTAAGTCCATTCCAGTTCATTTCCACACAGTACTTTATTGATTGTAAGACGCACTGCAAAGTGCCACATGACTTGGTGTCAAACAGCCTCAACGAATAGCATCCCTGACGATTACGATGAAAACACATTGCTTTCATCTCATCGTCGTCAAGAACTACTCAATCCCATTCTCCAAGGTGTTCGTGGCATCTGGAGAGATTTCTTCAACGTCCGAACTTAAACAAGCGACTACCGTTCCTTCAACTTGGACGACCAGTCTTGCTGATTCGTAGTTCACCGTTCTCATGCTTGCAACAATACCCTGTTGACCTGATGAGATTATCCGAACGAGACTCCCAACTTTTAACATGTGGCTCCTCTGTGTGGAAGGAGGAAAATGCGGTCAAACGGGGACTTTGACCGCGTAGACACTAAAGTAGGGAGATATGAACAAACTTGGTTGTGAAGAGGTTCAAGTTCTGGGTATTCTGTATGTCTTTTTGAGACAACCTTGGAGTTTTCAAGAATGAAATATTGATGTAACCCAAGGGCAAGCTGCGTGCCGTTGCTTGCCCTTACACTTGTAGTTCAGGCGGTCGGTTTCAAACATTTGGGTCGCAGCTGTTCGTAGAAACCTTATTGTGAGCACTTCCAAATGCACTGATCTGTTTCAGGCTTTCTACGTCCAGTGCGAGAAAGGGAAAACAGTATTCCGACACTTCGTAACCTGAGTCTTACCTCTATCGAATCAACAAGCCATGCTGTACACCATGTTCGGTTCGGATTTCAATGACGTTAATAACGGGGATCGTGGTCGGCAGTTGATACCTACTTCGAAGTTCATTCTCTTGATGAAGTAATGCACCTGTTAGGGAGTAGAGAGAGAGTTGAAATGTCTTGCCACTACGAAGAGATACCCACTCATTGGAGACCTGAATCTGCTCTTCGGCTTCATGAGTGAAATCCTCTACTTGTGATATGTTACTAATGTCTCCTGAGTAAATGCTACCGTTCACACCGCATATCCAGACTGTGCCAAGACCTGTATTGAAGCATCCCCAAACATCCGTTGTACTTGTCGCTGTACCGATTGAAAAGCTGTCAAATGGAGCATTGCCCTGTATGACTGATCCTTGTAATCCAAAACCGAGGTAGCTTCGTGAGTTTATCACACAGCTTGCCTTGAGGCCGAGTATGTTTGATGTAGTGACAGAACTCCAGGTCGTTCCGTTGTCGCGTGAGCGCACTACGATGCCATGTGACGAACTGCCACCTACACCGATGATCGTTCCATCTGAAGTTGTGGTCAAGGAGACTATGTCTTCGCCTGTTGGACGTTGGTCAACGAAGGACCAGCTAGCACCGAGGTTTGTACTTTTTGCAATCTGACCGTATTCACCTGCAAGGATGAGGGTCGAATCCGCTAGAAAGCTCATGCAATAGATGATGCTCTTTCCAAAGTCCTCAACCTGGCTTAGTGCCCAGTTTGCCCCTTTGTCAGTTGTTTGCAGAAATGTCCCCTCCGAGCCACAGATGAATCCTCGCAAGCTGTCGATGAACATGACCTGTGTGAGGGGAGCAGCTGTGCGACTACGAACTACAGTCCAATTTAGACCGGCGTCTGTCGAGCGAAGTATTTGTCCGGCCAGACCCGCGGCAATGGCAATGTCGCGATCGACAAAGCAGACACTGCGTAGTTCCCAGATGATACCTGAACTAACAGGTGTCCAGGTTATGCCGCCGTCGCCAGACCGCACAATCGAACCGTTTGCACCTACGGCAAGTCCAATACTGTCAGTATTGAAGGCGATGGACACCAAGTTGTTGAGTGTTCCGGAATTGTGCTTTGTCCACGTGATATCCGTTTGTGGAGTAACTCTCAACATGCACATGCTCAAATCCTCTGATAACGCGCTAACAGATAGCAGAAGAACCATCACGAAGTAGTAAAACGTTGCCACACAGTTCGACTTCGAAGAAGCTCGTGGATTCAGTAGTATGTCAGGTCTGTTCATTGTATCAGTGGATTACATTGATCTTGTTGGCTGAAAATGGCAACTCTGCCGATTGATGCTCTCTCTCTTAGTGCTACACGGTGTCGTCAGTGCCGGTGATGTGAATGATTGAAATCAAGCGCGGGATTCAACTTGATCTACTAACAACCTGTCGAGAGGTTCAACATCTGACTTGCCGGTTCTGCTCCCTGTGTACACCTTCCGTCTCAAAAGTGTTAAGCACCGATGAATAGTTTCATGGTCCCACAACAAAAGAGCCGCAAGTTGATGACGAGTTGCACTTGACAACAATGCTGTAAACTCCTGCAGAGAGATTTTCTATTGCAATTCGCACTGCGTGCTCATTGCACTCCAGAATGCGCAGTTCATCCGAAAGTGCTTGACCGAGGCTGTTGTACACGCTCACGACAGGAGTCTCTGTGTAATGGGAGTACTTGAACTCTAACACATCGCCACGTCTAACAGGGTTAGGGTGTATAGTCCGTTCTGCCGTAGTCCCTGATAGATCTGCTTCGTCCGGTACAGGAAGGACGAGGTTCAGCGCTGCACTTGTCTTGAAAATTCTAGCACGGTCGAGTACGTAAGCATAGTTATCTGGTGAGACCATTACTCCTTGATAATATGCACCGGTTGTTTTACCATTGAAAGTCAGCTCCGGAAATGTGTGCCAAGTGGATCCGTCTCGAGTCATCGCAAACCACTGATATGCTGATGCGATGGCACACTTCGATGTTGAAGCCGACAGGTAGCCTAGTGGGTCAGTTGAGACAAAGCCGGTATCGGCAAACACTGAATTCCACGTGCTGCCGGAGTCCGAAGTAAATCCTATATAGGAATTGTAATGTGCCGGAATACCATCTTCCTTGTCTTCGTGCCGAGCCAGCCAAGTACCATCACTAAGGGCAACTATCCCAAAGAATTTCTTAGTCCGAGGAGCTGAATTGAGATAGGTCCAGGTACGCCCTAAGTCATGTGAAATGTAGCTATCGAAGTACTTTTCTTCAGTAAAAACCTGATGATGTATCCTCACTACAAGACTCACAGAATCGAGCGGTAGAATCTCATCAATGTAAAAGTACTTCTTACCGACCTGTATCCCTTTGCGCGTCCACGTATCGCCGGAATTTGTCGTATAGTAAAAAGCAGAGTCGTTATAGAATGTTGCCATGGTGGTAATTCCAAAAGACTTCATCGAAAGAGCATAGCTCGAGCCGGCACTCACAAAACTCGTGTCCCAGTGTAGTCCCAAGTCTCGCGTTCGCAGAATCATACCACCATTGCACAAAATGAAAGCAAGATCTCTACGCGGGAAGCTTATTGCACCTCTGCGAGCAATGGAAGTTCCTAGCCCCGAATCCTTTCGTATTGTTCTCCAGCTGTTGCCATTGTCAGTGCTCAATCGAGTTAGGGCTACTTGGTTTTGGAAGTAATCTGCTGCCAAAGCCATGAGATGTGATGAGTCAGCAGCGGCTATCTGATAGTACAGCATGGCTGGAGTTGAAAGAGAATCGACGGTTGTCCAGCGATAGTCATCCGGGTTTTGCCAAAAGCCTAAAACAGTAACTCTGGTCATAAAGAGCAGCATACCGACAAAGGTAACCGCGATCCTCATCACTGTGCCGAGCCGGTTTACCGAAGGGCGTTGAGAAACGTTGTATTCTCTCATGAGCGTAGAAAGACAAATATGATGAATTCGATGTTGGACAGTTGCAGGGGAGGAACACTCGACCGCAATGTACCAATAGCAGTGTTCATTAGATGGCTTCAACTTGTGGAAAGTGCAGGCAATGGCTGGTACTGCCTGCACTTTTGTCCACAAAGTATGAGAAATGCCTTATCTATAAACGTTCAATTGGCCACTGCCTATTCTACGTCCTCCCTCGAGCAGTCGGTAGGTGTAAATGCCAGTTGGCACGCTTCGAACATCATACTCCCTCACGAACTGAACGCCGCTTGAGTGGAACTGATCTGTGACCAGAACTCTTCCATTCACATCAATCAACTCAAAAGTAAAGTCTCCCCTCTGAACATAGTCTACAGTCAGGGTAATGTTGCTCACGGCAGGATTGGGTACTACTTGTATAACCGTGGAACTCGCCAGCGGTGCTCTTGGAGGCATTGGTTCAAAAGCCCCATTCTTTTGCAACAAGAAATCACAGAAGTTTAAGCAAGAATCGCCATGAGCTACAGGGCAGTTTACGGGTGAAGTCGGTGAATTCAGTTGCTCTGCGGACATGATTCGACCAAATTCATCCTTACACACACGCATTTCATACCAACAGCAGCTGGTCGTATCACAAAAAACAGTGTGGCGAAGTGGGTTCGTAGGTCCACCTGAGTCGACCCACATGTAACAAGTTGGAGTTCCAGCTTGTATGTTGGTAACACAGGAATCGTGATGTAGAATGAATCTTGCTTGTGTAGCTGGGTTCATTCGGATGACATAGTCGAACACATACCAGTTTAGCCAGCTCTCACAGCCGTGGGTAGTGCAATCTCCCCACGTCGTGATTTCTCCCATGACTACTTCGATCGTTCCGCTACAGTCTCGCCACCAATATTTGACAAGAAAGTGACAGCTGTCACACGAGCCAGAAAGCGTGTCGGACAGGGTAGAGTACGTCCAGGGCACCGGCGGCATACAGGGTGCATCGCAAGGCGGAATGGAGTCGTTCGACCAAGCGGACAACGAAAGAGTGCACAATACACACAGGTGTATCAGGAATTTCATAACAGACCTCCAAAAATGTAATGAAAACAGTTGTAGGCTGTGGCCACAGCACTTTTACACAATTTTGATGATTGAGACCATAAGCAAGCAAACAGTGCTTCAGAGTATTGAGTTCGTCCAATACACACTGTTGCATATGTTCTTCAACGCAGGACTGCAGCAATTACTATTAATGCGATAGGTTGCGTTATTAAAGTGCTTCAATGCGTCGACATCGACTTGCTCGTGCAATTCATGTTGAGTCGAACGCATGGTAAACTATTCTACTCGTAGTCAATACGTGGTACACAAAAAATACACAGTGCCCCAGAATTGCAGAGAGCGAGCTGAAGGAGATCAAAAACTCCGGATGCTTGCGATGTTGAATCCAGAAGTACGCATGTCCAACCGTAATTACTCATGGCTGCACTCCATGCGTGTAGAACGGGAGTGGCTCTGGCAGAAGTAAAACGATTCCAGTGTCTCACCGGAAATGCGAGGCGTGAGATATTGAGTACCAGGCGCTCCTCAGTTTAAATCGGCAGTAAAGACCTGATCCGGTAGCACAAGCGTACTGATACTATATGCAGTGAAACTGCGACTGAAAAGGTGTTGAGGCTTCAGACGTACACACCACAAAGTAAATATTGAGTATTTTACAGTGAAGAATCGAGTACTTAGAGGGGATAAAATGATGTCAAATGCCAGTTACAGACGGGACCCCACCTCACACTACCAAAAAGTGATGGAATGTGTCGTACAGTTTCTCGTAAACCATCCTAGCGAACAGCATGTTAATGATATTGCCCGCTATGTCGCTGAGCGTCGTGAGGAGATAGGTGGGTTTCGAGCACGTAACCCACAACAATCAATAGCTCAAGCGATTAGAGATGAGGCAGCCGGTTTACGTAATTACCCTCCACTCGTGCGTCGTATCCGTTCCGGATACTACCAGCTCAACAAGAAGAAGACTTGATGTTGAGATTATCTGGCAGCTGCACACCTTTGCAGTGGTTTAACGTCGCTAGTTCTACATAGTCAGGACGTCCAAGATCTCATGTTGCATTGAATTGCGACAAATGTTGGGTGGCAGATGGTATAAGACCTCAACACTGGTGTGAAACCTGCGTTACAACAGATTTCTCTTAGTCAACCCAGAGTGGTTCCGCGAAAGCAGGGAAGGGGTACTTTCTGCATGTAGTCAACTTGCAAAACATCCACCACGAAGCCAAAGATTGACAGAGCTAGACTGAGCTTGCACAAGTGGTGTCCTGTATGTGCTTGAATCAGCAGGAGCTTAGTTGAAGTAGTAGTCATACATCTGACACGTGTTGTATCCCTTGCTGCTTGGTATCTCGCCACTTAAGCTACTGGCACAAATTTTCGATTCGTGTATTTTTTGTGTATTCCCCTCGAAAACCGCGAAGATTATTTTCGCAAGGCTGTTAACGCAGTGCTCGGTCACTCGCATCAGAGGGCATTGCCATTGAAGTGTTGGTAATAGGGAAAATCCAGCAAGGAATTGTCCTTCAGAGTGCCGAATTGCGGTTTTAGGAGCCTGTTCAACCCCAGACAGCAGCTACCAAGGATTAATTGGGTTCGTTTGGTTCAGACTGGCTCTTTACTGATGGTTTTGAACCTATCAGATGTGTTTGAATCAACCCATCGCTTGAATAGTGCATTATGAAATCACAAGCGCTTATACTCTCAGTGTTCCTCTTTCTCAGTGCTTCCACGCTAAATGCTGGCCGAGGATGTTCCGGATCTGCATCCTGCACGGCATGTAAGAACTGCTCAGGTTGCAAGCACTGTGCAAAGGAAGGTGGGACATGTGGAGTGTGCAAGCCCGCTACGAGTAAGGTTGCAAAGACGAAAGTCGCGTCAGATTCTGCAGACTCAACAGTATCAAAGAATAAGAAAAGACCACGATGACCTTGTGTTAGGCTGAAGCTGCTTCTCATGGCAACTTGAGCCCGAAGCAAGAAGTTCATTCTTGTCTCGATCTGATCGACGAGGATCTCAACTCACTCAATAGTGTAACTGTGGACACAGTACTAAAAAGTGAATCAATGTCAGTATGACAGTGGTTCGACACAATCTTCATCGGTAACATACCCATCATTGGATGGATCATGCTGCTTGCTTGGGCATTCGGGAGTGGAACCCTCCCAAGCAAGGTAGCATGGGCGAAGGCAGTGCTTATACGGTTGGTTATCGTAGCAGAAGTAGGATTTTCGGTGCTTGCATTAGTTGGGACTGCTTTTTACACGGCAATGGGGAAGCAGTGAGAGCACGGGGTAGACATGTTTCAAACGCACAAGTTAGCAATCAACCATCATCGAGTTCAATTTTAACACAAACAAGAGACATCTAAACAGGCAATGGGAACAGAACACTATGAATTGGTGATTAAGCATGTGGTGTGTGCTATCCACAAGAGTCCAAGTGGTGAATCAACACTTAGGGATATCGTTGAACATGTTTGTAGACAAAAAGATCTGGTGTTCAGAACAGCTGACCCTACTCAGACTATTAAGTCAGCAGTCGCTGATGAAGCCGCTGGTAGAGGGCAAGGACAGAAACGAATAGCGCGGGTCAAGAGAGGGGTTCATACGCTTACCAAGAAAGCAAAGCCAAATTGCTAGTGGGAGGGTTGGATGAGCAAACACAACCCTGCCACCTACATTGTACGTATAATATAGAACACTTTAACAATATTTGAGAACAAGAATGGAATATTCAGTTGTGGCATTTTATCCTGTTTTGAAGAGCAAAGACAGCAGGTCTGAGGCTGCAAAACAGCTCCAGGATCTCATCAATAATCAGGCGAAGAGTGGATGGCTTTATGAGAGATTGGAAACGGTTTCAACAGTTGTTGAAGGTACAAAAGGATGCTTTGGAATAGGTGCAACACCGAACACTGCCTTAGCACTTCAAATGGTTGTCTTTCGGAGAGAATCCTGAAATACTTTGCTCTCAGATTGATTGAGGTCTATTGGCGATTTCTTAAGCCTTTGAACGCCCGTAAGTGTCTCTTTCGTGTCTCATGCTCGAGGCATGTTCATGATTGTATCATGCTTCATGGTTTTGTGCAAGGATGGGTTGAAGCGCGTTTGAGAATGCGTCGTTGCAACTCTCATTGGACACCTACGATGGATGAAGCATCAGGTGAAGTTGTGATAAGATGCGCTGACGGATACGAGCTACGGCAGTCGGAAATGAGTGAGCACGTCAAACACCTATTGTTTGGCAGACCATGACGTAATTACAGGTACGCCTGTCGGTTGACGTCGCTCAAATAGCGCATGAACATATGGATCTATATTGAATTCATCGTGATTCTTGCATCAATGCTTATTCGAGCAATGGGTGAGGTTACAGATGTTCAAGCAACATCAAAGCTCTTCATCCATGTCGATAAGTGAAACCAGCCATTTGAAGTCAAGAATCCAGACGGTAGTTGGACTGGAATAAGCATTGAGCTATGGCGTCAGATTGCAGCAGAAGCTCACATCGCTTACGAATTCCATGAAACTGATTTCGCAGGACTCATTTCTGTACTTTAAGACTCGACTTTGGATGCTTCCATTGCCGCCGTAAGCGTCACTGAGGAACGTGAGAAGCTTGTTAACTTCATACAGCCATTTTTCAACAGTGGATTAGGGATTGCTGTGAAGCCTTCCAGAAATGCTACCTGGTTCGATGCTTTGCGACACATCATAAGTTGGGACGTTGTCCGTTTGTTTTCACTTCTATGCTTTTCTACAGTCGTGATGGGAACGTTGATCTGGTTACTTGAACGTCGAAGAAGCGAAGAACAGTTCGGCGGACATTGGTATGACGGCATTGGTTCAGGGCTTAGGTGGTCCGCTGTAACACTTACAACAGTTGGTTACGGTGACAAAACCCCCAGAACTCTCTTGGGTCGGATGGTGGCCTTGGTTTGGATGATGTCAGCCATTGTCATGGTAGCGAGCTTTACTGCTACAATGACATCTACGCTGACCGTTCAGAAATTAGAATCTGAAATCACCAATCAACAAGATTTGGTTCGTATCCGCACGGGATGCATTGCCTCCTCAACAAGTGCACGGTATTTCTCTCAGCGAAACATGAATGCGATTGAGTTCAGTCATCCACTAGAAGTATTAAGTAGTTTATCTAGCAATAAGATCGATGCTATGGTTTACGATGCCCCGATGCTTAGGTATTGGATCAATCTCAACAACATTGATGAGCTCAGTTTGCTGCCCTGTACGTTTGAAAAGCAGAACTATGCCAGAGCGCTACCGCAGGGAAGTCCATGGCGAAAGACAATCAAGCAAAGTCTATTGAGAAATCTACATTCTGAACAGTGGGACGAGACTCAGAGGCGATACTTTAGAAGTCAGGGAGCGAATTAATTGTTAAACGAAGGTTTTTGCTCACAGAAATCATAATTGAAAATGGCAGCCACTTGAAATACACTAGAAGCAAGGATGCATCGTCGCCTCCTTCTCGGCAAAACGACCTTAATAATGGATGAATACTGTAATACCCAATCCATGCATTAGAGTAGGCGTATTCTCCTGAAACCCGCGCAGTTACTATCTTGCTTCAAACATCTGGAGGCACCCAAAAGATGCACGAACTTGCCCACGAATTTACGAATCGGAAGATCAGTCCTTGGGGAGGATTGAAGTTCTTCAGCAACCTACGTCTCGGCGTATCCGAAAAACTTGGATGAATTTAGACCTTCCTCAACCTGGTTCAAATCGTGAGTTATTCTGCCAAAGATTCATCGAGGGATTTATGACGAGCGTTATTGTCGGGAGCAAGACGACTCGAGCACAGCGGTATGTTGGGTGTACTGATACAGTCATTCAAGAGATATTTGGTTGGCAACGCGAATGGCAAGCGCCAGTACCTTTAGCCGTTTTTGTAGTCAGTTGATATTGATAAGAACGACGCCATCTTCCCGCCACTGATGAAGCACATGATGTCGCTTGTCCCAGTCGGACGCAAGACGAGTAGATATTGACAGTACTGTAGTTACTCGTTACGGTCACCAAGAAGAAGCACGTGTGGGGTATAACCCAACGAAGTGGGCGACGATCGCACCATCTGCCAGATTGCCTTCTTCAGGACGAAACAAAAATGATCGTGAACGCTTGGCTACAGCGGCGATAGCATCGTCAACAGATACGATAGATTTTGTCACCGAGCTATTACTCATCGTTGAACCAAGGAGATCGGCCTAATCTCGTGCAGATGCCGGATTCTACGATGACAAGATTCTACGTCATCGGAGAAGAGCGAGCCAGCTGTCCGGTACATAGTAAAGGCCGATAAAACGAAAGCACTGATGAGCCGAATATTGCAAGTCAAGCGCTGGTACCACAGTGATAAGGTGTTCCCAGAGAGCTGCTATGCCGAGTTTCAATACAAAGGCTCCAAGTGGAAAAGAGGAACGTCGAATAGTTGTCGTCCGAGTGCCCAAATCACGAGGAGTAAAGCAAGGAAGCCTTCCCAGAGATGGACAAACTGACGATGAATACATGCGTTATGTTACCAACACGACGGAGTCAGAAGTAGCAGTGCACGCTCGATACAATCAGCGAGGTGAGGCAGAATCAAATCAAGGAATTGAAGTACGATTAGTGCATTGATGGTTTCTGCTCTACAGCAATTTGCTGCTATGGGAAGTAAGTATTTAGGTTGATAATGGTTAAGCATAACCTGATGCAAATATTTAAGCAAAGTGTTATGACTAGCAAGTACTTACCTCAACTGCGTACTGTTCGTTTCAATGCACGTAAATAGGAAGTTATATCGTTACCAGTGGGCGAAATACAACATTAAAACTAGCTGCAGAAGGAAAGCGACGACACTTTTTAGACCATTTGTTCAAACGAAGTGGCGATGCACTGCCTCCATACTCGTTTTCTATTGCATGAATTGGGTAATATAAAAGGAGCTTTATTATCAGCCGAGCGAGTTAATGTTTCATTAAAGTCATCATCATGGGTGCTACAGTAATTGTAAATACTGATTCATATTGTGAGTGTTTTATCTTTTCAACTAACTATACCATAACAATATGCCGACGAAAGTAAATATATATAAAAAGTCTAAAAAGAAGCCTAAGAAAGTTGCCACAATGCAACGGCCGTATCCTCGTTCTACAGTGGAGGAAGCACTTAAGATACCGATTGCAATCAAGGAGAAGAACGGAGGTAATCCTTGGACAACGGAATTGGTTGCAGAAGAGGTGCGATCTACACGTAAGTCCATGAATTTTTTTTATATGGCTGCCGCTGCTCGAGATCTTGGACTAACCATAGGGAGTCGAGATTCAGCTCGAATTGAAATTGCTCCTTTGGGGAGGGAAATCGTATATGCTCCTGATTCAGACACAGAGATGGCAAAGAAAAAGGAAGCTTTTCTAAAAGTTGATCTTTTTAAAAAGGTACTTGAGCACTACAATGGAGCTAATCTGCCTGAGATGAAGTATCTAGCAAATACTCTTCAAAGTGAATTTGGATTGCCTCCTGAAATGCACGAGGAGTTTTCTCGAATTTTTCGGGAGAACTGCGAGTATCTTGGAATCGAATCTGGATTTGAAACAGGCAAATCAAGTATAGATGCGCCTAAACATACGAAATCGAGTCTGTCAATCGAAGCACCAACTTCGGTAATACTCGCTGAACCAGCAAATAAGTCAAGTCTCGTCGCATTTGTGATCATGCCTTTCACGGAAAAGCACGAGTCTCATCAGAAGGGTTTTTTTCAAGAGGTTTTAAGAAGCCTTATTACTCCTGCTGGAAGAGATGCTGGTTTCAATGTTAAAACTGCGAACATTCAAGGTAGTGATGTCATCCAATCTACTATTATTAACGAGCTACTAGATGCAGATCTTGTCATTGCAGATCTAACTGAGCACAACCCTAACGTGTTATTTGAGCTTGGGGTTAGAATGGCGGAGAATAAGCCTGTTGCATTGATAAAGGCGACAGGTACCGGTCGCATTTTTGATGTAGATAATCTCTTACGAGTATATGAGTATAATAGTAATCTTTGGAACAGCACAGTTGAGAAGGATTTAACCGCGATGAAGGATCATATTGCCGCAACATGGGAGGGGCGAGAGACAAGTAGCAGCTACTTAAAGATTTTGCGCAGACAACCTGTTTGATACCAATAATGTCGTGAACAATTAAGTTCAAATTGGTCAGAGCAGTTGGTATCATTAGTTTTCTGGGTAGTCATTTCGCCAGCCTGGTTGAGGCAACATTGTCGAAACAAAGAGTTAGATATCAGAATGAATCTGCTCAATCGTGATGAGCAAGGGTGCATGAAACGGTTCTGTATTTGCAAACTTGGCCCCAATGAGCTTTGTTAAGTATACACACGGTTGATCTCTGTCAACCATAATTGAGTCTACAAGTCTTTGCTTCGATAAACTGAGCCTTCTTCAAACGAGAATAGGTAAACGCTGATCTGGCTGGTCAAACGTTCAGTACTTTCAAGCAGTGGATATCCACTGTTCGAATCCCGCTGATTCACGGCATGATTGCTCCGTGTCTTAGTAACCCCAGCATCCAGAATCTCCATTTCCACCCCAAAATCACCGATATCTTCTTTCAAATCCCCATCTTTCCATTCCAAAAATTCACCCTAAAAAATCCTCGAAAACTCCATAAAACGTTTCCCAGTATTTCCTCATATTTCGCAAAAACGTCCGTATTACGTCCGTAGAGACACTTCTGCCAGAAAACAAAAAACCCTGTAAGCAATCCTTAGAACAGGAACTTACAGGGTTTCTAGTGTCGGGGCGGCGGGATTCGAACTCGCGACCCCCTGCTCCCAAAGCAGGTGCGCTAACCGGGCTGCGCTACGCCCCGAATGGTCTTTAACGGAATCAACGTCCGGCAAAGAGAATACAAAGATGCTGAAAAACTTCGAGGGAGCAAAGGGGAGGGCTAAAGTAGCGAGTCGGCTGCATGACACTTTCGATTTCACGGTGTCTTTGAAGGAGCGACAGTATCGTACTCATGCGAAGACTCATAAAGTCTGCTGTCAACGTTTGAACACTGAATTCTGCAGCTTTTTGCCGAAAAAAAAATCAAAAAAAAATCTGTCAAGGTGAAACAAGCTCCTCTCGAGCTGATTATTGTCTATGTAGCACCAATGACATCTGAGGAGAGTCTATGTCGTTTTATGCTGGAAACAGAACCTATGTGATGCAGTTGCGTCGCACTATTCGGTCGCCACTACAACGCTTGTACAAAGCATTCGAGGATCACGAGGATCGCTCGCGCTGGTTTTCGCCGAACTCTTACGTGGATCCACGTGAGGGCGGACAGTTCTATAGTGATAATGGAGCGATTGGACAGTTTATCGAAGTCCTCCCGCTGGAGCGTTGGCGTTTGGAATGGCAGAATCCGAACCATAAGCCCGGTTCACGGGTTGTGATTGAATTCGCTAAGAATGGACGTTTCGAAACAACGATCTTCATTCGTCACTGGCGCATCAAGTCCAAGAAAGATTATGAGGAAATCCACCGCGGTTGGCTGTGGACCCTTGATTCGCTCGAGGCTTTTCTCGAGTATGGAGAACCTATGGCTTATCAAGCGTGGCTTGAGCAGCATATGGCTCAATCCTAGGGCATCTGCTTGAGATTGGTTCTGACTTGTAGAACAGTGAAGCTTCGATCTCATTTCGGTCGCTTGAAGTGTTTAGCACTCCACTTCGCACCTTTCACTACCACCACGCGATAGGAAGCTCAGTCCAACAGAGAGGGAACCGGTCTCATTCGTCGTTCTCAGACGATGAAAACACAACAGCCTGACGAACTTCGGTCGAAGATATCGTTAGGCTGTTTTATTTTCTGTCACACCATGTCCGTCCCTGCATTCTCCTCAACCCGGGGGCGCAAAGCGCCACCATACAAATGAGAGTCACCTTGGGCCGTTTGACCCGAAACCCTACTATTCGCCTCATGAAACAGGGGCAATACCTCAACGCACTTGGGCAAGCCCTCGTCCGAAACCCTGTCCTGAACACGGCAAGCGTCCCCACGATGAACAACAGGGAGTGTTGCGGTCATGAGACAAAACACAGCCGACTGATTTGATCGAAGGTGCGGGTCCGGTAACCATGCACCTCAGGGACGAATATTCGCATCGAGCACAACTTCTGCAGCCACGTTCACGATAGTGCGTGGCGGGACATTTGAAGGAGGGACGCCGTTGAAGCGGAGATTTGATATATTCAGTCCCGTGCAGACTCAACGTCGAACGGTTTCAAACGAATGCAGCTGACATTCTCGTACCTTCGAACCTGCGTCTCAGGTTTCGAGAGGTATGTTCCGAGTCTCGAGACAAGAGTTCCTGACGTTGTGTTTTGCGGATCCTGTTTATGACAAGCTGTGTTTGCACTCTTGCCCACGAGTCAGAATCTCTATGACTATCGAAGAAATACGGTCGCGTCTTGCAGACATGGAACGGGCACTCGAAGAGTTGGCAGAAGATGGTTCGTCATTGGCTGCGTGTCAAGATATGCTTGCAGCGTTGTCGGAGATAGAGGCTCAGACGCAGCAAGAGTCGAACAAGAACTCGAACTCTGAGCTCCATCTTCGTTTGTACAGTGTTGAGGCTGCGCTTTATTTGCTAAAAGGACAGCCGCGCTCTTCGCTTGTCAGTATCGTCGCGGCACATACCTACATACTGGATACGACGAAGCCTCTCTACCGTGCAAAACTCCTCGCTGTGGAAGGCAAGGCGTTGTTCACCTCGTCCGATTACCGCAAGAGCATGGACTGTCTCAGTCAAGCCTATGATATCCTGGAATCTCTTGGCAATGCGGTAGACATGGCGGCTGTGTTGGGTGGCATTGGTCAGGTGCATGTGAAACTTGGACATCCAAGCAAGGGACTCGAGTACCATCAACGATCACTAGTCCTCTACCAAGAATTAGGATTGAAGCGGGCCATCGCTTTCACGACCGGAAACCTCGGCTTGGCTTACAATAAGCTAGCCGAATACGAATCTGCACTCGATTGTTATCGCCGGGCTGTTGCTCTCCATGAAGAGCTGGGAATGCAGGGCGGAGTAGCGCGGGTGCTAGGAAACATGGGTACCGTCTATGCCCACCTCGCTCGCTACAATGAAGCGCTGGAATGCATGCGCGGAGCACTTGCAGTGTATGAAGAGCTAGGCATGAAGAAAGGCGCAGCCAGTTTGCTCGCGAACATCGGTGCAATCTACAAATTGCTTTCGGAGTTTTCGGAGGCGCTTGAATACTTAAACAGAGCGCTTGCCATAGAAGAAGAGATAGCCAATAGAGCCGGCATTTCAGGCGTTCTTGGGAATATCGGGAGCGTTTTGACGAGTATCGGTGAGTACTCCCAAGCTTTGGATTACTACAGCCGTGCTCTTGCCCTGAATACTGAATTAGGTTTGAAAGCAGCAGAGACGCTATCACTTGGCAATATTGGTTTTGTCTATACACGGCTTGGCGACTACCCCAAAGCGTTGGAGTACTCCTTACACTGTCTGGAATCGTCGCGACAAATCGCTGACCGACGCATGGAAGGATATGCCTTGCGCTTTCTTGCTGAAGCCTACCTTCGACTGAATGATTCACAAAAAGCTCGCGAGTGTTTGGACGCAGCGCTTGACCTCGGTCGCAATACCATTCGCAGCGAAAACGGTGTCAGCGAAATCCTCATTCTACAAGCCGAGCTCGAACTCTCGGAATTGAACGCTGATGCAGCGCATAGTGCCTATGCGCAAGCCTTGGAAATGTCTGCGAAGCTTGGAGAGCGCGAGCAGGAACAACAGGCGAGCACAGCATTGGCGACGATGCATGCGGCCAAAGGAGACTACGAGAGAGCATATGCTCACATGCTCCGCTCGGTCGACCTTGGGAGTCAGATCAACGTCGAAGCCGCTCGCAAAAAGTCGCAAGCAATCGAGTACGAACGCAGGCAAGCAGTGGAACGGGCCGCAGCGGAAGCAACGACAGGTCTCCTCCATAAGGTCCTCCCGGCATCCATTGCGACTCGTATGATTAAGGGCGAACACATTGCCGATTATTTCGAGAGCATCTCCATCTTGTTTGCCGACATCGTTGGCTTCACACCATTAGCCTCTCTGATGCGCGCCGAAGACGTCTTGGCCGTTTTGAATCATGTCTTTGCTGAGATCGATGCCATCATGCGCAAACACGACTGTCAAAAAATCAAGACGATAGGTGATGGCTATATGGCGGTCTGCGGTGCACCGCTGCCATGCGAGGATCATGCGGAGAAGCTGGCTCGCGCCGCCCTTGAGCTCATGAATACCATTGACCTTCCCGAGCACGTCCGCAGGCGCTTGCCCCCCGATAGCGTTTTCAGTATGCGCGTCGGTTTGCATACAGGTCCTGCTTTTGCAGGTATCATTGGCGACAATGGTTTTGTCTACGATGTGTATTCGGATGCGGTTAATCTCGCGTCGCGCATGGAGTCTGGTGGAGTAGCCGGACATATTCACTGTAGCGCTGACTTTGCTCAGCGTCTTTTGTCGAGAGACGCGTCGTTCATCGTCCAAGAGCGCGGCGAGATCGATGTAAAAGGGAAGGGACGTATGACGACCTACTTCTTAGAGAAGACCACATAGCTATGCTTGTAGTTCGTTGAAAACACAACAGCCTGACGAACTTCAACGGAAGATTTCGTCAGGCTGTTTTTTTTGCTGAGGAATTGCTTGTAAACCGTTCATGTCGTCGCGCCAAAGACCTACGGTTTGTCTCGAACTGACGCGCATGAAATGGTGCTGAGATGCTTAGGCGCGCTCACCAAGTTGTCGGTCCAAGAAGAGGAGGCTGGCACCGGTTTCGCCCGACATCGTGATGCGCTCAATAATGCTGCGAACACTTTCTTCTTCTTCAACTTGCTCGTTGATAAACCATTGCAAGAGAATTTGAAGGGGATAATCCTTCTCGGCAAGTGAGGTTTCGTAGAGCTTGGTAATGAGCGAGGTAATGTGTTTTTCGTGCTGTTCCACTTGTTGGAACAGAGCAAGAACAGTGCTCCACGTCGGTTGCTCCAAACCAATGGGCTTGAGCTGAACCGATCCGCCACGTGAGTGCACGTGATCGACAAGCTTCATGGCGTGACCAATTTCCTCTTGCCACTGCATCTTCAGCCAATGCGCAATGCCGGGAAGAGAGTGGTCATTGGCAAGGAGCGACATCGCCAAATAGGTGTAGGCAGATTCCATCTCTGCTTGAACTTGCGCGTTGACAGCGCTGAGAACTGCTGCATTCATGCTGTAAATCCTGATAATATGAATATGTGGTCTTATTTTCTGCTTTTGCTTATCCGGTCGCAGTAGGGTCCGGGACTCGTCTTCGTCAGCGCGGAAGCGCTTTGGGTCTGGCCTCTACGGCAATGGCAACGTGGACGAATGATCGACAATTTACGTCTTTTCATAGCGATGACAGCAGCTGTGCAGAACTGTTCCCGCACGAGCGTTGGCTACAACTCTTCCAAGTGCTAATTTGCTGTTCTTAGAGAAGACTATAAACGCAATTCGCACACGAGGAGATATCATGGCTGTCGAAGTCGTCATGCCCAAGATGGGTGAGAGTATTCAAGAAGGAAAGATTCTCAAATGGTTGAAGAAACCGGGAGAACATATTGAACGTGATGAAACTCTGTTAGAAATTTCAACCGATAAAGTAGATACCGAAGTTCCCTCACCGGTTGCCGGTGTGGTCTCCGAACTTCTTTACCAAGAAAATGATACCGTCGAAGTAGGCAAGGTCATCGCCATCATCGGCGGTGAGGTCAAAGCCGCAGGCGCTTCAACGCCCGCAGCCGCACCTGCACCCGCTCCCGCTCCCGCTCCGGCACCTGCACCCGCACCTGCTCCGACAGCTCCGGCAGCCGCTCCTGCCCCATCTGCCGGTCCGGCAACCGACGTGGTTATGCCGAAGATGGGGGAGTCCATTCAAGAAGGCAAAGTGTTGCGCTGGGTAAAGAATGTGGGCGATACCGTTGAGCGCGACGAAACCATCGTTGAAATCTCGACCGACAAAGTAGATACCGAAGTTCCCTCACCGGTTGCCGGTGTTCTGGTCGAACGCTTGGCGAACGAAGGTGATGTCTTGGAAGTCGGTAAAGTTCTTGCCCGAATCGCAACAGCCGGCGCAGCTACCGCAGCGACACCCGCAGCCGCAGCTGTGGTTAGCGCAGCTCCGGCAGCAGCGGCTCCCGGGACAGTCGCCGCAAGCTCTGCCGCGCCTGCAGTGAATATCGATGCGCATGGTGGTGTCTCTATTCCACGTCGCTCCGGCGATCGTTTTTACTCTCCACTGGTCCGCGCAATTGCCGAAGCGGAGAGAATTTCTGTTTCGGAGTTGAACGCTATCCATGGTAGTGGTTTGGATGGACGCGTCACAAAGAATGATGTCATGGGCTACTTGGCTCAGCGTGGTGCAGCACCGGCAGCACCGGCTGTACCGGTTGTACATATTGCGCCGGCTGCATCTGCAGCACCTGCACCGGCAGCTCCCTCGATCATCGTACCGCAGACCGTCATTCCTGCAACACCTGCTGCACGTCCGATGTCAGCAGATGTGGAAGTTATCCCGATGGACCGCGTGCGTACGCTCATAGCTGAGCACATGGTTCGCTCCAAGCTCACCTCACCGCACGTGACCTCGGTCGCGGAAGCGGATGTGACAAGCATCGTCAAGCTGCGCGAAAAGCGCAAGAGCTCCTTCGAGAAGGAGTTCGGCTACAAGCTGACGCTCACACCCTTCTTCGTGAAAGCCATTGTCGACGCAGTAAAACAGTATCCGCTCATTAATGTGAGTGTCGATGGCACAAACATCGTTCGCTACAAGCACGTGAACTTCGGTTTCGCAACCTTGTTACCGGATGGCAATCTCATCGTTCCGGTCATCAAAAATGCTGAGATGATGAATCTTCGCGGCATTGCTTCTTCTATTTCAGATTTGGCAGCGCGCGCTCGATCCAAGAAGCTGCAACCTGATGAAATCCAAGGTGGAACCATTTCCTTGACTAACATGGGTCCGTGGGGCTCCTTGTTCGGTACCCCGGTCATCAACCAACCGCAGTCGGCCATCATTGGAGTGTATGCAGTGCAAAAGCGACCGGTCGTTCGCGAAATCAATGGTGAAGATGCAATCTTGATACGTCACATGATGTACGTAACCATCACCTACGATCACCGCGTCATCGATGGTGCTCTTGGGTCTTCATGTCTCAATGCCATTGTCCAAAATCTCCAGAATATGAACGAATCAACTTTAGACGGCTAAGCATAGTTCTTGACTCAGTTCGTCGATTGATCTTTTTCTACGGCGCTCGCTTCGCGATGCGCCGTTTTTTTTAACCTACACTTGAGCTCGCAGCACTTGAATGCTGCGAAACCATAGTAGTGAACAGTTTCCTCACTCATAGTGCATGCATGTACCAATGCTTACCACAGCAGTGAAGCTTGAAACAGTAGAGTGCTGAGATGAGAGGAAGGGGTGGCTGAAAAGCCGGAGGACATCTCCTCTGTGTCGTTGCGTGAGGTGCGTGAGTAATGAAGCGAGAGACACAGAGATTCTCGTGGTGTCCAGCTTACCAGTACACTGCTGCGAGCACCTTGTCCATAAAGCGCGCTTGCAGTCCATTGCCCCGGGGCTTGCTCTTCGCCGAGATAGAGTGCGGTGTCGAAAGATTGAGTAGAAAACACAGACTGCGAAAAACTACAGCTCAAGTCGGCCGTGAGTTGAGCTTTCATATACAGTCGTCCGGCTAGACCGAAATCCTCTGTCCCGAAGTGCAGCTCTCGATACTGCGCTTGCACTTCGGCGCGAAGTTCGAGATCTGACAGCATGGATCGGCGAACACGCGCGACAACGTCCGATGAATGCCCTTGCTGAAATCCCAACATACCCACATCGTTACGCAAGGCTTCTCGCTGTCTTCGATCTCGAAATCGAAACACGTACTCGAAATCGCGGCGGACCGTGTAGCGACATTCCATAGTGAGATCTAAGCCCTGGGCGCGAAAGGCAGAGGCGTAGCGCGGTTTGAGACTGTGATAGTAATCAACCACAGCGCGAATCTCGCAATGGGCGGAAGGTCGTGTAAAGCAGGCAAAGGCTAGTCCTTGTTCGTTGCTTGCAGTTCCATAGGCACCGGGCGAAGAAGCATAGGGAGATCTGAACGCTGCTGAATAGGAGCGCGCTCGCAGAGCACAACGCGACCCTTCAATTTCCGTCGTTAGGTCGGCGAGCCAAGCCAGGTTTCCACTTGCATCGCGCGCTATTTCCGTGCAGAGTCCCCAGGGTGATTCGTCTGCCGGGCTATGAGCGATCACTGTGAGGCTACCAAGAAGTCCGCGTCGTCCTCTGAGCAAGCTCGCACTCTCGCTCTCAATAGGATGATCATACTCGAGCCCGAGGATGGTTGCGCACGCGCGTAAACGATCGTTGCCGTACTCGAAACAGGATAGAAGACTTTGTTCTACCGCTCGTGATGCCAGAGCTTGCTCTGACGAGTCGCGGTGCAAACCGGTCCAACTCAGTGCTTGGATGATACTCCCACTGCTATCGAGTGAAGCGTCCCGCTTTGTGCGTGCCATCGCGCAGAACATAAGCCAACGATTGTTGGAGTCAGATGTGATGCTGTGTTCGCAGGCAATGCCCTGAAACGCACCGAGCGGAGAAGTGCTGCTTAACGCCGCTAGTTTGGTACAGGTTGAACTTGGACTGTAGTCGTGAATCTGCAAGGGAGAGTGAAGTGCACCTGGGTTCAAAACAAGTCCTTGACCACTGCGCATCCGGAATCCTCCAACCACAATGCTTGTATGCTCAGAGGCTTCCCAGCGAAGCGAGACATTGTAGGCGTCGGCAAGTGTAGGCTCGGCAGCATCTTTGTCTGCGCACAGAATTACTTCGGCGTCGCTGCAATGGAAGCGCAATCGTTCGTTGGAGGCGAGGCGCCGGAAAAGTGTTGTTGTTGAATCGTACGAACGTGCTTTTTCAAGGACGATACTTTGTCGCTGTTTCCACTCAATGCTGTACCCATTGCTGTTTGCGTGTTCGCGGACTGAAGAGTTGTGAGGTGATCTCGTAGCCGACGCCGCTCTAGATGTCGCAAGCGGCACGCAACGACAGCAGTAAAGCAATACATCGCGTTCTAGCGCGGAGATCCAGTCCAATCGTGCTGCATCCTCTAAGGTCCACTCGGGATGTTTGCGGATCTCACTTTGCAAAAGCTTGAATCTTGTTTGAGTCCACAGGGGCAGCTCGGGCCTATGTTCTACTGCATGCTTCGTCACACGTACATCGAGGGGATGCCGGTGAAGAAACTCGAGTAGCTCTAAGTCCATATCGGACCCAACTCCGTTCTGAAAGTACTCGAAGAGTGTAGCCTCATCCTTGAGATTGAAACTGTAGGAAGCAGCCGGCATGAGGCTCAAACCGAGTACGATCGAAGACGAGGCGACAGCCCGGAATCTTGGATGTCGTGTTCCCACGAAGCGCATGCGGAGCATGCGCATAATAAAGAGTACAACTCGACGAGAATGAAGTGCACCGGGCTCTACCATGTCCAACTGACTCCTCCCATCAGTACGGATTCTAGGTCCGGATGCATCAACGATGACATGTGGACGTTTAGGGCAGAAGAAAGTCCAAGAGTTGAGCTGAATTCAATGCAGCCCGAAGCGCTGTCGCCCGCCACTCGTAGCGCTAGGAATGTCAAAGGTTTGTAGAGTAGTGCCAAAGCCAGACCACTGCTTCGGTGCAGCAGGATACTCAGATCTATCTCTGCTTGCAAGCCTGACGAGAGACGATACGCGAAACCCACGTGCATGCTCTGATCCACGTCGATACTGTTTCCATTGCGGGTCAGGTTCCTGACGCGGGCTGCCAGACTGAGGCGAGAGTCGAGCACAAGCAGAAGACCAAGATCGGCGCTGAAACAGAGCGTCGGGGCGTATCCCACAATGGTCGACCGCACACCATGCAAACTTGCGGCGATGCAGGTCGAGCTATCCGACTGAAATGCGACAGCCGCAGTGGCATGGAGTTCTGAGTAGAGGGAGGATGTTGGAGCCAATCCCATCGTTCGCAGATGCATGGCGCAGGCCCAATGAGACGAAAGCCGCGAGCAGATATCGAATTCGTGTTGGCTTAAGTCCTTGATACCAAAAGGAGAGGGTGCGGAACACACACCCAGGTACCGAGAAACATATTTGCCGGTTCCGGAACTATCGGATTCATTTTGAGTTTGGTCGTTCTCATCCTCAGGTCTAGAACTCGGGTTCTGCCCTCGAAGAAGCCGGTGCAGGGCAACGGGCGTTGCTGCAAACGAAAAGACCGTTGCAGATGTCAAAGACGTAGAACATTGGATAGAGCCCGCTGTTGAGGAGCTATACTGTTGTGCAGAGAGGCGCGAAGAGCAGGGCGTCACTACCACAAAAAAGAAATTGGCTACCGTCCACAAGCGCGCTAAATTTGATGAAATGCTCATCGAAACCTCGCGTGATTCGTGAATTCTTTTTGGAGAGTGAGTCCATGACAAAATACTTTTTGAACTGCCTGGCGGCAAGCACTATATTTTTTGCGGGCAATGTCCAGGCACAAGAGTTCAAGGCAAACGTGACGGTAAACGTCGATCTGGTTCCGATTTCGCAGAGAGATCAGATTACGACCATGCAGAACGATGTGATGAGCTATTTATCCACACAGCGTTTTAGCTCCAAAGACTGGGAAGGTGCCAAGATTCCCATCGACTTGACGATCTACATAACAGGTGCAAATCCGCAGACCAGACACTGCACTGCCAGACTCTTCTACAACATGAAGACCAATCTGGACGGTGGGGTAGCCTCGCCACTCATGAAGATCTTGGATCGCGACTGGGCCTTCAGCTATGCCCTCAACCAACAATTCAGTTATCAGTCGATGAAGTTCGATGAGTTCGCTTCGGCGATCGACTTCTACAACTTCATTGCGCTGGGATTGGATGCCGATTGTTTCGAACAACTTAGCGGTACGAAGTACTATCAAATCGCACGGGACCTCGTACAGCTTGGAGCCACGAACAACGGCGCCGGTTACGCCATGAGTGTCCAGGAACCGGGAGAGTACACTCGCGTGTGTTTAGCATCGGAACTGCTGGATCTACGCTATGAGGAGTTTCGCAAACTCATCTTTGATTATCACGCAGACGGAATCAATGCTTACTTAAAAGACAACGATGCCGGACGCAAAGGCGTTGAAAGCGTACTCGCGCGCATGGCTGAATTCAAAGCCAAAAAAATCTCCACACGCAGTTACCTCATGCAGATGTTTTTCGATGCCAAGCAATCGGAAATCTGCACCCTCTTTAAGGGCTCACACAATGCGGAGGTCTTGCGTTATATGCAAGTTCTCGACCCCTCCAATATGTCTGTCTACGAAGAAGCAATTCGCTAAGTCCTTAACATTCCTCGTGTTTTCAGATCTGTTCTGAACGAGGTATTCCCATCTGAATTATGAATATTGAATTTTGTGGTGCGGCTCGTACGGTGACCGGTTCTATGCACTTGCTCTCTATCAACGGAAAGCGCGTGCTTTTGGATTGTGGTCTGTATCAAGGACGTCGCGAAGAAGCCGCTCGTATCAACAAGAACTTCATCTTTGACCCTGCCTCGATCGACGCCGTCATTCTTTCACACGCGCATATCGATCACTCCGGAAACTTACCACATCTGGTAAAGAACGGCTTTAGCGGCTGTATCTATTCTACCAGCGCAACACGAGATCTGTGCTCGATCATGCTGGCGGACAGTGCCATGATACAAGAGAAGGACGCGGATTATCTGAAGCGTCACAAGAACGAAGACGTTGAGCCTTTGTACACGGCAGAAGACGTCGCCGAAACCCTGGAGCATTTTCGTACCGTGGGATATCATCGCAGCTTCGATGTCGTTCCCGGAATGAAGGCTGAGTTTTTTGACGCCGGACACATCCTGGGCTCTGCGATTACCATGATTACCATGACCGAGAACGGTCGCACTGTACGTCTGTGTTTCACCGGGGACGTCGGACGTCCCAATCGTCCAATTCTGCGCGATCCCGAGTTTCCCGGCGATGCCGATTTCATTATCAGCGAATCGACCTACGGTGGACGCAAACACGAAGAACTCGCCGATCTTGATGCAACATTGGAGCGTCTGATTCACAGTGTCATCGAAAAGAAGGGCAAGCTGCTGATTCCTGCTTTTAGCATTGGTCGAACGCAAGACATCGTGTTCCATTTGAACAGCATGTACAACGCCGGTCGCATACCGGATATTCCAATTTTTGTGGACTCTCCTCTGGCCATCAATGCCACGCAAGTTTACCGCATGCATCCGGAATGCTACGATTCCGATATGCAACGCGTACTCCTAACCGACGATGATCCCTTTGGTTTTCCTTCGCTCAAGTACGTTCGTGATGTTAATGACTCCAAGAAAATCAACAGTTTACGCAAAGCAGCTGTCGTTATAGCCGCGAGCGGAATGTGTGAAAGTGGTAGAATCGTTCACCACCTCGCCAATAGCGTTGGAAGTGCTCGCAACACGGTGCTGCTCGTGGGCTTTAGCGCAGAGTACACCCTTGGCAGACGTCTAGCCGAGGGTTGGGAAAGCGTCAACATCTTTGGCGTTCCTCACACAGTGCGCTGCGAAATCCAGAAAGTAAGTGGTCTCTCCGCCCATGCTGATGAGCCGGAAATGCTGAAGTTCTTTGAACCATTTTCAAGGACCACCCTGCAACATGTCTTTCTTGTGCATGGCGAAGTGCAAGCACAAGAAGCCTTCAGCACTGCCTTAGCGCAAAACGGCGTGAATTCAGTTTCCAATCCTGCTAAAGGTACCGTTGTTGAACTCTGAGCGCCCCCTGCATGATCAAGCGGATGTGTCAACTGATGCTCGGCCGGAAGCTCCGCTCAATACTCCGGTGGGTAGTGACGATCCTGACGCAAGGCGAGATGAACGAATGCAAAGTGAAACAAAGCAAGACTCTACTCTAAACCAGAACGCGAACTCAAACCTCAAAGCTGTGGCAGCCGCCGTGCTTGTGCGGTGGGACAGACAGCAGGAGGCTCTACAGATCTTGCTTTGTCAACGACATCGTGGTGCGCGATACGCACTGAAATGGGAATTCCCGGGCGGGAAAGTCGAAGCGGGCGAAAGTGCTGAACAAGCAGTGAAACGAGAACTCTTTGAAGAGTTGCGTCTTGAGAACTGTGTGGTGCATCTGTTGAAGGAAGAGCGGAGTATGTATGATGACGGTGGACACTTCGCTGTGAGTTTCTTTCTGTGTCCGCAGTGGTCCGGAACGATTGAAAACCGCGTTTTCGAAGACCTATGCTGGATCGGTTTGGACCAACTTGAGTCTTTCGACATCCTGGAAGGAAATCGGAGTTTTTGCGGTGAATTGGCAGAGCTCCTTGAGTCGCGGGCTTCATCTCTCGAGCAACTGCGTTGTCAAGCTTCGTGAGACATCGCAGGAATAGATATTTTTGTAGGCCCGTGTCTTTGCACGCCCAAGCAGAAGCATGTAGCCTTATAACACGTAAAGCACGAGCAAGGTCCGGTACAAGAACACACGACGAATGAGCCCCACAGAGATCCTTAGCCCTAAGGCCAAAGCATGACAGCATTAGATCAAGCCTCACAAGACAGTCACTGGATGAACGAAGCCCTACTGGAAGCCCATAGCGCTGCCGAGCGAGGTGAAGTACCGATTGGCTGCGTCATTGTGTACAACGGTGAATGTATTGCACGAGCGTCGAATCAACTCGAGGAATTACAACAACCTACGGCGCATGCTGAGATCTTGGCCATTGCGCAGGCAGCCCATAAACTTGGAAGTCGACGTCTCCTCGACTGCAGTATGTACGTCAGTCTGGAGCCGTGTCCGATGTGTGCCGGTGCCATCGTGAATGCGCGAATTCCACGACTGGTTTACGCGGCTTCAGACCCCAAGGCAGGTGCAGTGCATAGCTTGTACAACGTGTGCAACGACGAACGATTGAATCACCGTTGTGAAGTGATCAGCGGCGTAGGGGCGGAGGAGTCTGCCCAAATGCTAAAACAGTTTTTCTCCGGTCTTCGTCGCGATAAAAAAGAGGGAAGCTATGGAATCTGAACTCCCTCCCATAACACCGGCTTTGTACTTG
The DNA here is from genome assembly GCA_044224515.1 of Chlorobiota bacterium. Classification (GTDB taxonomy): domain Bacteria; phylum Bacteroidota; class Ignavibacteria; order Kapaibacteriales; family NICIL-2; genus JBBATK01. The sequence continues at coordinate 127,533 of JBGAKH010000008.1, read as the reverse complement.
GTACCTACTCCGGTGGGGAATCTGGAAGACATAAGCTACCGTGCATTGAGGGTCTTGCGAGAAGCAGACGTCATCGCGTGTGAGGACACACGCAACACCGGTCAACTGCTCAAATTGTATGGCATCCAAGCAAAAAAGCTGGTGGCTCTTCATGCTCATAATGAGCACGAGACCTCCGATTCTATTAGCGAACTGGTTTCACAACAAGCCATCGTTGCCTATTGCAGCGATGCAGGTACCCCGGGTATATCGGATCCCGGAACCTCGCTGGTTCGAGCTGCGCTTGCGCGCAATCTGAATGTGGTGGCACTACCGGGTGCTTCAGCGCTTCTGCCTGCGCTGGTAGCCAGTGGACTCCCAACCGAGGAGTTCCTCTTCGTTGGTTTTGCACCGCATAAAAAGGGACGTAAAACCTTTCTAGACCGCATTACGAACTATCCCTTTACGGTAATCCTTTATGAATCTCCCTTTCGAATTACAGCTTTGGTCGAAGAACTGACGCAGCGATGTCCGCAGAGACAGGTGTGTATCGCTCGTGAAATCTCCAAGAAGTTCGAAGAGTACCTCCGCGGCACAACACAGGAACTACATGAGCTGTTGAAATCACGTCCACCGTTGAAAGGCGAGATTGTGGTTATCTTGCAGGGCACCACAGATTGAGTAGGGGACGCTGATCGATGTTTATTTCATTTGAAGGTATTGACGGCTGCGGCAAGTCAACGCAAGTGCGCTTGTTGGAAGACTCCATGAAGGCACAAGGCAAATCAGTGCTTGTGCTGCGTGAGCCGGGAGCTACTCCACTCAGTGAGGCGGTTCGAAACGTTTTACTGCATAGCAACGTCGATATTGATCCCTTAGCCGAGCTGCTGCTTTTTTGTGCATCGCGACGTCAGTTGGTCGAAAGCGTTATACGACCGGCTCTTGCTGCGGGACACGTTGTGATCTGCGACCGGTATCTAGACTCCTCGACGGCGTATCAGGGCTATGGACGTGGTTTGAAGCTCAGCGATGTTGAACAAGCGAACCGGCTGGCGACAGACTCTCTACTACCTGACATCACGTTCTTTCTCGATATCTCTGTAGAGCTTTCTTTTGAACGCGCTGCTCGACGCAGCGCGACGGCACCGGACCGTATGGAACGCAGTGGCAAAGAGTTCTTTGATCGTGTACGAAGCGGATACCTCCATCTTTGCGAGAGTAGCGAAGGTCGCGTGCGTCGTCTCGACGGAGGCAACTCGATAGACGCCTTGCATACAGAAATCCGGCAGCTCCTTAGCGATCTAACAGCGTAGATTCAGCGTTCGTTCGTCCGTGGGTCAGACTCCACGACCTGAATATGATGCTTGGCGCTCTGAAAATCACGCATCAGGGTGTCAATTCGGCCTTAAATACCTACCCTTCACGACACGATGCGTCCTGCAACGTGGTTTAGGTGCTAATTTTGCAAGCGTGTGCGAAGCACACGGCTACTTAAGATCACTTTCACACTGCACTGTCCATGTCGTTGTTCAACAGCCTCGTCGTCAAATCTCTTCCCATCATCCCAAAGTCCATCATCAAGCAAGTAGCCAAGCGATACATCGCGGGTGATGCCTTAAGCGATGCGGTAGCCACCGTGAAGCGTTTGCAAAGTGTTGGTGCGGCCTCGACTGTTGATGTACTCGGAGAGTTTGTCAATTCTCGTGAGCAGGCATCGCGCGCGTGCGGCGAGAGTTCGAAGGTGTTGGACGCCATTCATGTCAATGGCTTGCCGGCGTATTTGTCGGTCAAACTCACCTCTCTAGGTTTTGACATCGATGATGAGTTTTGCGCGTCGAACCTTCGCTCATTGTTGAGCTCAGCCAAAGAGAAGGGCATGTTTGTGCGTTTGGATATGGAGAACTCACCCTACACCACGCGTACCTTGGATTTGTATCGTCGCATGCGAGCAGAAGGATTTGACAACATTGGTGTTGTTATACAAGCCTACATGCGTCGTAGTGAGCAGGACATTCGCGACTTGGCAGCGTTGAACGCGGACGTTCGTTTATGTAAGGGCATCTACATTGAATCGGCAGACATTGCTTTCAAGGAGCGCGCTGAAATACAAGACAATTACAAAAAGCTATTACGCTTGTTGATAGAGCAGGGCATGCATGTCCACATTGCCACCCATGACGATGTGTTGATTGACGACGCGATGAAACTCATCGGCGAGACCAAGCTCTCGAAGGAACGCTACGAGTTTCAGATGTTGCTCGGTGTTCGTGAGGAGCGACGTGATCAGATTATCAAAGCCGGACATCCGATGCGCATCTATGTACCCTACGGAGAAGATTGGTACGGCTACTCCACTCGTCGTTTAAAAGAGAACCCCCAAGTAGCGGGCTATGTTGCCAAGGCAATGTTTGGTCTAGGACAGTAACACCTCCAATCGCAGAGCAGAGCCTCTAACTTCTGGTTTTTTAGAATCGAAACGTGCACCATGCATTTACTTGACAAGCAACGCATTTTTGAGAGTTTACAATCCGACGACTTCGTCTGCACCTTCAGCGGTCATTCTAGAACGGATCGCGACGAAGCGTCGTTGCCACAGCGTATTGTTGTTCGCAGTGTTGGACAGGGAGAAGATGCTCAGATCCAACTGAACACCTTCACGGTGAAGCAACACTTCGTCTCCAACTTTCCGCACACAGCACAAGGACTCAACGCAGCCTTGGATCAGTGCATGGCAGGGCGTTTCATGCAGGTGCACATTCAACGTCCGGATTTTGATTTCTACCTGCGTCGAACCGCATCCGGCATGAGTGCAAAGCGCACCAAAGCCTCACGACAGGATTGGTCGCGCGCACATGAACACAACCAACAGCGCAACTATCTCGTTACCGAGCAAAACTCGGCAGAGCTCCTGCGCGCATTGCGCATCACCAATGAAAAAGGACAGATCATTCCGGCAATGATGGCGAAGTATCGTCAGATCAATCACTTCCTCGCTATGGTCTTTCAAGACGATAGAGCGTCACGTCCCATACTCCGCGTTGTGGACTGTGGCTGTGGTCGCGCCTATTTGAGTTTGTCGCTGTATCACGTTGTTAGCAATCTCATGAAGCAGCAGGTTGAGCTTGTGGGAATTGACAATAATCCCGAGTTGGTGCAACAGTGTGAGCGCATGGCAAAGGACCTGGGCTACGAGCGTGCACGATTTGTCTGCTGCACCATTGCCGAGGCTGACACCGACACTGTAGCAGCTGTTTCTGGCGAGGTGGACATTGTTATTGCATTGCATGCATGCGACACAGCCACCGACGACGCTCTGGCTCTTGCTTTGCGTCACAAGGCAAAAACGATCCTCGCCGCACCGTGTTGTCACCACTACGTGAACGAGCGTCTTCGCAGTTCGGAAGCCCCTGCCTCGATGTCAGCGCTCTTGCGTGATGGCATTGCGCGCGAACGATTTTCGGACTTGCTAACCGACACAATGCGTCGTGACATCGTCCGTTCCTTTGGCTATAGTGCAGAGCTCGTCGAGTTTGTGGCTCAGGAGCACACCATGAAGAACATCATGATTCGGGCTCACAAAGTGAGTATGCCGACTGCGCAGCAAGAGCAGTTGCGCAAGGCAGTGCAACAATCATTCGAGGAATGGCATGTTGCGCCTAAGTTGTCGGACTTGGTTGGTCTTTCATAAACCTTGCAAGCAGGCTCCGGATTTTCCCAAGAGTCTAGGTCTCGGTTTCAAAGGATTGTTACGGGATGAAATCCGTAATTCCACGGAAGTTCGGGACCCATAATCTTCTTTTATTGAACTATGGCTGATACACTCTTAGTAACCGGTGGAGCCGGATTCATTGGCTCCAATTTGATCAAGTACATTCTTCGTGAATCTGATCATCACATTGTCAATTTGGACTCGCTGACCTATGCGGGCAACCTGCGCAATCTTTCGGACATCGAATCGGATTCGCGCTATACCTTCGTACATGGCGACATCACGAACAGGGAAGTTGTGGCGCAGATCATGCGTCGTTATGCTATTCGTGGAATAATTCACTGTGCCGCGGAGAGTCACGTTGATCGCTCGATTATGTCTGCCGAGCCCTTCATCCACACCAACATCCAAGGAACGCTGATTCTTCTCGAAGCTGCTCTGGAACACGGTGTAACCCGTTATCTCCAGGTATCGACGGATGAAGTCTACGGTTCTCTGGGTGATAGTGGCTTCTTCACCGAGGAAACTCCCTTGGCACCGAACTCGCCGTACTCCGCTTCAAAAGCAGCTGCCGATTGTTTGGTGCGCTCGTTTGTTCACACCCATGGTTTGGACGCGGTGATTACACGCTGCACGAACAACTACGGAGCATACCAGTTTCCGGAAAAACTGATACCGCTGATGATTTCCAATGCCATGAACGACAAAAACCTGCCTGTGTATGGCGATGGTCTCAACGTACGTGATTGGATCTACGTCGACGATCACTGCAGTGGTATTTGGGCAGCCTTTCTCAAAGGTCGCAAAGGCGAAGTCTACAATTTTGGAGGAAAGAGCGAGCGTACGAACATCGCAGTGGTTCGCGCGTTGCTTTCAGCACTCGATAAGCCGGAATCTCTTATCAGTTTTGTAAAGGATCGTCCCGGACACGATAAACGCTACGCAATCGACTGCTCAAAGGCTGAAGCCGAGCTCGGTTGGCAGCCCTCGGTTGACTTTGAAAGCGGTCTAGCCAAGACCATCGAGTGGTATAAAGACAACACAGCTTGGGTTGAAGAAATCCGCAGCGGTGACTACCTGAAGTACTATGAGCAACAGTACGGTGCTGCGCAATCATAGTCTAACGAAACACAATCTGCTTACGATGATTATTGTTAAGGCTTGGCTCTTGCAGAGCCTGCGCCGAGGGACGAGTCCACACCTCAGCATCTGAATGAACAAGGGATGTTGTGGTTCACTGCCATAGGGTCATAATCCGGTCGAGTGTCCTGCAGTATCTTGCGGTCACAGCGAGGTCAGGTCATGGTCAGTTCTGACCCAGGACATGAAGCAAGACGTGAAGCAATGCTTGACCTAAGACTTGAAGCAGGACTTGAAGCAAGACTGTAGATGTCCGATTGGTGTAGTGTTCCGCGATCTATCGGATCGCTGAAAGAATTCCCTCTGCGTTCTAAGGACCGGTGCATGGAAGACCGCGATTACCGCCCTACACCTGTGATCCTATCGTAAACTGTGTGCCAAGCCAACACGTCCAAGAACTCTTTCCACTCGTAGAAGCCCGGTATCATGCCTATGTATTCCTCGTTGACGTCCTTTGTGTTCTGTGTACTCTGTCTTTGTGTCTCAAGTGGCGACGCACAAGCACAGGAATTGAGGTGGGGCTACCGTCCGCAGAAGGGTCAAACCCTGCACTATGTCAAGACCCAGCGCATGCTCATCGCCGGTCGACAGAATGATTTGACGATGGAGGAGACTTTTGAGATCCTGATTCGTGAGATAGATTCGGTCGGGTCGTTTCTCTTCAACGTCCGCTGTGTCAACGTGAAGACGTATCCCGATTCTTCCGGCGAGCCTTCCTTAGGAAGTGTGTTTCACGGCCAGTCACCGTTGGCAGACGGCACCTTTGCCGAGATAGCAGTTCTGCCGAATGGAGAATTCGTCGCCGGAAGATTTGACCGCGAATCCGAGTACATGAAAAAGCGACGCAAAGGTTGGGCAGCGCGAGGACAAAAAGGTCCCATCCCGTGCAGTGAAGAAATGCTGCTTCGCGCCATCTGCAATGATCTGTTTCCGCCGCTCTATACGGCGAAGGCGTTGAAGGTCGGAACCGTATGGACAGACAGTTCTAACTACAAATCGAAGCGCGACCCTCTCGACTCAAACCGCATTCTGAGAATACTGGACGAAGGTCGATTTCCTATGCGATGGGTATTCAACTCCGTTGCTTACTATGGCAAAGAGAAATGCTTGAACATCGTGGCGCGTCATCCCAACGCAGGGGCAACGGATACGGATCCCGAGCAAAGTGTAGTCCTAAGGCAAGACCTGTACCTGCGTGCGTCGGACGGACTCGTTCTGCACCATGAAGCGGAGCTCATTGGTGAGTTACCAAATGGCAAATCATATCGAAATAGCGTCCAATACCAGCTATTGGACGAATAGTAGGGGTCTTTGTCTCAAGAAGACCAAGCTGGCATAAGACTTGATAGGATCAGCATGTATTGTGCTGCGCTGCATGACTCGTAGATTGCATGCGGAACACCACAAGCACTGTTTTATTCATGGAGGAATACATGGCAGCAGCAAAGCTCTCACCCGCAGCAAAAGAGCTCCTTTCAAACATTCAATCAAAGAATATTACCGTAGGCGTCGTCGGTTTGGGCTACGTCGGCCTACCTCTCGCAATCGAGTTTGCGGACCTTGGAATAAAGACCATCGGCATCGATGTCAGTAGCGAGAAAGTTTCCTTACTACAAAAAGGCAAGAACTACATCCAGGATATCAAGGACGAGCGTGTACGCAAAGTTTGGAAAGCAAAGACCTTTCGTGCAACCAACGATTTTGCGGAGTGCAGGAAATGCGATGTGATTTACATCTGCGTTCCAACTCCGTTTACCGACAACAAAGACCCGGATATTTCACACATCGTTGAATCGACCAAAGGTGTTGCCAAAGGTTTACGCAAAGGACAATTGATTATCCTGAAAAGCACGACCTTCCCGGGAACCACTCGCAAATACGTCAAGCCAATTCTCGACGCAACCAAGCTCAAGTGCGGACGCGATTACTACCTCGCTTTTTCACCCGAGCGTATCGACCCGGGTAACAAGACCTGGCACACAGGCAACACACCTATCGTGGTTGGCGGTATCACGCCCGATTGCACCACGCTTGGCGTTGCCATCAATGAGTTGATTATATCCAAAGTCATTCCGGCAAGCACACCCGAAGTTGCCGAAATGGAGAAGCTATTGGAGAACATTTTCCGCAGTGTCAACATTGCTCTCGTCAACGAGCTCGCGCAATTGTGCGATCGCATTGGTGTGAACATCTGGGAAGTGGTGGACACAGCAGCGACCAAGCCCTTTGGTTTTATGCCATTTTATCCCGGACCGGGTATCGGCGGACACTGCATCTTGATCGACCCGTATTACCTCTCGTGGATGGCTCGTGAATTCGACTTTGTGACTAACTTCATCGAACTCTCTGCCGAAGTAAATGAAAGCATGCCGTTCTACGTGCGTAGCATGATTGAGCGCGAAATCGCTAAGCAACCGGTTACTCTGAAGAAAGCTAAAGTACTTCTGCTGGGTATGGCCTTCAAAAAAGATGTCGACGATCTGCGTCACTCACCGGCACTTAAGGTAGCTGAGCTCTTGGATCTAGATGGCATCACAAACATCTCGTATTATGATCCATTCATCCCTAAGGTTGAACTCCACCACGGCAAGAAAGAACAGCGTACTATGAAGTCGATCGCCAAGATCGATGCTTCCACGCTTAAAAAGTATGACGTCGTGTGCATCACAACAGACCACTCAAGCTTCGACTACAAAACCATTGCATCCGCCTCCAAAGTCGTTGTGGACACCCGCAACGCCTGTAAAAAGGTTCGCAATCGCTCAAAAGTTGTGCTACTCGGAGATGGCAAATAAAGCCGCAGTTATCACCAAGAATTTCAAACCCGCATGCAGTTCACATTGCATGCGGGTTTTTTATTGGTTGGCTATGTGATGCCTCCGGCATCCTGGCGGACTCTGCTTGTGTTGACCTAGGGTCCTCGCTGCGCGATGACCCTAGGCTAGGCTGTGGGATGCCTCCGGCATCCAATCGGCACCGCTTGTGTTGACCTAGGGTCTTCGCTACGCGATGACCCTAGGCTAGGCTGTTTGATGCCTCCGGCATCATCAAACTGTCGACGAAGGTTTGACCAAAGGATGCCGGAGGCATCCCACACGTTAGCCTAGGGTCATCGCAACGCGATGACCCTAGGTACACGCGAGCGACACGAAACGAGATTAAATCGCAAAACGCGGATGTCGGAGGCACCCCACAACCTAGCCAAGGGTCATCGCAACGCGATGACCCTTGGTACACGCGAGCAACACGAAACGAGATAAAATCGCAGAACGCGGATGCCGGAGGCATCCCACAACCTAGCCTAGGGTCATCGCAACGCGATGACCCTAGGTACACGCGAGCGAGCAAATCAAACGCGTTCCCGCTCGCACCGGCACCTACTCGTTCACATCTCTTGCATCCAATTCCAACCCATGCACAACCAATATCTTTTGCAACTCCTCGCGGTAACTAACATGACGATGATGTTCTTCTTGGTTGTGAATGTACTTTTCAATCATGGGAACATGCGTTACACTTACAGCAAATGCGCCATAGCCGCGCTGCCATTTGAATTCAGGTCGATGACGTTCGACGACCCAAGAGTTGGTAGCCTTTTTTAATTCTCTCACGAAATCTGAGAGCACAAGAGATGGGGTGGTCCTAATTAACAAGTGAACGTGATCATCTGTGCCACCGATGGCGATCGCGAAAGCTCCAAGTTGGCGGACCACGCCGGAAGTATAGGCCCAGAATTGCTGCTGCCATTCGGGCTTGATCATTGATACTCGTTGCTTCGTCGCAAAGACAATATGGATATGCAGGCAATACAGAGTAGCGCTCATAGTAAGTCGTCAAAAAGAAGTGATCGAAAAATGTTCGAGCGGAATTGTGCAGACCTATGAGCGATTAGGAGTAGCGGGAGATATGACAATGGAACGTGTCGAGAGGTTTAGTAGGAGGGGGTTGTTTGGTGATGCTTGTGTTGACCTAGGGTCCTCGCTGCGCGATGACCCTAGGCTAGGTTGTGGGATGCCTCCGGCATCCTGGCGGACTCTGCTTGTGTTGTCCTAGGGTCTTCGCTTCGCGATGACCCTAGGCTAGGTTGTGGGATGCCTCCGGCATCCTGGCGGTCTCTGCTTGTGTTGACCTAGGGTCTGCGCTGCGCGATAACCCTAGGCTAGGTTGTGGGATGCCTCCGGCATCCTGGCGGACTCTGCTTATGTTGACCTAGGGTCCTCGCTTCACGCTGACCCTAGGCTAGGTTGTGGGATGCCTCCGGCATCCTGGCGGACTCTGCATGTGTTGACCTAGGGGCCTCGCTGCGCGATGACCCTAGGCTAGGCTGTGGGATGCCTCCGGCATCCAATCGGCACTGCATGTGTTGACCTAGGGTCCTCGCTGCGCGATGGCCCTAGGCTAGGCCGTGGGATGCCTCCGGCATCATCAAACTGTCGACAAAGGTATGACGAAAGGATGCCGGAGGCATCCCACATAGCCTAGGGTCATCGCAACGCGATGACCCTAGGAACAAGCCGCCCAACGGACCAGGATGCCGGAGGCATCCCACAACCTAGCCTAGGGTCATCGCGCAGCGATGACCCTAGGAACTCGCGCGAGACACGAAACGAGATTAAATCGCATAACGCGGATGCCGGAGGCATCCCACAACCTAGCCTAGGGACATCGCAAAGCGATGACCCTAGGTCAATGGACAACGCACAAACAGAGCATTACCAATCAAGTCACACATCTATACCCACACGCCTCTGGGCACTTTATCTCTGCTTTTCCAAAACAACCATTGTTTCGATGGATGTTGTGCCCGGGAACATGTCGAACGCTTGGGCTGTGATGACGTGATAATTGTTGCGTTTCCACTCTTTGATGGACCGTGGGATTTCGTCCATTGAGCAAAAGATGTGGACGATAAGACTAGCGCCACGCGCTGCGATGGCGTCGATGACGCCTTCAGCGGTGCCTTGACGTGGGGGATCTAGTATGATGACTTCATCGCGACCGTCAGCCGGTGGTACGTGACGCTTGAGCGTTTCGGCTGTGATGAAGCACTCTTTAAAATTCATGGAGCCAAGGCGGTGCCCGGCTTTCTTTCGACGTCGATAGAGCTCCAGTGCTCCTACGATGGACTCGGACGAAGAATCAAGTCCGATGGATTCGCTGAAGTGCGCCGACAGACAGTGTGAGAAGAGTCCGTAACCACTGTAGAGGTCAACCAAACGACGGTGCTGCTGTTTACTAACGATGTTTTCCAGTACGCCGATGAGCTCGCGCATCATTGGGATATTGACCTGCGAAAACGAGAAGGGACTCACGCGAAAACGAATCCCCGCAAGCTCCAATTGCAGCGCGTCAAAGCCAACGATTTTCTTGATACGTGATATCGACTCGCTCTGCTCACGTTGATCCAAGTAGTAACTCGAACGTGAGGCATCATGATAGATCCAAACGGAGCGCACCGGCAATTCGCTTTCTTGAAGCAGCTGCGCCAGTGCTTTGCACTTGCGCACAACTTCTCCCGACATTTCGGCTACATTGAAAATGACAGCCATTTCGCCCGTGTCACGAATGATGATGTAGTTCATCACCTCACACACGTAGTGATACGGTGTCGTGCTCAGTTTTTCAGCTAGTGTGCAATACAATTCAAAATGCGATGCGGGTTCGATGTCCGACTGCACCACAGTATAAAAACCGTGCTGCTGCTCCGCAGCTTCGAGCTGATCTCCAATGTCAAGTACCACTCCGTTGCGTGTGAGGTGTACTGAGCGCTTGGTGGTTCCGCGATAACCACGAGGCAGCGGTGCCGCTACGAAAGGCAAGACTTTTCCGTCGAAACCCGAGTTCTTCCACCATTGTTCAAACTCTCTAGCCTTCGCGCTTCGCTCTCGCTCGTATGGCACGGTAGAGAAAGGTTCGGCAGGATTTGTTCGTACTATGTCGATATCATCTCGCAACTGGGCGTGCAGATTGCGAACAAAACTGTGGGAGTCCGAGTTTGGCTTTGACAATGATCGTACTCGAGAGGGCTTCGTCGGGGCTGTTCGTGCTTCTCGACTTTCATGCTTAGAACCATAACCTTCGCCACGTTGTGATGGACTATAGGGACTTCGTCTTTCGCTGCGTGAATCTGTGTTGCGTTTCTCGCTACGTGAATCCGAACTTCGTCTTTCACTGCGTGAATCTGTGTTTCGTCTTTCGCTGCGTGATTCTGAACCTCGTCTTTCGCTGCGTGATTCTGAACCTCGACGTTCGCTACGCGAATCCGAACTTCGACTTTCGTTCTGCGAATCTGTGTGGCGCATAGGGCGACTACTCGTATTGCGATCACGATCAGACTCGTAACGACGTTTAGGAGTTTGAGATGGCCGATCTGAAGTAGACGAATCGGATTCCGAACGAAAGCCTCGTTCCGTCCGAGGACGATTCGAACGATACCTTCCGCGATCTTGTTCGACCTCGGAGGATCTGTATGTTCCTCGTTCCGGATCTTCGCTTCTTCCTTTGCGAGCATCTGCACGTCGAGCGTTAAAGCGTCTATCGTTCGCCGTAGAAGAAGAGTCTCGCCCTGTAGTGCGTTGAGATCTCGTGGAAGAACGCTCGTTATCTGTTCCGGATTCGGACCGAGGTCCTGCTGAGTCGGAGCGACGGCGAGAGCGGTCTTGTGTAGAAGATGGGCGTGACGGACGTGAACCTTGTGTTTTCAAAATCGGAGTTGTATTATGAGATTCAAAATTAGGGCTCAATCGAACACGATGGTGGTAGATTTGGCACGACGACTACAAAGAACGAACTAGGTGTTCACTACTTCCATACGTAGAATGCGACAAAAATTACTCATCCTCGTGCTCCTGCTTGCTGCGTTCAGCTCCGGATATGCGTTTCGTGCGTTTTTCAGCGACGCAGCGCATCCTCCCAAAGGACTTCGAAAGGTCAGCGGTCTTGGCGGCATTTTCTTCAAAACGAAAGATCCTAAGGCTTTGCGACAATGGTATGCGTCAAATCTAGGACTCGAAGTCAATCAATACGGATCTGTGTTCGAATGGTATCAAGGTGCTGACAGTACAAAGAAGGGTTTTACGCAATGGAGTCCATTCAAAGAGACAACGACCTACTTTGAGCCCTCGAACAAAGACTTCATGATCAACTATCGTGTGGAAGATTTGGACGGACTCGTGCAGGAGCTGAAGAACTCGGGTGTCGTCCTTGTTGATTCGGTGCAGCGCTACGACTATGGCTCCTTTGCACACATTATGGATCCGGAAGGCAATAAGATCGAGTTATGGCAAGCCAACGATAAGGTCTATGAGCAGATGGGCTTGGATATGCATTTGAAGACCACCAAGTAAACTCCGATGTGCTTTCTCGCTGCAGGGAACTTGTCCAAGTCCTCACGTGCCGAGACTACAGCTGGCATCAATCCTCTTGATCCATACAACTACGGCTCGCGAAGCGAGCCGTAGTAAAAGAATTCTTCCGATGTACAGTATCGCTATCAACCGGCGACGCCATATGCTTAGGGTCGTTCGCCCTTGTACGTAACCACCGCCATGCGGTTGTTCTTAGAATCGAGAGCAATTCTGTAGAAGCCCTTGATTCCAAATTGCGCAAAGTCAGCAACTTCTTTCCATGTTGTTCCGGGACTAAAATCATATTCAAAGAGCTTTGAGTCTTTGGCCATGAGGAGAGTCTTGCGGCTCGTCCACACAAAGTCTTCTGAACCTGCAAGTGCCGGACAGATTATCCCAATTTCAAAAAATTCGGTTACCTTTCGAATCGTGCCTGCGGAATCCTTGTGCGGTCCGGCAGCGTGAAAGGTAAAAGAAGTCTCTCCGGGAATTGGCTGTAAACATCGGCCTGCCACATCTGAGATAAAGTGCTCGCGACCATTTTGCATGCTTACCGTACCGAGGAAGGGTGGCTTCTTGATAAAATTCAAGAGGAGGGTGTTGTCAACCCACCACATGTGATAGGCAATCGAATCCAATCGATTGGTAAGCACGGTATAGGATCCTCCGCCAAGGGGTGCTTTCCATACACGCTGACTTTTATCCTTCATCACACGCACGACCGAGTAGTTCTTTGCGTCCGGCATGAAGTTCGGAGCAAACTCATTTTCCGGTGTCTTGGCCAAGCATGTTGTTGCCTTTGAGTCAATCTCGTATTTGTAGATATCTGCCTGTTTGCCGTCGGCTACAGCCGAGTACAACAAGTACGTACCGTCGGGAGAAAACGCAGGCTGGTTGCTGTAGCCTGCACGGTTTGTGATATTCTGTGCATTTGAAAATGTGTAAGCGCCGTTGACGTACTGCATGTCGAGCAGATAGATCTCGGTGTCGGGGAGCTTGGTCGTGCCATTTTGTGCGCTGCACAGCGTGCTTCCAACAAGAAGCGAGAGCAAGAGCGTACGCAGGAACATGTAAACCTCTCGGAGAAAATGAATAGAATGCTATAAAAAATACGTACAGGGTTGTCGAGACGCCTTCCGGCGAGCGTTGCGAAACTCAAGATCTAACTGCCTAAAGGAGTAGCTTTTCTTGAGGAGTCATTCACTCGGGCTGCCTGATTCGGAAGCTATTTGACGCCATGTACAGCTACAAAGTTATCGGCACGGATAAAGAAAAACAAAAAACCCCATCCGACAACGGATAGGGTTTTTTGTTTCCTAAAGTGTGCGCATCGAATTATCCGTCGCGGCGCGGACCACGTGGTCCGCCACGGCGGTCGCCGCCTCGATCGCCACCGCGGTCTCCGCCACGAGGACGGTCACTGTAGGGACGACGCGGACGTTCTTCTTCCTCCGGCATTCCTTCCGGACGCGGGAGTAGAGCTTTGCGGCTCAAGCGGAACTTGCCATCAGGCTGGACTTCGATGAGTTTCACCTCAACGATATCGCCGGCCTTCATGACATCTCCCACATGCTCAATACGCTCGTGAGCGATTTGAGAAATGTGGAGCAAGCCTTGCTTCTTCGGCAAGAATTCCATGATAGCACCGAGACCTTCACGAACTTCTTTGACCTTTGCGTTGTACACTGTTCCAACTTCAGGCATGCGAACGAGGCCCATGATCCAATCGACAGCTGCTTGTGCGTGTTCGCCCTTAACCGCTGCGATGGTGATGGTACCATCGTCTTCAATATTGATTTCGGTATTGGTTTCCTTAGTGATGGAGCGAATCATTTCACCGCCCGGTCCGATGACCGCACCGATGAATTCAACAGGAACCTTAATGGTTGTCAAACGCGGAGCAAATGGTGAAAGATCGTCCTTCGGAGCCGAGAGTGTCTCGTTCATCTTTCCAAGGATGTGCATGCGACCTTCACGCGCTTGCTCAAGAGCCTGCTGCATGATGTCAACGCTGAGACCTTGGATCTTGATGTCCATTTGACAAGCAGTGATTCCGTCTTGTGTACCTGCTACCTTGAAGTCCATGTCACCCAAGTGATCTTCATCGCCCAAAATGTCGCTGAGTACAGCCACATCATCGCCTTCTTTGATGAGACCCATGGCGATACCTGCAACCTGCTTCTTAAGAGGCAAGCCTGCATCCATACAAGCCAAAGAGCCGGCGCATACAGTTGCCATGGATGATGAACCGTTGGACTCGAGAATATCCGACACAATGCGAATTGTGTAAGGGAAGTCGGCCTTTGCCGGCATCATGGGTTGTAATGCGCGCTCGGCAAGGTTTCCGTGACCGATTTCGCGACGACTTGTACCGCCCGTACGACCGGTTTCGCCAGTGCTGAACGGAGGGAAGTTATAGTGCAGCATGTAATGACGATCGTATGTCGGCAACAAACCGTCTACAATCTGTTCATCACGTGCGGTGCCGAGAGTTACGGTAGTAAGAGACTGTGTTTCGCCACGAGTGAAGAGCGCGGAGCCGTGTGTGCGCGGAAGCAGACCGGTTTCGCAAGCGATGGGACGAACCGTTGTGGTATTGCGACCATCCAAGCGACGACCTTCCTTCAAAATCATGGCGCGCATTTCTTCGTACTCGACGTCGGTCAGAATGCCGTCGCACATCTTCTTCAAATCTATGCCGGCGTATGCTTCGTCGGTTGCGAAGGCAGCGCTGGCCGCTGCAAGAACTTCCTCTTTCAGCGCACGACGGAAGAGAATGCGATCTTCTTTGGCACTCGGGTTTTTGAGCTGATTCTTGACCTTCGGGGCAGCGATGCCGCGAACGAGTGTTTCAATGGCTTCAGGACGACTCGGTGGAGCAAACTCACGCTTTGTGATGCTGAGCATCGATGCCAATTCGCGTTGCAGTGCATTCAGTTTACGAATGTTCTTGTGCGCAAACTCGAGGGCTTCCAAGAAATCTTCTTCGCTGATTTCCTTGGAAATACCTTCAACCATTGCGATGGAATCGTCAGTACCGGCCACGGTGATTTCTAAGTCCGAAAGCTCTAGTTGCTTGTAGCTCGGATTGATAATCAGCTCACCGTCAACGCGTCCAACGTGCACTTCGGAGACCGGTCCATTAAAGGGAACGTCGCTGATCATGAGTGCTGCAGATGCTCCAACCATTCCGAGTGAGTTCGGTTCGTTCTCATCATCGGCACTGAATACAGTTGCAATGATCTGCGTATCGCAACGCCAACCTTCAGGGAACATCGGACGAATCGGACGGTCAATAAGACGAGCCGAGAGGATTTCTTTTTCGGAAGGACGACCTTCGCGACGGAAGAAACCACCGGGAATCTTTCCTGCAGACGCAGACTTCTCGCGATACTCAACGGTCAGAGGCATGAAATCGATGTCCGGCTTCGGATCGCTGGCTGCACAAACGGTGACCAAAATCATAGTATCACCATAACGTACCATCACCGCACCACCGGCCAACTTGGCAAAGCGTCCGGTTTCAATCGAATACTCTTTGCCGTTGATGAGAGTTGAAACTCTTTGAACTGCCATAAATGTAATTCTCGTTTGTTAGTTCATGAACTGCGCCCTAGTGGCGCAGGTTGTGCCGTTTACCCTTGGCAAGGGAGTGTCTGTTACTTACGGAGATTCAATGACGCCAAGATTGCGCGGTAGCGCTTGATGTCGCGGCTCTGCAAGAAGTTCAGGAGCGTACGACGCTTGTTGACCAATTGAATGAGTCCACGTCGGCTCGAGTGATCCTTCTTATGCGTGTCCAAGTGCACTTGGAGCAAATTGATATGCTCGGTAAGAATTGCAACTTGTGCTTCTGGAGAACCGGTGTTTGTAGCTGCGCCTCCGTATTGGGAGATCAATTCAGCTTTGCGCTCTTTAGAGACCATAACAGTAAAAAAATGAATGAATGGAAAAAATGTATGATGACTACTCTAATAACCGACTATAAATTCTCGTCAACCGGCCTGCCACTGTTCGGTACCACTCTTACAACTCCTACCATTCGTAGGCGAGAAGTGTTGTCTTGGTCTGTCTCGAACACAGTACTGCTAGCACTTCGTCTCGTAAACTCTGTTCACCGCAGTTTGTTAGTCCACGGCTTCAGCGGTTCACTACTCTGCTCAACCGAATTGTTAGCAGACTTTGCCCTGCGAGTATTGCAGGCAATGTCGCTAAACCTGACGCTAACCATCACTGCGCTGCGCCGGCGCTAGATTGAAGAGGGCTGCATGCACTGTAGTCTTAGTGACCGCGAGCCATGAGCTCTTCGCACTTTTCTTTGTCTTCTCTCAGCTGCGACCAAAAGATGTCGATGCTGTCGAATTTCATTTCGCGACGTATGAAGGCATGAAAACTCACGACCACCCGCCGATTGTACAAATTTGAAGTGAAGTCAAAAAAGTGTACTTCCAAGCGCGGTGTTGTGTCGTCGGTAAATGTTGGTCGTGTACCAATATTTGCCATTCCATACACACGTTTGTTGTCAATGAAGGCTGATACCCAATACACGCCATTTGCCGGCAACAACTTGTGCGGTTCAATGGCTTCGACGTTGGCTGTGGGATATCCCAAGCGACGACCACGTCCGTCGCCCTCAACCACAATACCGTCTAACGCATAGTCGTATCCCAACATTGCATTTGCCACGTCCAGACGATAGTCCTTCAGTGCATTGCGTATTTGCGTGCTGCTGATTTTGACATCGTCCATCATCAGCGGCGGAACTTGCTCAACGGTGAAACCAAGATCGGCACCGATGCTTCTCAGCAGTTCTTCGTTTCCTTCACGATCCTTACCAAAGTTGTGGTCGTGTCCCAACAAAAACGTGTCAATACCAATGAAGCGATGAATGATATCACGTACGAAACTCTCCGCACTCGTTCGAGCGAACTCGAAGGTGAAGGGGACTACTACCGTACTGTGCACTTGCGCTTCAGCTAGAAGCTTCAGTCGTTCATTCACAGAGCTCAACAATTTCAATGGCTCACGTCCTGCTTTGTTCAGCACTATTTGAGGGTGCGGATCAAAGGTGACTACCACAACGCGTCCTCCGCGCTCTGCAGCAATAGCTTGCATGCGCTTGATAATTTCCTTATGGCCACGATGAACGCCGTCAAAGGTGCCCACCGTCACGATGCTCTGTGCATCGCGTTCCATTGAATTGATGTCGCGTATTATCAACATATACTATCGTTGTTCTGTCTTCCTTGCGATGCACGGTACACTCAGGTCCGATGAACTAAGTGACCACTCAATACTCTTCTGTCTGCGTTCAGCGTACCGGTACTTTGCCTGAGCATGCTCCAAGCCGATACTCGTCGCCAAGACTCGGACTCATGCAGAAACAACGTCGGCATCGTTCTGAGAAAAAGGCTTCGGATGGAACGCGTCACTCAATTCAGCAATAGTCAGTGCGTCGTCAACCGAATACTCACCAATCTTCGTCCGCCGCAGCGACGACAAGTAGCCACCGCAACCCAAGGCCTGACCAAGATCGTGAGCCAGACTTCGCACGTACGTGCCTTTTGAGCAACGAACACGAACGCGAAGCAGGGGAGTTGTATAGTCTTCAACGATGAGTTCATGGATTTGAACCCGTCGTGACGGACGCTCAATCTCTTGTCCTTTACGCGCCAGTTCATATAGTCGCTTTCCGCTGACCTTTCGTGCCGAATACATTGGCGGAATTTGATCGATCTCACCGACGAAGGCACGAAGCGCCTCTTGGATGCCTTCTTCTTGAAGATGACTGACATCGCAAAGCTGCTCTTCCGGTTTTTCTGAGTCGTAGGTTTCCGTCACGGCTCCCAGACGTATCTCAGCGAGATACTCCTTCGGCATGTCCTGAAACGACTCGATGCTTTTGGTTGCCTTTCCACAGCAAACGATCAAAAGACCGGATGCAAGGGGATCGAGCGTGCCTGCGTGACCAATTTTCTTGATGCGTAGCACAGTACGAAGTTTGGCAACCACGTCGAACGAGGTCCAGCGTAGTTCTTTGTCAATGAGCACCGCCGCGCCTTCTGAGCCGGCTGTATTCAACCATTCGATACAGTCTTTAGAGTTCTGTCTCTTCAGCATCAACATCGGATTCATTCGATGATTCAGGATGGAAGGGCGGATTCTCTTTCAGAATCTGTGTTATACGATCAACCTCATCCAAGGAACTATCGATGTAAAACCTCAGCTCAGGTACAATACGTAAGCGTAGGTTACTAACGATGGCTTTCTTGAATCGATACTCTTCGGCGGCTAGAGCCTTGAGTATCTGTTGAGAATTCTTAGGACTACCAAAAACACTCAAGTACACTTTGGCAATGCTGAGATCCGGCGACATGACCACATTGGTGATCGTGAGCATGCCTCCACCATGGTCGCGTGTAAACGCGTCCATCGTCAGTGTAAGGGCTTTGCGGATTTCGCTGCCAACTTTTTGTGCGCGTACAGACATAAGCTACTAGCTAAGCTTTCTCTTGATTTCGAGGATCTTGTACGTTTCGATGACGTCACCACGCTCATAGTCATTGAAACCATTGATGGTAACACCGCACTCGAAACCTGCGCGCATTTCCTTGGCGTCTTCTTTCACGTGCTTCAAAGATTGAACCGTACCCTTGAAGATCTCAAAGCCGTTGCGCATGATGCGAAGCTTGTCGTTGCGCGTGATTGTGCCACTGAGCACATAACAACCGGCAACCTGACCAATGTGAGAGATCTTGAAGACTTGACGGACTTCCACACGAGAGGTGACTTCTTCCTTGATATCCGGCGACAACATACCTTCGAGAGCCAACTTGACTTCGTTGATCGCGTCGTAGATAATGGAGTACAGTCGCACATCCACTGCTTCACGCTCGACAATCTTGCGAACCGAAGTAGGAATTGGAACTTGGAAGCCAATGATGACAGCGTTCGACGCAGCGGCTAGCATGACATCGCTTTCGCTGATGGCACCTACCGCGCGGTAAATCACATGCACCTTCACTTCGTCGCGCGAGAGCTTGAGTAAGGAATCTGTCAACGCCTCGAGAGAACCGCTTACGTCGGTCTTGAGGATAAGTCGAAGTTCCTTGACACCGCCGTGTTGCATTTGAGCAGAGATGTCGTCCAAGGTCGTGTGACGTACCTGACGCAGCTGCTGTTCGCGACGCAAGATTTGTCGCTGTTGTGCAGCATCACGCAGTGCGGCTTCGTTCTCGGAACAAATCAACACATCGCCTGCTTCAGGCAGACCTTCGAAACCGGTTACTTGTACAGGTGTACTAGGACCGGCTTCCTCTACACGATTTCCGCGTTCGTCATACATCGAGCGAACACGACCGAAGAATTGTCCGCAGAGGAACACATCACCCACATGTAGGGTACCTTTTTGAACCATGATGGTAGACACGTTTCCGCGACCTTTATCGACGTGTGCCTCAATAACGGCACCGCGAGCAGGACGATCCGGATTAGCCTTAAGCTCCAACAAATCAGCTTCTAGAACGACCTTCTCGAGCAGCTTGTCGACATTAATACCTTTCTTGGCAGAGATCTCTGCAGATTGATACTTACCGCCCCATTCTTCAACAAGAACGTTGTTGTTGGCAAGTTGTTGACGGATGTTGTCAGCGTTAGCGTTCTCCTTATCGATCTTGTTGATAGCAACGATCATAGGAACGTTCGCTGCTTGTGCGTGACTGATCGCTTCGAGTGTTTGAGGCATGACGTTGTCGTCTGCAGCCACTACAAGAATTACGATATCCGTGACTTGAGCACCGCGCGCACGCATAGCTGTAAACGCTTCGTGACCCGGGGTATCAAGGAAGGCGATTTCGCGTCCACTTTGCGTCGCCACTTTGTACGCACCAATGTGCTGGGTAATACCACCGGCTTCACCGGCAACTACGTTGGCACTACGGATATAGTCAAGCAATGAGGTCTTACCGTGGTCAACGTGGCCCATGATTGTAACAATGGGCGGGCGTTGGCGCAGTGTTGATGGATCATCCTCTTCGTCCTTCTCGATATCAATCTCTTGCTCACTGATGAACTCGACACTGAAGCCGTAGTCATCGGCGATAAGCTGAATGGTTTCTTTGTCCAGTCGTTGGTTGATGCTCACCATCAAACCGAGCGCAAAACACTTAGTAATGATTTCCGCGGGGGTTACACCCATGAAGTTTGCTAGTTCTGCTGTCGACAGAAACTCCGTGACACGCAGAATGCCGCTTTCGCGTTGGATTTCCTCCTGACGCTTTTGTTCGCGTTCTTCACGAGCGTCTTTCTTCTTTTGCTTGATGCGACTACGCTGACGTGCCAGTGTCGTCTCTTCAGCTCCGGCCAGCGTTTCACGAATAGCGCGTTCAACGTTTGTTTCGCTGACCTGCTCCTTCATGTTTCTCTTGCGCTTCTTTTCGCGTTCCGCCTCTTTCTTGGCGGCAGCCGGTGTTACACCTTTCTTTGCGTCGGGCTTCTTGAAGGTGCGATTGCCACCACCACCTCCGGCGTAGGCACCGATACGAATCTCTGAAAGTGGAGTCGTAATAGGTCTATCATTGGGTTTGCCGCTACCACTACGTTCACCGGGCTTTTTACCGCGATCACCTGTACGGAAGTTGCGCTCCGGCTGGAGTTCAACTTTGCCGAGGACGGTAAGTCCACGGAGTTGCGGGCGCGTTCCGGGCTCCGACGTGATGACCACGTTTTTCTTTCGTTTACGCTTCTTCTTGGTTCCGTCTTCATTGAGTTCATCGCCCGCTTCGTCGTCGCCTGCTTCAGCGCCGGCTTCGCCTTCAGCTACTGCACCTGCGTCAGGATCAACAGCTGTAGCTCCGGTCGTTTCACTTGTGCTTGCGTCTGCAGCGTCAACGGGCTTTTCAGCACTTGCTACCACTGCGGCGTCGGCAGCAGGAATGTCGGCGACAGCTTCGGCAGCCGGTGTCTCAGCAGGTTGTGCAGCTACTGTGGCTGCAGCTTCCGCCTCTTTGCGGGCTGCGGCCTCCGCTGCTGCTGCTTCTTGCTTTGCTTGCTCGCGGGCATTGCGTTCACGCTCTAGTTCTTCACGAGCCGCACGCTCTGCTGCTTCACGGTCGAGACGTGTTTTTTCTGCGCGTTCGCGCTCTGCACGTTCTGTCGCTTCGCGGGCTTCTTGCTCTGCAAGGCGTTCTTGCTCACGGGTACGCAGCGATACTGTTGCGTCGCTCTTGCGTGCAACAGTCTTGTGTTTCTCAATCTTCTCGCGCTGCTTTTCAACCAGTTTGGCTTCTTTGCTGAACTTTTCAGTTACGGCATCGAGCATTTCGTCGCTCAACTGCGCAGTCGGTTTATTCTCGATAGAGAAACCTCTTGTTTTCAAAAACTCGACAATCTCATCTTTCCCGAGGTTCAGGTGAGATGCGACTTTGAAAAGCTTGTTTTCTCTTTTTTCAGCCATGTAATGCGATGTATAGTGTGAATGGTGTGGCGCATTGCCAAATGCAATGCTACCGGCACCGTAGTACTGTGGAGACTGCTACACGTCCACAAGCGTGTTATGCGAGAGTAAGCGGCGGCGGGCTTGCCCGCCGCATAAGCGCTTATCTTCTAACAACAACTCAATGGAAAACCACTGTGTTGATGGTGTTTGTTACTCGTTATTCTCGTTGTTGTCGCCGGCAGCATCATCTGCGCGCTCTTCAGCCGCAGCTTCACTACCTTCTTCATCGTCGTCATCGCCGCTGTCGCTTACCATGTCCGAGAACATTCCACCGATTTCATCTTCGATCGACATCGTGGGAACATTATCCGGATCGTTAGCCAGGACCGCAGCCATAACGCGATCACGAATGTTACTGACTTCGCTTTCGTCAAACTCCTCGAGGATCAAAGCACGGATCTCAATGAGTTTTTCCGGAGACATACCCGGAATTTGCACGAGAGTCTTGAGGTCGGCCGACAAGAATTCACGCGCTGTATCGATGTGAGCTTCGATGATGGCATCGTACAATTCACGTCCGATTTCATCACGGAACTCGATCAATTCAATATCCTCGCCACCTTCCTTGATGAGTGTCAAGGTATAACCGGTGATGCGTGAAGCCAATCGTACGTTTTGTCCGCTACGGCCGATTGCCAATGAAACTTGGTCGTCGGGAACGACAACGGTAGCTGTGCGTGCTTCATTATCGATCGTGAGCTCTTTTACCTTTGCAGGGGAGAGTGCACGCTTAATAAAGGTTACAGGATCGTTGCTCCATTCAATCACGTCGATATTCTCGTTACCGAGCTCACGCACGATGGAGTGAATACGGATACCCTTCATTCCCACGCATGCTCCAACCGGGTCGACACGTTCGTCATAGCTGACAACGGCAACTTTGGAGCGCTCACCGGGGTCGCGGGCGATTGCTTTAATTTCTATGATACCGTCGAAGATTTCAGGGATTTCGATTTCAAACAGACGCGCAAGGAACTGATCATCGGAACGGCTGAGGATGATGTCCGGCAGACCGCTTGCGCCGCTACGTCGAACTTCTTTGATAATCGATTTGATGGCAGAATTCTTCTTGTAACGCTCGTTGGGGATTTGCTCTTCACGCGGCATACGCATTTCGTGCTTATCATGCATTACGAGCAAATCGTTACGACGAATCTGGTAGACTTCGCCAATAATGATTTCTCCAACCTTCTGTTCGTACTCGTTGAAAATGTTGTCCTTCTCCACGTCGCGAATACGCTGCGCCAGAGCTTGTTGAGCCAAGGTGATGATGCGGCGACCAAACTCGAGGCCAATGTTTTCCAAGGAAATTTCCTCAATGAACTCATCGCCCAGATCGAAGGAATCTTTGCTCTTCTCTTGAACTTCTGCCAAGGAAACTTCCTTTGCTTCATTCAAGACGAACTTTACAATCTCACGAGTGAGATAGATTTCGATGTCGCCCTTCTCCATGTTTACAATGATGTCGAAGTTGGCGTCATTGCCATACTTCTTCTTCACCATCATACCCAGAGTTTCTTCCAGCAATCCCTGTAGCAAGTCACGGTCAATGCCTTTCTGACGTGCCATTTCGGCAAAAGCCTCGATAATGGCCTTCTTGTCGAACTTTGGAGCGGATTTACGTTTTGCCATGTTAAAACCTACGCTATGGTACCTGTTAGTTGAATTCGAATGAGTGTGTCGGAGCCTTGCAACTGCCCAAAACTCGTAATGCCCCAAAAACGAGGCTAAACGTGCGCACTAACGCAAGGCGACCTGAACTGTTGAACTGCTGATGTGATCAAATGGCAGATCGAGGGCAGGGTCTGAGCTTGTTCCTTTCTTCCGGGCACGTGGCTGTAGGTGCACGGAATCAGGTCCAACCGAAACTAATGTGGCATCTAGTTCAGTGCCATCCTTTAGCTTCAGATGTAACAAGCGACCAATGTGCTTCTCGTATTGCCAATTGAAGGTCAACGGGCGATCAACACCGGGTGATGATACTTCGAGCAGGTATACATCACTCAGAAATTTGTCGTTTGCGGAGTCGTCATTCAGCGCACGATTGATTGTTGCACACAATTCAAGCGAAACACCCTGACGGTTGTCAATAAAGAGGTCGAGAATCAGGCGGTGCTCGGTACCGCGAAGTGCAAAATCCACTAGTACACAGTCATGCTCACTGCACACGCGATGGATAAACTGCAAAGATTCTTCAGGAATCGTACGTCTCAAACTCTTGTCGATGAACGAACAAAAAATGGGCTTGTAGCCCATCACTTCTTGTATATCGTTGCAAATATAGGGAGAAAGAGCGACCAATTGAAAATTATTATTGATGCACGCCTGCGACCTTCTCTCCTTTAGGCAATGCTGCGGCTCAGCCGGTCGGCCATTTGGGGACGCTTTTACAGACACCCCAAAGCGAGGTCTTTAGGCTTACGACCCGGTCTCAAGCTTCTCTTCTCTCAACCGAAACCTAGAGCATACCGTGATATCTTGGTGAAACAGCACTGTGTTTTGCTTCAGGGTTAGAGCTAAATGCTCCAAAATTTGCAGTAATGGCGGTTTGTTGTGTCTTTTGTACCGGTCAGGCTGCGCCTGCCCCAACGATCGGCGATACCGGGTTTAGCGGTTGAGACGACGTAGCGTATTCTGCGTCCTCGATCTGTACACGAAGCCGGACCCCGGAGCGTCTTCATTAGACCTAAATACTTTGAAATTCCGCTGTTAAGGTATGTTAATCAATCGAAAGCGGGAGCATAGCACATGTATTTTTGAGTACTCCATTTTCAAGGGTATCGACTCTATGCAACAGTTGAAATCGAAAGCATCTGCCTTAATCATTCTAGCACTTACGGTTGGCCTGCTTGGCCTTTCCGGTGCACAATTGGTTTTGGTCAAAAACTCCATCGAGTTGAGTGATAAGCTTTTCCGCCAACAGGTGAACGAGGCACTGGTTAACGTTTCGAGAAAACTGGAGGATGTTGAACACGTCGCGGATGCTGTGATGATTTCCGGTCGCCAGCGACAGAGCGAAGGCCCCAAAGAACAAGTCCGTAAGCAGCCACAACAGACGCCCCGGCACGATAATCAAGAGCGCATCATCGATTCTATAATGGCTTTTGGTCCGGAGAGCGATCTTCCCCTGACTCGAGTGTCCGCAACACGTGCACTGCAGTCCGGACAACAAACGCCGACGGTTTTTGTACACCGAAACCAACGTAGCCGACATGACAATCAACGTGCAAGTGATGCCGTGAATACGTCAGACCGTAGCTCCTCCGGTTCTGTATCGCTCGATGCAGGAACAACTGTTCAGGGTTTTGAACTTCGTTTCACTCAAAACGGCGACCAATCGTCGACTTCGGCTCGCATTTTTAAACAGAGTTCAAATCGTCCGGATCGTGTACACTCCTGGGATTCCGCCCTCAAGCAACTAAGCGGCAACGTGAGCATTCGCTACTTCGAAGTGGAAGACAACTTGAACCAAGCACTTCGAGACCTACAAGAAGAACAGTTTATCCTTGGGCAACCCGCCACTACAACCGCTCCATTGCTTCAGTCGATCGGCTATCCAATGCAGGCGGCAGTGGTAGGTGGACAAGCACCCGGCCGCAGCAGTTATCAACTTGCCACCGGCAATCCTGAGGAAATGCAGCACAAACGCTGCGCTGTCCCGCAAGTACACAATAAGGAACTCTGTACGGCAAAGAACTGCGGACTCTGCCGTCATAGCCGATGCTCCACCACCGGGCAGTCCGGCGCCGAAAACTCAGGTGAGTGCACAAAGCGTTTACAAAACAAGATGCAGTTCATCCAGCAAACAGTTAGCGACCTGCGAGAGTTTAGCATGCCGCTTGAAGACCGCGTAAATCAGAATACCATCGACTCCATGATCTCTATGGAGTTTAGTTCGAAGAGCTTGCCCTTAGACTATTCATTCGGTGTCATGAATGGCGAGAACGGTCACTTTGTCTATACCAAAAACAGCGCCGAAGATGAGCTTCAGAGCTCACCCTTTAAAGCTGTGCTGTTTAGCGGAGACATTGTTCCCAAAAACCACAAGCTGTATGTACAATTCCCCACAAAGCGCAGTTACATCGCTAAGCAAAATTGGGGGATCTTGTCTGTGAGTGGTCTGTTCATGGTCATGATCATTGGATCCTTCGGTTGGACTATGCGCAATCTGACACGTCACAAGAAGGTGTCTGAAATGAAGACGGACTTCATCAATAACATGACACATGAGTTCAAAACACCGATAGCTACGATCGCTTTGGCGGCAGATGCATTGCGCGACCCTCAGGTCTCGTCAAGCAGCGAACGTGTAGGACGTTTCATTGGAGTCATTCGCGAAGAAAATCGTCGCCTTGGTTCTCAAGTTGAGCGTGTCTTGCAAGCTGCAAAGTTGGATCGTGGTGAGCTGGTCCTTACACGCAGTGAAGTGGACATGCATGAAGTAGTAGCGTACGCCAAGGATTCTATCACGCTGCAGGTTGAAGCACGCGGAGGAGTCATTAGCACCGATCTTCAAGCGTCCTATGCCGTAGTGAATGGTGATGACGTGCACTTGCGAAACATCCTCTTGAATCTGTTGGATAATGCCAATAAGTACACCACCGAAAACCCGGTTATCAGAATATCCACCCGCAATGTCGATAGTGGAATACTTATTAGCGTGAGTGATAACGGCATCGGTATTTCCAAGGAAAACCAGAAGCGCATCTTCGAGAAGCTTTATAGAGTCCCAACAGGAAATGTCCATAACGTGAAAGGTTTTGGCTTGGGATTGTCATATGTCAAAGCAATCGTGGACGGTCACGGTGGAAGCGTAACGGTTGATAGCGAGATGGGCAAAGGAAGCAGTTTTCATGTGTACCTACCCTTTGGAATAGTTTCCTAAGGTGTAACTTTTTAGCTAAACCGCTTGTCTTATTGCTATGCGCCTTACATAGTGTTGGCAATTACTCGCGCGTTTTCTTCGGAAGTTCTCGGCTCGCTCTTTTTCTTTAATGAGGTGGAGGCTGTACATGGGTTTTGATCCATGGTTTTGATCCATGGTTTTGATGCATGCAGCCCCCGGGGTCGACATACTTCCGCATCGTTTTGACGTGTTCTTGTGATCTGTGTGCCGGTTCTTGCTGTTGTCTTGATACAAAGCATTGACGCTTCTCAGGCAGCGGAGGTATCAGACGCCGACGAAGGTGTGAGATCCTTAACATGTGTGAAGATATGTCAAGGAGATGGAAACACGACGGTCTACACACAATGAATGCAACCAAAAGGCGTTAGTGCTGTTATTGTTTAGCGGCGAGTTAGCCAACGTTAGCTGTTAGGTTGAACACTTATGAGGTTCTGAGATATGGCTCCGAGCATTCTCTTGGTTGAAGATGACTCCAATTTAGGCGCAGTGCTTTCAGAGTATCTGGAGTTAAAGGGATATGATGTAACCCATTGCGCAGATGGTGAGATTGGTGAGCAAACATTTGGTACAAAGAAGTTTGATCTTTGTATCCTCGATGTGATGCTGCCGAAGAAGGACGGTTTCAGTTTAGCCAAGCATATTCGCGAACGAGACGCCGACGTACCCATCATTTTCTTGACTGCGAAGAGCATGAAAGAAGATCGCCTCGAAGGTTTTAGCATAGGAGCCGATGACTACGTGACAAAACCTTTCAGTGTTGAAGAGTTGATGATGCGCGTGAAGGCAGTGCTCAAGCGTACGCAGAGTGGTCAACAACAGGCTCGGGAGCAAGCAAAGTATCATGTTGG
Organism: Chlorobiota bacterium; assembly: GCA_044224515.1. Taxonomy (GTDB): domain Bacteria; phylum Bacteroidota; class Ignavibacteria; order Kapaibacteriales; family NICIL-2; genus JBBATK01. The sequence goes on along the minus strand of JBGAKH010000008.1, from coordinate 100,109 downwards.
CGATTATGTCTTTGATGCTGAACAGCGACTCCTGACCTTTGCCGACGAAACAAGAAATCTTACGCACAAAGAATCCGAGCTTCTCAAAACCTTGTGCGCCTCGACCGGAATGGTCGTTCGACGCAGTGATGCGCTAAAGAAAATCTGGGGCGATGACAACTACTTCAACGGCCGTAGTATGGATGTCTTTGTCACTCGACTGCGTAAGTACTTGAAGAACGATGCCAATGTGCAGATCGTCAACGTGCACGGAATGGGATTTAAACTAACAGTCCTCGGACAAAGCGCATCCTAGCTTGCTAGGTTTGTTAGTTTCAGCGCAGAGATGTGCAACTAGTAGATTGTACCCACCCGGGTCTAGAAAGTACGATCAAACAGAAAAGCCCGCTGTCTTGACAGCGGGCTTTTCTGTTTGATTCGGTCCTTGGCAGGACGCGGAACACTAATCTCAGCATTGCACATCGCGTTTATCTCGTCGTCCTACACCACAAGCTTTAAACGTTCTCCGTGTAGAGGACGTTAGCGAACGAGATCAATCATCAGGCTATGTCTCGAAATACCGCTGCTCATCACAATGACATAGGATCCTTGTGCCATCCGAAAAGTTGGTAGTTGTACTTCATGCACTCCCGCATGAGTGACCTGATCCACCGGAGTGGCGATGCATTCTCCGAGCAGATTGTAGACTTCGATGCGCGTATGCTGCTCGCCGACCGTTTCATAGCCAAGGTCAAGTGTTCCGGCTGATGCGTTCTCACGAAGAATGGTCAAACCCACACCGCCACTGAGTTTGACGGTTCTGTTCGCAATAACACAGCTTCCTTGAATTGTAAGACTTCCATTTTTCGGACTCTCTGAACTGAGTTCCGTACTACTAATGCTGATCGAACTTGTGTCTATAAACAGGGGAGTGCTCAGGGCATCTCCCAGTAGGACTGTCGCGTGAACGTCAAAAGCACGCCCGGTGTCCGTCAAGACACTGCCATTTGTCGCACGTAGGGTAATTCCGTTTTGCACGACGCCAAAACTTGTGGTAAATCCGGAGAGTGCGGGACCAAGGGTGACGTTGTTGATCTTGAGCAAAGAGGTATTGTACGCGAAGACTGCAGTAGCACTCGACAGTGCCCGACCTGCCACATTGCTGCCGCGAATGTTAATGGGAATCGTAATGTTGTCTCCCACGCTTGCGCTATGATCTCCGATCTCGAAGTGAAAACGTTCCGGAGATGTGCCTTGCGCACGCCCAACTCCATGCATCATGCAGCTCAAGGTATCCACACAAGGACTGCCAATGGGTATATCGAAGGAGCCGGTTGCAGTACCCGCAGCGGTCGGGTTAAAAACCACCGTCACAGTAACCGTCTGACCGGGCGATACCGTTGATCCCGGAGCCGGCTGTGTACTGATGGCGTACATGCCGTTGGTAAAGGGAACGGACCCGAGGGTAATGGGGAAGGAAGAGTTGTTGCGAAGGGTGTAGATGCGCGTCAAGCTGCTACCCACATCCACGGTTCCAAACTCCAATACGGTATCTTTTTCCGTGGAATTTTCAATCAAGATGTTTTGTCCCACAACGCGACCGGTCAGCACAATTTGTTGCTGCACATCGCAGGGTTGAAGCGTAATGAACATGGTCTCCTTGAACGTACCCAGACTTGGACTTGCTGCCGGATTAAGACTGACAGAGAAGGCATTGGAGCCAACTTGAAGGGTCTTTCCTGCACTCAGATCCGTTGTAAACAAGTTGGAGCTGAAGCGCACATCGCTGACTTGAGCACTTGCATTGTTGATACTGAGCAAGACCAACGCAGTGTTTTGGCTTGAACCACTGACGCCTCCGCAGAAGTTGACGTCACCAAAGTCTAAACTGTCTCTTGTAGCACTGACACTGATACCACTTCGTGTTCCGTCGATAACGAGTCCTGATGGATCCAAACACGGTTTGGCGTTAAAGAGGATCGATTTGTTGTTGTATCCCGAGTAGCCAACCGGTGAGAAACGTAAGGTGAGCTTGACGGTAGCACCGGCCGGAATGATCATCGGACCCGAGCTGGCGACTTCGACAATGTTGATGAAGCTTTCACTGAGCTGATTCAGCGTTATATCCATGGAACTTGGATTCGTTACAGAGATCACCGTGTCTTTGGAGATACGCGAACACGAATCAAGAGTACCAAAATCAATGCGATTGAGGTCCACTAACAACTGCGGAAGTGTGTAGCTGCCGCGAAGATTGATTTTTATAGAGTCCGTACACACACCGGCGGTGAAATTCACAACCATGTCTTTCTTACCAACCTGCAGTGGATTGCCCTGGCTGTTAAACGTGATGTGGATGCCGCGTGTTTCACCGGCCTTCATACTAAAGCCTGCTTGATCCGCAGCGCTGATACTGAAGGGCGCCGGAGCGACAATAGAGCTTACGATGGTGTTCTGACTCACCGTAAGGAAGACCGAATCAGTTACAGATTGCTTCGAACACCACGCGATGGTACCAAAATCCTTAGCGCTCACGTCTGAACTGAGTCCAACTCCCAAGCCGGGTTTACGCGCTTTAAGAGTAAGATCTTGAGTGACGCCGCATGGAGCTGTTATGAAGCTCATCGATTCGCTTACTGCAGCGGTGCTGTTTGGATTGAAGCGGATAACAAGTTGTACCGATTTGCCGGGAGCGAGAGAAAGTGGAAAGCTTGGAGATACAATGGTAAAGTGAGCAGCTTCAACAACCTTCACCACTAAGGTATCACTCGTCGATGGGTTTGAGAGCTGCACACTGCTGTTGTTATCGGCGTAGGAAACACAGTCAGCTAGGTCTGCAAAGACCAGAGAGTTTGTTGAGATACTAAGCGCTTGTACCAGTGACTTTACAGTGCAGATGCCGCTCGTATTGGAGCAGCCTGTCAGTTTGTTGGTGACCTTCACTGTAAAGTCGCCGGACTGCGTTGTGTTGATACTCGCATCGGTGGCACCGGATACTGCAGTACCGTTCAAAAACCATTGGTACGAATAGTCCGCATTGGGTGTCGCCGAAATGATCGTGCTGGAATCTTTACAAAGAATGAGTGCTTTCGGGCTCAGCTCGACCGTAGGGAGAGCGTGAACAAGAACATCTACAGAGTCGGAAAGAACAAGACAGCCCTGTGCGTTGGTCAGTTTCAATCGATACTGTCCACTCTGTCGTGCGATAACGCTAAAACCTGTCTCACCGGATAGCGGGCTTCCGTTCAGCATCCATTGAGCGGTATACCCGCTCTGCGGAGGGACTTGAATCGTGAGCGAAGAACCTTCGCAAAACGTGTTTTGTCCGCTTGCATACTGGAGAGTCGGACCCACAGCTGCCTGCTTCAGTGCTTCATGAAAGGCATAACCATCGCGGTTGTATTGACGTCCGCGGGTAGATACCGAAGGAGTATTCACACCATACTCATCGTCTTGTCCATATCGGTAGGCGAATACACGGTAGGTATAGATTACACCGCAGGGAAGATCGATGTTGTCAGCAAAAGAGGTCACTTGCGAGCCAAGATTTGCCAGCACAACGGCACTGCCCACACGTTCGCCAACCTTGTAGATACGTCCATCAACCGGACTAAAAGCACTCGTGCCACTGTCGCGCACCACAAGGTAGCCTTGTGTAGCGTCTGCCGGATTCGGATCCGTCATGAGATTCCAGCTTAGCAGCACTTGATTGCTGCTTAAGACTGTAGCAAGCGCCGGGGCAGTCCAGCTCGGTTGTCGCAAGCTGTGCCAGAATGTAGCATTGGAGGCACCGGTGCTACAGTCTTTGTTCGGTAGCGTGCGCGTGACAAACGTGGAGCATGCTTGTGAACGCAGTTCTAGGTTTGGTCCGGTGTATTCCGCAAGACTAGATCCGGGATAGACGCGGTGACTACTCTTATCCTCACACAGACTCATGAGGTTAATTTTCGGTATAGGCATTGGAGCCCAGTATGGTCCGGGACTGGCGTCTTCTTTGTGTCCTATCGCGTGAATGTGCACCGTATCCTTATTGAACACTTCAATAAAATCTCCCGTACGAGAAAGATTGAAGCAGTTAAATGTCCAGGGATTACCACTGACAAACTGTACTTGATCAAAGAAGTTGACGTCGGAGGCGGCAAGCATGACACGTCCGTCGGCTATTGTTCCGTCGGAGTCAGCAGGTGTATTCGTGGGATAGTTGCGGTGCCAAATGCCGATAATGGTACCTGCACGAACATTCTTCCACATATCGATGTTCTTGAAGCGCACGCCACCCTGGCGCGCGCTTTGTGGGGTGTTGTTGTCACTCACAAACATGCCGCGCATGTCAAGATTGTCTTGCACGACAATGAGCTCGTTCCACTCACCATTAGCCGGGTCAGACATATTGTAATACTCGCTTACCAGCACCGCCTGCGCGTGCAGCGGAGCAGCTAAGCCAATACTCAAGGTCAGAATGAGCAGAACGTATATGCGTTTCATAAGAGCGGATAATAAGTTGAAAGGCATCAACAAGCGACGCGTATAACAAAAAGGCAGGAGTGCGAGTATAGCGCATCCTGCCCGTAGAGTACTGAACTGTTGCACCGCAACGGTCTCTACACGTACTGTGTCGAGACCGTCGCGATAGCTATGATAATCTCAACGTTCCGGATAGCTTAGTGGATGACGGCAATGATGCGTGACAAACTAATGTCGCCACTGCGCAATTGCACATAGTACGTTCCACTTGTCAGCTCGGCACAGTTAAACAATGCTTCGTGCTTACCGGCATCGAGCATACCGGAGAAGAGCGTAGCAACCGGACGCCCCAAAAAGTCGGTCACGCTGAGCTCAACCGTACGAGGTGCGTTTAACTCGTAATGAACAATCGCATGCGTAGAGGCAGGGTTTGGCACACTGCTGTTGATCGTGAAGCCAAACTCCGCCAGACTGTTTACATCTACACCTCCGGTTACGGTGACCACGGCGGTGTCAGAAACCACGACGCCGCATTCGCCCTTGACGGTGCAAGTATAACGTCCTTCGTTAGCTTTCTTCGCATTCAAGATGCTCATACTCTCGAGTGTGTCACCGCTAATGGCAGTTCCGTTGAAGTACCATTGATAGGTCAATTTCGAGCCTTCGGCAACGATTGAAAGAACGATGGTGGAGCCTTCCGGACGACTTGTCAGTGCGCGTGGTTGGGTTGTAATCTTTGTCGACTGAATCATCTGTACGGCGCAGTCTTTCGCAGTATCGCTACCACAATCGTTGCTGACGATACAGGTGTAACTTCCGGCAGCGCTTTCACTCACGATGACACTGTAACTCGAAGCTGTTGCTGCAGCAACCATAATGCTGTTATGGTACCACTGATAGCTCGGCGTTCCGCTTGAAGTAGCCAAGACACTCATTGTGGCAGTGTCACCGGCACACTTCTTTACCGTTCCTGAGGTCTGGCTGATCTTCGGAACTGATCCCAAGCTGAGCACTGCGTTCGCACTGTAGCCTACTGCTCCATTAGCTGCGTTGACTTTGCATTGATATTTGCCTGTATCGGCGATGCTGACGCTATGAACGGTCAAGATCGATGTTTTCGTTCCTGTGTACTTCGTACCTTCGGTCAACGCGATTCCGTTAAGCATCCACTGGTAACTCAATGCAGATCCGGTAGCAGAGTTTGCGCTGAGCATAAAGGTTGCGTCGGTGCCTGAACAAGCCGAGGTTGCAGACGGTTGTTCCGTGAAGGCGATGTTAGCCGATGAAATGCTTGCCGGCTTGCTGGTTACCACTCCGCACGGTGTCGTAATACGACAGCTGTAGTCATTTGCATAATCGGATGTTCCGACCAAGCGGATGCTCATTACCGATGAGCGAGTACCACTGATACGTGAGTTGTCCGTCATCGGTGTTGCGCCGCGATACCACTGGTAGCTAGCACCTTTTTGATTGGAAACTTCAACGCTAAGCAACGCTGTTGCGCCGCTGGGTACAGCGATACTTTGGGGTTGCGTTACAACAGTGAGTTCCGGAATGATTGACACCAAGGCAAACTTGGTAGCGGTTCCGGGGCATCCTGCACCGCCGTTAACAAGACAACGATAGAGTCCACTGGAACCTTGATTAACATTGGTAATCGTGAGGATTGGGCCGGTCTGGCCGTTCAATAATTTCCCATCTTTCTCCCACTGATAGCTCAATGATGTTCCATTGGCTTGTGTAATCAACTGCGCTGTTCCACCAAGACATACGTCAATACTGTTGGGGTCGAGCGTAACAGTAGCAGGTATATTGACGTTGACGAATCCTGAAACGTCAAAGACAGTCGTTGGGCGATCGGAATCCAACACGCGCAAACGAAGGTTGTTACCGCCGGCAAAACCCTGCGGAATGTTCCACACGTAGCTGCCTTGTGCTGCGTTAACACCGCTAGCAATCGTCGTGTAGTTAATGCCGTCAGCACTTACCTGCAAATCAACGGTGGCTATACCGCGTGAAGTCCACGTGATTGTTGCGGGTGAGGTGGCACAGAAGCTCGTTCCGTTGAGACTTGAGGGGAATGCAACTTGGGGAGTCGGGAAGATGATGGCGTTATTGCCACCACGAGGATTGTTTGTCACGACAGGGGTCCATACGCCGTCGTTATCTACCCATGCTTTCATAATGTTTCCGGTTGTAACCGAGCGCTGCTCAACGCGCATTACTCCGTTCGGGAGCGTGTTAGGAATAAGCGTTGCCCAACCGGTTCGCTTGCTTTCAATGTTTGTATAGAAGGTCGGAGCACTGCTTATCGTTGTTCCGTCGTCTTGCACCAAGGCAGTACTTAAAGGTTGGCCGCTGCCTGTAGCATTGTCGTACAAACAGATAACTGTTTTTGGATCACAAGTACTCGCGGTATCGGAAATACCGGTCGCATCTCCGGCAGCAGTCGAAATGTTGATGGTCTTTGTGGTACCGACCGTAACAAATCTTGTCTCGATAGATCGAGTTGTATCGCGGAAGGTAATGTACCAATACATGTTGTTAGCGGCTGTGAAGCGCGAGTTCGAGGAGGGCACCATATTGACCCAAAGGGTCTTCGATGTCTCGCCTGCACCGGTAGCAAACTCGGAATAGCGTCCGGGTGTAGCAAAATCGCTGAAGCTGTTCGGCACATAACTAAAGGTATTGGCGGGAGCATTGTAATGCACGTTAGTTCCGGCAGCGAAACCAACGAGGTTGTTGATTTCAGCCGCTGCAGTGTAATAACGATAAGCAGTATTCGGTTGCAATCCGTCGAAACGAATCAAAGCCCAGCTAGGAAGCGTAATCGAGCGCGCAGCCATGTACTGGGGCATGATGAGTTCTGCAACTGTTGGCTGTGCAACAACAACAATGTTCGAACTGGTTGCACCGCTAACGTTTGCTCCGTTCACTGCAATAACATAGGTACCTGCAGCACTGAAACCGATGTCACTGAAGCTGACGACGCCGTTGACAGGTGTCAACGACAGCGTGCCTGTTACGTTGCCAGGTCCACTCACTTTGGACATCGTGATCGGTCCGGGATAATTCGCATCGACAGAAAGATCGGCACGCATGGCGCTCACGCTGATGCTTGCAAGTGGGACTCCGACAAACGCATTCGCTTGCACGGTGCTCATGCTCAATGAGGTAGCTCTGGGCAATACGGTAAAGGCTGCGCTAACGGCGGAGCTTAAGACGTCGCCTGCAGTACGCGCGACCTGAACCTTTACGTTCTGTTCCGCGACACTGTATGTTAATCCACTCAAGGTTGCTGTATTGGATCCGGCTGCAATGGTACCGGTCAAGGTGCCGCTGAGAGTACCTGAACCACTAAAAACACTTAATTGAACGGTTGTTGCCTGGGTCACACTGCGTACTTGGTCGCCGGCATTGAGAGTCTGTACCGTGACCGAGAAGGGTGTCAAAACAGAAGGTGTTGCAGGGGAAACATTTAACACATTCAGCTTAACCGGTACACCGCTCGATGCGTCGCTCAATACACTTACTTCATCAAAACGAAGTTGTGGACGACTTCCTGATCCGGTTGCATACTGGTAGTAACGCCAACGCAATTGCACGACAGCTTGGTTTTCGCAGGTTGAAGGTAGAGTAAAGGTCGGCATGACCTGCGAGTGATTCGCAGTTGAGTTCGATTTGTATTGTACGGTGTCTGTTGCGTTCTGAATTGCAGTCGACCATGCATCGGTTGTTCCAACGCGGTATTGAAGAACGATAGCATACAAACGAGACTGAGGAACAACAGTACCGCCGGTCCAATTCACACGAATGTTCACGCGGTTGGTTGTGTTCAACGCTACTACCGCTGCACCGGCAAATCTTGTCGGTGTGTAGGCAGACGACGAAGTATTGAGGAATGAAATGCCGTCAGTACCCGAACCAATGATGCGAGCACCACTGGCAACGTTATATGCTAAATCCCAATCGGAATTCATTTCATAGTTCAAAACCAGTGGCTCTACAACGGTCAGCGTAGAAGTGGTTGAGTACATATGAAAACGCATGTTGTTCGGGAATGTTCCCGCGGTATTCGTTGCATCCCATTGCGTGAACGAATAGTTGCCCGAGCTCAAGTCGAATGGCGTCGGGTTTGTTTGTGCTACAGCTGCTTTGGTGACAAGCAAACCAAGCAAAGTGCATACTGCAAAACGGTAGAGAGTGGAAAATCTCATACGATAATCCTGAGAGTGATAGAATGTACTGTAGATCCTGAGAAAGAGGAATTTGTAGTCTGCAAAATTACGAAGGAAATCAGCCAAGCAATGCGACCGGTTGGTGTTACGATGCTGTAAAGTCAAGCCTTAAGCCTCATGTCTCTACACACCGCCCAGTTGTGGAAAACTTTTCGGTCTACATGCTCTGATTTAGGTGCGAATGGATGAGACATGGCCTGTGTTGATTCCGTCAAGAATCTTACAATTGAAGCGAAATCCGATATTGACGAGATCTCATGTATCGCTGTAATCCATGTACGTAGTATCGCTTTGTTAGACCTTTGCCGGAAGCACATACGGAGGGTCTGAATGCCTTGATACTATCTATACTGCATCTTTACAGCGAGTGTAGGGGAGGATCCATCCGCGGCTATGATCGGATCAAAAGCCAAGTCCTGAGGACCCAGCTAACAGCTCGGACTGTTGCACTCAGTGAGCACACTATCTCAATTGAGTCAATTGAGTACCATTAAGTCTAGATAGACATTTACCGGTCGCCCGGATTCAGCGTGCGGCAGAGAATCTGCAAGCGAACGATAGGCAAGTGAGGAACGGACTTTTGTTGCTCACCCCATTTCACCGGTATTTGTTCTAAGAAGTGTAGTGCTGATTTTCGGAAGGTTTCCTGTGTGATGGGTTTCGTTGTCAGTGCCAAGGCTTTCAGTCGCCTAGCGTCGAAAGCTCGACGTGTCCGTAGGTAGGATTTGTGACGAGCGCATCGACTCTGAACAGACCTTGCACTTGACAGAGAGCTTACAACGTGAAAGCACCCGGACCTAGCAGCCTCAGGAGGTGTCACAATACTCAATATCGAATCTGCATGCCAAGCTGCAACTCTTGTTTGAATTGCACTCGTTTCGTTTGTGCCTCGTTGTAGAAGAGGTTAGCACTGAAGACAAGCATGAATGGCTTCCGGATTGCGATTCGCAATTCGTTTTCGAGTTTGATTTGCCAGGCGGCGTCGTCAATAATGCTCTTCCGTGCGCTACTGTTGGACTGCAGCGTGGTGACGCTGTCAAGATTCATCAAAGCGTGAAGGGCACAATCGAACAATGCTGAAGCTTTGTACCGCTCTTTTAGCTGTGGTGTGAGCGGATTGTCGCTCAGAAGCGTATTCTCTGAACTACGAATCTGTTCCAAACTTAGTGCGCCTCGAAGCTGCAGGGAGTTACGTACTGAACGTGATTCCAAGCTGAGACCGCCACTTTGAGTGCTGCATACAGGATCCCAAAACGATGCTGTGCGAAAGGAAGGTTGTGAACGCAGGGCGTAGGTGTTAAGGTAGGCTGTTCGACAACTAAGACTGACAAATGGCTTGAGCATAGCACTCGGCGCGGTGCTTAGACGAATCTCTGACTGCAGGTTGTTGTCTGTCGACCGCACTTTGCCGGGATTATATGGTCCGCAGTAGTCCTTGAGAACACGAAAGTCAGTTGCGGTTGAACTCATCAACAAGAACTGATGGACTTGATACGCCACTTCATAGACCGCGCGCCCCATCACATCCAGCGCGCTCAAATCTCCACCTAACCAATCATAGCCAATCTGTTCCGATAAACGCAGTTGAAGCTGAAGACTGTGCTGTGGAGGAGCAGTGGTGTCACGCGGGCTAGAGCTGCACGACACCGAGTCACTCAATCTCCGTTTCTCAACGCTATCCTTCGTTCTCATGCTGTCTCTCAAGCTAAGCTTGTGAAGTCCGGAGCTCGTGTCTAGGAAACTATGAAGATGCAATGCAACACTCTGAAAACACTCAGCCTCCGAGCTTTGACAATGCATATATGATAGATCTCGGTTCCCACATGGACTCGAATGTCGTGTTATGTCGACCGTAGACTTGACTTCGGCAATGGCGTGCGTGCCGCTAGACTCAGGTCTCAAGCAGCTGAACGGCTTCGAGAGTTGCGCTTGTAGGGACAGCAACAGAGAAGTCTTAAGAAATAGCGGACGCGATACGCATCCAATGCCCGGTCGACCAATCTCTTTGATGGAGTGAAGCTGGGGTCGTCGTACGCAATATCCCGGAATATTTGCGTTGAAGCGAGGCCGACGATGGACCTGGAATTGTTTCAATGGTACAAAGCCGCTCGTCATAGCTACGAAGCGATGAGGATTCTGGCTTACAGAGACTGTCCCACTTGGTGGAACAAGAAACTGGGTACACAGCTCTGATGTATTGCATATTGTATGAGGAGAAATCAGAATCTGCACTGCTATGGCAGCCGGGATCATGAATCGCAGCGCCCTGAGCTGAACGCACCGAAGAAGCTTCGAAGAAATCGAGTGTCGCTGTCTGCTGCAGCTCCGGATGCGCAGATACAGCATGATTGTGTGGAGAAAGAGGAATGATACGTGGGGGAGTAAAAGCACTAAGGATACGACAGCATGCTCTTCACTAAATGCTTGGACACCTTGTCCATTGTGCAAGGTCCGGTTTGGTTTAGCCTGTACATACCGTTTTTGCTTACGTGACTTTTCAAACCTAGCAGCTGGGTCTCCTGACATATACCTTCAAAGGAAGAGGAATAACATTCAGCATCGAAGAAGTAGCAAGTCTACTCATGCGAACCGTAGGGGATCTGAACTCACTCAAGTTGTTTCGTATTCGCAGCAGCTGAAGTCACTCCTCTTCCCTGAAGGACATGTTTGTGCGCCTTGTAGACCATAAGTCAAGCAACGCGCCTAGTTTCTTTTGTCGTTGATTTCAGTGTATTTCACTCTTTTTGCGCTCTCTCTTTAGCGCATTCTTTTTGGCTCTCTCTCTTTTGCGCTCTCTCACTTTTGCGCTCTCTTTTCAGTTCAATGTATGTAGATGCATGCATGCATGTACTACGATGCTCGCGACAACCACCTGATTTAAGGACTCGCACGTCATGACGTGCAGTGCTTGAAGCTAGGACGCATCTCTATAGCCATTGAAAATCGACGAATTCAGACATGCATTCACGTGATAGGTTGTCGCGTCGATGTGCAAAAACAACTTCGAGAACTACAGCATACACTAACAACGAACGCTACTTGAACTAGTGCTGCTAAGACGCGAATTCTGCTCCGGATGTGCTGTACTCTCAGTTTGTCTCATGCGAGCTGATCGATTATCGACCGAAGTTATGATTCGTCTTTCTGAAGTAAAGCGAGCTGTCTTACAATGCTTGCTCTTCCAAGTACGAGTGGTGCTTTCCAAAATGCGCCGGTCAGAACTGTTGATCGATGTATTCACTACGTGTGAACCGCAGTCCTGATCTGATAGCAAGTGAGAACCCACATGAATACTCGATAGCGAATCCACGCCCGAAACCACGCTTAGGTCCAACCCTAAATCGCACTGCAAGTCTTCAAGGATCTCAGCCAAACTTCGCGCACCGCGATCGGGTCTTTGCGCCGGTGCATGCTCTACACATTGTTCAACAACTGCGGGGTCAAAGATTTCAGTAGACAGCAACATCATGAGATCCCTTTCCAACCTAATAGCTTTGCATTGCGGTTAAAGTAGAGTAGAAGCGGCACGTGCCGACTAAGACTGTCGTGAGCCAGCAGAGCCAAGTATTGCTTTACAGCTTGTTGATTATGCAGATCAAACAGCGAGGCACGCGATCGCAGGCTAAATGCAGGCGCTGTACCGCAATAGTGTTGAGCTAGAAGCGACGAGTATCGTTTTTGACGCACACCACTCATATCTGTGCAAACGTGCACAAGCTTGGTTCCGGAACCAAAGTGTAGTACACGTGTCAGACTGTCGAACAAAACTGTACCACAGCTATTCCAGCTGTTCCATAAGTGAACTACAATGGTATCACGTCCGCACCCTTTAATAAAGTCCAACGTCTCCGCAGCATTGATTCTGCGCAATTTTAGTGGAGCTGTTGTCGAAGGCATAAGCTCCACTTGACGAAAGTGTTCCGGACTCAGTATGCGCAAGAAATGTGGACTCAAAGCGCCGAGTACAAAGAGCATCGCAACCGCACCGATTGACAGAAGTAGTATCTCGCTTCGTGTAACGCCGCTTTTTTTTGTAAACATGATGACTCCAATAAGTGCGTGATATCTAAGCTGCTTTACAATCTTGAGTGTGTGTCCATAGGACATTGGACGAAAAGAGCAGGCGACGACGATATCGGTAGTGACTCATGTACAGGCAAATACAGACCAAGTACTATCGCTCAAAGGCTCCAGGCTCTTAGGTGCTCACTGAAGCAGTACCTTGCTGAATTTCCATGTGATTTCGCCTAAATTGACTGTGTATAGGAACCACTTTATTCGTTGCGCGCGCACATTCATGGTTGCAACGGCATATACTGCCGGACAGTATGTTCCACGCTACCATCGTAGCACCATATGCCGTGCATCCATGGGCTGAGTCTGCGGACTTGTGTGGCTGCCTCAGGAACTCAGGGTTGTGCTTCTTTGCAAGGAGTGTGTGCGTCGTGCGTCTTGTCGCAGAGAACGCTTGTGTTAGGGTCTTGAGGTCTGCACTCGATTGTAATTGATACTGATGATGCGACACGGAACGGTTCCGGCTTTAAGATGACGAATCAATGTTCTTAATTTTTCGATGTTGTATCGAAGAGTGGTATCCCAGTAGTACAGTACTGTGTATCCTGAGAAAGAAGCAGACAGTGAGTCGTGTTTGTATCCCGGAGCTGCTTCGATGAGAGCAAGGTTTCTGAGGAAGTCCGGAAGTCGGACTTCTGTTTCCGCCGTTGCCCATCGGGGATTATGTACTGTACTATCTAGGAAGCCGGGGATAGATTCAAAACAACAGTGCTGTCGAAGCAGCCGGCCTTCGGCATTAAACACTCGGTATAGTGGTATCACTCGTGAGGGATCATGAGCATCCAACTCGTCGGATCGTAGATCCTGCGGATTTTGAAGCTGACACAATAGATCAGCGCAGATGGAATCGCTTTTTGCATAGCTCAGAATTTCAGCCGGTGTATATGTTCGGTCATTCCACGGACGTTGTCCAAGTGTGCCAAAGATGAGCCACAAATAAACGCCGCCACTTAGAGCTATGGCAGAGCCGAGTACTACCAACAGTTTGTTCATCATCGTATTCTTCGAAGTATAGCTGCTTAGCTGTTGTGATAACAACCCGCATGCGAGCATGATTACTAGTTTAGCTTGATCATTTTGAAAGCACCGTTGTCAATGATGGGATAGGTTCCTGCTTTCATGGGAGCTATGCCATAAAGTACTTGTAAATCAGGATCCATTTTGGGCGCTGTCTTCAGAGTAATACTTGATCCTTGTAACTCCGGACGAGAACAATTGCGATTGAAAATCAAGTAGGCGGAGCCCTCGGTTGTTTGACCGATTATCACTTGATCGTTAGCCAGCAAACCATCGGCGTAGCCGGCGACTCGTGCATCATCAAGCGGACCATTTACGATCATCGCTGAGCCGAGTTTGATTTCACAGAGACCTCCATAGCAACAAGCACAGCCCGGTATACTCTGTCCAAAGCGGATTTCAATTCCTATTCCCAAGAGTTTCTTCCAGTCGAAAGTTGGTCGCTTGCCATACACGTGTGTTGTTGCCGCAGCATTTGTCGTGACAGGCAAGACACACATAAACGCCATTGCACAAAGCATAAAAGTCAAGGTCAGTAGTCGGATCATGGTTGTGGTGTTAGGTGGTGGAGATTCGTGTCGGCTCAAAGTCCGGTCGACATAGACCGGACTTTGTGCGACACATTGGATGACTGCGGGATAGTTTCTCGACGCTGAGATTCGATTCCTAGGCTCTTCCCCTCTGTACCAACAGGGGAAGGCAGGGGAGAAGAGATCCCTGACTTCCGTCGGTTGGTAAAGACTCGGAGTACTCGTTTCGGAGCTTCGTGAAGTGCTTTCCCTTTATCGCACTGCCGATCACCCGCCATACCCGCTCATGTATGATGCACATCGGCAGCTCGACAATGGAAAGCCTCCCTATACACAAAACGTTTGAGAGGGTTGAAACTGGACATTCGGTCTGATGAAAAAGTGGAGTGAACTCAATCTGACGGTTTATGAGGCTCTAAAGAAGCAGTGGTCTCAAATTGTGTAGTGCGGACCAAGTACCTACTGTACATGGCCTTGGACGCTGTATTTGCGCTCAGAAGTGTTTCTTTTCGCAGTGCCTCGACACGACGAAGAGATACACCGGGGAAAGGAAAAGCAAAATGCGAGACTGTCGTCGATGCTAAGCGTTTATGCTAAAACAGCTGATGAGTTTTGTGTTTTCGAAGTCCATTTGAGTAGAATAATAGACCTAAGTCCGAAATATGGTCTGTATTTGAGGAGCACAGGGCCCAAATCTACCGGATTTTGCAGCTTGACTAAGAGACAAGAGAGGCGCTAAGGTTTAAGAATACCATCTGTTTACCGATAAACTCCGTGACCCCCGTAGCACAAGTAGCTTCGTTTCGCATTGGTGCATGTGTCGCTGCGGAGTCTTGTTTCGGGTATTCTGTGCTTACTGTCGAGGTCAGAAGAGTCTGCAGCAAGGGTCATAACGCATCCACACAATCAACAACATTGTCGTTATGGACTTCCTTAGTTCTCTTGAAAACACACAGGATTTGGTGTCGCTTCCGAATGTCGCGACCAAGATATTGTCATTGTTAGACAATGACAATGTACACGTGCGCGAGCTGGCGTCTCTCGTAGAGACCGACGCGCCAATTTCACTGAAGGTGATTCGGCTAGCGAACTCGCCTACCTTTGCGTTGCGCAACGAAGTGACCAGTGTGAGTCAAGCCGTGACGACGGTAGGCATGAACCGCATGATGAACATCGTATTGGGGGTAAGTATTTACTCCAAATTCGTGTACCTCTCCAACACGTCCGTAGCGCCCTTCGTACAACGTTTCTGGGAACACTCTGCTTCCACCGCAGGTATCGCGAAGTCTCTTGCCGTCAGTCTTAAAAAGAATTTTCAGGACAATGAGTTTATCGGAGGTTTGATCCACGACATTGGCAAGCTCTGCATGATTCAGTACGATGCCGACAAGTATGCCAACGTTCTTCGTCTCATCGAGACCGAGAATATGTCTGATACCGACGCTGAACTCGAAATCTACGGCGCGACGCACACGCAGGTAGGACAAATCCTTTCGCGCACATGGAAACTTCCTCATGCATTGCAAAGCGTCGTCTCCATGCACGATATTCCGGCTGGTGCAGGCGCAGATAGCGGTGTTACATCAATCGTTCGTTTGGCTGATATTGTGTGCGAACAGCATGGACACGGAATCGGCGAGAAGGATGTTGAGGCTCCCGTAAGCGAGAGTATTCCTTGGAAAAATCTTTGTAGTTTGTACCCGGAGCTTCGCAGCTTTGATATTAACGGAGTCTGCGGAAATCTGGATGAAGATTTTTCCAAAGCATCGGCGTTCTTGCGCTCTATGCTCGCCTCATAAGACCCTCAATGCGTCCTGAACTTTTTCACATTGGACCAATTCCGATTCACAGTTTTGGTTTGATGATGGCTTTGGCATTTCTTAGTGCCAACTATTTGCTAACACAAGAACTCGCACGTCGCTGGAGCGACAAAGCTCGAGCCGAAAGCTTTGCTTCGATAATCACCCTCATCGCAATGGTCGCGGGTGTAGTCGGAGCAAAGCTTTTTCACGTTATAGAGAACTTCAGTTATGTCATGGACCACTTTGTCGACGAAGTTTTCAGTGGCTCCGGACTGACCTTCTTCGGCGGTTTACTGCTTGCCATTCTCTGCATCTATCTCTACGCACGGAACAAGGGAATCAGCTTTCTCTTTTTGGCGGACGTTACGGCTCCGGGACTCATCCTTGCCTATGGTATAGGACGTATTGGGTGTCAACTGGCCGGTGATGGTGATTACGGTATTCCTTCCAATCTACCCTGGGCAATGGGTTACCCAAATGGAACAGTGCCCACATTGGCGTCTCACAATCCTGAACTAGCTCAAAAGTGGCTGGAAATGCATCCCGGCCAAAGCATTCCTTATCCAAGTTTCGATATCATGGTGCATCCTACACCTGTCTACGAGACACTTGCATGCTTGGTCATATTTGGAGTACTCTACTTTTTGCAGAAGAAGAAAACCCTCCCCTTAGGACGTCTCTTCAGTGTCTACCTAGTCTGTGCAGGCTTTGAGCGTTTTATGGTAGAATGGCTTCGCCTCAATCCGTTGTACCTGGGTATGTCGCAAGCCCAGTGGATTGGAATTGCTCTGATGCTTGCCGGCATTGTGCTCTTTGGTCGTAGTGCCGGAGCGCCGCCATCCGAGTCGGCAGTACCGGCTCCCAAGTCATAAGTGCGTTATCGAAGTCGATGCATTCCTCATGATTCTTTGTTATGCGCGCGCTTCGCGCTGCGCTGTCATCAGGTTCTCTATGGCCTCTGCCAAGTGTGCTGAACTTCCGCCTTGCGATCGTACATAGTGTGCATTGCGTTGACCTTGATCACGATTGAGATCCTGCTTATGCTGGATTTGATCTAACCACTCAATTGCGTCATCTACAGATTGTAGCAGTGTTGCGCTTTGTTGAGTACTCAAGTGTAGTGCATCGTTGTTTCGTTCAATTGCCGGTCCGAATGCTACCGGAATGCCGTAGCACGCCGCCTCCGCGACGCTATGAACGCCTGCGCCGAACCCACCACCCACATAGGCTGCGTCTGCCAGTGCATAGATTGCCAAGAGTTGCCCAACACTGTCAACAATCACGTGCCCGGATTTCGCGATCTCCGAAACACCGTTCCTTTGAGCATGGAGATGCGCTTCATGCTCTTCTTGGGATATTGTGGCGTTGTCAAGTCTTGACTCGCTCTCACCACTCAGCGCAGACCAGCGATCGCAAGGACCGACGAGTTCTTCTATTTCGTCGTAGATACGCTCGGTCGGCTCATGCGGTACAATAATGAGTCGCGTATGCGATTCGAGCGTAGAAAATGTTCTCGGACCAAGTAGGAGTTGACAATCAGCCGACCAGACGCTACCAAGCACGATAACAACATCATCCGGCTTGAAGAAGCTGTTCTCGCCCTCCCTGAAGCGATCTCGCATCCGCATAGAATCGTTGGCGCGTGCGATTAAGCGATCATAGCGAGAATCAGCGGATTGCGTGATCTGCGCTGCGGAACGCAGCGCCTTAAACAAAGAGTATTCTTTTTCACTGACGGCATAAATCTGCGTCACGCAATTCATGAGCTCACGATACAGCGAGCGCCCAATACCGGTTGTAGCGAAGGACGCACTTGGGTAGGTAGCGTTGAGGATGACTATCGGAACAGCGCGACGCTTCAATATTCTGGCGCAATTCCACCAGAGATCATATCGTGCAAGTACCAAGCAGCAGGGATTCATGACTGCAATGAAGCTTGACATGGCCATGTACGTGTCAAAAGGCAGATAGACAAGTACATCGGCAGCTGGATAATTCCGAGCATTTTCAAAACCGGATGCGGAGCTGAAGCTCACAATGATTTGTAGCCCTGCATCGCGTTCACGCAGTTGCTCAATAACTGACTTTAACTGTTCAAACTCGCCCATAGACGCAGCATGAAACCAGAGTCTTCTTCCTGAGGGCGACATACGCCGTAGTGCATTACGATGGTCGTTAAACGCCTTCGCACGCTTGCGCACTTTGGGGTGTACCACAGCTAGCGTGCGGTACGCGATCCAGAGGAGCGGAATCACGAAGAGGTTGTAGACGATGGAAATGAGGGCAGTCATTGACGGTATATCCTCAGTCCTAATAGGCGGAAAAACGCGGACTGCGCTTTTCCAAAAACGCGCCTGTACCTTCGCCAAAATCTTGCGTATCGCAGAGAGCGGCAAACTCACGTGCCTCAGTTTCCATGCCGTGGTGTGGACGATACGCCGCAACGCGGATGCAATTCAGTGCAGCGCGTACTGCAAGAGGTGCCATTGAAGCAATTGTTGAAGCTGTGCTTCGGCACGCGTCAAGTAACTGCTCGGCAGAGAAAACCTTGTTTACCAAGCCTATACTCAAAGCGCGATCGGCACTAATCATGTCACCGGAGCAGATCAGTTCAACGGCAATCGCCGGGCCACACAAGCGAGTCAATCGTTGTGTACCGCCGTAGCCGGGGACAATACCCAGTTTCACTTCAGGCTGACCGAAACGAGCATTCTCGGAAGCGTAGCGCAGATGACATGCCATGGCTAGTTCGCAGCCGCCGCCAAGGGCAAAACCGTTGACAGCTGCTATGACAGGTACGTGGAAGTTTTCAATGCGGTTGAAAACGTTCTGGCCGAATTCGGCAAAGCTCAGACCGCTTTCTTTGTCACATTCTGCAAGCTCGGCTATATCTGCTCCGGCAGCAAAGGCTTTCGGACCACTGCCTGTAATAATCAGACAGCGAAGAGAGGGTTCGCTTTCAAGATGAGAAAGGGCGTCGTTGAGTTCGCCGAGAAGGGTAGCGTTGAGCGCATTGAGTTTGTCCGGACGGTTAAGGTTGATGAGGGCTACACCTTCGTTGTATTCAATAAGTAGGGTCGTGAAATTCATAGAGGCTCCATGGTCTGAATGTGACGGGGTGGCGCAAAATTACTAAATTGCCGCGGCAGCAACGAGGAGCGCACCCGGTGTGCACATGCCTACCACGCTTCGGTCTGTCCTAAGGTATCCAACATGAATAGCAGCATCGTACAGGAAATTCAGCGCAAGCAAAAGCGTAGAAGGCTTGAGTATTTGATACTCATTTCGGTGCAGGCTTTTTTTGTGGGGGCGATGCATCATCTGCTGCGTCCGGTGATGTCCTTCGGACTCATTCTCAGTACCGGTGGCATGTGTTGGACGCTGACGCAGTACAGGCAAAAACGCAATACCAAGCCGGAGGTTGACCGTTTCCGGGTTCTGATGGATGCATTTGAGGCGTTGTTCCTGATGCTTTTTCTCACGCTGTTCAGCATTCTTGCTCTCAGCATGCAGGTTGATATCCCGGTATTCTATGCGCACATCAGTGTCATGCTCTTGACATTTTTTGCTGCCACTATGCTCACGGAGCTCTTTTGGGTTCGTCGCATATTCCCGCTATTGAATAGTGCTCAACAGTTGAACTACGTGGTCAACTTGCGATCATCAATTCTTTGGCCCTTCTCTCTTTCGTATTTGAAAAAAAGTTTTAGATGGAAAAAAGGTTCTTAGCTACATGTCAGGTTGTTTCACTTTCGCACAGCGCGGCACTCAGGGGTACTTCGGTGACTACCTTTCTGAGCCTGCGTCTTCGTCTTCTCCTTAGCGTGTTTCTTCTTATCACGGTACTGGCGAGCAGTGTGAACCTTGAGGCACGAAAACGTGGTGCGACATCAAAATCGGTCGCAAAAGGCTCCAAAGGTTCAAAGAAGTCGGGCACTTCGAAAAGTGGTGCTAAGTCCGGCAAATCTTCAAAGAGTTCCAAGCTTTCAAAAAGAGCACGGAAGCAACAGCGTGCTCGCGACATCGCCGCTGCTCGACAAGAGGCGCGAAATCCTAAAGCCCTTGCAGTGATCAGTATTTCGAAAGACTCGATCATAACGGACGGTATAATCTATCGGCAAATCAATGTCACGCACGCGGATTCCTCGCACAGTCTGGTTCATGCATTGACTTGTGTGTTGCGCAATCCCAGTTACAGTGTGATGACATTAAAGGCAGACAATCAAGCCAACGCGCTTGAACGCTTGCGTATGTTCAGACAGCGTCTCGACTCGGTAGAAAACAAGACCATTTACGCCGCTACCAATGCCCATTTTTGGCGAGCAGGATCAACCACGCCAATTGGTCCCACAGTCTGCAGCGGAGAAGTATGCGAGATGCAACCCTACAAGGATTGGACCTGTTGTTTCTTCGATACAAAGAATCGTCCGGTCATTGACAGCATGCAGCTCAGTGCCACGATACGTAAATCGCGTGGAGCTCAGTTTCGCGTTTCGTCTGTGAACCGACGACTTGTTGCCGACTCTCTCGTGGTCTTTAACTCTTTCATTGGACAAAGCGTGCCTTTTGTTCCGACAACTCAAATTGAACAAGAAATTGAAGAGAGTGTCAGTGACAGCACTGCGCTTTCTCGCGACTCGTCGGAAATCAGATTTACCAAAGACTCACTGCGAGCGGCACTCACACGCCTACGACAAGAAGCGTCTGCCGAATACACGACAACAAAGGTTCAATGCCGTTACCTGCGTAGTCCGGCAGTGAATCAAGACATTCCGATGGTGGTTCTGGAAACGGTTGATTCCGGTTCTGTCAACATGCCGCTACGGGGCTGTGTGTTGTCCATGGGCAGCGCTCAATTGCAAGCCATGAGATTGAAAGCAGGCGACACCTTGATACTCCACTATACAACCTCGAAACGTGACACAACCGTATACACCAATGCTGTTTGCGGTACACCTTTGCTTGTGAGTAACGGATCAGTGCCCGACAATCTCAAAGGCTCCAGTAGTTCATTCCGTTTTCTCTATCATCGTCTGGCCCGTACCGCACTAGGTACAGACATCACTCGAAACACAATCTACCTCTGTACTGTAGAGTGCAACGCGCGTTCAAAAGGATTTACGATACCTGAGCTAGCAGAGTTCATGAAGCGCTTCGGAGCATATTCAGCCATGAACCTTGATGGTGGAGGATCCGCACAAATGATCGTTGGCGATTCGGTCGTGAGCCATACAGCCGATCAGGGCCAACGACGTGTCTCCGTTGCACTGGCATTTGGTAAGCGCAAAGCGCGCGTCAAAACCTCACCCGACGCAAAGAAAGAAAACTAAGTCGCCATCTTCTGCACCGTGTCACATGGTCTGAGGTTCTCGTTGCTTCGTCGCCTGTCCTTTTGTGTATCGAATGGCTACGACCCCAACCATGATGAGTACCTAAAACGAAAAAGCAGAAACCATAGGGAATCTGCCTCTCTCGTCTTCTTGACTTTCTTGTCTTTCCTGTCTTTCTTGTCTTCAATTTGTTCAATCAAAGACGTCCACGTAGCTGAAACGTAGCTCTACCAACCCGGCGTCGATGAACACTTTTCGTTCGCTAGGGTACCAAGACTATTTTCCCAACATAGTCACCACTGTTGATGATGCGGTGTGCAGCGGCCGCTTCGCGAAGCGGCATGATTGCATGAATATGTGTGCGAATCTTGCCCTCGCTCAACAGGTGTACAAGCTTCTCCAGTTCGGACTTCCGTCCAAGGTAAAGTCCTCGAATCGAGATATGACGCAAGTACGTAAGCTGGATGTTCAGCGTTGTTTCACGACCGGTTAGCATTCCACACAAGAGCAGCGTACCGCCTTTTCGCAACAGACTGAAGCTAGTAGGGAATGTCTTCGGTCCAACATAATCCAGCACGCAATCAACTCCACCCGGAAAGAGTTTTCGTACTTCAGCGCCAACATCATCGCTGTAGTGATTGAACACATAATCGGCACCCAACGATTTGAGAACTTCAGCCTTGTCAGCCTTGCCTGCGGTAGTTATGACAGTGGCCCCTGCAGACTTCGCAAGTTGCAAGGCTAGTGTTCCAAAACCTCCCGAGCCACCCCAGAGCAAAAAGCTCTGACCTGGCTTCAATGCTGCGACGTCATAGATCGCATGATGAGCGGTAAGTCCGGAGATGGGCAGGGTAGCGGCATCTTCAAAACTGACGTTTTCAGGCAGAGCCACTAAACTCGACTCCGGGACCGCAACGTACTCGGCATAACTTCCGTGCATGTGCATGCCGAAATAGCGCCAATTGTCAGACAAAAAACTGTCCGGGTTGTCTAGCTCAGAATCCGGAATCGTGATTGGCCAACTGATGACGCGGTCGCCAACCTTGTAGTTGCGGACTTTGGAGCCACACTGCTCGATTACACCCGCAATGTCGCCTCCAACAATATGCGGCATTGGTATTGACAAACCTGGATATCCGGCTGCAATCACCATGTCGATACGGTTGACACTTGTGGCTTTTACGCGAACCAGAACGTGATCATCGGCAATTGAGGGTGTGGGGAAGTCTTCGACATATTCGAGTGCGTCGGAAGGACCGTGCGCACGAAGGATCATAGCTTTCATGGACGTGTTTGTGGCTGAGTGATCTGAATCAGTGAATTGTTGAACGTGGTGTTTTCTCGGTACTAGAAGCTCAACTCATATGCTCGAGGTTGACCTCGGAACAAAATTTCAGTAGACTTTTACGCTAAGCTCTGAGTCGAGCTCAAAATTGCACGGGGAAGATGACGAAGATGGTTGTATCCCACAATGCATGCGATACAATACCAGGAATCAAGCTACCGTAGCGACGATACAGAAAGCCCCAGTGAACGCCAAGCACCAACGCAGCAATAAGCAACATTGGGTTCATCGCCCAGATATGCACAAGAGAGTACAGCACCGTTGTGATGACCATTGCCATTTTAGCACCCTTGATCTCAGCTAAGCGTGCTTGAACAAAACCGCGCCAAAAAGTTTCTTCGCATGGAGCAATGATGAAGAAGAGGAGCGGGGCAATGATCGTCGGTTCCAATTGTGTGCGTGTGGCATATACAGCTTGGATGTGAGGCATGGTCCAATCGAACAGGGTACTCATCAGAAACACACCCAGACGACTTAGACCGTAGAGTAGCACAGCATGCACTGCACCGATAGCCACGAAGTTCCACGAGAACTCAAAGAGTTTCGCGAGTCGATCACGCTGCAGACGAAGTGTCAAAAGAGTCAGGCTCAGGGTTGAGACAACCATTGCCTGCCAAAAGTAGTGTTCGTGGATTAAACGCGTGAATTCCAGTTGCGCGGAAAACATCACGAACCACAAGGTGGCTGCAAAGAGAACAGGGAATACGATGGATTTCATATGGACTGTTGACGCAGAAGGAAATAGGCTGCATCGAGTGAAATTAGAACCAGTGTGAGATGACGATGCCGACACACAACAAGGCACCGAACAAGAAGTGATGCTGAGCTGTGAAGACGTCAGTCATAGCGATTTCTTGAGGAGCGTTCATCGGGTCTGCAGCTTGTATTGCTTTAATATTTTTCAAAGCAGGAGGCAAACTAAGCAGAACAAGGAGTGCCCACGGACTCAAAATCTGCATGATCACCAAGGCAATCACGATAACAAAGGCTGCAAGTACGATAAGGATGTATTCCCAACGAGCGTTCTGCGGTCCAAGAAGGGTAGAAACAGTATGAAGATTAGCCTTACGATCATGGGAGATGTCGCGGATGTTGTTTGCAATCAGAATAGCCGCAACAAGGCAACCAATGGGTAAGGACACAAGGATCATCTCATTCGTCATGTGACCGGTAAGCACGTAGTAGGAGCCACATACCATCATCGGTCCCATAAGCAGGAAAACAAGAACATCGCCAATCGCCACATACTTGTAGGCAAAAGATCCTCCACCGCAGTAAAAGTATCCTCCAAAAATCCCGATCAATCCCAGGATCAAAACCGGTGTGCCGCGCTCAAACACCATTACTAAGCCAAGAATGAATGTCAGCGCAAAGAGCAAGAGACCAACTTTGTAGACAGCGCTCGGACTCAGTAACTCTTCGACCAAAATGCGACTTGAACCGTAGCTCTCTTTGGTATCTACGCCACGCTTGAAGTCAAAGTAATCGCTAACCAGGTTGGTTGCGGCGTGCATCATGACGGAGCAAACAACGATCAGTGGCAGCATAAGCCAATGAATATCCGTGTCATGCTTGAAAGCCCAAGCGGCACCAAGGAGAGTGGGAGTAATGCTCGCTGTAAACGAAAAAGCTCGCACAGCTTGCATCCAAAGACTCATGGTTGAGCGTTCCGGTTGCGTGGTCATAGTCTTATTGTGTCGATGAAACATTGGAATAGTTGTCCGGCGGGTACTTCGGAATGTGACCGACCCGTCGGTCGACAAAAATACCGCTTGGACATCGATCCAAACCGAGTGGGGAAATGTTTTTCATGGCCACAAAAACGGACTGCTACGCTTGCTTCGAGTTGTACGGTAGACTCAATGTGCGCAAGAACTTCAGGGTCCGTTGTGAGAAGATGGGTATACAACAATGGAGAGTACCTCAGCACATTTTTGGCCCTGAAGTCTCTAATTTTGTACGGCTCCTTACTCGCACAGAAAGGTCAACACCAGATGTTGACATCGCGCTGCAGTTGAGCTTCTAGCCCGGACCTATACTACGGAGACTCTTGAACTGTATGGTCTTCGTGGCGAGTGCCCACTTACATTTTTGGGAGGAAAGTATCATGGAACACAGTATGCGATTGCCGAACCGGAGATTGATTCTCAACGTCTTGTTGTTGCTTTTACCGTTCAGTTGTACGATTGATATAGTAGCTCAGAGCTGGCTTGATAAGGCGAAAAAGATGGTGAAAGACGTGAAGGAGTTAAGCAAAGAGATCAGCCCCGCTGCGTTGACAGAAGATGAGGCAGCCAAAGGTATTCGTGAGGCCTTGTCGCACGGTGTCAGTAAAGGCAGCACTGAGCTCGCGAAAGTCGACGGATATTTTGCCAACCCAAGCATTAAGATTCCATTTCCGGAAGATGCTCGAAAAGTTGAGACCTCGCTGCGTGGCATTGGTATGGGCTCGAAAATTGATGACGCCGTTTTATCGCTAAACAGAGCGGCAGAAAAGGCAGCTGTGGAGGCTCGACCCATCTTTCTTTCTGCAATTCAAAAAATGTCTGTGCAGGATGCCTTGGGTATTGTGCGCGGGGGAGATCGAGCTGCAACCGACTATCTCGAGAGAGTTTGTGGAACGCAGCTGTTGGAAAAATTCAAACCGGTGATTACGCAAGCTCTGGACAAGGTTGATGCCACAAAATATTGGACAAGCCTTATGGTTGCGTACAATTCAATTCCTCTGGTTGAGAAAGTCAACACTGACCTTGCCGATTACACAACTCGCAAAGCCATAAGTGGCTTGTTTGTCATGATTGCCAAGGAAGAGCTTGCAATTCGCAAAGATCCGGCGGCAAGAACGACGGCTTTACTCAAAAAGGTCTTCGGCAATTCATAATTTGCGCTTTATGTGCGTCCATATGACGCAGACGCGGTATTCTCCAAGAACCTAGGGTGTAATGAGTCCAGCAGCCGATACTCAGTCTCAGACTCAGTCTCAACAAACTCCTCTCTCCGACGAAGATCGAATGAGGCGTCGGCGCAGGCTGATCGTCCTTGCTGTTGCGCTTCTCGTAGTGAGTTTTGGTGTGTTTTCCAACTACGGCATCGTAACACGATTTCGTCTCGAATCTCGTCGAACACAGATACAAGACACCTTAGCCTCACTCCATCAAGTAAAAGACTCACTGCGTCAACGAAGTGATAAACTTCGCTATGATACGGTTGAGATCGAACGCTTGGCGCGCGAGAAGTACGGCATGGCAAAGCCGCACGAAGAAGTGTATATCGTTCGCGAAGAGGAGTCGAAATGAGAAGCGTTCTCCATCTCTACGCTTTCGTTGGATGCATATCGTGTTTTGCGTCGCTCTTCCTAGTTTCGTGCGCAGGACCTTCGGCGGCAGGTAGGTTTACAGATGCAACTATCTCGTCTTCATCATCAACGCGGCAATCATCACAGAGCGGAACCTCATCACAATCAGGTGTATCAACACAACCTCACATAATGAAACAGCATATACTTAGCGACAAAGCACCGGCTCCCATCGGACCGTATTCACAAGGAGTTCGAGTACAAGGTTCACTGTACTACTTCTCCGGACAAATCCCCTTGGACATCCATGGAGTTCTTGTTGAAGGTGGTATCAAAGAGCAGACTCACCAAGTGTGCAAGAACATTTCGGCTCTACTCGAATCCCAAGGATTGTCCTTCGACAATGTCGCAAAAACTACAGTGTTTCTCAAAGACATGAGCGAGTTTGCCGCGATGAATGAAGTATACTCGGAGTACTTTGGGCAATCAAAACCGGCACGCTCAACAGTTGAAGTCGCGCGACTGCCAAAAGATGTACGCGTTGAAATCGAAGTCATTGCCGTAGGAAACGAATGAACAAATCCAAACACGCTCACTATCTGAATCGAGATAGCCGACACGGCCTGCGTATTCTGGCGGTTCTTTTATGCACTTTCCTGGTTGTAGCCGGGCGCGTATCCGCTCAGTCTGTTCGCGTCGCGAGCAATGCGGCCGATTGTACCACAGCACGCTCGTTGACAACAGTATGCCCAATCAATTCCTCGTGCAGCGAGAGCGCTCCTTCGTTGGATCATCATCAAGCTTTGGTCCCGTTGTATTCTATGGTGGCTGCTACGGTTGAGCGCAGTGAGATAACGGTCTCTCCCCTTGATTCTTCATCACAGTTGAAATCGACGACTGCTCAAAGTACAAAGCAGTCTACGCAGCGTGAGCCAAAATCACCCGGCGGTGCAATTGTTCGATCGTTGGTATGTCCGGGGTGGGGACAACTCTACAACGAATCGTATTGGAAATCCGCACTGTTCTTTGGTGGTGCTGCAACGGCTACGGGAATACTCCTTTGGAACAACGCCAAGTTTCTTGACGCTAACACAACTTTCTCAACACCAGGAATTTCAGCGGCTGAAAAAGATCTAGCCTACTATAGGAGAGAGTTCTATCGCGATCAGCGCGATGTGGCCGGTCTTTGGCTTCTAGGCATCTACGTACTTGCTTCGGTGGATGCGTATGTAGGTGCTCATCTCTTCGACTTTGATGTGAGCGATAAGGGCATTGGTTTACTGCCCACCGCACAACCGGGCTCTTATGCGCTTATGGCGCAAATTCGATTCTGATATCTGCATGTAGGATGAACTTCTGACATCGGTGGGTGCCATAGAGTTCGCGAGTTTTTTGCTTATGCAGGGCTGCGCCCTGCCGGAAGGTTGAGACTAGTTTAGGTCGGCTGCACTAACAGTTACACTGCAGAGGAGTTCTTTGGTTACGGCTTGCCGGCTTCTACGCTGATTCGTGCACGAGTTCCTGAAGCGCAAGTCTAGTGTTGCTCTACAGCTTTGAGACGTACGTGTACACGTCGATTTTGTGCGCGCCCACTCTCAAGTGCATTATCTCCTAGTGGGTGCGAAGCACCATACCTTCGTTCGGTGGAGATCCGAAAGCACTGTCGCATATAGCTGCGCAGAGCTTTGCGGACGCTGATGATACGCGCAGCGGACAAACGTTCATTGTGCTCTTCAGTGCCTGTTGAATCCGTGTATCCTTCCAATTCAACTGACCAACAGCGCTCTTCGGTACGGAAGAGTGGATTCGTGAGAGAGCGTCTGAGTTCGTCAGCATCGAGAACTGACTTGTCATGGTCGAAGTGCAGGTCAAACTCTATCACGGATGCTGCATGCACCGCCTGACGTGTAGACTGTGAGTCAGCGGGCTCCGTAGGAACCTGACTCGGTCCCATGCGAAGCTCCGTAGGCAGGTCAATCTTGTACATTCCCATTGTACCTAAGCTGTCAGCAGAAATGATCATTGCTGCTCCACCGTCGGAGCTTAGACTGAAGCAGTGGTCGAGGAATGGGGTGTTGATGCTTGGACCAAGGTTCAGCGGTTCAGACCAACGAGTCCATCCATCGTCCAGTCGATGCGTGACAAAAAGATCTTGGCTACCAAAACCTCCGTGACCGTCCGAAGAAAAGTACAAGGTCTTGCCATCGAAAGCTAAACATGGTGATCCTTCGGTGCCGGGTGAATTGATGACGGGCCCGAGGTTAAGCGGACTTCCGAAGTGTAGGGTCGAACCTTTGCGCTCACACACATACAAGTCCAAGCTACCTCTGCCACCGGGTGCCTCCAAAGCCAGGAAGAGGAATCGTGCGTCGAAACTAAGATGTGCGTAAAAGTTCTTAGAATCGTTGCGAATGTTGTCAACGATGAGTGCTTCGGGTTCTGTCCAGCGACCTCCCTCAAATCGGCTGAATGCGAATGCATGTGTGCGCAGTGGACCGGCTGCAAGCGTTGTCTGAAGCAATGCAATGTTTGAGAGAGGAGTGATAGAACACAAGACATTACTCTCAGGTGTGTTGATCGGCGATCCAAGATTTCGTGCTTCCGTCCACTGTCCCATTGCGTCTTGCTCTGAAAACCATACGTCATCCGGGTCACGGGTTTGACCAACATTTTCAGGATAGTACTTGCGAGAGAAGTACAGCCGCTTGCCATCGTAACTGAGGACGGGAGACACGACGCCGGGATAGGAATTCAGGACCGAACTAAGCCGCTCCTTGTGCTGCGCTGCAAGTGTTAATGCATCGTCTGACTGTGCTTTGAGAGAGCCGCAGATGAGAGAGCATAGCAATACGAGCGCAGGGAATATGACGCTTTGTTGCGTGACAACAGTCCGGAGACGAGGAAGACTTTGCATGAGCACGAATGACATGATAGCAGTAAAGAATCTACAGAACCAAGAAAGAGCACGAAGCCAGAATCTGATAAGACAGACGCATATTAGGAGCGCTTCGTGTTGCTATGCGTGGATTTAAACTCATCAATGGCCTCAAGCACTTCCATGCTCATGCTTTGGACGATACTCAGAGCTTCCTCACGTCTACCAAGAGGAATCTCTATGACCGTTCGCTTGTTTTTCTGGACGAAGCGTGCACCTTCGCGAGTTGAGACGAGTGCGACGATTCGGGGGAAGATCGCGTCGAAATAGTGGTCTTGCGCATTGAGCGGCAGTTCAATCGACATGAGTTCGGACGAGACCATGATGCGATCAAAACCTGCGGGCAATGCAGTCAAACGGATGCGTACCGCATACAGTAGGTTTTCAGCTTCAGCCGGCAAAGCACCATAACGGTCACGTAGCTCGGCGGCGATGTCGGAAACCAGTTTCTCGGTGCGTGCATTAAAGAGTCGCTTATAGAACTCAAAGCGCTCCGTGTCGCGTCGTACGTAGCTCTCCGGCAATAATGCATCACCATCCAACTCAACGGCCAAGTCATCATTTGTGAAGTTGAGGAGTTCAGCTTCATTGAACATATCCGCAAACTCGTCGTGACGCAGCTCGCGAACCGCCTCGTCGAGGATTTTCTGATAGGTTTCCAAACCAAGTTCTGATATGAAACCGCTTTGTTCTCCGCCAAGAAGGTTGCCAGCCCCGCGAATTTCAAGGTCGCGCATTGCAAGGTGAAAACCCGATCCCAAATCGGTATGTTCTTCAATGGCTTGAAGGCGCCTGATTGCTGTGCGATTGAGCGTTTTGATAGGTGGTACCAAGAGGTAGCAAAAAGCTTGTTTGTTACTTCGTCCGACACGTCCTCGCAACTGATATAACTCTGCCAATCCAAAGCGATCTGCGCGATTGATAATCATGGTATTCACATTGGGAATGTCCAAGCCGCTCTCTACAATCTTGGTAGCAAGGAGCACATCGAATTTCCGTTCAAGAAATCTCTCCATAACGGTTTCGAGTTTTGCTGTGTCCATCTGTCCATGCGCAATGCCAAACTTCAGACCGGGAACAAGCTCCACCAATCGCATCGCAAGTTCGTCGAGATCATGGATAGTGTCGTTGACGAAGTAGAGCTGTCCGCCACGTTCCAGCTCACGATTAATAGCTTCGCGCAGCGTATGTTCATTCCAATCGCTAATGGCGGTTTGCACCGGCAGACGATTTCGTGGTGGCGTTTCGATGATGCTGAGATCTCGAGCACCCATGAGCGAGAAATTAAGCGTACGAGGAATAGGAGTTGCCGTCAATGTAAGTGTGTCCACATTGGCTCGCAGTTGTCGTAGTTTCTCTTTTGCGCCAACGCCAAAACGTTGCTCCTCATCGATGATCAGCAGACCAAGGTTCTTAAACACGATGTCTTTACTCAGAATACGGTGGGTGCCGATGAGTACATCGATAGACCCTTCTTCCATGTTCTTGATAATGCCCTTTTGTTCGTCGGTGCTGCGAAAGCGTGAGATAACATCCACACGAATCGGATACCGTCGTAATCGCTCGCTGAAGGTCAAATAGTGTTGTTGCGCGAGAATGGTTGTGGGCACAAGCACGGCCACCTGCTTGCCTGCCTGAGCCGCTTTGAAGGCTGCACGAATTGCGACTTCGGTTTTACCGAAGCCAACGTCACCGCACACCAAACGGTCCATTGGCATGGAAGTCTCCATGTCCGCTTTTACCTCGGCTGTGGCACGCGATTGATCCGGAGTGTCCTCATACATAAACGACGCTTCAAATTCTTTTTGCCACACCGTGTCGGTCGGGAATGCAAAACCACGCAGCGATTTGCGTTGTGCGTAGAGTTTAATCAAGTCACGTGCGATGTCCTTGATTTTCTTCTTCGTGCGCGCTTTCTTTCGTTCCCATTCTCCGGAACCCAGTTTTGACAGTTTGGGTGCGGTGCCGTCGGACGCAGAATAGCGCTGCAGTTTATTGATGTAGTTCAAGTGAACGTACAGCACATCACCTTCGGCAAACACGAGGCGAACGCTTTCCTGCTTGTTGCCACCAATGCTAATGGTTTCAAGTCCGTCGAATTGTCCCACACCTTTATCGATGTGGACAATCAAATCTCCCTTACGCAGTTGTTGCAGTTCGCGCAGCGTCAATCCTGCAGGATTGGAATACTTACGTGCATCGTGAAAGCGCTGTCGATTGAAGATCTGGTGTTCTGTGAAAACAGCAATACCTTCGTCAGACCAAACGAAACCTGCGTTTGGTGTTGCGTGCTCCCAATGCACGGCGCTGAGGTTGAGAATAGGGAGATCAAGGTTGTCGCCTTCTATGCGTTCAGCAACGTTCTCTACAAGTTCACGAATACGTTTGGTGTGAATACTGCCTTCGGCGCAGAGAAAGAGCGCTGAACGTTGCTGCTGTAGGTCAGAAAGCTCGTGGTAGAGTTTCTCTACTGTCGCATCGATTATACTTTGGGGCGAGGACTTGGTTTCGACCTCGACCACACCCAAGGGATTAATAAGAAGGCACCGTTGCTTCAATAAGCTCTCGAACAACTGCGGTGCTTCAGCTTTGTCAAAAAGTGATGCAAGAGTCTCCGGCTGATCGAGCACGATAATGGTGTGTTCATCGATGTAGTCAAGAAGCGTGCAAGAAAACTCCTCGTTCTCGTCGCTGATAAAGCGTGCAAGAAATTCAACCTTCTGATGTTCTCGAATGGAACGTTGCGAGAGGGGATCGAACTCTCGGATTGATTCTACAGTGTCGCCCCAAAACTCAATGCGAAGGGGAGTGGACCAACCCACCGGAAAAACATCGACGATACCGCCGCGTATCGCCATGTCTCCGGGTTTTGCAACAAAGTCACCACGCTCAAATCCGTTGAGCTGCAAGTGCTGATAGAACTGTTCGAAACCAAGCTCATCGTCTTGCCGTACGCTGAAGATGTTTTCGATAACGGAGTTCGGACGGGGTAGAGAGACGAGAAAGGAGTCCGGAGCTGCGACAATCACAGATTGCTCACTCTGTTCAACGGTAGAGACTACATCGACCACACGTGTCATGTCCTCGGCATGATGATCGATAGCAGAGCGCGTCTTGCGAGCTTCGCTAAAAACTGCGACGTAGGGATGATCCACCAAGAGCGACATGTCGTGAAACCACGAACCTCGATCATCATTGGCGCACACAATAACAATTCTCTTCTTCAACTCACGCTGCACAGCTGCCGCGGTTAAAGCCTTAAGCGAACCGTGCAAGGTTTTGGTTGACAATGTTGTCCCTCGATCCAGCTCCGTTTTTAGTCGACGGAAATAGCTCGAGCGCTCGAAAGCCCTGTTGAGGTCCTTGAGCGCGGCGATAGAAGTGTTCATGCAGCCACAAAAGTACGAGGGTTGAGTTCCACGAGAAGGGAATTTTAGCACCGAAACCGCGATTGAGCACTTGTTAAAACACCCTTGCTAAAGGTGCGGCGCCCAGGGCGCCGGCTACAGAAAAGCCTCTTTGTGGAAAATTAGAAGCAGATATTCCTTCCAGGTCCAAATTTTCCCTTGCAGGAGTATCGATTGCACATTAAATTGCAGACAAACGACTCCTAATATCTTAATTAACTTCTCCAGAGGTCTTAAGAACAGAGAGTCAGCCAAGCACACTGTCACCATGAGGTGCTCTATGATCTCGAAAACCTGCATCTACGGCATTCAGGCGATGATTCACATTGCTTCGCAAAAACCCGGACAATGGGTGTCAATCCAGTCCATTGCGAACAGCTTGAATATCTCTTTTCACTTCCTCACAAAAGTGTTGCAACAGTTAACGGCAGCCGGAGTGATGAATTCTCAAAGGGGGGTGCATGGCGGGGTCATGTTGGCAAAAAGTGCTGAAGAGGTGACGTTGCTGGACATCATCACTATTATCGACGGCACTGATATTTTTGAACAGTGCATGCTCGGTTTGCCGGGATGTGGAACGGCCGAGGCATGTCCGGTGCACGATCGGTGGACAGCGCTACGAACAGAGATAGCGCGTGTTTTCATGGGTACAACTTTGGACCGATTGGCAAAGGATGCCACGACGCTCAACCTGCGTTTAGCGCATCCTGAGTATTTGCGCCGCATGGCTTTGTAGGATAGCTTTTATGTGGACCGGTGAAGATTGCTTCATTCCGTGTACATCTGACTTTGGCACCATACACATAGGATAGCGTCCGTGGCGAGTGACCCGGGCGAGCAGTTTTGGAATAGTTTCATGTCTCACAAATTGTTAGGATTACTACAATGTTTCGTTTTTCTTTGAGCCTCATTGCGCTGGCAGTTATTTTTTCGTTGAGCCTCGAGGCGCAAGACAAGGCAAAGGGTCAAAAGTTGTATACAGAGTATTGCAAGACCTGTCACCAAGATGGTGGTAAGGGCTTATCGACGGTTTATCCGCCTCTTGCTGCTTCAGATTACATCAAGAACAAGAGCAAAGCAGATATCATCAAGGCGGTAACAGGTGGTTTGAAAGGTGAAATCACCGTCAACGGTAAGAAGTTCAATGGCGTTATGAGTCCGCTCCCTGCCAAGTACACAGATCAAGATGTTGCAGACATTCTGACCTATGTCTACGGCAACTGGGGCAACCCCGGTGGAAGCGTTAGCGTCGCTGATGTCAAGAAGAATCGTGTTAAGGCTGCCCCGGCAGCTGCAGCTAAGAAGAAGTAATCAGACTCCGTATTGAACTCGACGAGTTCCGGAAGGAGAGCCTGAGCTTTACGAAGCGCATGACTTTAGCATCAAGTACTTGAACTGACCGTGCGTGACTATTCACCTCGGTCAGTTTCGTTTAAAGCAGATTCGTTCATGCATTGGTGCACTGGTACTGAGAGCAAGGCGAGGCCAAGTGTTTCAAGCGGACTCACATAACTGTAGGAGGATTTATGAAAAGCTACGAACACATTCTGGTGCCGACAGATTTTTCTGATTGTGCATCCAAAGTCTTGGATCATGCGCGCGATTTCGCACAGCGATTTGGTGCAACCTTGCATGTGCTCTATGTGGTTGAACCCATCGATACGTTTGCGACCGTCAATGGAGTAGAGCAATCGGTGTACTTCGATATGATACGGGATGTTCGCGAGTCTGCAACAACAAAGCTGAACGAAATGGTTCAGCATTTAAAGAACGAAGGATTGAAGGTTGAAGCGGTTGTGAAGGAAGGTCGCCCCAGCGATGTCATTGTCGACTACGCCCACAGCACCAATGCTTCGATGATTTGCATCTCGACGCACGGACGTAGCGGACTGAATCACTTGCTACTTGGTAGTACTACCGAGCGCGTGTTGAGAAGGGCGCAGTGTCCGGTTTTCGTCGTTCGTTGCGATGAAGCCTAAGCAGTACGCGAACTCCTCGCGCGTTTGTCGACGAGTCTCTTGCAGAACACTGCTACACCTGCGTTGATGAATAGCCCGTGTTGGCAGAGAACTATAGGCAATCTCAGACACAAAAAAAGCCCGAAGAATCATTCGGGCTTTTTTCATTTCATAAGTGTCCGGGCGTTTTCGTTCGTGAGTCCGTAGCGGTGTCGGGGGAGAACCAGCGCACTCAAACGAGCATCGAGTACTTCTTACAATTTCGTCAATCGAGCTGCGGCCACTCGATATGCGACATAGGCAATGGCAATAAATAACACGACTGCAAGTATGACGCTGATTTCTTGTCCGACTACCACCAAGCTGATCGTCACAAAAAAGACGGCCAACGAGATGAGGATGAGATAGATCCACGTCATGGTGTCCCCTACATAAAGTTTGATGCATAGAGCGGAAGACTCTCTTCCACTTTCCCTCAACTGCGAATATAGCGTGAGAACTTATTGCGAATCAAGCCCTCTTGAGCCGGCGCGACTCTTGCTTCCAAATGTACACCGTCTTCGTCTTCCTCCCGACGCAGAACTTCGGCGTGTTCGTAGATCAGAGCCATCTCCTTCATTGCCGAATAGGGAAGCGAAAACTGCATCAGTTTGTTAACCGAGTCGCAGTAGGCTTGCATGCGAGCGAGCAATTCACGGACGTTTAGGCCGGAAAGTGCCGAAATTTTGATGCATCCGGGGTATTCGAAGTCCAAACTGTGCAATAACTCCTTGTCCTCAACGGCATCCATCTTATTGAAAACCAACAGTGTGGGTTTCTCGGCAACTTTAAGAGAGTTTAATGTCTCTTGGACCACGGCTAAGTGTTCACGAAATGCATGATGGCTGACATCAACGATGTGCAAGAGCATATCGCTTTCGATAGATTCGGCCAGTGTGGAGCGAAACGAGGCTACTAAGTGCGTAGGCAGTTTGCGTATAAAACCAACGGTGTCAGACAACAATGCGGTGGTGCCTTGCGGTAGCTCAATTTGTCGAACGGTTGTATCGAGAGTGGCGAAAAGCTGGTCTTCCGTATAGACGTCAGCTTTTGTCATCACGTTCATAAGTGTTGATTTTCCTGCATTGGTGTAGCCAACTAGGGCAAAACGTACCATGCCTATGCGCTGCTTGCGTTGCTCGCGACGTTGCTGATCTATCTCTTCCAACTTCTCTTTCAACCGTTGGATGCGGATCTTGATCATACGCCGGTCGCTTTCAATCTGCGTTTCACCGGGTCCTTTGGTGCCCACGCCACCATATTGTTTTGAAAGGTGGGTCCACATGCGTGAGAGTCGAGGCATGAGGTATTGCAATTGAGCAAGTTCCACCTGAGTTTTGGCTTCAAGTGAACGTGCGCGAGTAGCAAAGATGTCGAGAATCAACGCGCTGCGATCAATGACTTTAACCTGAAGCTCGCGCTCGAGATTGCGTATCTGCACGGGACTGAGTTCGCAATCGGCAATGATAAGCTGAGCTTTATGCTCTTCAATGAGCGCTTTAAGCTCTTCGACTTTGCCTTTGCCAATGAAGGTCCCCACATCCGGAGACACACGTTCTTGAATCATGCGTTCGGCAACGTGCACGTGTGCAGTCTCAGCCAGGAAGGCAAGTTCGTCCAGGTGTTCAAACACGATGCGACGGTCTTCGCCCTTTTTTGCAACGCTTACAACAATTGCAGTTTCTTGCTGAATTCGTGTTTGTTCGGTTATCATCATAAAAGTGGAATCCGGGCAGCGGATTGCTGGTGAACGTTTTCAGTCTACGCGGCGTCTTACACCGGTGGCAAGATCAAAGTTAAGTCGAAGGTCGCAGAAAAAGAGCATAACGGCCTGCAGACCCTCTTCAAAGCGTAAATTGCAGGATGTCCATGAAACGCCCGGTTCGTTGTATTGTTTTGTCGCTTCTCGGCATGTTGTTGTGCGCGCCAACGATGTCGTATGCACAGTTTAGAGCCACGCCATCTGTCCCGTTGCAACCCATTGTCTCACCAGGTTCTGCTGCCACTACGCCGTCAGCCGATCCAATCATTCTTCGCAATGCCGACAGTCTTGTGGTAAACACTATTGACTCACAGATGATCCGTGAGTTAGTCGGTCATGTGCATTTGGACCACGGAAATGTTTCTGTCTTCTGTGATCATGCGGTGCAAAATCTCGCAACGAACGTCATTGTACTAAGCGGTTCGGTGAAAATTGTGCAAGGCACCGTTACGATGCTCATGCCCAGAGGAGAGTATCAGGGCAATAGTGGCGAGGCTTTTGGAAGTGGAGGAGTGACGATACTGGATCGGCGAACGACTCTGAAAGCTCCGAACGGGGTGTACAATACGCGTAACAACCAAGCTGATTTTCACGGTGGGGTCGATATTGAGGATGATACCGTTCGCATCAAGGCTCAAGACTTACGCTACCTTAAGAGTTCTCAAGAGTCGTGGCTGTGGGGACATGTTCGTTTGTTTTCCAAAGTCAGTTCGTCTGCAATCGTCGGGGACTCGGCGCATAATATTCCTGCAACCAGCTATTCTGTGATTCGCGGAAATCCTTTGCTTGTGCACGTGGATACCGTCTCAAACCCTGCAGCAGACTCAATTTTCCTCCTGTTCAAAAAGCAACAACGTGATATTTCTCTGGCGCAGAAGAAACTTAAAGTCATGAAAAAGGGGAACGCTAAGAGTCCATTGTATTCAGCGGCCCCAAAATCTAAGAAGACCAAAACGCCTGAGGTCGCAGACAGCAGCTCTACGCGTCCTTCAGCTATTCAAGAAGAAGAGACCTTGTCTCAGAAGCTCGAGCGCCTCTTTCATTTCGACACCTTGACTATTCGCTCGCACGTGATGGAGTCCTTCCGTGGTGGCGGTGCTGACCGATACGTTGCAAGCGGTGCTGCCGAAGTTGTGCGTAAAAACATGAGGGCCAAGGCTGGACGCTGCGTGTACGACAAAACGGCTGAGTCCATTGAACTTCGGCAAGACCCTGAATTGTGGGCTGACTCATTGCATCTGGCGGCAGACTCCCTTTGGGTGTCGCTACCCAATCGTCGCTTAAGGATGATTCAGGCATGGCACTCTGCCTTCTTGTTGATGATCGACAGCAGTCGTAGCGAGCGAGCCCATCAGATTGCCGGCGATCATATCGAGATTTCCATTGATCAAGACACCGTTCGGTCGATTCGCTCCTTAAAAGACGCGAAGAGTCTTTATTTCATGAGCACTGAAGATGGACCGGACGGTGCTTCTCGAACTCTTTGCGATTCACTGTTCTTGGTTTTCAACAAGGGGGAGCTGCAAAACATTATTTGGCGCAGTGGGGTGAATAGCGAATATTATCCTGAGAATCTGGTTGGAGGTGGTGCTCGTAGCTATTATCTTTCCGGGTACAAAGAGCCTGGACAAAGACCGGCAAAACCCAACGTGGCAAAACGTTTTTCCGAATCATCTCAAAATGACGAGGAAAAGCGCTCGACGAGGGAGAACGATCGAGATTCAACGCCATCGGAACCGAATACCACACCTGAAAAGTAACTCCGTGTGGTGAAGGTCGGAATGTCTGAGCTGCTCCTGTGGCACCACAACTTGCACCATCACGCCCGGAACTCCATCTTGGCACTACAGACCGTATGAATCAGGTTCGGAGATTCTTCTTCTTCCTATGTGTCCTTTTTCTAAGCGCAGCAGCTTCGCTGCATGCGCAGTACAATGACACATTAAGTACAGGCCGAATGTCATCGTTCGAAGGATACCACTTTTTCGTGGCCTACATGCAGAACGATAACTTCATTCAGCCTTCGGGACTGCGTTTACGCCTGATGATGTGCAGCGCCTATCCTGCCACTATTACCGTCCGCTTCAACAAAGACTCATCCGTCGTCGTCAAGCTCCCGGCAAATACAGCAACGACACTGCTCGTACCGTCTCGTATGGAAGTTCGTGCTGATGAAATCGTTTCGGATTCCGTTGTAGAGGTAGCTTCCGACGTGCCGATATCCGTGTATGCGATGAGTTCGCAACCCTTCAGCTCGGACAGCTATGCTGTGATCCCTGTTTCAAACTGGGGCACTGAATACACCGTACTTTCTATGGCCAATGACGGATACGGCGTCGGCAATGACTCCAATTTCGTCATGCTGCCGGAGGAGATACGTCAAAGTGAGTTCATGATTATAGCGGCGGCCGATAACACAATAGCCGAATTCAACCCGACCTATCAGACTCAACGTGGGGCTGTGGCGGGGCAATGGCAAAGTGTCAAGCTCAATAAAGGTCAATGCTACTTGGTAAAAGCTGCTCCCATTAAGCCCTTGTCGGGTGATCTCACCGGGAGTCGCGTTCGCGCCAATCAACCAATTGCCGTGATCAGTGGTCACGCACGCTCAGCCGTTCCCCAAGCTCTCGTCAATGTTACCGATAGTAAGGACCATTTAGCTGAGTGGCTCATTCCGGACCGTACACTCAGTAATGAGTACATATCGGTGCCCTTTTACACAGACGCACGTATACCGGTAGGCGATGTGATCAGAATTGTCGCCACCCAACCGCAGACAAGTCTGCTCATTTACACAGAGCGTGAGGATCTCACCTATACTCTTAAGAATGCAGGCGACATCCAAACGTTGAAAGGTGTGGACTCACCGTGTTGGATTCGATCGACAAAGCCGGTGAGCGTTGGACAATATATGCTAACCGGATGGGCCGGCGGATCGATTAGTTATGATCCATCGCTGGTGATCGTACCTCCCGCAAACAAGTTTGTGTCTAGGGCCGTTTTTCAAGTCCCTAACAATATCCCCGAACCTTTTTGGGCCTCACAGTTTCAACAGCACTATGTGAACATTCTGTGTGATAGCATGGCTCGCTACAGTATGAAGCTGGATGGAGTAAACATCGGTAAAAACATTGCTCCGGAACTCCTCTTGAACAAGTTCCGTTCTTCGCCGTACTTCTGGGCGCGTGTAGCCGTGAGCCCCGGAAAACATGAACTCAGTTGCGATACCTTTGGATTTTCCGGTACGCTGTATGGTATGGGAAACACCGATTCGTATGCAC
This sequence comes from Chlorobiota bacterium, assembly GCA_044224515.1. Classification (GTDB taxonomy): domain Bacteria; phylum Bacteroidota; class Ignavibacteria; order Kapaibacteriales; family NICIL-2; genus JBBATK01. Next base: position 60,653 of record JBGAKH010000008.1, on the reverse strand, counting down.
ACACCTTGGGCTTCTCCATGCTGCCTGAAGTGCGAGACACCATCGCCCCATACTTCAGTGTGCAGGGAAGTTGTGGCCAGTTGAGTGGTACTGTGAATGAAGTCGTCAATGCGTACAGCACGTCTCTGGCTTACGTGGTGTATGAACCGGATAGCACGAAAAACTTTGGATTTCTTGCGAGTTCGGTACAACAGAGTCCGAACCAAGTCACATTTAGTGCGCATGTGCTCGATCCCAAGAAGGATGGGCAGATTAGTATCGTTGCCAGGGACATTGCCGGGAATGGTCGACGCTATCGATACTACTATCACGCACCACGTTTTACCTACACGGCATCAGTACTCATGTCGGCATTGACGGAGAATGACTCCATGTGCGCTCGCGTGTATGTGCAATCACCGAGCTCGCAAGACACCCTCTTCGTTCGTTCGGCGCGTTTGTCGGGCTCAAACTCAAGTCTGAAGCTCTGGCCTCCTTCTGCATATCCCATTCAGATCTTACCAAAAACCGGTGTGGATTTCCAGCTTTGCTTCAAACCCGGTGGACAGAGCGCTATGAAGATCAACGACACTATTGTCGTTGACTTGGGATGCGGCGTACAGCTTCGTATTCCGGTGAAAGCAACGACGCCTACTTCAGCTCTCTTTGTCAGCGATATAGACTTTGGAGATGTTCGTGTTGGCGAGCAGGCATGTCAAAACATGCGCATCATAAACACCGGATCGCGTACAGCGACGCTAACCACAGCAGATTTTGATCAAGCTGATGTTCAATTGTCGACCGCTGATCTTGCCAAATTGCCCAAGACCTTGGTAGCGGGAGATAGCTTTATCGTTAGGATCTGTTATACACCGAAGGATACCTCGAACATCTTACGAGCGCTCATCTTTCACAATTCCCTAGGTGAAGACGTGCGCGGGGAGTTGACTGGGCGTGGCATTCAGGTGTTTATCGATGATACGGATATTGACATGGGCTCGCGACGTATTGTTACCGCGTTTGATAGCGTCATCATTGTGCACAACCGCGGAAATGTGGCCGCCAAACTGACCTACACCCAACAAAGCGGCAACGCAGCTCAGTTCTTACATTCGTTTGGTTCAATCAAGACATTCACAATCGCGGCAGGAGACTCAGCAGCATTGGGTGTGCGATTCTATCCGAAGTTGGTAGGCAATTACAGTTCTGCACTGAATTTTAGTGTTGACGATCGAATCGATTCCACATTTGTCATGAAACTTCATGGACGTGGTACGGTTCCCGTAGATTCTGTACGCGATGTGTCGTTCGACACGATTCAAACAAATAGAACAAAGTCGATCAAACAAGCCTGCATCTACTCAAAAGGAACGGAGGCTCTTAGTGTCGACACCATTAGCCTTGGTGGTCCGGACATGTTCAGTTTCGTTGTGAATATCGCACAACTTCGAAGCAGGGTGGTTGGTATTGGTGACTCCGTACAAATGGATATACAGTTTCATCCAACTCGAGCCGGACGTCATGATGCAGTTCTATCCGTGACGCACGATGCGGATCAAGCCTACCTGAGAAAGCAAAGTGTGATCCATCTTGTTGGTTGGGCCAGAGACTCCAGCACGGATACCACTCATAGTGAGTCACCCAAAGACACGGCAGCGCCGAAGCTCAGCATACAAATGCCAACACTAGTGTATGCTTGCGACAGCGTTCCGGTTTTAATACGTCTCAGCAATCGTGACACAGCCAATCTCACCATCAGGTCCTACACTGTCGACAACACATTCAGTAACGAAGCGAGTTTTGGTTCAAGTAGCTCCACTGCGCTTCCGGCAGGACAGACCTTTAGCATAAGTCATATCTATCAGGGTCCTCTAAAAAATGGTCAACTGAGACTTCGAATTCAGTGTAATACGTGGAAGTGGGATACGACCCTGTCTGTGAAGATTCAGCAGCGCATCCTTACAATCGATAGCGTGAGACAGCTTTCGCTGCCAAGGGCGGGAGATAGCGTCGGGCTTAGGATTTCAGGACATGTGGACGGTGAAATTAAGGCTATGGCTCCGTTTGAGCTTCACCTGCCCATTGATCACCGTCTGTTCGACGTGCGTCGTTTCACTACTGTTTTGACAGGTGGACCAACGATCGGACAATTTCCCTGTAGCGTGTCGCAGACAGCCCAGGAGGTCGTCATTCGCTCAACCGGGCTCTTTGCAACCTCCGGCGCCGGGGCTTGGTCCACTGATCTCAGCTTTTTGACCCTCATATCTGAAGTAGGGAGCTGTTCGGGCACTGTAAGCGCGCTTGCAAGCCCCTGTTACAGCGTCGTTGAGGCACAATCGGAGTTGCTGACGGACCTGTCGTGTGCCGGAACATTACGTCCGGTGAACCTCAAAGGCATCAGCATTCAGGGACTCTATCCACAGCCGGCTGGGGATAAGCTCACGTTGCTGGTCAAAGCCTTAAATGAAGACGAAAAACTGAGAATTTCGCTAATCGATGTTCTCGGCAGAAAATTTATCCTCATGGAAAATTTGTTTTTGCTGAAGGATGATAATTCTCTTATTTTAGATTTGAAGGCAATTCCAAGCGGTCTTTACCGACTTGAGCTTCAAACAAGGGACGATCTAGAACAATTACCAATCATGTTAACTAAGTAGGGGACGATATGAAGTTTCGTGCGTTGCTTGTGCTATTCTTGACGCTGGGAGTGTGTAGCACTTCATTGTGGGCCCAGGAGGAAGATGATGCAGAGTCACCGATTAATGCGGTTTCAACAAAGAAGCCTATTTACACCGGTCCAATCGTGGGCATCAATAAAGTGTTGACCAGTGGCGAGTTTGCTTCCTTTGCGACGCAAGCACAATGTCCGCAGTTCAAAGACGGTTCGGGAACCGGTTTTTTTGCAGGATGGACTTTTGAATATTTGCTCGGTAAGACAGCTAAGGACTCAAAGTCGTCATTCATTGCTCGTGTTATCTATGACAATTTTCCGGTGAGCTTTACCGTCGCAGGGGATAAACTTCCCTCATTGGTCACAGTACCGGGTGAAGGCGATAAAGTTATTATTTCAACAGTGCAGCACTACTCGGCGTTGACCTATACAACACTGGATATTGATCTCGCCTATCGCTTTAATCTTGCAAACACGCCGTTGGGTATTTGCGCCGGAATCACACCGGGATTTGCAATGACTCAAGATCTTGTGCAGGAGTTTCGTTTGATTGATCCGTCAAACGTACAATTGGTGCCGGACACAAATGCTGCAACGAAGCCGATTCGTTATTCAGCCGACAAGAGAACCGCTGTTCTCAAAGAAGGTGCGCTTTCGAATGGAAACAAGTTTCGCTTTGCATTGAAGGTTGGAATTCAGTATGAGTTGATCATGAAGAAATTGACCATCATACCGTCCATCAGCTATAACATGGGTGTTACTGCGATGAACGATGAATCCTGGCGCGTAAGTGCTCTTCAATTTGGTATTGAAGCTCGCTTCCCGGTCAAACTGTTCTAAGGGTCTGATATCGATAGTAGCGCTCGTGCATTGAATGATGCTCGAGCGCTTTTTTTTTATAGTGTAGAGATTGTCTATGGAACGCTTGTGGTCACCTTGGCGCTCACAGTACATTTCGTCTTTTAGTTCTCCGAGCGCGCAATCGGAGTCGCGTTGTTTTCTGTGTGACGCCGTGAATGGGTACACAAAGCCGGCGTCGGTGGCGACACAGCTCACTGATGACCTTCCGTTGAATGGAACGGGCGCAACAGAATTGGGAAGCTCGGATCCGAGGAGCTTAGCCGATAGACAGGACGCTGAGACACTTGTCGTGCACCGTGCAGAGCATTGTTTTGTGATCATGAATCGCTTTCCGTACAATGCCGGACATCTCATGGTCGTGCCAAATGAGCATATTGGAGACTTCGCTGCACTACAGGCAGAGCACGCTACTGAGCTCATGCAGGTCTTGAGACTCTGCCATGAAGTGCTTAGCGAACTTTATCATCCACATGGCTTCAATATTGGCGCGAACCTAGGACGAGTTGCCGGTGCAGGAGTACCGGACCACATTCACTTTCATATAGTTCCGCGCTGGAACGGCGACACGAATTTTATGCCTGTTCTGGCTGATGTGCGTGTTGCTTCTGAGTCGCTCGATACAAGTTATGCAGACCTACACGCCATGTTTCGTCGTGTGGCGGAACGCTCATGAAGCACGCCGACCTTCGTCCGAAGAAATCGCTCTCGCAGAACTTTTTGGTGGACGAACGCGTCTCGGCGAGAATTGCTTCATCGTTGGGAGCATTCGAAGGGGAGACGGTTGTTGAGATTGGTCCGGGAACCGGAGCACTTACACGTCAGCTGCTACCTCTATGCTCCAAACTCGTGTGCGTCGAGCTCGACGACCGTGCGGTCATCAAACTCCGCGAAGATTTTCATGCTGCTCTTGAAACGAGTATGGAGCTGCTCCATCAAGATTTTCTGCAGCTTTCGCTTCATGACATGGCTCAGCAACTCGGCAAGAAAATTGCCGTGATTGGAAACATTCCATACGCCATCTCATCTCCCATCCTCTTTCATGTCTTCGACCAAGCGGTCGATGTTCGCTGTGCCGTTATGATGATGCAGAAAGAAGTGGCGCAACGATTGGTTGCCGCTGTAGGGACGAAAGAGTATGGTGTCTTAACGCTTGCAGCCAAATGTGCCGGAAGCGCCAAGATTTTGTTTGACGTCAAACCCGGTTCGTTCTTCCCAAGACCTTCGGTGACCTCGTCGGTTGTACGCATGGATTTTAATCCTTTGATACCCGATGCTGTCGAGTTGTCTGAGCTGCGCGCTCTTGTGCGTGCAGCGTTTGGACAGAGACGCAAGACCCTGCGAAATGCTGTTGAGCAACATGCACGGATGCGGTATCACTGTGAGATTCGTCAACAGTCATTTAGTTGGTTGGATAAACGTGCCGAGCAATTGAGCTTACAGGACTTTCGAGCAATGAAAGCCGATTTGGAGGGAGCTGCTTCATGAGCACGTTTACTTTCCGTGGCAAACTCGCACATATGCGAGAGCGCATGTATTCTTTGGATTGGTACTTCATTGCAATTCTGGTCCTCTATACCGGCATTTGCCTGACGTTTTGGTCATCGATTCCCGGACGGTGGACTGTCTTGTTCGAGAATATTGGCTTTGGAAGCGTGTGCTTGGCCATCGTCTACTTTATGAGCGACGCAAACACGAAGTGGAAGAGAGTACTGCGGGAATTCTACGTAATCCCTTTTGTGTACCCCATGTACGCACAGACCTTCGTGATGCTGCCATACATTCGAAGTGGACTATACGACCAAGAGTTAATCTCTTTAGACCATGCACTCTGTGGTGTGCATCCAACCCAGTGGCTACAACAATTCAGTCACCCGGTACTTACCGAATACTTCCAACTCTGTTACGTAGCATTCTTCTTCTTGCCGAGCATTCATGGTATCATATTGTTTCGCGGTGGACGTTTCAAAGAGTTTGAGCAGTTGAGTCGCATGATGGTGTTCGCTTTCTTTGTCTCGTACGTCGCTTACTTTGGTTTTCCGGCCGTCGGACCACGATTTACATTGCATGACTTTAGCTCTATGAATCTCGAATTGCCCGGACTGTGGGTGACTGCTTTCCTTCGGGAACAGGTCAACAAAGGGGGAGGTGTCATTGCCGGCGTCTTGGATCCGGCATCTGTCGTGAATCGAGATTGCATGCCCAGCGGTCACACAATGATGACACTTGTGAATATCATCATGACCTGGCGCTTTCAAACGCGTGGGAAGTGGTTCTTCACCGTTGTCGGAAGCAGTCTGATTGTCGCTACTCTCTATTTACGCTACCACTACCTAGTTGATATACTCGCCGGTATTCTTTGCGCTCTGCTCATGTTCGTACTCGAGCCGCGAGCCGATGCCTGGCTGAAATCACGAAAGCTCGTTTCCACTGTGCAGACTTCACTCGAGCCTTAAGTCTTCGAAGGCCCACGCTTCGTATGACTCTGCTCTGCAAAGACTGTCGGATAGCATCCTACACTCAGACAACTCACCGAAGCCGCAGGCACTCGGCAGCCACTTTTATGCGAACGGATAGCCTAGGCGCGCTAGACAATTCAGCCAACCTTGTCCGACTTTCCCAAGATCTCAAACGTTAAAAACCTGGCTTTAAGCGCTTGTGATTTATGTTTTTAGGTCTGAGGGACGATAAACCTCAGTGAAAAGGGTGGAGTGCGCCTCTGAGGATTGGCACATCTTTTTCTAAAACAATAGTATGAATGGCCCGCAAGCCTCAGAGTAGCTCATGTTTTGCATTGCGCTGCGGGGATCATTCGAGACTAATATTCGTGGTTTTATGGCAGAAGAAGCAGAAGTACGAGATGTAGAAGATGGCGCAGCACCGGTGCGAAAAGGCATGAAGCTGCCCATTCTCATTGCACTCATCGTAGGGATTATCATCGTTCAGGTTGGCATCGTCATGGCAGCCATAAAGTTCTTTGCGCCCGGACATGAGAACCCGAAAGATAAGACGGAGAAAAGCTCAGAGAAGTCAGAGCATCATGCAGATGCTGACAAAGAAGAGGAAGACGTCGACGAAACTGCCCCCGGCTACTCGCAGAAGGTAGAAGGAATCGTTACCACAAAGAATGATTTGTACATCAACCCTCGTGGTGGAGCCAATCACATTGTGGTCGTATCGCTCGGTGTGGAAATTGCTCCGGAGGAGAAAGTCAAAGAAGTTGAAGAGAAGCTGATGGTGCCGATCCAGGATCGCGTTATCAGTCGCATTTCAGGATATACAGTTGAAGAGTTGCAGAATAGTAAGATGCGTGATTCGTTGCGCGTCATTATTAAGAACGACATCAAACCTTTCTTCCGCGGAATGTCTGAAGAAGGGAAGGAAGGTGTCAAGCTTCGCAACGTGTACTTCCCGAAGTTCATCATTCAATAAGTAGTCTACGTTTTGGAGTAGGCAAAGGCGAAGCCTTTGCCTAACACAAAGCGGTAAAAACAACGTACACAAGAACTCAACGCGCGTCATGCGCTTGAGTGCATACTAAAGTTCACAACACACAGACGCAGCTTTCAAGGAAGAACAGAATGGCAGACGTGTTATCGCAATCGGAAATTGATAATCTCCTGACAGGCTTGAACGTCAACGAGCAGCAGGAGAGTGCGGCCGACTTGAATGCTCGCAATGATTTCCTGAGCTACGACTTTCGTCGTCCCAATCGTATTTCGAAGAACCAAGTACGCACGATTCATAACGTGCACGAGGCCTTCTCTGAGAACTTCGGATACTACCTTGTTTCAAAGCTGCAAACTCAAGCAAGTATCTCCGTTACTTCGGTAGACCAGCTCTTTTATAGCGAGTACATTCTCTCCGTCTCGAACCCCAGCTGTTTGTATATCTTCGACATCGAAGGCACGGATGGCTCAGGGATTATGGAGATTAGTCCGCAATTGGCTCTATCCCTTGTTGAGCGATTACTTGGTGGACAAGCCGAACAGCCTCGTAAACCTCGCACGATCACTCCTATTGAACAAGCGGTAATGCGCAGCGTTGTTGAGCACGCCATCACAGACCTCGGTTCAGCATGGAAGGCGATTGCTGACTTAACCTTTAAATACAATCGAATGGAGAGCGAAGCTGATTTCGTGCAGCTTGCTCCAAGTTCGGAGATCGTGGTTGTTGTTTCGCTCGACGTCACGATTGGTCTCAACTCCTATCTGATGAATCTCTGTTTCCCGACCTTCGCATTGGAAGATGTGATAGCGCGACTGAATAGACAGTCTGTGACCAACGGAATGGGAAACAACAATGCCGATCGCGAACGAGAAAACGCCAAGGTTATGACACAACATCTGGCTACACAGTACGTTGGTGTGTCATCCGAACTTGGAAAGTCAATCATCTCGATTCGCGAACTCCTGGCGCTCAAGGCGGGAGATGTGATCAAGTTGGATACCAAAGTCAATCAAGAAATTCAGATATCGATTGATTCACGTCGCAAGCTTGCCGGACGTCCGGGAACGGTCGACGGAAAGAAAGCCATACGTATCACGCGATCATTGGTTGAAGATGATATGATAGAACCGGACATGTGGCATCGCACAAATCCGGGAAAGACATAGGTGTAGAGTTGTTCGCATGGTAGTCTGAAATTGATCACAAAGATCGCAGAAGACTAGGCAAGCACTCAACACCGATTCGTGGATATCAACAACAACACGCCATCGGGAGTTCAGTAAGTATGCAAACGCTGAAAACAGCACAAAAGAAGTAGTGAACGATCAGTGAGCACGTTGCTCAAGTGAGACAACGGTTAGTGAAGCATAACGCAACGAGAAGACAACCTAAATAGTACGAAGGAAGATATTATGTCACAGGAAGAAATCGATGCAATGTTGAGCGGTGCAGGCAGCGTCTCCGCCGAACCAAGTCAAGCTCAAGATGTTAGTATAGAGCATCCGGAGTTTGGTGAGATCGACGTACCGTCTCAGATCAGCTCTGCAACGGCGAGCACCGGCATTATGTCGCCGCTTGATCCAAAGCTTGAAATGCTCTACGACCTCAACCTTGTGGTCAGCATTGAGCTGGGTCGCACCAACATGCTCATCCGCGATATCATGCGTCTCGGACGTGGATCGGTTGTCGAATTCGATAAGCTGGTCAGCGAGCCGGTAGACGTACTCGTTAACGGAAAGAAAATGGCCGAAGGCGAGGTCGTGGTGATCGACAAACACTTCGGTATCCGTATCACCTCTCTCGTCGATCCGGCAGATCGCCTACGTTCCCTTCGCAAGTAATCCCGGGCGTAGCTTATACCTAAAGATTCTCAGCAGGAAGACACATTTGAACCCTTGGACCCTTGGTCCGAGGGTTTTCTTTTTCATGCTCATTCCATGGTGTAGTTTTGCAGATTCTGTAGAGATGGTTCAAGCACATTCGCCCTTCTGAACCCTTGTATTGAAGTTGAGCGGCGCCGGAATGCATCGACAGATACAGTCGTGATATTGTACACTTGTGTTTATTGGATTGCCATGGGATTGACGATTGCCGTTGTTGGCGCAACCGGACTGGTTGGAAGAACTATGCTTCGTGTTCTGGAAGAGCGAGGCTTTGCTCATGACAAGCTGGTGCTATTGGCTTCTCAGCGATCTGCCGGCTCCCTCATCACGGCTTTTGGCAAAGAACATGTGGTACACGAGCTGCGCGAAGACTCATTTGAGGGAGTTGATATTGCACTCTTCTCTGCCGGCGGTGTGAGTAGCCTTGCCTTTGCGCCACATGCAGCCAAGGCAGGCTGTATTGTTATCGACAACTCTTCCGCCTGGCGCATGCACCCAAAGGTTCCGCTCGTTGTGCCCGAGGTCAATGCCGATGCTCTCGCCGAGCATCATGGTATCATTGCCAATCCAAATTGTTCGACCATCCAAATGGTGGTTGCACTCAAGCCTTTGCAGGATGCCTTTGGACTCAAGCGCGTGGTCGTATCGACGTATCAATCGGTCAGTGGCGCAGGACAAAAAGGGGTGGAGCACCTCATGGCGGAGTTGCAAGAACGCAACCCTTTACAGCGAATCTCGCCGCACAAAGTAGCCTTCAATGCCGTGTTTCACAGCATCGCGGAAGACGAAGGGTTTAGCGAGGAGGAGATTAAGATGAAGCAGGAAACGAGACGTATTATGTCTCTTCCGAATCTCAATCTTGCTGTGACCTGTGTGCGCGTTCCTGTACTTGGCGGACACGGGGAGTCCATCAATATCGAATGCGAACGTCCTTTTACTATCGCTGAGCTGCGCTCAGCCTTGGAACGAGCACCCGGCATCGTAGTACTCGACGACGCCCGCAATGCACTGTATCCGACGCCTCAGTATGCCGACGGACGCGATGAAGTGTTTGTCGGACGCTTGCGCGTTGATGACTCGGCATCCCATGCTGCGCATCTTTGGGTTGTGGCCGACAATCTTCGCAAAGGCGCTGCCACAAATGCGGTGCAGATTGCAGAGACTTTGGTTCGAGATGCACGTCTCGACTTCGAAGCTGCCGAGTTTGCGATACTGCGCGCTTAATTCACCATGTGTGCCGCGGACAGTTGTTCGAGAAAGTGTTTTCGACAGCCGAAGTAGCCTTACTGAACTTTCAACAAGTCCTTCATTAGCCAACAACTATGTCAGAACTCAACACATCGTCTGAGCCATCACCAAGAGGTGCTGAGCACACACGTCCAAACCCGTCATCGTTCAAGCGCTGCGCGGTTATTATGGCCGGAGGAAGCGGAGAACGTTTTTATCCCTTGAGTCGTCGCGTTAGACCCAAACAACTTTTGCCCCTTGTTCGTGCCGACAAGACGATGATCGAGGAAGCAATAGAACGCATGGAAGGTGTGATCGATGCTGAAGATGTCTATGTTATCACCAGCGCTGTGTTGCAGCAGCCCATTCGAAATGTTCTGAAGAACATTCCTCCTGAAAACATCATCGCCGAGCCCTACAAGCGCAATACAGCTCCCTGTTTGGCTCTTGCTGCCGCTGTGCTGCAAGCCAAATATGCCGGAAGCTATGCTGCCAATCAAATCTCAGTGGCCGTGCTATCTGCAGATCACTTTATTCCTGATACGGAGATTTTTCGGGATCAGGTGCGCCAATGCTTGAGCTACGCTGAACATCATAGCACCTTGATCACGTTGGGCATCACGCCCGGTCGCCCGGAAACCGGTTATGGCTACATCGAAGCTGCCGCAGCGGTTGAAGATGACATTCGTACGGTGGTCTCATTCCGAGAAAAGCCGGACCTCGAGACGGCGAAAGATTTTGTTGCGAGTGGTCGATTCTACTGGAACTCCGGAATGTTCTATTATCGCTGCGACACCTTTATCGACGGAATGACACAGCACGCAGCTGAAATCGGTGCGAAGATTCCTTTGATGACCGTAGCAATTGCAACAGATGTTCGTAGTCCCGGCAATGGGGCATACAGTTCCATCGATGCACTTTTCGAGTCGATGCCGGATATCTCCATCGACTATGCCCTGATGGAACGCGCGTCGAACGTATGCGTTCTGCCGTCACGATTTGGGTGGGATGACGTTGGTTCGTGGGACTCGTTGGATCGTACGAACAGTCACGACGAACACCACAACGTCGTGCTTGGACCTACTACCGTGGTAGAAAGTACAAACTCCATACTGGCTAATTACTCAACCGATGGGGCCCAGATGTTGTCAGTCATCGGCATGGATAATGTTGTTGTCGTCGTCACGGACGATAGCATCGTGGTGTGCCCGAAAGACCGCGTGCAAGAAGTGAAAAAAGCGGTGACACTGATGCGTGAACGTAAGCAAGATCGCTGGTTGTAGTGCTTGAGTTCGTTGCAGGTTTTTGCGTACGCTCAACTGTGCCACGTTTGCTATTCGTACGTCGCGGTAGATAAAGTCAACGTCATAGTCATAGTCATAGTCAGAGTTGTCGCCACAGTCACGGTAGTTGACGACGCACTAGTCACAATCACCGTGGTTTGCTCTGCGCACACGGTATTTAGGCTTCGTTATTATGAAACAAACTTTACTTAGCAATATTTCAGAACTCGTCTGTGTGTCAAGTGGCGGTGAGAAACGCAAACGCGGTGTCGCCATGAATGAACTGCACCTCATTAAAAATGCGGCAATGCTCTTCGACACGCATATCCATTGGATTGGTACAATGGAGGAGAGTCAGAGATTGACTCTCGATAACGTGGAGCGAATTGATGCGGGTGGACGCTGTGTCATGCCCGGGTTTGTCGATTCTCACACCCACATTGTTTTCGCGGGTTCACGTTCGCATGAATTTGCGCGTCGCTTACAGGGTGTATCCTACCAGACTATAGCGGCCGAAGGGGGTGGAATTCTATCAACAGTTCGCGCAGTTCGTGAGGCATCACTTGATCAATTGATCGAGCAGGCACAGAATCTTGCCGAGTCAGCCCTCGCTTATGGCACCACATCGATGGAAATCAAGAGTGGCTATGCTCTCAGCACCACCGATGAGTTAAAAATGTTGCGCGCAATCAAAGCACTTCGTGAAGTAGTGCCTCTGCATATTTCTGCGACCTTTTTAGGTGCACATGACTTTCCACCCGAGTTTGCGGAGCGTCGTGACGAATACGTGGATCTGATATGCCGCGAAATGATTCCCGCGGTAGCAGAAGAAGGTTTGGCAGAGTATTGTGATGCGTTCTGTGACGTAGGATACTACACAGTAGAGCAAACCGAAAAGATCTTTGTGTCGGCGCGTGAACACGGGCTTCGTCTACGATTGCATGCCGATGAACTTGGTTGCGTTCATGCCGCGGAGCTTGCTCAGCGCATGGGTGCTGACTCGGCCGACCATTTATTGTTTGTTAGCGATGAGGCAGTACAAGCATTTGCGCATTGTGATACTGTAGCGACCTTGTTGCCGGGCACAGCATACACTCTGCGTCTACCCTACGCTCCGGCAAAACGGTTGATCGAAGCCGGTGCTACGGTGGCCTTGGCTACCGACTGCAACCCCGGTTCGTGCTTTAGTGAGAATATGCAACAGATGATGTCTCTGGCCTGCACGAACATGCATATGAGTATGGAACAAAGCATATGTGCTGCAACCTTGAACGGAGCAGCGGCGCTTGGTCAATCCGATCGCCGTGGCAGCTTGGAGATTGGTAAAGAAGCTGATTTTGTGATTCTTCATGATGCGCACTACACCGACATGATGTATCACTTCGGAGTGAATCACGTGGCAAGCACGTGGATCGGTGGTTCGAAACGGAACCCCTCTAGTGCAGTCTAAAGACAATAGGAATTGAGTAGTGGGCAGAGTATGCTGTACCTTCTCTACGAGCCGGTTGAAGAGGAGATATCTCGTTGAAACAGCGACGTATCTCGAGCTCAAAGTCTTTATAGGGACAGTCTCGAACGCTGAGAACCACTACTCTGCCATCCTCAAGTACATCAAAATCCACAAAAGCTCGTGCCTCGATATTCGAGGCAAGCATTGTTGGCGGATAACGTAGCGTGCGATAGTTCAACGGAAGGAGTTTCGTTGTACCGTCTTTGCTCGTGGGTGCCTGCTCGTAGGGAGCATAGGCAACTGGTCTTCCGCTAGAATCGTAACAGCTACCGTGAAGCAAAGAATCAAGACGGTACTCATCGTCTCGACGCAGGACGCCATTAGGCCAGTAGCTACGTAGACTACCGTTCCGCTCACCGCCGGTGTAATTCTCCTCGAGTTGAAGACCTCCGTTGGTATACCAGCGACGCTGCAGTCCACGGAGACGCCAACCGGCAAACTTCTTCATTCTGATCTCTGACAATGGGCTCGTACTTGTCTTGTCGAAGTGTGCTGACAGTCGTTCGGTACTATCGGCGTTCCAGCTTTCAACACTGTAAAAACGTGAGCTATCGCTTGCGTTAACTAAATGACCTTTGGCATCAACGAAAACGGTGTCTTGAGACTGGGCAGTGGTAAATGCAAGCAGAGGCAATACAATAAAAAGAAGAGTTCTCATGATTGGCGCGGAGCTGAAGATGTTCATCCATTCAAAACATGGGTGTGTTCTCAACTATGCAACAGTGTAGGCGAATGCTGAACGAAACTGCAGAGCTCACTATCAACAAAATGAGCTGCTATCCCAACAGAGGCACGCGCGAGCGCAAGGTAAAGACTGTGATTTCCGGTGGAATTCCGACGCGCAGCGGAGGACCAATCGTTCCCAATCCGCGGTTGACATACAGTTGCTGATCTCTTTCTTTGTACAAGCCTGCCCAGTGCTTGTAAACGAATTGAGCGACGCTCACTTCGTGTCCGATAATGTTGAGTCCGACTTGTCCTCCATGTGTATGACCACTGAGAGTCAAGTCGATACCGACTTTGTCCACAACCTGTTTTTCCCAGAAGGTTGGGTCGTGGGCCAATAAGATTGATGGTTGATCCGGACTTAGTCCAACCATCGCGGCTTTGAGGTCGCCGAAGTTTTGTCCCAACCCCGTATTGTCGATAGACAACAATTGCAGCTTATCGTTACCGGAGCTAAACACATGATTTTCATTAACCAGGAGGTTGATACCACAATTTCGTATCACCGATTTTAGGAGCTCGTGCTCAGCCGGACGCATGTAGTGATCGTGATTACCGAGTGATGCATACACTCCCATATCGGCATGGAGTTTCTCCAATTCTGAACGAATCAGTTTGAGCTCTTCTGCTTGAAAATTCACGAAGTCACCCGTGATGACGAGGATGTCCGGTCGTTCAGCTTCTATAAGACGACGCGCTTCTTGAAACGGACGGGAGTCCCTCCAGCTACCCGCGTGGATGTCGGAGATCTGTGCGATACGGATGCCGTGAAAAGCCGAACCAAGATTGGCAAGTTCAATTGTCTCGCGGTAGATCGTAATGTCATCACGAAGATCAACACCGCGCGCTACCATGATGAAGGGGATAGTCGCTGTACTCCAAGCTGCGGTGGCCAGCACGGCGCGACGTCCTTCCAATGTTGGCTGCGCTTTTGACGTCGTTGAGGAAGAGAAGATCTTCTTGTACAACGAAATCAGCGCACGAAAAAGATCTTTGACCAGCAGTACCACGACAATCGGCAACTTCGGAAAATACCAGACCGTCGAGCAAACGAAGATGGTATACTGCCAGTCTTCGAGCTGAGATTGATTGGATCGTAGGTAATTGACGTAGGGGGAGAAAACCGCCATGAGTCCGGCAATGACCCATGCTGTTCTCGAGATCCACACATTCCATCCCATTCTGCGCACGAAACGACGAAAACTCGCTAGAACGTAGAGATCCAAGATGATCATCAGGAGCGACGAGCTAATCACAAACCACAGCAATCGTTTTGGATCCATATCGAGTTCTATTCTTGCTTCGTAGACGACGTACTTTGGTGATTGACGGCTAAGCCGTCCGGTAGATTGTTCGGGGTCAAGCGTATAAAAAGAGCTGAAGCTTCTGCTAAAAGTACATCAGGCTCGGCAGCTAAGCGAATTTCTGCACGCAAATGATGCTTACGTCCTTCCGCTTGCTCGAGTGTGGCAGACAAATGCAATTCCTTGGCAATTGGAACAGGACGTCGATAACGAACATTAAGTTGCGCCGTGGGTGCTTTTATTCCGAGCGCTCCGAGAATCTTTCCCATTGTTTCGTCAAGCAGCAGCGCAACGAAACCGCCGTGCATGATGTTCAATGAACCCATGAGACGATTGTCCGGCACGAACCAGCTCTGTACGCTCTTCTCTGCTTCGTTGAACAGGAAGCTAAGCTTAAGTCCGTTGCTGCTGTCACGTCCGCAACCCACACAGAGGTTTCCATCCTTAGGGCGTAACAGTCGAAGGCCTGCCTGTGGCTCTACCGGCTCGATCACCTCGAGCACATCGTTTTCCGAATCACGAAAGGCGTACCATGGACCCCACTTTTCAATGGTGGCAGCTAACTCGACGGCGATCTTGGGAAGCAATCTGCCCAGCTCACCAACGGGAGCGGCATGATACAGGACTCCGGTCTTCGTAGAGTAGCGCAGGTCTCGAGCCCGAAAGGGTATGCTACATTGTGCGCCGTAATAGAGTTGTGCAGCGCGCAGGCTGTTAAAGACGATGGGACTGTCAACACAGGCCACATAGTTTGTTTCACTGCCACATGGGGAGTAGTAGCGATAATCGGTATGACGTCCGCTATCATTCACGCGCAGCGATCGATAGAAGCGTTCCAGGAAACGCGTGTCATCCACAATGGCACCATCGTGGATGAGATGCCCTGCGGCATCGATCGTAAAAAAGTATTCCCGCGGAGTCGTCGGCTTCGAAGTATCTTGCATGAGAACAAAATTACACAGCGAGGATTCAACAGGTTCATGAGAATTCTGGGTATTGACCCCGGCTCTGTGGTCTGCGGCTATGGTGTTATTGACGTCACAGCCGGCAACAAACTCGAGTTGGTTGAGTACGGGGTTATCGAAGCAAAACGGCAGTACACGGAGCTTCCGCGTAGACTTGAAGTGATCTTCAATCGCGTGAGTAGTCTTATCGAACGCACAATGCCAGATGAAGCCGCCTTCGAAGAAATTTTCTACGCTAAAAATGTTCAATCAATCCTCAAGCTTAGTCACGCTCGCGGCGTAGCCATGCTCGCCGCAACCTTGCGACAAATCCCTATCTCCGAGTATGCCGCTCTGCAAGTGAAGCAGTGCGTTAGCGGCAAGGGACGTGCATCCAAAGAACAAGTGCAATTCATGGTGCAGAAGATGCTCGGAATCAAAGAGCAGCACAAGTATCTGGATGCTACGGACGCACTTGCAATCGCGATCACCCATGCGCTGCGCGGACATCACCCAATTTCCAAGGCCAAGCAAAAGGTCCGTCAAGACCTCGCGAATTCCGTTTCAACGACAAGCAAAGTGAAAGCCACGGCGTCGAAGAAGAAAGATGCGTGGTCTGCCTTCGTAAAAGAGAATCCTCATCGTCTTGTACGATAAAGTCACTCGAGGTTCTGAAAAAAACAAAGGGTAGCTCAATAAATGGTATTGAGCTACCCTTTAAACTTTTGGACCGGACGAATACAGCGAGTGTTTAGAACTTCAAAGCAGTGATGTGATGAAAAAGGAGATGAGCAAGTCGTTGCGTTTCGTTGCGCTAATCAAGGGCAAACGCATCACGTCCTTACCACTTCATAACATTCACTTCGTCAACGTAGATGGTGCGTTTCTTGCGGAACAGAGCCAAAACGATAGCAAGTCCTACCGCTGCTTCGGCAGCTGCAACAGCCATGACGAAGAAAACGAAGATTTGACCGGCACTGTCGCCTAAGAATTGTGCGAATGTCACGAAGGACAAATTCACAGCATTCAGCATAAGCTCAATCGACATAAAAATGATAATCGCATTGCGTCGCGTAATCACTCCGATGACTCCAAGAGTAAAGAGCAGTGCTGACAGAGACAAATACCATTCTATGGGAACTGTTTGAAGATTCATTGCAATCAGTGTTGTGTTCGTGTGATCCTGTACCGAATCGTTTGCATTGTAAGGCCAAAGCCCGATGACCTAAACCTAACTGTTGGCAGCCGTCGTTTCTCTACTCCACGTGACGCTTAGCCAAAATGACTGCGCCAATCAGTGCCGTTAAAAGCAGTAACGAGATGACTTCAAAGGGGAGTAGGTACTGATTAAAGAGCACCGTACCAATACTTTCAGTCGTTCCAAGAGTCAGAGCTTGGGGACTTAATGCTGTGAAACTTGATTGATGACTCATGAACGCCATGGCCATAATGAGTACGAAAGAAGTCGCCAAACAAACGCCTAGCATCTTGACAATGCTAAACTTCTCATGCGCGCGCTCCTCCTTGCCCACGTTAAGCAACATGATCACAAAGACTACAAGCACCATGATAGCTCCGGCATAGACAAGAATCTGTACGATCGCAACAAACTGAGCCTGTAGCGTCAAGTACAATCCGGATAGCGTAAAGAAGTGCGCAACCAGGTTCATGGCTGCAGAAACGGGGTTACGACGGGTGATAGTGCCAATTGCCGTAGCGATGGCTGCAACACCCAGAACCAGGAAGAGTAGGACCTGCGTTGACATACCGATGAATTCCGATTGATTTGAAGTGAATTCCCCTGCGAATATAGGAAAAAAGCCCGGCTTAGGTGTCGCTTTGCGCTTCTGAAGTCCGCGGAGTTTGTCCACATTCTCGAACCCGACACAATGAAGCAAATGAGCAAAAGCTGCAACTACCGGCGGTGGCCGGTTCGATGGGGAAACTCGCTTCGGCTATTCTCTCTTCGATGCGACGAGCTCTGTTTGCCACCTGTTCCAAGATCTCTGATCTGCTCTCGTCTTTGGTCAGCACGGACGTCGTTTTACGCGCACTAACCAAACCCTCCCGATCTTTCTGAGACACAAAATGAGAATCTTGTTCCACTAAAACCAACTTATAGTTTTCATCCGACGACTGAAAAATGTAGTAGACCGCTCCTCCGGGCTCGGCATCAACCTTGAGGCGGGTACGCAGCAGCTCCTGCACCGCACTGAGGTAGAGCGGTAATTGAAAGCTCTGTCCATCTCGAATAGTGGAGTTCGAGGAGGTCCCTGCATCCGAACTTTTATAGTCCGCAACCAAAAACTCAAACTGTCCATGCTCATTCTTACGTAGCTCCACCCGGTCGACTTTGCCTCGTAGGCGCAGTTCACCGATCTGTACTGCTTCAAGGCTGCTTCCGCGTCCCTGCATTCCGAAGCCCCACTCAAACAGAAATGGTTTGAATTGCCAGACATGAATTCGCTGCAACTCGGCGTCAAGCCACTTTTCCAACAGCCCGGGAGTTCCGTCCAAACCTAATAGCTCATCTTCACTTAACTGAAAGAAGGGATGCTTATAGCGAAGCTTCTCCAACTCCTCAATGGCGATGCGATGTAGATCCTGAAGATAGGCGGCACGATGTCCGGGATTCAGGTCAACGACGCTGAGTCGCATATCGGGCGTCTCGGAGCGAGGTCTGTCTTTTGTTTGCTCACTCGCGCTTTCATTGCTCGACTGCTCGGATGGATCCACCGGCCACTCCGGACGCAGTGCTTGGTGCTCCTGAGCAGAGCGCTCAGTATAGAATCGATACACGATATAATGCAGCAGATTTCCCTTTTCCAATGGGTTAAGTACACCGGAATCAGTTTGCTCTTCTGTCAAACCAAGGATCTTGGCCGCGAAGTATCGATAGGGACAGTCGGCATAGGTTTCGATCTCCGACGCCGAAACGGGACGTTGCAAGATCTCAGCCACACGACTCTTCTCGGACTCGAGAAGCTCAGCTGCAATGTCGGGACGACTTCCGTGCGAACGCGCGTACTCTCGAACGATTTCGTTGACAAAGCTGATGTTATCAACTGCTCGTTGATCTCGAAAAAACTCCAGCCATTGCGAAGCATCGCTGCGATTCAACCACATATCCTGCTCGCTGGATAGTGCATCGATCCATGGGGCATAGAAGCTAAGATCAGATACTGAGCCACCTTCCGACACTTCTTCTTGTAGGGTGTCATTAGTGCTTTGTGCGCTTTGAGCAATGACATCCCGCGACCTGGGTTGCGCAGCTATCTCATGTTCTTTCAAGCTCTTACGTATAGAGCTGCTCGTTCTGTCGTGGGGCGACAGCGCAAATAGTCGACGCAGTTCTTTGAGGAAGGGAGAGGAAATGTACTCTTCGTCACTACTACCACGTCGTGCATAACTGACGAAAAGCTCACCCCGTTTGTCCTCAGTAGTATGCGCTAAAGCCTCAAGCGGGTTGCTTAGAGCATGGTAAAAGCTTGTACGTTCTGCTCTAATGTGTCGTAGCTCCGAGTCCGGCAGTTCTTTACCTAAGAAATACTCCGGACTGTAGCCTAAGGGGAAATCCAGGTCCAGCATCCCTGCAAGGATGACAACTCGATAGGGAATGCCACGAGTCTGTTCAACACTTGTGACATCCAATCCGAAGTTTCCTTTTTCCCGGATCTGGACACGAGCCGCCCGCACTGAACTCTCAAGAACTTCCGCGTAATCGCGAAATCGCATGGATTTCTGCGGTCGTTGTCGTAGAATAAACTCCAATTCGTCGAGGAGTGAAATGAAGGTGCCGAGTGCCCTCGTACTCTGTTCCACCAGCTCGCGCCTTCGTACAAGTTCCGCTTCATCAGCTTGCAAATAATAGACTTGCATTGCGGCTTTGTTTAACTGCTCTTCGACCCGCAGCTTCTCGATAAAGCACTCGATCACAAGTTGATGGAATTCCTGAGGACTGCATAGCTTATCTCGGTGAGGAAAGGTCTTTGAGAAGAACTGAAGTGCCAAGTGCACGCGAGCCAGTTCTTCTTGCTTGCGTCTCGCTTCGCGTATATCGACAGCATCAGCTTCAGTTCGAAGGAGATAGTCCAAACTCCGCGTGGCGGATTCCAATGCCAATTCGATGCGATGGATCCAACCGTTCAAGCCGCCTTGAGAAGGCCCTCCCTCAATGCGCAGACTACGTGCAACCGATTGAAAAGCATGGACATCGATTGCTCCAAGTTCGTGGTCTAGCCGGATGACCGGGCTGCTCAAGGCACGAATCAAATCCGCACGTCTGTACTCTCCGCACACCACATTGATCATGGCGAACAAGCCTGCGATGAGTGGCGAGGTTGAGAGCGAGGCGCGATCGCTCATGTTAATGGCTATTCCATGATCCTCAAAGACTTCTCGAAGAAGGGATGCGTAATTCTGTGGTTGTCGGAGAAGGACAACGATATCCTCTAAAGCGATGCCTCGATCGTGGACACAATGCTTCACGAAGCGTGCAATGCATCCCATTTCGTCGCGCTTTGTGTCGCAAGCCATGATGTGCACGCGCTCTGAAAACGATGCAAGTGTGGGACAATTTGCAGGACTCAAACTGTCTGTGCTGAAGAGCGAAGCTTGAAGTTCCTGGCGAGCCCTTGCCGCTTTTGCTGCAGCGACCGATGTCTCGTCGTGCTCCCCGGCAGGAGCTTCCGAGATGGAATGGAGCTTAAGTTCCCTGGCCATAAATCCGGCGTCTTCCAGTGTCTCGCGTGCCTCGATAAGGTTACCGAAAAGCTCTCGGTTCCGAGGTTCGTACTGCAGGCTGATCACCATTGCCTCTGAGCTCATTGCCCAAGTTCTGAGAAGGGAGAGTTCGGGTTGGGTGAATTCGGAAAAACCATCGAGCACGATAAGGGGAGCACATTCGCTTGCCCGCTCAGCCTTTGATGATGCAGGAACTACGCTTGACTCGAGTGAGCTATCATTGTTGGCTTGATGTGGACGCTGAACGGGAACAAGGGAGGGATTGTGGGTTTGACGATGGTGCAGCAGCGCTTCTGAGAGCGAGGGCATGTCAAACAAGTCGTCCAATCGTAACTGTTCATAAGCTTCCCAGATGCGATGCACATCATGGAGGCGGCCATAATGGAACAACAAATCATCATGCTCGCCGGACTCACGGTGTTCGCGTAGATCTTTTGCAAGATCGTCCGGTTTCAAGCCTTTACGTTTCAAGCCGTAGATGATGTCTGCCAGTCGCTGAGCGACCGGCAGAGTAATGAGCGACGCGTCTCGTGAATAAAATACCAAACGTTGCTGCTCAACACAGACGTCCATTGCCTCCCGCATGAGCGCAAATCGAAAGGCATCGCTCATAACCCGCTTTTCAGCACCCAAGCCGGCAGAACTCGCCTCGGCACGAATAAAGGTATCGATCGTGAAAAGCTGAAGGTTTGGTGTTGGTTTGTGGTAGCGTCTCCAGATTGTTCGTACACACTGTTTGCGAATATGCCGAACTGCGCGTCCGGTAGGTACAATACAACGCAGCGAATCCAGAGCGTTCAACGCGTAGTACTTGGCCATGAGAGCGGGAATGTCCAACGAAGAGGACCTCAAACTTTCATGAATCCCTGAAAGACTCTGAGAGGCAGCACTATTGTAAAGCAGTACAAACATCGATTTGTGTGATTTGGCTAGGAAGCTGAATTTAGGGTGCCATTGCGTCGCAGTTTGTCGTATGGTACATGGGTGCGTGAAACTGCATCGAGCGCAACAGCCATGGCAATTTACACCCACGAAAAACAAAGGAGAAGTCCATGTTTAGCGGTTTGATTGAAGAGGTTGGACGCATTAGAAGCGCTGTAGCCTTTGGCGATGGAGTTGAGTTTGTAATTGAAGCCGATCTCGTTACACAGGATTGCCGTATCGATGATTCTATCGCTGTTCAAGGTGTTTGCTTGACGGTTGTACAATGTGACAGTTCGAGTTTTCGTGTCCAGGCAATCGAGCAAACTCTGATGAAAACTTCGCTAGGACAAGTCCGCGAGGGAAGTCGAGTGAATTTGGAGCGCGCCTTATTGCCGACCTCGCGTTTGGGTGGACATTTCGTCCAAGGACATGTCGACGGTCTGGGTCGTCTGGAAGAACTGCATGAGCGCTCTGCCAGTCACGAGCTCTGGTTTAGCTTTGATCCCGCTGCTCGTGCCTTGGTTGTACGCACCGGAAGCATCTGCGTGAATGGTATAAGTCTGACTGTTGCCGATACACGTGACAACCGCTTTATGGTCGCAATTATTCCTCACACGTGGTTGCATACTACGATAAGCGACCTGAAACCGGGTTCTGAAGTGAATCTGGAGTTTGACGTACTCGGTAAGTATGTGCTAGCCGCCATGCAAGCAAGGCAATAGAACGAATGTATTCCGAGCAGGTTGACTATCGTGTTGGGTGTCGAGGCTAGTGTAGTCAACAGTGCTTCGTGACGGGGTTCGCAGATCAGCCGCGGCGTAGCCGTGGCATAGTAAAGAACTCTTTGAGCGGGGTTGTGCGGCGATTTCACTCGGTCCTCAAAAGTCCCTGACCTCCTACCGTAGCCATGTCGTAGAGGCTTAGAAGCGAATGGTTGTTTATTGGAGTCTTTGCTCTATTTTGGCTGTGCGACGCCGTGCGGTACTCAGGGGACGAGTTCAGGCCGTTTCCGGTCGTTCGATTGTTCCATCACCGCTCCTAGGCTGTACTATGCGCAGCACTGAAACTCAAACATCCTCATCGACCGCGTCGTTCACTTCGCAAGAGCTTTGTCGCCGGACTGCGTCGGAAATGGTCACGTTCCTACGCAAGGTGTTCTCATGCTCGTTTCTCACCTGGCTCCTTCTCCTTGTCGCGCCCAATGCTACCGAGTTGCTCGCAACTTCTTCCCGTGTGCTCGAGGCATCCATTCACTACAATGCTCCGGTAGAACAACCTAAAAGTCTGTTGTGGAGAGTTCAAGGAGGGGGTATGAAGCACAGTTCCTACCTCTACGGCACCATGCACTCACGCGATGCGCGGGTCTATGAGTTTGCAGACTCCGTACTTCCGGCACTTGAGCGATGTTCAGTGTTTGCTGTTGAGCAGCGAATTGATACGCTTGTGGGACAGATGGTTCGCGAGATGTATGATACAAGCGGTGGAATTCGTTTGCGCGATGTGGTTCAAGGCAAAAAGCTCGACTCTCTGTCACAATTCTTTGCCGAAAAACTTGGCGTACCTGCTCGTATGGTTCCGACTCTGCGAGTAGGGTTGTTAATGCAACTGATCGAGAAAGAAGACGTGCCCAAAGCCCGGCGACGGCCAACCTTTTTGGATGCATGGTTACTGGGATTAGCCCGCAGCTTCCATAAGGACTTACGAGCCATGGAACCTTATGATGGTATGACGCAGTTATTAGATAAGATTGGCGTTAGCATGGTGCAGAAGCTCGTTGAGGGTGATACGACATCAACATCAGAGAGCGCTAGTGCGATGGAACGAATGCTGCGCGCCTATCGCAACCAGGAAGTTGACTCGTTGTACGCACTTATGACGACTGATCAGGATGCTGAACTCATGGCAAGCGTCTTGGAAAGTCGCAACAACGTCATGGTGCAGAGCTTTGATTCTCTGCACAGGAAAGCCTCGCTCTTTGCAGCAGTGGGAGCCGGACACCTTGGAGGCACACGAGGACTTGTTGCCTTGTTACGAGAAAAAGGATACACCGTCGAAGCCGTTGCTCCCGTATTCACCGGAGTTCGTCACCGGTACGATACCATTGATGTGACGGCAAACGCGACCTGGTACGAGTTTCGATCGGAGACGAATGGTTTCGTGGTAAAAATGCCCGCTCCTCTTGCCGAAGCACCGTTGTATAAGCAACAGTTTCAGTCTTCGGAGATGGACGTACCGCAATGTGCAGACATGGTATCCGGTTTACAGTTTATAACCCTGGGCATGCGCAGCAGCGCAGCGAGTACGGAAGCGCAACGCAAGAGTCTTGCAGATGTCTTTGCCGCCGCTTACTACGAGAATGTTGAGGAAGCTGCTACGACAGCGGCTGCATCCTTTGCTCCTGCGGCAGTGCCCACGAGTTACAAGGGTCATTCTAGCTACGAATATCTGGGTCCGTCGAAATTTAGTGAGCTTCTGCGCATGCGCATCGTTGTCTCTCGCGCAGCTGTTTACGTTATGATGATCTTGGGCGTTAAGGAGAACATTCACAGTTCAATGGTTGATGTTTTTCTGAACAGCTTGGAATTTCCTGAACAAAAACGAGCAGCGTGGATACGGTACACCGACACTCTTTCCGGTGTGAGCTTTGAAACTCCCGGCAAAGTGTTGGAACAAGTCTACGGTGCAGACGAGTTGCCCGTGTATTCTTATAGCTGTACGGATTTGTTCAGCGGCAGTTCTTTTCTGTATCAAGGGGCGATCCTGGGGGATAAACTCCCCGGTAATTCCTTGACGGAAATCATGGAGAACCTCAGTTCACACCTAGATCAAGGTCGGACGATGCAGACACTCATCACGCACGATACCATTGCGGATTTTGATCTCCGGACGACTTATGTTGCAAGGGAAGCGGAGTCGGGCGTGCGACAGTGCGCAAAGATCTATGTGCGCGGACGACACTGGTATATGTTCATGCTTGCAACGCCTGACTCAAGTTTCTATGCAAGCGATAGCGCGCGCTTTTTTTCCTCCATTCAACTTCCGCAGGCGATCTCGCTTGATTCGCTCCACTGGATCGATGCGCATGACGACAGTGCTCGCGTGTCTGCCTATGTGCCGGTGGAACCCAAAATGACGTGGGAGCAAGACACAGCATTCAGCTCATCCCTGCGATTGGAGTGGACATGGATTGCCTATGATCGCGCGCGTGATCTTTGTCCGCGGGTTGAACGCTACCTTCTCCATCCCTATACCTACTACTCTACGTCTGATGAGCTTTTGAAACTGTATTTGAGGAATCGTCGAACTGAGGGCGACTCAATGAGCAGCTACTCAAGAGTCGACGTGGATGGTGCAACTATTTGGGATTTCGTCATTACGCGTCCGCGCACGCCACTCTCCACACGCTTTCGCGTCATCCTGCGCGGAGTGCATTTCACTGTTGCGTCGCTCCTGCAAGACCGTCGTATTGCCGCGCTGCCACAAAGCACCGAGTTTTTCCGTTCTATAACCCTGCCCGGAGAGAAACCCTTTCACGTGAGTGCCTCAAAGTTCGACATATGGTTTAGTGATTTGGAGTCGAAAGACCCGCCGGTGCATGAGCAAGCACGGGCAGCACTGCGCCTCATTGATTTTGCACCCGGCGATTCACTAAAACTGCGAGAACTTCTGTTGCGTCCGAACCTAGCCGAAGATGAAAAGTTTGCGGAGTCTTCAGCGCAGAACTACGATACCGGCAGAGAAGGACCGCTTCGGGCTGCATTGTTGGAGCATTATTTGTCGCTATGCGACAGCTCTGATCCGGGTTTGTTGTCTACGTTATATCAGCGTTTTCCAAAGCTGCCTGCTTTCCAACAGGAAGTGTTGCGACAGTTAACGACACGTACAAAGAGTGGCTCGCATGCCGCGCTGTTTAAGATTTTAAAAAGTGATGGTCCACGATTAGCAAAGACGAAGGGTCCCTCGATGGCGTATTATCTTAGCCTGTGTCAAGATGACCTACCGCAGGCGGCATCTAACCTATCGTTACTGCAAGACCTGATGAGTGTGGAAGGCGCGAAGCAAGGTGCTCTGGAGCTGATTACTATTCTCTTGGATTCATCTCTCGTAAAGTCTCAGGACGTAAACATTAAAGAGTCTGATTTGGCAAAGGACCTCCACAGCATCTATACGCGCGTCGAGTCAGGTCGCAAAAAGCGCGCAAAGGGTGGCATGGTTGAGGTGCAAAGTGCGAGCGAACAAGAGATGCAGCAAGCTACCTACATAATGACGTTAGCGCAGTACTTTGAACGACGAGGCTTTGGTCCCGGCATTGAAAAAGAGCTGCGGCAGTTGCTCGTCTTGTATCGTGAAGACGCTAACGCTCTTAGCCAACAAATCATGCGCACGCTGCTCGTGCAAAAGCGTCCGCTTGCCAAGGAAATAGTTCAGGCTCAACTGGAGAGACCTGACACGCGCTATGAAACTCTACTCTTGTTAGACGAGCAGGGATTGCGTTCGCTAGCCGATGCACGACTCTTTCGTCAATCCGAGATTGCACTAGCCTATGCATGGCGCGACACACAGTACGACGATGAAGTTCATGTTGATTCCATTGAAGTGCTAGGCGAGCAGATTCTACGATTAGACAGCAGTGATGCGCGATATTTTTTGCTGCGATGTCGCACTGAGATGTTGGTTCACCCGGACAGCTCAGGAGCCGAGCGGACAAGCGCCGCGCAGGGTGGCAAGCACTGGTACATAGCACTGGTGGGTTGTTTCTCCACAGATACAGCAGTACTTAAGCCACTCCATGAAATTGTGGTCTATTCCGATCGCGAACAAGGACAGGTCTCCGACGACTACCACTGGAAGTACTGCAGCGAAGTCATAGCCAAGCGCTTGAACAACAAAACACCACGACAATGAGAGCTCGGCTAGTCGTTCTCAACTGAGACTGATCTCAACACTGCTCTAAAATCAACGGCGATGATGTCGTTCATGGGGTATTTTTGTCAACCGGAGGCTTCGCCTCCGCTGTCCGCAACGACCGTTGAGCGCATGGGACCTACCTAACACGTACGGTGATCTCGATGTCCGGTACGTGGAGTCGTGTGAGCTGAAGGGAGTCGGGCACAAAAGAACACTATCAATCAACTATAGAAGAAGAATATGTCTACAGTGAATACCTATATCGACCGGAATCGTGAACGGGCATTGGAAGAACTGAAAACGCTGTTGTCGTTTCCAAGTGTCAGTACCGAACCGGACAACGCAGCAGACGTACAACGGTGCGCAGAATGGCTGTCGGCGCATATGCAGAGTATTGGCTTGGAGCACGTGACGATATATCCAACCGCCGGACACCCGGTTGTCTATGCTGACTGGCTGCATGCCGGAGCGGACAAGCCGACCGTGTTACTCTACGGACACTATGATGTGCAACCTGTCGATCCTTTGAATCTCTGGACCAATCCACCGTTTGAACCTACCGTCCGAGATGGGAAAATCTATGCGCGTGGCGCAACCGACGATAAAGGACAAGTCTTCTTACACCTCAAAGCTCTTCAAGCCTTGTTGCACGAGAACGGTGCATTACCTGTAAACGTCAAGCTCTTGATTGAAGGCGAAGAAGAAATCGGATCGGTGAATCTCGAGCGATTCCTCGAGGAACACAAGGACTTGTTGGCGTGCCATAGTGTAGTGATCAGCGATACGGCAATGTATGCAAAAGGCGTTCCGAGTATTGTGTATGCTCTTCGCGGATTGTGCTACATGGAAGTGCACGTAACTGGTCCCAACCGCGATTTACATTCAGGCTCTTTTGGTGGAGCAGTGCAGAATCCTATCAACGCGTTGTCGACCATGATCTCCAAACTCAAAGACGAAAATGGTCGCATCTGCATTCCCGGATTCTACGATGACGTTATCGAACTCACGGTAGAAGAACGCAAAGAGATGTCCGAGCTCAGCTTTAACGAAACCGAATACAAGAAAGCACTGAATATCAATGAAGTCTTTGGTGAGAGCGGCTACAGCACCTTGGAGCGGCTCGGAGCGCGTCCTACACTCGATGTGAACGGAATAATCGGTGGCTTCACCGGAGTTGGTGCCAAGACCGTCCTTCCATCAAAGGCTAGCGCGAAAATCAGCATGCGTCTGGTAGCCAACCAACGCACCGAAGACATCGCCGAAAAGTTTAGTTCCTACGTTAAGAGTATTGCCCCTGCCGGCGTCACTGTCGACGTTGAAAACCTACATGGGGCAAACCCTGTCCTCGTCCCTCGCGACAGCCAAGCAGTGCGTGCAGCGGAGCGAGCACTTGAGCATGCCTTCGGACAAAAAACGGTTTACATGCGTGAAGGCGGCAGTATTCCTATCACTTTGCTCTTCCAAACGATTCTCGGTGCGCCTACTGTCCTTATGGGCTTCGGTCTGCACAGCGAAAACGCCCACTCGCCGGACGAACACTTCGATCTGGATAACTTCCACACCGGAATCAAAGCTGCAGCCGGGTTTTATGGAGAGATGGCCGCTTAAGCAAAGAGTAGTAGGGGCTTCAAGCACTGACGTGGATGTAATACGTATGCTAAGGCAGCAACGATACCAGACAGAGAGTTTGTCTATTGTGGGTTTGTGAGTAGGCTACGTTACCAATCGTTCAAAACCGTTCAGCGTCAAAAGCGTGTCTCTGCCACTAAAAAAATCGGAGCTGTGCGCTTAAAAGTCGTATTTGCGCCAATCAGCCCCATCCACTAACTTTGCAGTCTGTTCGGAGTGTAGCGCAGCCCGGTAGCGCACACCCTTGGGGTGGGTGGGGTCGTGGGTTCAAATCCCGCCACTCCGACGAAAAAAGCTCGATAGGTCATTTTTTCGAATGGACTTATCGGGCTTTTTTTTGGTTCACACGATAGTAATATTCCATTCCGCGAGTGTTGCCAAACAGTTTCGATCGGACCCGTCGTTAATTTCAAAGTCGGGTTTTTCGACTATCTTTATTAAAACATGACGAAATCTGGCTCTTGTTAGCTCTGCCATTCGCTGCACGAACGTGCTATCTTAGCTCAATCGATCATATTACGTGCAGTGTCTCACACGGGCACCCCGGAGGGGTGACCATAGTGCAAATGTCTCCTGCGATATCGTTCAGCACTTAAAGTGGGATGTCTGCACGCATACGTTGCAAGATCTTTCCATAGACTCCATACACGCCGGATTGAAACGCGTCGAAGTAGCTTGCGAGTTTGGGTCCGGGTGCTTTGTGGTGCAAGCGATAGTTTATAAAGCCCAAGGTCATTCGGTAGAAAGATGTGAAGAGCATCATCTCAGCTGAGCGCGTTTTTTGTTGAAGGAATTTGATGTTACGGTTGGCAACCATTTCGCAGGTGTCGAAATCGCCTTGAAGGTAAAAGCACGCAGTTTGGAGATTACGGAATTCGATGTCTGCGTGTAAGAAGAGCGTCTTGTCACTGCTATGTTGTCCGAGGGCGATATAGTGGTGCACTTCCTTCCAATGACCTAAAAACAGATGCGCTTTTGCATAGGACAAACATGCATTTGTGGAGACTGAGACGTGATCACTACCTACGAACTTTTTCAGGTATCGATCAAGTATGCTCAATGCTTCGGTGTACCGTTCCTGCAACAATGCCGATTCTGCATAGCGATTGATATGATGAAACATGCTGAATAGCAGGTCTTCATGCTCACGGAACAGTGATGTGTAGAGTTCGTAGCATTCTTGAAAACGGTTACGATCACGAAGCATTTCGGCTTTCTGACAAAGTAGAGACACTCGGTCAAACACTCTAAACTGTTGTGGCTGTCTATCATAGTTCTCCATAGCGAGGTCGAGCTGTTGAATGCCCTCGTCCAGCCTGCCTTCAAAGCGCAATAGCGTTGCCCGCGTTTTACAGAGCTCGAATCGAACGCTGTCCGGGCACTCATCATGCAGCAATAGTTCGCACTCCGCAAGCTGTTCGTGGAAGCTCTGTGGATCGAACTGCAGTGGCTTCACCGCACGCAAATAGTGTAACAAGACAAAGAGATGCAGCAACCGAATTCGTGCGTGTTCACAGGGATTTTTTGTCTCAGCGGTCTGAAGATACTTTTTTGCATAGGCTTCCGTGATGTGCGGATTGTAACGATCAAAGTTTGTAGCCCGAAACATCATGAAAGCACTCAGGTAGAAGGCTTGAAGTCGGCTACTGTCGCCTAGAGTAACGAGCTGTTTTTCGCGCTTGTTCAACTCGTGATGAGTGAGGGCATCCAAGTTTTTGCGGTTGAGAAAGACATAAAGCGCAGAGTCGTTGTCCTGCGCAAAGAGCGTGTAACACTGTTGAAGGAGAAGCGAAGCGGTCTTGTCAAAGTGTGAGCTGCTCATGTCCAGTATAGTCATCAGGTCGGTTTTGAAGCCTACACTGTCAAGATGGCGCAAAGCAGCCTCAAGGAATGCCCGCTGGGTTTGCGTGAGCTCCAGTTCTGCCAGACGGTCGCGCTCTTCAACATTCAGTGCCCGGAGAAATTGCTGTAGATAAATCATCGAGTTTTGCTATCCAAATAGCCGGTGCACTGATTGTGGCCCGGTAAGAATTTCATGCTTCCTGGTTTTTTTTAGCTGGTAGCCCCGTCCAATTTGCTTCAGAACATACATTGATCAACAACTAACTCTGAAAGCACCTCATGTCACAGCGCCTCCTATCCTTCGTACTTGTATGTCTATCGCTTTTCATGGCGACAATGGTCCGACTTCAAGCCCTCGATTGGGAGTGGGCACGACAGACCGGCGGTGCCATGAACCTTGGAGCTGTACGCACACTTAGTGGAATGTGCACTGACTCCGAGGGGAATTGCGTTATCTGCGGATTTTACAGCGATTCAACAACCGTTGCAGGACAGACATTTCCCGGACGTGGTAGCGCATTTAGCGATGCATTCGTTGCCAAATACTCAACGAGCGGTAAGGAACTCTGGGCTAAACGCATCTATGCTCCCAAGGGTGCTTTCGTCATTGTGCAAAGTAGCAATATTGTTTGTGACGCTGCCAACAACGTCTATGTCGTTGGAACGGCTGCGGGGGAGATCCATATTGAAAACATAGTACTTCAAAGCGGCACATTTCTGGCGAAATACACGGCCGACGGCTCACTCGTCTTTGCTAAAACTCTGGGACGTCTTGGCGCTGCTTCGCTCTGTCTAGATTCCAAGCAGAATCTCTGTCTGCTCGGAGCTTTTAACGGAGGTACGATTAGCGTCGACGGACTACAACTTGAGGGAAACGGAAAAGACTACTGTGTGGCAAAGTTTAAAAATGATGGTACTGTGCGATGGGCTCATGTGGTCCGCGGGACCTTGTTTGCACAAACAAATCAAATCGGCGCCATTCGTTGCGACGGAAAAGATAACATCTACATATGCGGTGACTACTCGGATACTTTGGATTTCGGAAACTCGGTAACGCTGGGAAACGGAGAAAGTATCTACGACTTCTTCGTGGCTAAACTTGATGGGGATGGAAAAGCCCAATGGGCTATAAACTGCGGAGCCAAGGGAGCTCAGGACCACTTGCGTGGAATGCAAGTGAACAATGCAGGGGATGTTTACCTCATAGGCTCGATGAGTAAGAATGCTCGCATAGCCGATACTGGTACTGAGGGGAGTGGAGTCTCCAACGCATTTGTGGCTAAGCTTTCTACTGACGCAAAGCTCGTGTGGTATAGAGTGGTGCTTAACGGACAGGACTGCGGTGGATCAATTGTCTTGGACGGGACGGATGATGTGATCATCGCCGGACAGTTTGGTGGAACAATGAAAATTGGTGATTCAACGCTGCAAGCAGGCGGCGCTGCCTTTATTGCCAAATACGATGCCGAAGGCAAAGCGCTTTGGGCTGCATGTCCGCCGGAAAATCTCATCTCAACCAACAACTGCCTGGCTATCAACGCGGCAGGCTCCATTTTCATAGGAGGATCCTTCGCAGGTACGATCCGATTTGGCTCAAACTCATTACACACCGGATTTGACACCGATCCTTTAAAATTTCAACTCTACGTAGCGAAACTCAATGGCCTCGGAGCTGCCGTTGAGGAACTCGGAATCGCGCAGCTCTATGAGCCGGCAAAAGCTTCGATCCTGAAGTCTACGCCGGTCACGTTTAAATGGAGCAATGTTCCCGGGGCTGCGAGCTACGAGCTTGAACTCAGCACCGATTCGTTGTTCAGCGGAAGTTCGGTTAAGAGCTACTCGCACCTAAGCGACACAACGTTGGTGCTCAGTGACTTTGTGCAAAACCGAGTGTACTACTGGCGCGTTCGTGCCTTCTCGACGCAGTCTTCCAAGTCTGAGATTGTTATTCAGTCGCAAAGTTCCTGGTCTACTACCTACTGGTTCACACTCGAAGCTTCGAACCCGGTATTCTCGGCTAACAATAGTGCATCTACAGTACTGTTCTATCCGCTGCCTTTTTCGACTCATCTGAGTATGTATTGCGATCTGTCGCAATCGACAAAGCTGCGTCTGTGCTTCTATGATATCTGCGGAGCAAAGGCACTGGAGTTCGTCCGAAGTTCAGACCTCGGTGAATCGCTGAATCAACAGATCGACACTACAGCTCTTCCGCCGGGAATCTACTTCTATGAGCTCGAAACCGCCTCGATGCGCGCTAGGGGAGCTGTGGTCAAAGAATGAGGGACCAACACGGTCAAGACAGTTTCGTTGCCGTCAATACTCCCGGCTTTCTACTAATTAGAATATTTTGGGCGCGCATCTGCAGTAGGTTCGCGCAGAGAACGCGGAGTCGTTCTGTACAAACGAGCCGCAGAGTTCAGTGTCGCTCGTGCGACTACTTCCGTGTTGGCTATGCGCCTCTGATACGTTTACGTCGCTGCGGGAACCTGCTAAAGTAGGTTCTAGCGGAGACCGCGGAGTTGCGCTGTACAAAACAAGACGTAGAGTGGTAGTTAGACCCCAAAAGCCCGGCGTACTGTGTTCTGAATGAATGGACAGTTAATATCAGTTCGATACAGTCGCGCAGGTACTCAGTAGGGCAGCGCGAACTCAATCGGCTCGACGCTACACTGTTGGTTCCTTAGACGACTGCGCTCCGAATCTTCAGTATAAAGTTTTCGATTTGAAAGCGGTGACGCAGGATATGAACAATTGCATGTTCTAACAATTGCTCGTAGTCGTAGAGTTGTCCCCAATAGACATGAATCTTCTTCTCGGGATCATATTCGTCTACTTCAGAATTGTCGATCGTTGCAAAGACCTGCTGTGTCTGCACAAACATTTCATCTAATGCACTGCCATAGGCTTCCGCGCTGTCCAGACGCTGAGTTTTCACGAACTCGCGATCAAGTCCGCGGTGTTGCTCCACGTATACGCGATACATATGTCCACAGGCAACAAGGTGTGCAAGAATAGTCTGTATTGAAACGCAGTTGGGATTCTGTGTACTTGTGTCGACGATGCATTCAAGTTCGCCGGGTCTCAATGTGTTCAGCACCTGCTTGAGTTCTGTAATTGCTCGAGCGTATTCGTGGAAGAGCACTCCGATTTTTCCGTCGCGTTGTGTAGTCATCATGATTTGTTGGTTGATTGTTATGGACGATGTAGGTTCTCTGCACTCCGCTTGAGGGAGGCGCAGATGTGCCACCTGATTTGTGTTATAGGAATCTCTAACTACGTGCTTCGAGGGTTGCATTGCGCTCATACAGTATGCGCTGGAGTTGTCGTTCACTGCGCAAGCCACAGGCTTGCGCTATTTGAGATCTGGTCATGTCAGTACTCTGCAGAAGACCTCGGGCTTTGTCTTCTCGTAGTAGGCGGAGGTATTGTCCGATTGAGATGCCGGTGTGCATGCGGAAGGATCGCGTTAGCGACCGCGTACTCATACAAGCTATTTCCGCCAAGTCTTCAAGTAGGAGAGCTTGACCAATGTTTTGCCACATGTAGTCTTGAACGGCATGAATGGCTGAGTGAATGTGGTTGCGATAGACTAAGTGCGGACTCAGCTGGGAGCTTTCTGCACTTCGTCGGGTGTAGACAACAAGTTGTCTCGCAATGCGAAATGCCAGCTTCTCCCCGAAAGCTTCGGTAACAAGTTGTAGAGCCAGATCTATGCCTGAGCTTACACCTGCGCTGGTCATAACACCCGAGTCTTCACAATACAGAACATTGTCACGAACCTTAGCCAGAGGAAAGTGTTGTCGCAGAATTTCCGTACACTGCCAATGCGTGGTGCAGTCGCGTCCGTCCAATAAGCCTGCCTGTGCAAGAGCAAATGCTCCGGTGCATACCGAGCATATACGAGATCCTGCCCGGTGTGCTGAACCCAACCACGATAAGAATTCTCTTTGCTTCTTGAACTCCGACGATAACAGACTCTTACTCTCTGCACCCGGTACTACCAGCACGTCATGCTCGGTAGGTCTGACAGTGGAGAAGTGCTCAAGGGCAGAAATCTGAAGACCGTTGGAGCTGCGAACGCTTTCGTGTGTTGAACAGTAACACATGGAGACGTCGTGTCCTGCATCCTTCAGCTCATAAATAACTTGGTCCATGCCGGCCAGATCGAGCAAGTGACATTGCGGAAGCAAAACGAAGATAAAACGGCGGAATAGAGGAGTATTCATGAGCAAATATAGCCTGGATCTCACAGTGATGGCGGACAGAGAGCAGACATATCAAGCCAAGACTAAGGTGCCCGTATTGTTGGTCAAAGTCCAAATGTGTTTACACTAAGGTCTTTTTCGCGTCGGCACTATACTATCGGATGGATTGAGGCATTGATGGATGCAAGACAAAAGTCATGCAGTATGCACGTAAACACAGATTGGATCTCAAGGCGGTTGTACAGAACATCAACCGGTGTTATTCGGTGACGGGGGAAGCTAAGCTTCGAACGTTGGGAGATCATGAAGCGTTCTGATGGAGGTGGGAACCAGGATAAACAAATGCCCCGAGTCGCTGCGAAGCGAGAACGGGGCATTGAGTCCTACCAATAGAATACAAAGCTGCGGCAATGTATTGCAGATGTCTATAAACGAATGCGAATGCCGGCGGCAACAGTGAAAGCTGATATTTTCATGACTGACTCTTTAGAGTTCGGTGGATCATCGGGGTTATCGACATTGGTTAGTCCGATGTTATATCGTAATCCACCGACAACATCCATGTTTTTGTCGATTGCGTAGACCGCCTCGGCACCGACAATCAAGCTAAGTTCAAGTGAGCTAAAGGTGCTATTCGGTAAGGAAGTATCGGCGCTGTTCGTTGTGGTACCGTAGGTGTACTCTTGAGACGCGTTGTTGCCGAGTAGTATCGCTACGCCCGGTCCGGCAAAGCCCCGGATAGACATTGTGCGATCTTTCATGAAATTGTATTGAAAGAGCGGATTGATTTGTAGGTAACTGAGACGATACGTGGAAGCATAATGGTAGGTAGTACCGAACATGGAACCGGACTCATCAAAACCTCCACCTTTGCTCATGTACCACAACTCACCTAATATCGACATCGTTCCGGCGGCATCGACGGGGGACTCCACGCCAACACCGAACGAGAAAAAGGTTGAAGTGGTTAGTTCTTCTCCGGTAGCCAAGGAATCGTGAGAGAACCGAGAAAAGTTGGCGCAAAGTTGCGCTCTGCCTAAAAGCTCGCCTGCTGTGGACGAAGTGTAGAACACTCCCAGCGCGAGTACGGTGATGAAGAATTTCTTCATATAACTAAACCCTCCTGAAGTGAATAGATGACCGAAACATGTCCTGTTTCTTGATCTGTGCGCACATCCCACTTCTTCAATTTCCAAGAGCTTTCCCTATATCCTTCTTCAGCTCTTCTGTCCCTGCTTATCGAATGTATCCATGCGTGGCTAACGTTAACGCACTCCCCAAGTTTGTATGGTCTCACGACCCTTAAACAGCCCGAGTATGGCCGGCATCACAACGATACCTTGTTCTCCAACCATCGATGAGCCCCTTCCGGTTTAAACCCGGATTCTGTAAGCAAACTCCCCATTTATATGAAACTGTCCCTAAGTCTTTTATCTTGAGCTGCTTGTGCGCAATATACGATTTGTTGCGAATTAACGCTCTTGGCACAAAGCGAAGCCCGAACCCGGATGACATTGAAGGGGCTGGCAGCTGCAACAATCGCTTTGAATCAACAAGTCACATTTGAGAATTTTTGGTCGCCCATGCTCTACCCGGATGCGTTTAATACGACCTGTATCGGGAACTTGCGAAACGCGTTGGAATATCGTGTGCTTTTTAATCAACGTACAGTAGAGGTTTATTTGATAGTACCGCTGACTTTGACAGAATGCGCTCGTTTCCGGTCACGTGCATTTTGACCCAAGCAGGTCTATACAGTACACCACGGTCAACCTACTACCTTGTAGCTTGAGCTGACGTCGATGTGCGTGCGTCTGCTACCGTCACTCGCTTATTGTCTTTCTATCGCCCTCCATGATTACGGACGATCGTAATCATCCCAGCTACTTTCGTTACACGATTTTTGTACGGACTCACTTCAAGAGTGTTAGTGCATTATTGGAGACGTGACACGGGCTCACGTAGGAAGAACTCGAATCTTTCATGGCGAAGCTCAAGCCCTATCTTTGTATGCTTTAAAACAGGTGGCAAGAGCACTTCCTTCCGGCTTATGTTTGTCGTGTACAACGTGAATCAACCATGAAAACAAACAAAACCATACTGATTGTATTGATCGTATTGAATGCGATTGTCTTGCTCGGACAGATGTGGCCTGATGGCGCGCCACCCTTCGCCCGTATCGTGAACATTGGATTTCTTCTCATGAGCATAGGGTATTTCATTGTCGCTTTGAGAACGACAAAAGCGCGGCTATAGAAGGGAAAGGTGCTTAGCAGTAGCGATTGGGCTGAACAACGGGGCACTCAGAGCATTGCATGGAGAGGCAGTCCGAGGGCGCATTTTGCATCGTGGTTAAGCTCGACTGACGATAGGTGTCCATGTGTACCGTGCATGAAGACCCCCGACAACAATCGTGTTCAGTGTATTGACATATCGCAAAATTCACTGCGAAATTTTAGGGACGCTTACAACAATACTCGTACGCCTCCATACAATCCGGCGGCGATTGTATGCAACGATGGTGAGCCGGGGTACGTAGAGTTCGAAGAGTTGAGTCCTGTCAGAGCGTATTCCAAGCGCAAGCCGGCAAAGAGATCAACACTCTTTGAGATGTGGTAATTCGATTCCGCGCCCAGTACTATGCTGATATGAATGTCACTATATCTGTCGGCAGGAAGGTCGACTTCGGAGGTGGAGCTTTGACCGAACCACACTTGTTCGACCCTGTTCGTTCCACTTAGAAAGTACTGAATACCTGGTCCGATATAGACATAATGATTGCTTTGGCGTGATCGTTCGTATTGAAAAGCCATAAAGGCATTGAGCTGCAGATAATGGAGAAAAGAGCTGTAGGAGGTTTGCACGCCGGTGTTGAATTGGTCACCGCTGATGACTTTGCCACCCTTGGATTGATAACCGAGTTCCGTGAAGAGGACAGTGGTGTTGCGTCGGTCAAGCGCGATGTCTATACCGATTCCAGGTGAAGCATAGGCTAAAACATCGATTTTTTGATCACTGCCTACAGACGATGGAGTGAAGGTGCAGGCACTCACATTGACAAAAGCTCTACCGAAGAGATCGTTAGCCTTTAAAGCTGATGAAGACACAAGACTGAAGACAAGACCAGCGCACAGGATAGCACTGTGCAAACGGAAAGGCAGACAAGACATACGATGAATAAGAGAGTGATTAGAGCAAGAAAACCCTACGTGATTAGTGCCGAAAACGAAAAACGCTTAGCATCAGTAGCATGGTTAATGACCGCAAGATAAAAACTATGATGCTGAATAAACGAAACCTGTGAAAAAGGGTAGATGTCAATAAAAAAAATAGGGACGCATCGTATGCTGCGTCCCTGTCTTATGTACAAACGTATAAATATCTACCGGGTATCACCTACTCAGAAAGACCCGAGCCAGCTTCACAATATCAAACAACTCAACAGTATATCTTGGTTGCCAATTCAAAACTGCTTGCACGATTCCGCCGCTTTCAACTGAGCTCGTATCTCCGATTAAAAAATGGTGTACAAGATCAGTAGAGCCAGGATCGTCCCAATAACCACTGCTGCAAAACCAAACAGACGCAAACCTATCTCAAGAGCCACAGGCGTAGGTTTCGTGACCTCAAAGTCAGTCGGTACACCATTGCTCTCGTAGCGCTTCCACTGATCGCTACGTTCATCGCGCATTTCCTCTTCAGTAAGCTGACCATTGAAGATGACGAAGTCCATCGGGAACTTTTCGACTCGTAAGTGCGTGTTGAAGAAATGGATAGTGAAGATAAAGCCCACAGCTAGAAGCGCTTCATCAGAGTGAATGATCGTGGCCACGTTAAAGAGCCAGCCTGGAAGGAAGCGACCGAAGAACTCAGGCATCCATAGCACAAGTCCGCTGGATCCAATGACGCCAACACCCCAGAAGACAGCCAAGAAATCGAATTTCTCCCAGTAGGTCCATCGTTCAAATGACGGTTTTGGACCTTTAAAGAAGAACCATTTGAACATTGCTTTCATGTCGCGGACATCACGAAGATTCGGAAAGAGGCTGTCCGGACCAAATAGTCGTTGCCACATAGTCTCTTTGGGAGCTCGCTTCGTGAAGAGAAAACGAATGCTCATCGCCAAGGTCACAAAGAAGTAGCTAAAGGTAATGATTGCAGCAACACGGTGAATCATACCCGCTGTTGCCACACCACCGATGTAGTCCATCAAAGTGCGACCCCATCCGGTGTTGTTGAACTTCAAAGGAAGACCTGTAATTGCTAAGCTCAGGAAACTGGTGATGACAAAGATGTGGAGAACGATGTGCAAAGGACGGAATCGCCTATACACTTTGTGATGCACAGTTTGGTGCTCAGGAACGACAGCTGCGCCGGAGAACATGGTTGCATTGCTCAACTGTTTCTTTTCAATGAAGCCGCGGTAGGCCCACAACAGCGAGTGAATCCAGAAGAAGAGAAAGGTGCCTGCGAGCAGACCATTCATGCTAACCGTAACCCAGAAGAGCAGTGGGTTCTCTGCTTTGTTCATCGGGTCGGCATGCGGCATGTATTTGACGAAGCCGGGTCCGGCGTCCTTGTGACACTGACCGCAGGTAATCGACAGCTTGCCTGAATGAATGCTGGAGTTGCTGTCATCCTTTGGAAGAATACGATGGGCTTCATGACAGTCACTGCAACCGGCTACTTGTTCGGGGTGTCCAAGACGGACGTTCTTTCCGTGGTAACTTTCAAAGTAGGTCTGCGGTGCAATGGAGGTCACTTTGTTCCTCGACATTTTGTCGGCGTCGGCATGGCACTTTAAACACGTTTGCGTATGAAACATGCGACCTTGTTGCTCATTGTCAATACGTTCGATGGCGTGCAAGCCGTGACAATCCACGCAAGCCGGAGCGTCCATGTTTCCTTTCTTGATGGCTTGAAAGTGGATGGACTCGAAGTAAGACTTTTGTTTTTCATGACAAGTATTGCACAACTCCGACGCAGCAGCTTTATTGTTCTTGATTGAGCTGAGTCCATGAATCTCGGTATGACACTTTGCGCAGCCGATTGGCAAACGCTTTGAGTTATGGACACTGCCTTCATGATCCTTAACGACCGAGGTGTGACAGCTGTTGCAATCCGTGGGTTTGAAGTTCTGTACACATTGTTTGGGTGAAGCTTGCGACGACATGATTCCATTCACCGGATGTGGAGAATTGTTGTCGACTACATGGCAAGCTGTACACTGCAGTGCTTTGTGTACTGAACTCGCGTACGCTTCATTGTAGCTATGTGAGGTGTGACAGGAACGACACTCAGATTTGTTGCCATGCTGTGCGTTTTGTGCGAACACGGTGGTCATGCACAGAACAACGACGACAAGTAGAGCGTGCAGCTTCCTTACTAGTGATATGACGAACATAGAAATCTCCCGTATGATTCAGGCTTAGCCGCACAAACCGCCGGCTCTCTTCTTGGACGCAATTTTGATTTTCTGGATGTAGGCATCTTTGGGGAATTGCTTCAGTACTTCAGCAGGCGGAGATGCGGGATTTACGTGATGCCCGGACACCATTCTGTCGGCAAATAGAGCATTCCAATTCTTCAAGCCATTTTCCAGTATGTAGAGATTCGCTACACCTTGAACTTTTAAGTACTCCCAAGCTTTGATAGCTGTTGTATCATTGTCCGCGATCAACACAACGACGCCTTGTGCGGGCAGTTGCACGTACGCCGAAACCTTCTTTGCGTCGAGGACATCGTTCAGTGTCGTATGGAGGGCTCCGTTAAGATGGAAGGCATCGAACTCTTCTTTGGTTCGAAGATCTAGAGTGACTAGCTTAATGGTAGCTTCGTTGTATGTCTTCACATACTCCAGCGGGTGCACAAACACTGCCTTCGAGTTGAGCATCGGTGTGTATTTAGCTTGCATGATTTCCCACTTACGAACAGGGTCAGGCTGTCCGATCATCCACACCGCCGCTGCTGAGAGCACGAGAGCGGCTGAGCCAACTTGATAAGAACGCTTTGTGATCTTCCACGACATACGCTCTGTTGTGCCGCGAAGGCGAAAGTACTCTTCTACCTTTTCGGCAGCGTAGAACATGCCTAAAGCCATGAGCGTGACGCCAAACACCGTCGCGCCAACGGACCAGCCTAGCCAGTCGGGAAGGAGGTAGCGGTCAGTGAAAGATGAATACCAGAAGTCTTCGAAGCTCGACAACGACTCGCCAAAAAATCCTGCGCCGATAAC
Organism: Chlorobiota bacterium; assembly: GCA_044224515.1. GTDB lineage: Bacteria > Bacteroidota > Ignavibacteria > Kapaibacteriales > NICIL-2 > JBBATK01. The sequence continues at coordinate 20,329 of JBGAKH010000008.1, read as the reverse complement.
GGTTCCGATCAAAAAGGCGAGACCATCCAGCTTGAAGCTGGCTGTTGCTACGACCGAGGTTCCGGGACAGTAGCCGCCGATAATAAAGCCTACACCCATGATCAAACCGCCAATAATACCCGGCCACAAGAACGTCTGATTAACGGCGATTTGCGAGAAGTCCAAGTATCCCAAACCTGCGGCTGCGAAGGTGAGCAGACAGGCAACAATGATGCCTGTGAACATGGTCTTCAGCACCGTCATGTCTTTCAAATAAAATTGCGCTGCCAAACGACGTGAGTCGCCAAAACCGGCTATCTCCAAGGCGAAGCCGAAGGCTGAGCCTATAAGAAAGAAGACAGCATATCCGCCGGCTTTTCCAAGTACTGCAACGATGTCAATCGGTAACATGATGTTTACTCCTATGCTAAACCAGGGTATTTATTAGTCTGTCCACAAACGTCGTACGAAGTAAGCCACAGCATAACCGCCGGCGAACACGCTGAACATAAATGCCCAGCTGCCAAGCGAGAGTACTGCGCCGCCGGACAAAGCTTGTCCTGAAGTGCAGCCTCGCGCGAAGCGTGCACCATAGCCCATGATAACGCCGCCGACGAGCGCAGCGATGATGCGTTGTGTCGTAGTGATGCGAGCGCCTTTAAAGACCTCGACTTTCAATCGTCCGTTGAAGAACGCAGATGCCATCCCTCCGGCAAATGTGCCCAGCAGCAGCAGTACGCTTGCATGATCCAAGGGATTACGGTCTCCTGCGCCCATGGCGGCGAACGTACCAATGGCGTCTACATGTGAAGACCATATCACTTTGGTCAGGGCCACTTGGATACGACTTATTGCACCGGAAGCACCGAGTCCGCTGTGTGTCAGCGCAAATGCGCCAAACAACACAATACCTAACAGGGTACCGGCGAAGTAGGGATTACTAATTGGTTTTGGATTCTTTTTCATGTGGTTCCTCGTTCCGCTGTACTACAAGAATGTAAATGAGGTTGAGTGGTAGTCTATGGTCGATGTTGAGTTCGTGTTTTTAACGTTGTCTTCGATCGTGATCGGTATCATTGACCGAGATGTTGTTCTGTTCAGAGCTTAGTTCTTCGCCGACTTCACGCTTACGGGGTCTCGTTCGTAACCAAGTTCTTTCCATTTCAGACGTCCGTTGGATGAGTGGCACTGTTGACAGCCGAGAGCCTTGCCTTGTGTTGTCACCATGTGTGTAATGGGCCAATACATGCGAGTTGGGGCAAAGCCGTAACTGCCGCTATAGGTCAAGCCTGAGAGTTCCGCACCTTTCTTTATAGCAAAATCCCAATCGAACTTGCTCCAATATCCTCCTTCACCGCTGGTCAGTGGAGGAATCAGCATGTTGTTGAGAGGGTCAAAGGGCTGCTCGGCACGGTGCACCTTAAAGGGCCAGATTTTGGCTTTGGGGTTGTTGCGAGAGCCAATGGGACGATTGATTGCGTGTTCTGAATCCGAATCAAGTTTGTCGCCAAGGATATAGCGATCCATCTTGCCGGTATACCAAGCATAGGTCGGAATCACATCTTCTTCATAGTGAAACTCGCCTTTGATTTTAAGGTATTCGTGAGGATTGTCCTTGCGTGAAGAATCACCGGCTTTAGACCAATCCCAAGTCATTTTTGTCGGCAGCTTACGAGCGAACTCAGGGATATGGCAGGTCTGGCATGCAATGCGATTGGCGTGCTCGTTCAAGCGGTGGTCTTTGTGCGGCTTCTCCGTGTGACAGTTTTCACAACCAAATCGAGCAACTTTCGCATCATCTGAATAGGTGGCATTAACCTTACCCGGAACAACGTGGTGCTCAGTTTTGTGACAGTCCACGCACTGAAAGTTGAGCTTACCCATATGATAGTCTAGCTCTTGATTGGCATTGAGCAATGACTCATCGAGGTCGCCGTGCTTGACTCCCATGCCACCGCCGCCGTTGAAGTGACAGGTTCCGCAGTTCTCGCGCGTTGGCCTATGGACACTTCCTGCTACCAAACGCAAATCGACATTCTTGTTTGGCATACCGCGACGTCCTTTGGAGTAGGTTCCGGATCCGTCATGACATATCAAGCAATCAACATTTTCCTTCTTACTGAAGTCGAAGTTTTCGTTGTCAAAACCGTAGCCGGCGTGACACGTAGAACACGAAATCCAATTGCCAATAACACTAATACAGAAGTTATTCACTTGATTCTTTTTGCCAAGTGGAATCACTTTGCCGTTACGAACCGCGTCCCCGCTAATCCAGGTCCAATGCGCCGTCTTCATTACTTCGTCGGCTGCTTTGGGGTGGCATTTCAGGCAGCTAAGTGTAACTTCTTGTGGTGATTTGATAGAGTCCTTGTAGTACGCACTGTGGTCAAGATGAGGGATTTCACGACCGGCCGTTGGATTGAGCGCCACAACTTTCTGCTCTATCGCTTCTCGCGCGCTGCGTCTGCATGAGCTCGCTGCTGAGGCAATGAGCAACAATAGACATCCAATTGCGACAAGACGAAGAGCAGCCCTTGTGCGGTGCACGGTTTGACTCATGCACCATGTTGGAACGACGCTGTGTTGTGAGATCGAAACTACTGATGTCTCAGTGACACGTGTTTTCATAGATCACCTTTGAGTAAGAAATCCGAATCTGCCCTACACTCAATTTTCTGCATGAACAAAACAGCGCTGAACTCTTGACGATTCTTTTCTTTATGCGCAGCCTTCGGCTGCGCGGTGATAAAGATGGAAGGGCTGAATGCCAAAGAGGCAGTGCGTGACACGTCAGTACGGTATTGCACCGCAGCTGCCGGCGACTCGAGTTTTTGTGAACAATCAATGAGGATAGGGGACGGCGAGGGAGAGCTTCCACCACAAACAGGGCTTTGACGCCGTAGCGGCGCGTGCGGAATGCGGTTCCTATGGAGGCCGTATCGTTTCACGACAATGCCTTTTGAAGTGCTTCTCGTCTGCAAGAGCCTTGGAGTGACTCCGCAAAAGGAGCTGGTACAAAGTCGATGCTCCCCGCATGGAGTATCGACTCTTTTATAATTAAGATAACTTTGTCCGAAAATACGCAAAGCAATACAAGAGACAAAACTATTTTATTCACAATGTGAGAAAGCCCCTGAAACGCTCAAAAAAAAGCGTTTCCTTGGCGCGATAGACTGTAGGATGACTGCTATGGAGTCGCGGAAGCGTATCAATCCGGTTTGATTTGAATCAGCAGCCTGCCCCAAGTGAGTTTACCTGACGTAGTGTGAATCGTTGTACGCTAGGGGCGAGTGCTTGAAGCCTGCAGCGAAGGCAGAGACTTTTTACTATCTTAATATGACTGAGGCCAAGCACAGAAGCAACGGGAAGCATAGAGCGACTCTGTTGGCACATCGCCGGACCCGCTGCACGACTTTGCAGGTCGGGGCTGAGTGACTTCAGCACTGCATTGATTGTCCTCTAACACTACTTGATTTGCGCTCGTATGTCCGTCGTTGAAACAGCTTCTTCGCCAATGCCTTCAGACATAGAGCTGCAGCTCAGCAGTGTCCGTTCTCGAAGTAGAAAGGCGGAGATAGCTTTAGCAGCCGGACGCGACTATCTGAAGAAGTATAGCGTCGGATTGAATCTTGAAGACCTCTATCGGGCAGGAAGCTACTTTCGACAAGCACAATCATTTTGTGCTGCAAGTCCCACATCGCAAACCGCCCTCATGAGTGCCGTGCTCTTGGCACGAATTGATACGATTGAGTCACGTCATGAACAAGCGTACGACGCGCTCCTTGCGTTGGAAGTTGATGTGTTGAGCTTGGACGATGCGGAGACTACGGCAAGCTGGCTCTTCACCATGGCTTTGCTCTATTACTATTTGCGTGATTATTCAAGGGCATATTCGCATATGCTTGGTGCATTGGAGCGGTACGCGGATTTGGGTATGCATCACGAGCATTTACTCTGCCAATACAACTGTGGTGTGTATTTGGTTGAGGTGGCGAACTACCGCCAAGCCTTTCGACACTTCTCTTTTGCGCTCGAGCTGAGTTTGCAGCTGAACAGTCCATTCATGGAATACTGTTACATGCATGTGGCAAAGTTGCGACTACGCAATGGTGAGGATCCGCAGAGTTGTAGAATGTACATCGACAAAGCCATAGAACTCTATAAAGCCAAGCGCGATCACGGCGGTATCGTTTTTGCCTATACTTCAATTGCCGAGTATTATCTCTCCGTGAACGACCTGGATTCAGCGCTTGGCTGGTTGGAGCTTAGTCGTTGCCAACCGTCTGAAAGCTGGTCTACCAACGTCTACTACCTTCGCGTTAACACGGATGTGCTAGTACGACAACGACGTTTTGAGGAAGCCCTGCTGCAATACGAGCAGTTGATTGCTATTTCGAGTATTCGAAATGATGCGGCCTATCTAACTCTTGCGTATCGTGGCATTGCTGAGGTGCTGATTGAGATGGGACAGTACGATCGCGCAGAAGAACTTTTGAAAGAGTGCCTTAGTCAGTACGAACCCGAGTATGAAGATGCCAAGGAACTGTGTGAGATCTATCGTCTATTGAGTCTCGTATCCGAGCGCACCCGCAAAGTCACAGATGCCTTCGACTACTACAAACATTATCACGAGTGGAGTGCCAAGAGCGCAGAGCAGCAACGTCATTACGATGACGAGCATGCCAAACATCGTTTGGATATGGAGGTAGCTGCACGCGAGCGTGAGGAATTGAAAGCCAAGGCACTGGAATTGCAACGCGCACTCGACAACAAAAGAGCCGAGCTCACTGCGCTTGCCATGGAGCTAGCACAGAAAAATCAGCAGATCTCTAGCTTAAAGAAAAACATAAAACAACTCAACACCAAAGATGGCGACGACAGTTCTACGGGAGCTGACTACGCAAGTGTTGTGTATGAAATCGATTCACTTAGGCAGTCCGGAGAAGAGCATTGGACCAATCTGCAACGTCAGTTCGAGAGCATTGACCCACAGTTTCTCCAGCGACTTCTTAAACATCACTCCAGCTTGAGTCCCATAGAGTTGAAGATCTGTCTGCTCATGCGTCTTAACCTCTCAACCAAAGACATCGCCCAGACTCTGTGGATTTCCAAGCGAACCGTCGAAACCCATCGGTATCAGATTCGCAAGAAGATGCAGCTGAACACCGAGGAAAACCTCTTTATTGCCTTGAGCTCATTGTAGCGGACGGTTGGATTAAGTCCCAGAGATTTCCGTAAAGGTCTTCAAACACAGCAACGCGACCGAAATCCTCATCGCTTGGTCCACGAACGATGCGCACACTCTGCTGCAGAAGTTGAGCGAAGTAGGAATCGAAGTCATCAACATGTAAAAAGAGAAAGACACGTCCGCCTGTTTGATTGCCGATTCGCGAACGTTGCTCATCGGTTGCTCCTCGAGCCAAGAGGAGGGAACAGCCGGTCGATCCCGGAGGACGCACCACAACCCAGCGTTTGCCCTCACCACGATCGCTATCCTGCTGCAGATCAAATTTCAAAACATTTTATCCTCTGTGTTTGCAGTCGTCTTCATATACGACTACTCCAAGGTCTTGTGTTTCGGCAGTATCGTCTACGTCGCGTAACACAACTCATCCTACCAAATTCATGTTCGTAGCATTAGATGAGAGCCGTTTCTTGTCTGTCGCCTGATCATCAGGGAGAGAGGGTCGGCGAAGATGGGCTGGTGACTACAGGGACGTGTTCGGTGCTCCGGTTTTGTGTCCACACGGGCAGAGCGTTTACCGAGTCTATGTCAGTTGCACGAAATAGGGAGCCTGCGCGACTTTAGAAATTGAAACCAAAGTACATTGACGATGTTGTTACCGATGTCAGCCTCGGCTTCTTAGGTATAGAGCATGCAAGAGTGATTAAACGGTAGGCTGTGCGAGTGAGTCATATACCTTCAGGCTGATCTCAAGTATGGAACGCATAGAGTTGCGATCGAGATAATGAGACTTGATCCGGCAGTAAGGCAGCAGTGCAGATCGACACAGGCTGTCGTTTGCGGTGTACAACGACGAACGAAGATGTGCAGGCTGGGAGGCAATACAAGGCGGGGGATGGAAGCGAGCATCGAGCCAAGGGGGAATTCGGAACAAGACAATTCTGGTTTGTGAGCGAAGAACAAGAGCTAATACGGGAATTGCAAAGAGCCAACAATCGTGCTTTCGCTGATTTGGTGAAGTTGTATGGTGGGATGGTTTTGAACACCTGCTATCGTCTTGTGCTGGACAAGGATGATGCAGAGGATATTGCTCAAGAGGTTTTTGTGGAAGTATTTCAATCTATTTCCACTTTTCGTGGAGATTCGAAGCTTTCATCGTGGCTATATCGTGTCGCGATCGCAAAATCCCTTGACCACATTAAAAAGATGAAGCGAGCGAAGCGTTTATCATCTTTTGCGAGATTCTTGAAGTTCGAGGATGTGCAAGAACAAGTCTCCGGTGGCATAGCAGCAGATGCTCAGATTCTCGAGAAAGAGAGAGAGGAGGCTCTTCGAGCCTTACTCGACACATTACCGGACAATCAACGCGTTGCGTTTATGTTAAGTAAGATTGACGGACTCGGCATCGTCGAAGTTGCTTCCATCATGCAGACGAGCGTGACAGCAGTTGATTCTCTGATCTACCGAGCAAAACGACGCATAACTGAGCGACTGCGAAAAATTTTGGAGAATGACTCATAAAAGCGCCAGAATTGAAAAAAGATGTCGTCTTATCTACACGAAACTCATGAAGTCTACTAAACACATACAAAAGAAATCCTCATTTGACGGTCTTAGCATAGAGACTTTTGAACAACTCCACGAACTTAGCCCGCGAGAAGAATGGGAGCAAAGTGTAGTTCGTACTCTTGGCAGTGCGCAAAGACGTTCGCGACGAGTGGCAAAATCTTACGTGTCTTCTTTGAGCTTGGGACTGGTAGTCCTACTGAATGCATGGGCAGTGGGACACATTCTAAGTTCCCATCATGAGAACAGATTGTCCCACGTCGACAGCAACTCAAGCAAAGAGCAGGTTCAGGACTATGAGACAATTGCGCGCGAACTCTTCATTCAAAACAATTGATTCTGAAGCCAATGGATCTAATACAACAGAATCGAAGTTTGATGCGAGGCATTTGGGTACTTGTCATAGTCAACCTAGGCATTCTAGGAGTTATTCTGTGGAATTATAACCGTGACTTGAACCACGTCGACGATCGAGTTAGTGCCTCCGAGGACATTTCTATACAGGAGCGGATGAAAGCACAAAGCTCGGGTCAGCATGAGTTGAAGCGCAATGAAGAGTCTGTGCAGCTCAGCGACGCTTTAGCCGGCAAGTTGCAACTCAGTGCGGAACAGTGCTTTCGAATTGAGAAACTGCGCTCCGAGTATCGAATAAAGGAGCGTGAACTCGCCACGCAAATCCGCGCTGAGAGAGATTCTATGAACGCGGCGATGTTTCACCAATCGACAAGTGATGCACTCGTGCGTTCGCTAGCTCGACGTGTTGCAGACAATGAGTACACGATGGAAATGCTACGTTATGAACAAGCTCAAGAGTTCAAAAGAATCTGCACTCCTGAACAAGCTCAAAAGTTTGAAGTTCTGGTTAGAGAGATAAGGGACTACTTTCGACCGAGCTCTCGTAAAGTCAAGCGAGGTGAAGATGGTCCGGAAGGGGGTCGCATCAGCCGACCTACTTGTGAAGCTGATGGACAAGATTCGCGTGGTCGAGAAGATGCAGGTGATAAACGAGATAGAGGAAAAACAGGAGAGAGAGGAAGGCTCTCCGGCACTCGGCAGTAGAGAACGATGTAGCTGCCTTCGAGATATATAGACGGACCTCGCGGACTCTATGAAAGACAGCGTTCACAATGAAAAGGTCGGTAGTTCATGATCGGATCGTAATCCTAGTTGATTGCTCTGGCTAGGACCTGGTAGAACAGTAAGAGTTGTGATGAAGAACCACACTTGAAGTCTTGTCTCTACTATGTTTACATTGAAGATCAAATTGTTGATCTGAATTCGAACCTGGTTCATGTAGTCTGTTTTGCCGAGTGGAACAACATTGCAGAGATGTAGTAAATCGATACTGTTCGAGTTGGTATGAAGGTACTATTGGTATATAGTGTGTTTTCGGTGCTTCTGTTCGTGAACATATACGCGCAGTATACGGGCACAGGTACAATTACTCGCGGTCAAGGAACGATGCTGCAACCCAACATATTCCAATGTTCCGGTGGCCGATCTGCTGTTGTTGGAAAAAGTATAGCGTCTGATGGTAGTACATGGATAGTGCCGGCCGATACCCGTTTTAATGACGCAGGCCTTGAATATGCGTCTGACCTTTACAATAGTTGCAGTGGAAAACTATATCCTAGTGCTAGTGTTGCGCTTGCAGCATTAGATGGGAAAGACATCCGCATAATTGATGATAATGGTGAGCTGTTAACCGCCTACATATTTTCAGACAATTACTTTGAACTTTATGTAAAGGGAGTTGCAGTAGCAAAGGATCCCGTACCCTATACACCCTTCAATTCCTGCCTTGTTCGATTTCGCGTCCGCGCACCGTTTAGCCTTGCTATGAAGATTGTGGATTGGGAAGAGCATCCCGGTCTTGGTACCGAAAACGCCAACGGATCGTCGTATCATCCCGGTGACGGGGGTTTGGTGGTGGTTGTTTGTGATACGTCTCAAAGAATCATAGCAGTCAGTGATCATCGGTGGAGAGCGCAGACCTTCTATACCGCACCTATAAATGATCTCAGCTGTTTACGAGAGGATGGAGCGTTACGTCGTTCAGAATTGTGTTCCACTTCAGATTTGAAAGATGGCTCGCAGTCATATGCTGTTCATTGGACTTTGCCATCGAAGTGGATGGATGAATCGTACGATGATAGCATGTGGCCGGCGGCTACTGAGTACAGCAACAGTGTAGTGGGTGTTGATAATAAACCCGCTTATACAACATTCACAAACATCTTCGACAATCCTGTTCGCGACGCTTCTTTTATTTGGAGCTCGAACCTTGTCTTGGACAATCTAGTACTCGTGCGCGCGAGGATTGACAATGCAACAGACCCGGTCGAGAGTAACCTTGAGAGCTCAGCGTGTATTCTGCGACCGAACCCGGCTCATGATCAGTTCATTCTTGGACCGCACAGCACGCAATCGGGTAAGCGCTTTGATTGGATACGTATCGTGAACAGTTTAGGACAGATAGTCTACGAAGCGCTCATCGATGAAGACAACGAGTGTTCGACCATCACAATTCCAAATTGGCCTCCCGGCGTGTACCACGTATTTGCGCATAGGTCTGAAGACTGGGTTCATCAGAAATTGATCGTTCAATAAACCGTGTTGTTTGACAACCTCTCTATGCGTTGGCCAATTCATACTCATCACAGAAGACTCTTTCCAGTATTGTTTGTCTTGTGTGTATTGCAACCATGGTGCGTAGCCATTCTCGGTTTCACTTTTTGTCCAAGTGTGTCGGGATCAGATCCTTCATCGCTATCGAGCCTTGAGACTCTCATACCGGCGTCGCACTATGAGATGGGCGACCACTTTGGTTTCGTCGATCCCGGTCATCCAAGCGATGAAACGCCACTTCATCGTGTCGAACTAGATTCCTTCTTCATTGCACGAACAGAAACAACCACTGCTTCGTTCTGTGATTTTTTAAATGATGTCTATCATGAAAAATTGATCGTTGTATCTGCCGGAGAAGTACGATTGGTAGAGGATAGTAGTCTGATATGCTACACACATCAATACGCGTCATACTACAGCCTTGAGTTAGACAATGATACATTTCGAATCACTGATTTCCGCGCCCTTCATCCTATGGTTGGAGTCATGTGGAAAGGAGCTGCTCTCTACTGTAATTGGAGGAGTAAGCGCAGTGGTCTGGATACATGCTACTCACAATCGACGTGGAAGTGTGATCGTTTTCGTTCAGGATATCGACTTCCCACCGAAGCTGAATGGGAGTATGCCGCTCGAGGGGGACACACGGATCCGTACTTCAATTATCCATGGGGCAATGACCGAGATTTTCATAGAGCTAACTGGCCTCAATCCGGCGATCCTTACGAATCAGGTGATCTGCCGCAGACCACACCGGTAGCATTCTATGATGGGTCAAATCGTCAAAAACAGGACTTTGGATGGCCCGGGCTAATGCTCATGTATCAAACTCACGACGGTTCGAACTCGTTTGGGTTGTTTGACATGGCGGGAAATGTGTGGGAGTTTGTACAGGACTGGTATGCACAGGATTATTACTCGCGAAGTCCTGTAAGTAACCCCCAGGGACCTGATGTCGGTTTCATCATGCCCGATGGCCTGACGTATCGAGGAATGCGTGGAGGTAACTGGTACAACGGATACCTGATAGATTCAGTTAACGATGGGCACTCACGAGTCTCGAATCGCAACCCTTCGTACTATAGAGGTCCACAAGATCCGACGCATCCATGGTACCATGTTGGATTTCGTGTCGCAAGGACTTTCATACCCACGACCGGACTTGATGGTGATGCTGAGTACTTAAGTGCCACGGCAAATTCTAGCTGCCCCTACCGGCTTCAGATCTCGCAGAATGCGTCAGGATCTGAGGTGACAGTTACGATGTATTCCGCTCATCCGGCTGTTTTCACCTGCTTCATTCACGATGTGCTAGGGCGACGTGTTGCTTCATTCAACGGCAGCACAATGCAAAGCCATGATTCAGTACTTCGATGGGAAACTGCAGACGATCCAATTGGCGTCTATTTCTGCACGGTATGCGTTAACGGTACCGTGTTATGCGAGCAGTTTCTTCTTCACCATTGAACGTATCACCATAAATAGGAGGAAGTATGAAATCTCTGATATCAGTTGTATGCAATCTATTGATGGTGATGCTGATCCACTACACTGCGCAAGCCCAGAAAAGAACCATTGGACTGCTTTACGCCGACTCTACACGAGTCTCATCCGGATACGTATTGTTCGCTCCGAAACAGAACACGATGACCTACCTCATTGATAACTCCGGTCGCATTATCAAAACGTGGACAGCAAGCACAAATCCACCTGGTCAAGCTGTGTATCTTCTTGAAAATGGGCATTTGTTACGAGCCTGCATGACGAAGGGTCGGTTAAGCAGTGGTGGTGGTGAAGGAGGTCGAGTTGAGGAGTATGACTGGAATGACAGTCTCGTATGGGCTATGGACTTTTCAACTGATTCGACAATGCAGCATCACGACATAAAAATGCTTCCCAATGGCAATGTTCTGATGCTGGCAGTTGAAAAGAAAACGTATGCACAGGTGCTTGCAGCCGGCTTCGATCCATCGAAACTTCAGCCTGATGTAGCGCAACGCGGACTACTCTTGCCGGACTTCATTGTTGAGATTCATCCTACTCCGCCGTATGGTGGAAGCATCGTTTGGGAGTGGCACGTCTGGGATCATTTGATTCAAAACTTTGATGCGACTAAACAAAATTTTGGAGAACCGACGCAACACCCGGAATTGATAGGAACCGCAGGAGATCACCGTACTTTACCAGTGTTTTGGAATCACATGAACTCGATAGACTATCATCCACAATTCGATCAGATTGCCCTCAGCGTAAGGGGTAATAGCGAAGTATGGATTATTGATCATTCGACAACAAGTACACAAGCAAAGGGACATCAAGGGGGGCGCTACGGGAAGGGTGGAGATCTACTCTATCGCTGGGGAAATCCAGTCACATACGGAGGTGGAACGCGCGAGGATCAACGCTATTTTGAACAGCATGACGTTGAGTGGGTCAGCGCAGCTAAGCCAGGACAAGGTCATATGACCTGTTTTAACAACGGCCTCGGTCGTGGGAATTATTCAACAGTTGATGAGTTTGTTCCCGACATGGATTCAAGTGGTATCTACACATTGCAAGCAAAGTCGATGTCTCCTAAGGAATTCGTGTGGAGCTATAAAGGAACGATCGAAAACCCGTTATACTCAGAAAACATCTCCGGAGCTTTTCGGTTGTCCAACGGCAACACGTTGGTCTGCTCAGGAACAGTAGGACAATTCTTGGAGATCACACCGAGCGGGGATATCGTTTGGAAGTACATATGTCCGGTTCAACGATCCGGCGTAATGACTCAAGGAACGAACCCTGACGAGGATTCAGTTCGACCCGGTGAAACGCTCAACTCTGTGTTCAGAGTTTACAAGTACCCACCTGACTATGCAGCATTTAAGGATAAAACGTTGACGCCCGGTGAATTCATCGAGTTATATCCATCGTTCGTTGAGTCCCGAAGTCCTTGCGATTTTGAACCCGCGGTGTCTCCTCATCCATTTGCCGAGCACATTCGATTGAATTGTCCTTCTCTTAGACAAACGTCAGTACGCCTCATCCTTTACGATAGTATTGGCCAAGAGTGCAGGAGAGGAGACGCTGCTACTATCGAACAACAAAGCTTCGCTATGCTTAAGTCGGGTGTGTATTTACTTCATGTGTTCGACAAGTTTCGATCACTGAGCTATCCATTGGTGAAGCTCTAAGTAGTACCATGAGATAGCTAGGGGAGCCAAGTGCTCTTTGTGGACAAGGCAAGAGATCTTGGGTTGTCATCCGTCGCAAGAGACACTGCGCGTCTCAATCTTTTTCTTCTACTCGGCGACATCAGCGCCAGATTTCCGAAGGAATGTCGTCTTAGCAACTATACATCCGTTTCCGCTTGTTTACTATCCGCACAGCTTATGCATCAATTTAACGTGGTCGCTCTCTGTTGTAATTTTACCCTTAAAGCACTGTACAATTGCTCTATTGGGCTCCTGATTCTCCTTTTTTGCTCGTTTGATTGTCTTGCCCAACCACCGCACATCATTTTAGGAAGACCTACGAACCGCAGTACGAGCGCCAGCATACTCTTTTCTCATGATGCAGATTTCAAGATCGCATTTGGGCAGAAGCCTGGTGTCTACACAGATACGATCCCTCCACGGTGGGCGCGTGCTGATGTTCCGGAAGTAGTTGAATTCAGTAATCTCAAGGATGATACGCGCTATTTCTACATTCTGCTCTACGCGCCACACGGTTCAACGGCGTTTAGCTCGACACCGCAGTACACCTTTCACACGCAACGTCGTTCCGGTTCTGCCTTCCGCTTTTTGTTGGAAGCAGACGAGCATTTGTACGATAAGAAGGGAATACGAGAGATGTATCAGATTACTCTCGACAATGAGGCGCGCGATAGTGCTGACTTTATGATTACCTTAGGAGACATCTTTGGGGACGACCATACGCCGTCGACGACCACAAGTGATGAGATGAAAGAATTGCACAAAGATTATGTGCAGTACTTAGGAGCTGTCTGTCATTCGATGCCGTTTTACGTGTGCTTAGGCAATCATGAAGGAGAAACGGGATACTTCCTCAAACAGTCACCTCCGAATAATATTGGTGTATACGGAACATTGTGGCGCAAATACTACTATCCGAACCCCATACCAAATGATTTCTACACCGGGAATAGCGCAGCCGAAAGCTACGGCATTGATCTTCCGGCCAATTACTACTCTTGGACCTGGGGTGACGCGTTGTTTGTCGTATTAGACGTCTACCGCCACTGTGATGTGAACGACAAACCTCAGAACTGGGATTGGACTCTTGGTAAAGCTCAGTACGATTGGCTGAAGAATACGTTAGCTGGCTCTACTGCAGCGCACAAGTTTGTGTTTTGTCACCATAATAGGGGGCAAGGTCGAGGCGGAATTGCGGTAGCGCCGGGATTCGAGTGGGGTGGGTATGATAACGGTAAGTGGAAGTTTGACACGATGCGTCCGGGCTGGGATATGCCCATCCATCAACTGATGGTGAAGTATGGAGTCGACATATTCTTTCAAGGTCACGATCACCTCTACGCCAAAGAGGAACTGGATGGCGTTGTGTATCAAGAAGTTCCGATGCCCTCTGATTCTACCTACACTATAGGAATGCTTGCTAATGCAGATGCGTATAAGGATGTCACTTTGGAAGGTACGGGGCACCTTCGTATTGACGTCGGTCCCTCAACGGCAAGTGTCGAATTTGTCCGAGCCTATCTGCCGCGAGATACCGTATCGGGAGCCCATCACAATCGAGAAATCGGTCATAGCTACGTCGTGCAACATCGTAGCACCGAAGTAACAGATTTTGCATTTGCACAAACCCAAACTATTCGTTGTCAAATGATGGGCTCGGATCTTGAAGTGCGCTGCTCAGATGCTTCGTACAGAGCACGAGAGGTCGAGGTCTATACCCTACACGGACAGCTAGTAGCTCGCGACCAGGTATTTCCGGCTGATCTAAGCGCTCGGCTAGACATGAGCGCGCTATCCAACGGCGTCTATATCGTTCAGGTAGTCGACGGAGTAAACCACCTTGTCTCACCAATACTCATTCTTCGATGAACTCAGCTTTCCATTCATCATTGGCGACTATCATAGTGACGGCGGACACTGCTGTATCCTCAAGATGTAGGTACTTAGTTCGGAAACGTGCTAACCCGATGCTGCGAATTGTTTTTGTGCTCTGCAACGTTTTGCTATTGTCTCATACGATGTCGGGACAGATGATGCAGCATACAGAGATGCTTGCGCGTCCAACATCACATGGCGTCCTTGTTCATTGCATCTTCTCTCAAAAAGCGGAAATGAGCGTGGTCTACGGAACCCAGAGTGGAGTATACACCGCACAAAGTGCTTGGATCGCAGCTGCTGCGGATAGTTCTGCACGTATCCAGCTTGAGGGCTTGACTGAGGACACAAAATACTACTATCGCGTCTGCTATCGCAAGACCGGTGCCGGTGACAGTACGTTTCGTCCTGAACACAGTTTCCACACATGCCGGAAGCCAAGCTCGGAGTTCAGCTTTGTCATTCAGGCAGATCCTCATATGGATGAAAACAGCGATTCGACGCTGTATAAAAGATGCCTTCAAAATCAACTGGATGATCAACCGGATTTCATGATAGATCTTGGCGACATACTCATGTCGGACAAGCTCAAGAATAGCTCCGGTCAGCTCACCCACGATACAGTAACGTCACGGTGTCATTTGCTGCGCACACTATACGAAACAAGCTGTCACAGTGTTCCTCTTATGATCAGTCTTGGAAATCATGAAGGTGAGTCAGGCTGGAACCTTAATGGCAAAGCGGACAACGTTGCCGTCTGGGGTACGAACGATCGAAAGAAGTACTTTCCCAATCCAAAGCCGGACGGCTTTTACACCGGAGATACAATCGTGCATCCATTTGTAGGACAACGCGAAAATTACTATGCCTGGCAGTGGGGTGATGCCATGTTTATTGTGCTGGATCCGTATTGGTACACTGCACCTAAGCCTGACGCCGATCACGGTTGGCGTTGGACCCTCGGAACGGTTCAATATGAATGGTTGAAAAGAACGCTTGAACAAAAGACAGCAACCTACTGCTTTGTATTTGCACACCAGATCATCGGTGGTGATGCCAATGGGCGCGGGGGGGGTGAGTTTGCCAATTTATATGAATGGGGGGGAAAGAACAAGGACGGTACAGACGGATGGTCATCAAATCGTCCCGGATGGTACAAACCCATCAAAGAACTCTTTAAAGAACACCGCGTAACGGCTTTTTTTCATGGTCACGATCACTTCTTTGGTCAACAGCAAAAGGAGTGTTTAATATACCAGGAATGTCCTCAGCCCAGTCTTCCAAACTACCAAAATGCCAATCAGGCAGAGGAGTATGGGTATATAGAAGGTACGATTCTTCCGAATGCCGGACACTTGCGAGTAAACGTTAAGGAGGAAGCGGTGCGCGTCGACTATGTACGAGCGTATTTGCCGACAAGTGAAAACGCAACACGTCACAATAAAGATATATCAGCTACCTACAGCATTTCAAAACGAAACTGTTATGATTCACTGGTTAGCTCGGTACCAATTCTTTGGAATAGTGATTATGTGAGTGAACTAATTTCTCCTAATCCAAGCGCAGGGGATTCGCGATTGGATTTTCAGCTACCAACGGCGCAACACATCAGTGTACATATCTATGATGAGAATGGACACCTTGTTCGCACCCTGCTAGAAAATCAGTGGACCCTTCCCGGATCCTATACGATTCTGTGGGATTCAAAAAATGCCAGTGGAGATGGAGTGGCATCCGGGACGTATATCTGGGAGCTTGAGGGCACTCTGAACGGTAGGCACTTCTCAAAGCTTCTTCTCGGACGTTAAATCAACCAAATATGATCATGGTGTACTGTTACTCTTACAGATTTCGGCTCAGTACTTCCGCACGCGCAAATGCGTTTCTAAGAGTTGCCTGAACCAGGTTGTTTGCCATCATCTACCCGCAGAGTTATGAAACTACTACTCGTCATCCTATGTGTTTTTTGTCTTCCACTGCGCCTCAATGCTCACGTTGCCGGTGTAGGATCCGTGGCAGTTCGCACATGGCACCTGCGCGATGGGCAGATTTTACAAGCATCGTTGCTCTCATACCGAGCTGATACAGTGATACTGGAGGCGGATGCTACGCAAATGACCCACTTTGCTATTAAAGAACTGAGCCCGGAGGATCAAACCTACGTATTGGATCGATATCAACACATTCGTGCACTCAATTCAGTGCCAACAGGTATAATCTCGTCAGATTGTGTCGGTACAACAAGTGTTTTGCTGGAAACAAAGCTGCTAGCTGCGGAACGACTCCTTTATGGAGTACTAAGTGTGCTATTCGTTAGCCTATGTCTTAGTTTGATGTATGTACCACATCGATACCACAGACTTGTATGGATGTTTGCTGTAGCTAGCTGCGCTGCTTCGCTCTTTGGATTTCGCGAGCGTCGAGCTCTTGTGTATTCACAAACGTCACCTGCATTCATTGATTCGGTATTTAGTGCGTTTAAGCCTGATGTGCGCACTTCGTGGAATGCGCAGTATTTTCTCGTTGAATCAATTGGCTTGCCGAAGCACCCTATGATGGCAGGTATTACCGGTTGGCAGCAGCAGGTGCCTCTACCTCAGTGCTATGTCGGATCGAACGCATGGAGTATTCCCCTCAACCCCGAAATCGCTACTACACCCATTCCTGTCAATGCGGATCACTTTTCACGCGGAGCGATTGCAGTTGCGGCGAACGGAATTGCCATCTTCAATCCCTATACGAACACCGGAGTCGATGCACTGGTTGATGGCCAATTGGATCAGTGGGGTGGTCACTGCGGTCGAGCCGATGACTACCATTATCATGTTGCTCCTCTGCATCTTTATCTGATGCAGGCGAAAACTTTGCCAATTGCTTTTGGATTGGACGGTTATGCTGTTTATGGCGAATCTGAACCGGATGGAAGTGCAATGAGGTCCCTGGATGCCAATCATGGCCACTACGGTGACAATGGAGTCTATCACTATCATGGCACTGTAGCAAAGCCATACATGATCGCTACGATGGTCGGTAAGGTTACGGAAGACTCAACACGCCAAATCATTCCTCAAGCGGCGGCGCGTCCGGTACGACCCTCCCTGACGCCACTGAAAGGTGCCGTGATCACTGATTGTATTGCCAACGGCACGAATGGTTATGTGCTAAGCTATACCCTCAATGGACAGACATACAAAGTGTCGTATACCTGGACTACTACAGGGACCTATACATTTGATTTCATCAACCCGGATGGTTCAAAAACAACGTCGACTTATAAAGGTCCTACGCCTTGTTTAAGTGTGAGTGGAGTAGCGGACAATCGTGATGTCGAGGTTGATGTTAAGATTTTTCCTAATCCGGCAAGAACGCGCTGCTCAATACATCTGTCAACCGGCATTGATCCGAGCTCCGTGCGAGAGGTAGCACTCTACAATCAAAACGGAATCAAAGTCTATACTGCTGACAGGTTTGCGCCGTCTATTGATTTGAATGGTGTGCCAAAGGGTTTATACCTTTATTGTCTTAGCACTTTGAGAAACACATATGTGAAGAAGATAGTCATCGACTAACCAGCAGTCTACGAGACCACTCATGGTTCTCACTACGTTTGTTGATATGATTGTTTTTCGCCGGGCTAACAACAACTCCCAATGAACAGTCTTTTTCTCACTGCTTGGCTCCAGGGCTTCCAACACGTTCTACCGGAAGGCTTGGATCACTTACTCTTCATCTCTTCTTTAAGTCTGATGACTGGACGGTTACGTAGTAGTATTCTTTATTGTTCAGTGTTTAGTGCTGCTCACACATGCAGCTTGGCACTTGCTGTTTACGGATATATAGCTGTCCCATCGTATATCACTGAGCCCCTTATTGCGTTATCCATCGTTCTTGTAGCCTTGATGAATATCCGATCAATTGGAAAACCCCAGGATCGATGGAATGATTGGCTTCGGGGTATCGTCGTCTTCGCCTTTGGACTGTTTCATGGGTTGGGATTTGCGACAGCGTTACGTGAAAGCGGTATCTATGGAGCGGAAGTACTGAAACCATTATTGGGATTCAATCTTGGTGTCGAAGGTGCGCAGGTTCTCTGTGTGATTGCGACCATTGGAGGGCTACGCATTCTTACAAAGCTCACGAACAAGCGCGAAAAAGTCGTCTGGCATTGGAACTCAGGTCTCGCGCTCGTAGCTCTTTTTTGGTTTGTAGAACGGATAATGATGTTATGAAAGGTGTCAAACAGCTAGGCTATGAGCAACGAAGGATCATTCGTGTGCAGCGCGCTTTGCGCGCTTTCTGTACCACATTTATTGCGAAGTCTTGTGTCCATTGCAGTTCCAAATGGCTGACATTCATGCTTAGCTTGTTTATGACGCCCTGCCTCAGCGCACAACAGCAAGCCAAGACCATGCTTAGATTTCCCGATACCGGTCAAATCACAGATTATACGCAGACCTTTGGAGAAGACAGCGATTATCGTCAGTATGTGCCCGCATATTTTATTCTACAACCGGATATAGTGCTCGATAGTATCAGCAACCTAGAGTGGCAACGTGTTGATGGTGGAGAACTCAGCTACGAGCAAGCACAACACTACGTTGATACATTACGTATTGGTGGACACAGCGATTGGCGCTTGCCAAGTCTTATGGAATCCCTGAGCATTTTGAACTTGGATCGCTTGAATCCGGCGATGGATCAAAGTGCTTTTCCGACTACAGGGGCTGAGTATTGGTGGACATCTGAAGTACATGCTACAGATACGACAAAAGTTTGGGTAACGAATTCCGGTGGCGGAAGTGGGCCACATCCGAAGTCGGAAAGCATAAGTGCCGGGGGAACCAAACGATTTCATGTTCGTGCAGTCCGCGATCGTCAACCTCCTTCGTTAGTCGAACGCTTCATAGATAATGGCGATGGGAGCTTTCGAGATCAACTGTTTGGCTTGGTGTGGTGTAATTCCGTTAGTACAGATAGCATGACATGGGATCAAGCACTGCAGTATGCTGAAAAACTCGACTATGCAGGCCATACTGATTGGCGCTTACCAAACATCAAGGAACTGTGTTCGATTGTGGACCGTACTCGAAACGCTCCGGCAATCAACACCGCATTTGTTCACTCCGCACCATCAACCCGTTACTGGAGTTCAACATCACAATACAAGCAGGCTGCCAATGCGTGGTTTGTTGATTTGAAATCCTCGGGTCTTAGCTCATACGACCCGAAAATTCTTCGCCACTCAGTGCTCTGCGTACGCGACGACAAAACAACGAGCTCGATAGACGATCAGGACGGAATGTCGGATAGCGAAATCTCGCTCAATCCTAAGCCGGTTGCTGAATACCTTCTATTAGAGGTTGCGGGCCTTTCGTGTGAGAACGGATGTCTCGAGATTGTAGATGTCCAGGGTAGACTTCGTATACGATCCTCCTTTAAGCGCCGAATTGATTGTTGCGGCCTCGAGTCCGGTCTGTATCTCATCAAAGTTAGCTGCGCCGAACATTGTTTACGATACTTTTTTGTCAAAGAGTAGTACCAGATAAATCATGTGTTCCGCACGACCTATTGCTTGCTTCGGGCTAGTATTACTACTACCACGTCTGGACCATCTCTATAGCTATGCGATGACTTAGTTCAACAAGCGCGCTATCATTTCAGCGGTTGTGTCTACGAGCCTCTTCACGGACCACACAGTTGTACCGACTAGTGTCGATGTTTTCCTTTTCTCAAGAAGATACATCTAAAACGGAGGCAAGTTGCTTTATTGCCTTGAGCTCATTGTAGCGGACGGTTGGATTAAGTCCCAGAGATTTCCGTAAAGGTCTTCAAACACAGCAACGCGACCGAAATCCTCATCGCTTGGTCCACGAACGATGCGCACACTCTGCTGCAGAAGTTG
>JBGAKH010000007.1:0-220857 GCA_044224515.1 Chlorobiota bacterium | reverse complement strand
GTCAAGACATTGGTTGTTGCACCTTGATACATGCTTGAGTTCGAAATATTCGTTCCGTTCTTCTTCCACTGATAGCTATACACCACATTCGGGATGTTGGAGCTAGCACTGACCATCAAGCTTGCATCACTTGAGCTACATACTTCTTGGCTCGAAGGTTGGTTTTGAATCGAGATCTGTGATACATAGAAACCACCTTGTGCTGAGCTCTGTGAACCACAGATACCGGTAACAACACAGTAGTAATCCTTGGTGATATCTGCTGTTTGCATGTTGCGAATGGTAAGTTGGCTGGTGGTTACACCGCTAACACGACCATCGTCAACCATCTTGGTTGCGCCATGGTACCATTGGAAGCTCGGGCTATAGCCATTCGGCTTAGCGGTAGCGTTTACTTCAACTGACAAATAACCGGTGGAACCTACTGCAGCGCCGGTTACATCCGGGTTGGTTCCGATGAGCGTGTTTGAAGCAACAACTACAGCTGCATCATTAGAAGCAACGGTAGTCGTACCGCATGTTCCAGTCATGACCACACGGTAGCGACCTGATTGTTGGAAGCCTGCATTGTTGATAACAAGAATCGGACCTGTAGCACCTGCGATGTTCACACCATCTTTTTGCCATTGGTAACCCAGGATGGTACCGCTTGCTACGACTGCCATTGAGGTTTCGCTGCCTTGGCAGATGATACGGGCCGAAGGTTGTTGGTTGATTTCAATCGGAGCGTTTACAGTAACGGCAATGATGTTGGAAACCAGAGGATCAGCACCACCGGTAGCAGTTACGCGGAGAACATAGTCACCACCGTTGAGTGAGGGCTGAGCGTTGGTGATAGTCAAGGTGTTGGTATTTGAACCTGACACACCATTTACACCATCAAGAAGTGGAGCTCCATTTCGTTGCCAGCTATAGCTGAGTTGAGCACCAAAAGTCACAACAGCATTAGCGCTGATCGTGAGGGTCTGGTTAGCACAGCCTGTGATAGTTGCCGGCGGAGCGGGATTGAAGCTGATCACCGGAACAAGTTGGTGAGCACCCATGAAAATTTCTGAGCGCGTGGAACGATTGTTCCCAAAAATGTCGTCGGTAATAACATTACGTAGACCTGAATTGTAGGTGCCATTCGATGTTGAACCAACACCATAAAGATTCGGATCTACTAAAGTCAAAGAAAGATCATTGTTTACTGCGTCAACCAAGGTCGGATTGACATTCGCGCTGTTTGCATCTTGAGCAGATGCTGAACGGAAGCTTGGTAGGGTTGAGTAAACAGTACCATTCCAGCTCATGAAGTTAGTGGTTGCAGCCCAGAAGTCATTGTAGTTTGACGTTACGCCGGAAACACCAATGAACGCACGACCACTTCCTGCGTTCAGGAAAATGTTGTTCGTCACAGAATTGGTGGTCGCAGTAACGGAGTTAAACGCTGCACCCGCAGTGGTGTTGTACACCGTGTTATGGAAGATACCAACGTTCGACGTACCAGAACAGTTGATACCAATTGCATTGCTACCACTAACGCGTACAAAGTTGTTCGCAAAAATGGCTTGACCGGTTGTTGTACGTGAACCTGATGTTACTGCCGAGACACCACCGTTTGAAACCATATTGAGGCGGTTCTTACGGAAGTTGAAGTTACCGTTATGATTTACGAATATGATGCCTGCTCCAAGACTCGTGCTAGTACTGCTCCAGGTATTGCCGTTGACTGCTGCGTCGAGAGTCCCAGCCAGACGTGTTGCGTAGTAGCCGAAATTGTTAAATGTGTTTCCTGTAACCTTCACTCCTGGAACGTAGTTCGTGCTGGTATAGTCGATATACAGAGGAATAGCAGCATTATTGAAAGTACAGTTGTTGACTGTCAAACCTTGATGGTAGCCACTATTAGCTGAGAGTAAGAACACATCGCCAAGCGAGCCGCTGGTTGAGCTCACACCATTGAATACCATATTGTCGAAGGTCAAGTTATCACAGCCTGAGCTACCACCCGTTGCGCCAATCATCTCGATACCAAGACCAAGGCCAGCTGTAGTATTGATAGCAGCAATGGTGAAGTTCTTAAATGTAATGTAGTCGGCATTATTCAAACGTACTGTGGGAACTAAACCAACGGATGTCGTTCCAGTAATTGCCGCTCCCGAAGTACAGGAGTACTGAAGCACTACGGTATTCTTGTTCCCATTCTCCGATTGGAATACAATGGGCTTGGAAGATGAACTTCCAGGGATGTTTGCGATATAGACGTTTTCGGTATATGTACCAGGTCGAATATTAAAGGTCACTGGACCGATTGTTCCACCGGCTGTCAACTGCGAAGCGGCTTGGCCGATACTTGTAAAGTCTGGGCTACTGCCACCAACGGTATACGTACCATTAAGACCTGCTCCGAACAAGCCGGATGCGTTGTTATTCGTAGAATTTCCGTCTGTTGTTGAGTTCACTGTGCCGATGGAAGCAGCTACAGCTGCACTGCCTACAGCCGGGAAGTTGTAACCGTTGACGAGTACGATAGTTGTAGATGCACCATTTGCCAGTGTTGTTGTTGAAGTAACCGAACCCGTTATCGGAGAACCCGTTGAGGGTGTAATGGTGTAGTTCACGGTGAAGTTGTTGATCGCGTTTACACCATTGTTGGTAATGGTTGCTGTGATGTTATTTAACCCGGCAGCAAACGGAGGAGCTGTCGAGGTTGACACGCTAGTCAATGCGGCATCATTCTGGTAGCCAACATTCAAAAGATAGTCTTCACAATCACCATAATACTGTGTATAACCGGCTGCATACGATTGGCAAGGACTCCAGGTTCCATAGTACGCCCATGCGTAGTAGTAATCCCAGTCAACTCGCATACGCTTCGGACCAGGAGTGACATTTGTTGGAACTGTAAAAGAGCTTGAGTATGCATTCGAGTAATAACCAACTTGGTTGGTGATATACTCAGTTGACTCAAAGGTACCATTGTTGTTCCAGTCGATGTACAATCCAAACTGATTGTAGTATGTGAGCTGGGAAACTATTGAATACGAAACGGTCTGACCTGGGATAACACTGAATGTCTGCGACATATTCGTGTTTCCAGTACCGACAGTTGCGGCAATACTCGGCCAATCCACACCGGAGTTAACGGTAGTACCATTAAAAGTGAATGATGAGATACCATATGAAGTATAGTACCAAGTTTGATTACAACTCAAGTTCGCGAGCTGCGCGTGGACGTTACCTCCGACCGACAAAAAGCACGCAAAGACTGCCAAACCAAGCAGAACTCCGCGAACTCTAGACCATGTACGTATACGTTGCATGGAAGTCCCTCTGAATAATGATTGAACAACGAAAAAAAAAACGATCTATTTGCCAAAGTATAAGCTTTTTGCTGTGCGTTTTGGACCTGCATAGCAGTGCTCCAATAGAGTTTGGTCACTCGGAATTCCCGCGCACGGACAATAAAATACTGTCTTCACGATGCATGAAAAAGTACGCTGCTACTTTATGAGTAAATATTCACACTATTCTTAGCATTAGCGGACAATGGGGCTAATCGGCACGTACGGCTCTCAAAACTTTCAATTCTCTCCAATTGTCGTGTTTTTCAGGAATTAGTCGGATACTCAGAGTATAGTACGAACTGAAATTATTCTCAAGATTGATGAACGCGCTAACTTAGAGATCTCTTTATCTCGTTTATAGTAGTCAGCCAACTCTTAACGTTCTCTCACCACAACTCGTGCGTCAATGACTAACAAATGGACTTTAGTTCATCTGTAGCTATATCATCCTCTGCAATCAATGTTCTTTTAACCAACAATCATACAACCACCAAAAAAAAGGACCGAGAGTTTCCACTCTCGGTCCTTCTACTTCAAGGCCTAATGCCTTTGATGATGTCCGAAGATCTGTATTACTTCGTTACTACCATCTTACGCGTTAAGCTGTAGGAGCCACTGCTCAAGGTGTAGGTGCTATTGCTCAACTTGCGCTGTGCATCGATGCGAACACTTTGGTTCCCACTTGTTACGCCCTCGAACAATACTACTTCACGGCCGAAGCTATCATGCAATACAACACGGGCTTGTGCTGCACTTGGCATCGTGATGTTCACCTTCGCATAGTCATTGGTCGGTGTCGGTTCTGCATTGCTCAAGCCGAAGCCTGCTGCCAATGCATCTTCTTCACGACCACTGGTGCTCGTGACGAGCTGCGTTTGACGTTGTCATGCCACAGCTGCTTGTTACTTCGCATACGTAGTTGCCGGCCATTGATTCTGTGTAGCTCGGCAATCTTGCCTGCTTTGTGTTGCTCTCGGGATTGCTGTCTGCTGAACTCACTGGTAGCCGCTTCCGCCTGTTGCACTTACGGAGATCGTTAAGCAACACTGCCCTTGACCACTACCATGTCGCTCGGTTGTGTCGTGATCACTGGCTTGCTGTTCACGGTCAACGCTGCTTCACTGCTGGTTGTTGTTCCGCTATAGTTGTTGATCACAGGTGATCAATTGACCGTTCATCGATGCATCTGTCTCGATTTCTACCGATGCGTCTGTTGTTCCGCTGATGTTCACGCCTGCGCGCTTCCACTGATATCCCAGTGCGGCACCTGTTGCCAACGTTCATTGTTACCTTCGCCTTCACAAACCGTCTTGGCTGCTGGTTGTGTGCTGATTGCAGGTGCACTGATCACGGAGATTGTTGCTGGTTGCGACAACAAGTTTGCGCCTGTCGGGTTGGCTGTTACCAAACAGGTGTAATCGCCTGCTTCTGCTGCCGTTGCTCCCTTGATCGTCAAGACATTGGTTGTTGCACCTTGATACATGCTTGAGTTCGAAATATTCGTTCCGTTCTTCTTCCACTGATAGCTATACACCACATTCGGGATGTTGGAGCTAGCACTGACCATCAAGCTTGCATCACTTGAGCTACAAACTTCTTGGCTCGAAGGTTGGTTTTGAATCGAGATCTGTGATACGTAGAAACCACCTTGTGCTGAGAATTGAGTACCGCAGATACCGGTAACAACACAGTAGTAATCCTTAGTGATGTCTGCAGACTGCATGTTGCGAATGGTAAGTTGGCTGGTGGTTACACCGCTAACACGACCGTCATCAACCATCTTGGTTGCACCGTGGTACCATTGGAAAGAAGGTGTATAGCCGTTCGGCTTCGCGGTAGCATTCACTTCAACTGACAAATAGCCGGTTGAACCTACTGCAGCGCCGGTTACGTCCGGGTTGGTTCCGATGAGTGTGTTTGAAGCAACAACAACTGCAGCGTCATTGGACGAAACGGTGGTTGTTCCGCAGGTACCGGTCATTACAACGCGGTAGCGACCTGATTGTTGGAAGCCTGCATTGCCAATGACAAGGATCGGGCTTGTGGCGCCGGAGATATTCACACCATCTTTTTGCCACTGATAACCGAGGATGGTACCGCTGGCAACAACAGCCAAAGAGGTCTCACTACCTTGGCAAATGATACGAGCTTCAGGTTGTTGGTTAATTGTGATCGGAGCATTAACTGTTACAGAAATGATGTTGGAGATCAGAGGATCAGCACCACCTGTAGCTGTTACGCGAAGAACATAATCACCACCATTGAGTGACGGTTGCGCGTTTGTGATGGTCAGTGTATTGGTGGAAGCACCGGTAACACCGTTCACACCATCAAGTAGAGGAGCACCATTACGCTGCCAGCTGTAGGAGAGTTGAGCACCGAAACTAACTACTGCGTTTGCGCTAATTGTGAGCGTCTGGTTGGCACATCCCGTCAGGGTTGCCGGCGGAGCCGGATTGAAACTGATCACCGGAACAAGTTGGTGAGCACCCATGAAGATCTCAGCACGATTCGAACGATTGTTGCTGAAGATATCATCTGTCACTACGTTACGCAGACCGGAATTGTAAGTACCGTTAGACGTTGAACCAACGCCATACAATGTCGGATCGACCAAAGTCAAAGAAAGATCATTGTTTGTCGGGTCAACCAACACCGGGTTGACATTCGCAGAATTCAAGTCCTGTCCTGAAGCCGAACGGAAGCTTGCAAGAGTTGTGTAGATGGTTCCGTTCCAGCTCATGAAGTTGGTGGAAGCAGACCAGAAGTCATTATAGTTAGATGTAACACCGCTAACACCAATGAAAGCGCGACCGCTTCCGGTATTAATGAAGATGTTGTTTGTAACTGCGTTAGTTGTGGCTGTAACTGAGTTAAAGCTAGCACCGGCTGAGGTATTGTACACTGTGTTGTGGAAAATACCTACGTTCGATGTACCTGAACAGTTAATACCGATAGCGTTTGAACCGGTTGCGCGAACAAAGTTGTTTGCAAAAATCGCTTGACCGGTAGTGGTACGTGAACCTGAAGTTACAGCAGATACTCCACCATTGGAAAGGATGTTTACGCGGTTCTTGCGGAAGTTGAAGAGACCATTGTGATTAACGAAGATGATACCTGCGCCAAGAGTAGCACTTGTGCTTGTCCAGGTATTCGAGGTAACACTCGCATCCAATGTACCGGCGAGACGTGTCGCGTAGTATCCGAAATTGTTGAATGTGTTGCCGTTAATCTTGATACCGGGTACATAATTGGTGCTTGTATAATCGATATACAACGGAATTGCTGCATTGTTAAATGTGCAATTGTTGATATTCAAACCTTGATGGTATCCACTGTTCGCTGAAAGCAAGAACACATCACCAAGTGAGGTGCTTGTTGAGGTGACACCATTGAATACCATATTGTCAAATGTCACGTTGTCGCAACCTGAAGCACCGCCGGTCGGACCAACCAACTCAATACCCATACCCAAGCCGGCTGTCGTGTTAATGGCAGCGATGGTAAAGTTCTTGAAGGTAATGTAGTCAGCGTTGTTCAAACGCATGGTCGGAACCAAACCAACAGATGTTGTGCCGGTAATTGCTGCACCGGATGTACATGAGTACTGAAGCACAACTGATGCCTTGTTTCCACTTTCAGATTGGAATACGACAGGCTTGGTGATAGCGCTACCCGGAATATTAGCAATGTATACGTTTTCTGTATAGGTACCGGGACGGATGTTGAAGGTCACGGAGCCTATGGTACCGCCCGCTGTCAACTGGCTAGCTGCTTGAGCGATACTGACAAAGTCGGGACTCGAACCACCAACTGTATAGGTACCGTTCAAGCCGGCACCAAGCAAAGCAGATCCATTATTGTTAGCAGAGTTACCATCTGTGGTTCCGTTTACCGTACTAACCGATGCTGTTACAGATACACTTCCAACAGCCGGAAAATCATAGTTCGATGCAAGAATAACATTCGTTGAAGCACCATTTGCTAAGTTACCAGTATATGTAGCGGATCCAGTAATCGCGGACCCTGTAGATGGCGTGATCGTATAATTGATCACTGCTCCGGTGATTGCATTCAAACCATTATTTGTAACATTTACGATGATGTTGTTCTGACCTGCTGCGAACGGAGGAGCAGAAGTGGTGCTCACGTAGTTGATCTGCAAGTCATTGTTGTACCCAACATTCAAAGTAAAGTCCTTGAAATCCTTGTAATAGGTTGTTGTATTACATTCACCTAGATAGGCGGTCGTGCTGTAACACGCACAAATGCGCATACGCTTTGGACCTGCTGTTACAGTTGACGGAATCGTAAATGAAGCACCAGCTCCGTTGATGGAGCGCGCACTCAACATTTGCTCACCTGAATCCCAGGTACCGTTATTATTCCAATCCACGGAACATAACCAGTAACCACCATAACACTGTGCACACGAACCAGAGCCGTAGTAATAGGTCAAATACGGAACAGTATTAATGGTTACCGTACCGCCGGGCAATCCCGTCACTACCGCGTTCGTGTTTGCTTGTCCGGCACCTGCAACGTTCGGTCCCGTTACAGAAAAATTATACGTCGTGCCATTGATAACGACTGGATTCATATACATCTCAACACCGTTAGAGCCGTATGTGTAACCCGTTGGCACGCATGACGCAGCGATCTGCGCTTTTGCGGTACTGAATGATGCCAGTGCCAGCACCATACAGCCGAGCAGAACTGCAAGCTTACGTTGCAATCTGGTACTTGCTTGAATCATAGAAAACCCCTGTAAATGTGAACAACTAAACAATACGTATGAATCTGTTTATCACTATCCTTCTGTTTTTTGTTTTTTCTGATCTTCTGAATTTCACTATCCCCTCGTCGTCAACCCCAATTCTGCACATCTGATGGGCAAGAATGTTTGAGTTCGTTGACTGCGTACGTAAAGACAACATGTATGCATCTCAACCTGTAAAAACTATGTCTTACAAAAGATGCCAGCTCTCTCTAGAATGTACAGTGCCGACTACATCGACTAACACATTATATATCTACTGACTTAAACCCTGTCGTTCTACCAACCACCCTCATCCTACTCACGCGTAAACCAGTAAGACGAACCGTTGATGCACAAAAACAGCACACTCTTGAAGAATTCATGAGTTGCTCATCGCGTTATGAATAAGAAGTACTATCCCTGCAAAATGTGCGCTACATCAGTAAAAGCCCGTTCGTTGCAAAGCTCTTGCCGCGACTGCTACTCTCTGCGACATCAACGCTTCACAAAAGGTCGCCTAATCTGTAGATGCACTAAACCCACCACTACGTACCTGGTTTCACATTAAGTACATGAAAATATGAAAAAAAATTAGTGAAAGTATCATGTACCCTGAATGAACATTACATGAATAGATTCAGGAAACTTATGCTGGTAAAATCGGACATCATGGGCTTTTTTGAAATTGCGTCAAATTCCACAAAAAATAGCTACTTAGCCCCTATGATTCATTCACCTAAGAAGGAAACCGTACCACAGTTTACAGTTTCCGTAGACTCCTCTCTGGAAGTCTTCGATGACAATTCCCCGTTGTGTAGACGCATGAATCATTAACCCGTCGTTCATTACAATACCAACATGACCGACTCTTTCCCTGCGCTCAAAATCGAAGAAAATGAGGTCACCTGGTTGCGCGTGCTCCCAGTCGTTATGTTTTGTTGGAAGAGTTGCCGACAGCTCTGCGGCGGTCCTGGGTAGGTTTGTATAACCGCATCGTTGAAGCACTTCAAGCACAAACCCACTGCAATCGAAACAGCTCGGTCCGTTACCACCATAACAGTACTTTTTACCTAGGTACTCTTGAGCTATCTGTACGATTTTTCGTCGGTCGGCACTTAGCTGAGGATCTAGTAGCAAACTCGGTTCTGAACCAATGGTAACGTCGCGTGTGGTTAAACCAGTTTTAGGCCCGTCAGTGTAGGGGCTTTTGGAGGTGTAGCGAATAGATGAGGAGCAGGCGCAAAGAAAGAGGGTGCCAAGAAGGCAGAGACAAAGCACGAGCGAATATTCCATGCGACACACTACTTTCGAAGCTACGCCCATTGCAATTTCAGTGCTCGACGTGATCC
Organism: Chlorobiota bacterium; assembly: GCA_044224515.1. Classification (GTDB taxonomy): domain Bacteria; phylum Bacteroidota; class Ignavibacteria; order Kapaibacteriales; family NICIL-2; genus JBBATK01. The sequence goes on along the minus strand of JBGAKH010000007.1, from coordinate 211,420 downwards.
AACTAGTGAGGTCAGCGCTCTTTGTTAGACAGTGAATTCTCAACAATCTCAATACTCCCGCGGATCTGAAACGCTTTGCGTGCCAGCTCTTCTTGTGTGCGCGCATGCTTGTCATAGCGTTTGTTTTCTTCGACAATCTCTGCCAGGTAGCGCGTACGCTCCGGAGGAATTACGTAGCGCTTCTCGCTCAACTCGTCGCTATGCGCTAGAGCTGTCTCCCAACCTAAATTTCGATTCGTATTTAACATCGAAATAATTGCACGATACAACGCGTTCGTACCGGGGTCATTGAATTGAGATGCAATACTGCCGTAGACGGGCATGTCGTCCGGCGATGAGTGCCAAAGCCCACGCGAACGCTGCACTTGTTTCTTAACATCCCGCAGAGCATCCATTGCTCCACGCTTGTCAAACTTGTTCAATGCAACGATATCAGCATAATCAATCATGTCGATTTTCTCAAGCTGGGTTGCAGCACCGTATTCAGGCGTCATGACATACATACTCATGTCAGCCACTTCAGTGATTTGAGAGTCGCTCTGCCCAATACCGGCTGTCTCTACGATAATAAGGTCGAAACCGGCAACACGCAATACGTCCAAAGCCTGCCGGACGTTCTTGTTCAAAGCAACATTTGCTTCGCGTGTAGCAAACGATCGCATATACACTCGGTCGTTGCTTACGGCATTCATCCGGATGCGATCACCAAGTAACGCGCCTCCGGTCTTGCGTTTGCTCGGATCGACAGAGATGATGGCAATGGTTTTGTCATGGAAGTCTTCCAAAAAGCGACGCACCAACTCGTCGGTTAAAGATGACTTACCGGCGCCTCCGGTTCCGGTGATTCCCAACACCGCGCTGTGACTTCCCTTACTCTCGAGAATCTGTGACCAGGGTAGCCGGTCTGTGTCTTCACGCTCAATCATTGAAATTGCCTGCGCAATTGCTAATGGAGAACGCGCCTGAACTTCTTCGCGCATCCGTGGCAAATGCGTCAGAGGTGTTAAGACGTCACTTTGTTGCATGAGATCGTTGATCATACCCTGCAGACCCATTTCGCGTCCGTCGTCCGGTGAGTACACACGCGCTATTCCATAGGCATGTAGCTCTTCGATCTCCGACGGTAAAATCGTTCCTCCACCGCCGGCAAAGATCTTGATATGTCCTGCGCCACCTTGCTGCAGCAAGTCATACATATACTTAAGATATTCAACGTGCCCGCCCTGATAACTAGTCATGGCAATGGCTTGCACGTCCTCCTGTATTGCGCAGTCCACGACCTCTTTCACGCTACGGTTATGTCCTAAATGAATAACCTCGGCACCACTGGATTGTATGATGCGCCGCATAATGTTTATAGCTGCATCGTGTCCGTCGAAAAGCGATGCCGCTGTGACAATGCGTATGGTATGTGTGGGACGGTAAACAGGAATTTCATTCATAGGTATTTTTCATTATCGAGCCGCCTACGGCGTCTCCAAACTCGTAGCGGATGTGCGTTCACTCTTCTGTCGTTGCATGCAAACAGCAGACAGCGTCAAGAAACTTCAAGCTACCTAAGGGTGCGGGGCGCTCCGCGCCACGCATACAGAAAACGTCTATCGAAGGCAAAACACCAGTGTGCATTTTTCTCCACAAATTGAGGGCCGTGCCAAGGTGCAAGTTACTAAAAACGGCAATCCCATGAAGGTTACCGCCATACGCTTGAGTGCGGATCATAAGGGTACGTGTGCCGGCTATTGCACGTTGACCCATCGCTTGTAAAATCTTATCTCATAGACATGGTCAGCGCACGCTTGAGATTTCCCATGAGACCTGCCTTGAACAAAAGCGGGATCGTGATATCTGCCCTGTTGCTCCTCTTTGTGCTCCGGCCAGTGGGCTTGATAGCCGAGTGGAAGCCATATACGGTGATTCGCGAGGCTTCAAAGACAGCACGGAATTGTCAAACGCTGGTTTTACTGCACGGCTATGGCAGCAATGAACAGGATATGCACACGCTAGCCCGGAGTTTCGCGACGAACATTCGAGTGGTCTCGATCCGTGCACCGTACACCATTGGCAAACAGAGCTATTGTTGGTTCGATGTCAATTTCGCAGCACCTGACTCAGACACGACTGAACGACGCTATAACAAGGAACAAATGGCTATGAGCGTTGAAGGGCTTACTCTGTTTATTACTGAGCTTAGGAAGCGCTACTGTTCGCATAACGAAGAATTATATTTGGGAGGCTTTAGTCAGGGTGCTGTGATGAGCTACGCGGTGGGTTTACGACACCCTGAACTACTTAGTGGAATCATTGTGATGAGTGGTCGACTCGTTGGTCCGTCTGCAGATAGCATTCTGCGCGCCCCGGCACTGTCCGCGCTGCGCATCTTCATCTCGCATGGTACGGAAGACGTCGTGTTGTCCGTTCGTCGAGCTCGTGAAGCACGAGACCGCCTCACGTCATTCGGTCTAAAACCAAGTTATCATGAATACACCGCTGCTCATGCCATTTCACCGGCCATGCTCATTGATCTCAGAAAGTGGCTGGAGATCAAACACTAGTCGGGTACAACGAGCGCACTAACAAAAACAAGCATCAAGGTGAACTGCGCTTAAATACACACAAAAAGAAGGTAGGTTGGCCTTTGGTTGCGAACGACGAAGGATAGCGCACACCGCTCAAGTCGTAGCAGATTTTCAAGCTGTCGACTCCGACACTATAGTAACAGCGAAAGTGCTTGCCCACATTGACGCCTTCACGTCCTATGATATCCATGCGCGTCGTATCATAGAGGGCCACTCCCTTATCGACGCTTTCGGCGCTGAAGACGTACACCGAGTCCTTCAACACCAATACTTGCTTCGAAAAGACTTCTTTTGGAAACGCATTCCCGCCAATTTCTTGATACACAGGTTTCCAAGTGCCGTTCATCTCACTGCGCGTGCGATGCTGAACCGTTGACGCTTGAGATGGGGCCGGACGTGTCGTTTTCACACTATCACGATGCAGGCCGGAATCCTGGCTGTGCAGGAATTGAGCAATAACCGCAAGGGCGAAACAGCACAGTATCCACCATTTAGTTCTCAGGGGAAAGCCCATAAATTTTGAAACTGAGTCGTTTATAGATACACTCCACCGCGTTGTGCGGAGCCGATAACAGAGCACACTGTAGTGGAGCGGGCAGCGTGTAAAGCCTTATCGTCACTGACGCAACAACTACATGGTTCAACACTAAAATACGTCTGAAGCATGGTCAGTCCTAGCCTCTTCAGGAATTCAAGGAGGACTTGGCACTTGGTGAAAGACCTTCGCTGTATTTTGTCTGCGCAGTGGGTCTTAGGTCGCGGAATTGCACCCCGACGTTGACACCACGCAAGCGAATATGTAGAACACCGGAACTGTGCTCATGACACGCGATGAACTTCGAGCGGCTCAAGCTCCATTGAAAGAACACTATCGCTCAGATCCTAAAGCTGCATTGATTACTTTGAAGGCGGAGGGATTGTTGGGAAACAATGTTTCGTGCAAAGTATCCACTGCCAGAGCAATGGTGGAGGCAGGATTACATGAAGCGAGTGGCGGAAGCGGAATGTTGGCCTGCTCGGGCGACATGCTGTTGGAGTCACTCGTCGCCTGTTCGGGAGTGACCTTGCAAGCAGTAGCAACGAGCATGGGCATTGCATTGGGTCGTTGCGAAGTTTTTGCGGAGGGAGACCTGGATTTTCGTGGAACCCTCGGTGTCGACAAATCGGTCGATGTCGGATTTCAGGCAATACGTCTGCGATTCGTTCTGGAATCTTCTGCAGATGCAAGCTCGCTCGAAAAGTTGCGAGAACTCACGGAGCGATACTGCGTGGTCTACCAAACGCTGACAAAAGGTGTGCGTTGTGATAGCGCCATAGAAAACGTGCTACCTAAATGAGACCCAATGGTCGTGTCTCAAACTCGCAACGGCTCATGTTAACTCACAATTACTCATAACATCTCACAACAACTCACTATGTGAGCTCGGGCTCTTGGTCGATGTCTTGCGTGCAGATCCTTGGCTTCTGCTTTAGCTTCGAGCGCCTGTTTTTTGCATAGTATAGACGCTATACGATCAATTGAGTGTAGCACCGCAGGTAGTCCCGGTGGCAGCGCAAGGTATACAGTGACCGGACATGCGCAGCATGAGCACCGCTTCAGAATGCGTCACGATGCGAAAGCCTCCTGTTGAAAGCAGTGAATGGTTCCATTGAATTATTATCGCTGAATCGGTGCCTATGGATCATAGAGACCTCGTGAACGAAGCTTGCGCCACAAGCAAAAACCTGGTAGTTACGACCGTGTTCGATTAAATGCGGTAGATATGATAAGAGTATGTTCAGTTTGTACCATTGCGTTCACTGTCTATACTCCATTGAAGCCGAGCTAGGTGTTTAGGACCCTAATCGGCTTGTCCTTCTCCTTGAAAATCTTCGTTCGTTTTTCAGCAATCTCAATAGGACGTTCAAGTATTCTTATAACTATGCAAAGGACTACACAATGAAAACACCTCGTTTGCGGAATATCTGCTTCGTAGCGGCATTGATAGTCATGCTTGTATTATCCGCACTTCAACTTGAAGCTCAGAACGAGACACCGTATGTGAGGGTTTCGAATGACGACCCTAAGTGGGGTGAAAAGATTACCATCAGTTATGAGGTACCAAACGACAGCTTGGCGAATGCTTTGCATTTTGAAGATACTGTGTATTGTGCGGCATTGTGCCAATGCGCCTGGTCAAGTCCGAACCAAGTGCAGACTATGAAACGAGTTCCTGGAACGTATCGCCTGGAGTGCTTCTTTACGATTCCGGATTCATGCTATCAAGTACGTCTTGAGGTTTGTCGGCCCGGTGACAGACTGCCCAACGGCATCACTATTTTTACGGTACGTACGCGCGACGGTGCAGCAGTGCCGGGGGATATCCTTCAGAGAACAACGGCAATCGACAGCGCACTTAGCGAAGAGCGCAAACGCTATCCATTAAACTACAGACTGTATTACGATGCGTACTCGTTACAGCTCGAACAAGTCCGCGAACGTAATAGCGAGCTTACAAAAGAAGAGCGTGTAGCTCTTGTTCGACGCTATCTCGACAGCTTGTCTAAGTCACTACAACGCACCACTTCGTGGTACGTCACGAGCTTGTTACTATCGATGAGCATCGACACACCACACGAGAAACTCCTACTTCTGGCCAAGAAGCTTGCACGCGAGGGAATGAACGACGAACTCTTGCATCAAGAGTCATTCTGGAATATGGCCTTCTATCCACGTATGGTGAACGGAACAATGCACATGCCGGATACTCTTGGTTCACTCCTTGCTCCGCTTGCACGCAACTTCCCCCGCAGCGTCATGGCGCATATGTGGCTCAAACGCATGGGAGATAATGCAATGATCTCTCCGGCGGACTTCCGTTTTGTTGCCGCAGCATGGGATCGATCCAACGACGTGGATCTGTTTGCTTCATTAGCAGCATCGTTCGGAAATGAACACTCAGCTCTCTTCGATCCGCAGCGTGCACTGGGCTGTGTGGAACGTGCGCTCCGGCTATGCGAGAGCAAAGCCGGATTCTTCAGTGGAGAGAATATATTTGGCTCCATGAGACGTGCAGCACGCTTGTACGAACGTCATATCATTTGCCTGAGACAGCTTAAGCGCTATCACGAAGCAAGCTCTTTAGCAATGAAGATACTACCGAATCTGTTGCGCGTCGAAGATAAGGCAGGGATTTACAGTGCGTTGATTCGTCTGTATCTGGACGACAATAACGGACAGCTCGCAGAACGCCAGCTCGCAATACTTCTGAATTTGAGCTCTCGTCGCAGCTCCCCTGACATTGACCGCGTCTATGCTCTACGCAAACAAAACAATGAAAGTAAAGACGACTATCTCAAACGCATCCGCTCCGCCGTCGATGCTGCGGATGTGCTGCCTCCCATTAAACCATTTCGCTACACCACCGGCTCCGGAAAGAGTGGCTCAACAGCTGACTTTCTCGGTAAAGTTGTCGTCATGGATTTCTGGTTCATCGGCTGTCCGGGATGTCAAGTAGAACGCAAAAGCCTAGACCGCTTGGCGGAACACTATAAGAGTAACAACTCGGTTGTCTTTCTCTCCGCAGCCCTTAATGATGCTCAAAGTTTGAACAACTACCTAAAGAGCGACAACCCTCTGTGGCCCGTTATACCAAGCGCGCAAGAGCTTTGCGACGCAATTGGTATTCAATCCTATCCAACACATGTCATCCTCGATCAAAATGGTAAGACAGTCTGCTGGGAAAGCGGTGGGTCCGAAGACTCAGGCGAACAACTGCGCAAGCGAATTGAAGAAGTGCTAGGTCAGAGTAAATAAGAGAATGCCTCACTCAGCAATCTTTGAACCTATGCGAATATTCTTGTTGCGTAGCCAAGTGGCTACATTTATATTTGTAGCCATATAGCTACACGATGAATATTCGACGAGACGTTTTTCAAGCCATTGCAGACCCGACACGAAGGGCTATCCTCCTGTTGGTTGCAACTCAATCGATGACGGCAGGCGGCATTGCCGAGCACTTTGAGAGTGCGCGCCCAACTGTATCTAAACATCTTAGAGTACTAACGGAGTGTGCACTGCTGGAAACGTCTCAGCATGGTCGCGAGCTTCATTATCGATTAAATCCTGAGCGCATGCGCGAGTTGGCAGACTTCATCGAACCGTTTCGAGCCTTGTGGGAGCAGCGCTTCCAATCCTTGGAGCAGGTCATGAAGCAACGACGCAAGCGAAGCCGGTAGGGCGATACGCTCTATTCCATGAGCAAAGAGCTGTATGGTACAGACAGCATTTCAACACTACTTTTCTTCACAACTATGGACCGCACAACATCCGTATCTGCCAATGATGGCAGCGTTGATGTCCTTGTTACACGAGATTTTGATTTACGCGTAGGCGAGCTCTTTGAAGCGTTCACAAACCCCGAGATCGTCGCCGAATGGATTGGTACCACGGTTCTGGAGTGGGAAATGCAGCGAGACGGACACTATGTCATTCAAACACGAACACCACAGGGTGAGATTGCATTTACGGCTCACGGAGTCATTCATAGCATCGAGACGGATAGTCGCATTATCCGAACCTTCGAAATGGAGAATGTCGGCATCGGTGTGCAGCTTGAAGTGTACGAATTCAGCGCGCTCTCAGAGGAGACAAGCCGCCTTTCACTCCATGTTTTGTACGAAAGCGTTGAGCAACGTGATTTTATCATGAGCAGAGGATATCGTAAAGGTGTTGCAATGGCTCATGACCGTATACAAAACATCCTGACGAGGCGTCGAGGATAAACGCTTACTAGCTGCGTAGATGAATGCGCCACTCATGAAGTTGGCGTAGATTCACGGCACTACGGAGCGCCATTGCTCCACCTCCTCAACTTCCCCATTGCAAGCGCAAACACAGCCTATTTCCGGTTCCGACAGTTCCGACATTTCGAACACTTCAGGAACTTCACAGCTCACACATTGGAGTAATAAAAACCATGAACACTCGCACTAAAACAATTCTTTATTGGGTCTCAACACTCTGGCTTTGCTTAGGAATGGTATCCACAGGCATTGTCCAACTACTGCATCAGGAAGCAAAAGGCGCAATCTCACCTCCCGGAACGGAAGGTATGGCACATTTGGGATTTCCGATGTACATGTTGACTATACTGGGCATCTGGAAACTACTAGGTGCGGCGGCTGTACTTCTGCCCCGTACCGCACTTTTAAAAGAGTGGGCTTACGCCGGATTCTTCTTTTGCATGAGTGGAGCACTTGCGGCACATGCTTTTGTTGGTGATGCTTTTGTTGAGTTCCTTCCTTCACTGCTGCTTCTGCTTCTGTGTCTTGTTTCGTGGTGGTTGCGTCCGCAGACGAAGCGACTTGTAGCGGTAGCGGTGGCACATGATAGCGGTTCTACCCTGACGTTTGAAAACAAGCATTGAATACGAAGAGTGACAAAAGCGATCTCGTACGAAGCATGCACTAAAAAAGACTCGAGACTGCTGATTTCTTTGGTTATGCTGACATCTCACTCATTTACTTGCAAATGAACATGCGCTCATTATGAACAGGTACATAACGCGCGTCAGAGGCGTCAATACCTCATAGAGCTTCAGAAGTTAAGGGCTTAGCTTAATTTTCGTCCGGGCTTCGCTGCTCATTATTTAATGCCGAACACACAGATAATGAACCCATCCTAATCTCAGGTGAACTTGATATGAATCAAAACTAAGGTAGCGCTCAGAGAAGGTTAGCAGAGATGCCTCTATGTTCATGGCGATGAACGGCCATGGATTTTATACTACTGCGAGCTTCTCTTGAAAACCACATTTCATCCCTTCCTACACTCATTTCGAGTACATATTCTCTCCATAACGCTGCTGTGTCTTGTTGGATTCAGCACAATGCACGCCCAACAAACTGTGGGATTGTTTCAGTATGATCAGGCTCGTTCGTTCAATGGTCTGACTATGTTTTCAGCTATGGGGTCGACAAAGGCTCATCTGATCAACAATTGCGGCAGATCTGTACATTCATGGCCTCTCACGACACGCGCGGCATTTTCCGTATACCTGCTTAATGACGGCTCGATTTTGGTTCCGGAAGTGGACCCGAGCGTGATGAAGTTTAATCTAGGTATGTCGGGCGGACGTCTCGAAAGAGTATCCTGGGATGGAAAGATTCTTTGGTCAGTTGTGTTGGGCAACGATTCAATCGGACCGCACCATGATATCTGTCCAATGCCCAACGGTAACATCCTAGTTATTGCTTGGGAAGTGAAATCTCGTGAGCAGGTTATCGCAGCGGGTCGTCCGGATTCTCTTGCCGGTGAGTGTTGGACAGAGAAGATTATGGAAATCAAGCCAATCGGTACCAATGGATATGAAGTCGTATGGGAATGGCACTTGTGGGATCATTTGGTACAAGATCGCGACCCAATGAAACCACACTTCGGACGCCGAGACGAAAACCCAAGACGCTTTGATATCAATGCATTCATTCCGCCTGTGACCTTTGCGGATTGGGTGCACTACAACTCTGTTAGCTACGATGCTGAACGCGATGAAATTGTACTTAGCGCGCGCCAACCCAGTGAGATCTATGTTATTGACCACAGTACCACCACAGCAGAAGCCGCCGGTTCCACCGGAGGCAAGCGCGGATTTGGCGGTGATTTCCTTTTTCGTTGGGGCAACGACTCGATGGTTAAGTACACGAATTTCCGCGCGGCCACACTCGGACACCAACACAGCGCACACATCATACGTCGTCCGGAAGATCCGCAATTCACGATCATGGTCTTTAACAACGATGCCGGAAATTTTGGCGGCCCCTATTCCAGCGTTGATGTCATCATGCCACCACTCGAAGCAGATGGATCTTACGCGATGAACGACGGAGTGTTTGGTCCGGATGGTGCCTTGTGGCGCTATGTTGCTCCTGCTGAAAACAGTTTCTACTCGGCATTGATTTCCGGTGCCCAGCGGTTGGAAAACGGGAATGTCTTGGTCTGCGAAGGCCTGAAAGGTCGCTTCTTTGAAATCGATACCGCGAAGACTATTGTGTGGGAATACGTGAACCCTGACTTCCAAGGAAAAATCGCCACTCAGGGCGACAAAGTCATGAGTAACTCCGTCTTCCGTTGCACGCGATTCCCTTACTCTCACCCGGCTTTTGTTGGAAAGAACTTGGTGTCGGGAGCTCCACTTGAAAGCAGTCCGATAGACGACCAGTGCTTGCTTGCTTCCGTCACAGATGAACTGCGCAACCGCTCAATGTCAGAATCAACCTCCATGGGAACCGAACTATGCTCAGGCACAACGCAGATCGACGTTGCGAGCTCAGGTACTGTACGAATTGTACTGTATGCTCTCAATGGTACAATTGTACGTGAGCTGTTTAACGGTCCGTTAGAGGCAGGCACACACTCCATCAACCTCTCCTCTGCCTCCCTTGTTCCGGGAGTGTACATTGTACTCGCTCAATCTCCGGCAGGTGAGACCTTCAAGAAGCTCTTGGTTGACTAATCTGTACTCTGAAGTTTCTTCTTGATTGTGTTGACTTTGTTGACTTTGTTGAGTGTGTTGGCTGTGTTGATTGCTATGTCAGTCCTCACAGTGATACAGACCACACAATAAAGGGTCTGATTTCGTTGTTGAGATAGATATTGCTGCTCAACAAAGAAGCTCTCGATCCTGAGATCGGCAGGGTTTAAAATTTGGAGCGTTTACATACACCTTGGTGTCGCCGGTGATTGCCCACCAAAGACAGAGCTCGTGAACGGCGCAGTTCAAATCGTTTTTGCGCTACGTTCAAACACATCTCTGTCACATGCACGACAAGCTTTTACTTGACGAAACAAGTGGCACCGGTGATTCGACTTTGTGGTGAGTGTTTGAGGTCGGTCGTTGGCAAACTCTCTACTCGGCTTAGAACTCTTCTTTTAGTTTGCAGCTTTCTTAAGGACAGAAATCGTTGAGTAGCTTGATTGTGTGGGGTCAGCATACACACGGAACACATAGGTGTGTGCGTAGGGTGCAATCACAGGATAGGAAAACTTGATTTTAGTATCACTCATCGGACAGACCTCGGAGATGTCGTGTCGAACCACGGTCGACACCGTTGCGAGCGTATCGTTAATCCACTGCAAGTTCACCCGATCAACTTCCCAACAACTATTGGGAACTGTTGCTGTCAGCCTCAGCTCTACACCGAGTTCGCCGCTTTGATAGGCTGTGTCTGCCTGCAATGCCACCGGATAATCATACTTGTAGCCCGCATTCACGGGATTGTTGCAGGCACTAAAAGCGAATGCCAGAACAACAAGACAGCAAAAACTGAGAACAAGTGATTTCATGTCGATCTCGTAAGGTATCATGCTCCTCGTACCGCGTTGCTAAACAAAGCAATGTCGGAAGCGAGTGGCTTGGTAAGACAAATACCGGTCTAACAATCCGGTCTCTTTGAACATCATACACTTCACTTTCTCGTTCGATCTAGTACTAGCTATGATCGTAGACTAGTGTATAGAGAGATGTCTTTGTAAGCTGCGCGCATGCGCGCTGCCGTTGTGCAATATCGTGCATAGAGCGCGACTAACACTACGCTCCAACCCAAAATGCGGAATTCTACGGAGCTGATGACCAGGCAGCGATTCAGTACGAAATCGGCTGCATTACGCTCTATTTGGCCTTTTTGATGCTGCCTTACTTTCACGTCTTATACTGAAATACGTAGTATTCGGTTCCATTCGCATCTGGCCAAATGTCTGCCAAAGACCGGCGATGAGACGCAGTAAGGGAAAGTATCAGAGAGTTCCGGAGGTGTGGCTTAACGCTTCACTTAGTCCACCTAGGATCTCGTCGACGTCCTCCCGTGGTGTATCGGGCGCTATGATATGGCGGGCTACGCAGCGTAGTCCAATGCGTGCAAAAGGTTTCGGCAATTTGAATTGATCCCATGACTTCTTGAAAACGAAGGAGGAAGAGATGTCGGCGCGGCAGTGCATGAGTTCGACTTCGGCGCGCATTGCCGCCACTGCTGCGCCTGCTTTATAGACATGTGCGGGACCACGAGGTCCATCCGGTGTAAGCAATACCCTACTTCGCGCAGCTGCCTCCGTCATCGCAGCCAAAACGTCTTTCGATCCCTTACTCGATGAACCTCGCAGCACAGTATAACCCCAATCGTTTAGCAACTGCGCAAGCAGATCTCCATCCTTGCTTAGACTCGTCACTCCGGTGGCAGAGCTATGAGCGAATGCAGCCCAAAAGCAGAGCATCTCATCATGCCAGAAGCTTAGGACAAGTCGATCGGGAATGGTCGGTAGCTCACGACGATCAAAGCGCCAGGTAGCGGCAAGCAGACGTAACAGCAGTGATGCTAACTTCTCTTTCATGAGGGAAGCGCTTGAGATCTGACAATCCTGATAATGGCATCGGCACTTCGAGTTGCCGCGCCGGCATCACCCAAGACCGAGCGCAAGCGCAAACATTCCTCGTAGAGCTCATCAGCGTGGTTCGGAGCGCGTAACAATCGTGACAGCTCGTTACTAATAGCTATTGGATCTGCTTCACTCTGAATGAACTCGCGAACGAGCATTCGCTGCGCCAGAATGTTGGTGAGTGAAATATATGGCAATCGTACCAAGCGTCGCGCAATGGCGTAGGAAAGTCCGGAGGTCTTATACACCATGCAATGCGGCAGACCGCAGAGTGATGCTTCGAGTGTGGACGTTCCGGTTTTGATGAGTCCGGCTCGTGCCTCCTGCATGACTTTTCTCGAGTCCGACTCATAACGAAAGAGATCTTTGTCGGCAATCATGGTATCAAATACCTCGCGGTGCAGAGAAGCGGCTTTGGCAAGCACCATGGTGTGATCCGGAAACTCTGCTTTTAGGCGCAGTGCGACCTCACGAAACAGCGGCAAGTGACGATGGATTTCTTGTCGACGGCTTCCGGGTAAAAACGCAACAGATTTTTCGCGCTGCGAAGGAGCTAGCATGCTATGAGCGAAGACAGGATCATCGAGCAAGGGATGTCCAACAAACTCCGCATCAATACCATAAAGCTTGAAGAAGTCCACCTCGAAAGGAAAAACAACGAGCAAGTGGTCCACGACCCGCGCGAACGACTTCGCGCGGGAGGCACCCCAAGCCCAAAATTGAGGAGCAATGTACCAAATCACTGGAATGCCTGCTGCCTTTGCTTGCTCGGCAAGTCGTGTATTGAATCCGGGATAATCTACCGTCAGTACAGCATCCGCTTTCCACTCGCGCATATCGTTCACGCAGTTTCGAAGTGTTCTCTTAAAGAAGGTATATCGTTTTGCCACTTCAGCAAAGCCAACCACCGACATCTGTGATTGCGGTACAATGGAATGCAGACCTTGTTCAATCATGCGTTCACCACCAATACCTCGTAGCTCTAGGTCCGGTATGCGCGCACGCAGTGCCTGCAACACGCGCGCTGCATGCAAATCCCCACTTGACTCACCGGCTACAACGTATAATCTCATCCTGCTCAATCATTCACAAAAAGCCTCTGCAAATTGCTTTGAAATTCAAGAATGAGGAAATTCTACACTGTAACGCACGCCACCAGAGCCCTCAACTGTCTTGTAGGCAGCTGTAGCACATAGTAGTGAGCGTTACAACTCAGACCCACGAAAAGACTCAAAATCGACCATTTTAGCTCCAATTCTAACACAAGACTTTTCCAGTTCCCAAAACCTTCGTAACTTGCCTCGCTTCCGTAGCTCAGCTGGTTAGAGCAGCTGACTCTTAATCAGCGGGTCCACGGTTCGAGTCCGTGCGGAAGTACAGTGTAGCCCAGGCGCTGGGCAGAAGCAAGAAGCCTCACAAGTCAACGACTTGTGAGGCTTTTGTGTTTTTGGGGGAAATGTTGATGCAGTCTAACCCTTCACACTTACTCTTCGTGATTAGAAATTGTATACCGGCGATCGCTCTTGGTTATCACGAAAAGGAAGATGATGGGGCAGCTGACGTTTGGGACGGTACATAACAGATCTACTTCTCTCTCAAAGAAGCAGGCATAAACTTTGGCCTATGTAGCTGTCGAATCAGTGAACAAGGCGAAATGACAACGACTGCATGCCTAGTAGCAAATAATCCGCACCCATCGCCCTAGCTGATTCACGAACTTTCGTTCGGTACCTCCGTATTGTCTGCCCCGGCTGGTCTGCCGGCTAACTCAAAACGTGAGCAAATCTTCTCGAGTCACCGTTTCGAAGTACCGGCACACAGGCACCGGAACATTCCGCACCGTCTATGGTGAAACATCGAGAGCACAGTTTGCGGCGAACAATCCCTGTCGATGCGATTTCCCTAAAAAAGCCTTAAAAAACAGCGTCGCTGGCCTCTTTTTTGCTAGAATTCCGTAGTTTTGTGCATCACTTCTTTATGCACACACGATTTACTACCCACAGCACGCATCGTTCTGACATGTCAGACTCTCCGCTGTGGCGCATCGTACCTTTGGTGCAGCACTCTCAACTCGCTAAACAGGTTTTATTCAATTTCAAGGAAGCGTCATGGCTTTTGACATCGATCTGATTCGTCGTACCTATGCCCAACTTGCCGAGCGTGTTGCCAAAGCACGAACAGTTGTTGGACGTCCTCTTACCCTTGCGGAGAAAATTCTCTACTCACACATGGCCGAGATGCCGGGCACAGCGCATTCACGAGGTGCTTCATACGTGGACTTCAATCCGGATCGCGTTGCCATGCAAGATGCAACGGCACAAATGGCCCTTCTGCAATTCATGAGTGCCGGTATCCCAAAGGTTGCGGTGCCCTCAACTGTGCACTGCGATCACTTGATCCGTGCGGAGAACGGTGCGCAGAGCGACTTGGCTGCATCACTCATAGAGAACGACGAGGTCTTCAATTTCCTTGGCTCAGTCTCGAACAAATACGGTATCGGTTTCTGGAAGCCGGGCGCAGGCATCATTCACCAAGTAGTGCTTGAAAACTACGCCTTCCCCGGTGGAATGATGATCGGTACGGATTCTCACACTCCCAATGCGGGTGGTTTGGGAATGGTGGCCATCGGCGTTGGCGGTGCCGATGCCGTCGACGTAATGGCCGGTCTGCCCTGGGAACTCAAGATGCCCAAGCTTATTGGTGTGAAGCTCAGCGGCAAGATGTCCGGCTGGACTTCTGCCAAAGACGTCATCCTGAAGCTCGCTGGTATCCTGACTGTGAAGGGTGGAACAGGTGCAATCGTTGAATATTTCGGAGATGGTTGCGCAAGTTTCAGCGCCACCGGTAAGGGAACGATTTGTAACATGGGTGCAGAGATTGGCGCAACAACCTCAATTTTCCCTCTCGATGATTCTATGCTTCGATATTTGCGCAGCACAGATCGTGCTGATGTCGCAGAGTTGGCTGCAGGAGTTGCCGAACACTTACGTGCCGATAACGAAGTCTTTGCAAAACCGGAAGACTACTACGACCAAGTGATTCATATTGATTTGAATAGCTTGGAGCCGCATGTCAACGGACCCTTCACACCCGATAAAGCACTTCCACTTTCTGAATTCGTCAAGTCGGTTGAAGCCAACAACTATCCGCGCGAGCTGCGTGTTGGACTCATCGGTTCCTGCACCAACTCGAGTTATGAAGACATGAGTCGTGTTGCGGAGATCGCCGCCCACGCTTCTGCCGCAGGTTTGAAGGTCAAGAGCGAGTTCACTATCACTCCGGGCTCTGAACAAGTACGCGCAACCATCGAACGCGACGGTATTCTTGCGAAACTTGAATCTGTGGGCGGTACGGTTCTGGCCAATGCTTGTGGTCCTTGCATTGGACAATGGAAACGACACGACGTACAAAAAGGAGATCGCAACTCCATTATTACCTCGTTCAACCGCAACTTTACGGCACGCAACGATGGTAATCCGGAAACACACGCATTCGTGGCTTCACCGGAAACTGTCATCGGATTTGCTCTCACCGGAGATCTGACGGTTGACTTCACGAAACAGGCCGTGCATGGCGTTATGCTTAAAGAACCCGTAGGACAAGAACTTCCGGATAAGGGATTTGTTCCTGATCCTACATGCTTTGTCTCTCCGGCGGCAGATGGCAGCGCAGTTCAAGTCACAATTGATGCAGCCTCAAATCGTCTGCAGCGTCTTGAAGCGTTCAAGGCTCCACGTGCGGAAGAGTTCAATGGCATGCCGCTTCTTATTAAGGTGAAAGGCAAGTGCACGACGGACCACATCTCTATGGCCGGACCGTGGCTGCGCTTCCGCGGACACCTCGATAACATCTCCAACAACATGCTTATCGGTGCAATCAACTATGTCAACGATACCGCGAATAGCGTAAAAAATGTCTTCAGCGGTGAGTACGCTGAAGTTCCTGCAGTCGCGCGTGATTACAAGGCTCGTGGCATCTCCTGGGTTGCAGTTGGCGAAGAGAATTATGGCGAAGGTTCATCCCGGGAACATGCTGCGATGGAGCCGCGTTTCTTGGGCGCTAAAGCCATCATCGTGAAGTCCTTCGCTCGCATCCACGAAACCAATCTAAAGAAGCAAGGTATGCTTCCACTGACCTTCGTGAATCCGGCAGACTATGATCTGATTCGCGAGGATGATCGCGTGAGCATTGATATCTCCACTCTTAAGGTCGGTGCGACCATCCAAGCGCAGTTTCAACACGCAGATGGTAGCGTCTCAACTATAGAGCTTCGTCATACTATGAACGATCAGCAAATAGGCTGGTTTCATGCGGGCTCTGCACTCAACCTTATTGCAGCTGCGAAGAACTAATAGGTGTTTTCGTAGCGATGGTATTCTGATTAAGCGACTGGGCTATGCTCAGTCGCTTTTTTTATTTTTTTTTTGACGCCGCGTGAGCTGCCGGACGAAGAACGCAGTACTCGAGACTTGCGTGGATCAGATGCAGATGTAGGCTCGGGTATGACGAGCGTGAGAGTAGGTCGCCCGTTGGTTTGTTTGGTTGTGCCTCGGAATGTTGAGAGAGTTTAACTCTCGTAGCAGAGATTTATGACTATGCGTCCTGCTTCGCAGTCCGCTTGATGAGCATGGTGAAACCGGTATGAGAAATGGAAATAGCAGCATGAATAAGGTGAACACCTACAGAACAGAACTCCCTAGTCTTTCACACTATCATGACCCTGTTGATTGTCTCCGGTATTGCCAACCGAGTACGACGTTTTGCGGAACTTCAGTTTGTCCGGGCTCAGATTACGTAGTCGTCGCCACTGTAAGCTTGCGGTGTAGCGAAGCGAATGAGCCTGTTGCATCAGACTCTGCATAGCTGAGGGAAGTGTGTACAGTGTTGAATGCTGCGCACGTGGCGTTGAGCTGTCATTGATGACCTGTTCAAAAAAGCGTAGAACAGCGCTTGAGCTAAGGAAGTCCGGAACTCTTCCTTCCGGGAAAATCGGCTCCGCGATCATGCGACGGCATGCTGCTTCGTCGGCGTTGAGCGACAACACTGCATCACGCAAACCTTCGAGACTTGTGTAACGCGCCGCATTGACAAAGCTCTTGGCGTTGAACTCTTCTTCGATGTCGGATGCTCCCCAATAAATAGGAATGCTCCCGCAGAGTAAAGGCTGAAAAATCTTCTCGGTAATGTATCCAGCATGCGCTCCGTTTTCAAAGGCGATGGAAAAACGATAGTTCGCCAGGAACTTCATTTTGTCATCGATACGCATTCCAAGATTGTTACGAACGCGCCCGCCGGAATCTACCCGTAATGCGGAATTGAGCACATCATAAAACTGAACACGCTCACGCGGACCGGGATTCGAATAGAGAAAGTTGCAGAATGCTCTCTGAGCAAAATGTGGATCCGGCTTTCGCTCCCCGGCAGCAGCATCGACGGAGTCGAAGTATGCATAAAGAGGTAAGCGATAGTTTCGTTCACTACGTGGACGAAAGCTAATAGAGTAATCAAAGAGCTCGAGATCCGGATCGACATTCTCTCCGATAAAGCACAGCTTACGACAGAAGTAGCGATAGTGCGAATGTCCGAATACCGAGCAGATCACCAACTCCGGATTGATGGCATCGAAGACGATCTCATACGACTCACGCAAGAGGCGAACGAAGTAATTGGACTCGGGCCGGAAGCCCGGCCAAAAATCGCAAAAGTGAAGTCGAAGTTGTTTCATGAAGCAGCGGCGGTATCTGCAAAACTACGATGAAGATCGCATTGCTCCGTGCAGTGCTCCGCGGTGAATACATGAGGTTAGTCTGGACCGCGTATGCTGTGTTTGGTCCATTGTGTACATCGAGAAAAGTTCGGGTATCTCCATCTTAGTTCGATACCGTTTGCTTCGTCATTTGGATCAGGCGAACATCGTAGCCCATGCCGCTGAGTTTCTGCGAAATGTTCTGATATACTCCGGGTGCCAACTGCGGACTCCTTGAAAGAATCCACAAATACTGTCGACTTGGCTCACCCACTACCGCATAGCTATAATCGGGGGCAAGGATGATCACCCAGTAGTCTCCCCAGACCCAAGGTATCCAACTTACTATCGCCGGGGCAAATCGTACTTTCAGTTTCGAGAGTGGCTCGTTCTCGCCGGCACGCTTCGCCTTACCAACAGCTTCGTGCCACTCGCCGTTTGCTTTGCGACAACGATTGATGATATCAATATCACCGTCATCGCGTAAGCGATACTCCGCACGTACGTCGCAAGAACATTTGGTTTGAAAACTGTTCGGTAAGCGAGCGATCTCATACCAGGTACCCAGATAACGTTTAAGATCCAGGTTGTTTACAGCAGTAATTGGAGCACTCGATTGCGCACTCAAAACTATGCTTGCGCACAGAATACAGAGTATATACGAAAGGAAGTTCATGTGTTGCACTGTCAGCTACGACAGTTCGTGGTAAGAGACAGCAATGATACTCAGCTTGTTTGTTCACCAATATAGGAGTTCTCTCGACTGCATAGCGAATCGTAAACGAGCAACACATCCAACCGTGTGAAGAACACATCCGGCGAATGCGTGTTGGTACCATGCCTCTTCAAATTTTAGGCATTCGAAAAACCAAATACGCGGAGCATAAAAGAAGCGGCTCCCACAAAGGAAGCCGCTTGAAATTGCTACGTGAAGTACGTTGCTGAGTCGCTGTCTTACTTTTCGTCAACCACGGTGAACTCCGCATCTTCGACATTCTTGCCGTCAGCTGAAGCGTTGGAAGCAGCGCCTTGAGCGGAGTCAGCAGGTGCACCTTGATCCGCACCCGGTGCTGCACCTTGTGCCGCGCCTGCTTGCTCATACATGGATGTACTTGCTTCGTTCCATGCTTGATTAAGAGCGTCCATTGCCGGCTTCACATCAGCCGGGTTGTTGGTGATAGCATCTTGCAAGCGGTCTTTAGCAGCTGTGATCTTTGACTTATGCTCTTCGCTGATCTTGCCTTCGAACTCTTTGAGTTGCTTGTCGGTTTGGAACACGAGTTGGTCTGCCTGATTACGTGTCTCAACTTCTTCCTTAAGCTTTTTGTCTTCAGCAGCATGATCCTGCGCATCGCGCTTCATCTTTTCTACTTCGTCTTTTGAGAGACCCGAGCTTGACGTGATGCGAATGCTTTGTTCCTTTCCGCTTGCACGGTCTTTTGCTGAAACATTCAGAATACCGTTGGCATCAATGTCGAAGGTTACTTCAACTTGCGGAACGCCACGTGGTGCCGGCGGAATACCATCGAGGTGAAAACGTCCAAGCGAACGATTATCGCGCGCCATTTGACGCTCACCTTGCAAGATGTGCACTTCAACGGTGGATTGGTTGTCACTCGCGGTCGAGAACACTTCCGACTTCTTGGTAGGAATCGTGGTGTTTGATGCAATCATTGAGGTCAACACACCGCCAAGGGTTTCGATACCAAGTGTCAAGGGTGTTACGTCCAGCAACAACACATCGGTAACTTCTCCGGTCAAAACCGCACCTTGAATAGCTGCACCTACAGCAACGACTTCATCGGGGTTAACACCTTTGCTCGGCTCTTTGCCAAAGAAGTTCTTGACGAGCTCTTGAATTTTTGGAATACGTGTGGAACCACCAACCAAAATCACTTCGTCGATTTGAGAGGGATTCATCTTTGCATCACGCAGAGCTTGCTCACAAGGCTTCAACGTGCGCTCAAAAAGATCCGCACAGAGTTGCTCAAACTTTGCACGGGTAATGCTCAGGTTCAAGTGCTTCGGTCCTTCCGCCGTAGCAGTGATAAATGGCAGGTTGACGTCGGTCTGAAGCATTTGCGACAACTCGATCTTGGTCTTTTCTGCTGCTTCGCGCAAGCGTTGAAGAGCCATCGGGTCGTTGCGCAAGTCAATTCCTTCTGTCTTCTTGAATTCGTCTGCCAAGTAATCGATAAGACGAAGATCGAAGTTGTCACCACCAAGGTGTGTGTCACCGTTGGTAGACTTCACTTCAAACACGCCATCACCGAGTTCCAAAACAGAAACGTCGAAAGTACCACCACCAAGGTCATACACGGCAACTGTCATGTTCTTGCCTTTCTTATCCAAGCCATAGGCAAGAGCAGCTGCTGTAGGTTCGTTGACAATACGTCGCACGGTTAAGCCGGCAATTTCGCCGGCGTCTTTGGTTGCTTGACGCTGAGCATCGTTGAAGTATGCAGGAACGGTGATCACCGCTTCAGTGATTTTTTGTCCCAAATATTCTTCAGCAGTTTGCTTCATCTTCTGCAAAATCATCGCTGAGATTTCCGGCGGCGAATAGAGACGTCCGTCGATATCGACACGAGCACTATTATTCTCGCCTGCTTTGATCACATATGGAACAAGCTTTGTTTCTTCGTTCACTTCGTCGATACGACGTCCCATAAAACGCTTCACTGAATAGATCGTGTTTTTGGGATTGGTGATTGCTTGACGCTTTGCGGCTTGGCCAACCAAACGCTCGCCCGACTTCGGAAAACCTACGATCGACGGTGTGGTTCGCATACCTTCAACATTGGCGATCACAACCGGTGCCGATCCTTCCATAACAGACACACAGGAATTTGTTGTTCCAAGGTCGATTCCAATAACTTTACTCATAATGAGATTCCTTGATAAATGAATAGATAGTTGTTCCTTCTTTGTTTTCGCTGCGGTTTCTTACTGTGAAACGCAGCCATCGAGTTCATTGCTTCGAAACAGCGTCAGTGCACAGTCCTTCGACTTCTGAAGCTGTGTCCAAGCAGTGTTCAAGTGTTCTCTCCAACTACGCAATGCTCATCGCTCTACAAAACCTGCGCCCTGAGTACATCTTCCGACCCGCGTTGCTGCCGAAGGCAGCCAGCGCTAATGAAAACGACACCTGAGTTTGGTACTGTGCGACAAATACTTGCCTATCGCGAGCTCCGATCACTCTCTCTGCCAGTACTCTGATATCTCTCCGCTACTTCTCACTCTACACCATTCTCTGTTCTCAACTCCGCATGCGAAGCCGAAGCAAGCAGGGTATGGCTTGTGCGCATACCCTGCGCTTCAGAATCAGCAGTTGTCCTAACCTTTATCCGGACGAGCAGACTGTATGATGCTCTGGATGATTCCCTTCCGTTCATACAATCTCGTCATCCTTGAACTGCTTCGCCGAATTGTTTACGACACTTACTTCACTGCGATGGTCTTGATCTGCGGCTTCACTTCTTCACGCTTTGGAATGCTAAGATTCAGCAAACCGTTTTCGAAATGAGCGTCAATCTGATCTTCGTTTACGTTTTCCGGAAGAGTAAAGCTGCGTGAGAAATTACCGTATCGACGCTCGATGCGGTGATAGTTCTTGCCTTCTTGCTTCTCTTCTTGCTTGCGTTCTCCGCTTACGGTGAGAACACGCTCGTGATTGACAGCTACCTTGACATCTTCCTTTGCGATACCGGCGAGTTCCATTGTGATATGGAAGTGGGTGGCATCTTCAGCGATGTCAACGCGCGGTGTAAGTTGAACATTGCCGAAGAAGGCTGAACGATCGAATCGGGTTCCACCCATATCCAGCTCGTTCATGAGATGATTCATTCGGCGCACTGCGGTGTCAAATCCAAATGCAGGATTCATACGTACCAGTTTCATAAAAACTCCTTGTGTAAATGGTGATATGGAGAATTAATGGTTTAGTTGTGTGTCAGACCGGAACGTTCTTCAGCCCAACACAGAACTAGTATAGCAATGCCGTGCCAAGGTGCTTTTTGGGTCCGAATTGACGAATTGACATGCCATAATGTCACCTTTACTGACATTTACGCAAATTTTCTGCCATTTTTTGCGCCACTATGTCATACTTGACATTTTGTCAGCTTTGCGCTCTGCTAGTCATCTCAGAGCTCTTAATGAGGAAGGAAGCTACGTTCGAGCTGGGCACAATCTTCAAAAACATCTGTCCAGTGTTGCGCAGGAACTTTAAATAAAACCGCTCCGCAGGTTGGCAGTGGAGCAAGCACCTCGTTTTTCAGATAGTGAGCAAGGGCCGAGATACCCGGGTTATGCGCTACAATGACCAAGCGTTGAACGGCATGATCAGTCTTCGCTATGGTAGCAAGCAGCAGACTTTCATCACTCAGATATAAGTCGTCACGGTAGATCTGTGCGTTTTCCGGTATTTGCAACGCTGTACACAGAATAGCTGAGGTCTCGCGTGCACGCCTGGCGGAGCTTGAGAGCAACACGTCAGGATTCCACTTCAGTGCCAACAGTTCAAATGCGAGTTGTTGTGCGTTGTCGCGACCGCGCTTCACGAGTGCGCGGTCGAAGTCGCGTCCGCTAGAGCTTCGATCTTCTGTTTTTGCGTGACGTACTAGGAGCAGTGATTTCATTAAATGATAGTTGTGCTAAAGAATGTTTGCGGTGCGTTATCGAGCCTAGTGAGGTGCGAACTACTGAATGCGCATTCCAATACTAAAGCTCAGACTGTACGGACCCAATGCTACCGAATTTGGATTGCGCAAAAAGTAGAAGGATCGACCCAGTGATACGCGTGCAGGACCAAGTGGTGTATCGAGTGCGAGCGTCGCACCAACGCCGTGTCGAAAGTCAACGAGTCGTACTGCCTGCATTGTTGGCCACACGCCGCCCAGGTCATAACGCAATGATGCATAAGCATCAAAAAGCAACTGCACAGGAAGTTTATATCGGTATTCCAGTGATCCAAGCATGAGTTGTCGGCCGCGCATCTCATCTTCTCGCATTCCGAAAAAGGAGTCTTGTCCTCCCATATGATAGAACTCGGGCACTGGCATCAGTGCATCGGCGAAGCCGAAACTGGCTGAAGGTGAAACGCTGTGGCGTCCCCACGTTACGGTATTCTTCGCACGGAATTCAGCTTTGGTAAACTGTGGGATAGCCGGATCTTCGAGAACAGTGCGGTCAAGCTGCAAAACGATGACTCGACCGCTGGTCGGAAAATCCGCTCGGTCTTGCTTATCGAAGACCGTTGAAATACTGAGTGAAGCCAAAGGTTTAAAGTCTCGCGGATTGACATTGTCACCTAACTGAAAGGCACGTTGAGCCTCGTATCGAAACTCAACGCTTACACGTCCGGAGGTTTCTACTTGTCGTCCGAACAGAGCGCGTAAGCCGGCATGTTGCTCAAGCATATCGCCGGTTTGTATGGCTTCGAATCGAGTGCGAGTAGTCTGGACGGTATTGAAGAGATAGACATTACGAGAAGTCCAATAAGCCTTTGTAGAGAATGTCCAATAACTATCGAGTATGCGTGGGATTTCTATGCGTCCTTCGGCTATGTTGTTTCGATTCCCTCCTCCCACGCGCAATCCGAAACGAATACCGCTTGAAAGTATATTCTCTTGCACGAAGTCGGCACTGATCTGCGTATTGCGCTCATTATCGGCTCGACCGCCAATGCGCAACACTTGGGAGCCACGCTCAACTACTCTAACCTGAACGGCAATACCACTGTTGCCATCGCTCAATCGACGTATATCAATACCCACTTCGCTAAACAAGTCAGTATTGATGATACTTTCAAGTCCCTCCAAAATCTTTTCGGCATTTGGCTTATCGCCGACACGAATATTCAACTCACGTGCTACGAAGAGTTCGCTCACACTGTTATTTCCGACAATGCTGATGAGTCGTACGATGCCATTGTCAATCAACAGACTCAACTCGCCATTCTGAGGATCAAAATGTAACAGCGGACAATCGGCGAACGTGTTGTTCGTGGCGCGAGCGGCTCTGAGGACATACTCGCGTGTTGATGCGCGATCGAAGGGGAGTCCCACAAGTGCCTGCAACAAACTGTCCAAGTGTTGATCGGCATTTGCGGCAACAACGGAGCGGATAAAAGGCTTCGCTTTATTAGTGTTTAGCGCTGCACTCGATTCAGGTACTGCCGAGCTGTCTTCAGCAGTTAAGCCCATCGCAAGTCGTTTCTCTCGTATGCGCTGCAAAATCTGTGGGATCATTCGTTTGGCTTCTTGCCGACCCACAGTGACCAACGAATCCAAGTGACTGAAGTCGGTGTTGAGATGCGTTCCGATGGGTGGCTCAATCATAACGGTCGCGTTGTCGCTAGCTTTGGCATTGAATTGCTTCTCCATAACGGACACAACTTGATCGGCAACATTCCAGGGCTTGTCAAGTGCGTTGGTTGGTAGCAGCGGAGATGTAGAATTGACGGCAATGATAATGTCAGGCTTGAACTGTACGGCGACTTCGGTCGGAATGTTTGCCAGCAAACCTCCGTCTACCAGCACCATGGAATCCATGCGAACAGGTGTATAGCGCAATGGGAGCGTAGCACTGGCTCGTATGGCTTCAACTAAATTGCCATGGTCTAATGCCACCAAGCGCGCATGTACCAAGTCCGTGGCTACAGCGCGAAATGGGATTTTCAGCGAATCAAAGTTTCCGTTGTCGTGGTAGGGCGCATTCCAAAACAGTTTCTGGAAGGGAGCCGTAAAACGCATAACGGAGGTAACGGATTGCGGTACCACAAAATTGAAGTTGTTAAAACGTAGGGTCAACAGCGCACGATCTTGCTCGTACTTCTGGTCAAGAAACAGACCGTTTCGGTCTCGCTCATCTCCAACCAGATACTGCTTTTCCCAATCGATGGAGCGCAGCACGGAATCCAATTCAGTAGCAGTATAGCCCGAACACCAGAGTCCGCCAATAATGGCGCCTATGCTTGTTCCCACGACGATGTCCGGCTTGATACCCGCAGCCTCGAGCTCGGCCAACACACCAACCTGCGCAGCACCGCGCGCTCCCCCGCCGCTTAGTACCAACGCAATTTTCGGATGAGTTGCCTGCGCGGTCCCTCCGGGCGGAGCAGGTGCGACTTGAGTACTCCACGATTGTGCACGGAGGTGCATCGAAGTCGCCAGTGTCAACACGACTCCAAACACCATGAGTCTCATCGCGTTGAGGTGAAAGCATTCGAAGAAGGTGCCACCGCAATGTTCTCTATGTCTTCTAGGCCAGTTGTTCATGCGAAGGGTCGGTTCCTCGATGCGCAAGTTCGTCATAGGCTTCTTGCATGCCCAAAAATAAGGGCAACATGGAAGTATCGTAGTCATGACGACTGTGGGCACATTGCATTGCCTGCTCTCGGCTACCGTCATGGGTATAGACATCATCCGTCCACTCTTCCACTATCGATCGCTCAATGCACTCGGCAGCAACATCGGCACTGATCATACGTTTAAGCGGTGCTCGCTCGAGGTGTCGCTCCACCGCTATCCGTCGCGACTTCTGAATACCCTTCCAAAACAGCTCGCCGATGTTCCCGTCTTCACTTGCTCCTTGCCACTCGGTCTCCACTCCGTCCGGACAGACTACAGACGCCGAAATGCCGCTTCCTGCGAGTTCCGCGCGCAATGAAGCTACGAATCCCACAACTGCGTGCTTGGCAGCCACGTATGC
Source organism: Chlorobiota bacterium (assembly GCA_044224515.1). GTDB lineage: Bacteria > Bacteroidota > Ignavibacteria > Kapaibacteriales > NICIL-2 > JBBATK01. The sequence goes on along the minus strand of JBGAKH010000007.1, from coordinate 185,976 downwards.
ACTGTTGAACGGAAATCCAAACTTGCCGGCAACTGAGGCAACGCAAATGACACGTCCGCTGCCTCGCTCTTTCATATGCCGGATAGTCGGTGCGCTGAGAAACCACAACGCGAAAACATTGAGCGAGAAGATCGAGTGCAGAGTGCTGCTTGTTGTGTCCTCAACGGAGGCCATGTTTCCTCGTCCGGCATTGTTGACCAACACATCAATGCGACCATAGTGCTGTAGGACCTGTTCAACGAAGTGTTGTGCCTGCCGCTCGTCGCTGACGTCGCAGCGAAGCGCCAAACACTCAGTCCCGTTCTCCCGCAGCTCAGCGGCTAGTGCCTCCAGCTTTTCGATGCGACGTGCGCACAGCGCAAGTTTCAATCCACGTCGGGCCAAGCGACGAGCCAGAGCCGCTCCGATACCGGATGAAGCTCCTGTAATAACGACAACAGATTTCGAGTGAAGTTCCATAGGCTTGCGTATCACGACCATGATTAAAAAGCTTGGCGCACAGTACGGCGCATAACTTTCAGCAAGAGATTTTCTATTATGCCAAGCCTTCGGCTTGGCAGACAAGGAGAAGTGCGTGGAAAGACGGTACCATTGCAGAGCGCTCGTGAGGTGTCCAACTTCCTGCAGTCTCAAGAGCGTGCGGAGCGCGTTGAGTTTGGAAACGCAGATCAACGATCATTCGAATTCACGATCAGATCTGATCTCAAAAGTGTCGAGTTGCAGATCTGCACGCAGCCGGAAATGCTCTGAGGTGCTGCTATGCTCTTGGACGAATTCGCAATGAAGATCAACAACGTCTGCAAAGCGTGGACCCTTACGAAGGAGTTCAATGAATGTATCGAGGTCTTCAGTGGAAGCGCGGGCCAGGACTTCAACGCGTCCATCAAAGCAATTTCGAACCCATCCTACGATATGCAGCGAGCGTGCTGTGTTTGCACAGTAGGCTCGGTAGCCAACACCCTGAACACGACCGCTGACCAGGATGTGACATATCTCCGGCATGACAGACCTTTACTTCGATACGATGACGACTTCAGTGCGACGATTCAGACGACGTCCGAACTCGGTCGAGTTGTCGGCAATGGGCTTAGTGTCTCCATAACCCACGACTTGAACGCGACGTCCATCAATACCCTTTCTGCTGGTCAAGTAGTTACGAACAGATTCGGCACGTAACAGAGAGAGTCGCTTATTTGAAAAAGGATTTCCTTTGTTGTCAGTATGTCCTTCAATGCGCACGACAACCTTGGTTTGGTTACGCAAAAACTCGGTAAGTAAGTTTAGCGCACCAACGGAGTCCGGCAGCATTGCGCTCCCTGTTGGAAAAAGTAGATCTTCAATGATGAGCTTACGTCCAATCTCTGCTACAGGAATGGTCTTACGCAGAAGTTCGACCTTGCGTTCATTAAGAATTGCAACATTGATCGAATCAGGAATAGCCGGCGTATCGGAGCGATAGGTAATGGCAAAGAGATTGGTCAGCTGAGTGGAGTACAGATCCAGAATCTTACCAAAGGGTGAGTAGAGATCGAAGACCGCACCGCGCGTACCATCGGCGATTTGTTGATACTGACGGAGCATGGGAGGAACAATACAAAAAGTTCGGATCGATCGCTCCTTCAAGAAGGGTATCATTGTCTCTGTCGTGAACTTCGTCACTGTCTCTTTGCTGCGATCACCCGCTTGGTGATAGGGTGCATCCGAGATGAGCATGAAGACTTTGTTTGCCGAAGGCCGAAAATCAAGCTTTGAAGCCGCGAGCAATCCGTCGAGTGCATTCTCGGTTTCTTCTCCCCCGCCTACGCAGCGTAGACCTTGCAGCCAGGACAAGAACTCATACACATCGCTTGTAGGTTGATGGAAGTTCTCGATAACATCCGAGAACAAGACCAAGCCTAGACGATAGTCAATACCGCGACTTACCAATCGCGTGGTAAAGGTTTTTATGTTCTCTCGAATAGCTTTTATGTGAGAGTCCATACCGCCTGTGACATCTAACACAAAGACGAAATCAACGGGAACACGTTCTTTGACCGAAATCTTTTGTACGCGGATGACTTTATGTTCGATACCGTTTTCGACAACGCTGAGTCCACGTGCATCTATTGTATCGAGCGGTTCACCTTGGTCGTTCATCGCTTCCACGATTAAACTCACCTCAGGGAATTTCTTGATATCTACATTCTGGATTGTCAGTGAGTAACGCTGTTGAGAACGAACTTTGGCATCTTCAACACGGTGACGGAGTAGGTCCTCGGTGCTGTCGGGCTGCATAGCTGCTGCACTTATGCTGCAACAAGCTAACAGTACGGTCAGGACAGAGCGAAGAAGGGTATGGTGGTGTGATTGGACGGACATAAAATGACGACGGTTCTGTGGCTTGTGAACAATCAGCAGAAGTGGTGAAGAAAGCTGCACACGGGGATATACAGCGTACTAATTATTGCTTGAGCAGGATCTGTCTTTTACCAAAAAACCCCTTCAGAATGACTCCTGAAGGGGCTCTGGTTACATTGTTGCTCGTTTAGCGAATATTCAACCGAAGTACCGGAGAAACGAGGAAGAAGTTCTTGATATCCCAGGGTTTCATCGTGTCTTCGCTACGAAGAGTTGATGCATACTTACCTTCAAGATAGAGCCATTCGCCGATCAACGGAACATAAGCACGAACCATCAAACTATAGTTAGCATACTGTGCGCTTACGCCAAACGGAAATGTCGATTGACTGCGGTATTCAAGTTTCAAGTACAACCACTCACTCAGCGATGTCGGGTGGTATGTCTGAAGACCCGTTACCGGACGTCCATTACCCTTGCTCGTTAAGGTATACACACTATCGCGAGGATTGCCTAGTGGACTATATCCCCACTCTTGTACTTCAACATAGTTGACACCTACGTCCAAACGGAAGAAGTTTTCAGGGACCTTGGGATCCAACCACCAGTTGTAGAACAAACCAACTTGTCCGGTGCTACGAAGAACAGGTACCACATGATCAGGATCAATATTGGCTTGAATCAGTTTTTGAGCAGTACTGGCATCTTTTACCTTATACGAAGCCCATGTATTGCGCTCAGCCGCACTTGAATCAGGAACACCTGAGAACGGCGGCTCGTAATTAATGCTCAAACCAACTTGGGGGTGGAATGGTGCGTTGATATCCAATGACATCACACCGGCACCATTCGATGCATTGAGTTTACGCTGAGGAATAAAGCCCAAGACGCCGCGATCCAAACCGGTTGTACGCAGACGATAATCGCCGCCAAGACGTAGGTTAATCAAGTACGGGATCGGCTTCTTGGTTTCAGCGTCTTCGTTTTCATAAAGAGGACGTTGAAGAATGATGCGTGACTCACCGGCATTCCAGAACGGCATGCCAATAGCGTCATTGCCAACTTGGTTTCTCAACCAGAATCCCGAGTTCCCAATCTTCAACGATTGCTCAAAGGCTGACAAGGAAATCGAGTGTGAAACGTGTGTCGGTAAGAAGAAGTCCGTGATTTGAATACGTGCCTTTTCGCTCATCGGGGTTTCAGCCGGAATCTCGCGATAGCAGTAGGAACGCTTTGGATCCGTGATAATCATTGCTAGCTTCTTCATGAACGCGTCAACTTCAGATGCTGCAAAGGCTTCTTGACCGCACTCTACAAGCAAGAGTACATAGTTGTCTTCCGGATCGCTTTTCGGAGCAGCGGTAACGATGATCTCCTGCATATCCAAACGCTCCTTGGAACGTCCGTTAAGCAGGAAGGTCTGTTGGATCTGCAACTGAAGGTTTGGTTCACAGATCTTCCACCGCGGAAAATACTTCGCGATATTTGGGTCGATCTGTGTCAAGCTGCTCATAATCGAATCACGCTCGGTTGCCTGAGCACGGAGTGTCTGAACACCAAAGATGAGTGCAACAGCTAAAACGATGATGTGGTATATTTTTTTCATGGAGAACACGTGATTTTCAAGAAACTCATGAACTGAAGGCGGACGAAACCGGCATCACCGTCTATTAGAAATTATAGATAATCCGGGCAGCGGGAACAAAGGTCGACTTGTTTTCCCAGATGTACGGATCTCTCAAAATCGGCGTCGTAAATGTGCCTTCAAAACGCAAACCGAGACTAGAATTGATTGGGATCAACAACCAAGCGTTACCCCAAAGGGCTTCATCAAAGTACTGCAATCCAAAACCGTATGGTGTTGTGACGTACATGGACATATAGTCAATACGAACTGAAACACCACCGATGGTCTTGCTTTCAGTTTTTCTATACGAATCAACTTTCATACTTGTGTCGCCAAGCTTCTTAGCTCCGAGGAGTGTATCGATCGTGCGAGTACCGATTTCATTTGACCACGTTTCACGTGTATAAACAGAACCACCGATGCGGAAGCGGAAGTAGTTACCACTATCGACGCTGACTGCAAAGGTGTAGTGAAGCGAAGCATTTAAGCGAATTAAATAGTCGTTGGCAATACGACTATTGGTCGAAGTAATCGTGTGCAGGGTGTCTACTGCTTTGCGAAGAGTATCGTAGTTCATTGTTGTGCCATTGTGCACTTCCGTCTGATAATCAGACTTCACGGCATCGCTGAACACATAGGACCCGGAGAGATTAAACACTCCGGTATTTGAATTTGTTACGTCAATAGGAAAGTCAAACGAGCCATCGAGACCAAAGCCAGCGTGTGTCAAATGACGCGTAATGCCAAGATTTGTACCGAGTGAAGACCAACCGTTTGTCGGTAACACAACACCAAGCTTGTTCCAGCCCCATACAGCATTCAAGCTAACACGATCGCTGAAAAACGAAGGAATATTGGCAGGGTCGATTCCGTAGCGTAGCTCGGCACCCAAGGTCGGGAGTAAGCGATTGTACACTGAATCTGATCCAACACTCATACCTTCACGTGGAGCATAGCTACGATAGCTAATGAGGTCCGGACTGAGGATGACTTCGTTGGGCTTTGTGTAGTTCATTGCTTGACCTTCGGATATACGCTTGTACATCTGAACGTCTTGCTCGTCTACAATCTTAGACAAACCATGTATTGCCTTGATGAACACTTCGTCACCAATACCTTGGGCTTCCGTTGTAAGGTTCACGCCTTCTGTCGAAGCTTGCTGAACGACAAAGTTCTCAAAGTATTGATACAGTGTCTTTGAAGGTGAACCGGCGGGAGCGCCTTGCTGACGAAGCTGTGTATAAGTTACGATGTCACGCGGAACACCCAACACCGTTGTGAGCTTCTTGTTTTCTGAGTTTGAAGTGATAAGTGCAATGATCTTGAAGGCCTCGCCCGCCGTGTAACGAGTCGTTACAACATAAGCGCGGCGGAAAGTATTACACTCCCACTGCTTACGAGCTACAGAGTACTTCGCGTAGTCCATACACTCACCGCGCAATACCTTCTTGATTTCCGGGTCTGATAAGAGATCTTCCAACGTCACCGCACAACCTAGTTCGATCACTTTATCGTCGATTTGCGCTTGCTTGGCAGGAACGCACTTCGACGCTGTTTCCGAGATAACAGGTTGAGGGTTCAAGAGCTCTGTCACGCTCTTCATGGTTTCATCATCCAGCTTAAATACCGAGATATTGCCGTAACGATAGTTCTTGATCTTACCGAGGACTGACTTGAGCTGTGCTTCCGACTGTCCGAAGGCCGTCGAGGAAAACAACAGCGCTACCGCGGCTGTCAATGCTAAGAATGTTGTATTTCTCATCGCGTAAAGAGTTGAGTATTTGCTGAGTGAATGAGTTTGCCTTAGAACCTGTCCAACACCGATGTCGCTTAGTACGACACCGGAACGTTAACGAGACCCTTTCCGTCACCTGAGCTTTCACCGTTTGTACGGTTCTTGGCTTTCGCGGTCACGAGAATTTGCACGTTACCTTCAATGGATCCCTTCTTCTTGGGGAACGGTCCTTCAAGGCGAATCTCGACTTCATAACCACCGCCGGAAGGCTTGGGCTGTCCGCAGCTAACCTTATATCCCGGAACTTCTTGTTTTTGTACGTAGGCTTTGATATCGAAGATATCTCCCGGTGCCGCCTTGGCGCCGCCAACATCTACTATCGGCGGACTGATACGCACGTTCTGCACTGTAACCGTCAGATCACGAGGATCGGTAATCGGTTGGAACTTCACATCGCTCGTAACAACCTTTGGCGGACGTTGCTTTGGTGTTCCTTGTAGAGGCGCCCGGAACAAGGATACTTGTTCCTTTGTCTGCGGGTCTTCCCAAAGCACGTCAACAGAGAGGTTCTTAGAGCCTGACGGAATTTCTTGACGCCATTGCAAACCTCTATGATCTTGATCCTGAGGAGTGATTTGCGCGCGAATGATATACTGACCGGCCGGGATTTTCTTGCCGTCCGCCGGAACCGGGAGCAACTCAATTTCTTGTCCGTAGAAGCAGTTCTCGACATTTGAGCGCAAGTCTTCCTCGTTCTCAAGCTTGGATTGGAAGACATTCAACATTGTCTTCTCTTCCTTGATCTTTCCTGATTGGTTGGCGTAACTGATACTGATGTCATAGTTACCGGCTGAAATCGGTGTTGTGCACACCATCTTGAACTTGCGCATTTCCGCACTCGAACCGGATGCTGTTGTTGCCACCGTTCCTGATCCTGCGTCAACAACCTGCCAGCTCAACGGTGGATTGGACTTCACAATAGGAAGTTTGCCCGGTTGGTACGGTCCTGCTGTGAACGGAATTTCAGTCTTGTTGAGCTTGTCGAAGGTGTTTGTTGAGGCGTCGACATAAACGCTCGGATCGAGGTCAGGACGCTTCGGCGGTTGTACAACGTGTACGTTAAACTCGATCGAAGCACGGTTTTGCTTTAGGAATCCTGAGCCACCCGGTGTCAACAATACGGAGATGTAGTTATAGAGACCAATGCGACGGATCTTTTCCATCGCCTTCGTATCGTTACCTGACATTTCGTCCTTGATCTTTTTGGTAGCTTCCTCAATACCCTTTGAGAAATCATCATAGGTTATCTTACTGGCGGCAAGGTCATCGGCAGAAGGAAGCGACACACCTTCCAGAGATTCGATCAACGTCTTCTTTACCTTTAAAAGGTCCTTAACTTTGAGCTGAACAGTACCAATGTTGACTTTTTCTTCGGGAGAGATTTCCTTTGCGTTGGTTTCGTCTGCGCGCACGCCAAGGATTCGATTGGTCTTAGAGGCAAAGCGCAGTTTGTACCATCCCGCTTTGTTCTGAGGTTGGAAGCGGACAACGAAGACGCGCTTCTTGTACTTGTTGCCTACGTATGCGGCTTCTTGGTCCGAGAGATTCTGATCATAGTTAAACGCAGAGTCTCTTGCTGTAGGAGGGGCAAAGGCTGCCACGTCTCCTACTTCTTTTGTAAATGCGTAATCGGGATGCTTGTATTCTTTGGTTTTGTCAACTTGCAATTCGATACGTTTCAGTGCCTGTAGCTGCCAGCGTTCGTCAGCACCCAGTCCCGCCCGAACCTCTTGACCCGTATTGTACTTTGTAAAGTCTACGCCGTACTTCGACAACGAGTCTTCGTTTGGAAACATAGGAGCTGCTTCTGCATTTGCATCCGGATGGTAAAAGATCTGGTATTCCAAATCCTGCACGTTGGCGAGTCGGATAAGATTACGAATCTTCTCTTCCATTTCGGCAGGTTCTAAACCCTCAAGCTTGTCAGCATCAGACACGTCGGTCACACCAACGAGTACCTGGTAAAAACGATCTTGCTTAATCTTGGTACCGTTCGGATCCTTCGCTGCCGTCGGATCTTGCAAGGTAATTTCGTCCTGTGGACGCGTATTAATACCTTCGGATCCTGCTCCTGACTGAAGCTGGGAAAGGATACTTTCGACGATTTTCATCGACTCTTTTTGCTTCTGGATCAAATGCTCTTCAGCTTCATCGCGTTCCACGATGATGATCAGAAGCTCTAGAATCACCGCCAAGTACAACACGAAATATACTTTTCCTGCTCCACCCTTAGACATAGCTGCTTCCTTTCTGAACTACAATGTTTAACCTAGACTATCTCGACTACCAAGAAAACGCCTCCACTGCAACACGAAATGTGTTGCACCCCGATGGTATTGCTTACAATTGGTATCCTTCGTGTGATACGATGTCCCGCTTGATTTGATACCGCACAGAGCGCGTGAGTAAGGAGTGCTTCACGCTTGATGGGTGTAATATAGAGGCGCTACGATGTACAATCATAGCGCCTTTCGATTATTTTTTATTTATTCGGATTTGCCTTTGTTGTCGCCGTAGCCTTCGGTGCTACGCTAGCCTTTGCTCCACCTTCAGCCTTAGCCGGGGTCGTTGTAGCAGCAGCGGAGCTTGCACTTTCTGACTTGGAACATGATGCCTTGGAAGCGCAGCAGGACTTTGTGGAAGCCGCTTTGTTCATGCAGCAACCTGCTTTTTCCTTGCCCTTGCACTTACCATCTGCGTCACAAGCGCTCGAATTGGCTGAAAAAGCCACGAAAAGAGCGACGAGCGACAAACCTGCAAGAAATTTCTTCATAGAGAACTCCTAAAAAAGTATGGTGGAAAGAAGAAGACTCATTTTTGATGTCTAAGCAATATATCGCTGTTGAAAATTTTGTACAAGGACTTTTCAGTGCATTTTTTTGGACCCCGAAAAGTCCGCGTATAGCACCAAAACCTTAGCTACAAGATCCCCGTCAGCTACAAAACTACATCATAAAATGAACAAATATTAATCACGGCACGACTGTTTTATGAATTTTTTCCCGGTGCATGGTTCGGAGGGACAAAATTCTAGCAGACAGTCTTGTCTCTGATTAGACTGACTCTTTCCTAAAAACGTTTATGATCACAGACAATTGCTACCCTTGCTCCCCGTCATACTTCTCCTTTAACAATCTCCCCAACACGGCAGCTCCTATTGCAAATCGGTCCGCTTCCTTGCTACCACGGGTTCTCAGCTTTAGTTCCACCACGTGCAGCTCAGCCTGTGCGTCAAAGACGTCAATGCTGTTGGCAGTCATTCAGCCGACCACAACCGCATTCATTGCGACTTTTCCTTCATTCAGCTGATCCGTCACTCGAAACCTCGGCGTCAGGCAGTTCCTTCATTCGTTCTTCCGGCTACGCCATGCCGGTGAATGCCATGCACACTCGCACGAGATACATCCAAATAACCCTTGGCCCCAAGCTGCTTCCTGCTACTCTAAGTTGAACGTCCTAGCGCTCCATTCGCGACAGAAGAACCTGCTACAAAAAGCAACAGTCGCATGCTGTGTAAAGGACATGCGACTGTTCTATCACTAGCGAGATACCATCGGTCGTCCTTGAGCTGGGTTCTCGACAATCATGTTCAGCGTTTAGTGCACGGTGCTTAGTGTTCGCTGCTTACCGGTCAGACTTCAGCGACCATTCTGCAAGGCCGGTCGGAAGACAGTGTGTCGTCTGCTTGAGAAGCATGATACTCCACCTGAGACAACTCCGCTGTTGAGCGACCAATTAGCTTTACGCCGACTAGGAGCATCCACTGGTTGTTCCACAATCTTCGCAGACCGTGCACGAACCGTTGCGTTTAACACGCATAGAGTTGCAGTATCCACACTGCTCACCCGTGTAGCCTTTTGCTCGCGCTTCTTTTACTTTCGCGTTACCGCCAACCGCAACTTTTGCTTCGGCTGTTTTCAGTTGAGCAGCACCGCCATTGCTATGCAGTTCAGCGGAAGCGCTACGCTCCGCTGACGCTGTCTTGGCAGCTGCTTGAGCACGAGCGGCATTCGACACAACACTGGATACCGGTTTTGCAGGATGTACTTCGTCGACAGCTTTCACATGGACGAAATCTGTACGGTTCAAGTAATCATATCCGATCGAGCGGAACACGTAGTCCAGAATGGATGTAGCATTCTTGATGACTTCGTGACCTTGAACCGGACCGGAAGGATCAAATCGGGTAAAGGTAAAGGAATCGACAAGTTCCTCGAGGGGCATACCGTACTGTAGTGCCTTTGAAGCCAATACGGCAAAGCAGTTGAGCAGGCCCTTAAAGGATGCGCCTTCCTTATACATATCGATAAAGATCTCACCCAAGCTTCCATCTTCAAACTCACCGGTGCGGACGAATACTTTATGTCCACCCACATACGCTTCACGAATAATACCTGTGCGACGTTTCGGAAGACGGTGACGTTCTGCGCGGTGGTAGACACGCTCAATGATCAACTCTTGGATTTCTTTTGGTCCTTTGGTTTCATCGAGGTTGTCTTCATCACCCAACAATATCATTTCATCCAAATCCTCATCGCTTGAGCTATTCAAGGGTTGAGAAAGCTTCGATCCATCGCGATAGAGCGCAATAGCCTTGATGCATGAACGCCATGACTCGAAATGCACAGTGTTGATGTCTTCGATACTTGCTTCTGCGGGCATGTTAATCGTCTTGGAGATGGCACCGGAGATGAAGGGCTGTGCAGCAGCCATCATTCGAACATGCGCCATGTACGGTATGTAACGTTGTCCCTTGCGACCACAACGATTGGCACAATCAAAGATCGACAAGTGCGCATCCTTAATATGTGGAGCGCCCTCAATCATCATGGTTCCGCAGACATAATCATTGGCGCGTTCAATCTCATCCTTGGAGTAGCCCAGAGCTGATAACATGTCAAAGGATGCGTCGTTCATTTGCTCTTCGCTGAACTTCAAGTCTGTCTTACAGAAATCTTCACCCAGAGTCCACTTGTTGAACGCAAACTTGATGTCGAAGACACTGTCGAGCATCATTTCAATGTGATCTACCTTCTCATCGCTGAAGCCCTTCTCTTTTAGACTCGCACGATTGATGGCAGGACAGCCTACCAGCGTTCCGTGACCTTTGCAGTACTTCTCGATCTCATCGACTTGCTTATCGCTGTATCCGAGTTGAGAGAGTGCGCGGCGAACAGATTGGTTAACAATCTTAAAGTAACCGCCACCGGCAAGCTTCTTGAACTTGACGATAGCGAAATCAGGTTCAATACCTGTGGTATCGCAATCCATGACCAGACCAATTGTTCCGGTAGGTGCGATAACCGTCACCTGCGCATTGCGATAGCCGAACTCTTCTCCCAGACTCAATGCCTTGTCCCAGCTCTTACGTGAGGCTTCCAACAAGGACGTGTCGCTGCACATCGCTTCATCAATGCCAACCGGTGTAATGCTAAGGCCCTCGTACTCGTCCAACGCAGCATCATAAGCCGCACGGCGATGGTTACGAATAACGCGGAGCATGTCTTCTTTGTTCTTGTCGTACTTCGGGAATGCACCTAAGTCACGCGCCATTTCAGCAGAAGCCGCGTAGGCTTCAGCAGTCATAAGCGCAGTGATTGCTCCGGCATATGCCAACGCTTGCGGTGAATCGTAAGGCACACCTGAGGTCATCAAGATGGTACCGAGATTTGCGTAACCCAAGCCTAGTGTACGGAAGTCGTAACTCTGCTGCGCGATTTTCTTGGATGGAAACTGCGCCATGAGTACAGAGATCTCAAGGACGAATGTCCACAAACGTGCAACGTGACGGAAATCTTCAACTTTGAACGCTCCACTTTGTTCATCGATAAAGTGGATGAGGTTGATAGATGCAAGGTTACACGCAGTGTCGTCCAAAAACATGTACTCACTGCAGGGATTGGACCCATTGATGCGACCATCCGTCGGACATGTATGCCACTCGTTGATGGTCGTATCGAATTGCAGACCAGGGTCGGCACTCTTCCATGCACTCAGGTTAATTTTATCCCAAAGGTCACGTGCTCGAACTGTGCGAGCAACGTCACCATGTGTACGCCAGCGCAATTCCCATGTGCCATCGCTTTCGACGGCTTGCATAAACTCATTTGTGACGCGTACAGAGTTGTTTGAGTTTTGTCCGGCTACAGTCACATACGCTTCACCCTCGTAATGCGTAGTAAAGCTTGCCATATTCAAGGATGTGAATCCTTGTTGAACCAGGTTCAATGTACGCTGGATGTAATTCAAGGGAACGCCGCGGTGCAGTGCATGCTTGATCAGCGTGTTCAAAGTCGCATTTGTCTTGCGATCGGCTCCGTTCGCTATAGCCTCATCCATGATGGCTTGCAAGAAGGTCGAGTTAATCTTTGAGCCTGCGACGAGAGCTGCTACTTTCTCTTCCTCTTTGGCCTTCCACTCGATGAACTCCTCAACATCAGGATGGTCCACGTTGATGATGACCATCTTGGCAGCGCGACGTGTTGTACCGCCGGACTTAATAGCACCGGCTGCACGATCAAAGATCTTCAAGAAACTCATCAGTCCGGATGATACTCCTCCGCCTGACAACTTCTCGCCCTTGGCGCGCAGATTGGAAAAATTCGAGCCTGTTCCCGAACCGTACTTGAAGATACGTGCCTCACGTGTGGCAAGATCGAAGATTCCGCCCTCGTTGACCAAATCATCTTCCACGCCTTGTATAAAACAGGCATGGGGTTGAGGACGTGTATACGCATCCGAAGAACGGGCTACTTTTTGGGTTTTTGGGTCCACATAAAAGTGTCCTTGCGCATTACCCTTAATTCCGTAAGCAAAGTTCAATCCTGTATTGAACCACTGCGGAGAGTTAGGGGCAACCATCTGCTTCAGCAGCATGTAGGAAATTTCGTCGTAAAAAGCCTGAGCATCGTCGCTGCTCTCGAAATAACCGTTGCTCTCTCCCCAATGACGCCAGCATCCGGCCAGACGATGCACAACTTGTTTCAACGAAGTCTCGCGACCTAATACGGGCTTGCCATGCGAATCCACCACGACCCCTCCCGTTTCGTCTTGCTGGGGCACACCGGCGCGACGGAAATATTTTTGAGCCAAAATATCCGTAGCTACCTGCGACCAGCCCACAGGAACTTCGATGTTGTCCATTTGAAACACGACGGATCCGTCCGTGTTACGCAATGTAGAAGAGCGCTTAGTGTACTCAAATTGATCGTAAGGACTTTGAGTGCCTTTGGTAAATCGACGCGTCACCTTCATGGATGTAAACCTCCACGTTATGGGTTATGTTTTACTTTTTTATGTCTGAGTGTTGAGTCTGCCACGCTTCCTCGTGCGAAGAAACGCTGAGACGGGTCCTCTTGAGCTGTCTCAATCGGAGATGAGGTAATGAGGTTGGATTCCGGGGAGTCCGTTCCCTCCTGTCAGGCTGCGGGAGAAAGGGTTAGAAGTGGTTGGAGACGCCGAACCATGTGAAATTCACGAAAAACCGTATCGTACGGTCCCATCGTGGATTCCACATGCTCGTCAGATCGTTAGCGATTGACGTGTGTTCCGAAGTCGATTATCCCTACTTCCTCTCCAGCACTAATCCCTCTGCTGCCACCCTTGAATCGAGTCTGTTCAAGCGCGGGTGCTTAACCTCAGAATGGAAAAGCGCTGGTGCCTGAATGGATTCGAATGCCAAATTCGATGAGAAGGAGAGCGTGACAAAACGATATTTTTCCCCGTGGAAAACTTAAATGTTTGGTCATGTGGGAGGAATTTTGGTCCTAGCGTTTGGGGCCGGTACCAAAGCTCCTCACGGCTGTACGTCTCAGTTCTTGGTCATTCGTACAGTGGGACTGCTTGTATGGCCTTCGCGATGCTGCTTTCGAGAAGTGCCGCTGCCGGGTCAGTGAAATGCTTGCCAAACTTGCAGTCTTTTCCGCACATCTGCAAGTATTTTAACGTCGGAATCGTTCTTTGATTCCGACGCCAGATTGTTCTGTAGACCTGATAACATCTCAATCTTCTTCTTCATGGCGCTGCAAAGCAGCGCCATGGTAAAAATCGTAAGGAGTTCGAGCGCTCTCTCAATGAGACCGTGGTCTTCAACGAGGTGCACATGATACTCAGGCAACACCACCATGATCGCCTCTCGACTCTGTTTTACTCAACTCTATGGTATTGAACTGAGCGTATGCCGCCGCACCTTCCACTCCGAGATATCGAGAAAGCATGCGGGCTTCAACGGCCCAAAGATCCACCACAACCAGCGCATCCATACAGGAGCCGAAATCATGATCGCGGTGGAATGCAACGACTTTCGCACCAAGACGAATGTAGTGGCGCAGGAGCACAGGGATGCTCTTGGAGTCCCATTCGACGTTTTCAATCATGGGCGCTAGCTGATCGATGGGGACGATATTCCCATGGTGCAGCAATGCATCCCAATTCGCATACATGCACTTGTCGAGAGGATGTCGGGCTTTTACGGTGCGAGACAATCCTCTATGCATGTGGTGGGTGGAAAGCGAGGCAACCAAGAGTCGCTGTGAGTTCTTGCTGTACTCGTTACTAATGCTCACCGGACCAATGAGGTAGCGATAGTGAGGATTCTGCACTATGAAGGCGCCGATGCCCTTCCACAACAAGTGTAGAGCATTGCTGTTCTTCTGGTATTCCGGACGTATAAAACTGCGTCCCATCTCAAGTGCCGGCGCCGCTCGCGAAAGGAATTTGTCGCTGAGTTCGAAGAGTGTGTTCAGGTACACACCACGCTTTCCATAACGTTTAAGTAGCTCATCACAACGTCCAACACGATAAGCCCCGACTACTTCTTGCTTTTGTCTGTTCCACAGGACGATATGCTCATATAAACTGTCGAAGGAATCAAGATCAACTGCTTTCATAGTTCCCTCCCCAACCATGCGGAAACTGAGTTCACGTAATCTGCCGATCTCTCGAAGCATTGAGGGTATCTGCGCTGCTTGGGCTCGGAGGACGAGAAACTCGTCGTCATCGTAGAGACGTTGATCCAGAGGAAGATGCGCAATTTCTTTGGTCATCATTGTCGACGAGACAGCTTCCTCCAATTGCGCGCCTGCGCTCATGCGCATGTCCGCCGATCCTCGTTGTTCGCGCGCTTTGTATCGTAACAGCAAGCATCGTGATCGCAGAAAATCAGCAATGCTGCGATGCGCGGGATGATGCAGGTATTGTCGCGAGGGCATCAAGGCTCCAACGCGAACCAGGATGGTCTTGTTCTGCATGCGAAGAAACTCTCGTAACAGCAAGACACTACGTAAGGAGGGATGGATGATTCCGGCGAGCTGAAACAGAAGTGAGTTTGAGCCATGGATGAACATTGGAAGAACAGGGACCTTGGTCATCTCTGCAAGTCTACCAATATGTTCTGACCACTGCGCATCGGCTACTCTGCCGGAATACAAACTGAAGGCTGAGACCTCTCCGGCAGGAAAAACGAGCAGCGCACCTCCGGATTGAAGCCACTGAATGGCTTCGCGCATAGACGCATAATTAGACCGGGGTGAGCTAGAATCCAATGAGAGTGGTATGAGGAAGGGCCGAAGTTCTTCAATTGCCATGAGCCGGTCATTAGCGAGAATCTTTATGTCTTCGCGAACACCCAAGATGACATCAAGGAGTGCGATACCGTCAAGTGCTCCGTGTGGATGATTACTGCAGATCAGCACCGAGCCACTACGAGGAATACGTATCGTCTCATGCCTGTTGATATCCGTCGTTAGGTTCATGGTTTTCAGAACGGCACGCGAAAAGCGATTTTCGGAGTGCATGGTCTCTCTCACACGTTCGTAAAGTGCCAACGTGCGATCAAGTCCAATGAGACGATGTCGAAAAGAACGAGAGTTTCGCAACTCTGCCACCGTCCGTGATTGTTTGGTGCTCGGGTCTCGGTGGTTCGCATTTGAGACGGGTTTCTCGGAATCATAGACCGAGACTTGATCGACTGCGGATCGCAGTGTATCCATAAAGTGCGTAGGCTGGTGAGTATTGGTTGCAAAACTCGCCTCGAGATGTTAGCACAATGTGATCGCTATGTTGCTAAATCGCTATGGTATTGGCAGGACCGGCTCACAGCTTTTGAAAATCATCCGTAAAAAATAAAGGGAACGTACAGAGTACGTTCCCTTGTGGACCTACCGCAAGTCCTCCACATCAGGGCATGTTGATGGGAAGCCAAGGGCGGATCCGATTCACCTCATCTCAACTAGTGCACGACCACGAAAGGCAGTGCACGATTATGTGTGCCGTCTCGGAGAACCACTGTGTAGCGACCACTGGTTAGCTGCTCAGTGGAAACTCTCACTTCATACACACCACCTTGTTGTGGCAAGTCTTGTGCAAGGCATTGCACACGTTCACCGAGGGCGTTGACGATGGAGATCGATATGGTAGCTGCAGCACTCAACTCATAGCGCAGTGTAAGAAGCTGAGAAGCGGGCTGCGGATACGCGCGAAGCGTAGTCAACGTTGTTTGATCGTCGACGCTTGCGACGGTGTCGGTTTCTGCGTGGTAATCTTTGTTGACCGGATCATATTCGGCCCATGGCAAATCCCAACGTTGCGAGATATCAGGAGCGAATGCACCACGGTACTCAACCTTCTCAAAGAACGAATCGTCGATGGACACGGTGCCTCGCTTGTCAAATCCGGCATTGTGAAGGAAGCTAGCTGAGGAATTCGGAACCGGTGTGAAGCTGTTAGATGCTTCCACGAAGGGGTCGAGGAGTCCGCAATACTGTGCGATACTACCGCTCGCATTAACAAACTCGTTTGAGTTTTGTGCCGCGTTGAGCCACGCTGCACTGAAGGAGGTAGAGCCACTGGGTACTGTATTTCTCCAACCGGGTGAACCCGCTTTGATTCCGATGAAGGTGTTGTTGCGGATTTGCAAACTGTCGTGCGAAGCTGCATCCGCCGTTAGACCGGCATTGGGGTTACCAAACTCGAGACTGTTTGGCCATCCAACAAAGACTGAGTTGAGAATGGACTGACGGGAATTGCGCCGAATCATCATTGCTGCTGCAAAGAGACGATTGTACTGGGTTGACTCGGAACCGGCGATCCAAGAGGTGTCCTGTACCGGACCGATCGATGTTACATTCGAGAATAGCGCCGAGGTCAACGGTTGGTTTGTTGAACCACTTGCATCGTTGTCCGACTCAAAAGCCTGTGAAGAGCTCTGGTCTGCAACTTGATGGAAGCGTTTGGACAAGCAGAACTGGTTGCGTCCGCGGAATCCGTTATCTGTGTCAAAGTCATCATCAATTCCGTTATACGCAATGATGTACTTCGAGTCTACCGTTCCACCGAACCACTCATAGGAGTCGTCTCCACTATATGAGACCTGCACATGCTCAATTGTTGTTCCCTTGCCTACAGCGCAGAGAGTGAGACCATTGATTTCTTGATTCGGATACAGCGCAATGCCACCGAACTCAATGCGCACATAGCGCAGAATACCACTGTTATCGTTATCGTCCGGTGATGCCCCGCCACCAAATCGTGCGTTGGTTGCATCATTCGGGAAACCTTCCATGACAGCTTCTCCCCCGGGATGATTGGTTGCGGCGCGTCCGCAGATGAGGAGTCCACCCCAATCGCCGCGATCACGTTGTCCGGCAGCGGCACGACTCGTAAACACAATGGGTTTTTGAGCGGTTCCATCGGCAATAAGCTTCGCACCACGATTAATGATGAGCGCTGAATTCACACCCGGTACATCGCCAACAACAATGGTTCCCGGAAGAATCTTTAGGACACCACCATTTTGAACATAGACTAGACCGGAGAGACCGTAGATTTTCTTGGGTGATAACGTGACGCTTCCGCTAATGTTACCACTGAGTAGAGAGTCAACGGGGACAGATTGTGCTTGCGTGATGGTAAAGGGCGTAGCGTTCATACTGATGTTCGACATGTCGAGCGAACTATCAGCTTTGTTAAGTAATACCATTCGCAGATAACCTGTCGTAGTAGCAATTGCAGGAACGCGAAAACCAAAAGAGTAGCTTCCGCGACCACCAACCATGCCTGCAGGAATCTTGGTAGAATCCAGTACAAACTTGGCAGTACCCGGTAGAGAGATTGAAGTCCAAGGACCGTTTACGGAGCTCGCGTATTGGAAGACAAACCAGGAGCCGTTCGTACCGGTGGTATCCCAGCTAATGGTCTGCGAGGTACCGGCTCTAAAGGTTTCTCCACCCGCCGGCTTAATCAACTTCACTGTAGGCGGTGGTGGCAATGCCACTTCAAAACCAAATGCGTTCATGGAGGTTAAGGCTGTATCGCTGAGGCAAACCATGCGAACAAAGGCAGTCTTGCTAATGCTCGATGGAACTGTCCACTGCACAGAACCACGTGTTGCTGCACTGTCGACAACGTTTCCTAAGCCTTGTTGGTCAAGCCAAGGACCTTGTACTGAAGTGCCGAATTGGATCTTGTAGTGCAAGCCGGCGGTATTCACTGTGTCCCACTTTAAGCGTACGCTTTGTCCGACAACGAACTTCTCACCACCGGCCGGATACGTTAGCTTTAAACCGGGTTGCGCTTTGTACTCTCTGTGCACAGGATCGTATTCTGTCCATCCAAGATCCCAACGTTTGTTGAGGTCGCTGGAGAACGCTCCACGATACTCTACCTTCTCAAAAAATGGATCATCGATGGCTACGCTTCCACGCTTGGCAAATGATGCATTGCTCTTGTATGATGCGCTAAGAGTTGGGGCTGCATTAAAGTCATTGCTGCCTTCAACGAAGGGATTGTACATTTCCGCATAGTATTCAACAATACCCATACGGTTAATGGCCTCGTTCTTGTTTGCCGGATCGCTGAGCCACGCAGCACTGAAACCGGTACTACCGGCTGGAACGGTACCGCGGAAGCCCGGGAAGCCTGCTTTTATTCCAATGTAGGTGTTGTTACGAATCTGCATGCTGTCGCGCATTGCCGCATCTGCAGTGAGAGCGGCGTTGGGATTGCCGATCTCCATGGTGTTGGTCCAACCGACAAAGACCGAATTCAAAATCGAGCAACGCGAGTTGCGGCGAATCATTGCTGCCGATCCGAACAGGCGATTGTATTGATTATTTGCGCTTCCGGCAGACCAACCGGTATCTTGTAGAGCACCAATGAGCGTGCAGTTGGAGAAAATGCATTTTGTTAGCGGCAGATTTGTAGTACCACTTGCATCGTTGTCACTCTCGAACGCTTGACTCGTAGATTGATCCGCAATCTGATGGAAGCGCTTTCCTAAACAGAACTGATTTCGACCACTGAAGCCATTATCGGTATCAAAATCGTCGTCGATGCCATTGTACGCAATGATGTACTTGCTATCTACAGTACCGCCAAACCACTCAAACGAATCATCACCTGAATACGAAACTTGTACGTGATCCAATGTGGTTCCTCGGCCTACTGCACAGAGCGTCAAACCATTGATCTCTTGGTTTGGGTAGAGTGCGATTCCACCGAACTCGATTCGTACGTAGCGTAACACGCCGCTGTTGTCGTTATCATCAGGACTGGAACCACCACCGAATCGTGCGTTCACCGGATCATTTGGAAAGCCTTCCATGACTGCTTCTCCCCCCGGATGATTCGTTGTTGCACGTCCACAGAGAAGAATACCTCCCCAATCACCGCGATCGCGTTGACCTGCGGGTGCTCGGCTGGTAAATACGATAGGTTTTTCCTTGGTTCCGTCGGCGATGATTTTACCACCGCGGTTAACAATGATCGCACTATTCACTCCCGGTGCGTCTCCTACCACTACGGTGCCGGGTAGTACTTTTAGCACGCCACCGTTTTGTACCCAAAGGAATCCGGAAAGACCGTAGATCTTCGTTGGCGACAGCGTCACCGTTCCGGTGATACTACCGCTAAGAGTGCTATCAACACTAACCGGTGTTGCTTGGGTGACAGTGAAGGGTACAGTGTTGGTGCTACTCAAAGCAGTGTTTAGAGATCCATCCTTGTTCATGAGAACCATCCGCACGTAGCCACTTGTTGTGGGGGTTGGCGGCACACGAAAGCCGAAAGCAAAAACACCACGTCCACCAACGTTTCCACTGGGAATAGTTGTGGAATCGACAACGTGGTTCAAGCCGTTCGGTAGAGACAAGTTCTCCCACGGACCATTCGGACTTGTAGCGAATTGGAAAACGAACCACGAGCCGTTCGTGCCTGTGGTGTCCCAACGCAAATCTTGCGAAGTCCCGGCGCGAAATACTTCGCCGCCCGCAGGCTTCAATAATGTTAGACTCTTTGGTTGCGCAAATGAGAACACAACGGCACCGAAGAGTACGATCGCAAAGAGAAACATTCTTTGCATGTTTTTCCCTCAAAAAGTGATGAAACGAGTGAAACCGAAATATTTGATGCTAGTGAGTGCACGATCTTGTAACTGTTCACATGGTCCGCGCATGCAAGAGACAATCCGACCCGACTCGTCGCAGTGTCAACGTGTATCGATCCTCATAGAACAGTTCTCAGACTCTACTCGACGAGCTTGAACGCTGAATGCCACTGTGTCAGGTGCGATGTTGTGTGCTCGGTGATTGACTTGTTTTGTCAAAACCGACAGGTTGTCAACCGACATCGGATTGCAAACACAGGTACTGCTTAGTTGATCGTGTAACTCAGTCCAAGACCTATTGATCTACCGCGTCGAACGGCAGAAACCACCTCGGAACCTTGGGTCCATTCCACAGCTTGGTTAATGATGTCTTTCATGGTCAGTTTCAAATGCAATTGCTCCGTCGCCTGATAAGAAGCCGCAAAGTCCAATTGCGGACAAGGCATTTCGTACACATGAGGATCGGCGAAGCTGAAGGCACCAACCTGAGCTACTTGTACGATGCGTTTCCCGGAGATATTCAAAGCCAGTGATGCGCTGAAGCCATTCTCCGGTGAGGCATAGTAGAGACTGCTATTGAAGCTGTACGGAGACTGACCCCAGAGTGGTCGCGTATCACGCACCAGACCTTGTTGGATCTCAATTTCAGAGTGTATCCACGTGTAGTTAAGATTGACAAAAAAGTGATCCAAACTCGAACTCAGAACCGAAAGCGACTTGCGACACTCCAACTCGAAACCTACGTTGAGAGCAGGTGATTCTGCATTGGAATAGGTACGCTGGATCTCGCTCGCAGCAGGAACGATCGTTTCCTCAATTGCATGAACAAAGCGCTTATAGAAGATGCCCGCCGAAAGCACTTCCGCTGCACGTGGAAAAAACTCCCATCGCAGATCGGCATTTTGAATGAGCGCGCGACTGAGACTCGGGTTGCCTTGAACGAGAGCCAAGTTTTGGAAGTCGTAAAAGGCAAAAGGAGCATACTCTCGTAGAGAGGGACGTGTTAACGTTTGAGAGAGCGCGAAACGGAGATTCATGTCCTCACGCATTTTCGCGACGATGTTCAGGGCAGGAAGCAGATCCATCGTGTGGAGGTCTGTGTTGATGGTGCTATCAGGAATGTTTGTTCCACTTTGGTATCGATAGACACTACTCAGCTGCGTGCGATTATCCTCAAGACGGAGTCCTCCGATAATACGCATGTCAATATCAAACACATTGAGGGGAATGTCGAGCATGGCATAGGCCGCATACAATGTTTCCGTGGCTTCATAGGAGTCCGATGACTTTGAATCCTCGGAGATCGCGAGACCATCCGGTCCAAAGTTTTCTGCCGTGAAAATTTTATCTGCCGATTGAGAGAGTATGCTGTCGGCCACGACTTGTCCACGTGAAAAAATCTTCGACTGTATATAGGTAAAGCTGCGTGTGTGAAAATCTCGCTGACGTATTTCCGTTGTTGCACCGACTTTCAACGCCGAAGAGTTCATGAGTAATTTCGCGTTTGCAGAGCCGGTCCACACTCGATCGTCAAGCTTCGACATGAAGTGTCCCGCCATCGTTCCGTCTCCGGACTGTGATCCGGGATAGGGTATGTCGGCCACGTAGCTGTCTTCCGTTCCCGTAGCACGTGAATAGCGGAGACGGCGGTAGTCCGGTTGGTCCTTTGTTGATGTGCTGAAACCGGTCCTCCAGTCCACAACAAGGTTTTGTTCTTCACCGAACTGATGTTCGCCTATGAGTTGTGTGCTCCATAGACTACGCTCGTTGTAATCATTGCTGGAAAGGATGAGATCGCGTGTTTGGGCGTAGTTCAGTCCTTGTAACTCGACAAGGTCTTCGTCCGCTGCATGATTGTACACATTCCGTACACTGATCTGGGAATTGTCGCTCAGCTTTAGCGCAATATTGAGCAAACCACTCAGCGTCGTATTCTTGGACCAGTTGGACCCGGAGTAGGAAAAGATACTGTCGCCGCTCGAAGCCAGACCTTTGCGATACAGTGAATTCAGTCCGAGTGCCGAGGAATAGTTAAGTGAAGAGATAATGCCCAGCGAGAGTCCACCCGGCTGCAAGATCGAGCTGTACGAAAGACCGAAAGATCCAACCGGCAGAGGTGTTCGCGATTCTTTGGTCCATAGGGAGTTATTGAACGCCGGACCCAGGGATTCCCACTTCTTCGCCGCGACACTATTTTGATCAGACTTATCACCGGCATAAAAAGCTCGAGCCTGTGCCAGCAGAGTATTCATCTCATTTCTGTTTGCAGGTAAGATGCCGGGAAGACTCCGCGCTCCGTTGTCAAAACCAATCCAGTCGGTCGATCCACCTCTGTTCTGCACGAAGGCATTGGACTTTCCTGTGAGATTGTCGCTGGCGCTTTGTGAACCGGAGAATCGCAAGCTATTGGCTTCAGGAAAATCGATAGTCTGGAGTTGTACCAAACCACCGGCAAAGTTCCCCGGAAGATCAGCTGAGAAGGTTTTTACGACGCTTGCAGATTGTAAAAACTCACTGGGAAACATATCGAAGGAAAAAGCCTTCTTGTCGGTTTCACTTGAAGCGAGTGAAGCCCCATTCAAGGTCGTCGAGTTGTAACGCTCGCTAATGCCACGTACATACACGAATTTGTCGCCGACAATAGTCACGCCGGAGACGCGCTTTAGTACCTGAGCGGCATCTTTATCACTCTGTTGTTTGATTTCCTGAGCGCTGACCGCATCCTGTACTTCTGCGGCATTCTTACGCTGGCTAAGTACCGCAGCTTCGCTTTCTCGTGCAGCACGCGCTTGCACAATCACGTCTTTGGTCGTTGCGCTTATGGGAGAAAGTGTTACATCGACACGGATATTCTTATTTGGCAGGACCTTTATGCCGGCAATCTTCTTTTCCTGATAGCCAACGAAGCGACAGTGAAGTTCATATTCGCCTTCGGGGATGTTTCTAAGGGTGAACTGTCCTTTTGCATCCGAGTATGCACCATTTGTTTTGCCTTGAACCGTAATGAACACTGAGGCGCGACGAAGAAGTTCGCCACTCTTGGCGTCTTGAACACTGCCTTGGATCATTCCATATTGGGCCAGTACCGGAATGCTGAGAACCACAAACAAAACCGATACAAGTCGTCTGTACTGCATTGAATCTATCCCTGTCATAAGTGGAGATTCGAAACTATTGCAGCACTATTACCCTGTTGTTGCCTCGGTGTTGTCCTAGTGTAAAGGGTATTACCTACACACAACATTGAGCCAAGCAGGGGTCCAAACAGCGAAACTTTGGATTCTTGGGGTCTTGAGAATGAGGAGAAGAAGCAAGGTTGTGGAAAAAATCACTGCTGATGGTGATCTATACAGGAGACCTAACGAAAGACCAACTCTACAAAACTCAGCGCGACATTGCGTCTTTGTCTCTACGATACTCTTCATAGACCTGGCGCACCAGTCCATCGGACAATCCAATCTTTGGTACGTAGATTTTTTCGGCTTCCATCCACAGCATGATGTTCAGGAAAATTCCACCCGCCGGAACAATGACATCTGCACGATCCGCAGCCAAACCAAAATTCTCAATGCGCTCATCGATAGAGAGCTCCTGCAACTCTTCAACGAGACGATGCAAGGTGTGTCTACTCATCGGTGTTCCGGGCGCAGCCTCAGAGAGTTTGAACAATCGATTGATGTTGCCACCCGACCCAACGAGCACTAGTTTTCGATGCAGATCCACTTTGGCTTTCAACCACTCTTTGAGGGCTTTCCACTCACTTTTCTTGACTTTGTCTTTGAGAATGCGCAGCGTGCCGATTTCGAATGATTGTTCGGCTGTCGAGTGTCCTTCCACAAACACAACAGTTTCGGTACTTCCGCCTCCCACATCAACAAAGAGGCAATCTTTGCCGAGCTCTGTGGCGTAAGCTCTTTGACTCTGATAAATTGTCCTGGCTTCTTCGGCACCGGATATCACTCTAATCGAGATTCCGGATTTTTTCTTCACTCGTTCTAGAAGTTCGGATGTGTTTTCTGCCTCGCGTAAGGCAGCCGTTGCGCATGCATTGAAATGCAAGACATCGTGCACATTCATAATCGCACGAAAGGCCACCATTGCTTCGCAAAGTCGTTCTATCGTTCGATCACTGATACGACCCTGATCAAAGCTCTCTTCACCCAATCGTACCGGCAGACGAACAAGAGCGTTTTTGTTGAATCGACGATCTCCATCGTGCTCGATGACTTGCTCAATAAGCAAGCGAACGGAGTTTGAACCAATATCAATAGCTGCAAAGCGCTGTACATCCATAACTGACTACTCTTCACGCGATTGTTGCACAATGGTCTTTGAGCCCTCTCGCTGAAGATTGCTTTGGCGAACCGCAGCGAGTCCTTGTTGAAAGAGCTCATACAGGTGCGTTTGAGATCGCAGACCCGGAGTTAAAGATGCATCATCGGCTTTGGTTTTAGCAGACCTAGCACTTTGGGTGCCCTG
The DNA here is from genome assembly GCA_044224515.1 of Chlorobiota bacterium. Lineage (GTDB taxonomy): Bacteria > Bacteroidota > Ignavibacteria > Kapaibacteriales > NICIL-2 > JBBATK01. The sequence continues at coordinate 161,358 of JBGAKH010000007.1, read as the reverse complement.
TTTATGTCTCAAACTTTTCCCTTGTAGCAAAACTCGCTGTTTTACTCGATCTGCCCATTGTGTGTCGATGATTTGTTGCAATTCTCGTTGCAATGCAGGATCATAGATGGGACAAGTCACTTCTATACGCGAATCGAGATTTCGACTCATGATATCAGCCGAAGAAATATAGTACAGAGGCTTGGCAGCGTTGTGAAACACGAAAACTCTGGAGTGTTCCAGAAATCTGTCAATGATGCTAATCACTCGGATGTTCTCGCTCAATCCGGGTACACCGGCCACAATGCTACACATTCCTCGAACGATGATGTCCACCGGTACTCCGGCAGCCGAAGCTTTGTAGAGCCAATCGATGATATTTTCATCCACAAGTGAATTAATCTTGAGAGTGATTCCACTGGGACGTCCGGCTTTTGCATTCTTGATTTCCGAATCGATCAATTTGATCAACTTGCTTCGAGTGCGGTTAGGCGAGAGAATCAAGTGCTTATAGTTTTTCTGCAGGTAGTTCTTTTCAAAGAACTCAAAGAGAGACTTCACTTCGTTACACAAGCGCTTGTCAGCCGTGAAGAGCGCGTCGTCACAATACACCGTTGCTGTACCTTCATTGAAGTTACCCGTCGAGATTGTGGCGTAGAGCTGTTTCTTTTCTTCTTCAATGCGCTCAATGAGCACAACTTTCGAGTGTACCTTGAGTTGAGGAACGCCATAGATAACGTGTATCCCTTCGTCAGCGAGTTCCTTCGCCCAATGAATATTAGCCTCCTCATCGAAGCGCGCCTGGAGCTCCACTACGAGCGTTATCTGCTTCCCGTTGCGTGCGGCGTTGATCAAAGCATTCATGACTTGAGAGCGCCTCGCAGCTCGGTACAGAGTCATTTTGATCGAGCGGACTTTTGGATCGATTGCCGCCTCGCGCAGCCAGTCGATGAAATGGGTAAAACTCTGATACGGATAGTGCAGGAGGATGTCTTGCTGAGCGATAGCATCAAAGGCGCTGCGAGACTGCGCGAAGTGCGGATGCATCAATGGCTTTAACGCTGCGTTTGTCAACTCTTTCAAACCAAGGTTGGGAAAATGAATGAAGTCTTTGAAATTGTGGTAGCGTCCGGCCGGGATGAGGTTGTCATATTTGTGCAGCTTCATCGCCGTGCGCAGATACTCGAGCGTATCCGATGCAATGTTTTCGTCATACACGAAACGCACCGGAGTTCCCTTCTGCCGGTTCTTGATACTGCGCTCGAGTTTCTCCATGAGACTTTGCGAGATGTCCGAGTCTAAATCCAGCTCCTGATCTCGAGTGAGCTTTATGGTGTGTGCTTCTGCTTTGTCGATATCCAGATTTGGAAAGAGTTCCGGCAGACAGAAACGAATGATATCATCGACGAGGATAATCACCTTCATATTCTTTTCCGAAGGCAGCAAAACAAAGCGCGTGAAGAGACTCGTCGGTACTTCGACCAATGAGTACAGTCTATTGTGACCTTCTTTTTTAAGTGTCAGCTTCACAACGAGATATATGGCGGCGTCTTTAAGTGCCGGAAAGCTTTTGACCTGATGCAGCATGATGGGGACGAGGGTCGGACGCAGCTGTTCAATAAAGAAGCTTCGTACAAAGTGCTGCTGCGATGCCGACAACTTCTTCTCGCTGATGATATCGACGCCATGGTTCCGTAGCTCGGCACGAATCGACTTATAGGCTGCCTCAAACAATCGATTTTGCTCAATAACGATGCTCTGAATCTCGTCGAGCAAGTCTGCCGCATCTCTATGAAAGGTCGACTTCGCCTTGGACCCGAGCTTCATAATGCGCTTGACATAGGCAATACGAACGCGATAAAACTCATCCAGATTGTTGGAGAAAATTCCAAGAAACTTTAGTCGCTCAAGGAGTGGTACTCCGGGATCTTGTGCCTCTTCTAAAACGCGCGCATTGAATGAGAGCCAGGACAGTTCCCGGTTAATGTAGCGTTGATGTTTATGCATACACTGTCTTCGATTCCTCACGGTATTGAGAGCATCAAATCTAGTGCGTGTCGTGTGCGAGCGAAAGGGTGTTACGGATTGATAATCTTGGAGGGACTATTCTTTAAGCGGCAGGCGAAGCCTGCCGCTTAAAAAGAAATCTTTGGAGAGACGAGGTACACCAGTTGTATCTCACGTGTGCTTCCACACACTACCTCAAATGTTGTCGCAGAAAACGATCGATGATTTCAAACATCTCAAGTCTGTTCTCTTCATTGACAAAACCATGGCCTTCTTCGGCTTTGACGATGTACTCGACTTCGATGCCACGCGAGCGAAGAGCGGAAACAATCTGGTCAGACTCCGCGATATTCACTCGTGGATCTTTGGCTCCTTGGAACACGAGCAAGGGAACTTTTATACGGTCCGCATGAAAGAACGGTGAGACTTCGCGCAGCATAGCTTCTTCGGCTGTCACACTTCCAATCATCTCATCCAGCATTTGATTCATCGGTTTCCAATATTCAGGAACCGTATTTCGGAACGTGAAGAGATTCGAGACCCCAACAACATCAATGCCGCAGCAATACAAGTCAGGCGTCAAGGTTAAACCTGCCAGAACAGCATAACCACCATAGCTGCCACCACAAATGGCAACCCGTTTCGGATCAGCTATTCCCTGCCGGCAGAGCCACTCCACGCCATCGCTGATGTCGTTTTGCATTGCACGTCCCCACTGTTTAAAGGACGCCTCCCAGAATGCTCGGCCATATCCGGTGCTTCCTCTAAAGTTGATTTGCATGACCGCGTAGCCGCGATTAGCATACAGCTGAATACTTGGATCGAAGTACAAGTAGTCACGTGCCCATGGTCCACCGTGCACATACATTACGACCGGCAACTGCTGCGCTTCGACTCCGGTCGGAAGCGTTAGGTATCCGTTGATGGTTAAGCCATCGCGAGACTGAAACTGAACTGCACGCACTTCGCAGAGATCCTCCGACTTAAGCCAAGGCTTGCTCTCCGCAATCTTGGTCAGTTGGCGCGTGGATACATCATACAGATAATACACGGAAGGGTGCACGTCGTCGAATGCCGAAACAACGAAGCGTGACTCATCACGCGTGTTATCTACAACCTTGATATTCTTCGTTGGCAATTGTTTGCGGAGATCGTCCATCATGGAGCGAAACTGCTCATCACTAATAAGGTACTCGAGTTTCCAGGACCAGTATGAAACACCCAAGAGTTTCTTGCGATGCTTGGAGCTTACAACACTTTCGATATCATACTGGTCATGCTCGTAAAGAATATCGCCCCATATGGCGTTTGCAGGATCATACTCCTGGACCGCGACAGTATTACGATGTGTATTATTGAGCATGATAAGCTTTGTGTTGTCAAAGCTGAACATGAGCGGAGCAATCTCGGTCTTAAAATCAGCCGACAGTAGCTCTCGAAATTCATCATGCTCGGTTTCACGATAGAGCACCTGGTGGTTTACACCATCGGTGCGCAAAGCCACTCTGACTCGGCCATCGTGATCGGTTCGCCATCCGGTAATACTGCCGGGATTCTCTGCAATCATCGTGAGTTCACCACTTCTGATGTTACAGAGATACACATCGAAGAAGCTCGGGTTGCGTTTATTACATTGGATGAGAATCTCGTCGGGACGATCTTCAAGAAGGTTGAGGACGCGGGAGACTACTCCGGGAAAGGGCGTAAGACAGGTCTTGTGTTCGCCGTCAACGGAGTTGACAAAGATCTGCCAGTTTTCATCCCCGCCAACATCTTGCACATACAAGACATGCTCGTTATCGGCGAAGGCTAGACCGGCAATATTGCGAAGGTTTTGATCGGTTAAACACTTCACTTCCTGCGTCAGCAGGCTTTGCACGTGAACATTTAATCGACCATTTGCCGGAGCAAGGTAAGCCAACCACTTCCCATCCGGTGATATACAGAAATCTACTTTTTCCGGATTGCGAAACAAATCCCGTACCGCAATGTGTCCTTGCTGTTCCATATTATTCTCGCTCTAAAGTCCACCGACGTTTGACAATGTTTGCACAACAATTGCACAACGATTGTATCTCAAATCCAAACCGATCTAACGCTGTTATAGCACGCCAATAGAACGCAAACGGCGCAATACAAAGCCATTAAACAGGGTCCCTGAGGTACAGAAATCACCGTTCATTGACTCCAATCTTGCATCGTTAGACATCAATGCAGCGTGTAGTTCAATGCACAGGATAGTCCAACGGAAGCGGTACAGGTTCTATACTTTTCTTCGAGCGCAGGACGTGTTACTTGGCACCACCCTTCCGAGGCTTTGCGGCCGGTTTAGCGGGACCCAAAAGTATTTGGCGTGTGTCTTCTTTCGTGATACTATTCACGAACTCTCGCGTTGCAACATAATCGGCGACACTCACACTGTTCACTTTGTAACTGAATATACGTTCGGCTTTGAGAATATGATTGTTAAAGGAGTACTTCAAGCTGTATTCGCCCAACGCACTGCTCTTTCGCAATTCCTTGGGCAACTCGAGGGGCTCCAGTTCCTCGGGTATGCTTAGGTTGATTTCTTCACGTGTTGAATCGGCGAAGCGACCAATTTCGATGGGATACTCACGGTTGGTGTAGGAGAACTCTTCTTCAAGGTTGAGCTTGCGTAACCAAGGCATTTTCAGAATATGAAAGGCGCCCGCTTCACTCAAGTACTTTGGAGCTTCAAACTCCATACTGAGATTTACGAACTCGGACAAGCTGTCTAATCCGTCGAACTTCATGCTCTTCAGCTGAACATTGGGGTAACTCCTCGACAGATCCTCAACGATTGACTTCTCGTTCTCTTTGCGTCCTTTACTCTTGAATGCGTATCGATAGGAAGCTCCAATACCGGCTCGGGCACGGGTCTGACGTTGCACTCGAAGGTCGCCTTCGAGTGTGACGGACGCTTGCGTTTTTACGTCGTAGGTATTAGGAAGCAATCCCTTGCGTTCAATGCGCTGCGCTTTTGTGACATCGCGCTGAATCAAGAGGGAGAACGCGTCAATGTCGCCGCTTGGTAAACTTCCGACCGGAAAGTTACTAGCGGTAAAATCCAAATACTTCATTCCGCTCTTGAGGTGCACGCGAGCTATGACGTGATCAAACTCTTGGCTTGGAAGCTCATCCGGCATCATGGCTGAATTCGTTTTTACCAACACGTAGTCTGCTTTGATACCCGCGCATGACAGCATGGAAATACCCAATGTGGCAACATCTTTACAATCGCCGATTCGCGTAATAAAGACATCACGCGCACGCTGCGGGGTACCACCGGACTGTCGGAAGGGAACGTAGCTGTAGCGTACACTATCGGTTATAAACTGATACACGCGACGTGTAATCTCGTCGTCGCTGAGCTTCTCAGCCGACGGCGCCAGCTCTTGCATCTTCTCGCGAATCTCATAAGTGGCTTTTGCTTTCCGATTCGTTACGTCGCAATACCAGTTTGCAATGTACTGCCACGACGGTACGCTGGAGATCTCAACGTATTTAGACGTAACGTCCGGACCCGGCATCGATGCTTCCGAACGAATGGGTGCTTGATGGTCGAGTCTCCACTCGTACATCGTGCCGTCATCACAACTACTGATACGTGGAGTAAGTGTATCGTTTACACATCGGTATTGTATTCGGTAGTCTTTGGGGGTGATCAAGGCTAAGCGACACACAACCGTCGGGTAGCGTCCATTAAAGAAGCGTCGATCACTGAATTGTTTAAAGAAGCGATCGGGAGAGCGAGAGTAATTTCTGTAACGAACATAAATGAAATCACCTTCTTGCAAACTCTTGAAGACCATTTCGCCTCGATTGATATCGGCGCGAATCTCCGTTCCGTTCGCCTTGATGCTGACAGCTTTCTCGATGGTTGAATTGCTACCAACATTGAGCTCCTTCCACTGGTCAATGCCCTCCTGCTTCAATATCTTCACCAGGAGTTCGTACTGCTCCTCGTCGCTACCTTCAGGATAGACAATTGTTTTAGCGTCGTCCAAAACAATAACACTCTCATCATCCGGCATATCTTTAACCGAGGGAGAGGTTTTGATGAGTGAATCAATAGAGAATTTTGAGAACAGAGCAGCAACCGGTTTCTTGTTTTCGATTCCGCGAATTTTCTCGCGTAGCTTGAGATAGCCGGGATAACACGACAGTGCTTGCTTGTAAAGCTTGAGTCCTTCCGCTTCTCCATTTTTCTTCGTGACAATATCTCCAAGAAGCTCGTAGTAGTCTCCTGCACCCGGACAACATTCAAGAGCGCTTTTCACTTTTTCAGTGGCTTCATCATACTTCTCTAGTCTGAAATAGAGCGTTGCTTCTTTATAGAGGAAACCGGGTGCGTTATTTGATACACGAGCCATGCTTTCTCGTGTGCGTTCCCAGCCCGACAAATCGTTACTCTGAAGGTAGACTTCCGATAAGGTGTTTAGAGCGTCCAAACTGTATTGATCGCTGAGAAAATCTTGCAAGACCCCGCGTGCTGCAGCATAGTCGTGTTTCTCTTGGGCGTACAGTGTCGCCATTCCGATGGCTATGCCGTAATTGTGAGGCAATTTTTCATACGAACTTTTAATCAGGTCGACCACTTCGCTCTGCTTTTCTTGATTCGCCAGTAGGCTGATGCGATGCGCTATTATGCGATCCTCTTGTGGGCATACTTTCACGAGCACCGAGAGTAATCGCTCAGCTTCGTCATAACTCTTGTTTCGGATTGCTTCGTTAAACTTGAACTCGAGCGCGGAAATATCGGTACTATCGATAGACCAAATCTTTTCAAGGGTCGACACCACAAGGTCGCGCTTCGTATTCCGCTGGTATGCTTCCATCATTCTATCGAGAATCACAACACAATCCGGTTTTCGCTTGAGAGCGTCTCGCAGCGCAATTTCACCATCTTCTCCACGGTCGTTTCGCAGATAGCAATCGGCAAGCAGAATTCTATATTCTATCGATTCAGGATAACGCTCAACCATCTGAAGGATATATGCTTCGAAGGGATTTGCAACTCGCCTAAAGCTAGCTCCGGGTTTTGCAGTGTAGGGATTGACTTTTGTACTGTACTCTATTCCTTTCACGGCATTTCCGCTCGGATCCACAATGCGAAGCATGAAATTATTCCTCGAGATATCCCACACGCACATTTTCACCAAGACTTTATTCCAGCCGCTTTGGAGTTCGGTCTCACAGATATATGTATCCAAATCGTTATTGTATTCATCCTCGCAACTCAGGGCAAGCTCGTCGTTTAAAAACACTTTAAATGCTCCCGATGTACCCATGCGTACATGGACTTTCTGCTTCTGTGGCGAGTACACGAAACTTAGGGCATAGAATACACCATCTGTTGTGACGAAGTGGCGTTCGATATCAAACCAGCGATCAGGTCGCAGGTTGCGCGGTTCAAACCATTTGGCACTAGACCCAAATCGTGCAGCATAGCTGGCATTCATGTCGATGTTCCGTTCAGGCTCATAGACAAAATCATAGCCACTGCCGGAGATGTTCTCAAATGGACCTATAACTTGCCATTTCTCAACCGTGTTGAGTGAAGCGTAGTACGAGTCTGACTTTGTAAAGTCTTTCTTGAGTCGCACGAAATCTCCCAAGCGCGAGCGCGACATGGCACTCAATATTCCCATTGAATCCGGTTTGTCAACCAGCTTCGTATAGTATGGAACTAGTTTATTGTCGATGGCGCCGGAATTACTTTGTACCATGACTGAAGCTAGCGAAGCATAGAGGAGCGCATCCGGATTCGCCGATGCTTTCATCGCTTTCTCATACGCAGCCCATGCTTCGCTGTAGCGATGTTGCCAAGAATACAAGAAACTCAGTGCGATTGCTGCTCGTTCACTCGATGCATCGTCATTGACAGCTGAGGAAAAATTCTTCTCGGCGTCTGAAGCGTTCCCCTTTTGAAGATTACTCCACCCTTGGTCAATACGCTGTTGAACAGTTTGAGCATGCAAAGTAGAGAATAGAACCAAGCCAACGAAAAGCACCTTAGCGAAACGTTTCCAGAACATGAGCATTCCTCATAAACATATAATGATGTGTGAATTTACGGAGCTGCAGCGGTTTGTGCCATGAAATAGCGCAGCATGAGAGTATTTAGAGGAACCTTTGTTTTTACAATCGTGTTCCATGCCTCTCGGTAGGCAGCATGGTTGATCTTTTGCCCTGCATGTCCGGGCTATTCACGCTTGTTAGGCGGGCTGTGACGTCAAAAAAAAACGGATCTCCTGTGGAAATCCGCTTATAGATCAGCTCTTTGTTTGCTGCGTAGGAACTACCTCAGCGAAAAGGTTGACCTCCATGCGCACCGGGTTCGACGTCGAGGGTACTACGCTACTGAGGCTTCCGCTTTGGCTGAAGATCCGTTTCGTTGATCAATGACTTTATTCATCAACTCCGGCAATTTTTCCATTGCTGCACTCAACCCACGACTGTTTCGCGTTGAAATAAACTGAATGGTGTCACCTCGAGTGACCAAGAATCCCACCGGACCCATTCCTAAACCTGCACCTCCTCCGGCACCCGTTCCTTCTCCACCGGTGACTTTCGCATCACTTTTTCCTTCGCCTCCACCACCGCCAAATCCGAGTCCAACTGACATCACCGGAATACAACTAAATTCACCCAGTTGAAATTGTTGACCCATAATTGTGTCGGTTCGAGCTTCCTGTTTTAAGAAGTCGGTAATATTGCCCATCATTTCATCAACCGTTTTCATAAGTCACCTCACATAAAAGTAGAAAATTATTTCAGCGGAAAGAGGAAGGCCCAGACCATTCGGGCTACTCGGTTTTCCACCACGAGATCTATAGATAGTTGACCGTCATAATTCGGTCGCAATTGTACTCTGCATAGACGATAGATTGCGTACGATATAGGATAGAGATACGCATTCCATTCGTCCATGCCGGTATCCAAGTCCACCACGCCTCTGCGAAGTCGGAAAGTTCGAAGCACCGATACCAGTCTCCGCCATGGGATGCTACGTGATTTCTTTCTCTTTTGAGCATCAGAAGAAATTTGGCGTTGCTGCTTGGTTCTTTGTTTATCGAGCTGCTTCGCAGCTCCTGATATGGAAGCTTTGTTGTCTGTACGCGTCCATGTACCTAATGTTTTACCATCAAACACGACTCTTTGAAGTCTCCAGAACAGAAGTGAGCCTCGAGCAATGAACTGATCTGCTTGATAGTCGATCATGATGCTGACAAAGGGACCCAGTTGTAGTCCGTACTGTCTTGTTTCGGATCTGAGGATAATGCGTAAAGGTGCAATCAGTACGATAAGTAGGAGTACAACCAGTAGTGCCGTAAGACTCAAGAGTACTGCCACCACTATGTCCAGAACGATCATCATAACGCAGCACAGCTGCTCAGCCTAAAAAGAAGTCCTCCGTTTCAAGGAGTGCATTGTCTGTTGTATGTCTACGCCCGCTGCATTAAAATGTTTCGCGTGTTGAGGAAAACTCATACTGTAGACAACGAGAACACCTTGGGCATCCCAAATATCGCTCCGCGTTGCTTTATAGGTCTTGAGAGCAGTCAGCCTCCCGCATGATTCTTCTCAGATTCTTTGCATTGGCAACCCGTCGCATATCACGGCACCGTTGTACACCCTCCCTGTGCGCTTCCCGAAGGAGCAGTGCAGTACCTGCTCTTCAGCACTGAGTTTGAAGAATGAATCGGTGAGTTTGCTAAAGCAGACTATTCACGGCAGCTCATGATGCTTGAGGGCAGAGTGCTCTTTTTACGTGCCAACCCGGTGTATCGATAGGATTACACCTATAGTCTTAGCTAATCGTTCGTCAATCGATCTTCAGGTATGGAGTGTTGGTGCTCGCCGCAATGAGTCTTCACGACTGACGGAACGTTGCGGTCGCTGTGAAGAAAACAACCACCGACTACATCTATTCGTTTCGAAGCTCTACGAAGAGAGTATGTTCATGAGTTCCATCATGGAGGGTGTGATGTGCAAGCTTCGTTTGCGTGCATCTTCCAGAGGAGTGTAGCTGATTGCGTGGTTGACTTCGCCGACCATGATTTTTGTTTGGCCTTCGAGGAGTGCATTGACGGCAGCAACGCCGAGTTTGGATGCAAGTACGCGGTCTGAACAACTCGGTGAACCACCGCGTTGGAGGTGACCCAATATGCACACCCTAACCGCAAACTGCGGGTATCGAGCGTCAACTTTCTTGGAGATGTTGACAGCCCCTCCTTCTTCGTCACCTTCGGCAACAACAACAATGATGGAGCTTTTCTTGCGAGCCCAGCCTTTGTCAAGAACACTGTACAAATGCTGAAGATCGGTCTTGGTTTCCGGGATATAGATTGCCTCAGCTCCCACTCCCAGTCCGGTACGATAGGCAATAAAACCCGCATCGCGTCCCATAACCTCAACAAAGAAAATCTTGTTGTGCGATTCCGCTGTATCACGAATCTTGTCTATGGCTTCCATCGCAGTATTGATGGCAGTGTCGTAGCCGATCGTGAAATCCGTGCCGTTGATGTCATTGTCAATCGTCTTCGGAATGGCAACAAATGGAATATCGTGTTCTGCCGTAAAGGCTCGAGCCCCGGCAAACGAACCATCTCCTCCAATCAGTACGACTCCTTCTATTTCGTGACGGCGCAGTTGATCATAAGCGGCTTGACGTCCTTCTACCGTTGTAAAACGATCGCTACGAGATGACTTAAGCACGGTTCCACCACGCTGGATTATTCCACTAACACTCGCAGAACTTAGTTCCTGAAAGTCTCCGTCAATCATACCGTCATAACCGTCGTGGATACCGATTACGGTTATGGCATGATAGTTCGCGGCACGGACAACGGCTCGTATGCAGGCGTTAAGTCCGGGTGCATCACCACCACTGGTAAGAAGTGCAATACGGGAGAAAGTGCGCGCGCCAGTACTCATACATATCCTCGCTGTCGTTGTCATTCCAAGGTGTTTCTCGATGTAGACCTTTAAGCTCTTCAGAAGATCGACACGAGATCATCACATTCTTCAAAATTACGCAGAGAGGAGTCCTCAGCGACGATCTTCTCACTCCCCACATAGTTGAATTGACGTTGCAGCACTGCTGTTCTCCTTCCGTTCCTGTACGAGAAGAGACCGGGCCTCGAGCACCATGGACGGTACTCCCCTACACGGCAGACAAGCTTCATACTCATCGCTGGTGGTTGAGAAGAGCACTGACACTCTCCTTCACTAAATGACAACAGGAACACCGCTTCACGATGTTCCTGTCGATTGTTCAGACTAAAAATGTTACGCAATACAATACCAAGCTATTCTTTACTCTGCAGTAATCGTCGCTATTAAGGCTTTCCTGACGGTCGTTCAGAGCTATGTGGCGCTGAACTTGGTCGCGGACTTGCCGGGCTCGAACTCGGTGATGACGACCGTGGTTCGGCTCTGTTGACAACGCCCGCTCCTCGTGGTGAGGGACTTGAATGCGGTTGATCCACATGCGGATTCGATTGGGGCACGTCGCGTGAAGGGCGAGGTCCGCTCGAAGGTTCCGAAGAACGAGGATTCGAACGCGGTTGCTCGACCGGAGTTCGCGAAGGTGTCGTTCCGGGGTCGGAACGCACCGGATCCGAGCTGCGAGGATTAGATCGAGGCTGCTCGAAGGGGGTGTTTGAGGGTGTTGAGCCGGGGCTCGAGCGAACCGGATCATTGCTCGGCATACGATTCGGTGTTGAGGTCGGAGCCGTGCGTGGCACACCGCTTCCCGTCGCTCCCGGGCGATCAACAGTCGTGCGTCGTCCGCTACCTGTACCACTGCTTCCGGAAGTAGGAGTTCCCGTGCCGCTACGCTGTGGACCAATTGACGTTGACAAGTCGCGGATGCGCTCAATGCGTTGTCCATGATTATCACGGAAATCATCTGCAAAGTAGTGACGATGTCCTTCGTACCAACGATGTGTTACCCACGAACAACGTGCATAATATCTGGGTGGACCCCAGTAGAAATAGTCAAAGTAACAGTTCGTGATGTGCGGATACATTGAGAAGTGTCGGCTATGACGAAAATGCCAGTTCAGAAAGTACCACGACGGAGTACCGTACCACACCATGGAACCTGAGCTATAGTAGAAGCCCCAATGATACCATGCCGGATAAGGTACCCAGCATGGGCTTTCATACCACCAAGGGTAACCACTCCAGTAGGCATACGGAGTTGACACATAATGTTCGACGTATGCAGGTTGTGTGTTGGCGTAGCTCGAAGGAGCATAGCCTTGCGATTCAGCGAATTCTTGCGCGCTCTGCTTGAGTTCGGACTGCGCGTCAGGATTCGATTGCATCTGAGCTCGCCATTCCTCCAAATCTTTCGCTTTACGGTTTGCCAACTGCAGGTTCAACTCACTGAATCGAGATTGAACAAGCTCCGGGTTGCGTTTGTATAGATCGCCTAACAAAACGCTCATTCGCATGTTGTCGTTCAACGTAGTCAAGGCGTCAGGATTTTTAACCAAATTCTGAAAGGCTTGACGCGTCCGATCCGGATACACACCGAGGATAATCTCAAGGTTTCTATCAAAGTCGCGACGTATCATGTCGACACTAGCCAATACTTCCGGATGATTTGCAATCGTATATCGAGCATCAGCGTGTATTTCCTCGGGATAATCACGTAGAATTGCATCAATCGTTGCTTGGTCGCGGTTCGAACTCTGAACGATGCGTCCGATCAGCGCTCCGAATCGCGTCATATTCCAAATCCGCGCTTGGTCTTCTTTGGAGTATGAGCTGAGGGCGCGCTTGAAACCTTCATTGGATGTTTTTTGTAAGTCGCTGATGCGGGCCACACCTTCAGATGTACCGGCGGCAACGAAGAGATCCGTTCGTATGGGGTTATCGTAAAGTGCAATAACGTTGACTGTTTCGCTGTCATCCTTCATCAACTTCTCAAGAGCAGCGCGGTCATCTTGCGCGCTGACAGTTTGAGCCCACAAGCCAAGAAATCCGAAGAATAACAACGGAGCGTGGGCGAGAGCTGCGTAGAGAATGCGACGCTTCATAAGTTCCTTTCGATCCGAAGATCCTGAGAGTTGTACACGTAGATTGGTGCCTGCAAGCATTCAAAAAGTTTAAGCAATTCAGTCGCTAAAACGCCGAAGACGAGGATTTAACAAACTTTAAGAACCGCAGTGGCTCACGTATCGTTGATTGTCCTTGCACGGTATATCGCGAGCAACACCAAGGAAGCTACGAAGACTGACAGTAATTGTTGCATGCTCTTTGCACGAAGAGCTGCAAAGTGTTTAGCCTTAGGTACTAAAGAATAGCCGCGTGTCACTGGGCAATCCAACCGCCATCGACAGCTATAGCCTGTCCTAAGACAAAGGAGGCTGCATCCGAACAGAGCCAGGTTACTACATCGGCTACTTCTTCCGGACTTCCCATCCTTCCAATGGGCTCCATGTCCTCATACATCTTTTCAACTGCTTTGTCTTTTCCGGTCGTGCGGTCTATCATTGGCGTCTTGATTACTCCCGGACACACTGCGTTCACGCGTATGCCGGTCTTGGCGTTCTCAATGGCTGCTGCCTTTGTAAGACCAACCACACCATGCTTCGATGCTACATACGCTGGCAATGCCGGAAAACCTACCAAGCCGGCTATTGAGGCACAGTTAACAATTGCACCTTTCTTTTGACGAAGCATAATCGGTATCTCGTACTTCATACACAGCCACACTCCTTTTAAGTTCACGCCCAAGGTGCGATCCCAATTCTCGGTGCTGCAGTCTTGCGTTACAGCTGTGTGACCTTCAATGCCGGCATTGTTGAATGCAAAATCCAAACGCCCAAAGTGCTGAACGCATGTCTCAATTGTTGTTCTCACTTGCTCTTCATCGGAGACATCACAACGAAGGAACAGAGCGTCGCCTCCGTCTGAACATATCGCATCGACAGTGTGCGAATCTTCGACATTGTCAACGACACAAACTTTTGCTCCGTTGAGTGCAAATGCAAGTGCAGTGGCACGTCCGATTCCAAACGCTGCACCAGTAACGAGTGCAACCTGCTGATCAAACATCCCTCTCATGACTCTGCTCCTTTCTTATGAATTCGATAAACTTCATGGATACTCTAGTTCTTTTTCTGCAATGGCAATGTTGTGAATTCCCTTAAGCAGGGCATCAGCGTTAAAGGAGATCGAGTCTATACCGTGGTGGACAAGAAATCTGGCAAACTCCGGCTTGTCACTGGGTGCCTGACCGCATAGTCCAACAACGCAATCATGTGCATGCGCACGTTCAATTAGGTCGCGAATCATACTCAACACCGCTTCGTTGCTTTCGTCAAACAACGGAGCCAGCATCGTTGAGTCCCGATCAACACCAAGCACGAGTTGTGTCAAATCGTTTGAACCAATTGAAAATCCGTCAACGAGAGGAGCGAACTGATCCGCAAGGATGATATTGCTCGGGATTTCTGCCATGAGGTAGATCTCCAATCCATTGTCACCTCGTGTCAATCCATATTCGCTCATAGTGTGCAGAACCTTCTTTGCTTCGTCGACAGTTCTACAAAAGGGAATCATGACTTTAAGATTCCGTAGTCCTAGAACATTGCGAACCTGACGTACTGCTGCGCACTCCAAAGCGAATGCTTCTCTATAGCGTTCGTGGTAGTAGCGTGATGCACCGCGAAATCCCAGCATGGGGTTCTCTTCTTCACTCTCGAAGTAGCTTCCGCCAATGAGATGCGAGTATTCATTGGTCTTGAAATCCGAAAAACGCAGGATGACATCTTTGGGTGCGAAACACGCGGTTACCATTGCAATGGCTTCCGACAGTGTTTCGATGAAGTAGTCGATGGGGCGCTCGTACTGCTGACAGAGCACTTCGATCATGTGTCGTTCATGACTGTCCGGCGGTAGCTTTTCGAGATGTACCAATGCCATCGGATGCACACGTATAGAACGTGAGACCACGAATTCCATTCTCATAAGGCCAACACCTGCGTTTGGCAGCTGAGCCATACGCATCGCTTTATCCGGGTCAGCCAAAATGAGCATGGGCTTCGTTTGGGTGTGTGAAACCTCCGTTTCAGACCTTGTACGTGCTTCCCACAACAGCTCACCTTCATACACCTGTGCCTCTTCGCCTGCTATGCAGACCACCGTAACGATTGCTCCATCTTGCAGCACAGCGGTGGCATTGGTGCAGCCAACGACGGCCGGTATTCCTAACTCACGAGCAATGATGGATGCGTGACTCGTTCGACCACCGCGATTGGTAACAATACTTTTTGACTTGCTCAGCACGGCGTTCCAGTCCGGACTCGTTGTGTCAGCAACAATGATGTCCCCCTCCTGCACTTTGACAGCATCCTCCAGACGCTGCATGATGCACACACGTCCACTGACTACTCCTTGTCCTATAGCCTTTCCGCTACAGAGAACTCGCGAGCTGCTCAAGAGTTTGTATTCCGTTTGCATGATGCTCGCTTTCGCTGCTTTTTGTACCAGCGGACGTGCCTGAACGATAAACAATTCGTTGGACAAACCATCTTTGGCAAACTCGATATCCATGGGCATGTTGTAGTGCCGCTCGATGAGAAGGGACCATTCGGCAAGTTTCTCAGCGTCGTTCTTGTCTAAGCTCCAGCTGCGCTGTCGCTCTTTTGGGGTCGGAACATTAGCCGTATGCACCCCCGAGCTGTCGTCGCGAAGCACCATAGTGAGTTCTTTGTTTCCAAGCCGACGATACACCAACGACTTGTGCGCTGTTCCTATCGAGGGTTTGTACAGGTAATACTCGTCCGGATCGCAACTACCTTGTACGATATTTTCACAAAGACCCCAGGTGCTACTTAGATAGAAAAAGTGACGAAAACCGCTTTCCGGGTCATGACTAAAAATGACTCCTGAGCTCGCCAAGTCAGAACGAATCATGCGCTGCACGCCTACAGAGATTGCTATTCCACTCTGATCGACCCCGCGATCTGAGCGATACTTGATTGCTCGATCGGTATACAGCGAGCTAAAACAGCGTTGGATGGCTGTCACCAATTCTGCACTGCCACACACGTTAAGGAAGCTATCGTGTTGTCCAGCAAAACTTGCTCCGACGAGATCTTCCATTGTCGCGCTCGAACGCACAGCGAGTGGACTTTGAGAAAGACCTGATTCAGCGAGCTGCTGCGTGAGTTCCGCTACTATGTCGTCGGGCATCGTAGCCTCCAGCATGCGTTTACGAACGCTCTCGCCTATCTCCGACAAATTCTTCATACTGAATTGGTCGAGCTCGCGCATTCTTTCGTGAATGTAACCTTCAAGTTCATTGTGTTTTAAGAAGTGTCGAAATGCCGTAGTGCTTACACAGAAACCTTCCGGAACACGCACTCCTTTAGGTCCTAAAAATTGCGTGAGTTCACCCAAAGAGGCGTTTTTGCCTCCAACTGCATCGATGTCTCGAATGCTAACGACATCATAATGTTTAATAAATGGAGTGTTTCGCAGCATCGTTTTCATGTCTAAACTCTCGGTTGTGAGGATGCACCGGTTTCAGCGTACGAAGCATGTAAGAAACTCGGCTCGTGCCGGGATAGAAATGACTCAGCCCTATGGTCTTGTCAAAGGGCTGAGCCGGTATCATGCAATACTGATTGTTTTGGGCGCCGTTATAGGAGCAGGGTTCTTTTTGGGAATTCTCAGGCTCAGAATTCCTTGTTCGTAACGAGCCTCTACACCATCATCAACAATGTCTTTGGGAAGACGGAACGAACGGGCGAATGACCGGTACGAAAATTCTCTGCGATGAACGTTGTGTTTGTCTGCTTCCTTTTGAGCACTTCGGTCAGTTTTTTGCTCTTCCTCTTCCGGCGGCTCCACATCATTGCTGTCTTCTTTGTGAGCACGAATGCGAAGCATCTCATTCTCAACAGAAATTGTGAAGTCACTCTTTTCGTAACCCGGTGCAGCCATCTCAACCAAGTAGTCACTTTCTGTTTCCTTAATGTTTACAGCAGGGATCGTTTCGTCTGTCATCCAGTTGACCCACTTTGAAGGAAACAACGATTCGTTTTCAAAAAAGTCTGAGAACACAGTCGGGATCAGACTTTTCGCGTGTTTTGGTGCTAGCAGTGCCATGGCGTTAACCCCGAATGAAACATGTGAATTGACGCGGCGAAACTAGGGCCTCTGTTTTCCCCTGTCTATGACCGGCATCACTCAAGTCTATGATTGATGTCAGCGTAGAGGCAGCCTTCGAAATGCTTCACTGCAATCTCGCGGAACTCGTCTGCTCATCGCAGTTTAAGAGGTTGGGAGCCACCGGGGTCGTGGTTGAGCAATAGCTATAAACCTACGCACAAGCTCAGCTACTGATCGGATCAGCACGGAGGACGTATTAGAAACAAAAGACTGTCCATGGCAGAAATGCCTGACCCTCAAAGAATAGGGTGCGCCGGGATGCAGCGAAGCTGCAGCCATACTCATGAGTCTCTTCTGAATCCAGCGGCAAATCGTCGAGGCAGTGTTGAAGATAAGCTCTTGCGAAGAAGGCTATTGGTGTTATTGACGATTGACGAGCAGACGAACGCTTGGCTGACGTGTAAATGGCGTGGACTCATTTTTTAGCGCGAGATCTGTGTTTTCAGCAATAGCGACTATTCGGACAACACGCGTCCTTGCTCGTTTTGAAAGCCCAGAGTCCAATCATCAGTCATCATGGTTTTGAGCCAAACTCTTCCGGAGCGACGGAGCACCACCGCACGCAGACCGAAGGTCTGGTAGAAGGACCGTTCAAAAGCTTCGACCGTCATATCGGGATCGATGCTGAGTTCTGCATGCTGAGTACGATGACTGAGTTCGCACAGTCTGGTGTTTCGATCCCGGGTGCTAAAGTGGCTGTGGTCACCGTTTCCCGCTCGATAATCAACGAGTTCGAGACGCAGAAACGGAAAGAGAGCCGAAAAACTCTCGTGTAAACTTTGAAGGGTTGTCGTGTCGCTGATATGCAATGTCATAACTCCTCCACCGCATGAGGCTACAGCTGTGAGCACGGCGCGGACGTTCTGCTGCCGCATCGTCAACTCAAAACTAGAGGAGAAGCTAAACTCTTAACATGACGTTCGTCAGGATGATGAATGAGAGCTCTCAGCGCAATCATCAATTGCGCATGGCGACAAGTTTGTTCCGCTGTACTATGCAAATCGTACTTCCTTGAATGTCGATAAGACCTTCGTCGCGGAAATCGCTCAGTGTACGAATGGTAGTCTCAGTAGCAGTACCTGCGATTTGAGCGAGGTTATCTCGCGAAATCGTAATGCTGAATTTTGACTGAGTCGAATTCCCATAGTGCTGTTCGAGACTCAACAGTGCCTCTGCCACGCGCTTGCGTACACTTGTATAAGCTAGCTTCAGGAGCTGCTCTTCTTTGTTTTCCAGTTCGTCGGCTAACAGCCGAATGAACTGTCTACTCACATTCGCGTCACTGAACAGGAGCTGAAAAAATTCATCTTTTGGAATGAAGCAGATCTCAGAATCATCCAGTGCTTGTGCCTCATCGCTATAGGGCTTCTCCTCCATCAGAGCCAGATAACCAAAAAACTGTCCATCGGAAACCAAAGCGGTGATGAGTTCTTTGCCAAGTTCATGTGTGCGGTAACATTTGACTTTACCATTGACGAGTAGAAAGACACCGTGCGCCGTTGAGCCTTCTTTATAGATTGGCTCGTGCTTTTTGTAGTGTCGTGTTTCGTGCAAAGCTGACAGACTCTTGAGATCTTGGCCACTGTCTTGAATCATCGACTCAATACCCTTCACTGTTGGCGTGTAGCCAAGGCTGCTTCTCTCCTGTTTGCGCAAGCGACTCTCGACGGCTGCGAGCAACTCGGAGTCATCGAATGGTTTTGCCAAATAGTCATCTGCACCGAGCTCCATGCCCCGTCGAATGTCACCACGTTCTGCTTTTGCGGACAAGAAGATAAATGGAATGCGTGCTGTGGATTCATTCTTCGCAAGGAGGTGTAAGACGCCGTAGCCGTCAAGGACAGGCATCATGATGTCGCAGATGATGAGATCCGGTGTGGATGCCAGGGCCTGCTCTACACCTTGCTTGCCATTTTCAGCACTAATGACGCGATAGGCAGCCAGTTCGAGAATCTCACTAATGTTCTCACGCATCTCGGCGTTGTCTTCGATCACTAATATCGTTTTCATAATGGTATCTCCACCTGTACGTGTGTTCCTGTCCCTTGAGTGCTGTCGATTGTTATACGTCCGCCCATGAGCTCGACAAATCGTGCGACGATATTGAGTCCCAAGCCTGTGCCCTGGATGTGCATTACGTTGTGAGCTCTGAAGAATCGTTCAAAGACATGTGCCAAGTCTTCAGCAGGGATGCCAATTCCGTGGTCGCGTATGTGAATTCTTAAGTGTGAGCTATCGCAGTCTGACTGTAACTCAACGTGTGAGTCGGCCGCAGAGTACTTCAGTGCGTTGGTCAACAAGTTTATCAAGACAGCTTTGATCAGTTTGATGTCAATGTGAATGTGATCGCAGCCACTATGCTCAACGACAATCTCTTGTGACTCTTTTGAGATCGGACGCAACTCGTCGACGATGGTCTTGAGAAAATCCGGCCAATACACCTCGGTCACCTTTAACTCAACAGCACCTTCTTCTAGCTTGGATAACGACAAAAAGTCGTTCAGGATGTCGTTCAACGACGAGATGCTGCCCTTGATGCGCTCGATGTGTTTGTCGCGCTTCTCGATCTCTCCCAAATCGGCATACTTGCGAACCAACGATAGCGACGATAGAATCGTTGCCAAAGGCGTACGAAACTCGTGTGATGCGATACTCACGAAGCGCGACTTTAGGTGACTCAACTCCTTTTCTTTGGTCAACGCCTGACCCAATTCGGCTTTAGTTCGTTCAAGTTGCTCAACAGCTTCTTGCAGGATTAGGGTTCGATTGCGAACATCACGCTCAAGCTGTTCGGCGTAGTCTCGCAGCTTTTGCTCGGACTGCCTACGATACGTGTTGTCAACAACAAAGGCAATGGTAAAGTGCTGATCACCGTCTTCAAATGGACTGAGGCTGATCTCAAGGGGAATTTCATGTCCGTCTTTGTGCAAACCTATAATCCCACTCTGCTGTCCGAAACTTCGCACATGAGGTCGATCGTGAAATGCTTCACGCTCGCTGCGGTGTCTGTGCACAAGTCTCGGAGGTACGAGTTCCTCTACAGAATGTCCGACGAGTTCGTTTTCGGTGTAGCCAAAGAGCTGAGCGCATGCCGGATTGATTCTGACAATCATTCCCTTCGCATCGCTAACCATAATCCCTTCGTTCGCGTAGAGAAAGAGCAGATCCTTTTCGTCGTTGTGGCGCATCGCCGGGTCTCCCAAGTGCTTGCAAATCAAGACCACACAAAAATACGATATTTCAGACTTTTTTATCTTTTATTTAACGAACGTCTGCACAGTGTTGATTCGGACTCTGCAGAAAGAGCCAACACACACGCCCGCATCTCCTTTTCGTTCGAAATCAGAGGGAGCTGATCTCAGGGATATATGCCGGGTGTGATAAAGAAGCTTTGGATTTGGTTAAATTGCGGTCTATCTCGGCACACACATGAAGCAGTATCACGACCTCCTTCAGTACATTTTAGACCATGGTGTTCGTAAAAACGACCGAACCGGAACAGGGACCTTATCTGTCTTCGGCTATCAGTTTCGTTTTGATCTTTCCGAGGGTTTCCCTCTCGTTACGACCAAGAAGGTCCACTTGAAATCCATCATTTATGAGCTTCTATGGTTTTTGAGAGGCGAAACCAACATCGCCTACTTAAAGGATCATGGTGTCAGTATTTGGGATGAATGGGCTGATGCAGACGGAAATCTGGGTCCGGTGTACGGCAGACAATGGCGAAGCTGGGAATCGGCAGGTTCAGAGAGCGTCGATCAAATCGCTCAGGTCATTGCCGAAATAAAACGTAATCCCGATTCACGTCGTTTAGTTGTCAGCGCTTGGAATGTGGCTGATCTGCCTCACATGCATTTGCAGCCATGTCACGCCTTGTTTCAGTTCTATGTAGCCGAAGGCAAACTCTCCTGCCAACTGTACCAGCGCAGCGCAGACGTGTTTCTGGGTGTGCCTTTTAACATCGCCTCCTACGCCCTGCTAACGATGATGGTTGCTCAGGCATGCGATTTGCAGCCCGGAGATTTTGTGCACACGTTCGGAGATGCACACCTCTATCTCAATCATGTGGAACAGGCTCAGGTACAACTGAGTCGTGAAGCCTTTGCGCTTCCCACGATGCGACTGAACCCACTGGTCAAGAGCATTGATGATTTCCGCTATGAGGATTTTGAACTCCTTCACTATCAAGCACATCCGCACATTAAGGCTCCGGTTGCCGTATAACGAACTCCTATGATTCCACTAAGCTCGCAACGCTCCGCTGAATTGATTGATGCCATGAAAGGTCGACGTATCGCCGTAGTTGGTGATGTCATGTTGGACCGATATTTCATCGGAAATGTAAGCCGCATCTCTCCGGAAGCGCCTGTTCCGGTTATTGATGTCGAGAACGAGACTTTTCACCTTGGCGGTGCGGCCAACGTAGCCAACAATCTCTATTCGTTGGGAGTGGAACCAATCCTATGTGGCATTATTGGAGACGACAACTCGGGTAAGCTGTTTCTGGATATTGCGAAGGAGAATGGTTTAAATACGGCCGCTTTGTTGTCGGATCCCGCGCGCGTAACAACGGTTAAAACACGCATCATTGGAAACAATCAACACATAGCGCGCCTGGACCGTGAACAGCGTTCCGCGATATCGGACGACAGAGCACAGTCCATTGCAGCCCTTCTGGCTCAGCAGGAAGACTTGGACGCCGTCATCTTTGAAGATTACAACAAGGGTTTGATCACGCCGAGTCTTATCAATGCGGTTTTGGCCTTTGCACAAGCACGAAACATCAAGGTCTTTGTCGACCCTAAGTTCGAGAACTTCTTTGCCTTTCGTCACAGCACCGTATTCAAACCAAATCGCAAGGAAGCTCAAGAAGCCCTTGGTTATGAGTTGAAGACTGAGGATGCCGTTCGCAGAGGTGGCACGGATATCTTAACGCGGCTGCAATGTGATAATGTGTTGCTTACTCTTGGAGCTCATGGGATGATGCTCTTTGAGAAAGATGGAACCATCTCGCACGTGCCGACTTATGCGCGCCACGTCTCCGACGTGTCCGGTGCGGGTGACACAGCAATCGCCATTCTCTCCGCAGCTCTTGTCGCCGGCGCGAATATCCGTGAAGCGGCAACTCTTGCAAATCTGGCTGCAGGAATAGTGTGCGGTGAGCCGGGTGTCGTCTCTATCCAAGCAGATAAACTTCGCTCAGCTGTCGCAGCGCTATAGCAGTACTCTTAGTCCTCATCATCACGCTTGCACTCACACGATATTCTTCCCGATAGCTATGTCCGTGCGCTTCAAAAGAGGCGTGTCTCTGTAACAAGCTCCGTGTTACAAGACGGCAGACGACTCCCTTCCGGCCGCACGAATCAGCGATCATCTGATGCTCGGGACTGATGAAATCCCTTCTCTAGAAGCCGAGAGCCCACGCGGTAAGAAGCTTTCTTCCACATCATCTCAGCAAACTCTTCCTCACTCAACCCTGTTGAAATTCAATTGCTTAAAGAGTGATTTTCAGAGACTCTTCGGCACGGTTCCGATTCCGAATCAACGTGTTCGTAGTGGCAGAAAACAGCAAGTTGAAGCTTGAAGCCCACCTAACTGTAACTTCTTTCCGAAGCGAGAACTAAGCTGTTGACGTCTGAGTACGCGTCCTGTCGAATCGGCGAAAGTTAATTCGGTTGCAACCTTTCGTGATGCCTCGACATCTAGCGAACAATAGTCATCGTGTTTGACAGAGTTCCTTGGCTACAAACCAAACGGTAGGTATACGTGCCGGCGCTAAGTGCAGCGACGGGGTACTCGACCACGTTCGATCCTGCCGGATAATTTCTATCGCAAATGACGGCCAATTCCGCTCCGTTGGCGTCAAAGAGACTAATCTTTACATGATCTGCTTGCTGCAGCGAGAAGTTGATTGTTGTAGCAGCTCCAACGACCGGATTAGGGACGTTTTGTCCCAAGCTAAAGCTCAGATTGGAACTGATTTTGTTTTGCGGCGGGGGCGCAAGCTGCTCCAAGTTTTGCTGCTCATTAAGTTCGGGGAGGTCAGCGCCATCCCACAGGAGGAAGCGAGCAACTGCCATCTTTCTAAACGGATTATTCTCTATGCCAAGCAGATTAGGGACGGCTCGATGGAGCCACTCCGGACGAAACATGCCCATATCCACCTTGTTGGCGGTTGCATAATCTCGAGCCTGTTGCATAGCTGATCCCATCCAGATCTTTAACTGTGGCTTAGCTTGCTCTCCCAAGCTCTTTAACTCGTTGGGGTATCGATCTGCCAGCTTCTTCACTTCAGACAATAAGTCCCTTCCCTTCTGATTGAGACTACGCATCTGTTCATGGAGTTGATCCAGTTCAGGTGTCTCCTTTTTGGCGTCTTCCGGACTCAAGGCCTCTTCTTTGGCACGAATGCTTTGTGATAGCGTCTCACGCTGCTTGCGTAGTTGCTGTCCAGAATTTCGCATTTCGTTCAAGCGCTGCAGGTCGCCCGCTGAGATCTGCTTGTCAAAACTCAGTTTCCATTCTCGTACCGTAGGGATGATTTCCTTCTGCGCCCAAACTCTGAGTTGATCGTGGAGACCCTTGAATTTCATCATGTTCGGTCGCGCATGATGCTCCGGATCCCATGGACCATGCATTGCACCCGGTTGAGCAGGGAGATTCAATGTCGAACAAAGCACCAGGAGCACACCGAAGGCCCATGCTCCGATGGTAGGCTTAACTCGTCCGCTTAGCGAAGTTCCTTCGATTGCTCCACAGTAGGTTCTTGGAGTTTCAAGCAGCGTTAGAGTACGAAAAGTGTTCATGTTCTTATCCATGGTTAATCTCCACAAAGTAGGTATTCTTATGTGATTGGTAGTGAAGGCCGTCAAAAAAGCCTTGGCACCTCGCTGTCAAAGGGGCACGCTCCATCCCGAATTGAGTTGCGGAACGCGAAACAATGCTGCCCTGTTCAGCGCATAGTCTGCGCAAGCATCTTCGGGTGTGTTGAAGATGACGTACGAGCTTGAGGTGTAGACGTCGCCGGACAATCCGGCGTTTAACGTGCCTGATGCGTTTGTGGAGATTTAACAAAATGTGCAGTGTTCATCAGGTCGGAGTCACCGTATGCACCAACCGAACTCAACATCAGAGACAGACTAATTTCGTGGCAACCGAGACGATTTGTTGTTTATCTCAGAGAATGCATAGACCATTCTTGGAGAAAGCCCGTCCCCTGCAAAGCTCAAAATTGAGTGGGCCTCGAGAAAGACTTCAGCAGCCTACTCCATACTAAAACATGCGCAAACCGCGCTTACTCACAACTACCCAAATGCGTTGAAACTAAAGAGCATAACAGTCACTCAGCTCGGCAACGACGCTGTGTACGACTGCGATTGTTGAGATAGGTGCTGTGCTTTTAGAGGACTTTGAACCTGAGCTCAAGCTCGACGCACGTGCAGCTTGGAGCACTGCATTAGTCGACATGTGCCAAGCGGGGTGAGGCAACGTCAAATCCCAGAAACTGCTTTGCAACTTGTGCGAAGGTTGATGGGATATCTGTGACGTAGAAGTCGATGTCCGTCGTTGGCTCTTCCGATGAACCGTGAAGCTCGTGGCGGTGCGCAAGCAAACGCTGCGCTTCAATGGCGGCATAATATCCCGGGTCCACCAACTTCGCTTGGGGAATAGCCTCTTGAATGATATCGATAAGCAGCGGGTAGTGAGTGCAACCGAGAACCACGGTATCTGCCCCTGCTTCGCGAAGCGAACGCATGTATTCCTTGGCAATTGCTCGGCTGGCCGGATGGGCAGTCCACCCTTCCTCGGCAAGTGGGACGAATAGTGGGCAAGCTTGAGAGAGAACTTTAATGCGACGCTCCCCGGCATGAGCTTCGATTGCCGCGTCATAGGCTTTGGAGCCAACGGTAGCCCGTGTACCGATAACGCCAACAACGCCGGAGGATGTTCCGGAACACACAGCATCAGCACAGGGGTCAATAACGCCAATCACCGGCACGCTGGAGGCAGCTCGGACCACGTCCAATGCAACGGACGAAGCAGTATTACATGCGACGATGATGAGCTTTACGTCTTTCGCCAGGAGGAACTCCGTGCACTGCTTGGAGTAGGTCTGAACGGTTTCAACAGATTTGTTTCCGTATGGTACACGAGCGGTATCGCCAAGGTAGACATAGCGCTCCGAGGGCAGGACGTGAACCAAATGCTTAAGCACACTGAGCCCACCCACTCCTGAATCGAATACTCCTATTGCTTGCGATAACGACATGACATTCAAAACCTTATAAGTACACTAGCAGCTCAAAGGGATCTACGAAACACCATTACTTTTGCTCGGCAGACGGCGGACTTAGGGGCGTTTCATCCCGCGTAATATTATAGCGCGGTGGCGCCGAGACGACAAGTGGAACGTTCTCTACCAACACGTTCGAAGTATCGAGCCCATAATACTCTTGATTGGAAACTGCCAGGGTATTGATCATAAAGTATCCGTCGAGAATGAGCTTCTCACCTGGCGGCAACTCGTTGTCGTTCGACAAGAATTTCTTGAAAATGACAAATCGAAAATCACCTGTTTGATTGAGTCGGCCCAGTGATTTGTAGCGAGAGGCGATGTCGATCTCCCCACGTTTCACCATGTCTTCAATGACCGCCCTGAACATAGTATTGAGTCGGGGTTCAATACGGAAACCTAAATTGAAACGCACAAAAACAACGTCCACATTGCGAGCCTCTCGCTGCCCAACGTCCATAATCTGTACGTTGTAACTACTATGGTAAGGTTCATCGGTAGTACTGACATTGACGAACCAATATATATCTGCCCGCTTTGGTGCGCGTCGAACGATTGAATCGATAGCCAGCTGCTCTACCTCATTGGGATTGGGTGAAGCAGTCAAGTATACCAGATGGGTAGCAAACTTCGGGATTGACTCGTCGTGACTTAGGTTTTCGAGTAGTGGTACAAACACGTCGAGGTCAACCATTTCAGTGAGACGTCCTCGAATCTGCTTTGAACGGTAAATGATGTACATCACGAGCGACAACATCAACCCTACCGCAATGCTGAACCAACCACCTTCGAGAATCTTAATGCTGTTCGCTGCAAGGAACGACAGCTCGATACCCATGAAAACCACAAGTGCAAGGGCGACCAGGATTTTAGAGGTGCGCTCACGCAGCAAGTACATGGCAATCAGAATGGTGGTCATCAACATGGTCAGTGTGATCGCCAAGCCATAGGCTGCTTCCATGTGCTTCGATTCTCGGAAGTACAAAACCACCACGATACAGCCGGCCATTAAGGTCCAGTTCAGACGCGGTATGTAGATCTGACCGCGAACATTCGTCGGGAATACAACCTTTGTTTTGAACCACAAACTCAATTGCATGGCTTCGTTAATCAGGGTATACGAGCCGGAAATGAGAGCCTGGCTGGCAATAATCGTAGCTAAGGTCGCGAGAATGATGCTAAACACCAGCAGAGGCTGAGGTATAATCGAGAAAAACACGGATGTGCTTCCCAAAGGTTGACCAATATGATCTAACAACCAAGCGCTTTGACCCGCATAACTCAAAATCAGACAAACTTTAACGAATGCCCATGACATTCGAATGTTCGACTTTCCGCAATGTCCCAAATCAGAGTAGAGTGCCTCTGCACCGGTGGTACAAAGAAAAACTCCTCCCAGGATGAAAAAGCCATTTGGTTGGCTGGTTATCATGTGAATGGCATAGTAGGGGTTCAGTGCCGCCAGAATGTGGGTGTTGTGACCTATTGCCATCGCACCTATGACGCCAATGAAGCTAAACCAAAGCATCATTACAGGACCAAAGAGGCGGCCAACTCGCTCTGTTCCAAACTGCTGCATCGTGAACAGGAGTACGATAATTGCCAGTACAATTGGCTCTGTTTCCAAATCCGCTCGAAAGATTTTCAGACCTTCCACCGCCGATGCCACAGAAATGGGCGGCGTTATAATACCATCAGCAAGCAGAAATGCTCCGCCGATCACTGCCGGTACAACCAACGATCCGCGCATCTTACGAACGAGTGCATAGAGAGAGAATATGCCTCCTTCTCCATGGTTGTCTGCTCGCAGTGTGATTAAGACGTACTTGAGAGTAGTTTGGAAGGTCAGTGTCCAAAAGACAGCCGAAAGTGCCCCCAGTGCAAGTTCTTCGTTTATAATTCGGTTTCCAATAATCGCCGTAAAGGTGTACAAAGGCGAAGTTCCGATGTCGCCAAACACAATACCCATCGAAATGAGAATGCCGGCGAAGGTTGCTCGTTGAAACGAAGCGTGTTTTGAATCCATTAGTTTTTGGGGACTTCTCCCTGGTGTCACAACAAGGAAGCAAAACTACGGAGCGCATTGCTTCATCCGACAGGATTCTTAACAAGTCCACGGATGCCACGGACGAGATGGATGCACCGGAGGTGGAGCTCGATCAGGGCTTTGCACGCTTTTGCGAGCGTTGGCCGACCCAGTAGCCACTTCTCTTGCAGGGACAGCCCGTCTGTCCTAACAGGTCATTGCATGGCAAAGCGCGCACGCCACTTACACACACACTGTCGCGATTGTTCAGAACCTTCAACTCAAGAATAGCTTTTCACGTACCACAGCTCAGCCCCACTCTTAGGTAAAAGATCTTCAGCATCTTGAAGCCAAACCCCTCAGTAGTTCCTCAAATTTGTACTTCGCAGAACAAGTCCTAAATTGCAGCAGACCACGGCACGTAGTTTATCGTCGTGGCTACATTCACACCGTGAAGAGGGTTGCTCCATGAACGACGTTTTGGGTTTCGTTTCACTCCACATAGAGATGATTTACATCGTCATCCTCTCAATTTTTGTTGGCATTGAAGTTATTTCCAAAGTTCCGGCTGTCTTGCATACTCCTCTCATGTCAGGCGCAAATGCCATCCACGGCGTGGTGATCATCGGGGCTCTTATTGTTATGGGACATACTGATCCCGCAAACACACCCGGCATGGTGTTGGGTTTTGTGGCAGTCGTTCTTGGAACCCTAAACGTAGTGGGCGGATTCGTGGTCACGGACCGCATGCTGGAAATGTTCAAGAAGAAAGCAAAGTAATGACCGCCCTCTTCTGGGTTGGTCTTGGGGGCTGTATTGGCAGCTGTGCTCGCTACCTTCTGTCGAATCTCATTTCGGCCTCGACCTCGTCGTCCTTTCCCTGGGCTACCTTCACGATAAATGTTGTAGGCTCTTTTGTCATCGGCATCGTCTACGCCTTGAGTGCACGAAGTGTTTTAAGTTTCGAGTTGAGGTTGTTTCTGGCAACGGGAATCTGCGGCGGCTTTACGACTTTTTCTACCTTCAGCGCGGAGACTCTAATCCTCGTTCGAGACGGTGCCCTCTTTCCTGCGTTTTTGTACGTTGCCGGAAGCGTTCTCGCAGGTCTTGCTGCTACCTTTGTCGCAATGTGGATTCTACGAAGTTTGTAGTGCGCATGAGGTGAACCCCCCTCCCCCGCAACACCGGCTCTTCAGCCCAAAGCCAACACGTTTTGCAATTCTTACTGTAGTGTAGTCCCAAGCATATTGGACGAGCCTTTGAGTTGCTGTTCCGCAAAGTATCGAATGTTATCAGCCTCTATAGCAAAACCTTGTCGATCATAACTCTGGGCAAGGGCCTCGCACACGCGTCGCATGTATTCCATGCGCTTCGTCTCGTTTTTAATCTGTATCCAGCTGCGCTGCTTGTAGACTTGGTTCAGCGTGGCGATAGCAGTCTTAGGACTCTTTTGTATAGCGTGCTCCGCACGCTGAATTTTCGCAAGAAGCTGTCGCTCATATTTCGCGGCATCAAAGGCCGGCGCTTTTGACTTTCCAATGTATCCACCTGAATTGAGCTTTGAATTGAGCTCTGAGTTTAGTTTGGTGATAGCTTCGGGTGACGACAGATTCAACTCCTTAAGGCGCGCTTTGAAAGCCGGACGTAGATACACGTTTACACTTGCTGTCGAAGCGGGAAAGTGGCGACGTTCGAGTTCATCGATGATCATACGGGCTGCATCGAGTGTAAGGTTGGTTTCAACCAGTCCGAGGGCTCCACGTAGAGCAACAGTGCCAAGAAAACCTGTGGATTTATTGAAGTTGTTCAGGATCATCTGGCGAATGAACTGCCCTTGATTATAACACCGCTGGTAGTCACCAACCGCGTAGGCTTTTCGTGTACGCAATACATGCAAAGTCGACGCTGCTTTATCTTTGAAGCCAAGCATCTCAATCAAACCGATAGCTTGTGAAAATCCTAACTCAACCCAATAATCGATGCGCGGGACTGAAGCGATCTCAGCAACTTTTCGCAGGTATGCTTCTCTACCTTTATTAGAGCGAAGGTTTGCCAAATAATTCAAGGCATCGCTTTTAAAGCCGGCTTCCACATGCGTTCCACGCGGAATTGAGAAAATGTCGATGCGACCACTTTCAAGCCAAATGCGCAGTACGTGGTTGGCGTCTGCATGGCGTTGAGCCACTCCGAGACGTGAGTCTACGCCCGTAATGGCAATGCAAACGCTACGTCCGCTGCCACCCGAGATCAAAGTCGACGACGCTTTCTCCAATTCACGTTCGATCTTTTGTTGCTCCGGACTCAGTTCCGCTTGTGTGCCACTCGTCTGCTCAGTACGTTGCTCAGACTTGGGTGTCGTAGCTGCAGCAATCTGATCGGCGTATTCACGACGATGCTTCTTCAACATCTGCGCGGCAAATGAATGCAGAGCCGCAGGTTCACTCGGAACGTGCTTAAGCGCTCGCGCAGAGCGCGAGTCTGAAGATGAGCTCGCCTGAACACTTCGATACATTTTCGAAGAGACATACCGCGCGTGTCGACCATGATGTCCATCCCGCTCCGTGTTCACTCCTCGCATAGCAGCATGCAACTCCGCGCCTGTTGTTCCAAGCGGAAGAAGGATGATACACAGTATGAGGCGTAACAAAGACATTCAAACTATAGACTAATTGATGCGTCGAAAGATTTCAAAACAAACAGTTTCCTCGTGCGAACCGCTACTAAGGTTATTGTACTACTTCGAAGAGCTCATTCGTAATGCATAGCTCAAGATGAGTACGTAGTCACCGAGAGCACGTTAACTCCAATATGATTCCAACACTGCCCACGCTCTAGAACTAACCTAGATTTTGGCGGCTTTGGCTTCGTTCCACCACTCATCCATTTCTGCAAGAGTCATTTCGCGAAGATCACGACCATGTTCTCGAGCTCTAGCCTCGATGTACTGAAAGCGACGGCTAAACTTATTCGTCGTGGACTGAAGAGCTTCTTCTGCCACCAACTGCTCAAATCGTCCGGCGTTGACTAAGGCAAAAAGCAGGTCGCCAAACTCCTCTGTACTCGCTTGACGATTTTGTGCAAGAAGCTCAGTTTTAAACTCATGCAATTCCTCTTCAACTTTGGCCCACACATCGGTGCGATTATCCCAGTCGAAGCCAACATTCGCTGCCTTCTCTTGTGTGCGCTGGGCCCTCAGTAATGCCGGCAATGTTTTGGGGACACCTTGCAGGATGGACGAGCGGCCCTCTTTCATCTTTTGCGATTCCCAGTTTTGTAGGACTTGAGCGGTGCTCTCGGCACCGGCGTCTCCAAACACATGAGGGTGGCGATGAACAAGCTTTGCGCTGACGCGATCGATGACATCACGAAGACGGAATGCGCCTCGCTCCTCCGCAAGCACGGAATGCATGACGACGTGCAACAAAAGATCTCCGAGTTCTTTAGAGAACTCTGCGTCGTCTTTCTCGCGAATGGCGTCGAGGGTCTCGTATGCTTCTTCAATAAGCAAATGGGAGATGGACTCATGAGTTTGCTCACGATCCCACGGACAATCCGTGCGCAGTATGCGGACGATTTCGACAAAGGCCGAAAACTGATCGACAATCGACTCCGGATCAGCCGGTAAAGGTACTTCGCGTGCCATAAGTAGAGTTAAGTGTTGATAGAGTGTCGCAACAGAGTACGACTGCTCCACACACAAAGGTGCTTGAGCCGGGTCGCACTTCAAATACGTACTATTACGGGTTCAGTATTGGTCAGTAGACGAGTCGTTCTCGCCTTAAACTGTGCCTTGGATGGCCGTTCGCATGTCTCTGATGTTTTGAGCTAAGTCACCGCTGAACAAGGCATTTCCACTCACGATTGCAGAACATCCTGCATCGACGATCGCAGCTACATTTTCTTTGTTGACTCCTCCGTCAACCTCCAAAAACACTGATGAAAGACCTCGTGCATCCAGCCAGTTACGCAGTTCGCGAGCTCGATGCAGCAGCGAAGGAATAAAGCGTTGTCCGCCAAAGCCCGGATTAACTGACATGAGCAGAATGAAGTCGCAGTACTCAGCTGCCGCAAAAGCGTGGTCCAAAGGAGTGGCCGGATTTAACACGATGCCGGCTTTACATCCCTGTTCTTTAATAAGTGACAAACTCCGATGAATATGTGCGCAGGTTTCAACGTGCACCGAAATCCAGTTTGCTCCTGCTTGAGCAAACTGCTGTATGTAACGATCGGGTTCGCTGATCATCAAATGGCAATCAAGTGGCAGCGAGGTATGGGGACGTATTGCTTGCACAACCAACGGACCAAGCGTGATGTTCGGTACGAAGTGTCCATCCATGACATCCACATGCAAGAGATCCGCGCCGGCGGCTTCACATCGCTTTACGTCAGCGCCAAGCTGCGAGAAATCGGCGGACAAAAGGCTGGGTGCAAGGAGTATTGGATGCTTCATGAAGCGCTGATAAGAATTGAAACCACGCGAAGAACAACGTCAAGGTCGCGTAGCAAAAATATGCTTTATCTGCACGCCACAGTGCGGATCGGTTGGCAGCGTACACAGAGTCTCTGCCTGAGGGGAATTCCGGTCGCGTTGCGAGTGCAGCGATCGGTTCAACTACAGACTCATTCCAGCTTGTTTGTAGAGTTTGGCTTGTAGCACTTACCTTGGCGGGATGGGTTCATAAGGCTATGACGTTTTCTTTGAAGGTCGAACGACCTTGGATGGTTTGGTACGGGATTTTGCGCTTCCGAAGGCGTCATCAATCATCATTGCCTGAGCCAGGAAATTCCTCAGAGCGGGAATGGGAACCTCGTCTCGAGTTTGAACGTGCAACCAACTCACCTGTCTGCGATCTCCCAACTGCAAGAGTGCGTCATGATCGATGAGCTGACTGCCAAAACAAAATCCGATCAGCACACCGTGTTTGGGACCAAATGCTGCCGACGCCGGCCAAACAAACGCAATGCGTCTGTTGCGATAGAAATACGGCACGCCGTAGGATAGCTTTGTCCTGACTTCCGGGTATAGTCCAAGCTCATGCCGGACGAGTTCAACGACTTGTCGCTCCTCGTCGTTGCACTGTTCCAAGAAATCATCAAGGCTTTTCACAGAGCGCATACGCTCCCAACTCATTATCGCAACTCCCAACGAAGTGCCACTTGATAGAGTTCTTCCAAGCGACGATCCACCGCATGGAAAAGCGTTCCCTCTGCATAGCTGTAGTCATTTCGAAGAACACCGGCTTCTACACCCATGAGAATCGGGATACCTTCTTCAAAGTGCGCTACAGGGTAGATGTGGAACTTTCCTTCTCGAACCGCGGCGATGATACTTTCATCCAGCATGAGGTCAGCTACGTTTTGCGCCGGAATTATAACACCTTGAGAGCCGGTGAGTCCTCGCTTCTGACAAATTTCAAAGAAACCTTTGATTTTTTCGTTGACCCCGCCAACAGGTTGTATGTCCCCCTTCTGGTTAATGCTTCCGGTACATGCAACGGACTGCGTGATGGGAACATTTGCCAGAGATGAAAGCAGTGCATAGGCCTCAGCAGCACTCGCGCTGTCACCATCAACACCACCATAGTTCTGTTCAAAAGCAATAGTTGCCGTAAGAGCCAGAGGGCGACGTTGGGCAAACAACTCGCGCAATAGCCCACTGATAATGAGTATGCCTTTGGTATGGGTGTTTCCGCTGAACTCGGATTCTCGTTCGATATTGATGATGCCGGCAGATCCGGCTCCGGTGCTGACACTGATGCGAGCAGGCTTTCCAAATGAGATTAAACCTGTGCTGTAGACCGTCAAACCGTTGATTTGTCCGACACGAGCTCCGCTCGTGTCGATCAAAACGGTGCCTTGCAGGATTTGGTTTTGAATCTTGTGATCTTGCAACTCGGTGCGGTGGTGCCGCATCTTTGTTGCCTTTTCAACACTCACACGACCAAGAACACGCTTGGCATCAAGTCTTGCGAAGTATGCCGCTTCACGAATGAGGTCGGCGACTTCCGAGAAATTTATCGTGATTTTGTTTTTGTCTTCCGTCTGTGCCACAGCCCACTCCACGATAGCTGCTACACCTTCGGGGTTTGCATGCGGTAGCTTTTCCTCGGTACAGATTTTGGCGATAAAGCGCGCATAGTTGTGCAACATTTTTTCGGCGCGGTCTGTTTCGTAGTCAAACTCCGCCGGAATCTTAAACATTTTTTTGAAGTCTTCCTCCACTTCGTAGAGCGCCGTGTAGGTCTCGTAATTGCCTAGCATTATGACCTTCACGTTGCTCTCGATCAGCTCAGGTTTCAAAGCTGTGTTCATGACCGCTGAACTGTCTTGCGATTGAATCTCGAGGCGACCATACAACAAAACTCGTTTCAGATTATTCCATACGGTAGCGTCACTTAAGAGATCTGTAGCATTGACAATCAAATATCCGCCATCTGCTCGCAGCAGAGCGCCCGGTTTTATCTGCGTGAAGTCTGTCTTTACGTATCCGTTCTTATCAATTTTCTTTTCGATCGTCCCGAAAAGGTTGACATAGGTTGGATAGGACTCAATAATGATTGGTGGTGACTTTGTGTCTTTGTTGTCAACCACAACATTGACAGAGTACTGGAGCAATTTGTCGCTAAGAATTTGTCCGCCGGTCAGCACCGCATCACCACCTGCTTCTGTCGTTGCCGGCGAAAAAATCTCAATATTCTCAAGCAAATCTCTTTCGCATTCAGACAAGTACTCTTGAACCTTGGGCTCTGTGTATGACTCACGCTCAGACTGGAATGCAGCTCGTACAATGTGCGCAGCGTAATGTCGGTCGTGTTCTATAAGAGAACTGCGAAAGTTCTGCGCCAAAAGCATTTGCTTACGTGCAAGATCAACGAGTTCATCGCGATGTTGCAAATAGTGGTCGCGACGTTCTTGAGCTCTGCGTTCAGACATGTGTCCATCTGCGACGAGCTGATCCAAATCATCAATCAACAATGTTTTGTCACGATACAGTACGAAGATCTCTTGCACTGAACTTCCGTCTTCACCTTGAATCTGACCGAGTGTAAATCCACGTCTACGCAAGTGCTCATCGAAATCTTGAAGCAGTTCTTGTTCCTGCTTGCGAAAATTCTTAATGAGTTCATTGCGCGAGCGACGAAAAGAGGTATCATCAAAAAGCTGTGGTATCTGACGTCGGAGGACAGCAAGATTGTCTTCCATGGCTTTTGCAAAGGCTCGTCCTCCCCCTGCTTGAAACTTGAGAAGCCGAGGCATGTCAGGATTCTTGAAGTTGTGTACGTAGGCGTAGTCCACAAAAGCCTGGTGCGATTTAACCACACGTTGTAGCACTGATTGAATCGTTGTTAGTCGTCCGGTACCAAGCAAACTCATAACAAAGATGTTGTACCCTCTCGAAGCTATCTCCGCTCCTAAACGAATAGCTTCTATCGCGCGGTGCTGTCCAACGATACCATTCAAAGGCTCGAGTTCCGCTGTCGATTTAAAACGAAAGATACTGCTGTCACAGCGCCATCGTAACTGATCGGCCAGCAACTCGCGCAATGCCGGAGCGTCTTTAGTTCCCTTGCGCCGAGGGCTACCGGCTTGCCTTCTTGTGTTAGGGGCTGAAGTCGGTACCGCTAAACGCTTCTGTGAGGATTTACGAGAAGTGGATTCGTTGGATTTCTTTGCCATGGCATCTACAAAGGGACAAGAGAGAATTATACGAAAATACCGTATTGGCGGCGAGCAACACCGCATCAAGATCGGACTTGTAACCAAATTCTCGACCTTGTTTTGTTAAGGATGAAGGGACGGCAATCCATTCATGACGATGCGAGTTGAATTCGGGATCCATGCTATGTCGTTGACGACGACGTGTCATGCACCCTAGGTCCCGAGCTCGTGCGAGTACTTTTCAGCACCAATTGGAAGATAGAACCATGCAACGCAAAGATTTTCTTCGTAGCCTTGGCATAGTGGGAATCGGTTCCATGTTAGCGGTAACCACGGGCAGTGAGGCAGTAGCCGCTATGGCGCGCAAAGAGCTCAAGCGCTCGGGCTGTGTGCTCATCCCCTCAGAAACGCGCGGACCTTATCCGCTTGATCTCAGTTCCGATTCGTCGATGTTTCGACGAGCAATAAATGAAGACAAAAACGGTCTTGCCCTACAGGTTGACCTCACCATTGTCAATGTCAACGACAACTGCGCGCCTTTGCCCAACGTCCGAGTGGATGTCTGGCACTGTGATAAAGACGGAGTATACTCAGGTTATTCTCAGCCAGGTGCGAATACGGTGGGTCAAACATTTTGTCGTGGAATCCAGATGTCAGACGCGAACGGCCGGGTGCAGTTTAACACTGTGTATCCGGGCTGGTACAATGGACGCACCACACACATTCACTTTGAGATGTATTTGAGCTCTGTGTTGAGTGCGACCTCTCAGTTGTGTTTTCCGGACGCGTTGAACAAACAAGTCTATGCGACCTCGCAGTACGCAGCACACGGGCAGAACACGTCCGTTGCATCGAACTCCGCGGACAATGTCTTTGGTGATGGCTCCGTGTACCAAACTGCTTCGGTAAGCGAGAACCCCGATACGGGTGGTCTCATTGCTTCTTTAGTTGTCGGAATAGCTGCGGCGGCTAACGGATTGATAGACCTAGAACCTGAAACAGGTGGACAATTCCAACTACTTCAAAATTTTCCGAACCCCTTCGTCCAAGAAACGCGTATACCCTTTCTGGTTCACAACCCTGCCTTGGTACTGATAGAACTCTTCGACGTACAAGGAAAGAAAATAGCGACTCTGCTCGATGACTATCGTGATGTAGGCGAGCATCATGTGGGTCTTGATGCACGAGCACTCGAACTATCCGATAGTGCATACATATATCAACTCAGCACGACCAACAGCTACGGAACCTTCCGTCAATCGAAGGTTCTGACACGCGCATAGAGCCGAGTCAGCGTGCTTGGGCACCGGATGCACTTCAGGTGCGGAGAAATCTTCTGAATGTGATCGTGTAGACGTTATGATGAGCACAGCGACCCCGCGAAAAAGCATCGTCTGCGACTATCTGCGGAATCCGTCGATCATTGCAAGTGAGGACCCCATCGCTCCGTGCACAGCTTCACTCTTCAAGAAGTCATGCGGAAATCCCGGCTCGACTTCCGAAAGTGCGTCAAGTCGCTGTATTTGTTGTGCATCCAGTTTAAGTGTTAGGCAGACAAGAGAATCTTTCAATTGCTCGGCTCTTCTGGCTCCCACGATTGGAACGATGGATTGTCCGCGCTGACGCATCCATGCCAGCGCTACCGCTGCACTCGGGATTCCAATCTCAGTTGCCACCGCAACAACTTCTTGAGCAATGCGCTGGGAGCGGTCGTTGCGGCGTAGTGATTGTTCAGGAATTCTACCGTGTTCGCCCTTCAGGTATTTTCCGGTGAGAGCCCCACCTGCCAGAGCACCCCATGGCGTCACAGTCAATCCCAGTGCTTTGGCCATCGGCAGCAAGTCACGATCAGGAGTTCGCTGAATGAGGGAGTATTCGATTTGCAACGCAATGAACCGTCTCCAGCCTCGAAACTCTGCGAGCGTATTTGCTTGAGACACAATCCATGCAGGGGTATCGCTGATGCCGATGTAGTGCACAAGACCACGTGATACGAGATCATCCAAACCACGCATTACTTCATCTACGGGTGTCGTGAAGTCCCACGCGTGCAACCACAATACATCGATAAACTCTGTATTCAAACGCTTCAGAGAATCATGTACAGAGCGCATCATGTTCTTTCGATGGTTCCCGGAAAAATTCACATCGTTATTGCGATCGCTTAAAGTGTATTTCGTTGCGAGAACAAAGTGATCTCGATCCGAGTGAATAAAATCACCGGTCCACTTCTCGGACATGCCATTGTGATATCGATTGGCTGTGTCGATGAAGGTTCCGCCTGCCTCAGCAAAACACTCAAAAGTAGATTTGCTCGATTCATAGTCGGCTCCCATCGCCCATTCCGTTCCAAATGTCATTGTGCCCAAACACAGTTCGGAAACACGTAATCCTGAAGTACCAAGTAAAACTTGTCGCATGCTACTCATCGCTAAAGTCCTCAAATCCTGCTATACCTTTATTCGGCAAAAATAGACAGAGCAACTCGATCGACGGGATGCGGATTCGTCTACGTCCAAACCTGAATCTCAGCACAAACAAAAAAGGCCCTGACCACCATAACGTCAGAGCCTTTGTTGGTAGGGAGCGCAGAGCGCTCACGACAATGGTCATGCGGTTACCATGGTCACCTACCGGCATACTCAGGGAGAGTTGCATTGTTCAGTGATGTTTTAAAGTGCTTCACTTTACACCGGTTCAATTGGAATTGAGCGGAGAGTTTGGTTATACAGCAGACGTGATTCCCACATGAACTATGGTTTATCACTTGAGCTATGCTAGTACGCTTAATCTGCGACCAAACCCCGCTTTTCGACTATTGAACGACAATCGTTGGGAGCATACTCACTTTTGCCGTGATTGAATTCGATATCAAACACGCGGCCTCAGATTTTTCAAGGATGCGCAAAGCGCGTTCACGATCTTTTTCATCCTTGATAACAAGTGAAGGACGAAGCTCCACTGCGGTCATCTGAAACTTTCCGTCAACTTTGT
Organism: Chlorobiota bacterium; assembly: GCA_044224515.1. GTDB lineage: Bacteria > Bacteroidota > Ignavibacteria > Kapaibacteriales > NICIL-2 > JBBATK01. Next base: position 123,181 of record JBGAKH010000007.1, on the reverse strand, counting down.
CGAGCGTTCCACTCGATTCACAACGGAAGGAATTGTATTCAAGCTTTGAGTTTTCGGCAATAGCCAAAAAGGTTGTCATGAGACATGAACTTACGGCTGCAGTATACAAGTGTTCCGGTGACCAAATACCCGGTATTCCCGACGCGAATTGCGGTGGAGTTGCCACTTCAACACAACTTGGCGTTGTTGCATGTTGCTCGATTTCAGGCGAACACATCATGCCTCGGCGATCCGATGTCCACTGTACATTGACATTATATTGGTGTGCTGTTTCCATAGTAATCTTTACTTTTTGTGGTGGTAGTGATAGTACTAATGATGGTTAAGGTAGTTGTGGTGGTGATTGCGAAGTTGCCTAGCTGCCGTTAGCTTCGAGTCGTTGATGCACACATGTATTCGCTCGCACGCAGGGTGATACTCACTACAGAGCTAAATCTCATGTCGAAGGCAGCTCCGAGCTATCGTTCATGCAGAACTATACTCGGTTGTTGCTGTGATGCTTGTCGGACCGAGGTCTACTTGTCCATGATTTTACGCTGTAGAGTATGCCAGGGTCCTCCGTTGTATACACTATCAAAGCCACTGTCTCGCAACACTCGTGCGGCGCTTGCGCTCCGCATTCCTGATGCGCAACATGTGATGATTGTTTGATCTTTCTTTTTCAGCTCTTTGTGTGTGCCGGAGATTTTGTCGACAGGAATGTTGACCGAGCCTTTGATATGTCCGCCGGCGTATTCTCTTGCACTACGAACATCAAGGATGAGTGCGCCTTCGCGAACCAATGTTGCGTAGTCCGGTTCGGGTGCTGAAGTAAAAAGAGATTTCAGAAACTTGATCATGCTTGCGCTCCGTCATACATGCTGTGAAGATTCTGCCACGGGCCCGCATCGACGCATTCGATGCCGGCATTGTGCAGCAAGCGGGCGGCAGCGCGACTGCGTCCACCGGAGGCACAACACAATGTAATTTCTTGGTTCTGTTGCTTAAGATCTTCCAGCTTTAATGGTAACAATGAAAATGGAATGTTGACTGAACCCGGATAGTGTCCGTCACTGTACTCTTCCGGAGTGCGCACGTCGATTATCATACGAAGTGAAGATGCTGTATTCATAAAACTGTTTATTGAAAATGTGAATAGCGTTGTCAATAGTTGAAGACTATCATGTAAAAGCAACATTTGTTCGTTGCTTTCGATGAGTCTCGATTCAAAACCGTTCTTGTTTCTCAGCGGGTCGGCTTGGCCTCAGCTCTGTATCTGCTTCTGCAGCACCGGAGTTCGGATTTGCGCTTAACGCGCCAAAACAGGCAAAGTTCTTCCACCCCACGGACGGTAAGCTTCCATGAGAGCTTGTCGCAGCGAGCGACGCGCCTGCGCGGCGCATAGTCATGAGATTGGTGAACGAAGCGCTTACGAGGACTTTTTAACCCAACGGTTGAGTCCAAGTATCTGGTACAATGGGCAGTAATTCACAACACTTGTCAGAGTGAAAATTGCTGCAACCAGGAGTAAAATGGTGCCTAAGGTTCCACTAATGGCACCGGTGAAATAGAGGCCGACGATGACTATCGCCACGACGATTCGGGCGATGCGATCCGGGGTTGATATATTCTTGATCATAAGTACTCCGCATGTGATTGATGTACAAAACTACCCGCAGCGCCAAGCCTCAACAGGAACAATTGTTACCTATAAAAATATTTTTTCAACTTTTTTTGAGTAGACGAATCTCGTGCCGTCCGGTCTCAATCCGGCCCATTTCCTTGAGCTTACGAATGAGTCTGGTTACTGCCTCGCGTTGCATGTTCAACTCTTGAGCTATATCGTCGTGTGTCAAGCGCAACACTTGTGAATCCTGAGCCTCAGCTCTTGCCAGTAGATAGGTCCAAAGACGCTGATCCATGTTGTGAAATGCGATGTCGTCGATAACGCGCAGCAATCTGTCCAAGCGGCTTTGGTAGGTCATGGCAATGAACTCTCGCCAGCTAGAGTACTTTTGCCATTCTTCGACGTAACGCAAGTCGACCGCAAAGAAAATCGTGTCTTGTTCTGCCACAGCTTTGATGGCGCTCTTACGCGTAGTGGAGCAGCAGGTGAGTGACAGTGCGCAGGTCTCCCCTGGCATAATGTGGTACAAGAACGTTTCCGCGCCTTCGTCGTTCGTCCGCAAAACGCGAATACATCCACTCAGCACGACCGGCACGATGCTAATCGTTTGGCCCGGTTCCATAAGCACAGCACCTTCCAAGACCGATACTTTCTTGGCTACACGTTCGAACAATGTCTCAAAATCGGGATCGGCAAAAAAGTGCATACAATTGCATTTGGTCTGGGTGAAACTCTTCGTCTTTAACAACTGCAAACTACGCAGGCTTATGAGAATGCATCTAATCCGGGCCAAACTCAGCCCGAAGCCGGGACAAGGTCAAAGAAATACGCATCATAGGTTCGTCATACCTGAGTATTTTGGCACTTGTATACGGCAAAATTCAGATCGTCACCCCAGACGCATTGTTGCACAACTTTAACGATTATGAACTCAGCACTTCGATTGCTCGCTATGTTCAGTTGCATGCTGTTCATGGCCTCATCCTGCGTTCAGGCGCAAACTCCTACTTACTGCGAAAAGGTCGCGCCCATACTCTTTAAGAACTGTATTTCATGTCACCGCAGCGGAGAAATTGGTCCCTTTGCCTTGACTACGTACGACGAAACCGTACGCCATGCTTCGACGATCAAGAGTCAAGTGCTGGCAGGACAAATGCCGCCCTGGAAGGCTGCCGAGAACTACGGACATTTCGTCAATGAACGTCGCTTAGGTGCAGTCGAGAAACAGATCATTGTCGATTGGGTGGACGGAGGAATGCCCCAGGGCGATCCAAACTTGATGCCTCCTTTACCGAACTTTCCGCAAGGTTCTCAGCTTGGCACGCCCGACCTCGTGCTGCGCTTACCTCTGAAGTGGAAGATTCAGGGAAACAATGAAGATGTGTATCGAAACTTTGTCATTCCAACCGGTCTCCTTCAAGACCGCATGGTTGCTGCCATCGAGGTACGTCCCGACAACCGTAAAGTCGTGCACCATGTTCTCATGTGGAACGACACCTCAGGAACTGCCCGCAAACTCGATGCAGCGGACAGCCTGGAAGGATATTTGGACTACGGTGGACCGGGATTCGACAATCCTGTTGCTACATATCCGGGATGGGCTCCCGGCGCTGCCACCATGTTTTATCCCGAAGGTATCGCATTGCGGATGTACAAAAACAGTGATCTCATTGTACAAATGCACTACGCACCTTCCGGAAGTGACGAGGAAGATCAAACGACCATCAATGTCTTTTTCAAAGACGACCCTACTGCACGCGTCGTTCGTGAGGGATCAATCCTTCCGGATTACCTGATCGGAGGTTACAATGCTTTTGTTATGCCTCCGAACAAAGTGAGCAGCTTTAAAGCGGCCTATGTAGTGACAGCAGACATCTCCGCACTTGCGGTGTTCCCTCACATGCACAAGCTTGGCGTTCACAACAAGCTCTACGCGGTAACTCCCAAGAAAGACACGATACCACTAATTAACATCCCACAGTGGGACTTCAATTGGCAGGGGCAGTATAGCTTTGATAAGCTCACGAAAATCCCCAAAAGCTCGAAGGTGTACTACGAGGCTACATATGACAACACGAGCGACAACCCCTTTAACCCAAATGATCCGCCACAGCTCGTTCAATGGGGTTTCAAGACAACGGAAGAAATGTATCTCTGTTACTTGTTCTACATTCCTTATCGTGCCGGTGATGAGAACATTTCGCAAGCTACGTCCGTGGAAGATGGGCCACGAATGAGCGAGCCGAGCCCCATAGATCTCAAAGGCATCAATCCCAATCCTGCAGGTACGACGGCAACACTCGATTTTCGTTTGTTCGAGTCAAAGAGCCTTGATATCGATATTGTGGACCTCGAGGGACGCAGCGTGCTCGCCGTTGCGCACGCTGAGCGTTTCGACGCCGGTCAACGTTCGCTGCGCATTGACGTGGGTGCACTGGCGTCCGGATTGTATCTCTGTCGCATCTCTATGGACAACAAGCTCATCAGCACGCCCTTTCGCGTTGTCCACTAAATGCGCTCCATGCTCCACGACGTATTGCCTAACAGTGTGTGCGGCAGCTATCCAAGCATCCTGATTGTAGCCTTAATTAAGATAAAGCTTCATGCGGGCATCGTGTTGATGTCTATAGGGCTCCTACTGGCATCATCACCACTATGTTATTCGCAGGAGGATCAATTTGTAGCCTGCTTGGATCGTCAAGTGTTCGATTTGAAAGACTCAGCGCAGACACTTCGCGAGGCAACCGTACAGTGCTATGTATTGATTTTCTTCTCGGAGACTTGTCCAATATGCCGGAAGTATAGTCCATGGTTGCGACAGTTCTACGAAGCACGCTCAAAGCAAGGAGTGAAAGTTGTGCTGGTGTTTCCGGACTCGGCAACAACCGTCAAGGACATTGAGACTTTTCGGCATGTATATCGTTGTCCCATTCCATGTCTACGCGATCCCCATCACGCGATCACCGATTGTGTAGACGCGCGTATTACTCCCGAAGCAGTCGTGCTCGACTCTGTGGGTACGATGTGTTACGAAGGACGTATCGACAACCTATTTGTCGCTCCGGGCAAGATGCGGAGCCTCGTTAGCACTCACGAGCTTGATGATGCTGTGAATGCTGTGTTGTCACGAGGGACCGTACTCGTAAAGTCTCGCGCTGCTGTTGGATGCTACATAGAGCGCAGGAAAAACAAATAGCTCGGAACGTGACGTTACTCGCCGGACTCGGAATATTTCTTGCGCATTTCAGCTTCATATTCTTTGGATTTTCCTCGCGCAACGCTGAGACTCGTCCAGCCCGCCGGACTCAGCATTTTCGCCAAGTAGACAATTTGTCCAACATGGTATGCCGAGTGCGTCAGTTGTCGTTGAATTGCTTCCATCACACTGTGTTTTTCAGCTCGAATTTTGACGATTTTGTTCAAATCTGAATCGTTAAGCTGCGAGAGTGAGTCGAAAAGGCAGGCCCAGCCATCTTCCCACCAGCGCATCAACTCTGCTCGTTCAACGCGGCCAACTTCGAATTCCGCGTCTCGCTCGCGCCACTCTTTTTCGCCATCAGTGCTCAGAAAATCCGTCCACCGCGACAGCATATTTCCGTGCAAATGCTTCACGATGACAGCAATGGAGTTCGACTCCGCCGTAACCGAAAGGCACAGGGCCTCGTCGCTTATCTGCTTCAATGCCCCCTCTGCCAAAACCTTATAACTGCGGAAAATGGCAGCACTACTCTCTAAAAACGATGTTGTCATAAGACGATGTGTAAAGTTGGTGGATGACGATGTTCAAAACAGAGTCTAAATTGCTGTACGACGTCTTCCTTATAAGCAAGCACCTGCACGGCTATGCCGGCTCAACGCGCGGCAAAATTGTAGATGCTGTAGGTATGACGAATATCGGACTTATAGATTGAACCGAGATTAGACTTCATGATTGCTTCAGATTTCAGTGCCGCAGAACTACAAGCATGCATTTCTCATGCGTTAACGACGGTTGACAACGAGCTCCCCACCTTAAGTAGGGAGCCTCTGCAACTCAGTGCTCAACAACACGAGCTTCTCCTACGATACTTCCTAACGCCCATCAAGACTGAGGAGTTTTTTCAGTTTCATCATGAGGACGGATTGCACGCGCATAGTCTACACGCTCTTGTTGCTGATATTTTTAAGAATCCCGGTAGCCTCGCATCACACTCTCGTGTTATCGCCGAGCAATTCTTACAGCGCGATGCATCGCAACGTCAAACCCAAGCCTATTTGAGCATCGCGTACATCAGTGACTTGGTTTTGATCGACGAAGTCTTCGATGCCGTTGGAATATTCTTGAGTGAAACACCATCAGACTTTTTGCAACTCAAAGCAAACGATCCAAACGTTGTCCTCTCGACTGCCGAAGGCTTTCGTTTAGATACACTGGATCGGGCATGCCTGATATTCAACAATGAAGAAGATGAAGGCTTCCGCGCTCTTGTGGTCGACAGGTCGAAGAAAGCAGACGAACTACGATGGTGGAAGGACGATTTTCTGGGTCTGCAAGCACTGAGTGATGGGTATCACCAGACGCGAGCTTTCATGACAGCCGCCAAAGATTTTATAACCAAACATCTTCCTGAGGAACAAGAAGTCTCAAAAGCTGACACTATCGCCTTGTTAAATCGATCAGTGGAGTACTTTCAGAAAAACGATCGTTGTGAGGCCAAAGATTTTGCAATGGAAGTGTTCCGCGATGCAGATACCGCAAAATCGTTTACAAGCTACGCTCACACCAAAGCTGAGGAGCGAGGTCAACAAGCGCCGGACAACTTCGAGATTTCAGCTCCGGCAGTAAAGAAGCAACAACGCATCTTCAAGAGTGTTTTAAAACTCGACAAGAACTTTCACATCTACATTCACGGCAACCAGGAAATGATAGAGAAAGGTGTGGAGCGCGATGGCCGAAAGTTCTATAAGATCTACTATAAAGACGAAAGTTAAAACAAATCTCTTGACAGTGTGTCGTGTTAGATCATGGTCTTCTTTTTTCGCGAGATGTTTGGAGACTCTGCCCTCCCCAAGCTCGATACACCGTACATGGAGATTCCTGCGCACGAGAATTGGTGCGCTACATCGACCACGTTTAGTAGTTGAACGATACCATTAGAAATGACTTTTCTTCATGCAGAGGCTCTGCCTCTGCATGAAGAAAGAACTCCAACTCAATAAGGTTCCGAGAGATGGTTGCAACACAAGCGTAGTCCGCAGTAGGCCTGCTCAATAACGACTACGCTTTCATGAACTCTGCAATACACTGAACAACATGGATTATTTGTTCAGCATGTAACTCCGGAAAGATGGGAAGGGCTAATGTTTCGGCAGCCAAACGATTGGCCACCGGATAGTCAGTGTCATGACATTTGAGAGAAGCGAAACACTCCTGACGATGGAAGGGCACCGGATAGTAAATCTCGGAGCCGATATTCTTCGAGCTCAAGAAAGCGCGCAGCTCATCACGTCGCTGCACATGAATAACGTATTGGTTATAAATGTGGTGGTTCAGCACTCCAGAATCCGCGTAAAGAGCTTTCGGTAAGCGCACCGTTGACTCTGCAGAGAACTCTTGGGCTCCTTCGCCAACCGCTAATCCTAGTTCGACAAAGGTTTTTGTGTACAGGGCTGCGTTTCTACGTCGTCCGGCGTGCCACTCTTCCAAGTGCGGAAACTTTACGTTGAGCACTGCAGATTGGATCTCATCAATGCGGAAGTTCCCGCCAATAAACTTATGGTAATAGCGAGGCTCCATTCCGTGATTACGCATTTGCTTAAGCTTTACATAGAGGGCTTCGTCATTCGTGGTGAGCAAGCCGGCATCCCCGAAAGCTCCCAAATTCTTTGTGGGATAAAACGAATAGCAGCCCATGAGTCCCATCGAGCCCACACGCTTGCCGTTCTTGTACTGTGTGCCTAAGGCTTGCGCAGCGTCTTCAATCACGGGAATGCCGTGTTCGTTGGCAACAGAGAGGATGGCGTCCATATCGGCGCTTTGTCCGTACAAATGCACCGGAATAATAGCTTTGGTCTTAGCGCTAATCGCGCGGCGCATAGCATCAACATCGATATTGAAACCATAGGGTTCGCTATCGACAAAAACAGGAACAGCGTTTAGACGCGACACCGCTCCGGCTGTTGCGAAGAAGGAATAGGTTGGAAGAATAACCTCATCACCGGGTTGAAGATCCAGTGCCATGAGAGCCATGAGTAGAGCATCTGTACCACTGGAGACACCAAGGGCATAAGAGCAATCCGTATAGGCAGCGAGGTCTTTCTCCAACTTCGTCGTTTCCTGTCCCAAGATCAGCATCTGCGATGCTGCGACACGAGTCAGGGTGGATTCAAATTCGTCTTTAAGTGCTGCGTATTGCAGCTTCAGGTCTAGCAACGGAACAGTCATAAGCCTCTGGGTCGAATACTGGTGGTGAATGCCTGAGGTCTCCGTAAAAGGCCTCATTCTGCAAAACTACGGCAAAAGAGCTTCCAATTGCGGAGTGAACGGTATTTTTGCAGTAATGATTTCGCTCATGGGCTCGATACGTTACATACGGAACCGAGCTAGTGGAAGACCCCGGCATTACTTGGGGGACTTTCCGTTCGAACCGACATAGACTACTTCTGGGGAATTCTTCATGCAAACCTCGAATTACATCTTTTTGATTGTTCTTCTGACTGCGGTCGGCTTTATGGCACGATCTGTCAGCCGCTTGATCTCCTATCTTTCCTTTGCCAAGTCAGAAAAACGATGGGATCGCATCTATGATCGAGTGATGCATACTCTTAGCGTGGCAATTTTTCAGACGAAGATCTTACGCGACAAAAAAGCCGGACCAATCCATGCAATGATCTTCTGGGGTTTCATGATCCTGTTGAGCGCTGCCGCGGAGGCTGTGCTGGAGGGAATTCACCCGGCACTTGGCATCAGTTTCCTCGGACCCATCTACTCGATTTTCAGTCTACTTGTTGACTTCTTCTGTCTTCTCATTATCGTCGGTGTGGCACTATCCTTATGGCGCCGCTATGTCACCAAGGTCAAGCGCCTTCAAGTTGAGAGTGAACGGGTGGAAGCGGGCATGATCCTCTTAACGATTTTCAGCATTGTCAGCGCTCTCTTGATTCAGAACACTGCACATGTTGCACTGGGAACAGACAGCCAGTGGGCCCTGCGTCCGGTTTCCTCAGCCTTGGCACACAGTCTCTTCGCCGGACTCAGCACATCAACACTGGAGTGCACCTACGAAACAGCATGGTGGATTCATATTGTCTTGATTCTTGCATTTACCAATTACCTACCCTACTCAAAGCACCTGCACGTTTTGACATCCGTGCCCAATGTGTTTTTCTCTCCGCTTGAGTACCCGAACACTCTCGAGAAAATTGACTTTGAAGCAGAGTCCGAAATCGTAAAGTTCGGTGTGACGGATATCGAGGATTTTTCATGGAAGACACTATTTGATAGTTATACCTGTACCCATTGCGGACGCTGCACGAGCGTTTGCCCGGCAAATCAAACCGGTAAGATCCTGGACCCGCGTGAAATCATGGTACAGATCAATCATCGAACGATGGATAAGGGTCCGCTTTTGTGTAAGCTGCAGGATGTTGCCGACAACACTTCACGTCTCGAGCCGCAGCAAGCAGCCTTGCGCATTATCAAAGGCAAGAATGTCGCGGAGTTTGATGAAACCGAGCGTCAGATTTTTGAGAGCACACTCAATGAGCAGGAACGCGAAGTATGGAACAAGAAACTGATCGGAGATTACATTTCTCCGGACGCATTGTGGGCTTGTACCACTTGCGGCGCGTGCATGCAAGAATGCCCGGTCAACATCGAACACGTTCCTGCAATCGTTGGTATGCGTCGCTCAATGGTCATGATGGAAGCAGCATTCAATGACGAGTCTGCATTGCTACCCGACATCTTCTCTAACATCGAAAACAATGGTGTGCCTTGGGGTGGTATGTCTGCCGATGACCGTGCGGCATGGACGGAAGGCATGGACATCAAAACCGCAGCCGAAGATTCGCAGATGGAGGTTCTGTTTTGGGTTGGTTGCGCCGGCAGCTATGACGAACGTGCTAAAAAGATCAGTCGCGCCTTCGCTTCACTCATGCAAATGGCCGGAGTTCAGTTCCGTATTCTCGGCAATGAGGAACGGTGCAGCGGAGATCCGGCTCGTCGTGGCGGCAACGAGTATCTCGCCGATGCCATGACGAAGATGAATATCGAGACAATGAACAATTACGGTGTACAACAGATTGTCACAACCTGCCCTCATTGTTTCAATACTCTGAGTAACGACTATCCTCAGTATGGCGGAAACTACGAGGTTAGTCATCATACACAGTTTATCAAAGGGCTGATTGACGATGGACGTCTCAAGCTCGATCGTTCGAACACAAGCATCACTCCTGAGGTGATCGCCTACCATGACTCGTGTTATTTGGGCCGTTATAATTCTGAGTTCGATGCGCCACGAGCACTCATCGAACAGGTCCCGGGACTCAACATCGTAGAAGTGCAACGTTCAGGGGACCGTGGTTTCTGTTGCGGTGCAGGTGGTGCACGCATGTTTATGGAAGAAGTCGTGGGTGAACGAGTGAATATCAACCGAACCAACGAACTTCTCGCAACAGGAGCTACAACAGTGGCTGTGAATTGTCCTTTCTGCACAACCATGATCACCGACGGTGTGAAAGCAGCGGAGAAGATCGAGAGTGTGACCGTAAAAGATATCTCAGAAATCTTACACGAGGCTCTGAGCAAGAGCGCGAGTTAACCGCACGCTTTTTGCTCGATGATGAAGATCTGTGGACCCCGCCTCGATGAGGCACACTGCAGATCGGTTGTTCACGTGAGGAGACCTGTCAATCCGACGGATTGTACAGGCCCCCGGACCTTGAGCAGCTTGTGTTTCGCCGCACCTGTGCAGTGCCGTATTAACCACATCACGTTCTGTTCAAGCGCCAACTCGCCTTCTCCTTGCAAGTCTGGCGCCATGTGCTATCTTGGAAGCAGGCGCAGCCGCAAAGCGTCTGCACCGGAAAAGAGGGCACTATGTACACAGCTTTACAACGTCGCAAACAAAAAAATGTCATGCACGCGCGGGTCGAAATGACGGCCCGTGTCTTGGCGTCAATCATCGCATGTATTGTGCTACTTGTGCAGCTTGGCGGATGTAAAGTTCGCCATCACGTTGATCCCAAGGCATTGCGTGAATGTGCGGGAGGGCGTTATCAGGGTGGAATTTTCCGCGTCAATGAAAATGGTGAATTGCGCTCCATGGATCCTGTGGGCGTTAACGATGTAACCTCCTCGCACCTCAGCGAACAGATTTACGATCAGTTACTGTATTTCGACGAAAACCTCAACTTGACCAATGAGTTGGCTGAGCGTTGGGAAGTCTCGTCCGACGGACGATTCTACACCTATCACCTCCGCAGTGGCGTGCACTTTCATGACGATCCCTGCTTTGAAGGTGGCACCGGCCCTGAGCTCACTGCCTATGACGTTGAGTATTCGTTTAACCGAATCTGTGACGCACGGACAAAAACACTGAGTTCGGAGTTCTTCCGCGGCAAAGTCGTCGGTGCTGAAGAGTATTACACCGCGACGCAGCAGTTCCGTGGCACTCAGGATCTGAAACCGGCGAAGGTACAAGGTTTCAGAGCACTGGATCGTTACACCTTTCAAATTGAGTTAACCGAAGCGTTTGGACCATTCGCCTATATGGTCGCATTAAACTCTTGCGGTATTGTTCCCAAGCAAGCCGTCACCTACTATGACAAAGACTTTTTCCGTCATCCGGTGGGGAGCGGTCCATTTGTTTTCCATCACTGGACACAGGATATTGAGTGCGACTTGATTCGAAATCCCAAGTACTGGAAGAAGGACGAGTTCGGAAATCAACTTCCCTATTTGGATGGCATCCACACGACCTTCATGAAGGATGATAAGATTCAACTCCTGGAGTTTCGTGAGGGTAATCTAGACGAGTCGTACCGCATCCCAACGGAGTTCTTTACCAATGTAGTCGACGAGAACAAGAATCTGCGTCCTGCCTTTTCCTCCTTCAAGCTTCTGCGAAAAATGGCCCTGAGCTCGCAGTACTATGGAATGATGACCAAGAGCGCAGCCTTCAAGGACGCACGCGTGCGTCAGGCCTTCAACCATGCTATCGACCGTTCTCGTATTATCGCCTACGTACTCAAGGGACAAGCAGGAGCAGCGGCCATTCATGGTTTGGTTCCGCCGACAATGCCCGGTTACGAGTGCGACTCTGTTGTGGGCTACGACTTCAATCTCAGCAAAGCGAGAGAGCTCATGGCTGAAGCCGGATATCCCGGTGGCAAAGGCTTCCCCTCTATCACCCTGCAACTGAATGCCGGCGGAGGTCGGAACACCCTTATAGCTGAGGCAGTTCAGACAATGCTGATTGAAAATTTGGGTGTAGACGTCAAACTCAAGATGGTCGAGTTTGCACAGCATTTGGATGCTGTTGATCACGGAAAGGCTGAGTTCTTTCGTTTAGGTTGGGTAGCCGACTACCCTGATGCAGAGAGCTTTCTGAACTTGTTTTACGGAAAACTCGTCCCAAACAGCTTTGACGTAGCCTCTCCACAAAACAATACACGTTACCAAAATCCAGTCTTTGACGAGCTCTTTGAAAAAGCTCGGGCAACGACAGACCCGGCTTTGCGCAACAAACTGTATCGCGAGGCGGAACAAGTTGCGATGAACGATTCGCCTCTAATGCTCAGTTTCTATGATGAGGATTACCGATTGGTTCAGTCTTATGTAGAGGGCTACCGCAACAACGCGATGGACAAACGTCCTTACGTGTACGTTTGGTTTAACAAAGCAGCCGTCCGTTAGAGTTGCTGCATATCCCCCTTCATTTTGGACCGCAATAATTCAACGGAGACATAAGGTGTGAAAGCTGCGCGCACGCTCTCTTACGTAGTTGCATCGAGCTCGGAATTTGTCGTAGGCGCTTTGTGCACAGCACCCGTATCCAATAGCTAAAGTCTTCGCCTCGCTTACTTCAACACAAGAGTTGCGAGGGCAATGAGAAGAGCAAGACCTCCCAGACCGATTCCGATCATTGCTTTGACACCTGCTCCGGAATCTTGATCACGAAGACGACGACTTATCGCATGCAGATCAACACGCAGTGCGTCCACTCGTTCTTTAAACACTCCTTCGTTTACCAGCGAATCAACCAATTGTTTGATACTGCCGTTCAGCTCTTCTTCAATTTGTCGGGTCTTATCTCCAATCTTTTCATTTTGAGCTTCGAGCAGTTCCTCGATGGATTTCGTCGCGTCATCAACAAGATACTTCGTGTCTGCGATGCGTCCTTTAAGTTTTGCTAAATCTTCACTCATCTGTTGGAACTCGCGACGATGCAGATCTTGAATATTCACCAAGCGAGTATCAAAAGTCGTGAGCTCGGTTATCACCGCTTTGAGTTTGCGGTCGATGTTTTTGTCTTGATTAATGAAGGTGCTTTCCACTTCGCTCTTGATAAACTGTTGCACAGAATTAACAACAGTATCCAGCTCCATGGATTTCTTTTGGAAACTCGAACGCAGATCGATGAGCGCTGTTTTGAGGCGTCGTAAATCATCAAGGTCTTTGTGCACTTCGTGCACAAAGCTGACACGTTGGCCTAGCTCTTCTAACGTGAGTTCAACGGCTTGACGCGCTGTTCGTTGATCTTCTGCGCTAGTAGCTTTGAATTCCGTCAGTTGTCGCTGCATTTCGTGACGCAGCTCGTCCAATTCACGAGTCTTGCGTCGTAGAACATTAAACAGTTCAACGTACTCATCGGCTTGGCGATTGACGTGCTCGTAGAGATCTACAAGCTCAGAGCTTAGAGTTGGGTGCGCGTGCATGTCGATGCCTTTTCTAAGAAGTGGTGAAGTGCTCGCTGGAGATCGCTCAGAAGTTCGCGTTCGATTTCAACATTCGGTTCGAACATGTTGTCCAGAATCAAATTCAGCATCTGCTTACGAAATCGCTGATTTGACTTGAATTCATCGTTCATGTAGGTCGCCAGAAACTCTTGCAGCGAACCCATTTCTGCCAATTCATCGAAGTACGTATGCGGAAGCATGGAGGAACGCATGTCGATTCCGCTGCGTAAAACTTCGCTAAGCCGCTCAGGTATTTGAACTTGGCCCATATTAGCTACCGCGCGTGAAAGTGAGACGAAACGCTTCTACCTTGAGCATTATCGGTATCAACCAAATGCTTCTTGATTAATCCCTTTGTTTTTATGATTTTGCGAGCAAAGGCTGCAGAACGCAGTCATTGTTTTACCTCGTGCCTGCTCGTAGGCACAGCTTGGAACTACCGTGAAACTGCGCGATTTATTCGGAACAAAGCGATCCGGCGACGACGAAGTGCCTTCAGAAGGCACGAACCCTGAGGCAGATCTGCAGCTGTTGTTACGTGAATCGAAACAGAATCTTGAGCAGTGCGACGAGAGCATGATTGCCAAAGCCTTTCGTCTGTGCGTTGACGCACACAAAAACGACCTCCGTGCTTCAGGCGAGCCTTATTACACGCACCCCTTGGCAGTTGCTCGCATCGTTATCAAGGAAATTCCCCTCGACGATATCAGTGTTGCCGCTGCGCTGTTGCATGACGTCGTGGAGGACACGAGCTACAGTTTGGACGACATTCGTGCAGAATTCGGCTCATCGGTAGCCGAGATTGTCGATGGTGTAACGAAGATCTCCGGCATTTTCAAGAGCGCGGAAATGAAGCAGGCTGAGAACTACCGCAAGCTTCTGCTCTCGTTGGTAAAAGACGTGCGCGTCATCCTTATCAAGTTTGCCGACCGCCTCCATAACATGCGGACACTTGATTTTCTATCGGATGAACGTCGACGTCGCATGGCCACGGAAACACTCGAGATCTATGCTCCCTTTGCCCACCGTTTCGGTATGGCAAATATCAAATGGGAGCTTGAAGATTTAGCTTTCAAGGCACTTTATCCTGAAGAGTATGAGCAGGTTTTAAAAGCTGTCAGCTTGACGAGAGAAGGTCGAGAGGATTATCTGGAGCGCTTCGTCAAGCCATTGCAGGAACGCCTCGACAACGAGGAGTTTCGCTATGAGATCTCCGGTCGTCCGAAGCACTTGTACTCTGTCTTCAACAAGATGCGTCGCCAAAACAAGACAGCGGAACAGCTTTATGATCTGTTGGCAGTACGCATTATCATCGAATCAAACGAAAACAAAGATTGCTTTACTACGTACGGTATTGTCGCCGATATCTACGAACCTATTCCGGAACGATTTAAGAATTTCATATCGCGCCCCAAGAAGAATTCATACCGCTCCCTTCACACCACCGTGATTGGTCCGGATGGACGTCGCGTCGAAGTTCAAATCCGCACACGTGAAATGCACGAGATCGCCGAGAAGGGTATTGCCGCGCACTTCCAGTACAAAGAGAACCAAGGAACCGGACGCGTTGCGTCTTGGTGGAGCGATAAGGAGTTGGAAGATTGGGCGCAATGGGTACGCGATATTTTTGAGAACGCGGGTGACGAAGCACCGGAGCAATTACTTGAGTCCTTCAAACTCAATCTCTATCAAGACGAGATCTACATCTACACCCCGAAGAACGATCTGCGCATTTTGCCGCAAGGGGCCACGCCAATCGACTACGCATTTGAAATTCACTCGGAAGTAGGCACGCACTGCATAGGTGCCAAAGTCAATGGACGTATTGTGCCGCTCGATTATCCCCTGAAAACAGGTGAGCAGGTTGAAATTTTAACGTCCAAAAATCAACGTCCGACTCTGGACTGGGAACGCTTGTGCGTAACGCACAAAGCGAAGTCGCAGATCCGTAAGTTTCTAAACGAAGAGAAACGAGCCAAGCAACGCGAGGGACGTGAGTACTGGGATCGCAAGGCGAAGAAAGCAAACTTGCACATCAACAACGACACACTCGAGCGAGTACTGCATGGTATGAAGTTCGATAATCTCAGCGAGTTTTACTATCAGCTGGGTCTCGGCACCATTAATGTCGACGACATCATTCCCGAAGTGCAGAAACGCATGAACCCGGCTACCGCACCTGGCCCGGAGATTCCCAACCTTCCTGCAACTCCTGATTTTGCGCAGGTGGCACGTCAAAAAGTACAGGGCGTATCACTCAATGAATCCGGTGATTCACGCAACATCCTGTATCACTATGCACGCTGTTGCAATCCGGTGCCGGGAGACGATATTGTTGGACTTGTTACCGTAGGCAGTGGTATCAAAGTGCACCGAAAGAACTGTCACAACGTTATCGACCTCGAGAAGAAAGTCGGACAACGATTCGTCGACATGAGTTGGTCTTCTCTGCAAGATGGGGACTTCATTGTTGCGGCACGTATAACCGGAGATGATCGTGCCGGTATGCTGAACGACATTACCAACGCCATCGTGCACTACGAAAACACGAACATTCGTTCAGTGAACATCGATGCCTTTGGTGCTGAGTTTGAAGGCATTGTTACTCTGTACGTACGGAACATTAACCACCTCAACGCAATTCTTGAGCGACTGAAGAAAATCCGCGGCGTAAAAACAGTCGGACGCTATGACGGCTAGTCAGTCAGCAATACTCAACGTCTTGCTAAACTCAGACCCGGCCTTATCGTTGCCGTAGGCTTAAGACTACTGGTAGTCCCTAGAGATCGGCTCAGTTAGCATGCTTGATTCCGGGTGTATGCTAAGTATAGGCGATGCTGTGACAGCGTTGAACCTATCGTACTACTTCCCACTCTTTCGACACGGAGCGAGAAAAGAAGGTCGCTCCGACCCAGTTCATAAACCAGGACCACAAAATACGGACGTAGCCATATCGACGGTATCTGCGTGGTGATTCGTACACAAGTAACTCATTGGCAATTGCGATCGAGTGATGCTTGGCTATGCGTGCAAATAAATCAAAATCTTCACCGGCTGCAAGGCGCTGATTATATCCTCCAACTTCCTCGAAGACAGAACGTCGCACAATCTGACATTCACCACGTCCCACACCAATGTTAAGCAGAGATATCAGTTTTAAGTAATTGTTGAAGAAGGTGTGAAAGAGAACGTCACTCCACTTTCGTTCGCTTGGATTGACTTCGACAGGACATGCCAATGCGTCGCGATCGCCAAACTTGCCTTGTCGTATACGCCATCGCTCAACAAAATAGAAGAACACGCCGGGCTCGGCAGGAATGGTATCGGCGTTGATGAAGATCAGAATTTCTCCCCGGGCTGCACGAGCACCCGCATTGCGACCTTCCGCAATGGTCTGACGTCGTTCCTCTACATGCACGATAACAAGGTCTGCCACCTCACGCGCCATGCTTACCGTTGCATCACTACTACCACCATCGCTCACGATGAGCTCCATATTGTAGCGTCGGCGTAGCTCGGTACTAAAAATGCTCAGCGTGCGCTGGATGATTTTTTCTTCGCGTAAGGCAGGCACGATCACACTGATGAGCGGATTGAGATCCGGGGTCGTAGTCGGACTTGAAGGTGCGCTATGGGATGAAGAGTCAGACAGAAGGTGCGTGCTTGAGAGCTATACGAATGATGAGTAAAACGGCAGCGTAGACGAAAAGATCTAAAACTTGATAGACGAGAGTTGAAGCTTGAACGGATAAAGCAGATTAAAACGCGTCATACCGTGAGCGCCTATCTCGATAGCCGGCGACGGAAGTTTCACATAGTTAAAGGACTGTCCAAGCCAATTGCAGAGATCACCTAACCAGCCACCTATTGTCACACGAAAGTCGGGCAGCACTTCCGGAAGATCGTAGTCGAGAGCCACTATGATTTTCTGGTCCTCTTTTGGAGTGTCGAGTCCACGTGCCGCATATCCAACAGCAAGGTTCAGCCAGCGCGGCCACCACGAGAGCGTTTGAGGGAATGCAGTACGCATTTTGAGAGAAAAAAAGAAGGTACTCGAGGAGTAGTCGTCGATAAAGGTCTCCCCCGTCTTCCGTGGCTCTTCACCTATCCAGTGCGCCGGCGTATAGATCCACTTTTCAGTTATGTTTTGAAGTGCAGGCACATAGTGTTGCGCCAAAAACCAACTCGCTCCTACCACATTCATGTACATGTCCGTAGGACTGAAACCCCAGTTTTTTCCATAGCCGTCTTCAACCTCCACATAGGTCTGATACATCAAACCCATGAGAGTTCCCCAGATGTGTGCAGATTCAACACTGACTCCACTACCCTGAAGCACTTCCGTCGAGTAGTACGACATCAAGGTAGCACCAAACACATGACCGAACTTATCTACGCCTTTTGCATAGCTACCGTCTTCGCGTACGGTGATGTAGGGCGATCGTTGGCTCCAAAAGGTCTGTGCTTGATAAACGTGCAATCCGGCCATGATGCCTATGTATACTCCTCCGGTAACACTCAGGGCGAGTTCATTGATACGAGACTCTCGCAGTGGTTGCATACCGTCGATAGTATAGCGTGGGTGACCCGCATAAATGTACTCGTCCCAGGGAATATGCAGTGCATCACCGTGTGCGCTGCGAAGAGACGAGAGGCTATCAGGTGGCGAGATCTGAGCCATTGAATTCACCTGGACATCCGACCCAAAAATTGGGCTTGTAAAGCTTGAGCTTGATATTGAATGGCTCAGCAGCTCTTGCGTTCGCAAACTATCCAATGTGGCATGACGCTCTATCGCAGAATGTGGAACGAAGAGGCATACAGCCTTGCTCGTGTCGAGATCGAAGGATGCATGTAGTTCTCCGGGAAGGGCATCAAACTGCAGCGGCTCGCTTGCGAGCCGCATAGAAAGAATCAGAAGCAGTAGACACTTCAATGCGAACAATGGGAGACGTTGTTCTAACATTAGACCTCATCAACAGCCACGTGGTAGTCAACGACCTTTTTATCAATCAGTGCAGGAAAGTATGCTACGACATCACTGGGTTTCGGTCGACCGCCTGCAAAGCCGGTAACACCGGGAGGTCCTGTGAGAATCAGCGGGGCGATTTCTTTTCCGAACCGTTCCACGGTTTTATAGTCTTTGCTACGAACGCCAATACGCATCATGACTTCGTTTGGCTCAATGGTCTGTGCAAGAGGACCGTGACAAGCATTCATACCGATGAACTCGGTGCGAATCTCGTCGAAATTTAGTCCAAGATTCTGCAGACGCTGACGTAGTATACCATCGCCTGCTTTAGCCCTTATGAGAGCATCGGGTGCTGAGTATGTCAACGAGCTGAATGCCACATAGCCATCATCATAGCTAGCGCTGACTTTATAAAACGGCGTCGATGGCTTGCCTTTGATGCCAAAGACTCGGACACGATTGTTGCCTTCATCACTCAACTGAATACTGCTGAAATCAGCGACGCAATCAGGTGTGATATACTCGGTGGGATCGCCTATTTCGTACAGCAACTGCTCACTCACGGTTTCACGTGTGACAGCGCCGCCGGTTCCTTCATGCTTGGTCACCACGAAGCTTCCATCGGGATACGCTTCGATAATCGGAAAGCCGACATTAGCCATATCGGGTAGCGACTGCCAATCACCCAAAAAGTTCCCGCCACTTGCTTGCGCACCGCATTCGTTGATGTGTCCGGCTACTGTACCCGCAGCAATTTTATCCCAATCTTCCATACTCCATCCGAACTCATGAATCATAGGAGCAAGTGTCAATCCGGTATCGGTGACTCGTCCGGTTATGACGATATGTGCACCTTGGCGAAGCGCCTCCACAACCGGTGCGGCACCCAAGTACACATTCGCGCTCAACAATTTGTCTTTCACACTCGCAATGGGAGTTCCGTCATCCATGTTCTTCATTTGATGACCTTGAGAGATGAGCTCGTCGAGACGTGGCAGAATGTTATCACCGGTCACGATGCCAACCTTCAAGCCTGTGATGCCGAGTTTTTTAGCCACGGCAAACACTGCATCACGCGCGGCTTCGGGGTTTACGCCGCCGCCGTTGCTAATCATGCGAATGTTATGTTTCATCAAGTAGGGCAG
Organism: Chlorobiota bacterium; assembly: GCA_044224515.1. GTDB lineage: Bacteria > Bacteroidota > Ignavibacteria > Kapaibacteriales > NICIL-2 > JBBATK01. The sequence continues at coordinate 103,515 of JBGAKH010000007.1, read as the reverse complement.
TACCTCCTCCACGGTTGAGATGAGGTCTTTTGCGTAGCCCAAGGCGGGGTTCTTGAGCTTTTGCTTTTGCACGATCGACATCGTGACTTCAGCGAGATAGTCCAACATCAAGTAGTCGACTCCTCCGTTTTTTACCTGTGCCAAAGGAGCACTAAGCAAATCTCCCCAAAAGCCTTGACCTGATGCAATGCGAATCATGTTCTTCATAAATCCTCAATCTCTAATGCACGATGACACTACTTTGTTCTCAGCGACATCCTATGGTGTGATGTCGAAGCAACTTGATTTTCCGCCGACAACATGCATGCAGCATGTGCTTATTTAACTCCATGAAACAATGACCGATATGCAGACCTCATTGTTGCGAATCATTGAAGTCCCGGTGAGAATTCTCCGAAACACCGCTTAAGTCAATCCCATCTGATCGCACCTGCCAGTACTCGCATTTCTTTATGGTCTGTACCAGTTGCGTCAAGCCGCTTGCACTCAGTGCGCATTGAGCTATCTCGCAGTTTGTGGCATCGACAAATCGCATACGAAACCACAAAAACTCTCGTTCTACAAAGACTGTCATCGGACCGCTGTCGTAGTACAACTCGTAGCGTTTTTCGGACAGCATCCGACGAATCAGTATTCCATAGCTTCTCACCGACAACCGTTGCCAACGTGCTCGCAAGTAAAGCTGAACCATATTGGTGAGCAAAACCATTGGTACAACCATGAGCACTAAACCCGGTGCAGACATGTTCATTTCTTCGTGTAACAGGTCCGTCTTCATACTAAGAAGAAGCACAAAAATACAGAAAAAGAAAGCGAAGATGCCGATTCCGATGAATGCTTTGGGGTCAAACAGACAGTAGAGTTCTTCGCCCAATTTCACACTCTTTAGTTCCAAATCGTCCACAACCTTTCGATAGTACAGCGCACCAAAACCGATGCTCGCCGTAACGAAGGTTACGTAGAGTGCGCTGGTGATGAACTGTGTAAGTGAAGGCATCATTTTGCTTTGCGGAGGATTTCTATTGCTGGTCGTAAATTTTGTAATAATTTACCCAACATTCCACGAAAACCCTGCACCTTGGTTCCACCATGGATTCGGTACATCCAATCAGTGCTCGACTCAAGCAAGCTCGCGAGTATCAGAACCTCAGCGTGACAGAGCTGAGTAAGCTGACAAACATTCGCATCCACATTATTCAGGCACTCGACGAAGGACGCGTCGATGAGTTGCCAAAGGTGTACATGCGCTCATTCATCAAGCGCTACGCGCTTGCTGTTGGGATTTCGTCGGACGACATCGAAGAGCTCATGGACCGTCACTTGGCAGTTCCAAGTGGTCAGCCGGCTCCTCTCGCCTCGCCTCTTTCCATGATTGGAGCATCGGCGACCAAAGTAATGAAAGCGCCGATACACTTGGGTCCGAGCAAATCTCGTCGGCGAATCTTGGCAATTTTGTACTCCGTGTTGGGCCTTGCCGGCATTGCCGGTCTCTACTACATGTATGGTCCTTCACGCAATCCGCAAGTCCAAAAATCTCCATTAGCACCTTCAGTTATCATTAGCGACAAAGACAGCGGTGCTTCACAGAATACCGGTGGTTTAGCGAGTTACTTTGGTGTCTCGTCGATAGACTCGGTATCGCTGGATGCAATGACAAGTGACACGGTATGGCTAAACATTACCGTCGATGGTCGAGCCAGCGAGCAGTTAACGCTCTACCCGCAACAAACGAAACACTGGATGGCTGCCGAGAAATTCATTCTAAGTGTGGGAAATGCCGGCGGCATTAGTCTGAAACGAAATGGTCAGGATCTTCCCCCCTTGGGTAAGAAAGGTGAAACGGTTCGCTCCATACGCATTACTCGATCTGAGTTTGTGACCAGTGCTTCCCCCTGGAAGTCGCAACGCGACACAATAAAGAAAACGTCAACTGCGAAAGCTGCCACCAGCTCTGCAAATTCTGTTTCCTCTTCTGCGGCCGCACAAGCCGCTCTCATGGCAAAAAATGCCAAAGAGGCTGCTGCGCGTAAAGAGGCTCAGCGTCAAGCTCTGCTTGCAGCTCAACGCGCAGCTGCGGCAAAGCCAACGAGCCCGACAACAGCCAAGGGGAAATCCACTCCGTCGCCAACGCAAATGACTCAACCAAAGAGTCCAGCTGTGAAAAGTCCTGCTGCCACTCAAGCAACTCCCGTACTAAAACCGAACACGAAGCCGCCTCTGAGTAGTCCGCAGAAGATGCCAAGCCAGAGTCTAAAAGCAAACGCTGTATCGACCAACCCTGCGGCAAAGACTACCGCCGGTGCTCAGAAGAGCTCGACTAGTGCCTCAAAAACTGCGGTAGGTGGTACAAAGACCACAAGTCCGACAAGTACTACTGCAAGCGGTCTTAGGCCCACTGACAAAGCTGTACTGACTGCAAAGCAACGACAAGAAGCACTCGACCGTAAGAAACGTCTGGAGCGTATCCGCGCAGCCGCGGCCGAGAGCGGACAAATCAAAACCATTCCAATCAAGTAGAGTAGCCGCCAACTCAAAGTAGACCTGCTTCGACTGCAGTGGAGTTGATCTTGTGTGCCCTATTGAATTTCAGCGCCCTAAACAAAGAAGATGCTTTGAACGCACACAAGGTTGAGCGCCTTGAAAGGACAACGTATTGCGACCACGCTATCATGCGTGTGCTGATCATGACAAGGCCACAACAATGCTCTGTGGTATGGAGACTACCACCGGTGAATCCTCAAACAACTTGGTAGGAATTGAACTCAGTGTTGGACTTGCAAGATGTCGTGCAGGCGTAAGAGTCCAACACAGTGCATTTCACTATCTACGATAGGAAGAACCGATATTTGACGCTCTCCTTCTTCCATCATACGCAGTGCTTCTTGCAGACTGAGAGTCTGATGTGCGCTCCGGGCCTTAGTAGTCATGACATCCGAAGCTATGAGCTCACGAATATCTTCATGACGTTGTAGTATTCTCCTTACGTCTCCGTCGGTTATGATACCTGCCAAAGTGTTATCGTCATTGACGACACAAACGCATCCAAGCGCTTTGGCAGAAGAGCGAATGAGTGCTTCTCTAAAGCTCTCGTTGGGTCCGCACAATGCAAGAGCATCTCCACTGTGCATCACGTCCACCACACTCAGGCTAAGGTTACGTCCAAGCTGTCCAAATGGATGATGAAGCGCAAAGTCTTCCGCCGTGACGTTGCGGCGTTTCATCATAGACAGTGCTAGTGCATCTCCAAGAGCCAAAGCAAGAGTGGTGCTCGAGCTTGGTACTACATCTAAGGGACATGCTTCGCGCTGCACTGAGGCATCAAGAAAAACATCGACGAGGCGTCCGAGATACGAATCGCTGCGCCCAATGATCCCGATCGTTTTAATGTGTCGTCGTTGCAAGACGGGAAGCAGGCTCACCAACTCAGCACTTGTTCCACTTTTCGACAAAAGCACACACACGGTGCCCGTGCCGACCATACCTAAGTCTCCGTGCATAGCGTCTACCGGGTTGAGCGCATAGGCGTGAAGTCCAACACTGCGCATCGTGGCAGCAATTTTTTGCGCAATTAACCCTGACTTTCCTACGCCGAGCAGGACAATGCTATGGGCGGCATCAAGCAAGTCCAACGCCTCAACAAAACTTCCGGACAACTTCGACGCCGCAGCTCGTAAGGACTCTGCTTCTTCGAAAAGAACTGATTGGGCAAACTGAATCTCAGGATACCGAGCTGTCGACATAGGACATACTACTTGAAAATTGGAGTTTCGGTGTTTTGATTACGTACTGCGATGAGCAGCTATTGCGTCACTAGAAACCACTAGTGAGTTCAACCCGGCGGCCACTGTAGGGAGCGGCCACCCAGAAGATGACAATGAAGTTGAAAAACGGATTGTCCACCATGCTCATTACAGTTCATAATGAGACGATATCCGGAATCCGCGATGCCTTCTTGTTTCGCAACAAGTTTGGCGCAATACACGATATGTCCGATGAGCGCTGCATCGGAAGCCTCAACATCGTTAATCGTCGGAATCTCCTTTTTGGGAACTATCACAATATGAATCGGAGCTTGCGCTGCGATATCACGAAACGCAATGACAAGTTCGTCTTCATACACGATGGTAGCCGGTATTTCACGTCGAATAATTTTTGAAAAGACAGTTTCTGCCATTTCTCGCCTTTCATTGTGAACACAAGGTTCTAAAAAAGATAAAGCTCCTCAGCGCGAACGCTGAGGAGCTTTAATCTACAAAAACAAGCGGATCTCTTAGCGAACAATCTTCAAGATACGTGTTTCAATCGGGTTGTTGCCGGCAACAAAGCGATAGATGTACGATCCGTTAGCTACGAGCTTACCGTTTGCATCGGTGCCATCCCATTCAACTGATGATTGACCTGCTGCAACATCGCTGTTGAGCAAGCTCTTCACCGGATTGCCGAGAAGGTCTACGATATCGATGGTCACGTGAGCTGCTTCAGTAACAGTGTACTGAAGAGTTGTGCTCTTAACACTTTCGTCCATCGGGTTCGGTCCGAAGCTTGTGATACCGCTGTTAGCGTTATCGAAGCTGAACTGAAGTGTGTTTGTATACTTTGTTGAACCATCCAAGTCAACTTGGCGGAGGCGATAGCTGTAGCTGTTTCCGGCTGCAACGTTAGCATCGTTGAAGTTGTACTTGAGACTTGTTACGGAATTGCCGTTGGAAGCCTTGGAAGCAACGAATCCGAGGTCTGACCAGTTGGATTCATTGTTATCGCGACGCTCAACGTAGAAACCTGAGTTAGCCTTTTCTGATGCGGTTTCCCACAAGAGATCAACTGACAAATTGCGCTTGTTTCCTTCGAACACGGTGAGTTCAACAGGGATCGGCACAGTGTCAATCGGAACATATTTGCGAGGACCCCATGAACGTTGGCCGATATAAGGACGCAAGAACGGAATCCATGTACCACGAGTATAGGTAGGACCTACACCGACAGTTCCACGATAATCCAAGTGCGTATAACCTACGTTACCAAGAGTAGAAGCAAACTGTTGCCACTGACCGCTACGATACGAGTTTTCGAATGCAAAGCGGTTGTCGTTCAACAATGTACCGTTACGTGTGTACTTACGGAAACGCTTGTCGAGATACAAGTTGTAGTTCGTTTGACCCGCAATCGGGCTATCATTGTAGTTACCCAATTGGAAACCGGAACGAGCACCTGTTGCACCCAACTCCATACCTACAGTCGACAACTGAGCAACTGTGATCCAGTACTCATTCGGTTGAAGAACAACCGGTGTTTCGTAGAGGTAGGTTGAAATCGTATCGTACTTATCGGTCATGGACAACTCATCCAAACCACGGAGCTTCTTCAACGTTGTTCCGTTACGCGGTTGTGATGCCGGGATCGAAGAAGCGTCATCGTACAAGGAGAAACGAATATTGTTCTCGTCTGCGTTCAATGATGCAAAGTAAGCTTGATAACCGAATACGGTATCTTGGGTTGTCAAGTTAAAGCGAACAGCAATCTGACCAGAGCCTGATCCACCCGCATCACCAAATGCGGTAGTAGCAGACCAACCGGCACTTACGTAACCCAAGCAGTTAAGACCTTTACCGACAAGTGCCTGACCCAACAATTGCTGAGTATACTGCGGTACTTGATTTTGCTCGGATGTCGGATAGTATGAGAATGCCGGAGCAAAGCTCATGGTAGAGATCGAGTAGGTAGAGTCATTCAAAGGCTCTAGGTCACCACCCGGATAGTCAACCTTTGCTGTTACGAAATAGTCAGCTGTGACCGTACCGCTTTGTTGTGATTGACGAGCATTCCAGGTCGGGAAGGGCACCAAGATGTCCTTGTTACCAACCATGAATGGAATCGTTACACTACGGTAGTATACATAGGTTACCGGAAGGTTCTTCTTGTTATCGAAGTTGTTGTCCGGCTTGTTCTTGTCATCGTCACCAATAATGCTTACACGAACGGTGAATGCCTGAGCATCACGACCGGTGTTGTTTGCAATACGTACTGTGAGAGGAATTTGAGTAGCCTGACTAGCAGGTGTTTCAACGAACGGCCATGTAGTACGAACCGACAATGCTTCAATGTCTGTTACTTCAGACGGGAAGAGGATACGAACGTTCTTAACGAAGAAGTTATCGTTATCGTCTGTCGGACCCGGATTCCAGCCGTGACGGTAAGCAGCAACGCGAAGACGGAAGCGGAAGTTACGAGCACCGTCGTTCGGAGCGTTGATAAAGGTATCCGGAATAGGCAAGTACACCTTGCGCCATTCGAAATCCTTACCATCATCAAACGGATCTGCGCGCAAGCCTTGAGCTTGTGTGAGTGCTGTATCCTTTACGTTTTCGTCGTAACCGCGACGCCATCCACCACCACCAAAGATGGAGAATGCAGGATTGTCTGTGATAGCTGATTGATTACAGCAACGTGGGTGATAATTCCACACGTAGTTCTGACCACCCGGTACCGGGCTAACAACGATATTGTTTACTTGATCGAGTGATGGCTTACCGTATTCAACCAAGAGTTGGTCGATACCCGGTGATTGCGTTCCACCCGGTGCTTGTGATGTCAAAATACCGTTATACGTAATACGCGGCTCAGGTCCAACGAGGTTGTTATCTGCCCAACCACGCGGATAGTCTGAGTTCTTTTCTGTTCTGTGGTAAGCCAAAGACAAAACTGCTTTGAGGCGTCCACGCAAGTCGATCGGGAATGAACGAAGTTCATCACCGCCCGGAGATGTCGGAGGTTCTGCACCATCGATAAGGCGATTCAACAATACAACCGGTGTACCGAGTGTAAAGGTTGATTTGTTAGCAGCTGCGTATGTACCACGCGGCGGCGGCGGGTTGTTGGTTGACAAGTCACCGTCGGCAACTTCACCACCAATGTTAACCCACTTGAGAACGGACGGCATCGGTGTACCGTCGATAACGTGGTACTCACGAATGTCTTCGTTAAAGGATGACAAGCGACGCATTACGAACAACGTAAAAGAGGTCGTATCATCGAATGGCCATGCATCCTTAAAGCCTTGATCTGTCGAGTCGACCGGCTCTGCAATAATCACAGCGCGGAAGCGACCGATTTGATCATCGATAAATTCGTTCGGCTCGAATGGAGGGAACTGAACTTGTACATAGGAATACGGCGGAACACCGTTTGATGCCGGAGGCGGCGCTGTTGCCGTGAAGACCGGAGGTGTAGCTGTATTGAAGGTACCAAGGCGGTAGCCACCAATGGTGTAGTTCGTGTTATCCGTAAAGAATGAGTTTACGCGAACAAGACGATTGTACACAGTCTTATTGCTTGCCTGATTGATAATACGGAAACGTGTACGGAACTTGATATTCTGTGCCTGATAGTTTACACCGTTCGGGCCTTGAATATCATTGGAAAGGTTCTGGAACACAGCGATAGGTGTAATACCACCAAGGCGTGCATCACCTGCAAGCAATTCAAAGTTGTTTACACTAGCAGAAGGAACAACTACAGTGTAATCGAGAGCTGCATTCGGGTCACGAGGACGAACACGATACTCAGTTGTAACAGCGCGAACTGTGTTCTTCCACTGCTTATAACACACGACCAAGCTCACACTAGGTGTTTGATCATCCTGTGTTGATGTTCCGGATGCTTTAACAGACGGAGCATTTGATTGGCGGGTATAATAAATTGTGTACTGGGTATAACGCGTCGGCGTGGTGCTTCCGCTTGAGGTCAAGGAGTTGTAGTTGTAGTGACGAGCGGTACCACGAATTGCGTTCGTGGTATTCATACGCCACATGTTCGGTGCAGTAAAGGGACGATTGCTCATGAACGCCACACCTTGGAAGTCTGTGAAGTATACACAGACAGAAGAATCCAAACGATTCAACACTACTGCTACAGAAGCTTCGATATAGTTCGAAGTACCCGGACGAATGTTGAGAGGATAGTTAATGTTACCCCACAATGAACCGTTCACATAACCGTTCCAGGTTCCCTTTGGTGTAATGTGCTGATACCAAATGATGAGCTTATCACCACTGATAGAGCGTTTGTAACGTACAGAAGCAAAATCATCGGTCAAGTTTACTGCCGAGTTGTACACGGACATTTGACAGTCACCCCAGAAAGGCATGATCATCGGAACACCGTTTACAAAGTTTGCGATGGCCGAAACACCGTCACCGCCCGGAGCGAATGCTGCATTACGGATACCGTCTTGAGCGTTGGCTGTACCTTCAACGATGTTATTGGTGTTTGCTGCTTTACCAAGTGCGACGCAACGGAAACCGTAGTCATCAGGTGTCGGGTCAGTAGCACCACTGGAGCCGGCCGCTCCACGAGTATCTTCTGCTTCGGGATCGTAGTAGGAGAATACACCCGGTTGAACTTCACGCTGTACACGACTTCCGTCATCACCGTAGAAATAACGACGATTGCTCAAGCCAACGAGACCGTTGGTTGAAACGTAGAAGGAGTCATAACGGATACCGTTGAAGTAGAACGGGAAACCGATCGGAATCGGACCTGCAAACGCGTTGTCTACAGAGTCCGTACCAAAAGCGTACTGCGCCGTGTAGGTAGCCGCATTCTGGAAGAAGGGCTGTCCTTCGGGGTTTCCTTGCCAGTAGCTCGGAGGGAACTGGTGACCACCTGTTACAACTTTACGCCATGTTTCCGGTTGATAGGTCAAATCAACCTCATTGTTCGGCGAAAGAAAGCCGTAGGGCTTCCAATATGAATCGGCTGCATCATCGCTATCAACGATGTAGTAGCCTGTTGAGACTGCGGGAGCAATCGACGTCTTTGTCGGATTGGATGGCTCTGCAGTAAAGGGACGGGGAAACGAACCCGGAGTACCTGTCTTGTACAGATTACTCTTTCGAAGTGGATCATTCCCCTTTCCACTGCCGCCTGCGATAGCCTGGACCGCTATGCAGAGCGCCAATGAAAGAAGTAACAACTTGAATCTCATGAGATCCCCCAAAAGGTTAGTTAGTGGTACAAAATCTTAATAGTTGTCTATCGTTTGCTCTATGTCAATAATACGATGGTGCTGACCTTGTTTCACTTAACACAAGTTCCCTGATAGCTGCTCCACACGTTGTTTCGCCCGTCAACCCAGCACTACACAAGAGTGTAGAGCTCCCCCGAGTTGAGAGTATACAGACTCCTCCACATCCAATGATGAATATGGGTTAAGCCCAAATGTAAAGTTGAGAAATTCTCATGAAATAATCAAAGAATTTCTTCTTCGTCATCCATTTTCATTATTCGTTCACATTGCATGGTCATTAAAGACCTTTCGATCCGAGCTCTAAGGCCAATGATTGCAGGACTTTCGGGTAGAGCTCGTGCTCTGCCTGATGAGTCTTCAAAGCCAGACTCTGAATCTGTTCATTCTGTTCGATTGGGAAGCGTATCTGATCGAGAATCTCCCCTCTGTCGTACTCTGCGTCAACGAGGTGAACAGTCGCGCCGGACTCCTCCTCGCCGGCTTCAAGCACGGCTCGAAAAACGTTTTCTCCATACATTCCCTGTCCGCCGAACTTGGGCAGCAAAGCCGGATGGATGTTCACAATGCGTCCGCTGTAGGCTCGACAAACCTGCTCGGGCACCTTCCGCATGTAACCGGCCAGACACACAAGCTCTATATCAGCCTTACGAAAGGCGCTTAGTAGCTCCGATGCGTTCGCAGCTTCGTCATGAGCCGTAGCCGTTTGAACGACGCAGGGAACATTCCATCGTTGAGCAACCTCCCTGACACCGGCAGATGCGCGAGAACTCACGATGAGCGCCACCGCATAAGCACAGTTGGCATGTTCATGCTGGTACTGAAGAATAGCATGAGCGTTTGTTCCTGCTCCTGAAGCACAAATCGCAACCGGCCGAGGGAAAGTCACGCTCAACGCTTGATGCGACCTCCACGCTCTTCATGATGCAAGATGTACGCAGCGAGTTTACCTTCATCTATGTCATCGAATCCACCCCAGTAGCGTAGATCGTACTCGTAGCGAGAGCCACTCTCCGTAGGATCGATTCCCTTCAAGGCTGATGAGATTTTTTCAATTCGCTGTTTCCACGTCTGCATGTTCGTGCTACGAAGGTCAACCCAACCATCGTGACACCATTTTTCAAGGGCGGCGGGAGACATCTCCAACTCCTGTGCATTTTTTTGCAGTGGGATAAGGACGCTGTCACCACGTAGATAGCGCTTTCCGTCGGCCAAGAGTATAGGCAAACCGACTGACAAGATCGTCTGCCGCAAATCGGCAGCACTATCAACAACGCCTTGCACTCGTGTGCTGAGCTCTTCAGCACTAAGCGACATCAATTCAGCGGGCCCGCTTACGCAGTGTTTGAAAAGATGGGCTTCGTAAAGGAGCTTGGTGAGTCGCGGCGGACCTAACATTTCAAAGGCAATGCTGTCCACACCGTGTTGCTCCTCCAGCTTGCGCAATTGGTCCAACGCTCTCTGACGCAATGCACCACCGCGATAAGTTGGTCCCATCACGGTAGAATCCAAGCCTTGAATAATGTCGCGCCCGCTGTTCGAACCCATGAGCTCTTGCACAACGACGTGCGCAATTTCCTCCGGTGTCACAAGCTCCATTTGACCAATAGAGCTGACTGCTTCAAATTCAGCGCGTGAAAAGATTCCATTTTCTCCGGTATCTATGAATACGGACTTAAGCGTCTCACCGGTAGAATCCACTCCATTCTGATCCGCAAAAACAAAGTTCTGACCCACTGCTTTTGCGTGTTCGGGTCTCATGTCGACTTTTGCGAGGGCTTTGCCCTTGCGACGTATATCACCGTACTCGATAGACTTCCAGGCAATGGCCGCGCTGGGCTTTACTTCCTTGATCATCGCACCACCGGGTGTTCGCGCCATCAAGAAGAGCAACATGGATTGCGCACCGGCAATAGCCGATTTGGATAAAAGCACACGTGACGGCTTTTCTTCGGAGTGGGTGTAAGGAATATTTAAGCCCATACCTCCGGTGCCACTGGTGCCTACTTTTAGGTAGATGCTTGTTCCGGCTTCGCTGAGTGACTTTTGTACAATCTGAATGTGGCGCACGAGCTGCGGAATGTAGAGTGAGGCTAACAGTCGTTCCACACTTTCGTCACTGAGCTTGTTGTTTTGCAGATCTGCAAGTATTGAGCGAGAGGTAGAATAGATGTCCTGATAGGCAATCGCCGTAGCGGTATTAATGCAATCGATCACCGCATCAGGCTTGTGCTCGGTGATAAGTGCGTGAAGGGCTTGACGTCGCAACACGGTGTCGCTCAAGTCGTCGACGATGTCGCTAATGAATTCCAGACGCGAACTCGGATCAGCAAGAATTACATCGCGTGCCGTATCCTTCCACTCTGTACGCGTAAAAATGTTACCCCACCATGGAATGAATGTATCGGCCGGAAGATGTGGGTACTCCTTGCGGAATTTTTCCACCGCGCTCTGCGCTTCGTCTTCACGGAGTGAGGTTACAATGATGTGGCGAGGGGAGTGCTTGAGAAGCTTGTGAACGATGGCCGATCCTACGAGACCCCATCCTCCAAGGACGAGTACTCTTGATCCTTTGATTGTCATGTGAATATCTGTAAACTGAGCAGTTTGTGATGATGGATCCCCCCCAGGACTTCCCCACTCTGCCTTGCGTCACGTTCATCGATCCAACACATTGTACCGGCGAACCGCTTTGATGATTTTTCACTATGCTGCTGCTGCGCAGCAGCAGCAGCATAGGAAGAAATTTCTTGAGAAACGCATTGTGCTGCCTCGAGCCGAAGTTCGAGCTTTACTATTTCAATACCTTCATTTCCACGCGACGATTCTTAGCACGCGCTTCGTCGGTCGAACCTTTGACCTTTGGACGAGTCTTTCCGTATCCGGCAGTCATAATACGCTTTTGCTCAACACCTTGTGTTACCAAGTATTGCTTCACGGCGTCAGCACGGCGTTGCGAGAGTTGCATATTATAGTTATCCTCACCAACATCGTCGGTGTGACCTTCAATGCGAACTTTGATGTCTTTGTTTGCCTGAAGAAATTCAGAAGCGCGGTCCAATTCAGGCATGGATTCGTCTTTTAAGTCTGCTTTGTCCGTATCGAAAAAGACAAGCAATCGTGTCTCCGCTTCGTTTGCAAGAGGCGTCAATGCAATGTTGTTCTCAACTGTGCGCCCCTTCTCCGTTGCCGGCACTTCGATACGCTCGGAGTAAAATACATAGTCGTTGCGCGTGGCTGTCACAGAATAGGTGTGACCTGCCGTTAACGTAACGAAGTACTCGCCATTTTGATCATCACTGCGCAAAACGGCAACTCGCTGACGTGTCTTGAGATCCGTGATGACCAAATCCGCACCCAAAGGCTTCGTTGTATTGGCGTCGGAAACAACTCCGTGCAAGGTTAAAACTCCTTCCGGAAGTTCCGGGTTAGGATCGGCTTTGTAGATGTCGAAGCCTCCCTTTGCACCGGAGCCCGGGCGATCGCTTGCAAAGTATGCGGTAGTCGAATTTGGTAGAGCAGTATAGAAGTACTCGTCTGAAGCGGAGTTGATTGGGCTTCCGATGTTCTGCGCAGCGCTGTAGCTGCCATTTTTTATACGACTGCTGTAAATATCGTAACCACCCTGGCCACCACTTCGATTTGAGCTAAAGTAGAATGTAGAGTTGTCGGCTGCAATGCTTGGAGATGCTTCGTCGGACTTTGTGTTGATTCCTTGAACGAGCTCCGCTTTAGACCAGTCTTTACCGACACGACGTGATACATAAATGTCCAATCCACCAACACCGTCACGATCGCTTACGAAATACAACAAGCTTCCATCAGCAGAAATGCAGGGCTGTGAGTCGTAGTACTCCGAGTTTACGTTGCTACCAAGGTTTCGCACATCACCCCATTTTCCTTTGATTTTACGAGCCGAATAGAGATCGGTACGACCGAAGCCTGTCAGGTCGTGTCGGAAGGCAGCAAACACCATGTATTGACCGTCTGATGTAACACTGGGGCAGCCAACTTGCTTTCCGGAATTCACTTCGGAACCAACTGTAGCAGGTGTGGCCCAGGATGCATCGCTATTGCGATCGCATTGCAAGACTCTTTGTGAGGTTCCGTCTTCCTGCGTAAAGAACATCGTGCGTCCGTCTTGAGATAACGACGGTGCGAAATCATCGCCGGAGCTATTGTGTGCAAAGGGTGTTACGACAACATCCGTTACTTGGCGAGCAGTCAATTGAGCATGCGCCACAGAACAGTAGAAGAGTACGAGTGCGATACTAAAGATCGTGGTAAGTAGCTTTTTCATCTCATGTCCCTCTACTGTAGTTTAAACCATAGTCCGAGGCTGAACTGCAAGCTGTGTAGCATCGGGTTCGTAAACGTGACCGGTGTTGCGGAGATATTACTCGGGGTCCGAGTGATATCCAATGTCTGAAAGTCAGGATTCAATGCCGTCAGCATATACTGATATCGAATCTCAGCTGCCAATGCCAACGAGCGTGTCAGCGGTATCAGAGCTCCGGCGCCCGGAACGATGCCAACGCGCGATGAAACGATACTTGGGACCTGAGGGGTCAGATTTCCATCGGGGGTTATTGAGCTAGATACGTTTTTCAGCTCACGTTCTATCACATCAAACTTCCCCTGTGTGAAGTTGTAATCTATGCGAAACCAGAAAGTGTCGGCAGGATTGGTTTTGCTGAGCTTATCGTTTCGCAAAAAGTCACCCATCTGCATCTGATAGTTCAATCCAAATGTCAAGAAGAAGTTCTCGTCAATGTTGAAGCGCAGTGTGGGCTCTATGTTGAGATAACTCACTTTTGCGGTATAGCTTGCTGTAACAGCACCCATATTTTGAATGATGCTATTAAACTCATCGGTGACATCGATGGATCCACTTTGACTGTGTTCGAAGGATTTGGAGTCGTACTCCAAACGCAGCTGCAAAGCGGCGTTGGGCGAAAACGCGTAGTCCACCAAGAAGCCAAAAAATGGTGATGAACCGCTTCCTGACTCCAGGGCAGGCTCCAGAGGCTCACGAACTGAAGGAGTGCCATAGCTCACTGTTTGACTAAAACTGTTCATGTTCAGACCGCCGTATAGTCCTAGAGAGAAAGGTAGACGCTCAGGTCGATTACTCCATGAGTATCCTGATCGCTCTTGAGCTGAAATCGGGCGTCCTTTCGGACGTAACACGTCCTCCTCCTGAGCATGAACGCTCGACACGCACAGAGTCAAAAAAAGGAGCACCCGTAGGTACAGTTGTGTCTTCATGTGTGGTCCCCTCACTATAAATGTGGAATCGGTGTGTTTTTGCGGTGTACCGATCTGGCAAAATACATGGTGCTCTGCCTTCGGAGCAAATCGTAAATTTGAAAGAGACGAAAATTTCGGCTGTCTCGTCACTCTCAACACATTGTGCCAAGACTTATGAAACGTGCCTCGCTCATTCTGGTCCTCCAAAACAATCTGCACTTCGCCGACCTCAGCCTCGTGAGTATCGAAATGCAGAGCGTCAGAGATTTTGAACTCATCGTGATTGCCGACAATGCGTCATCCGATGTCATTCGTACAGTGCAAACGCGTTTGCCTCTTTTGAATGTTCCTGCGCGTATTGTTTGGGCCTCGGAGTCCGGGGCAACGCAATCCCGCGAGCAACTCATTGTACACACAGCACTTCGTAGTGCTTCGTGCGACTATTTAATCTTCAGCGACTCCTCGATGATCATTCATCCTTGCTTCGTTGAAGAGCATGTGAAGGCATGGCACAGCGGACAAATTCTCAGCGGCCGGAGAGTTGAGCTCTCCTCGCTAGTTTCATCGAATCTGACGACGTCGGATGTGCGCTCGGGACATTTGCAGAGTGAGTACTCACGAATCGTGCTCGATGGAATTTTCGGACAGAGCACTCAGGTTTCGCGAGGATTTTATGTACAGTCTCCCCTGATACGTCGTTTGTTGTCTTCCGTGTCGGACGATATCTATGCCTCTAATTTTTCGTGTTCCAGAGAAGATGCTTTAAAGCTGCGTGATTTCATTGAGAGTGAACACGAGCTTAATCATAACTCGCTGTCTCGCCATACCGGCATGCACATTCGGATGCTGCGTAACGTACTCATCCAATACCACTTAAATGAGTCCAACGAATCGCCCATGCGTATTGCTGCTGGTGTGCTGGAACGGGTAAAGCGTCTGCGCTACCGTGTGGGTGAGTTTGGATTGCAACCGGCAATGCTTGAAGCTCAACGAGTACGACAACAACGCTAAGTGTTTAGGGAAAGTGTTGTTAGCGTGTGGATAGGCATTTTTTGTACTGGTTGCCTGTCTATGCACGAGCATGTCGAGACTAGACCCTATTTTTGCCCCTTTTTACAGCGACAAGCCCTTTGAAGACCTTTCTTCGTGTTTTCTCATTCGTACGCCCGTATGCGGGGCTCTTTGTTGCCCTTCTGGTAAGCGGCGTACTGATGGGTATGTTCGGAGCTCTAAGCATGGCCATTATCAAACCGGTCATGAGTCAGCTTTTCGGCGAGCAAGGCGATACGACACTAGCTGTAGAAAACCTCAATGCACTCCAGGCAATTAAGGAGTCGTTTTTTCGCAGCATCGACGAAATGCTCTCGGCGCCCACGCCGAGTGGACGTCTGCTCAACTTGAGTGTGTTCATCATTGTACTCTTTGTCATTAAAAACGTCGTTAAGTACCTCAGTGGTATCAGTTATGCACGATTATCCGAGCTCATCGCTCGCGACATGCGCAGCTTGGTATTCAGTAGATTGATGGCGCAGCCTCTCTCCTTTTTCAATCGTAATAAGACCGGTGAGCTTATGTCTCTGGTCACAAACGAAATCAACACCATGCATGGTACTGTGGTGCCTTTCTTCATGCTGGTGCTACGCAACCCGGTTGAAATTATTCTGCTGTTGACGCTTCTGTTTTCAATGTCGATCAAACTGACATTGATAGCAATGAGTACGTCGGTCATAACCTTGATTATCATTCGAACAGCCCGCACGTATTTGAGACGCTACGCTTCTCGCATGGCTGATTCAACAGCCGGATATATAGGAACCTTACAGGAGGCTGTCTCGGCAATTCGAATTGTCAAAGCCTTCAGAGCAGAGGGCAAAATGGGTGCACAGTTTTATAAGCACGCATCAACCTACGTTCGCTCGTCAGTGAAACTCTCTCGTATCAACGAAGCCATCCCTGTACTCAATGAAATCTTTGCCATCTCCGCATTGGCTGTGGTGTTGTACATCGGCGGACACGAAGTGTTTGCGGGACGCATGCGCGGCTCGGATTTAATGACCTTTCTGTTCGCTCTTTTTGCGGTGATGGCTCCGACGGTTGCCCTTGTTTCGGTTCCCGGTCAAATTCAACGTGGCTTGGTCGCTGCAGAACGCGTCTTTGCTCTCGTGGATCGTCAGCCTGAACTGCAAGACGGACCCACCCTTTGTCCGCCTTTTCAAACAGAGATTCGCTTTGACAATGTCGGGTTTTCGTATCAAGAAGGCATCCCGGTTCTTAGCAACGTGTCATTCAGTTTGCGATACGGTCAGACGATTGCACTTGTAGGTTCAAGCGGAAGCGGTAAATCGACCCTCATTGATCTCCTCGTGCGTTTTTACGATGCTGGGCAGGGAGTAATTCAATTTGAAGGACAAGACATTCGGAACTTCAGTTTAAACTCCTACCGCTCGCGCTTCGGAATTGTGTCGCAGGACGCAGTTCTGTTTAACGAAAGCATCGCCCAAAACATTGCCTTTGGTACTGAGTCTTGCAGTCAAGATGATATTGAACGGGCAGCGCGCATCGCTCATGCTCACGATTTCATTCAAGCCTTGCCACAGGGATACAATACTCTGGTTGGAGACCGAGGAGTGCTCCTATCGGGCGGGCAGCGACAGCGAATTGCAATCGCTCGTGCGATTGCAATGAATCCGGACATCCTTGTTTTTGACGAGGCGACCTCCGCGCTCGACTCAGAATCTGAGAAAATCGTACAAGCTGCCATGAACGAAGTTCTTCGCAATAGAACTGCGGTTATCATCGCTCATCGCTTATCGACGATCATTAATGCCGACTCGATTTTGGTATTCGATCAGGGTCGCATTGTAGAGAGCGGCAATCATAGAGAACTTCTCGAGCGTGGTGGACACTACAAGCGTCTCTACGACATCCAATTTGCTCAACACCACGACCACTCAGCATGAAGGTAGGAGATCACCTCGTAGTAGATATAGAAGCTCTTGGCTTTGAAGGATTATCCATCGCTCGCGTCGACGGTCTCGTCATCTTCGTCGATGATGGCTTACCCGGCGATCGCTTGCGTATCACACTGCGCAAGAAAAAGAAAAAGTATTTCCACGCATCAATCGATGAAATTGTTCAAGCATCTGCGTCTAGAGTGACTCCACGCTGTTCGCATACACTTGATTGTGGTGGCTGCCGCTGGCAACATTGTGACTATAATGAACAGACAGCTTGGAAGCAGCGACACACTGTTGATTGCTTTGAACGTCTTGCGAAAGTTTCATATGGCGAATTGCGCCCCATCCTTCCATCACCGCAGGTCTTTAACTACAGGAACAAGATGGAGTTTTCATTCAGTGCACGTCGCTGGATGAGCGCGGCAGAGATTGCGTCGGGCGAGAGTATCGATCGAGACTTTGCGCTTGGACTACACGCGCCGGGACGTTATGATGCCGTTATCGATGTGTCGGTGTGCCATCTCCAACATGACGAGTGTAACACGATTCTCGATTCGGTTCGTTCAAAGGCAAAAGAGCTCGGGGTCAAAGCGTACAGCGACAAAGCCCAGAGTGGCTTTTTGCGACACTTGGTGCTGCGACGTACACTGTATCGCGATCAGCTCATGGTTATCCTGATCACGATGACACCGTCGAATGAAGCAGAACATGAAATGGTGCGTTGGCTAGGGTCCGAGTTTGCAGACGGTCTACGTGAGAATTCAACGGTACTCCACGCTGTAAAAGATTCTCTCTCCCCCGTTGCTCAAGGCGCACTGACTATTCTGAGAGGAAGTGGGAGCATTAGTGAATGGTCGCATGATGTGGAGTTCCGCATTTCACCATTCTCATTCTTTCAAACGAACTCCTATCAAATTCCTACTTTTCTGCAAACCACTTTCGACGCCGCGCAATTACGTCAGGACATGACTGTTTGGGATTTGTATTGCGGCACAGGATCCATCACTCTGCCGGTGGCAAAGCAAGTGCGTAAAGTCATTGGTATCGAGTTAAGTGCTCAAAGTATTGAAGACGCCAGGCACAATGCACAACTCAATGATCTCCGCAATGTAGACTTTTATGCGGCTGATCTTCATCGTAAAGAAACAATCGACTTCTTGCAAGGTCTGGAGCGACCGGATGTGGTCATTCTGGATCCGCCGCGAGCCGGCATTCACGAGGGCCTTCTTGCTCATCTCATCCGACTTCGTATACCACGTATCGTATACGTTTCATGCAACCCTGCAACCCAGGCGCGAGATTGCGCTATCTTAAATGAGGTGTATGAAGTGCAGAGTATGCAAGCTATGGATATGTTTCCGCATACGTTTCACGTCGAGAACGTTGCAGTGCTTACTCTGCGAAAACACGATTCGTAAGTGCTACAGAGAGTCTACAACGAATTGAAGCTAGTCTCAGTTGAGACTAGCTTCAAGATCAACAACACTCTACGTCTGCGCAGGCGCATTGTTGTTTGATTCACGAGCAAGCCACGTCACACCACATGCTAGTCTTCACGCTTCATGAAACTCTCCAGTGATACGGGAGAGACTGTCGAAAGACTTAGTCCACTGAGTTTGGTGTTGACTGCGATGAGGTCCGTTTTCAGCATCGACCCAATAGCTTTTTCCAAGGAATTCACCATGTCTTCGATTGTCGCAATGCGCTTTGTCTGCTCGTCGCTTGGACGTCCGGCAGACTGAGCGATATCGCCATAGATATTGGCAAGCTTCTCGCGCAATTGCGGCTCGGTATCAGCAAACAATGTACTCTTCTTAGCAACGACTGTTTTGTGCAGTGAGTCCAGTCGATTGATAAGTTCACGTATTGGTGACTTCGCCTCCGGATCTTTAACTGTCATGATCCGTGCACGCAGCGTATCGCGTACGCTGGTTATCTGCTCGGCGCTGTATGCGACACGCTCGATCATGGCATAAAGCTTCATCATGGCGTCGAAGTTTGCCTTGCGAGCCTCTGCATTGTAGATGGATCGCGGGTCATTCGCAATGTTCAGTTTAGAAGTGTACACTTTGTCGTTCTTGGTAATACGTACCGTGTATTCTCCGGCAAGAACGGTAGGTCCAAAATCTCCGCCACCTGTATTCTGTGATGTTGCGACTTTGGGAGGCTTCATCGACATCCCCCAACCAACACGGTTGATACCTTTGCGCTTGCCTGCCGGTAAGGTAGTGATAACCTCGTTCTTTGCATTGAGAATTTCAATTTTCATATCACCGATCAGATGTCGCGCCTTCAAATAGTACGTGATCTGCGCGTTGCCATCCGGACTTGGTCCATAGAACTCATCTGAACCGCCAAACTCCTGGAAGCCACTTTCATTTCTAATCATGCTTGGTCGATTGGGCAGAATCGTCAACTCGTTGCTCATAGCATCAGGACTGAGCGTTCTGAGTGGAGTGATATCATCAAGGATGTAAGCACCACGGCCGTGCGTTGCAATGATGAGGTCGCGGTCGCGAGGATGGATTTGCAGATCGCGCACAGGAGTACAGGGAAGGTTGCCTTTGAACTGAGCCCAACTTGAACCGGTGTCGATGGAGATATACAAACCATACTCGGTACCGCAAAACAGCAATCCTTTGCTTACGAGATCTTCGCGCACGACGTGCGCAAAGCCTCTTAACGAGTCGGCGTTGAGTCGTTTCCAAGTCTTACCAAAATCGCGCGTGCGGTACACGTACGAATTCATATCGCCGCGCGTATGATTGTCAAAGCTCACATAGCAGCTTCCTTTTTCAAAGTGCCCCGGCTCAACACAGCTCACCCATGTTCCGGAAGGCAGGCTCGAATCAATGTTTGATGCAACGTTTGTCCAATTTTTTCCGCCATTCGATGTAACCTGAAGATTTCCGTCGTCCGTACCCACCCACAATATGTTCTCATCCAATGGCGATTCAGCCACAGTGACAATTGTGCAATGGTTTTCGGCACTTGTGTTATCCGCCGTTACACCGCCACTTCCTTCTGCACTATACTTCGTTGTGTCGTTGGTTGTGAGATCCGGAGACAGGCGCTCCCAGCTATCGCCCTGATTTCGTGATCTATGCAGGAATTGTGAAGCCATGTAAATGGTCTTCGGATTTGTTGGACTTTGTGTAAGTGGTGTACTCCAATTGAATCGGAGCTTTTTTTCGCCCGGCAATTCATAAGGCTTAATCGGCTTGGACTCGTTTGTGGTAATGTATCTGCGAACGGCATTACCGCCTTGTGACTCGAAATAAATGATGTCCTTATTGGCCCGGTCACGAATGACCCAAAAACCATCACCCCAGCCAGTTGGTTCCCAATCACGGTTTTGTATACCTCCACCTGCAATGCGATGTGGAGCCAGCCAGGAACCGTTGTCTTGCAAACCGCCGAAGACATTATAGGGTTCTTCAAAGTCATAGGATATATGATAGAACTGAGCGAGAGAGAGGTTGCGAAACTTCACCCAGCTACCACCGCGGTCATAGCTTCGATATACTCCACCATCGGTTCCCAACAACAGATGCTGTGGGTTTATTGGGTCAATCCAAAGCGCATGCAAATCAGGATGCGCACCTCCGCCGTATTGAAAGCCGTTGAAGGTCTTACCACCGTCATCGCTCATACCAAGTTGAAAGGATGGACGGTATACTCGGTTTTCGTTGAATGGATCCACATAGAGGCACGAGAAATAGAAGGGACGAGCAGTAACACTTTGCGCATTGGACATCTTCTTCCAGCTTTCGCCGCGATCCTCACTGCGATACAAACCGCTTTCTTTACTCTCGATCATTGCGTAAACGACGTTCG
The DNA here is from genome assembly GCA_044224515.1 of Chlorobiota bacterium. Classification (GTDB taxonomy): domain Bacteria; phylum Bacteroidota; class Ignavibacteria; order Kapaibacteriales; family NICIL-2; genus JBBATK01. The sequence goes on along the minus strand of JBGAKH010000007.1, from coordinate 82,449 downwards.
GTTTCGATGGAGCAATCGTTACGATAATGCGTCCCAAATCTCCCGTCGGAATGTCTTTGCTCAGTTTTGTCCAGGTTGTGCCACCATCTACTGATTTATACAAGCCACTGCCCGGCCCACCTGAGTTAAAGCTGTATGCTTTGCGACGAAACTGCCACGTGGTCGCATAGACGATGTTTGAGTTCTCGGGGTCGATGGCAACGTCGGCACAACCGCTTTTTTCGTCGATATAGAGAACTCGTTCAAAGGTCTTTCCTCCATCCCGAGTTCTAAAAAGTCCACGCTCTTTTGAATCACCCCACAAGCCACCCAAGCAGGCTACAAAAGCTGTGTTGGGGTTGTGCGGATCGAGAGCTATTTTCGATATTCTCTCGACGCCTTCAAATCCCAGCAGCTTCCAGGTTTCACCGCCATCGGTTGTCTTGTAGAGCCCGCCGCCGATACTCACGGAATTCCGACAGTTACTCTCGCCTGTTCCTACCCACAGAACCGAATCGTGGTGTGTAGGATCCAATGCCATGCATCCAATTGAGTGTTGCTTTTCTTTGTCAAAAACTGCCTTGAACGTGGTACCGTTATCTTTTGACTTGAAAATTCCTCCCGCAGCTGAACCAACATACATGGTCAGGCGTTTGTCCGTGAAGTTTCCTTCCGTATGTGTATACGTGGCTTCAATAGCCGTGATACGACCGGAAGACGTAGCAGGTCCGATGGACCGTGCCTCCATGCTTCCGAAGGTATTGGATACGAGTCGCGGAGCAGTTGCTGCAGAGAGTACGGTAGACACTACAGACAGCGAACAGAGCAATCGAACTACAGACTTCATAGTCATCGAGTTTAGATGAATAGTTGTTTTTGAAAAGACAAGAGCTGATGAGAAAGGTACGAGAGCTTACGATGGTTTTCAGTTGCAGCGTGCTACCGGTTTATAGCCTTACAGAATCGTGTGCCTTGAATCAACTGAATTCAAGTCACACTTCTTCAGTGGCATCAGCTGTGCAAACATGCCGCATAGCCACTACAACGTTTCCAAACGAAGATCTATCGAGTTGTCGACAGGCGTACCAATACCTTTGACAAATGTCTGATCGTTTGGTGTTTAGTTTTTGTTCAAAGCTTGAGCTGCTTGAATGCAGCAGCTACGATCTTCACTAAGACTTAAACCGATTGCTGGTTCGAAAGTGGTTCGATGGCATAACGATCATGAAGAATACTCACATGATGTATCTCATGACCGGCAATAATCCACGCAAGGGCTCTTGGAGACATTGGATTAGAGTGAACCATTCCCACTACAGCCAAACGATCGTGTGGTATAGACTCGGCAAACAGTAGAATCGTGGCTTCGCGGACTGCGTGATACTCGGCAATAAGGGAGTTCATACTGCGTTCATTGGCTCGGCCATGTTTGGCGAACAAATCTTCATCCATGTACGGAAGATTTTGGGTCTCGCCACGCGCAATGCACATAGCTCGGTAACACATGCCACGTTCTGTGTCCACAATGTGGGAAAGAACGTCTTTTGGAGTCCACTTGTCAGGAGCATATCTAAATGCCTGTTGTTCTTCACTGAGAGAGGCAAAGAGACGACTGACAGCGCTTCTGTTGATGCTCAACAAGTGAAGAGCATCACCATCTTCAGCCAACTGAATATACTTTGCAAAGTACCGCGAATGCTCGTTTTCTAACGGCCGTTCTACCATGTTTAACCCTTTTTCGGCATTGTGAACACCGTATCATCGATGTTCGGATTTAACTCAAAACTGTCGAAATACATTCCTCCGCCTCCTTTGTTCTCGGATGCAAAAGGCACAAGCATTCCGTCGAAGGTCCTGTAGTTCGAGTAATAATGTTCGTCTTCGATATCCTCGTCGTTAAGGCGATACTTCGTCACAACTTTGACTATGAGGTACGAGTCCACATCCAAGAAATACTCTTTACTCACACCATCCGCACGTTGCGCCAAGATTTTAATGCAATCCGAACCATCGATCTCTTCATTCGGGAGTACCGTTAGCTTCGTGCCGGTTTCTCGATACACAATCAGGTCGTTGCGAAACATATCTACCCGCAGAGCCAAGGCCTGACGATTCTCTGCATTCATGGGCTGAGGATCCAAGGATCCGCTCCAAGGCATAATCGTCCAGCCGTTCGTTCCATCAAAGGCCTGAACCATCTTCATACCGGCCTGTATGTCCATCTCGACTTTAATCTTCGTGTCTTTGACTTGTACCGTGTAGCGCTTTTTCCATGATCCGTCGGCGCTTACAAAACGTCCGGCAACGCGACACGCGTGAACCGCACTGAACTTCTCTGCTCCACCGATAGCCTTGTAATAGCTTGACAGGACCTGATCCAGGTTCTGCGTTGGGGTGGTTGTCAGTGAAGGAGATTGCAGAGGCGTAGAGCTATGATTATGCCCCGCCCCTTGCCGGTGATCCTGAGCACCTACCTTCGAAGTAGACCCAAGAAGGACACAACTGCAAAGCACCAACAGAATACGTGTTTTCATGGCTTTTGGGATTTAGATCTGAGTGTACAGTGAATTCTGAAGTCCAGGCAGTCCGGAAAACCCATCCCGATTCACTAGGACTTCGGCAAATGACTCCGTACGAAGGGACGCGTTTTAGGTTTCGCGTAGAGAGTATAAAGATCGGAAGAAAATTGTTAAAGAAGTGCTACAAGAATTGCGCGAGGTGTACGACATTGCAGGAGAAGGGTCTACACTTTGACAAAAGACCGACGAAACATATGGTAGACCGCCTGTTCTGTGTTAAAACTGAGGATACATACAATCTTCTCCACAGCCGTCGTCTTGTCTAGAAAAGGGTGCTCCGCACCGCTAGCTTTGCCAAGCATTCGTGGCTGACCGTTTGTCAGTCGCATCCGAGCTTTTATTCACTTTGAGGGATTCGCCATGAACATTATCATTGAATGCACGAACTTTAAGCCCAGCGCAGCGCTGAATACCTTCATCCACGAAAAATCTGAGGGCATCCTCAAACTGGACGCAAAAATCACGCGTCTGGAGTTCACCTTGAGTGTTGAACGAGATGACCACGCAAAATCATTCGCGTGCGGCCTAAACGTCAATATTCCGGGCAATGATATCACAGTCCATCGCAATGCAGAAGAAGCACATGATGTCGTGCTCAAAGCTGTCGATAGCGCAAAACGAAGCTTACGTAAAGTGAAAACTAAGAGGTTGGCTGCTCGTCGTAAAGTCGCCTCCAAGGTCTCCATGCTTGAAGACTAGATACATCTGTGCCTCGGAGCTTAATTGGTCCGTTCCGTTGTATAAGAATTATCATGAATAAGGGCCAACAGAAATGTTGGCCTTTACTATGTTAAAGTTCCTATTGACTTGTTTCTTGACTTGAAGGTTCTTCGGGGCAACGAGCCGCTTCAACCAAATGGAGAATTTCATGTCTCTTTTTTGCATCCTGATATTCGTCCTGAGCTATATAGCTATTGCATTTGAGCATAAGCTGAGAATAGACAAAGCTGCTTCGGCACTAGTGGGAAGCATGCTCTGCTGGTTTATTATTATCATCAACGATTCCTCAATAAGTGCACTGCCGGCATTTCTTGAAGGATTGGGATCCACGGCGAGTATACTGTTCTTTTTAATGGGGGCGATGACGATTGTTGAAATCGTGGACAGTCACGACGGTTTCATGCTCCTTCGCTCAGCATTAAGAGTTCGAAATCTTCGAAGCCTTATTTGGATAACCGGAGTTTTAACCTTCTTTCTCTCCGCTGTTATAGACAATTTGACAGCCAGTATTGTCATGGCTACTCTGTGTGCCGGTATGGTCCCTCAACGAGAGCACAGGTGGTCGGTTGCCTCTCTGATTATCATTGCCGCAAATGCAGGTGGGGCCTGGTCCCCCATGGGCGATGTCACAACGACGATGCTTTGGATCGGCGGAAACATCAGTGCGAAGAACATTATTCTCCAACTGTTTCTTCCTTCTCTTTTAAGTGCTATGGTTGCGACCTGGTGGATCGCTCGTACTTTCACCTCTGTTCGCCTGGAACCGCAGCAGCCTACGCCAAACAAAAAGCCCTCACAAACATATCTTGTCTTGAGTCTAGGCCTCTCGTCATTTCTCGTCGTGCCCATAGGAGCGGCAGTGAGTAGCATTCCACCGGTTGCTCTCATGCTGTTCATGTTGGCGCTTCTGTGGCTTGTCACGGGTTTGCTGCATCGCTCGAAGGATGATGAAGTCCGCAAACGACTCAGTGCGTCAACCGCTCTTCAACGCATCGACACACCTAGTATTCTCTTTTTCATGGGCATATTGATGTCGATTTCCGCATTGGAACACATTGGTGTGCTGCACGCACTTACGGAATCATTAGCAGTCTACGTCAATGACTTGCGCTCCGTCGCCGTGGCGCTCGGATTACTCTCAGGCTTTATCGACAACATTCCGCTGGTAGCGGCTGCGCGTGCAATGTATCCCTTGCATGTCATTCCAACGGATCATGTCTTTTGGGAGCTCCTTGCTTTTACCACAGGCACAGGAGGTAGCATTATGATTATCGGTTCCGCCGCAGGGGTTGCTATGATGGGTATGGAACAGATTCCCTTTGGCTGGTATGCAAAGCGAGTCGCCCCTCTGGCCTTGCTGTCCATGCTGGTCGGAATCGTCAGCTTCTTAGTGCAAGATGCGCTCTTTCATTGAGTTCTCGGAAGACCGGGGATGTACGGTCGATGTACGGTGCTTTAGCGGTGTGTGACGAGTCCTCCATCCGAATCGTGCTATTGGTTTGCGTACCAAACGATGTGCCGATGAACTGTTATAGACTGAGTAGTTTTTTTAGTGGAACTTAACAGTCGTGTTTTAGTACAGCATCGGCTTCCGCTCTGCATAATCAGAACGACGCACAACAATGCAACAAACAAGTTCGAGCTATCGCGAATGTTCAGTTGTGAGTGCGAGGTCCTTGCCGGCGGGCGGCTTGCCGACCGCATACTGAAGAGTCTCTTAAGAGAACCAACGACACTGACTGTCACAAATTTTACTGCAGGAACGCGTGTGTCGGGATGTATGACGAGATCTCTGAGAGTCGAGCACTTCTATCGAGGAATACTATCGGTGGCAGCAATCAAATCTGCAAGCTTCAATACACAGTTCACATAATCTCTTGAGTTGTTGTAATGAAACACTGCCGCTTCCTGTTTTGATCGCTCGACGCCCCATCCATTCACATTGAGGTAGTTTGCAACGGAGACGATCGCATCCTCTTTGTCGAACAAATTCACCTTTGCATCATTATTGCCATCAATAGCCCAACTCATATACGATGTGGGAATGAACTGCGACCAACCGAAGGCACCTGCCCAAGAACCTTTGAGATCATAGATCGAGAATGGGAGGCGAGCCTGCATGTCGCGGAGAGCCATCAGTTGATCCAGGGCCCATGATGCCTTGCGTCGAGCGCGAGCCTCCACCATGGAATCCAACAGACGTAGTGAATCGGGACTGAAACTCATGCCGTTGTTTCGATATGCAATTTTATTCGAATCGATGTTTGACTGTTCAGCGGCGGCGGCTAAGGATGCGTAGACACTCACGACGTTGTGAGTGCCCGTAACCTTGCCGAATTTTGTCTCCACGAAGAGTATCGAGCTAATCACACTTGCCGGTACCCCTGAACTATCTTCGGCGCGCTTCAGGGTCTCATAGTTGGCGCGATAAAACTCGCGCGCAGTCTTCACTGAAGACTCGGTTGTATTAAAGGAATAGTCGGCGCGCTTGATAAAACCGCTCACGTTAATACGCAGCATCGACTCCAGAAAGCTTGTGTTTGGATGATGCAACGAGCGCACAATGAATGCAGAATCGGCACCACGATCCAAGAGTCCAACCGCTGCCGCGCGAAATCTTGGGTCGACGCCGTGCAAGGCGCTCTCCATAACACGCAAACGCGAAGCTGCGATAGGATCCAAGGTCGTGCAGGATGCATACAGTGCTGCCAATCCCAGCACAAAAAGAAGGCGTGAGACCATGAAAACAGACGAAAAAAGTAGTGTCGGACGCGGAATCGTTGAGGCTGACTCGGCCACAAGCTGACCGAGTATCACGATTCTTTTGCTGCTGCACCTGCAAACTACGACAACCGGAGCGTTGGGCGAGCATTGTTGCTGCCTCTGTCATGATTATTTTCGTGCTTGTCTTTTTTCTCAGCAATCCGCACTTCTCATGAAACGCTGGCCCCTCTTTTTTATCGTTGCTCTGCTTTGGGTTCAATACCTTTCGGCGCAACATCTGAGTTTCATCAGTGTAGATTCCTCGCGCTTTCCTCAAATGAGTGCTCGCATTTTTTTGATGGCTGACGTTCAAGGTGCACGAGAACTCCCCTATCTCCAGGTTGAAATTCACGACAACGGTAACTTTTGTTCCGCTTCACCTACACCTGCACCCGCCGATGTAGCTCAGCGCGCGTCCACATTGATGATGTGCATGGATATCTCACAAAGCTCGGAAGAGTTTCCCGAGATCCGTCAACTCAGCCGTTATGCAGTCGAGTCTATTGCCAACAAGATCAGCTTCAGCAGCACCGATGTGGGATTGTGTTTCTTTGACAATCTCTCTCACATTGCATGTGACTACACGTCTGAACGTTCAAAGTTCATGGCTTCTATCAACAAAGCATTTGTTGGACGTGCCACGAGTTACTCCTCAGCCCTCATGGAACCGAAGACCGGAGCACTCTCTTTAGTCGCCCCCAAGAGTTCACGCAATTCTATAGTACTGATTGCGGACGGATATGATTCGGTTGACGTAGAAGCCATTGCCTCAAAAGCCAAATCGCTGAACTGTCGCATCTACTGCATGGGAATCGGCAGCTTCTCTGCCACATGGCTACAGCAGATCGCTGAGTCGACCGGGGGTTATGCCTTCGGGAACTTGCTGGACAGCTCGGATGTTGCCGATGCTGCTGCAACAATCGCCGGCATCGCATCAGGATTGAACTTTGTTGACGTCAGCTGGAGATCACTCGATATCGCTTCGGCTAAACACTACGTCACACTGACAGTTCCGTCATCGTCGCGCAGCGTGCAATTCGAGTATAGCGTTCATGATCAAAAGCGAGCACGCGTTGAGCACACAGGACACTTGATTTTTGGGGCAGTGTCTCCCCGTACCACAAGCAACGCTCCCATTGCTGTGCAAGGTCTCAACTTCGACATCACGATCGACTCCGTGGCCTTTAGTGGTATGCCCTACTTCCGCACAACCCAAACGTTCCCCTTGACGATTCCGGCATTTAAAACCGTTGATATTCCCATCATCTACAGTCCCAAAGACTCGAGCTATGTCTGGAGTCGTTTAACACTCTACACTGCTCAGTGTGGTCCTAGTTCTGTAACCATGAGTGGTGGGTATCCCGGTTATCCGGCCGACGGAAAGTGTCTGAAGATTTTGAAGCCCTTGGCAGGTGATTTGCTTCCCATCGACACCTACGTTCCTGTAGAATGGGAAGGAAGCCCACCAAACAACTTCAATCGCGTTGAGCTTAGCGTTGACGATGGTCAAACCTGGAAAACTGTCCAAGAAAATGTCCCCGGCAATCTCCTTATGATGAAGACGCCACGCGAACCGCACGAGCGTTGTCGTCTGCGTGTCACTCAAAAAGCAGCACAGAGCGGACCCGGGAGCGCAGGCATCCAAAATGATGTAAGCGAAGGAAGTTTTTCTTTTATCAATCCTTCGAGCTTTGTGTCGGACGTGCGCATGAACCCAACCATCATTGGCAAGCGCAAAGACAAGAGCTTCAGCTCCTTCATCAAGAATCTGAGTCGTACCCGCTTGAAAGTGGAGCTTGCTGAAATCGGTGGTGACCATCCAAACGATTTTGCGATTTGTTCCCAAGCACCACCCTACTATCTGAATCCCGGTGAGACGCATGAGCTGGAACTTGCGTTCACGCCAACAGCTAAGGGTATGCGAAATGCGCGCGTCAACATCAAAACAAGCGCGGGCTATGCATCATGTCGCGTATCCGGTTTCGGTATCGAATCAACAACGGAAGTCAAGCCTTTGCTCGTAGACTTCGGTGATGTGCAGACGGAAGATTCGGTTTCAATTCGTCTCCCAAATGTCCTTTACAATCACGGCGATTATCAGATTGTGATTAAGAAGATGTTCTTGATTGGTCCGGACACTACGCAGTTCGGCATGTTTGTACCCAACACGCTACCCACCCTGAAGCATAATGAAGGCATGAACCTAAGCGTCAACTTCCATCCTACGGTGGATGGTCGCACGAGCTCGGAAGCCGTAATCATTAGTGACGCGGAAGATTCACCGCACATTTTACAGCTCTACGGAAATGCCATGGCTCACGTTCGTGATGTCACGGGCTATCGCGAAGTGATTTCACCGACAGCGCAAACAATGAAAGCCGGAACCTATGCGGTGGGTGATGTGGACTTCCTTGGTGTGGTTGGTTACTATGGTATCACCGACAACATTATGCTTCAAGCCGGCGGGGTTTTGCCGTTGCCGCTTGATTCCAAATCGACACTCGTCTACTCATTGGGTATCAAGGGCGGACTTCCCATTACGCGCTCGATCAGCCTCGCGGTCGGCTATCAATTTGGAAAGAGTCGTTACGACAATTCGCAAACCGACGGCGTAGAGTCCAACGTTACTGTTCACGCACCCTATATTGTCGGAACCTATGGTAATGACGATGCCCGAGTATCCGCAGCTCTAGGTTACGCCTTCAAGCACCACGTCACCCTAAGCGAACCCAATGGTTTTGATGCCAATGCCATGCTTGCCACACTCAGTGGTGATTATCGCATTGGAGCTCGATGGAAACTTTGCGGTGAAACCTACACCTTTGCGTCGCTTGGATATGTCCCTCTGGTGGCTACCGTGCGCTACTTAGGAAATGGCTACACTATCGACGTGGGAGCTGCCTACATTGGTTTGACGACCGGCTCTACGGAAGCGCCAAAGACACCGTTGCTTCCGGTGATTTCTGCGATCTGGAACTTCTAGTTTCTTTTCTCTATGGTCGCCTGTCGGCGCCCTTAACACAATTGCACTATGGACGCTGCTCGTAAGGAACGGGTTGGTTGGTATTTCTATGACTGGGCGAACTCAGCGTACCCGCTCGTGATCAACACGGCCATCTTCCCGATCTTTTATAGTATGGTGTGTAAAACGGGAGACAGTGACTATGTGGATCTTTTTAGCTTTAGCTTCTACAATGCAGCACTCTACAGCTATACTATAGCGGCTTCATACCTTTTGGTCTCGATGATTACTCCGGTGCTATCGGGTGTGGCAGATTACTCGGGACGCAAGAAGCGCTTTCTTCGTCTCTTCTGTCTTCTTGGTTCTGCGAGCTGCGCATGCCTTGCACTCTTCAATCGCGAACACTTAGCCCTTGGTCTAGCAGCAGTTATGGGAGCCAGCATTGGCTTCAGCGCCTCCCTAGTGTTCTATAATGCTTTCCTCCCGGAAATCGCTACAGCTGAGGAACAAGACGCGGTCAGCGCGCGAGGCTATGCCATGGGCTACATCGGCTCTTCCCTACTCCTTATCGTCAACGTACTAATGCTGCAACAACCACAGTGGTTTGGCTTTGCAACAGATGGTATCAGTCAAGCACAGCTCTTCTTGCGAATTGCACCCATTACCTTCGTCATGGTCGCCCTCTGGTGGTTTGGATGGTCTCAATTGACACTAGCATGGTTGCGAGATCGACCTTCTCATGCCGACAAACAATCGATGCTCCTCCATGGATTTCGAGAGCTTCAAACGGTTTGGAAATCCCTACGAACGCAGTCTGTCCTTAAAATGTACTTGGCCGCCTTTTTTGTCTACTCCATGGGGGTGCAAACCGTGTTGTTGGTGTCGACGTTTTTCGGAACACAAGTGATAGGAATGAAGTCCGGAGACATGATCGCCATTCTCCTCCTCCTCCAGTTTGTGGCAGTTGGTGGATCATTTCTCTTTTCCTGGCTGTCCCGAAAAGTAGGCAATATCCAAGCGTTGATGATTGCGGTGGTGGTCTGGGCCGGAGTATGTGTTGCAGCCTCGTTGATTCAGAGCTCGCTGCAATTCAGTATCGTCTCCTTGGTGGTCGGACTCGTAATGGGCGGTATCCAGTCACTCTCACGCAGCACCTATTCAAAGTTCTTGACAGAAACGCAAGATCATGCTTCCTACTTCAGCTTCTACGATATCTGCGAAAAAGTCGGCATTGTCTTCGGCATGCTGATCTACGGAAAAATCGCTGACCTCACGGGAAACATGCGCAATGCTTCCTTGGCACTCATGACATTTTTTGTTATCGGCTTTATACTATTGGTAGTACTTCAGCGACGAATTCGAACTGAAGCTTCAAGTGCAGCACGCTGAAGTGAAAGCTGAGCGAATCTGGCCGACGAAATAGCGATATTGAAAGCTCAGATGCACAATCGTTCAAAAGAAAAAAATCCGCGAGAGTATTCTTGCGGATTTTTTGTTTTACGGGATTGCTAGGCATCCATTCGTATGAAGAGTCTTGCGCCGGATACGCCGTACTGAACAGCGATGTTTTCCGGACGACTAGCGAATATGTCCAATAACACGTGGCGACTCAGAAGAGGTCGCGGCAAGGACATGGTCGACATCAGCTTCGCGGACAATCATGATAAGTCCGATACCAAGATTAAAGACGTGTCGCATTTCTTCGTCGGAAACTGAGCCACTTTGTTGAATCAAACGGAAGACTGCCGGCCACTCCCAAGAATCCCAGTTAATATCTAGTGAGCGTCCTTCCGGCAGGACTCTTGAGGTATTTCCAACAATACCGCCACCGGTAATGTGTGAGAGCGCAAGAATCTTGTTGTCAGCGAGCAAAGGAAATACGACATTCAAGTACGAACGATGCACAGCTAACAAGGCCTCGCCAACGGACATTCCGAGCTCATCGCTGTGTTGATGCACTGTGTACTTTGGGAACAGTACTTTACGGGCCAATGAGAATCCATTCGTGTGCAAGCCGGTTGACTTCAAACCAATGAGAACATCACCTTGCTGAATGGACTTACCGTCGAGGACTTTGGATTTTTCAACGACACCGACTATGGTGCCGGCCATGTCATACTCTCCGGCATTGTACATAGACGGCATTTCGGCAGTCTCGCCACCGATAAGAGCACAGCCGTTCTCTGCACAGGCTTTGACAAGTCCGCCGATCACAGCCTCTCCAACGGCTGCATCCAACTTGCCGGTTGCGAAATAGTCGAGAAAGAACAGTGGTTTAGCGCCACAGGCAAGGATGTCGTTTACGCAATGGTTGACGAGATCTTGACCAACTGTGTCATGCTTCTCCATTGCAAACGCGATCTTGAGTTTGGTCCCAACTCCGTCCGTTGAACTCACAAGAACAGGATGTTCATAGGACGGAAACTTTGCGTCGTACAAAGCACCAAATAGACCGATGTCTGCCAACACATTAGAATTGAACGTCGACCGTACCAAGGGCTTGATCCGTCGAACTAAGTTGTCGCCTTCCTCGATGTCTACTCCGGCGGTCTTGTAGTCCATTGTATTCTCTTGTAAATGTAGAGTTAGGTGATGAAGATGAGGCACTATTGGGCGCTCTCAAGCCAGCATGGAAATGCGTACCGGGAACGAACTGAACTTACTGCGCCATTTCCTTGATCAGCTCACGGGCAATGACAATGTGCTGAATCTCGCTTGTACCCTCATAAATCTCCGTGATCTTGGCGTCGCGCAGGTATCGTTCAACCAAATACTCACGCACATATCCATAACCACCGTGTGTCTGAACAGCTTCCAGAGCAATTTCAACTGCAGATTTTGAGGCAAAGAGTTTCGCCGTAGCAGCCGCTTTAATGAAATTCATGTGCTGATCTTTCATCCACGCTGCGCGGTGAACAAGCAAACGTGCTGCTTCGACCTTCATCGACATCTCAGCAAGTTTGAATTGGATCGCTTGGAGTTCGGAGATAGGTTTTCCGAATGCGGTACGCTGTGTTGAGTACTTCAAGGCAGCTTCAAAAGCACCTGCCGCAATACCCAAGGCTTGCGAAGCGATACCAATGCGACCGCCATTCAACGTTTCCATGGCTATTTTAAATCCGGTTCCAACTTCTCCCAAAATGTTGTCTTTGTGTACGCGTACATTGGTAAAACCCAGTGAGCAGGTATCGCTGGAGCGGATACCGAGCTTATCCTCCTTCTTGCCCGGCTCGAATCCTTCCATGCCGCGCTCCACGATGAAGCAGGTGATTCCTTTGTGACGCTTCTCACGATCGGTCTGCGCAAAGACTAAATACACGCTTGCGCTGGTGCCGTTCGTAATCCAATTCTTGGTACCGTTGATGATCCAGTGATCACCGTCTTGAATCGCCATTGTGTGCTGCGAAGTAGCGTCCGATCCTGCTTCAGGTTCACTCAAACAGTAGGCTCCGATCATTTGGCCCTGAGCCAAAGGTCTGAGGTATTTTTCTTTCTGTGCGTCTGTACCGTACTGAGTCAATCCCCAGCAGACAAGCGAGTTATTGACAGACATAATCACACCGACGCTCGCGTCAACTTTAGAGATCTCCTCCATGGCCAGCACATAACTTAGAGCATCCAAGCCTGAGCCTCCCCACTCAGTGGGAACCATCATACCCAAAAATCCAAGCTCGCCAAGTTTTGCGACGATGTCTTTCGGGAATTCCGCGTTGATATCACGCTCAATACTGGAAGGTGCAATTTCGTCTTGCGCGAATTGACGCGCCATGTCTCGAATTGCCTGATGTGTTTCTGAAAGTTCGAGATTAAACATGGGATGTGTGCAAATGAGTTTGGGAAGACAAAAACACGAGAAATATTCGTGTTGAGAATACAAAAATGCGAAATTTGGCGCATATGCCCGGAGCACAGTTGTCAACACAAGGATTGTTTATGCTCAGAAAGTACGCCTTCCGGCGTTTTGTTTTTGCGATTGCCTATGTGGCACTTCGGACTCTTCCGACCATTTTGCTCCTCGTAGCATGGAATGTGACATACGGAACGGATATTCTCCTGGCTCAGGGATCTGCGGGCTCAAAAGCCCCTTTTGAGTCGCGTGTAATCGTAGACATGCCTACCGCAGGCCTGTTGCCCAAGGGATCACTGGGTTTGACAACGGTTGTGTTTGCAGGAGGGGGTATTTTATGCGACGCTTCGTTCGCACCAATTCAGGACTTCAACATTGGCATCGGCTACAGTGGGGTCAACATTCTAGGCAATGGCTCCGTAAGCTGGCAGGGCATTCCGTCCACACATTTGCGCTATCGTATCATTGACGAGACGCTTGCATTTCCGGCGATAGTGTTCGGATTGCAGACCCAAGGTCGTGGTGTTGTGCAAAACAAGCAGTTTGAGACGGCTTCGCCGGGGCTCTTTGCCTCTAGTTCAAAACAGTTTTCGTGGATCGGTGGACATCTTGCCTTTCACGGTGGACTCGGCTATTCGCTTGATCTGCCCTTTAATGGACGTGGTTTTAACGCCTGGTTTGGCGCTGAGCAATCACTGGGTCCGGGCGCGGCACTTATGGCAGAATGTAATCCAACCATGAACGACACAAGTTCAGGTCTACTCATCCACCTCAGTCTGCGTTGGGTTATCTCACCCGGCGTGACTCTGGAGCTTCAAGGACGTGACCTTTTGGGAACACTCCCTTCTCAAAAAGCCTTCACGAGAACCCTCAGTTTCGAAATCAATCGACGTCTCTGATGTGCCGGTATACTGACCCGGCATCCTACTCCCGATATCTTGTTCAACAACAAAAAAGCGAGAAGCCCATCGGGAATCTCGCTTTCTAAGAGTCGTATACGCTACTCACCTACTTGTTCGAGTGCATTATCTAGGCTGCGCGGTGCTTCACGATATCTTCCGCTTGACGCAGTAAAGAATCAATGAAGTCTAATCCGCGAGACCAGAAATTCTTATCCGCCAAATCAATTCCAAAAGGCTTGAGCAAGTTCTCAGGCGTGTCGCTACCACCTGCCGACAGCAAGTCGATATAGCGCTGCTTGAAGCTTGAATCATCTTCCTTATAGATTTCATAGAGCGCTAAGACCAACAATTCGCCGAACGCGTAGGCATACACATATCCGGGCGTATGGATAAAGTGTGAAATGTAGCTCCACCAGGTTTGATATCCATCGCGAAGAGTGACAGCTCCACCGTAGCTTGGACTCTGGGTTTGCATCCACAATTCACTGAGTCTTTCAATACTCAACTCTCCTTCTTCACGTCGAGCAGTGTGTATGGCGTGCTCAAAGCGATTGAGAGCTACTTGACGAAACACCGTGTTGACGATATCGTTGAGCTTCTCCATCAGCAGTGTCAATTTTTGATCGTCGTTCTTCGCTTCGTTCATAAGAGAGTCAAAAACCAACATCTCTCCAAAAACGCTTGCTGTTTCCGCAATAGTCAGCGGAGTGCCGGCATTGAAAAGTCCTTGCGAGCGCGACAAATATTGATGCACACCGTGACCAAGTTCGTGCGCCAATGTCTTTACATCGCGCTGTGTTCCCGTATAGTTCATGAAAATATAGGGGTGAACACTAGGAACAGTCGAAGCGGCGTAGGCGCCGTTTGCTTTGCCGGGACGCAGTGCTGCATCAATCCAGTTCTTTTCAAAGAACTCGTCCACGATGCGTCCGATGCTCGGATGAAAGGTATGATATGCTTTACTCACAAGAGCGCGGGCGTCATCCCAACTTACGTGCATTGTGTCCGGAGTGGCGGGTGCATTGCGATCATATTCATAGAATTCACTCAGACCAAGCAACTGCTTCTTCAGATCGAAGAAACGACGGCAGATGTCATAACGATCGACGACCGACTGTACCAGTACGTCAACAGACTCATCGCTGATCTTGTTGGCTTTGTTGCGTGAACTTATCCATGAGGGGTAATTGCGAATACGATCATCCAACATGCGGTCTGCAAGCACTGTATTGAATACAAAAGCGTTCAATGGTGCAGCTTTTTCCAAGCCTGCGGAAAATGTGTCGCTGGCTGCCTTACGAACCTCACGATCCGGACTAGCCATACGCATCATGAGTTCTTGCTGGCTAAGCTGACGTCCATCTTGTTCAAACGTTCGAGAGGACTGCATTTGGTCAAAGAATCGAACCCATGCACTCAAACCGGTCATGTCCTTCTGCGAATCCAAGATCTCCTCGGACTCACTCAATGTATGATCGCGAAACATCCGGTTGAACTCCAACCAATGCTTGAAGTGCGACAAACTCTCAGCGTTTCGCAAATACTCGAAATGCTCGTCGCTTATGCTACGCAACTCAACACTGACAAAGATGAGATGGTTATGAACTGCATTGATGTACTCTGAAACGGACTGATAAGCCGCAGCCAAGTCCTGACTTTGTTGGTTCGTTGTCCACTCAAGGCGCACGCGCGCCATCAGGCGATTAATCGTCTCCGTGATGTCCTGCAATTCCGTGATCATTGCGAGCAACTCTTCATCTCCACTCCGAGAGATTTTGCCTCGCCACTTTTCAGCGAACGAAAGAGCTCTGGTGTTCACCGCTTGCATGTCGTTCGCAAATACTCCGGCGTTGATCTCCGGATACAAATCACCTAGGTTCCAGCTTACGCCTTCCGCTCCTGTCGGTTTCTGCTCACTCTCTGTCATTCTTCTTCCACACATAGTAAGTAATATGTTCTCGTCATCTTCTCTATTTCAACCGACGGAACTCGCGATCTTCCATTCATGCGATCGTTTAGTTCTTCAACGGTCAGATTGCACCACATTTGTAGCAATAGCTATGGTTGTCGTAGCCGATTTACAGACATGAGCGTGATTGCACCCATGCATGAAATGTACGGCACTTTTTGCCAAGCAACCCACATACCACTACTCTACAACCTGAACTAGCAATTATAATGCCTTTGTTTTTCCCGCAGTTAGCGCACGCATCGTTGAGAGCGACTCAACAGCGCACCGGACCGTTACAGAGCGTTCTAGTAGGTGTAAAAACCACGACCACTCTTGCGACCCAGCTGACCGGCTGCCACCATGCGGCGTAGTAGTGGGCACGGACGGTACTTGCTGTCACCCAAGCCATCATGCAAAACTTCCATGATCGCCAAGCAGACATCCAATCCGATAAAGTCGGCCAAAGTGAGTGGTCCCATGGGATGAGCCATACCAAGCTTCATGACCGTGTCGATGTCTTCTACGGATGCGACATGCTCCATCACACAATAAATCGCTTCATTGATCATCGGCATCAAGATGCGATTCGAGATGAAACCGGGGTAATCCTGAACTTCAACAGGTGTCTTCTCACAGCGCAGTGCCACGTCGCGTACTGACGCATAGGTTTCGTCGCTCGTTGCCTGTCCGCGGACCAACTCGCACAGTTTCATCACCGGAACCGGATTAAAAAAGTGCATTCCGATGACTTTTTCCGGACGAGATGTAACGGCAGCGATTTGGGTAATGGAGATTGAAGACGTGTTTGAGGCTAGAATAGTTTGGGGAGCGGCAGCTTTATCGATGATCTGAAAAAGACTCTTTTTAATCTCAAAATTCTCGCTCGCGGCCTCGATGATCAGATCAGCTTCGGCTGCCGAAGCGCTAAGGTCAGTACTGCAGCGAATGCGGCCTAATATCTCTGTTTTCTGCTCCTCCGTCAAGCTACCTTTTTTTACTTGACGACCAAGATTTGAATCGATCGTAGACAAGCCTCTCTGCAAAGCCGCATCATTTACGTCAACCAAGAGTACATTCATGCCGTATTGTGCGTGCAAGTGCGCAATCCCGTTTCCCATCGTGCCTGCGCCAATTACCAGAACTGTATTCATATAGGTGTTTTTGGTGTGAGTTGTTGAAGTGTGTGCAAAAATAACAAACGGCACTCGCCCAAGAGGGCTGCAGAGCTGCACGACTGACTCCCTGCCTCCCCCGTCGGCCTGTTACATTTCGAGCAGAGTGAGTCAAAGAGCGCTGTGATGCCCTCCACTTTTGTCCTGCTCAGGAGACTTTTTGTAAAGCGCTGTGCTTCGCACAGCGCTTGGTTTTTTCAGGTCCTCACGCACAAGAACAGCCTCAACAACCTTTCTGCGCGCCTTGGCACCTCCGGCTTGCAGATACTCAATCACTATATGCAGTGAGAATGTTAGTTTTGTAATCAGACTTTTTTCTCTGATTTCTCTGACTATCCCAAATCGTATCTCTTTCCTTTACCAAGAGAACACGTGTTCGAACAGTTGCCGACCCAGATACAAAGCGGTCTACAGCACAACAGTGATACGAGGAATACGTCGTAGCTGTACCAAGGATAGTAAGAACAATCGAAAGGCGAGTGAACAATGAGTGCATTGGCGGACATAGACAGAGCCCTTGAGATTCAAGAACTGTACGCTGAGATAAATACTTTGAAGCGCGAGAAGAATGCCGTGATCTTGGCACACTACTATATGAGTCCGGAACTTCAGGTTCTTGAGCGCGAAGGTGGCATGGCTGACTTTATAGGCGACTCACTGGGTCTTAGTTTGGAAGCCAAAAAGGTAGAGCATCAAAACATTGTGTTTTGCGGAGTGCGTTTCATGGCTGAAACGGCCAAAATTGTGAATCCCTCGAAGGGAGTGTATTTGCCGGACAACGACGCAGGGTGCTCACTTGCTGCATCTATAACACCACAGGATGTACGTGCCTTAAGGGAGCGATACCCTGGACTTCCGGTTGTTTGTTATGTCAACACCTATGCGGACGTAAAAGCCGAGAGCGATATCTGCTGCACGTCGCGCAATGCACTCAGCATCGTTCAAAGCTTCGAAAGCAATGACGTCATCTTCTTACCGGATGTGTACATGGGAGCCAATCTGCAGCGACAACTCGCGCAGAGCAGCACGAAGAGATTAATCCTGTGGAATGGTCGCTGCCAAGTTCACGAACAGTTCGCGGAAAATCTGTTGACAAAAGTCTGCGCTGAGAATCCTCGCGCCGAGGTGTTGCTTCACTGGGAAGTTCCGGAGCGAAGTGTGGATGCCGGACTTGCTCACAACTCCGGTGTCGTAGGAAGCACCAACGATATCATAGCTCACGTTGCGAAGAGTGCCGCAGAGTCATTCATCTTAGCCTCGGAATGCGATCTCGGCGCTACGCTCAAAAGCATGTATCCGTCCAAGAAATTTATTACACCGTGTATTAAGTGTCCGTACATGAAGAAAATCACACTTGAGAACACTCTAGCCGCACTTCGTTCCATTGACTCCCACAACCAACAGCAGTTTGAGATTCAGGTAGAGGATGACATCATGCGACGTGCCCTACTTCCAATTGAACGAATGCTTTCCTTTTCATGATAAAACGCGACACAGATATTCTCGTTATAGGGAGTGGAATTGCCGGGCTGTTCTATGCCATCCACTGCTCTCGCTTCGCACGTGTACTGGTTGTCACCAAATCCGGCATTGGCGAATCCAACACTATGTATGCGCAAGGTGGGATCGCGGCTGTAACGAACAACACTGACTCCATTGAGCATCACATACTGGATACCTTGAAGGCAGGAGATGGCTTGTGTAATGAGGCAGCCGTGAGGCTCGTTGCGGAGCACGCAGCCGACTGTATTGCCCAACTGGAGGAGATGTCCGTACGTTTTGACCGAGACGCGGCAGGAGCATATGATCTGCATCGCGAAGGAGGACATAGCCATTCTCGTGTGGTGCATGCGTCGGACGCCACCGGACGAGAGGTTGAGAGCTCCTTGGTTCGTTATCTGAAATCCTGTCCGAATATCGAAGTCTTGGAACACCACTTCGTCATCGACTTACTTCGCGACCACAGTGGTTGCGGTGGAGCCTTTGTGTACGACGCCGATCAATCGACATGTGAACAAATCACTTCTCGCATTACAATGCTGGCCAGCGGTGGTGGATCACAGGTG
This sequence comes from Chlorobiota bacterium, assembly GCA_044224515.1. Lineage (GTDB taxonomy): Bacteria > Bacteroidota > Ignavibacteria > Kapaibacteriales > NICIL-2 > JBBATK01. Next base: position 63,508 of record JBGAKH010000007.1, on the reverse strand, counting down.
TACTTGCACAATACAAATCCGCCCATAGCCACAGGCGATGGATATGCCTTGGCTTCACGAATTGGGGCTGAGCTGCGCGATATGGAATTCGTGCAGTTTCATCCTACCAGTCTGTATTCAGATAGACCTCAGACCTTTCTGATCTCTGAAGCAGTGCGTGGATTTGGCGCGCGACTATGTCACGCCGATGGCACTGAGTTCATGCAGAAGTATCACCCACTGAAGTCCCTTGCCCCTCGCGATGTCGTGAGTCGCGCAATCAGCAGCGAACTCGAAAGTAACGGCGCTGAGTGTGTGTTTCTTGACCTTCGACATTTGGATATTGAAGCCTTCACAGCGCATTTCCCGAACATCTCGAAGCGCTGTGCCGAAGAAGGACTGCGCCTGGATCTCGACTTGATTCCGGTTGTGCCTGCCGCTCACTACTTCTGCGGCGGCGTCGCAACGGATCTTATGGGACGAACGACCGTTCCACGTCTTTATGCCTGTGGCGAAGTAGCATGTACCGGTGTTCACGGAGCGAACCGCTTAGCATCCAATTCGCTGCTGGAGGGACTCGTCTTCGCCGAACAAGCTTCCATCGATGCACGTAAAGTAATTGAATACCTGCGTCCCACTCTCGATTGGAAATGCACAGATATCAAAGTTCAGCAAAAGCCTGATGCCGCACGAGAGCGCGCGGCCGTTCGACGACTTCAAATACAACAAGTCATGTGGAATGCGGCGGGTATTCGTCGCAGTGTACAAACCCTACAAGAAGGAAGACTTCAACTGCAGACGATTCATCGGGTGATCGAGGAAGACTTGCACCTCAACGGCTTCAACGTCAATCTCAAGGAAGTTCTCAATCTATGTGAGACCGGACTCAGTATTTGCAATGCTGCACTTGAACGCAAACAAAGTGTTGGCTGTCATTGGATAGTCGATTCGGCAGTCCCTCCCGAGAAAGCTACCTCAGTTAGTCGCTCTTTACAAGAGGCTTGAGTACATACAAGATATAGATTCACTGCCCCCGTCGGACCATGTCGGTACGGAGAACCGATGAGCTAGCATGCCGGATAAATCGGGCCTCACCATGTTTGCGAGCAACAAGCGATATCAGGTTATTACGTTCTTTCTGCGATTTTCTACGATGCGTATAATGCTCATCAGTGCCTGAGCTGTACTGCGTTCATCCGCGCAGTTTTTTCCTGCGATGTCGTATGCTGTTCCATGGTCGGGAGAACAACGGACGATGTCCAGATTAGCGCTAAAATTTACCCCTGCGCCTGAGGCAATAAGCTTCAGCGGTATAAGTCCCTGATCATGATACATGGCAAGAACACCATCGTATTCTTTATACGCTCCATGAGCAAAGAAGCCGTCCGCGGGAAACGGTCCCTCAACTCCCAAACCCTCAGCGCGCAGAAGATCGCAAGATGGACCTACAATCTCTACTTCTTCTCGTCCAATATGTCCTTGTTCTCCGGCGTGCGGATTCAAACCTAGCACGGCAATACGAGGATGCTCAAGGGCAAAATCTCTCACAAGACTTCTGTGTAGTGCTCGCGTTCGATCGCATACGACCTGTACAGACAACAAGGAAGCAACGGACTGCAATGGCACATGCACGGTGACAAGAGCCACGCGCAGATTCTCATGCATAAGAATCATCAATGCCTTTGCGTTTTGAAGATGCGAGCTACGAGCGGCAAAAAACTCCGTTTGACCCGGGAACTCGAATCCGGCCATCTGAAGCGAGTGTTTTGAGACCGGCAAGCTCAACACGGCATCGGCCCGAGCTTCGCGAAGGAGCATCACCGATCTCTCAAGAGACTCAAGGGCGAGTCTCGCCGACGAAAGCTCCTCTCTACCGAAGTGTACCGGGCTGTGGTGATCACAGGGCAGAATCTCAACGCTTGTGTTACCGACTTGCATCGTGGATCCATAAATCCGAGCAGCTAGCTTTGCCTTGTTACAATACTCTTCAAGTGTTTGAGGATGCACAATGAGCTGCAGCGACACACCGCGAGCCTCTTCCACAAGTGCGGAGGAAGCTAGAGCCTTGACGAACACTTCAAGACCCACGCCATTGACGTCACCACAGCTAAGGACAATATTCATCGATCAACCAGTGATTTTAGTCGAGCTCTATTGAAGCTTATGACCACGCCTATCGCCGTCATATTCGCCATCAAGGCCGTTCCACCTGATGAGAGATAGGGCAAAGGTATTCCCATAACGGGAAAGAGTCCGATTGCCATTCCAATATTCACCATGGTGTGGTAGAGAAGTATCGCAGCGAAGCCAAAAGCAAAGGTGGATTCAAATGCCGATCGAGAGTTTCGAGCCAATCGCACCAATCTGAAGATGAGGAAGACAAGCAATCCTAATACCGTAATGCTGCCGGCAAAGCCAAACTCTTCTCCCGGTACGTCGAATATGAAATCTGTCCACTGTTCCGGAATGTACCGCAATTGGGTCAGCGTACCCTGCATGAATCCCTTGCCGGTCAAACCACCGCTACCCACAGCCATCATGGACTGCAACACGTGATACCCTTCGTCTCGCGGATACTTCTCAGGATCAAAAAAGGTCTTTATACGACTTTGTTGGTGATCAGGAAGTTTGTGATACAAAGGACCCGATGAGAGCCCAACGGTGAAAAATAGGGCAATCGCGATAATGCCAAACACGATGGATCGCCGAAAGGATAAGGCACCCAGCGCCGCCAACGTCAACACAACATACAAGGGTGTTTTTGTATCGTGAAGCACCGCATACATGCCGGTCACACCAATAACGGGAATCAACGCAACGACATAGAGCAAGAATAAATCGCCGCCACACCAGAGCAAAGTTCCCATCATCATGGCTACGAACACCGATGCCGTACCGGTATCCTTCTCGGCGAGAATGAGGAGCATCGGTATCGAAATGATGAGACTCAGCCAACCAATATCTCGCAGAGATGTAAGCGTAATCCCTTTATTCTCCATAAAGCGACCAATCATCAACAAGGTGCTGAGTTTCGCAAACTCCGAGGGTTGAAACTGCACACCGCCAATTCGAATCCAACAGATTTGTCCGTTTATCTTTAACCCTATCCCGGGAATGAGGACGAGCAGCAGGAGTATGAGTGAACCGACATACGCAATTGGGGCAACGCTTCTGATCCAGTGCGTCGGCAAGAAAATACAGCCTACCATTAGTCCCACACCGACTCCGGCAAAAACCAGTTGCTTCACGAAGAACGAACTCATTTTCGGTTCGTATGTGGCTGAGTAGATGCTTATCAAGCCAATGGCTATCAAAGACAGCATTGCTAAGATGGTCGGAAAGTCGAATGTGTCAACACTCTTCTTCTCGAGTCCTTCACTGTAGTCCTGGTCGTCTATTGACACTGTATCCATTCAATGTGTAGAGAAGGGTGCAGAGATCCTGCAAATAACATGATTCAATTTCAAGTACGGCTCAAAGTCACAACAAAACAATTATATACTAGGCTAGACTAGACTAGACTAGGCAAAGGTCGTCCTTGCCCTCCATCCGTCATCACAGTTCCAAGAGTACCCTCTTAGATCATTCCTGTCCGACCACGCCGCCCGGTGGAACCGATCGTCAGTGCATACTTGCTATTGGCTGACAGTTTCTACGTGCTTGATCTGAACTTTAGATATTCTAGTGTAGCGGTAAAAGGCTGTGCAGACGATTCAACTAGTCCATCAAGCGCTTCGCTGCTTCCTCATATTTCGCCAAGGTTTTCGCAATGATGTCGTCCGGAAGTGTCGGTGCCGGAGCCTGTTTGTTCCAAGGCTGTGTCAACAACCAGTCACGAAGCACTTGCTTGTCGAAATTCATCTGTGCCTCACCGGCTTTGTATTGATCAGCTAGCCAATAGCGCGACGAATCGGGTGTAAGAGCTTCATCAATGAGAATGATCGAGCCGTCCGACAAACGACCAAACTCGAATTTTGTATCGGCAAGAATGATCCCGCGTCCGGCAGCGTAGTCCGCTGCAGCATTATACAAGGCTATTGAAGCTGCGCGTACAAAAGACGCGGTCCCCTCACCAACGATTCCCACTGCTCGCTCATAACTGATGTTTTCATCATGTCCTTCGTCAGCTTTCGTTGCCGGAGTAAAAATGGGTTCCGGAAGGCGCGAAGACTCTATCAAACCTGCCGGAAGCGCAACGCCGCACACTTGCTGATTTTCACGATACTCGTTCCATCCAGATCCGGCCAAATAGCCTCGCACAACACATTCAATTGGCAAAGGCACTGTTTTGCGCACCAACATGGAACGCCCCTCTAGTTCAGCTGCATACTCATGGGTTTCTTGCGGGTAGTCGGCCACCTCAGTAGAAATCACATGATTGGCAATGATCTCTGAGGTTCGCCCGAACCAAAATGTTGATAGTCTCGTGAGAATCTTGCCCTTTCCAGGAATAGGTTCCGACATGATTACGTCGAAGGCACTGATACGATCTGTGGCCACAATGAGAAGATGCTCGCCAAGATCATAGACATCACGAACCTTGCCTCGACGTGCAAGGCGGAGCGTTTCAAAATTGGTTTGAAAGACTACTGACATAGGGGGTGCAGATTTGCGGTTAAAAAGCAAAAATACGGAGCAGCGTGAGCACCGCAAGATAGGATTGGAGTAGCAGCTCTGCGCATCGCTTTTTGATGCACATAGCCTTAACGTTTCTTAAGCTTTTTTCGCGTTCTCACCGTACACGAGAGAACTGAGTACTGCGTCCAATCAACAAGCAGAAGAACAAGTCCCCGGCGAATTCAAGGAAGAATTCAAGGAAGAATTCAAGGAAGAATTTAGGGAAGGACTCGAGCACGGATCCGGGAATGACTCAAGTATGGATTTCGGACAGATTTTTAGTAAAGCTTTGTCCTGCCTTTTGTTATAACAACAAAGTCAAGAGAGCATCACGCTTAGAGGTCCATATCTGAGTTTCGAGATGGAGTCTTTGATCGCGAGAACAGTTCTGAGAAGCCGGTTAAGTTTACATCGGTCTCGATCAAAACGCTTTTGAGTTCTCCGGAGAAGCCGAGGACTTTTTACTACAGCTCTCAAGCCAGGGATATTCGATGCCGATAGCACCCGGGTGAGACGGTAGAGCCTGAAATCGGTCGAAAGAGCCCGGAGCATAGGTTTTTGGTGGTTTTATGTCGTTATATGTCGTTTTTTTCATCGGTATAACTACTTATTAACGACTTTGAACAGCTTTTAACCCTTGTAGTTCTGCTGAAAATTTTATCTTGCAATCAGATAATCGTTTAATCAATCCGCCTTACGAGGTATCTCATGACATTTGTACGACGTGTAGCTCTTAGCGCAATCGTTTTGGCATCCGCCTACGCTGCGTCAGTGAACGCCCAAAACGGCATTGTACATGCCGGAAATCAATCCTATACAGCGCCCGCCAGTGCCGCTGCTCCCGCCCGAGAAGGTGGTTATATCGGCATGCAACTCAATGTGCGCTCGAACGATTTCGCTCTTGTTGTTGAGCGAGTTTCCCCTGCTTCAAAGGCTGAATTTGCCGGCTTGCAAAGTGGAGACGTTGTTCTAGCGGTTGAGGGCCAACCGGTTCACTCCATGTGTGACATTTATAGCGCAATGCGTGGTAAAGGTCCGGGAGACATCATCCTGGTTCGTATCGAACGCGCCGGTGAACAACATGACTTGAGTGTTGTGGTGTCATCTGCTGCTGAGATGAAGGCCGAACAAGCTCAAGCATCTACTCTGCCGCAATCAACAACAACCTACAGCTCACCCTGTGAGCGTTTGGAAAAAGAATTCTACAACAACCCCATCCTTGGCGTCTACGTCAATTCGACGGGAACTGCAACACTTAGTGGCGTCATTCCGAATACCGGTGCTACAAAGGCTGAGTTGACAGCGGGAGATATCATTGAATCCATCGATGGTACGCTGATCCCCAGCTTTGTTGAATTGAAGAAAACAATCTCAACACACCGTCCGGGCGATCGCGTTCTCGTTCAGTATCGTCGTGATGGCCAACTTCGCAGTGTTGAAGCTACTTTGAACTCATACGCTGATGTAAATCAGGAAGTTGTCACCAAGCTCAAAGCTGAATGTGCCAAAGCTGCCAATGCTTCGTTCGTAGCAGGTGAGCGTTTGAATTCTATCGAAGTTTCACCTGCCACCTTGAACTTGGCTCCAAACCCCAGCACCGGCGCTGTGAATATTAGCGTAGCCGGTCTGGAAGCAACAGAATTCCGTATGATGATCACGGATCTCATCGGAAACAAGTTTTTGGATCGCACGGTTATGAACTCTCAAAACAGCTTTTCAACCACAGTGGATCTTAGCCTCGCTCCTCGCGGTGTCTATACCGTGACAATTAGTCAAGGCGCAAAGACCTTCAAGGAAAAGTTGATTATTGAGTAAGATTTTCTCGACGACAAGAAAAAAAGCGTTCCGGTCTCGGAACGCTTTTTTTTTTTTGCCCGCAACGCAATGAGCAGATAGCGGGTCATGAGATCTCTTTGTTATGCGGAGCGCCGGCGCTCCGCATAACAAAAGCAATTCTAAAGTCAAGCCGGACGAAGTAAAGCTCGATGCAGCCGTGTTGTGCTGCTCTTAGAAGTCTCCCCGCCCAAAGAGCATGACGGGTATGGTTTTTAGAATGATCTGAATATCGAACCAGAGCGACATATTCTCGATGTAGTAGTAGTCGAGCATAACCATGTCGTTAAACGATGTCTTTTTACGATCTGAAACCTGCCATAAGCCAGTGCAGCCCGGAAGAACGCTCACGCGCTTCTTGTGCCATTCGTCGTAGAGTTGATACTCATGAGCGAGACACGGACGTGGTCCAACGATGCTCATGTCGCCTTTGAGCACATTCCAGAGTTGAGGCAGTTCATCAAGGGATGTTTTGCGCATGACTTTGCCGATGGCCGTCACACGATCGTCGTTGATAATCTTTCCTACCGCTTGATTGCTTTTGATGTATGACTCGTACTGCTCCTTAAGGACGTGGGCGTCGTGGTTTTCCGTGGCCGGACGCATGGAGCGGAACTTGTAAAAATCAAACATATGTCCGAAGCGTCCAACGCGTCGAGATTTATAGAACACAGGACCTTTGCTACTCAGTTTCACGAGAGCGGCAAGTACAGCGAACACGGGCGACAAGAGAACCAAGCCGAGCGAGCTTAACACAATGTCTGCGACACGTTTGAGGATGCGCGCACCCAGATTATTATACGAGCCGTGAAAGTGAATGACGGGAAACTCCAAGTCCGGTATCGGCGTACCTCGCTGGTTGAGAATGCCACTCGAAGCAGATGCAACGTCGACTTGAGCACCAACACTTGTACACTGCTCTGCTATGTCCAACATCTCACCCGCGGCAAGTTCATCCGAAGCAATCACAAAACGATGAATGTTGTGTTGCGCGGCTATGGCTCGCACATCGCGACGAGTACCTAAGATCTTGTATGCCGGTGCCTGCTCTGCTTTCACAACCTCTGCTTGTGCGCTATTGGGTTCCTCCACAAAACCAACCAGTTCCACGTCGGCATTCTTACGAAGCTGAATGCGAGAGGCAATGTTGAGTCCACGCTGCGATGCACCAATGATTGCGATTCGTTGTGAGTATCTTGGTGCAAAGGACGTGCTGAGCCAAAGGCGACGAAATATGAGCATGCGCCAAGCACCGAGAAGTAGAATGCCACTAGGGTACACACAGGCATTTACGGCACGCGAGCCAATCCAGTTATCGGGTCGAAAGAGATAGTCTGTCAAGATGGCTACCATGAAAGCAGTCATCGTGGATTTGACCAACAACACCGTCTGCTCGCTTCGGTTCATCACCACATTGTGCTGATAGAGGTTGTAGATCTCCATCGCAAAAACCCACACGAGTGCAAAGGCAGCAAAACTGAGGTTGTTGCTCCAATTCAATACGTCGATTTTTCCGGGTAAAACGAGCATGGCAATCACATAACTACTCACAATACAGAGGTAGTCGCCTGCTGCCAATATCCACTTATAACGCGGTATCGTTCCCGCTCGCATGGGTGCTCCTAGATGATGAACACCCTTAATTGTTAAAAACCGTGCCAATTGAACGCTGTCCGGACGCGGAGCTCCGAAAGCCTCATTTTTTGCCAATTGACGCATTGTCAGGTAAGTAGTGGCTTGGCGATTTGGCGCTTAGGTACCATGACTCGGTGGACTAGACTGGATCTCTAGCGAGTGCGATATCGATTATGATGAGTGCCATTCATCCAAAATGAGAGGGGTTGGGCTGTATGTCTCCGGACGTATATCAAGTCCCTGTTCCAGCATCGTGCACACGCGTTCCAGCTCGCTGTCGCTCGATGCCTGCAGTATCAGAAGCTCTTCTCCCTTCCGTATCTCATCGCCAACTTTTTTCAACAAGCGGAAACCGGCAGCATAATCGATAGTGTCATGTTGACGTTTACGTCCTGCGCCGAGCTCGATTCCCGCCAAACCCATTTCACGTGTAGACCAGGAGTGCAGGATCCCTTCACGTGGAGCATGCAGAGCCATTGAGTGTGTGGACGTATAACGTTCGCAGGCAGCAGACCAATCGCCGCCTTGCGCTTTGATCAATGCGTGAAAACGTTGATGTGCGGTACCGTCATGCCAAACTCTTTTGCTCATCTCACGTGCTCGCTCGTCGCTTAAAGAGCGATCTGCGAGTTGCAACATGCGTGAACATTGTAAAAGACTAAGCTCGTAGAGATCCGGAGAACAGGAGGTGGGATCTCGCAGCGCTTCTTCACACTCACGCATCTCCAACCAATTGCCTACCATCGTTCCCAGAGGATGGTCCATCGAACTGAAGACGATGTGCATTGGCAACCCTGCTTCCTTCGCAACTGACATCATGCTGTGCGCCAACTCATCGGCTTGCTCTCGTGTGCTCATGAATGCGCCACGCCCAACCTTCATATCGAGCACGAGGCCGTCGAGTCCTTCAACCAGTTTTTTCGACAAGATAGATGCTGTTATCAGGCTGGTGCTCTCAATGGTTCCTGTAACATCACGCAGCGCATAAAGAATGCCGTCGGCGGGAGCAACATTGGAGGAAGCCTTTATCATGAAAGCTCCTTGTTCAAGCAGAAGGGTTCGCAATGCGCTCTCATCAAAGTCCAAGCGCATACCGGGAATCGACTCAAGTTTGTCGACCGTTCCGCCGGTGTGTCCTAAGCCGCGCCCACTCATCATCGGCACCAGAATACCGCAGGCAGCTGCCAAGGGAACAAGAAGCAGCGAGACTTTATCACCCACCCCACCCGTAGAGTGCTTGTCAACAATCGGGATTCCCAAATCATGAAAGTTGTAACGCACACCACTGTCGCGCATGGCGAGACTCAGTGCAGCCGTTTCTCGCGCGCTCATTCCCCGAGTACAGGCTGCCATTAAAAAGGCTGCGGCTTGTGCCTCATTGACCGAAGAGTTGAGTAATGCTCCAATAAAGGCGCGAATCTCATCTCCCGACAGCTCGTGTCCGTCTCGTTTCTTCCGTAAGAGTTCTGCAGGTATCATGACGTGCTTTGTAAGTTTGCACTGGACTGCGCTGCACGCGCAGCGAACAACGAAGAGTCTTCTCGACGGCATCACTACACACCATGGAAACTTTAGCTGCGTTGTCTGACAAACATCGCAAACTCTTAGCCTCGCTGCATCAGCGCAAGCACCGTGACGATGAAAAATGTTTTCTTGCCGAAGGACCAACCTTGGTGCATGAAGTCCTCCGTTCGTCATACACTCTTGCCTTGGTCGTGCTACGTCACGACCAAATAGAACATCAAACGTCATTGATTAACACCTGTAAAAGGCGTGGCATAGCCATCGAGTATTGCAGTGCTCGCATTTTTGAACAGATCAGTGATGCAGCTTCTCCTCAAGGTGTGGCGGCTGTAGTTCGGTATGCCGCAGATGCATCGCACGATGTCGATGCGTGGCAACGAGTGGTAGCATTGGACGGTGTTCAGGATCCGGGTAATGTCGGCACTATCATTCGAACGGCGCACTTCTTTGGTTTTAATGCCGTGCTCCTTGGAAGCGGAAGCGTCGACCGATACAACCCAAAACTCATACGCTCAACGATGGGTTCCATTTTTCATATCCCGGTGCTCGCTGTGAATTTGTCGCAGACATTGCGTCTATTACGTACTACACATTCGATTTATGGGGCAATGGCGCACAATGCGGATGACATCTCACAGTGTGCAACGACAGAACCACTCTGCGTTGTCATCGGTGCCGAAGCTGCGGGTATATCGGAAGAAGTTGGCAAGCTGATCACCAAGCCCTTCACCATTGCTTCCCAGGGATCTGCTGAATCACTCAACGCTGCTATTGCCGCCGGAATCAGTTTGTATCACTTTGCCGGGGCCACTCGCTCATGAAGCTTCTTCTCGCTTCCAACAACACTCACAAGATTGAGGAGCTCGGTGCAATCCTGCGACAATTGGATCCCAAGCTTGAAATCCTATGTTTGTCCGACATCGATGATATGTCGCTCGACGTTGAGGAGAGCGGATCTACACTCGAAGAAAATGCCTACCTTAAAGCACGAGCTTTCTATGAACGGAGCGGACTACCATGTATAGCTGATGATACCGGACTTGAAGTCGACGCATTGAATGGAGCGCCGGGTGTACATACCGCACGTTTTGCCGGTGAAAATGCTCGGTATGAAGATAACGTTGCCCTTCTGCTCGAAAAACTCCATGGCATTGCACCCGAGAAACGTCAGGCAAGCTTCCGCACTGTAATCTGCTATGTTGACGATCAGCGAACGTTATTTGCCGAGGGATCTTGCAAGGGCAGCATCAGTGAAGCGGCTCGAGGAGATCGCGGTTTTGGATATGACCCTGTTTTCGTGCCCAAGGGTCACGAGATGAGCTTTGCTGAGCTGTCTAGCGAAACGAAGAATGCCATCTCTCACAGGGCTCTGGCACTGCAGGAGTTTGCGGGTATTTATAGAAGACTACGCGACGACGCTGCATTGGAAGAAGCACAGTCCGATTTCACTGCGAGGCGTCCAACACACAGCCTCCATCGCCACCTGCTTTGTCGTGCCGCAGCCAATGCCGTTCTCAACAAGCAGTTTGAACTTCAAGCCTGTATACACGAGTATTGCGATCACGAGTTTGATCTTCAGCACATGTATGAGGCTTTGCTCCAGATCTATCTCTTTGCCGGTTTTCCGGCAGCACTGGAAGCCTTGAGTTCGATGCGCAGTGTCTTGGAATCTCGCTCCATAAGTTGGTATGCCGATGACTCAGAACAGTATGATCTGCGAGTCTTTGAACGACGTGGCAGAGAAACCTGTGAGCGCATTTATACCGGGGTATATACGGCAATGCGAGAGCGTGTTCTAGCCCTGTCTGCACACCTGGATATGTGGATGATCGTTGAAGGATACGGCAAAGTGCTCTCTCGTTCACAGCTCGACCTCTGCACACGTGAACTGATCAACAGCACGATCTTGGCCGCTTGTGGTTGGAGCCGACAACTCTACTCACACTTACGTGGCGCGCTAAACGTCGGAGCAGATGCGGACATGTGTGAAGAATCTCTTGCCATTGCTGCAGAGTTAAGCGACAATGCGCATAAGGCCACAGCCGATGCAGTGTGGTCATCTCTGCGTCCGTCGCGGGTTGCCTGACGAAACTCTGCAAAAGCGAAACGCAGCAGGCTCGTACCGGGTTTCATAGCAAGATCAACTCCGGTTCGTAAACTATTTTTGACACACGTTGAAGAATACCTAAAGATGCTCAACTCCACATTACTTGTATGTGACTACCAAACGGAACTCCTAGCTCCGGAGCTTGCGCATACAGCCGTGTTGTCGGCAATGGGCAGAGCCTGGATGCGTAGCATCCTAACGGCACTTCTTTTCTTTTCGCTTCAGCAGCTCCACGCTCAACCTTCATCGACAGGATCGCTACAAGAGAAGCATGCCGACACCTTACGTCCGGAACGCAAGAGCACACGCTCCGCAGTTCGGGAGTTGCAGAATGACATTGATGGATTGTTGAAGTCGCGCGACTTTTCCAATGCCCTCATCGGCGTTTCGGTACTCTCAGCCGACAATGGCGAAACAATCTATCGAGAGAATGATCTCAAGAACTTTATACCGGCAAGTACCCTGAAACTCTTCACAACGAGCGCTGCCTTAGACTATCTTGGAAAAGAGTTTCGGTACTCCACCAGACTGTATCTCGATGGCAAAGTGAGTCCGAACGGTGAGTTTCAAGGAAACATTATTGTACGCGGCTCCGGAGATCCAACCTGGAGTGAGTACTTCAAAACTGATGTCGTGGCCATCTTTGACGCCTGGATGACCAAGTTCGACTCGCTGGGAATCAAGTCGATCAATGGAAACATCATCGGCGATGATTCCTACTTCGACAAGGAGCATTATGGCGCCGGCTGGAGTTGGGACGACATGGCCTATCCCTACTCTGCGCAGATAAGTGCACTCACCGCTACCGACAACTGTGTTGAGTTGCAGGTGTATCCGGGATCTATGAACGGAGAATTAGCCCGGGTTTCGGTGCCGCAAGACAATCGTTACGTTCGCATTGTCAACAACATTGTCACCGTGAATACCAATGACGGGACAGAGATTATACCGGTACGTGCCGCGAACTCCAATACCATTGAACTTCGGGGTCATATCGCTCTTGAAGGAAAAGCCGCGGCTGAGTCGCCCACAAGCGTCCGTGTTACGGTCGACAACCCGACACTCTTTGTCTTGCATACGCTTAAGCAAGCATTCGAGCACCATCAAATCAAAGTGCGCGGTCTACTGCTAGACATCGACAATTGGAATGAGCGCATTTCCTACGCGGGAATGCAAGCACTCTGCGAGCATGTATCCCCGCCTCTTCAAGACATAGTGGCGATCATCAATACACACTCGCACAACCTCTGTGCTGAGAGTCTACTCAAAACACTTGGTAAAGAAAGCAGTGGTAATGGCAGCTTCGATGCCGGAATAGAACAGGTCAAGAAATACATCATGAAGCTTGGCATTCAACACGATGATTTTCAAATGGCAGACGGAAGTGGATTGTCGCGTCTCAACCTATGTTCGCCACATCAATTAGCCCAACTTTTGTGGGCTGTTCATAAGAGCGACATCAAACAAGAATTCGAATCGTCTCTTGCCATTCCGGGTGAATCCGGAACCATGCGCAATCGGACGGTGGGAACATTGGCCGAGAAAAAATTGCGCGCAAAAACAGGGAGTCTGAATAACGTCAATACCCTTGCAGGATACGTTACGACACGTGATGGTGAAACGCTCTGCTTTGCCATCATGATCAACAACTTCACAGTACCGGAAGCCCTTGCCCGAAATCTTCAAGACCTCATCTGCATGCGGCTGGCCACTTTCTCACGGAAATCGTAGCGCAGATCGCCACAGTTATGTCGTCAGCCGGTCGAATACAATTCAACATGCAAAGCTCTGCGCATCACCGAGAACATCGGCGTAGTGGTTCCAACGCTGCGCAGATTAGTTCTACCACAAGATCTTCAGGCATTCGCATATGTCTTCTCTCGCATAGCTTTTTTGCTAAAGCTACGCTCCTCTAAGGATGATCGCAAAGGTCTGTAAAATCTTGAAGACCTCGCTGTCCACAGCACAGAGAGAACTCCACCTGATGTTCAACTTCGCTTTGAATGCTTCAGTACTTAGAGGTTCATCCAATATTCAAAGCCTTTGAGTCGGCCAACTCCCACGATAATCAACGCGAAGGATGCGGCGACAAAGATCAGTGCGCGAGTTGAACGATTTCCGTTTGTCTTTCGGTAGACACCAACTGCAGCATGGCTAAGTCCGACTGCAATCAATTGCGTCGTTGCGTGTTCCAGTTGCAGCCGTAGCTGAGACATATCCCATGCTGCCATAGTTCCGACATTGTAGAGAAGCAGAATGCCCACAACGAACTGAATCGTTAGGACAACCGAGTACAATCGCACCAGCATCGCGTCGCTACGACCATACTCTTTCTTTCGCAACAGATTCACAATGAGTTTCAGGACGCAGGCAAGTGCCAGCACCGATATGAGAAAACGATTATGTGCATGGAAGACATGAAGAACATCAAACATTGGATATTTTTCTCCTAGACGAAGTGTTGAGCAAGACCGATGACAAAGTAATAACTCATCAACAATGTGGCAATGACCGCCGGAACAAGAGTCAAGGTCATTGCAAGATTCCAGCGGCGTAGACGATACGCAAACCAGGCTAGTGCACTCAGTGCAAAGGGAAGCACAGGATAGACCTGAAAGAGAGGACCAACCTCATCGATCGCACGTCCCGATCGCGAAATCAGATCGTACAGACTGAACCAAAGAATAAGAGAGAGTAGCGAAATCATCTGACTGACGATGAGGACGAGGAAGACGGTGTGTTTGGCTGGTCTCATGTTCAGAGGATGGTAGCGTAGTATATGGTTTCGAGTTCTGCGAAGCTCGCTCGACGACGTATATGAAAATAAAGCACCGCTAGTGGATGTTGCCGACAACGAGCATTGGATTGAAATCAGCTCCCCGGTCCTGACTACATAGGCAAAAGGGACGAACAGACGTCGTCCCTTTTAACCTGCAAGTAGAATAAATGAAGTGGAAATCTCGCGATGGTGACATCGCGTTGACACTCGTCGCCTTCGTACACACGAAGCGGCGCTGTCAATAATCAAGTAAACGTTTGACTCGTGTGCTTTAGTGTCCGACGATCGCCTTATAGGCATTCACGTCCATCAATTCGTCAAGATCCGACAAATCGGACAACTCAACCTTTACGATCCAACCGTCGTTGTACGGATCCTGATTTACTTTTTCCGGACTATCGTTCAGTCCGCGATTGACTTCAAGTACTTTTCCGCTGCACGGAGCGTAGAGATCCGCAACGGTCTTCACAGCTTCAATGGTACCAAAGCTCTCACCTTTCGTGATGCTATCCAAGCCATCAGCTATGTCGATGTACACAACGTCGCCCAACTCGCCTTGTGCGTGGTCGGTAACGCCAATCCAGCCGGTATTTCCTTCAACGCGAATCCACTCGTGATCGCTAGTGTATTTCAAATTCTCCGGGAATGTCATGGTTCCTCAGTTTTCATTGGTGGTCGATTCAGTCAGATGCTGCAAATTTCGCTACGGCGAGCCTTCGCGACAAAATTTTATACCACGAGGACCAATATTTGTGCGTCCCCTTTTGCCTTCTCGAATGGTTCTACAGAGCTTATTCGTTCTTTTTAGCCTTTTCAACCAAGGTTGAGAGCTGCTGCAACGCTTGGATTGGCGTCAAGCTGTTCACGTCTACTTCGCTCAACTCCGCACGTATTGCATCGTCGCGCAGTTCAAACATGGAAATTTGGTGCTCGTGTTCTGATCTGCCTACTGCTGTCGTTGAAGCAGATCGGACTTTCCTAAGTGAGTGTCCAGAACTGCTGTCAACGAGATTTTGATTATTGTTTTCCAGGGTTGCCAGGATCTCCCGAGCTCTCGAAGTCACTTCACGAGGAAGACCTGCCATCTGCGCCACGTGAATACCAAAGGAATGGTCGGTCGAACCCGGCAGTACACGACGGCTGAAAATGACTGAATTTCCAACTTCTTGTACTTCGACATTGTAATTCTTGATGCGAGGCAAAAGTTCCGCCAAGTCGTTTAGCTCGTGATAGTGCGTGGCAAACAAGGTCTTTGCTCCACAGCGATCATGTAGAAACTCGACGATCGACCAAGCGATGCTAATACCATCGAAGGTCGCAGTACCGCGTCCCACCTCGTCAAGCAAGATCAGACTCTGCTGTGTGGCATTATTCAGAATGTTCGCAGCTTCTTGCATTTCAACCAAGAACGTACTCTCTCCCGAGGCAATGTTGTCTTGTGCCCCAACGCGCGTGAAGATCCGATCACACAGTGGAACCTTTGCCGCTCGCGCCGGAACATAACATCCGATATGACTGAGCAATACAATCAAGCCAACCTGACGCAAGTAGCACGACTTCCCTGCCATGTTCGGTCCGGTGATGATATGAATCTGCTCCCTCTCTATGTCGAGTGAAGTAGAGTTCGCTACATAACTTTGTCCCACAGGCAGCAGTCGCTCCACAACAGGATGCCGTCCATCTTTTACATCCAAGACTCCGTCTTCACCGAGCTCAGCTTTACAGTAATTGTAGGCTATCGAAACCGTTGCGAAGGATTGTAAGCAGTCGAGCGTTGCTATCAGTTGCGCGTTGCTTTGAATATGATGCGCCACCTCTGCAACCGCCGAACGCAACTCAGCAAAGAGTTTTTGTTCGAGTCCACCAATCTTCTCTTCGGCTTGCAAAATCTTCGACTCTATATCCTTCAGCTCCGGTGTTGTGTAACGCTCGGCATTTGCCAAAGTCTGCTTCCGATCGAATGCAGATGGCACTCTATTCTTGTGCGTGTTGGAGATTTCAATGTAGTAACCGAATACATTGTTGAACGAAACCTTCAGTGAGGGAATAGCAGTTTGGTCGCGAAGTTGTTCCTGGTAGTTGTGTATCCAATTCTTTCCGGAGTACATCGCCTCTCGATACTCATCGAGTTGCGCGTCGAAGCCCTGACGAAAAATCGCGCCGCTTCCGAACACCAACGATGGCTCGTCAACAAGAGCAGATGCAATACGTGCTACAGTGTCTTCCAAGCAGTCGAGCGACGACAACAGAGCCAGCAGAGCGCGCGAAGAGTCGGGCCGAGAGCACTTCTTAAGAGAGGGTAGAACTTCCAGTGATGCTCGAAGAGCTTGCAAATCCCGTGGTGTGGCACGCTGTGTACAAATTTTTGACGTCAGACGTTCGAGATCGGAAATGGGTTTGAGGAGTTGGCGGATCTCGGCGAGCAACTCAGGATGTTCAACACATTCCGACACGACGGATAATCTGCTCTGTATGCGCTCCATGCTACGAAGCGGTCTCATGAGCCAGGCTCGAAGCAGTCTGCCACCCATCGGTGTCAATGTGTCGTCCAGTACGCTGACCAATGAAGCATCCTGGTCTTGCATCGACGAGGTAATCTCCAGGTTGCGCCGCGTTGCAGCATCGAGAGCCATATACTCGCCCGCGTCATAAACGCGAAGGCTGCTGAAATGCGCAACACGTCCTTGCTGTGTCTCCGAAATGTAATGCATGAGAGCACCGGCAGCTCGGGTTGCGATAGACAAATGATCAACTCCAAATCCCTTAAGATTTTGCGTTCGCAACTGACGAATCAATGTCTCCCGTCCAAAATGCTCCTCAAAAATCCAATCCTCCAAACGCGTCAGCGAGGGTTTCAAAGGCAATCGATCGAGCAATGGTCCCAGCTCTTGCACTTGTGATTTCATAAGGACAAGCTCTGCCGGCGCGATGCTTTCCAAAAAGGAAACGATCTCCGTCATTGCCAGTTCGCAACACTGAAACTCGGCAGTCGACGCATCGGCAAAGGCGACTGCTGCTCTACTCCCATTCTTCTCCGCATGTACTACCAGAGACGCCACATACGTGTTCTTTCGCGAATCCAGGAGTTTGTCATAGAGCGCTACGCCGGGGGTAACCACCTCAACGACATCGCGCTTCACTATACCGCGGGCCATTTTTGGGTCTTCCAGTTGCTCACAGACGGCAACGCGAAATCCTGCACGGACAATCTTCGGCAAATAGCCATCCAACTGATGATGCGGAAAGCCTGCCAAAGGCATGTCTCCACCTGCACCATTGTTCCTTTTTGTCAGGGTAATACCACACACTTTTGCAGTGGTGACCGCATCCTCACCAAAGGTCTCGAAAAAATCACCCAAACGAAACAGAAGAATAGTATCCGGGTGCTTCGCTTTGATTTGGTTGTATTGCCGCATGAGCGGCGTCTCTTTGTCTTTTGCCATACTTGCGAAAATAGCCCCTGCCGGTCTCGCACGGAATGAGAGATATACACAAACGTGCGGTTAACGATCCGGCAGACACCCAGATGGCACTTCACCATGAACCTCGCCTGCCGTGCAGCTGAGCCTCGATTGCTTGATTGCAGGAATTTGGTCGGCACAGGTGCTCGGGCATGCCGAAACCAATGTTCCTACCACTAACACATGCTTTGTTGCAACGAGACACTGAAGGTCCGAAACATGTGTATCGAGAAAACTCGTGGCGACACCACACTCACGCTTGGGAGCCGGGCTTTGATCTAGGATCTGCTTGTACGATGCTGTATATTGACCCAAACTTCTCAAGGGGAAATCATGGCTAGCAACGACCAGTTGAATGAGCATCTCGTGACTCTGTTGGATCGACTCAAGATGCTAAGCGAACGCCAGGAGCAAGACCGTGAAGAACTTCGGTTGCTTCAGACAGAAATCCGCAAACTCTTGGCGGACCATCAACTATCAAAGAGCACAAGTTCGAGCGTATTAGCTCCCCAATCTCCTGCACTAGATACCCGTATGCCGGAGCGTCCGAATCCGGCATCGGAGTCTGAACCAATGGTCGCAGCGCCTGCGTCATCAACATTTGACGCCATCGTTTCCGCTACTGTGGAACACGCAAGCGTTTCCCAGCCAAAGCCCCAATCCGGCTCAACGAGTTCAAGCTCTACCGCCAAGACCGTTCCGGGATTTGCATCGACGGCTCCACGTTTTGCAGCCGCAGCCAACCTTGAAAAGTTCATCGGAGAAAACCTGCTTAACAAAGTCGGTATCGTGATAACAGTCCTGGGAATTGGCATCGGCGCTAAGTATGCCATAGATCATGATATGATCTCGGCACTAACGCGCATTGTTTTAGGATACGTCCTGAGCGCCGCTTTGTTTGCCGTAGGAACACGTCTCAAACAACGCTATCCCGACTATAGTGCCGTACTGGTGAGCGGTGCCATGGCGGGCATGTACTTCATCAGCTATGCTGCATATAGCTTTTACTCGCTCATACCCCAAGCTGCTGCCTTCGCCTTGATGGCGCTGTTTACACTCTACACGGTAGTGGCTTCGATGCAATACAACCGACAGATCATAGCTCTGATAGGATTGGTGGGTGCGTATGCGGTTCCCTTTCTTTTGAGTGACGGAAGTGGGCGTGTTGAGATCCTCTTTAGCTATATCGCGCTGATCAACGTTGGCATTCTCTTTCTGGGTTGGAAACGGGCCTGGGTGCTTCTCGTGGGCATGGCACTTGGACTCAGTTGGCTCAGCTTTTTTAGCTGGCACACACTATCAGACAACACGGATCAACACATCGTTTCATCCTATCTGTTCATTCTTGCAACGTGGATTTCTTTTTATGCTGCTGCCTTCGGCATCAGCCGACATAACAAAACGAAATCTGAAAGCACTTCTTTTTATATGATCACGGCGAACGCATTGGCGGGCTTTCTTGCCGGGTATAGTGTAGTGCAGGAAAGCAACGTGCGAGAACTCAGCGGACTATACACAGCCTGCAATGCTCTATTGCATTTTGGGGTTTTAATGCTACAATACCGTCGCGGGAAGTTATCTGCCACGGGAATTCAGGTACTCGGAGCTCTGGTGATTTTCTTTATCACCATCACAATTCCTATACAGTTGCATGGTAGCACAATTGCGGTTTGCTGGGCTATGGAGGCGCTTGTGTTGCTCTATATAGGATCACGTCAGGGTACAAACTGGACACGGCCGGCATCCGGTGTTATTGCCTTCTTGGCATTGATCAACTTCTTCGACGAGCTCGGTCATCATTCACGGCACTTTTTTGACTACTTCGACTACGCGCCGTACAGATATCAGGTCTTGACTCCGTTTGCAAACGGTGAATTCTTCAGTCTACTCCTCGTGGGAATAACGACGGGATTGTGGGCCTATCTGTTCATAAAGAGCAATGAGAACAAGGAGAACGTGGATCCGACATTAAAAAAACAACGAAAACCAAGTCTTCGTGGCTTAACCGTCGTTGGCGTTACATTGATGGCGAGTTCCGAACTCTTTGCTACGATGTCGACAGAGATTTCCCAATACTTCAATGTTTGGCAATATCAAATGTCGGCGCAGCTCAATGAGTACGACACCGTTGTTGGCATCTTTGCTGCCTTGCAGCAGAGCAATCTTTTCTTCTTGTTTGTACTCGTTGGTGGACTGATTGCTCTTCGCAACACAGCCTCACCTACCGGCCGCTCGTGGATGCTCTCGATCCATATCATCTCGCTCCTTTATTTCATCCTCGGTGTTCTGAATCTTCTCATGCGCCTCAGTTACGAACAGGCTTTTCAACCAGACGCTAATGTCATCGGCATTGACTTTGCCCGACTTCACCCAACAATGGGTTTGTGGCGTTATCTCAGCTTTGCATTTGCCTTCGCACTGACCCGGAGTAGCATTCGCTTCCTGAAAGAGTCACAGCGTTCGTCGCATGCGCTCATCGCATCGTTCTTAGCGCACATCGTTGTCGTGTGCATCATCAGCAATGAATTACTGCATTGGATGCAAATACTCCATGTGCAAGAAGCGGAGCGCACAAGTCTCAGTATACTTTGGGGACTCTATAGTCTTTGCTTGATTAGCTATGGCATCGTCAAGAAACGCAAAGCCTCTCGAATTGTGGCCATCAGTCTTTTTGGTTTCACGCTCCTCAAGCTCTTTGTGTTTGACCTCAGTACTTTGGGTGCCGGAGCGAAGACCATAGCGTTTGTGGGACTCGGTCTGCTCCTCCTGTTGATTTCGTTCCTATACAACAAGTACAAATCGCTGATTTTTGGAGACGACGCGGGCCTCGAGGAACACAATCAGATTCAAAATCTGCCATAGAAGCCATGGTACCGCAAAGCGCACAACTCCACCGGCTTGTTTCTGCAAACAGTTCAATTGGCAGAATAAGTATCGAAGTATCGCACAATGGATTTGCGCAGGCGTGGCTCTCCCTGACTAGGAAGGCCGAACTGCGTCTCAGACATGATCAATGCTGAGTTTGATAATAGATATTCACTAGGCACGTTATGCAAACAACCAAAACACAAGATCAAAATGCTCCGCATTCACTCAACACCGAAGGGCGAAAGAAGAGCTTCATGAATCATCCATCTTTATTCCGTCGTCATCATAGTTCTTCGATGTCAGCTAAAGTTCGACCGGGGATGGCACTCTGTCGCCTGGCATCATTCATCGTGTTGACAAGCGTGTTAATTGGTGGCAACTATCGAGATTTTCGCTTTGAACGAAGTATCACTTTGCCACGGTCTGCGTGGAATACGATCCACCTTCCTTCCCAGGTTCAGGCATTGTGTAGGCCGAGTTTAGCAGATCTTAGAATACTGGCACTAAGTACGAAGGGAGACAGCATAGAGATCCCGTACATCATTCGCTATGCGCGTGGCGGGACGAAAGGAATCGAGCGTAGTCTTGAGATAGTAAATGCCGGACACGAGGCCAACGCGCAGAGTTTTATGCTCGAAAATCCCGGTGCAAAGCGATTAAACATGATTGAGCTCGAGTATCCCGAAACGAACTTTGATTGTCTGGTTCGTGTCGAAGGAAGTGATGACCGCAAACAGTGGCTTAGTGTCATCGATTCTCAGCGAATCGTTGCCGTGTCGGATGAGCACGAAAGTTACAGCTACACCACAATACACCTTCCGCCTTGTACCTTCAAGTGGCTTCGAGTGCGGTTGAACGACGCGACAATGGACCTACCGAAAAGCGTTCGCTGCTTTGATTATAGCATGGACAGTGCGCAGACGGAGCCTATTACGCCCGGCTCGTGGAAGTCTGAGCTGAGTACGAAAGATCGGATGACGCACGTAATTCTCGACTTCCCTCAGGCGATGCAGCTAAGTGCCATAGCTCTCGACATCTCAGAGTCCTTCGAGTATAGTCGTCCGGTTTCGATATACACGATCGGTGACTCCGTACATACTTCGCATGGATCGTATTGTCCACGGACACTCCAATACACCGGCATGTTGCGTTCAGATCTGGAACGACGATTAGTCTTTAGTGCCGCTTCCTCTGCCCACTGGCTCATTGAGATTGAACACGGAGACAACATGCCCATACACGTGGCCGGTCTACATGCGGAATGTGAACGTGTAAGCCTTGCGGCACGTTTTCCTACGGAGGGAATTAGCGAAGTGTGGTTAGTCTATTCCAATCCAAACGCATCAGTGCCTAGCTATGATATCGCGAGCTTTGAAAACATTGTTCCGAAAGATAGTCCGGAGCTAAGCCTAGGTTCCGAGCGCGCGCGCAGCGCGAGCATAACAAAAAGTCTCCCCCTTCTCTCAAACCCACTGTGGATGTGGTCAGCGATTGGTCTCATTGTACTGCTGGTTGGTGGTGCAACTCTACGCATGATGCGTCAAACGGCTTCAAGTACCAATGAAGGCAATTCGAAGTCTAACGACGATTCAGTGTAGTTCCTCCGGTTGTCTCGCGAGCATCTAACTCGGTCCAACGAACTATTCATAGAGCTTGCGCAAAACTGCCTGTGCTTCCGTTAAGTTGGCGACAGTGTAATCCGCCCACTCGCTAACAGCGTGTGAGCCCACAAGAATTGTACGGGTTCCTGCACGGCGACCTGCAATGACATCGGACTCCGAATCACCTATCATACACGATGCGACGAGGTCCAGCGAGTGCTCGCGAGCAGCTTCCAACAACATACCGGGCTCAGGCTTGCGTCGTGAACTTCCGGAATCTGCTAAGTCTGCGCAGTAGTAAATGGCATCGAAGGCCTTCCCAAAGCGACTCAGCAATTCTTCTTGCATGTAGGTATGAACACGTTCCAGGTCATGTTCAGACATCAGCCCTTTACCCACTCCCTGTTGATTGGTGATCACGATACGCTGAAATGGCAGACTCAAGCTCCACGCAAAGAGGTCCAGAAACTCCGGTCGGAAAACGAACTCTTCTTTCGTGCGCACATATTCGCCGATCAAACGAGTGTTGATGACTCCGTCGCGATCGAAAAAGAGTGCAGTATGAGGCGGTACCGGCATAGATGAGTGTCTGGTTGCGAGAGAAAAACAACCAACGATGTTTAGTCGTTGAACAAGTTTGGTGATGAAGTGCTGCGTTGCAGCTTAAAGTGTTTGTACGCCAATTCCGTTGCCTCACGTCCACGCGGTGTGCGATGTAAGAAACCCTGTTGTATGAGGTATGGCTCGTACACTTCCTCGATCGTACCGCTTTCTTCGCCCACGCTCACTGCCAGCGAACTCAGTCCAACAGGACCTCCGCCAAACTTCTTGATGATGCTCATCAGAATACGCTTATCCATCTCGTCGAAACCATATTCATCCACCTCGAGCGCAGCCAGAGCCATAACCGCAATGTCGCGCGTTATGACGCCATTGCCTTTCACATCGGCAAAGTCGCGTGTGCGACGCAGCAGTCGGTTCGCAATACGTGGTGTTCCGCGAGAACGACGCGATATCTCGATTGCTCCTTCGTCGTCAATCTCAGCTTGCAGGATTTCAGCCGAACGCATGACGATATGAAAGAGTTCAGGAGGTTGATAATAATCCAAACGACACGTCACTCCGAAGCGCGAGCGTAAGGGTGCTGTCAAGGATCCTGCCCGCGTTGTAGCGCCGATTAGGGTAAAGCGAGGAACTGACAACTGCACGGAACGAGCGGCCGGGCCCGTATCGATCATGATGTCAAGGCGGAAGTCCTCCATTGCCGAGTACAAATACTCTTCAACGATCGGAGAAAGTCGGTGAATCTCATCGATAAAGAGTATGTCGCCTTCATTAAGATTCGTGAGAAGTCCGGCGAGATCTCCGGGCTTTTCGAGTACCGGCCCGGAAGTTGTTTTTATCTCCGATCCCATCTCTTTGGCAATGATGTAGCTCAGAGTCGTTTTTCCGAGACCCGGAGGACCGGTCAGCAGCACGTGATCCAATGCTTCGCCGCGCTTGCGTGCCGCGCTGATATAAATCTTGAGATTGTCGACGATTTTGGATTGTCCGTTAAAGTCATCAAAACGCGATGGACGTAGACTCAGGTCCACTTCGTCGTCTCGACGCTGGTTATCGGTGATCTCCGATTGTCGTTGTGCTGTAGGCATAATGTAAAGGCAAGCAATGCAGAGATAAAGAATTCATATCATCAAGGGTTCAGCGCTTGGGCGGGTAAACCTACTGTTCACGAGAAGGTGGTTCGAGGCTCTCACGTTCTCTTCTGAGTTTGACGGGACAGTAGCATTGTCCGTCACGTATGCAATCTCGTGGACATGGCACGGCGTAAATCCTCACGATGGCGTTCTCGTATCGAGTTCGAATTGAATCTTGCATAGCTTTCTCAACCGGGTACGCTTGTTCAAAGGTATAATCGAAGGGCATCACCACGTCGATCTCCACGAACATGTCCTTACCGGATTGTCTCGTATGCACCGATTTGAATTCGCAAAACGAGCTAATGTTCTCTGACACAACTCCGAGGATATCGAATTGTACTTCATCAGGCAGGGTTCGATCCAACAATTGGTTGATAGCGTCTCTACCGTGCTTCAGCGGAATGCGCAAAGCAAGAACGAGTACCCCAATAGCGCTGGCGGCGTCGCAGGCTCTCGCATATGATGTGTGGTGGAAATGAAAAAACACCCATCCCAACAGCAAGCCAACGAGAACGCTTGACTCCGTCATAGTATCGATTCGCCACACATCGGCATCGTAGTTCAGCATGGGCATGTTGAAGCGTTCTGCGCGACGTGATTGCACGCGTGACACGAAGCGGACAAAGACCAAAGACAAGGCAGAGTAGACACTCAACGCGCCATAATTATGCGTCACTACTCCGTGTACGTAGTCCACCCAGGACTGGCGTATAGTAAAGCCGAAGGTAATCAATAGGAGCGTGGCACTAAGTAGCAGAGCTAGGCTCTCATACTTTCCGTATCCGTAGTTATAGATGTAGTCGGGAGAGCGAATGCTGCGGTTGATGGCTGCGACCAAGACCAGGGAATTAACAATATCGATGGCTGCGACAATACCGTTCGTTCTAACGGCCAGTGAGTCTTGTGACAATCCCAACGCAATGCCCGTTGCCGCGAGAATGATGCAGGCCATGAGCGACAAAGCCGCGGAGGATTGCGGTGAGGACTTGGAGAAAATTTTAACAATCGAACTGTCCATGCTCCAAAAATAGCGTTTTGAGCATCAAACCTACAGTGCGAATTAGGCTGTGGAGAAGAGCTTGTGGAGAAGTGGCGGAACGTTGGAACTCAACAAACTGCATGTAGCGCCCTAGCAAATAAAAAAGCCTGCCTCGTAAACGGGGCAGGCTGAACAATTTTTTGTCAGAACCTTAGTTAGGACTCGGTTTCTGAGGCTTTCATATTCTGTACTTCCGTACGAATGTCGGCGCATACCTTCCGCAGCTCTTGCATGTGCTTACGCACGCGGGTACCTGCTGCCTTGTTGCCCTTATCGTAAAACTTGGTAAAGTCGCCCTCGAAGGATTGTACGAGGTTGACCAAGCTCTCAAAACGTGACATGAAGACTCCACTTAATTAAGGTAAAACAATACAAGGTTCGACGAACATTCCAGATTGGGTAGTGAGGCGGACGAAATACGTTCCCCTTCCAATTGCCGTTCCCGTTGCACCCGTGCCCATCGAATTCAGTGCAAATATATGCGATCCTGCATTTTGCAATTCATTTTTTGCAAGAATTTGCACGGTATTACCAAAAAGGTCCAAAAGCTCGCAGCTTACGACCGATTCTTTGGGCAAAGTATAGCGAATTTGCGCAGAATTGCCATTTACGGGATTTGGAAGCACTCGAAGATTCATAGCATTGGCTGCACCGACCTCGTCCTGAACGTCCGTCACCTGCTTCTTGGCTTCTTTTGCAGCACTAATCAATTCTTCAAGACTCATACCGGCCAAAATGCTGAAGGTAACGCGCGTTGTTGATCCGGCAGCGATGCTGAAGGGTCCGGCACCAATAACAGCTGATGCGTCTGTGGTGTTGCTCTGGATACGAGCGATACCACTGGACATGGTCTCAAACTTTTCATCGGCAGTATAATTGTCGTACACGCCAATGTTATCCGACGTTTCGCCATCGTTGTCCATCATGTAGACATTCAGCCTCTGTTGACTCAAAAGTTGCATTCCTGCCCAAGGCAAGCTACTGCTACCTGTTGCCTGTACATAATAGAAGCCCAAGGTCGAATCATAGGTTGCTCTGTTGTTTCTTCCACTTGCATCGATGTCCCAGTCGCAGTAGATACCGCAGTAGAGATTGTTGATATCTGTACTGCCGTTGTTCTTGATGTCATAGTGGCTGATAACGAAGTCTTCTTTTCCGCTTCCCGGGTTCTGTAGAACATTCTGCGTGATTTGCAGATTAAGATCTCCGGAAGTCTTCTTGCGTGTCTCGTAAACCGCCGTGCACTGAGTATTAGCCAAGATTCCCGGTACGGACAAAATCGCCGGAGTTTGAAGAACGAGAGTACTGTCTTGGTTTGAAGCAGGATTTCCGCGGACGACGTCATAGAGTTTCGAAGCCGATTGACCTATCATCAATCCTCCTTCAAAGAGATAGCTGGAGCTACCCTTGTAACGCATGCCCTCTCCTTGAAAGTTTGAGGAATAGTCATTGTAGCCGTAATTACCTCGACTATTCACCGTCAAGGTAATGTTGTTGTTGCGTAAGGTTCTATAGGTCGGGCGTACAAAGACGTTGAATGAACTGCGTCCTACGATGGTTGTATCATCCAGAATGGTCACGTCGAAAATGAGAGTCGAATTCTCCGGCAATGATGCCGGTACAATGAACGAGAATTTTTTCGGCGTTGTGGCGACCTGCGATTGGATCATTGTTCCAATGGTTTGCAGCGTATCGCTTAACTGTACCCACGCAGAATTGGCATTGCATGTCAGCTTCACACGCGCCGTACCCAAGGTTGCAAGGAGATTTTGAATGTGCAGCTCCATCAAAACCTTGTTTCCCGCATCATAAGCGTTATCTCCATCTTCGTCACTGATGCTTACATCGGTCAACTGCGCTAAACGCGCGGTTGAAACAGTAAGTGCGTTGTATGCGTTCACACGGCCTCCACCGAGCTTGTACATCCACGCTTGTCCGTTATTTCCAATCTTTGAATCGATATTGTCTGCGGTTGCGCGAATGACAGCCGCAAGCTGGGCAGGGGTGTAGTTTGGATACTTAAGGTGAACCAAACCGGCAACTCCGGCGACGACCGGAGTAGCCATGGATGTACCATCGCTGTAAGAGTACATGCCGCCCGGCACTGTCGACAAAATGTGTACCCCCGGTGCACTGACACCGATAAAGGTTCCGTAGTTCGAGAAGGATGCACGGACGTCATTCTTTCCAACAGCAGCAACAGCGAGCACATTCTTGTAACCGGCCGGGTAAAAGGTCTCTTCAATACCGTCATTGCCACCGGCAACAACAATCAGAGAGCCCAGCGCTGTGGCGGCATTGATCACTTCCTGTTCTGCTTGTGAGGATGCGCCACCACCCCAGCTGCAGCTGATTACCGGCGCTCCCATGCCGGCAGCATAGGCTATACCTTCGTACGAGCGAAGCAAAGCAGCGTTATCGGTCCCGATTTTTACCGGCAAGATGCGCGCGCGATTACACGTACCGGAAATTCCGACTTTGTTGTTCACGCCTGCACCTGCAATTCCTGCACAGTGTGTACCGTGCATATACCCGGGTGCGGGATCATTGTCTTGAGGAGCTCCAACATAGGCACCTGCGAAATCCCAGCCATGCCAGTCATCAACAAAGCCATTGCCATCATCATCAATACCGTTGGTGCGCTTGTCATGACCTTGGCTGTCGTTACCGCTTTCTCCACTGTTCGTGAAAATCTCATCCGCAAGGTCTTCGTGTGTGTATTCCACGCCGGTATCGACGATGGCAATGGTAACGGTTTTGTCTTGCGGAACCAGATCCCAGGCGTCCATAGCCTTTGTCGTCTTCACGAAGTACATACCACCATCGTTAAAGAGCGTATCGTTCGGCACAGAACAGAGGTGTCGCTCGGGCATGAGTTCCGCGAACTCCACAAAATCCATCTTCGAAATCTTGGAAACCAGGAGCGAGAGATTCGCTGTCTTTGAAGCCTTCACAACGGCTATTCTTTGCAAAGCAAGGATTGGACTCTCAACCGACAATGCGTGCATTTTCGCGTTGTAGCGTTGTTCCAAAAGATGCACCGTCGCGTCACTGAGATACGCTTCCGTCACATGCGAGCCAACGAATGCTTTCAGATCCTCAATTTGTCCGCTACGTCCACTCGCCAACCATTGACGGTACTGCGAGGAGCTTTCACGCATTTTGATGATAAAGGTTCCATCCACGTAGTCCGTTGCTTTGGATGCCGTAGCAAGGCTGGAAATCATGAGGAGCAGACACAGGCCTGCCAGCAGTTTAACTGTCTTCATCGTAGTCCTAAAAAGGGGTTAAATCGCACGTTCTAGACAAATATACAGGCATAGAGCCTATGCTCATTCTGAATAAACCCGTCTTTGCTCGAAGGTTTCAGACTTTGCAAAGCGTGCTGCGGCTCAAGTCTCCTCTGCGATCAGGAGCACCGATCCCAATCTAAGCCTAAGTTTCTTCATATTCTACTCTTTGTGCAAGGTTTTGATAGTCATCGCAGACCTATTCCTTGCAGCACCGGAGACATCTTTTCCTATGGTTTCAAGCCCCTTCAGCCTAACGAACTATGTATTTTGGGGTCTCAACTCATTCGCCCTTTCATGAATACCGCAGCCATGACAAACCGACAAATCGCTCTAAAAAAGGAACTTCGTTCTCTTCGCGCTCTGCTTGACTCCTCAGAGGGCCAAGCAGAAGGCATCGCTGCGCATTCGCTCAGTATATCAGAATCGGAGTTGAGAGCATTCCCTACCATTGAAGAGACTCTGCGCCGTACCCGGACGCTACGATCTCGAGCGCAAGCACCTTACTCTGCCTTCAAAGTAGCTGCTTTGGCACTCAGCTCGGATGGAACAATGACTCCGGGGGTCAACGTTGAGTGCAGTAGCTACGGCGGTACTATCTGTGCGGAACGATCGGCTTTAGTCTCGGCTATCTCGCACGGACATCGCGACTTCGTCTTCTTTACGGTTTATGCCGCTACCAAAGAAGCCATAGCTCCCTGCGGACTCTGCAGACAACTGCTTCACGATTACGCGGAGGATGCCATGATTTTGATGATGTCAAAGGGCAAACAACACACTCTTAGCACAATCGGCGAATTGCTTCCGGGCGCGTTTGGAGCTCATGCACTACGCGAAACTCGCTAGACAGTCTTCGTGCCATGGCTGTCCTGCTCTAACTCGCATCAACTCAGCGCTATCCGATGAGTCGCCTTACTGTCTGTTGAGCTATGATCGTTACATGAGGTGTTTTTTACGAAGGCTCCGCTTCGCGTCGCCGTACAGCCAAGCCATACCATGATCACCGTCTCGGCGTCCCTGCTCAGCGTACAATCCCCTCAAACAGGCATAGTTGTTGTATTTTGCGTGCTTCATTATGGTAGAAGAAGGAATGGAACGACGTTGCATATATGATCCCCTCCATGAACTCATGGCCTTTTATGCGGATGCACAGCAAAGTACCGTCAGCGAAAGCCGCGAGAATTTGAGCATTGAAGATGCGTTGCGGCAGCGGATCGTAAATGGAGACCGCCTAGGCTTGGAGGCTGACCTCATGAAAGCTCTTGAGACCTATGCGGCACTTGACATCATCAACAACTTCTTACTAGATGGCATGAAAGTGGTTGGAGAGTTGTTCGGTTCGGGCCAGATGCAGTTACCCTTCGTTTTGCAATCGGCTGAAACTATGAAGAACGCGGTTGCACTTCTTGAACCCTACATGGACAAAGTGGAAGATGCCACCGGAAAAGGAACGATGGTTTTGGCTACGGTCAAAGGCGATGTCCATGACATTGGAAAAAACCTCGTTGACATCATCCTCTCAAACAACGGTTATCGTGTTGTCAATCTCGGAATCAAGGTTCCACTTGAAACCATGTTGCACGCCGTCGAAGAACATCGTGCAGATGCCCTTGGCATGAGTGGCTTGTTGGTGAAGTCAACCGCCATCATGAAAGAAAACTTGGAGCAAATGCAAGCCCGTGGACTTAATATCCCTGTGGTGCTCGGGGGCGCAGCTTTAAACCGACGCTTTGTCGAGAAAGATCTCCGCCAGGTCTATACTTCAACCTTAGCCTATGCTCAAGATGCTTTTGACGGATTAAGCTTTATGCAAGAGCTAGCCGAAGACAATGCCCTGCAGCGAACTCATCGCGAAGCGGATGTGGCTCTCGGTATGGAAGCAAAAATGAACGCCGAAGAAATGTTGAGCACTGAGGAACGCGCGGCACGCGATGTGTATGAAGCAGCGCAACGTCCGGGAGCAGCAGCACTCGGTATGGCCGACCGTTTGGCCGCGCTTGATGATCAACAACCTACCGAGCACGTTGATGTTCGCGTACATGACGATGGCTCTCATCAACGAATTCTCGAGCTGAGCTCAGACGTATCGCGCACCGAAACGGTGCCCATTGCGCCATTCTTCGGATCAAAAGTTGTGCGCGATGTTGCACTTGAGAAAGTGTATGAATACATCAACGAAGTTGCGTTGATACGCGGACAGTGGCAACTGCGTCGGGGAAAGCTTAGCGATATAGACTATGAACGACTCATGCGTGAAGAAGCCTACCCGGCTTTGAATGCCTTGAAGCTACAGTGCAAACGCGAACAGCTATTGCAACCTGCTGTTGTCTATGGCTATTTTCCTTGCAAAGCAGATGGCAATGACCTCGTAATCTATCGCTCGAAACACGACACAGATCTGCATGCACCGTGGTCTGCCGTTAGCCCGCAAAACATCCAAGCCGATGCTGTCGAGGAGTGGACACGATTCCATTTTCCCAGACAACATGACGGACGACATCTGTGCTTGAGCGACTTTTTCCGTCCGCTTGAGAGTCCACTCTTCGACGTGGTCAGCTTTCAGATCGTCACCGTCGGCGCGCGCGCTACCGACTACGCACACTCGTTGTTCTCGCGCGGTGAGTTCCGTGACTACCTCTACTTCCACGGTTTAAGCGTAGAGGCAGCCGAAGCTCTAGCCGAATACTGGCACAAAATCGTACGTGCTGAATTGGGTATAGTTAACAACGACTCCCCCGATATCCGTGCACTCTTCTCCCAAGGCTACCAAGGATCGCGATATAGCTTTGGCTATCCCGCATGCCCACATTTGGAAGACCAAACAAAGCTGTTTGAACTGCTACGTCCGGAACGCGTTGACATTAGTTTGACGGAAGAATTCCAACTGGTTCCCGAACAATCAACCAGTGCTATCGTCTGCCATCACCGCGAAGCTCGCTACTTCAATGTGAAGTAGGACACTTCGATAGCCTTCGAAGTGCGCCGAGTGTAGTGTCTTCAGGCATGCCGTTTTTTCACGCATACACTCAAGCATTCGTAGCAAGAAGCATTGCAGCCTCACAATTCGTTTTTTGGCGCTGCGCAGCAGCGCTATAACAAAGAAGCCCTTCATCCCATCACCTCTGTACAGTAACACCATGTCACGATTTAAGCTAACTCTGGAATACGAAGGCACTCGTTATAGCGGCTGGCAAGTGCAGAAGAATGCGCGCACGGTACAAGGTGAGCTGATAGGTGCGGCAAAGGAAGTTTTTCAGCGATCGGATTTTGAACTCATGGGTTCCGGTCGCACAGATGCCGGTGTCCATGCCCTGGCCCAAGTCGCACACTTGGATGTAGCAACAAACCTTGCTCCGCATGTCATTCGGATGAAATTGAATGATCTGCTTCCGGCCGATGTAAACATTCTTGATGTACGAAAAGTAGACGCTCGTTTTCATGCACGCCACGATGCAATCGCACGGTCGTATCTGTATCAGATAGCAACGCGCCGCAGTGCCTTTGCAAAGAGATTTGTGTGGTGGATTAAAGACAGTCTTGACCTTTCAGCTATGCAGCGCAGCGCTGAACTCTTCGAGGGCATGCACGACTTCCGCTCGTTTACGCGAGATGATCCTGACGAAAAGTCAACAAAAGTAAATGTGGAAGAACTGCGTCTTGAAAAAGTTGGGGAACTCATTCTCATACGATTCACAGCCTCGCACTTTCTCTGGAACATGGTGCGTCAAGTGGTTGGTACCTTAGTCGAGGTTGGACGACGCAATCTTCGTGAACAGGACGTGGACAGATTTCTTCGTGTGTACTCTGAGGAAACACGACGCTTTACGGCTTCTCCATCCGGTCTCTTCTTGGAACGCATTTACTACAAGGGAGATGAGCGAGAGCGAAGCCTTGACCCCTTTATGGAAGTTCGTTAGACTTCCCCAAAAGTGCAAGAGGACAACAGGATGGTTCTCAATAGTACGTGCATCGCGTGGATACAGTGGGTAAAACCGAGTACAACCAAAGTGTTCCCGGTTTAGGCAGTGACAACAACCGGGTTTTTCTTGACGCCAAGAGACCTTGCGATCTGCAACGCACCGTCAATTGCAGTTCCCGAACGATCGGCCCATTGCAATCCGATGGCTTCATCTAAACGTCGCAACAGTCGACGCTGCATCGAAGGTTGTTCCGCCACCCCTCCTCGAAAACACACAGGAGCATTTCGTAGACCAACATTGTGTGCCAATGCATCTGCGAGTTCAACAAGCGCTACAGATGCTTGATGCAGAATCTCAACCGCTTCACGGTCGCGTTCCACCGCTGCCTTAAACACCAATGGAGCAAACTGTGCAGGAGCTATTTCTTGGCGGTGCCACCGGAGGGCAAGTTCACGCACATCATCCGGCAGTGTAAAGTCCAGAGCCTGACGCATGTATTCGTAGAGATGACCGGGTCGAGCGCGTCCATCACTGCATCGTATAACGTGCGCCAAGGCTCGTTGTCCAATCCACGAACCACTCCCTTCATCACCCGCAATTGGTCCATACCCCCCGACCCTTTGTAATCTTCCGTCGGCATCACGACACACGGCTATCGATCCCGTACCTGCTATCACGAGAATACCTGGCTCGTCGCCAAAGGCACCCTGATGAGCAATCTCAACATCGCTGCAGAGTGACATTCGCGGCATAGCATACATCTGCGCATTAGCAGCCGCATAGAGTTCGTCACTAAGCTTTTTAACGTCTGAAGAGTCCCACACACCCGACATCCCCACGGAAATCCCGCGTACAAGGTTGAAGGGGATGTCTGATACAGCACAGAGATTCAATACCGCGTCGAATAACATACGACCGGACTGCTGCATGCCTACAAGCAGCGGCTTAGCAGTCGGACCCATGGTCTGATGCACTATGCGCTCTTCATCGGCTATGGCACAACGTGTCGCGCTGCCGCCGCCATCTATGGCTATAAAACACTTCATGGGTTTCTCGGAGTTCGTACAAAAGTACGAGGATGAGACGGCACTTCAAGACGATTCGCTTCAAAGACGCATGGGTACACCTATCGTAGCGACAGTTTCAAAAGATGGAACATTGGCACGGTTAACACGTGCCGAGTCTCCGATAGTATGTGTGTATGCATGACTAACATTGGATACGAGTACAATGCGTTACGGACTCGCAAAAGATTCGCGAGAGAATCGCAAGTGAAGTGCGAGTGATGTGCAAGTGATGTGCGTGTGATGTGCAGTCAGTCGCAACCGTTCCGTAAATACGTCATATCCCGCTATATACGAATACTACCTGTGTTTGCAGTCAGATGGACGCTGAAAACATACGGCGCATTGTACACATCCGCAAACAGAGTAGATACTGCAGCACATCGACGGTCTGCTACACCGCTAATGTGTATAGAATCTAGTGTTGGACGATGACCATCATCCGTTGTTCTTGTCCGGCACTGTTGCTCAAACGAAGCATATACAATCCGGATGACAATGCATTGGTTGGTATCGTGATATGGGCCGGTACAGAGCCGATCTCGGCTGATTGCGTTTGTACTGTGGCGCCGGTACTGTTGAAGAACTCCCAACGCAGCGACGATGAAGCGCTGTGCTCAATGCTGAGACCGAGCTGTTCGTCTGCGGGGTGTCCCGCAAGCTGCACACTAAAGGGCTCTGCTAATTGCACACCAACCCATAGAAGACAACCCTGAACCGCAAAGGTGCAGTCATCCGTCGTTATGTGTACTTCCTTCGATGCATCAACATCCACTCTCGCGTTGGCTGCATGGACAATGGTGTTGTTGGGCACATGCTGCAAGCCTTCGACATGAAGAATCAAAATCGTATCGCTGGCACCAAGTTTACGAACCCGATCGGCAGGTACGCTAATATGTACAGACTCAGGACCCTTGTTGAAGCTGAGCTGCGTTCGCACTCCGTCCTTGTAGCTATGGACCGACAAGAGATTCATAATAGCATCGTTGAACTCCAGGTCGAAATCCAGGGAGCTTGGTTGCGCTCTGAAGAGAGCGTCGCGTGACGAATCCGAAGTGCTTAAGACAACTGCCAGATCAGCAGTTCCGCCGACTTTAACCAGAACATCGCTCCGAACAGACAGTTGAGCGCTATAGACTTCTTTGGGAACAACAACATCCCAGTCTACCGACGTTGTATCCCAGCAAGAGCTGTGATCGATGATCTCAATCGAGGAATTCCACTGTCCGGTACTATCGGCCTTCAACTCGATGGGAATTGCCAAAGAATCTCCGGGATTTAGCGTATATGGTAGGACAGGTCCGCCTACGCTCAAAGTCTGGTACATTGAGGAGACCACTCGGATAGATTTCAGAACGCGAGCGGCTGAACTACGGTTGACAATCGAAACCAATTTGGCCTGAGTGTCGCCACGCCAAACTGAACCGTAGTGCAGAACAGAGGGAGTTATGTCCAAGTGCGGATCACGCAAAAGTGCCCTAAGTGGAATACGAAACACTTCACCACACACCAGTGATCGAAGAACCAACGTGTCGTTGACGAGGCGTTCCGGCAGTATTGAAGGGTCCAAAGAAACTGTCAATGAGGACGTTGCATTAGCTGCAACAACTAGAGTCGGTAGAGCCGAGAGTGATGGATCGGCAAGAACAAACGACGCGGACAATGTGTCGGCTAGGAGTCCGCTATTGTCTACGCTCAGTGTCACTTTAGCAACGGGGTCGCAACGCTCCAACACTCCGAAATCTCGCATGGTCGTGTCGACCTTCAGAACAGATGCACTATTCTCGGCACGCAAGGGCACATATACTTCAGAAGCCGAGAAGGCTGAAGCAAAACGGAGAACCAACGTTGCCGAGTCAACACCCTGAGTCTGTTGAGTAATATTGAGTTTCAAGGATTGAGGTTTGTCTTTCTCAATAAGCAAAGGAAGTTGAGGCACGGGCAGCAGACTGAAGACGGAAGCGGCTGACGCAGGACGTATCTCTGCCAGGACCAAGGTATCCGCAGTACCTCCGGCATTGGATATGACAATCTCATCGGTCATAGGATTACGCGTGCACCGTTGCGCCGGACTCAGCACACTGTTCTTCGACAGACTGACTTGTGATTGCGAAACACGAACATGGATCGGAATGCTCACCGCCGTTGAGCAGAGTACACTTGTCGTCACCGTAAGGGTCCCAATCATATCTATCTCAGCACTTGAACCGGCTTGGAACTCTATATCGACAAACGCTCCGGCTTTAATGTTGAGAGGCAGACTTGGTAGATTCAGCAGAGTCCACTCTGAGCGCGAAGGACTTAGTACGATGTTGTCTATTGTCGCATCCGTACCACCAATGTTTGTGATTCGAATCATCTTGGATAACACGACACCGGTTTTCAGTGTCGTATCGATGAGACTTGGATCCGGCTGCAGCAAAGTCTGTTGTACAATCGCACGAATGGGGATCCCAACTCGTGCACCGCCGCAGGGATCAAAAACCAGAATCAATGAGTCCTGATAAACGCCGATTGGCGAGTTCGGAAACTGAATTGTCCATACAAGTGAATCTCCCGGTGCAAGATGAGCAGCCAATGTCTTTGAACAGCTTAGTAAAAAGTAATTCGATTGAAGATTAAGCTGATCAACGATGATCTCCGCTGTGCCCGTATTGCGAAGCACAACCGTTTGAGTTGCGCTTTGTCCAGGACACACTATCCCGAAGTCCACAGTAGTCTTACTTATGGAGCTGGAAATTCCCGATGAAGTTCCTTGCAATTGCACGTCAATCGGTGTTTTAACACCACGTGCGGTCGTTGCGTCATTCGATGCAAATCGCAGCGTCGCTGCGCTAACACCACCTCCGGCCGGTTGGAAACGCAGCACGATATACTTGCGTTGTCCTTTGGGAATAGTAACCGGAAGTGTCTCACCATTCAACCAACCCATAATTGTAAACTCAGAAGAACCGACGGCGATATACGCATTGTTCACGATGAGATCGCTGTTACCGGTATTCTCAACAGGAATCGTATCATACACAACTCCCAAGCACTGCGATGTATAGATTCGGGTGGCTGGTACGTTGATAATCGGTGAAATACCGTATGCTTTAAGCGTGATGATGGTATCATGGATACACGGTCCCACTCTCATGAGATATCGTCCAACTTGCCATCCGGTATCGGCAAGCGTGACGGTAAAACCTACCGAAGAACCACCCGGTGGAACGATGTAGGGTACAGCGCCTTCTTGTTTAAACACCGTGCCACTGAGTTTGGTGACAGCGATAATCTGGTCTGTCTGCGAGCCGTTATTCGAGAAGCCTACACTTACGCGTATTGGGACTCCCACCTGCAGCGCAGGTATACTGACAAGGGTATCGATTGGATTGGTGTTGTTACCTCCCGACGATCCAAAAATGGTCGTCGACAAGGTAGTGCCGTCACTAAAGCCTACGTTTAACGTGATACTCTTCGCTCCTGTAGATTTTGGCTGAAAGCGCACAACGATCATTGTGGAATCGCAGGAACTAATGCCAAAGTTTGTACTGAGAGGCTGTAATACTGAGTAATGTTGAAAGTCCAGACCTGATATAGACCACGTCGCCGATGTACCATTGAATGAGCGATTGCGAACCCACAAGGTATCATACTTGGTGCCGGGAAAGCACATGCTTCCAAAATCCATGACATTTTTACTGATGCTGCGCACAGCGGGACTATAGCGATAGACGCCATTACCGACAACAAATCCCGTCGTGTCGTTGATAAACCACACGTCGTCAAGATCGCCGTCAACACCGCAATTCTTGAGTTCCCAGTTTTGTCCGGAGTTCGTTGTACGCCACATGTTGCGGTTGTTGCCGCATATCCATGCTGTAGTGGAGTTGGTAAGAAAAGCTCCGTAGAATGCAGCATTGGTTGCAAAGCTTGTCCAGCTTTGTCCCTGGTCTGTAGAAAACCGTGCCCCTCCTGCAGTGCTTCCTCCGCCGGCACAATCTTGTCCGGCAACCGATACCACAATGGAGTTACCGCTTATCGTGAGCTCTTCGTCCCAAATGTTCGGAAAAGGTGTTTGCCACGGAGCCCACGTACGGCCACTGTCAAGTGTCTGGTATAAATGTCCGCTTCCTACAGCAACGCCACTACCATCCGGATACAGGATTAAGTCGGTCATACCCGACACGGCGACGTTCAGATTGAAAACCGAAAAGCTTGCACCACCGTCGCTGGTTAAATAGAAGTACTGCGATGTGTTACAGCCTCCACCAACCAACACTCCCCACTGATCGTTAAGAAAGTAGAGTCCCCAATAGTTGTTTCCCGAAGGGATATGAGAAGTTAAATCTACCCAGTTGGCGCCTCCATCCGTGCTCTTGAATATGCCACACGTTCCGGAGCAGTAGCCAATCTGTGGCGTGACAAATTGGACGCTTTCTAAGTGTCCGCCGGAACGTCCGTTGTAGGGCACAATAGTACCCTGCCACGATGTGCCGCCATCCGTCGTTCGCAGAACATAGCCGTTGAATCCGCATACCCAACCATACTGTGGATTGGAAGGAAGGAAAAAAACATCCAAATACGTGGACGAAGATCCTGAAGGATTAAATCCGGCCGGCAAGGTGCACTTCTGCCAAGATTGGGCAGTGCCAACAACCTGTAGCAGACAAAATGCCAGGCTAAAAAGTAGCCACTTCATGGATGCTCCCGCTGTAGTTTGGGTGAATTTCGCCTACCATAAACTATGCTCTGCAGCTACAATCCACAAGTACTTTTCTGAGTGGTAAAAGTCCTGTAAAATCTTGGACTTAACACTTCCACTACTGGTCTGCTGCAGGCTTGTGCCCTAAAACCGAATACGCGACCGTGAACACCTCTTGGTTCGACAGTATATCGGCTCGCAACTCGCTCAACATTGTCTATAAACCGATATAGCATCCATAGTTTCAAGCAAACATGCAGAACTAAACGCTGAAGCTCGGTAAACCAAGGTTTCGACACTTAGGCGAGATTCTTAGAACGGCACTTACTCATGTCTACCCCTTCTCAGAATCGCTCCTCGCGAGAGCTGCCTCTAACTTTCTTGAAGCATATATACCCAACAAGGCAAAACCCTATAACATTGGCCCAGATAATCACATAATCGCCTTTTATGCTACCATACACTATCCAGATCAGCGAGCCGAAGGTCGCCATACTAAACGTACGAAGCGAGAGTTGAGCCACTTCATTGGTACGAAATACGTGCAAGGCCTGTGGCAGCATGGCGAAGGTGGTAAAGAATGCGGCCGTGTAGCCAATAAGGTCAATCATGTTCTATGCAGCGGGTATAGAAGAAAGTATGCTCAGCTTTTGCGTACAAGTTACGAGTGATGCCAAAGTGGGTAGAAAGAAAAATGACCGCTCGTTAGGTTCACAAGCGGTCATTGATGGTTTTCCTAGCACATGATAAGTGATCGTTTCAGGACGGATGCTATTCAGATTCACGTCAGATGCATGCTCGATGCACGATTGATGCACGATTGATGCACGTCAACTGAAAATCAGACTCTCTACAGAAAGTACACAAACAAGAGACCTACATTTGACCTGCGAAGAGCTGCGAGAGTGCAGTACGCCCAATGCCACTATCTCAGATTTGAGCCGGCAAGAACGCTTTCTTCCGATACTTTGATGCAGCAGTTACAGCTTTGATTAAAAGCTTGGACGTTCTCTTCAACACTACGCAAAACTCCCACATTGTCGCTTAACCACTGCGTCGTTGAACGCGAGTAGCGAATCGGAATAGTAATAGAGTTGACTACGATCACGAGATCTACCGTGCTGAGACTTTGCACTTTCTGCACTTCGTAACGAAGACCGTTGAGTTGAACACTGTCAGCATCAACAAGGGTGTTCACGATGCGAATCGATCCATTTAGTACTGCCGCTTGTCCGTTGAATGTCGTTGTCTGATTTACGAAACTTGTGTCGTACGCAGTCCACGAGCTCATGTTTGGATCAATGATTTTCAACCACTGCGATTGCAAAGCCGTGATATTCAATTTGTCGTTCAATGCCACATAGTGGTACACGGTGTTATTGTCGTTTATGACATACGTGGTGTCGTGGGGCTTCGCATTGCGATAACGCACAATCCTGGTTGCAAGGCGTCCATCTATGGACTGCGTCCCTGCAATAAAGACTGAATCCCTCATCACTTTCGTTTCGTCACGCAGCCCGGAGACACTATCTATGGGATACACATCGCGCACCCAATAGTCAGACGCTCCGACAGGTTGATAATTTGGCTTTCTGACAATGATGCGAATGAGACTATACTTCTTGGGGTCAACAGATGCGCGAGCACTCACCAGTACCTCGGCGGAAGTTCCGGCCATGCTCAGCGGTGCACTGTACAAACCACTCTGCGTAATACTTCCGGGGCCGCTCACGATACTCCACAGCACGGCTGAGTCACGCAGCACATAGTTGCGAACGGCGGAGTCGGCTGATGTAGTGTCCTTATGCACGTGAACGCTCGCCAAGAGTTGACGATTGCGACGTTGCATCACGATGAGTTCGGAGCTTTCGGTACTCACGCTGAAGTTCACCTGATTTGCTTTGATATTCGTATCGAAGGTCGCACGCACCGGAACTATGGGGTCGACCGGTGTATATGTACAGGCACTGAGTCCTAACATAAAAACGAAAGCCATAGCAGTTAATGGCTTTGAACGAAGCAACGCTCCTCCGATTCCCGCTTCAGTGAATAGCATTGTACATCCTTGTATAATGGAGATGATAGATTCTTTGAACGATGCGCAGCAAACGAGATTCTCACGGAGAGTCCGTACGTCTTGCGTCCATATGGCATGCGCATAGCGTACTTCACAATCTTCTTGCCAATTTGTTGAACGATAGGTTTTTTGGACAGATTCGAGCGCTTATCTGTCAACCAAAGCATGAAAACAATGCTCGGTGATGCAGGCAGCGCCCTGACTCGCGATGGTTTTTACGCTTGTAAAGCTTGTATTTCGCAGTAAATTGGAAGCACACTCTATCACTTCGACTCATCATGATAGCATTTATCCTCCGCAAGCTGATCAACACGATTTTGACACTCTTGGGTGTGGTGACTGTGTCTTTTTTCTTGGTGCGTAGTATCGACGGAGACCCTGCACGAGTCATGCTCGGTCAACGTGCAGATGAAAAAACACGCCAGGCTTTGCGTGAACAGTTCGGCTTCAACAAACCGCTCTACGTGCAGTATGGCCTCTATATGCAACGTCTGGTTCAGGGCGATTTGGGTCGCTCTATCTCCTCAAACAGACCCGTCCTAAGTGTAATCGTCGAGCGCATGGCAGCAACAGCAATGTTAGCCGGAGTGTCGATGCTGCTCTCTACATTCCTTGGAATAGTACTTGGAACCTTGTCCGCACTAAACAACAACTCCTGGCTCGATAGCATTATCATGGGAATTGCGCAGTTTGGCATCTCCCTCCCATCCATCGTGATGGCAGCACTCTTTATGATGGTCTTCGGAGTATGGCTCGATTGGTTCCCTATATCAGGCTATGCACCGGGCTTTTCGGTGTATCTCACGCTGCCCGCAATAACTCTT
The DNA here is from genome assembly GCA_044224515.1 of Chlorobiota bacterium. Lineage (GTDB taxonomy): Bacteria > Bacteroidota > Ignavibacteria > Kapaibacteriales > NICIL-2 > JBBATK01. The sequence goes on along the minus strand of JBGAKH010000007.1, from coordinate 22,503 downwards.
GGAATTCGACCTCTTGCAATCATCGCTCGCGTGACACGATCGAGCATGCTCGATGTGATGGGACAAGATTTTGTGCGTACAGCTAAGGCAAAGGGTCTGAGTGAGCGAACCGTTATCATCAAACACACACTACGGAATGCCCTTAATCCGGTAGTGACTACGGTGGGCAGCTGGTTCGCCGGACTCCTCGCAGGGGCGTACTTCATTGAGTACATGTTCAACTGGCCCGGTTTGGGTAAAGTCTCTCTCGACGCGGTCGACAAACTAGACTACCCCATGATACAAGGTGCCGTACTTTTTTCAGCTGTCATTTTCGTTCTGGTGAATTTCTTAAGCGATTTGGTCTACGCTTGGCTTGACCCCCGCGTAAAAATTTCCTGAACGCCGATCTGAAAAATCCTTTCGTCAGCCCGAGTATTTCATGTATTTTCGCAGCTCTTATTTCAGCGCATTCGGAGAGGTGGATGAGTGGCTGAAGTCAACGGTTTGCTAAACCGTCGTAGTGTTTATAACGCTACCGCGGGTTCGAATCCCGCCCTCTCCGCAGACAAAAGCCCTTGTTTTTCGTAAACAAGGGCTTTTTTATTGTTTTCAGGTGTCTTCTCAGAGCTTGGTGATGATGCAGCTACACCCTCAAACATCGTACAAGACTCCTCCTTGTTATGCGGCCGGCTGCGCCGTCCGCTTGTTTCCTTTTAGGGTTCAATATCCACAATGCTCTTTCGTTTTTGGTCGCACATCTCCTTGGGTATGGTCGCCATAATCGCTTCTCGCAGGGCCTCAACGATGTGCTGTTTCACAAAGTGTTGGTAGGTGATTATGCTTATCTCACGCGAAGGAACCGGAGCTTTGAACGATCGAACATTTCGCTGTTTGGCTTTCGAGAGGTCTTGTATTGCCAACTCCGGCAAAACGGCCATGCCATGGTGCAGCTCAACCATTTTCTTAAGGGTCTCAATGCTGCCGGCTTCATACTCCAAGTTATCCAGATCCAAAGGCTGAGAATGCACTTCGCACAGGTTTAACACTTGTGAGCGTAGACAGTGTCCCTCTTCCAACAACCACACATGACGCACATCGATGTCCGAAGGAATGAGTTGCTTCTTCTTGAGCAGAGCTTCGTCCGACGACGCGTAAACCACGAACTGCTCGTAGTACAAGGGAATCTCACGTATCGACTCGTCGTTCAAAGGAGTAGCCAGAATCCCTGCATCGATTTGATGTCGTTTCAATCGCTCGAGGATCTGCGCCGTCGTCAACTCTATAATCTTCAGTTTCAGATTCGGGTGCGAGCGCAAGAAGTCTTTCAAGAAAAGCGGCAGTAAATACGGTGCGACCGTGGGGATTACACCCAGGCTCAACTCTCCGCTCAGCTCGCCACGCATTTCGTTGACAATCTCCTTTAGACGACGCACCTCTCGCGAAATCACGCGCGCCTGCGCAATTACCGCTTCTCCCGCCGCCGTGGGAACCACCGGATGACGTGATCGATCAAAAATTTGAAGATCTAACTCATCCTCCAACTTTTGAATCATCATACTTAGGGTCGGCTGCGTTACAAAGCTCTTCTCAGCCGCAGTGGCAAAGTGACGATAGGTATCGACCGCAATAACATACTCGAATTGCTGCAACTTCATGACATACCCTCCTGGGTTGAGCTCATCAACCATCATTATAGATAAAATCTATACGAAGATAAATACTATTGATTTGATTAATCACATTCAGACAGCGATTTTGGCTATTGCTTAGAGCACAGTAGGGCGCGAAAGATGTCGATGCGAATCGAGAACGCATTGTTCTTAAAGGAATCGACGATTGAGAACGGCTACTGAGCAAAATATTTCACGAGAACAGGGACTGATGTTGGTACCATTGTCTGTGTTCACAATTGGCGCTTCGTTGTCTGACAGTCGCGAGTGGTGGCTGTCGGACAATGCCAATCGCAGTGAAATGTTCCGTTTCTAAGGATCTACCCAAGCATCTGAACTTCACCAGCTTTATGTCTACACAGAGTCTTTGTCCGGCAGGAGAATCCCACAAGGGTCGCTTTGATCTATGGCACCACCTTCGTATCTGTGCCGATTTTCTTTATCATGCACTGGCGTGCACGGCGGTTGGATTCAGAAAACGCTCGAAATAAAGACCGGACTACAGCTGAGCGACGATCCATCGAAGCGAATGACGTTTATGTATACCATGCTGTAGCCTGTCGCTGAGAGTCCCCATCGACGTGAACAATCTTCATCATGCCTTTTGTACGATCTTCATAGCGAGCACGCTGTGCGGGCCCCTCACCCACAAAGAGTTCACGTATGAGGTCATCATAGGATTTGTTACTCGTGATAAAGAGTCGGCCTCCACGTTCATGGACATTGATTACCACCTCCCGAAACAGACGAGACGCTACACCGTAGCCGCTGTTCAAATCATCGATAATCCATACTTGTTCATCACCAAAGGCCAGCTTCGTTGAAAAGGAGTAGCGTTCCGCCGACTGAAAATTTGGCTGATATCCACGCTGCAAAAATTGCTTTGCCAAAGACACAGCCATGTGTGTCTTTCCAATCCCGGCAGAACCGTACATGAAGAGTCCGGCCCCGGCCTTTGAGTCCAACTCCAACAACTTATTGGCATAGCTGAGCAACTCATTCTGTGACGCATTGTAGGCCTGATATCTCTGCAGTGACGAACAGAGATTTTCAAGTGCGATGTATGGCGTTGAATCAAAAAAGCGAAGATCGAGATCCAAGGCTTCACGATCTCCAGCCGACAATTCATTACAATCACATACAAATTCTCGGCTAGAACTCGACACAACGCGCAGTGCAGGGTAATGTTGTTGCAGTCGTTCAACAACCGCTTGCGATAACACAGCCGTATTAAAATGGTAGGTTGAATGTTCAGGCATCTGCAAGCTCCGGATATTAAGTTCTCATGCTCCCCGGTGTTCTGTTCACTACGTCGAGCTATCACGCAATCTCAAGCATAAGCTCCTCAGCCGTTCAAAGGAGCACGAAGATTCGGCAAGTGTCGATAGTTGAGACCTGGTCGGCGGATCCGATTGACATTGCCCTAGGGTAGTAAGAGGGCACCTGCTTCCGCGGAATTGGAACAAACATCGTACACACAGAGCTCTTCTGCAACAGCAAGTGCTCCTCGATGTCTGCCCGGGCAGCACAGACCCATCAGCGCAGTGTATTTTTGCACGTGCAAAAGTAGGTACGCACAGCGCTGACCACAGGCGCAGTTTAGGGACACACAGCGGGCTGCGAAGCAGCTCGCATAGTAAAGACCATCACTCGACGATGCACCAATGCAGTATGACGCTCTTGTTTGTTTGAATGGAGAGATCCCTGATCGGGACTTTTTTAGCGCACACAGCCATCTCATTATCGCCGCCGACGGAGCCGCCTGGCAACTACATGAGCTGGGTGTGCAACCACAGGTAATCGTGGGCGACATGGACTCATTTGCTCTGCGGGAACATAAGAATGAGTTCGCGGATTCTGAGTTTGTGTGGATTCCGGACCAGGACTCCAACGACTTCGAAAAGATTCTGGTGTATGCACATGAGCGCCATCTGCTTTCACTCTTGGTTGTAGGCATGCACGGGGGTGAGCTAGAACACACACTGAATAACTGGAGCGTTCTGATGCGCTATGCGTGGACTCACAAGTTGACGGTCTATGACCGTGGACGTTTAGCCGTGCCCGTGCTCGACGTGTTTGAACTGCATACACGGCCGGATGAACTTATCTCGATCATACCGCAGCCGATGGCTCGCATGAGCACTCGAGGACTGCAATGGGAGCTCAAAGACGAAGTACTCGAAATGGGCGTTCGCGAAGGAGCACGAAACCGAGCTACAGCGGAACATGTGCACATGCGTGTTCATGAGGGTGCCGCACTGGTCTTTTTTGATGCGGAACGCGACTAAAACCGTCGCTCTGCGCTCAGGATAAAAGCCTCATTTTCTTGAAATATTCGACGAAAGCAGCGTCCTACGTTGGCTATCACCCCCCTTTAGGCTATCTTGCCTGCTTGTGTTCGGAGCAAATAGGATCCCAACTGATCCGTCAGCCTCCCTCAGTGTTTATTGACCTTACTCGCCACGTCCATGTTTGGAGTTTTGAAAAAAATATTTGGGACAAAGCACGATCGCGATGTTAGCGCGATGATGCCCCAAGTTGAGCAAATCAACGAGATTTATAGCAGCCTCGAGAGCTTTGGCGACGACGTACTGCGCGAAAAGAGCACTCAGCTTCGCGCACGCATCGCTGAAGCAAAGCGTGAGTATCAAAGCGATCGCGCCGAACTACACGAGAAGCTGCTGTCGGCAGATCTCGAACATGATGCTCGACTTGAAATCTACTCCTTGCTGGAGCAAAGCGAGAAAGCCGAGCACGCGGAAGTAGCCGGCATTCTCAATGAAATCTTGCCGGAAGCCTTCGCACTCGTAAAAGAAGTGTGCAGACGTCTCACGGAGCGCCAACATACCTACTACGTCAACGGTCATTTGCAGACCTGGGCCATGATTCCCTATGACGTTCAGCTCATGGGCGGTATCGTGATCCACTCAGGAAAAATCGCTGAAATGGCGACAGGTGAGGGTAAAACCCTCGTGGCGGTGTCGCCGATGTACTTAAATGCCCTCTCCGGCTACGGCGTTCACCTTGTTACGGTCAATGACTACCTGGCACGTCGCGACTCCGAATGGATGAAGCCGGTCTTCGATTTCCTTGGAGTCAGCATTGGATGTATCCAAGCGAACATGGACCCGCAGGAGCGCGTTGAACAATACAACTCTGATATCACGTACGGAACCAACAATGAGTTTGGATTCGACTACTTGCGTGATAACATGGTAAGCGACGCCCAAGACATGGTACAGCGTCCGCACTACTTTGCTATCGTCGACGAAGTGGACTCTGTCCTTATTGACGAAGCGCGTACGCCTTTGATCATTTCCGGACCGGTAGGACACTCCTCCGATGCAAAATTCGTCGAGATGAACCCTCGGGTTCGTCGCTTGGTTGATGCCCAACACAAACTCGTGAACAGCATTGTAGGTGAAGCCGATATGCTGCTCAAGAATAGTTCTAAGGAGTCGCGCGAGAAAGCCGGCATTGCCTTGCTCCGCTCCTATCGTGCGTTCCCCAAACACAAGCGCTTGCTGAAAATGCTCCAAGAACCTGATGCCATGAGACTCATGCGCGACACAGAGTTGGAGTACATGAAAGATCAGAGCGCACGCATGCACGAAATCGATGATGAGATGTACTACACCATCGACGAGAAGAATCACACTATCGACATTCACGACAAAGGTCGCGAGCTCCTAGCCAGTGCCAACGAAGATCCAAACATGTTCCTCATTCCTGATATCACGTCGGAAATGAGCGCTATTGAAGGTGATCTCGGCATTAGTGCCGAAGAGAAACAGCAGCGTAAAGACCGGGCGATGATGATGTACAGCGATCGCAGTGATCGCATTCACATCGTTACTCAGTTGTTGCGCGCATACTCACTCTATGAAATCGACGATGAGTACGTGGTACAAGACAACAAGGTGAAGATTGTTGATGAGTTCACCGGTCGCATCTTGGAAGGACGTCGCTACTCAGATGGTTTGCACCAAGCTATCGAAGCAAAAGAAGGTGTGGAAGTTGAACGCGATACGCAGACCTATGCAACCGTTACCCTCCAGAACTACTTCCGTCTCTACCGCAAACTTTCGGGTATGACCGGTACGGCTGAGACTGAAGCCGGCGAATTCTATCAGATCTACAAACTCGATGTTGTGGTTATTCCGACAAATGCCACGATTATCCGCAAGGATCTGGACGACTTGATCTATCGCACAAAGCGTGAAAAGTACAACGCTGTTGTGGAGGAGATTCAACGTCAACTCCAAGGCGGACGCGCTGTCCTCGTGGGTACTGCAAGTGTCGACGTTTCCGAAATCCTGTCAAAGATGCTCCGTCGCGCCAACGTGCCTCACAACGTTCTGAATGCGAAGCACCACGCGCGCGAAGCCGAAATCGTCACCGAAGCCGGTAAAAAAGCTGCTGTCACCATCGCCACCAATATGGCCGGTCGCGGAACGGATATCAAGCTCGATACCGTTGTCAAGGAGAACGGCGGTTTATGCATTATTGGTACGGAGCGTCACGAAGCACGTCGTATCGACCGCCAGCTTCGAGGCCGTGCCGGACGTCAGGGCGATCCCGGTTCTTCGCAGTTCTTCATTTCGTTGGAGGATGATTTGATGCGACTCTTCGGCGGAGAGCGCATTACCTCCTTCATGCAGACCTTTAAGGTAAAAATGGAAGAAGGTGAACCGATTCAAGCGGGAATGGTCACCAAGTCCGTCGAACGCGCTCAAAAGAAAGTTGAAGAGAACAACTTTGGTATTCGTAAGCGTTTGTTGGACTATGACAACGTCATGAACCAACAGCGCGAAGTTGTTTATGATCGTCGTCGCCACGCTTTGCGCGGCGAACGAATGAAGTCCGAGATCTTTAACTATGTGCGAGATCTGATTGAAGCCTGGTATGAACAGGCGAAGGCAGATGACGACATGAATCAGTTCCGGAACAGTGTGCGCACCAACGTGCTAAGCGAGATCAGCCTCAGCGACGATGAACTGAAAAGCGCAACTCCCGACCTTGCAATTCAAGCAGCTGTCGATGCAGCAGAAGATTATTACAATCGCAAGGAACAAAGTCTGGGTTCGGAGTTCATGGCTCAATTGGAACGCTATGCCATTCTGCAGTCTATCGACGATAAATGGCGCGAACACCTCAGGGTCATGGATGAGCTGAAAGAGGGTATTCACCTGCGTGCCTATGGTCAAAAAGATCCGTTGCTCGAGTACAAGTCAGAAGCCTTTAACATCTTCCAAGAGCTGATCCTCGAAATCTCGAAGGAAGCTGTCAGTATGGCATTCAAGTACTTCCCTGTTGTTGAAAATCGCACACCAACCCCGACTCCTCGGAGCTCGGTCCGTCGCTCGCAGCGTCAACAAACGGACGAGCACGGTATTCCCATCGCCAGTTCAATGGCCGATGCGGCAACCTCGTACTCCCACCCCTCAGATGCTGAGGGATATATCGGTGGTAATAGCGGTGGAAGTGACGGTCAACAACGCGAAGAAGCGCGACGTCCTCGATCCACCGTTCAAACTGCGTATCGCGATGAACCGAAAATCGGACGTAACGATATGTGCCCCTGCGGAAGTGGCAAAAAGTACAAACACTGTCACGGCAAAGAGGCATAACACAGAGTCAATGTTGCTCATTCCATGGCAACCGGTTTGTCGCCGCTGGTCCACGACGTGACGAAGATCTTCTTGGGAAGAGCGACATAGAATCCATCGTACGAGCGCACTCCTCCCGAGTGCGCTCTTTTTTTTGTCCCACGAAACTGCGTCTATAGCAGCTCACCCGCCTCGTTGTATCTCTGCCTGACTACCACACTTTGAGTCAGCCAAAACTCTCCATCCGGGCTGTTGCAGCACCACTACAAAATTGGGATACCACTCGTCCAAGGTCCTCCTAAGAAGTACACGCGCAGCACTCTTGGACCGCATTCGTATGCAAACTCGAGGTCCGTGTTATCAGTGGAAAGCTCTATGTAGCCATCTTAATATTCAAAGACTTAGCTAAACGCTTAAACAATCTCTGAGTCGCGCCCCCCCTCCCCGCTTCACGTGTGACTCCATGCAAAACAGCAAGGTCTTCCATGGTGGTTGTCCAGGAAGGAAGAATCTGATGAGCTCGATTTCAGTTCTTGCTTGCTTTTGCTCAAGAAAAAAAAGGCAAGGAGTCGCCGCTGGTTATCGTGATTTGGCTTGCCGCCTTTCCGCATCCCGCATAAGTTCCTCTCAGTATCAAGCACTTACATCTTCTCCTCAGAGGATGCTGCACCATGCAGGCTCAGCTTGCACGGAGGGGGTCTTAAGGGATGCCGTTTGCCCCAGAACTACAACACAATGAGAATCACATCTACCCGAGCCGAAGCCTGGGGTCATTGAGGAGGCATTGTGTAAGTTTGCAAACGGCCAAAACAACCCCACTTCATGTCGCTTTCATCAGATGCTTACGGTGCGTTACGCATCCCGCAGTTTCGTAGAATCCTGCTTACCAGACTTTGCATAACCTTAGCTATTCAAATTCAATACGTTGCGATTGGTTGGCAGGTCTATGCCATCACACACGACCCATTGAAGTTGGGTTATAGTGGACTGGCTGAAGCTCTTCCCTACGTCTCCCTTTCCCTGTTCAGCGGCTATGTGGCCGACCACTACAATCGCAAGCGTGTGTGGCAGTACTCGGTTCTCATTTTGCTTTTCGCGTCTATCGTGTTATACCTCTATGGCATGCAACCGACAGCGGTTTTACAGCACTATGGTGTGGCACCTTTTTACATGGTTGCCGCAGTGGTTGGTGTAGCGCGAGCGTTCATGGCACCAACCATGAATGCGTTCTGGGCTCAGTGGGTTCCGCGAGAATTGTATGCAAACGCGGCAACATGGAACGCAAACAATTTCAACGCGGGTGCAATTCTGGGTCCGGCTATCGGTGGTTTGATCTACGGATTCATTGGAGTGGAGGCGGCATACGCTGTTGTCGCAGTTCTGGTTGTGACAGCATTTTTAGTCATCAGCACGGTACCCAGCAAACCCTTACCTCCGCAGAGCCAAAGCGGTGAAAACCTCAAGGAGAAACTCACGGCAGGATTGCGATTCGTCTTTGCAAACCAGGTATTGGTCGGGGCCATGACCCTCGACATGTTTGCGGTGCTTTTCGGTGGAGCTATGGCCATGCTTCCGGCAATTGCAAAAGACGTTTTGCATACCGGTCCGGAGGGATTGGGTCTCTTACGCTCAGCCACCGCTGTTGGCTCGATTCTCATGGGATTTGTTGTGGCATTCCATCCGCCTCACCGCAATACCGGACGAAAATTACTCTGGTGTGTCGCCGGCTACGGCGTTTGCATGATTTGCTTTGCCTGCTCTCAGGTCTTCTGGTTGTCCTACCTCTTCTTGGTTTTAAGTGGCGCTTTCGACAATGTGAGCATGGTGATCAGAGGGTCCATAGCACAGTTAATGACTCCGGATGACATGCGAGGTCGCGTGAGTTCTGTTAATGGTATCTTCATCGGATCGAGTAATGAAATAGGATCGTTTGAGAGTGGCGTGGCAGCTAAGCTTTTGGGACTCATCCCCTCGATTATCTTTGGCGGCAGCATGACTCTGGTTGTAGTCGCCATCACCTCAAGAGTGGCCCCGTTGTTACGAGCCTTTGAGATCGAAAAGAGAAATGACAGCTAGGCAGGCTCTTTTGACCAGCCGGCATCATGTATCGCCGGTCACTTCAGAGTTCAACTCTGTCGTAATTTGCTACGCTGTCACTTCGGCTCTCTATAACTAACGGGTCGTACATGCGATAGGTCTGTGAGCACCGAGTTTGTCTACACTGCACAATGATCCAATTGGCGTCTCGCTTGCGTTGTTTTTTGTACTGCATCGCCTTCGGCGCTGCATCCTTGTGTGCGCGCTCGAGCGAGAGTGATACAAGCACAACTCCGGGTACGCGTATGAAACAGCCGCCACGGCCCGCTGCGCGTCCCTACAAAAAGGCAAGTACTGCGGCGACTCCAAATACTGACAGCACAGCTGTAGACAGCACAGCCTCAGGCTCCGGTGTTCGCGTAGGCAGAGGTGGTGTCAGCGTTAGTTTGGGCGCAGCATTCAACTTTGAGCCCGGGTCATTTAGCCTGAGTTATGGCAAGGCAACACTGCAAGTACCCGATGTGTGGATACCTTTCCAGTCGCTCGATGAGCTTGAGTTTCGACTTGGTGGACTCAGCACGACTGCGCTCAAACGCACACCATCGGTTGCAAAGGCGGATTGTGACGACTTGTATGTGCAGATGGCACGTTCGGACATCGTATCTGGTCTCAACTCGAGCCTACATCGTGCAAGTGCTTGGCGAGGTGGCTTCAGTTTGGGCTCGGGTTATGCGTACATGCGAGACAGCACCCGGCCTGACTGGGCTTTTATTCATAGTGGTGGACTGTGTTGGCAAAGTTTACATACTGAAGTGGCACAGAGCGGAACGATAGCCGCCGACAAAAACGACCGCCAGATTGTACAGGAGCTCAAAGGAGGCTTCGCTACGCACAGCGGTTTTAGCATCCACTATGGATTGAGTTCGACGATAGGAGTGCAGCTATGCTATGAACGAAACATGATTTTCCAAGGTTTTTCGTTTTCAAACTGGCTTGGAAGTCTGACGTTGGAAGGTTTATGTCAGCTTGCCTTAAGCTCTACTCTCATCAAGAGAATTGAAGCAAAATCTCCAGTGTCTGTTCCTTTAGCTGCTTTGGTGTTACGCAGCGCTGTATCTTACGGATTCTACGAACTCCGTCGTTCATCTCAACACTTTCCTTTCGGAGGAGCGGAACCGCTGATGAGCGATGCCCTTCGCCTGGGTTTGACTTTTGCATTCTAGCTATCATGATTGCTGTTCATACACATATCCTTGAAAACGGACTTCGCGTCGTGATCTGTCCGAACCACAAGGCCCCTGTTCTCAATGTCACCGTTGCCTATAAAGTCGGCTCCAAAGACGAGTCACCCACGCACACGGGTCTTGCTCACTTGTTCGAGCACTTAATGTTCGATAATATTCGCAGTGATGACGGGACAAAATTCGACATGTATGTCACTCAGTCAGGTGGCGAGAGCAACGCATACACGAACTATGATTATACACTGTACCACGTGTCTCTCCCTTCTAATCAGGCAGCCATTGGTATGTGGTTAGAATCTCAGCGTATGAGAAGTTTTGTCATTCCGCAAAGCGCGCTCGATACGCAGATCAATGTCGTCAGCGAAGAGATCCTTCAAGTTGTCAAGAATCAGCCCTATGGAAACTGGAGGGAGCTTCAGGCACACGCCGGTTTCGATGAGGACTGCATGTATCATTGGGAAGTCATCGGTTCGCACGAGCATGTTCGCAAGACCAGCTATGCAGATGCTTCGGCATGGTATGAACGTTTTTACCGTCCTCAAAATGCCGTATTGGTACTCAGTGGCGATATCACTGTCGAGTCTGCCAAGACCTTGGCCGAAGAGTACTTTGCCGACATACCGGGAGGCAGTCACGCTGCGCACCGGAATGCCTTCAAAACTTCTCAACGTCGTCGCGCTCATGTGAGTGACACGCAGGACGTTCCATTTGATGCGCTCTTTCTCTCCTATCACTTCGACGGTTTTCTGGACGACAGAACCTTGGCTGCCGACATGTTGAGTAGCATTTTGAGTCATGGACAATCATCTCGCCTCTACCGAGCGATGATCCATGACAAACAGATTGCCTCCGATGTTGGATGTTTTGCCGACAAGCGAGAGTACAGCTCGTTGTTGACACTCTATGCTTTTGCCGGATCTGAAGAATTCACAACGGAGATCATGCGAGAAGAGTTCTTGAAGCAGATCGACAGTATTTGTCGCGACGGAGTACAGAGTGAGGAGCTAACGAAGGCCCGCAACAAGCTTCAAACGGGTCTCGCATACGAACTACAAAGCAGCGGCGGTGTAGCCGATGTGGTTGCACAACAGCTTTTGTTTTGGAATGATGCAGAACGAATCAACACCCTGATGCAACGCTATAACACCATCACAACCGATGATGTCGTCGAATGTGCTCGTTCAATTTTCCGCGCTCAGAATTTGGTTCAAGTAGATATTAAGTCTGCTCGCGACGTGGCTGCAGCATGAGCCTTCTTCAAAGCAAACGATTCACCATACTGCCATGAGTTTCTTTCATAACATTGTTAAAATCGGCAATACCCATATGGCGTTGGCACTCCTCAGGGTCTGGTGCGGAGCCTTGCTGATGTACCACGGAGGACTGAAGTTGTTTGTTAACCAAGCAGACTTTTTTCAGCATGTAACAACCACGCTTGGATTGCATCCCGTCTTTGCCTGGGCAGCTATCGCAGCGGAGTTCGGAGGTGGCGCACTGCTCATTCTGGGCTTGTTCACGCGCATCGCCTCTGTGTTTGTGGTGATTACGATGTGCGTAGCTGTTTTCGGTACTCACCTCTACGATCCATGGTCTAAAAAAGAGCTGGCCTTATGGTATCTCGTTAGCAGTCTGGTATTCTTTATCGCAGGGGGCGGAATGTACTCGTTCGATGCTAAGCTGGCTCGCGACTAGTCATTTCGAAAGTGCGAGTACGAACGTTCTTCGAGAATAACTCAAACGACATAGGCGTTAAATCAAGGCTCATAACCACGACACACAACTACGTCACCGACCATTCCAATGAATTCAAAGCTATTATGAAAATCTCCATCGGTTCAGACCACGCCGGATTTCACTATAAGGAAGCCCTTCGGGCATTTTTACAAGTTGCAGGTCATGAAGTTCACGATTGCGGTACCTTCAGTGCAGAGCGAGCCGACTATCCCGATTACGCATTTAAGGTTGCAACGATGGTTGCGCAGCACGAAGTGCAGTACGGCGTACTGATTTGCGGATCCGGAATTGGTGTGAGCATTACAGCCAACAAGGTCAACGGCGTTCGCGCAGCGAACTGCCTGAGCGTTGAGATGGCACACTTGGCGCGCGCTCACAACGATGCTAACATCGTATGCGTGGGTGAGAGGTTGGTGAGCTTGGACTTGGCAAAGAGTATCGTTGATCAGTTTCTGCGTTCGGACTTCGAAGGCGGACGTCACAGCGACAGGGTCGAAAAAATACATAGCCTGACCGGCTGTTAAACCGACCAGGCTTTAGAATAGTGCTTGCGGACAGATTCCGGCTGCTTGCTGTCTGCTTAAAACGTGGAAACCAACGTGCCTACAATTGTCTTTACTTCAGATGCTTCAGCACTTCGGCTTTTTCTACAAAGCCCACATTGCTCCAACTAAGCGTCCCATTTTTATAGACACTTAGAACGGGCAAAGCGTCAACTTTAAGCTCTTTGCATAGATCCATGTTTTCGTCGGCATTAATGCGTACAACTTTGACCGATGCTGCCATGTCCTTTGAGATCTCATCTAAGTATGGCTTCATCTTTTTGCACGGTGCGCACCAATCTGCATAAAAATCCACAAGCACGATGTGCTGCCCATCTCCTTGAACCACTTGCCGGAATTGCGCTCCCGTCATTCCTGTTTTCTTCGCAACACTAGCTGTGGTGAGAGGTAGGCTGGCAGCACGCCATTTCATGACTCCGCCATCCATTTCCAAGACATTTTTAAAACCAATTTGTCGCATATGACGCGCGGCAGATGCACTACGAGCACCACTTAGACAGTACACCATGACCGGCGCAGACTTATCGAACCTTGCAGTATTTTGGTCAAAAGACGAGCTGTTCCAATCGACATTCACCGCTCGCTCCAAATGCCCGCCATTGAATTCTCCCGGCGTCCGTACATCAAGAATTACCGCGTTCGGTAGCTCTCTCATCTTCTGTTCAAACTCTTTAGCACTCAACACACTGCCGGCAGTTCCGGAGCCGTTTCCGCAGCTCACGACCACTAGGCTGAATGCCGCTACAATAAAACTGACAAATTTCATAGGCTTGTATAATGTTGTTCGAGAATGGATTCAAGTGCTGATGCCTGTACAACGCCCGACTTGCGCCACTGCACCTCGCCATTTTTAAAAACCATGAGTGTTGGCACAGCTTGGATCCGGTATTGAGCGGCTAACTCAGGATTGCGGTCGACATCGATCTGCAGTATCACGGCTTTCGTGCCAACTGAGTTTTTCAGGTCCTGCAAGATAGGTTTCATGACTTTGCACGGACCACACCATTCAGCACTGAAGTCTACTAAAGTGGGCGTCTCAGATTGTAAATAGTCCGCCAAGCTCTTCTTCTTTTCCGTCGTTTCCATTGTATTCTCTATCCTATGTGGTGATATTTGCTACTTCTTCGCTATGCTACGGCTTTGTGCGATGGCCGTGTCTCGACAACTTCAAACTCAGCGTTCTGCGTCTCACCGGCAGTAGTCCGTTGCATAGCATCTGTAGAGAGATGTACACCGCAGCCGGCCGCGCAACCAAACGAGAAAAGTCCCATCGAACTAAAGTACAGTCCGAACGCAGTCCATGTCCACTGGCCTTCTGCCATTGATTGCAACACGAGCCATCCGCCTATCAGTACATAAAGAGCACGCTGAAAGGTCCATGGCATTTGAACGCGTTCCAAAGCTTCCTTTACAATGCTCACTGCTGCGTCTCCTCAATTCGTACGTTCTCGGGCTCGACGTTCTTTTTCACGAAGGACTGCGCGAAGAGTGCCCCAACAAATGAGAAATAGGCAATGGATCGTAATGGACTTGAAGAAATCAAGCAAGACCCGTTGGCACAACCAACCTGATCATACCATACATAACCTACAACTGCACCGAATGCGATACCAAGCCAGACAGTGCGATGACGTAAAACAAACTGCTGGATCTGCTTTCTATTCATTTTTTATACGGTCAGCTTCGCTGACCGCTCCGTTGTTGTTTCTTCTCGTGCAAGTTAGATGAACCCGGTCGTGCACCAAGGAACAAATGTTACCGAAGGTGCCGCCAACAAAATTATTCTGTCCAATCTCGGAGAATTGAGACACAGCGCTCAACCTTATATCGGTGCTGAACGGACTGCCCATAGATCAGCCAACCGAGTCCCGGCAGAGTGTGACTACGCATCTGCTTTGACCTGCTTGCTAAGGAGCTTCTCCACGACGAAAGTGCGAACTGCGCTCACTGTAAAGCAGAGTAAGCGCAGCCGATCACCATCATGATGGTTTCGTCCGCTGCGAGTGTTTACGCTTTAGTCAACGAAGGTCCTTATACATGCTTCGCGAATGGCGTCGAGACGTCTTTGCGTTTCAGTGTCCACCACTCGTCCGGCGCTGTCGAGTTTCGCACGAATTCCGGATATCAAAAGCCTTCGCTCATCGCTTAGATCGACACCCATCATCCGCAGTGTTATCATAAGGGAATGATGTGCATCTTCTCCTCGAGATGATGCTGTAATGACGGCACATTTTTTTGCATACAACTCTCCGCTACCCACACACCAATCGAGAGCATTTTTCAGGATGCCGGGCACTCCGCCTGCGTACTCAGGTGTACAGAACAGCGCTATGTCAGCCCGACGAAATGCTTCACGAAGCGTTGCCACCGGACTTGGCGTAGGAAGCCCATCTTCAGGCTGAAACGGTGGGATCAACAACAAATCCTCAAAGATCTCAACTCTGGCTGCGTCTGCCCAGCTGCGCTGAATGCTTCGAAGCAAGTGCATATTGGAAGAATCCAAACGAGTAGAACCGCAGAGCGCAAAGACAGACAGCATGGGTGCAAATACGTGTGTATGGACAAGACGCACCAAGCTGAGCAATAGTGATCTTCCACGCAAAAAAATAAAACGATCGCCCATCGTGACGGACAATCGTTCTTTTGCTTTTTTCAATGTACGAGCGTACCGGATCCCGGCAATGCGACACTCGAGAGTGTGGTCTTGTACTACGACATAAGCTGGTTGAGCAATTTACGCTTCGCAACCGGCAGCATTGTTTCGATGTAAGGAAAATCAAGTTCGGTTTCAATGACAAAGGTGGCCGGATTTGGAAGTTCCTTGTGCTCGCTGAGTAAACTCAGTTTTACATTCTGAGGGTCAACTCGGGTCGTCGATTCGAGCATCGCGTGCAGCTCTCGTGTCTTCATCGCTTGAAAATGTTGCCCATTACCATGCAGCATGGACAGTTCGTAGCGTAGAATGTGAAGAATGTGAGCTCTGTGTTCCGGAACGAAGAAATACCCTTCAGAAGTATACATCGGCATGATACCTACGCCCTCTACATCAAGATTCTCATCGACAAAGTCATACAGTGTTTTAGCTTCTTCCATGGCTCCGTGCACATATGGCAAAGCCCATGCTGCAAGCTCAAACATTCGCTCTATGTCCGGAGTGTCATTGGTACTAAGTTCGAAAATGAGTTCCTTGTTGTCCCAGTCCACGTCTTTCAATTTGCGTGGAAACTTGGCGTCCAATTCATTCTTGTTGTCGACCAATTCACGAAGGGCTAGCGAGAGTTCCAGTAAATCGGAAAAGCTGGGAAACAGACGTGTGTGACAAATTTCTTCGTGTCGTTGTTGTAGTGCACCGAGAATCGCGTACTGTCGTTTCTCGACGTCATCAATAGGTGTTGTGAAGTCTTCAATACCAAGGCGTTTCATATCATCCTCCTTGCAAGGTTGAAACAGAACTGTCATGTATGCGGATCTCGTGCTCGTCGCTCAATTCACACATTGCGGGAAGTATAGGTCTACAACGGACGTGCTCAGACGGAGTCCATGTAAAACCATACTCAAGGGCCTCTTAACAGCCATGCTTTTACAACACTTGCTCTCCGGTATTAGTTGTTCGACTTGGCTTCCTGACTCTTGCTCTTGACTCTTCGTTCTAGTCTTTTTGTTGTTACCAGCGTGCCGGTCTCTGTGTGCCGGACTTTTCGTTCTTGTGTCCTCGTTGAGAACTCTTCGCCCGAGTCCTTACTGCATAGACAAGCATTGCAGTGCATTGGTTTCAGAAATTCATCAAACTTTTTTTTAGAATATTATAATAAAGTCGACGCGCAGTCTCAGTGAACGAGTGCCGGAAATGGCATAAACACTGGTCTCAAGAAGAACGAGCTTATACGTTTAGCTCGCTCTGACTCTAAGCACCGAAGTAGATTTGGTAGAAATGTGACGCCAAAGACACTTCAATGAAGGTGAACGGCCACAACTTTCCCTTCGACAAGACTAATGTCCATCATCAGATAACAATCAATATTCTTTCCTTCTACTTGGGCAGCTTTCCATTGTTGCGGGAGGGCACGACAGGCTTCGGCGAGTTTCTTGGCACAATTGCTTTGCGCGAGGCTTTCTTCGCCCACAGATTCAAAGGCGCCTCCGTAGGAGTTACAATTCACAAGAATGGCGATGTGAGCGTGCAAGGCGGCTCGAGTGCAGTCTTCCGTAAGATTGAGCGGGTGATTGTTAAACCACTGAAGAAGCCATTCATCTCCACCGTTGAAAAGGGGAACCGATGAAGTAACGACGGCAGATGCGAAGCGTTCTTCAAGTTCATGTGCCGCACTACGATGTACGGTTGACGAGCATGGGCTGACATTGGTCGCTTCCTCGGCTAGCTTTGTGCCGGCCGGTAAGTCAGCAACAGTTTTTGCCCTGAAACCTCTTGGTACATACGCACCTTTGAATACCCCAAAGAGAAAGTACATCTGGATTGTATCCGGGTGATTTTGATACTTCAAGGTGATGCGCACCAGACCGCTTTTCTTTTCTGCCAGCTCTTTCAAACCAATGAACTGTGTGCGATCTCCGTTCTCCGCTACGAGAGCGTTGAGGAAGTGTCCCATACTCACCCTTGAACCCAGTTCAATAGGCTTCTTCTCACTGAGTCCGTAGTTTGGATCGGTTGCCCTCTCGCTTAACTTCATAAAACGGTGATCGGCATCCAAGTACTCTTGGGCCTGAAGCTGACTTGCAGCCAGGCAGCACAGTACTACCACGTAAAGGGCGGGGTTGTTACAGACACTAATGCGCATACATATCTGTGATAATTCTCGGAGCATCATTCTCGATCATTGTTAAACTGTTCAGGCTATCAAACTTTGTCGCCACCATTCAAAGCTAATCCACCACGCCAAATAATCACGCGCATCTTGATTCCCAGCATAATAGCCTTCAGCCATTGCCCGTAATTCTGCGTAACGGTAGAGCTCTGAATCTTTGGTTTGTTGTGACAGCAAGGTATCGAGAATAGCTTCTTTGTTGGAATGTAAAAGACGATCAGGCCATGGATCGCTGTAGCCGGACATGAACTTCTTCTTGAGACGAATACTAAGAAATGTGTGCAAGCTTCCTGCTCCAAAGCTATAGGTATGACCCGACTTTTCGAGCGGAAGTTTCGCAGCCGACGGAGTCGTTTTCCGAATTGTTTGGTAAAACCAACGAGCACTTCTACGCCACGACAAATCCATCGAGAATACGTGATTCAAGAACGAAGGCTGAACCATCGGCATGAGATTGCGTATTGCTGCGTCATGCCTAGCCTGCTCAGGAGGCTCGTAGTTTGGAAAGCGTGTGCGTATGGCAAACAAATCGGCAAAATTCTCTATACCTATGTCCTTCAGCGCCGGCATTCGCTCCACTTCCTCTGCCACAGATTTGACAATTCCGCTTTCCATAACCCGCAATACTTCAGGTTGAAAAAGAGGTGCGCGGTTCATGCGCAGGAAAGAACTAACCTTTACGTAATCTTTATTATGAATGGCTGCCTCACCAAATCGCGACAAGCGTTGAAGGAACTTACGCCGAGCAACCTCTGCAAAGCCCCCATCGATGGTACTATCGATGGGCTTCGGAAGTCGTTCGAAGAAGCAGAGCTTGTGACATGTTGCAATGGACTCACTGAGCAATGTTTGAGATGCGAAGTCTCGCAACCACTGTGCTCCGGCGCTAGGGTCAGGCAACGTTATGTCTACTTGTGTATGATTTAACTTTTCTGAACGCGCCATTGCAGAAGCGAGATAAACATCCGGATCGCTGCTTTCGCCAACAGTGTACGAATAGAGTTCTTCGCCTTTACATTCCGCGCGACGTATTGCGAGGAGCATACGTGAATCGAGACCACCTGAAAGTCCGATTCCAACTTTTGTCGAAACAGATTCTAGTGCGTGCACTGTATCGTTGACTGCGAGCAGCGCGTCCTGCGGGTCTGAAGAGACGCGGCGCGGCAACCAGGGTCGTACGACGGTGCTCTCAATAATGTTCGCGCCTTCGGCACGAAAACTTCCTCCGGGGCCCAATCGATGTACGCCGTGCACGCAGGATCCAAAACCTATTTGGTTTTGAAGCAACCAGCGACTCCCCACGTCTTCAAGCTGTAGTGTACTCTTCTTCGTGAGTTTGGCGATCCAATCAAGCTTGTTGCTAACATGGAGTCCTCTCTCATCCTCTACCCAATAAACTGTGCGCAAGCCTAAGACGTCGCAAAAGCACTCAACTGTCGATGCATTCCAACGCAGATAGACAAAGTGTCCGTCAAAACCTGCAAAGTCCTCGTGCGACATCGTGTGTGCACTAGCCCAATCTTGTTGCGTCATGACTTGAAAGGCTGACGACGACACGCAGGAAACGTCATTGTTATTCCTTGGTCTGAGCGCGGTACCTACGGCAACAAACCCTCGATGAGCTGCTGCATCATTCTCATAGGCGGTAGTATGGGGATGACCAACCACAACAAGTTGTCGTCGTGCATCGCAATGCGACCAAAGCGTACGGACTCCGCTCGCTTGAATAACCCGTTCGCTCGACGAAGAATCTGTGGAGAAGTAAAACCAACTCACTTATGTTGCTGAAGAATAATGGAGTGTTGGGGGGCAGCGAAGCTGCACCCTAGTAATGAAGGCTATAACGACAATTTAGCACTGTAGACACTGGCATAAAAACAGCAACGCCGAACTCCTTCACGGAGTCGGCGTTGCTCAGCGTCTTTATTGTCTTTTACGACATCGCACACGTCTGCTTGTTTTACCGTTTAGAGACAAGCTCTCATGAAAACCATGGCGCCATTGTTAGCGCCATCGAGCTTTCTTAGCTGAGAATGAAACTCCGTTCGCTAAACGCAGGGAGCGAAACCGCAGATTCATAGAAGAAGCGTAGTTCATCCTTGGGATCCATAAGACCAAGACTGTAGAGGACCGGTACAAAGTGGTCTGGGGTTGGCGACGCTTTGAGTCCGAGCTTGTGACTATGCTCATAATTCAAAATGTCCTTGATGTTCCGTTCTTCAATTTGCTTCTTGATCCAGGCGTCATACTCTGCTTCCCAACCATAGGGTGTCAGGTCGTTCTTAAAAAGTTTTTGTCCGGCGAGACGTAGGTTATGGATAAGCGCGCCACTTCCAATAATGAGCACGCCTTTGTTTCGTAAGATCTTGAGCTGCTTTCCTAATTCATAGTGATACTCCGGCTTCGCATAATAATCCAAGCTGAGCTGAAAAACAGGGATAGCCGCATCCGGAAACAAGTGCATGAGCATGGGCCACGCACCGTGATCAAGTCCCCACTCGGTCGTTTCATTGACACTCGGAACAATCTGCTTTATCTCATGCGCAACGTCAGGAGCACCTTGGGCATGATACTGCACCGTATAGTACTCCGGTGGGAAGCCATAGTAGTCGTAAATCTGTTCTTGCTTCGACGACACATTCACCATCGTTCCTTTGGTACACCAATGCGCAGAGACAACCAAGGCAGCACGAATCCGGTGCTTGGTGCGCAGGTCGGCGCCCAGTCCATACAGCGTTTGCCAGAATGCTTTTTTCTCGCGTGGCTGTGGGATGTCCATCGGATTACCATGCGAGGTAAACAGCACGGGCATACGAGTCTCCTCAGTTGGCAGGCTCTCACTAAAGCGGTGAAGGTCTTGTAATGTGTTCATTGTTCCTAAAGCGGCAAGACCGCCTAAAAATGTACGTCGTTCCATAGGATAATGCCCTTGTGTCGTTAGGCTAGTTTCGCGTTTGGTCGGTTTGCTGTCGAGATGCTTCGGCGTGCCAACAAACTCAACTTGTTTCATTCTTTGCGTATTACTCTGAAGAAACTACGCACCTGATTCTAGTGATTGAATGAGATACTGTGCGCCATTTGCAAATGTCTAAATCTATTCGTTATGAGTCAAAAGTACCACAACGCCAACACACAAGCATAGACCTCAATCATGTAAAACTCTTAAGGCGAAGGCAAAGTGCGAAGTCTCATCACTCACTACATACTACGCCTGAAGACGTGCACAGCCCCGTTATGATTCCATAGTCAAAAATAGGGAAATATTCTATGTTATAACATCGTTTTATGTGTAGACGCCGGATGCGAGTTTTTAGCGTATGAAAATCTTGACATTCGGATAGTTTTTTTCAGCGGGTTTACTCATGATCGGAAGCGTATCTCATGAATCTCCGCTTTTACCTTCCGGTCAGGCGAAAGTTGTTGTTAGCAATGCTCATACAAGGACGCGTCTATGTTTGTCTGTCTACCGTGCAGTACTGTCAGTTTTAAACTCGAGCTGAAGCCTTCGCTTGTTGCAGTGTGGACAGCAGTTCATGGGTACTGAGGGAGAGCATTGAGGCGGATATGGTAACCGGGCTACCGCAGAGAGAGTAGTTTGCGCGGGCGGCCTGTTGCTGGAGCGCTGCTTTTTGAGCGATATATACATCCGGATTTGAAACGACGACAACAATGAACTCTTGACGGTTCATCTGTTCAAGACGAAAATCTAAGATGTCATTCCACAGAACGGTTTCAAAGGCCACAGCGCTTGAGTGATCATGAATACCTTCGCTATCAAGCACAAGTGCAGGGCTTGAATCAAGCATTCTACGTATCATCCAAAGTGTTGCAGCGGCTGTGAAGACTATACCTAGAGCGGAGACTATGACGATTGTTAGCGGTGCATCGTTATTGGAGTGCGCTACGAACCACAGAGCTACACTGGTCAGGAGCAGAGCGAGCGCGAGCAGCAAGCGCAGTAGGAGCTTTCGTTTATCGGTTGCTATAATTATTGGTTGCATGCTCTGTAAGCCAAAGTTTGAATGGAGAGAGTTGCCGGAGTGAGAACAAAGAGCAACGGTGTTAAAACCCTAGGCGCTCACTTTCGACAGCAGCAAACGGTGCGAATAGGAGCACATTGCAGTATAGACGGAGCGACAGCCCCATCGTTTAGCGTACACCTAGGTACAAAATAAAAAACCCTGTTTAGGAATCTAAACAGGGTTTATAAAATAGACTTGGCGACTACCTACTCTCCCACAAAGTTGCCCTAGCAGTACCATCGGCGCAACGGGGCTTAACTGCTCTGTTCGGAATGGGAAGAGGTGTTTCCCCCGCGCTCTTGTCACCAAGAAATTGGTCTATATGCTCAGAAGTTGTGTCTGAGTCCACTGAAAAGTGCTTTTATTTTGGTGATATCTGTGTGAGAAGTGCTCGTATAAATAAATATAGATAAACCCTCGGACTATTAGTACACCTCCGCTACACATGTTACCATGCTTCCACGTAGTGCCTATCAACCAAGTCATCTCCTTGGGTCCTTACTGATGTAAAATCATGAGATACCTAATCTTGAGGTGGGTTTCGCGCTTGAGATGCTTTCAGCGCTTATCCTTCCTGGACATGGCTACTCTGCGATGCCACTGGCGTGACAACAGATGCACCGTCGGTCCAGTCATTGCGGTCCTCTCGTACTAACAACGAGTCCTCTCAAGTATCTACCGCCCGCATAGGATAGGGACCGAACTGTCTCACGACGTTCTGAACCCAGTTCACGTACCGCTTTAATCGGCGAACAGCCGAACCCTTGGGACCTTCTCCAGCCCCAGGATGCGATGAACCGACATCGAGGTGCCAAACCT
>JBGAKH010000006.1:0-225216 GCA_044224515.1 Chlorobiota bacterium | reverse complement strand
ACTGTCAACGGAGCAAAGACCTTTGGTACTGCTCCTACAGTGTCACCCTTTAGTTCTGCAGGTGTTGTAAAGAACAATGCTTCAGGATTGCTCTCAAGTGGTACAGTCAATCTCGCATCCGCCAGCGAAGTCAGTGGTGTGCTTCCCGTCGCCAATGGTGGTACCGGTGCGGCAACCATGACGGGTTTCCCTTCCGGTAACGGAACGGCTGCAATGACTGCTCGCAGCATGACAGGAACATCGAATCAGATTAGTGTGACAAATGGCGATGGTACAGCGGGCAATCCGACCTTTGCTCTGGCATCAGACCCGATTGTGCCGGGTACAGGTTCCATCACGGTGCCAACAGGTACTACGGTTCAACAACCGGCTACACCGTCTAACGGCATGATGCGTTACAACTCAACGACTGGTAAGTTTGAGTTTTATCAGAGTGGCGCGTGGACAAACTATGCGACAGGTGGCGCTAGTGTTGCATCAGGTACCACAAACAATTCAACTTTGCGTTGGAATGGAACGGCGTGGGTCGAGAACACCAACGCGCAAACCAATGCCGGTGCATTGACACTCGGTTCGAACTCCAATGCGGCTTCGATTGTTCTCAACGACGGACAAGCAACTTCCAAGACAGCAAGTATCGCCGTAGCAAACCAAGCAGCAAACAGAACCTACACCCTGCCCGACGCCGGAGCTAACGCAAACTTCGTCATGACCGAAGGCGCGCAAACTGTCAACGGAGCAAAGACCTTTGGTACTGCTCCTACAGTGTCACCCTTTAGTTCTGCAGGTGTTGTAAAGAACAATGCTTCAGGATTGCTCTCAAGTGGTACAGTCAATCTCGCATCCGCCAGCGAAGTCAGTGGTGTTCTTCCTGTAGCCAATGGTGGTACCGGTGCGGCAACCATGACGGGTTTCCCTTCCGGAAACGGAACGGCTGCAATGACTGCTCGCAGCATGACAGGAACATCGAATCAGATTAGTGTGACAAATGGTGATGGTACAGCGGGCAATCCGACTTTTGCTCTGGCATCAAACCCTATCGTTCCCGGAACAGCATCCATGACAGTTCCAACAGGAACTACGGCTCAGCAACCGGGCACACCGTCAAACGGAATGATGCGTTACAATTCGACTACCGGAAAATTCGAATTCTACGAGAGCGGTTCGTGGACGAATTACTCATCCAGTACAGCCGGATGGCTGCTTAGTGGAAATGCAACTTCTACTGCGTGGAACGGAACAAGCGGAAGCTTTGTAGGTACTACCAGTGCCTTTCCGCTGTCGATTGCTACGACTAATGCTACTGCTCAAGATATCCGTTTTTATACCGGAACATCCGGAGCCAATGAGCGTATGCGAATTGCTTCAAGCGGTGAAGTTGGTATTGGTACAACGGGTACACCTGCTTACGGTTTTGAAGTAAACAAATCAACGTTTTATCTGCACTCCGGGGCAACTCCGTATATCTATGCGGCAGGAAACTCAAATGTCGGCATAGCATTAAGTTCAACGCCGGCTAGCCCACTGACTGTCGGTGGTGGCGCATCGGTAGGTTACAATGTTGCTGCACCTAGCAACGGACTTCTCGTTCAAGGCACTGTAGGTATTGGAACTTCTAGTCCCGACACACAATTGCACCTAGCGGGAGGCAGCTCTTCAGGCCAAATGAAAATCGAGGGATCCGGCTCCTCAGCTGTCGGAGCATCAACTGTTTATAAAGTCAACAGCGCATCGAACTGGCGCGGTAGTGGATCATTTATGCTCGACTCTGCCGGTCAGAGCGAGTGGTATGCAGGACGTCCATATGGAAACGGATACACCAATTCTTCCGACAATTTTGCGATCCTGCGTAAAACCGGTTCCTCGACACACAGCGATGCAGTTTCGGGAATTTTGGATGGCAACAATGTTGCGACAGGTAGTGTGGCTCTCTTCACTGTTGATCGCAGCGGAAACGTTGCCATTGGTATTCCAAACCCGAGTCAGCGACTTCATGTTGCCGGTAACATTCTCGTGGACAGCTCTTCATCGGGAGTTGCCGGAAAAATTATCTTCTACAATCCTGCGCGCACCTTTGCTACGAGTCTAAAAGCCGGTGCTCAAACCGCCAATATCGACTACACGTGGCCAACAGCAGCGCCCTCGTCCGGCAATGTACTCTCTTCCAATGCCTCGGGCGTTCTGAGCTGGGTTGACCCTGCATCGGTCGCCAATGCGTGGTCACTTTCAGGCAACACCTTAGGTGGCAGTGGTGCTTTCCTTGGTACACTCGATTCAAGCGACCTCCAAATAAAAGTTTACAACACGAAATCCGGATTGATTGGAATTGGAAACTATAGCACTGCCTTCGGATACCAATCAGGCATGAACCTGAGTAGTGGGATGTACAATACGTTCTTTGGTTCTGGAGCCGGTAAATCCAATACAACTCCGGGTGTGAATACCTACATCGGTCACGAAGCCGGACGTGATATCAATGCCGGTGGAGGTTACAACACAGTCGTAGGTGCCGGAGCGGGAAAGCTCTCGACCAGTGCTGGCTACTCTGTTTTCGTTGGAGCAAACACCGGCGGATCGGCAACCGGCCAGAACGCAACCTACGTCGGAGCGTACGCAGGCCGAAACACAACTGCCGACAACAACACTTTGCTTGGCTATAACGCCGGCTATTACAACACTACTGGTTCAGCAAACACACTGGTGGGAACGAGTGCCGGACAAGGTCCCGCCTCAAACGCATTTTCCAATGCTACGATGCTTGGCTACCAAGCTGGATATGGTATCACCTCCGGTAGCAACAACATTTTGCTAGGATACAAAGCCGGTGATGCAATAACGACGGGCTCGAACAACATCGTCCTCGGATATGACATCGATGCTCAAAGCGGAACAGCTAGCAACCAGCTAACGATAGGCAATTTGATTTATGGTACTTCGGTTAATGGCAGCGGCACGACTCCATCGAGTGGCAGCATCGGTATAGGTGTGCCAGCTCCGTCTCAGCGACTGCATGTTGGTGGTAACATTCTCATAGACACCGCTTCTTCAGGAACCGCAGGAAAATTGATCCTCAACAACCCTTCACGAACATTTTATACGGCTTTTCAAGCAGGTGCAAACACAAGCAATGTTACGTACACTCTACCAACAGCAGATGGCAACTCAGGACAGGTGTTGAGTACGAATGGCTCAGGGACTTTGAGTTGGTCTACGCCATCCACTGCTGCCACGTCCATGCCTTTGTCCGGTCTCACGGCAGCGACAGGAACGAACTCTATTAATAGCTCAAACTATGGACAGACCTGGGCATGGAATACACTAGGAGCAGCAACCGCGCTTACTCTTTCGAGCACCAGTACAGCCGCAGCGTCCAACGCACAAACATTACTCAGCCTTTCTTTGTCGGGTGCCAATGCAACTTCAAGTCAATCAACCTATGGATTATTGATAGCTAACACGCACACAGGAACCTCTTCAACGAACGTTGGCGCGAGCATTAGTGCCAGCGGTGGAACGAACAATTATGCTTTGATCGTTCCAAGTGGTAGCGTGGGGATAGGAAACTCAACTCCTATGGCTACTCTTCATACTACAGTGTCCAGTGGTGGAACAGGTCTTGTTATCGAGACGGCTAGTGACGGTGTTTCATATCTACGTTTTGTTGAGGATCCCATTATCAACGGGGGTGGCGTCGCGTTCCGTTATGATGGGGCAACTTCCAACAATTACTTGCAAGTCATCGACAACTCAACATCCACCGTTTTGATGTCTGTCCTTCGCTCCGGTGGCGTCTCCGTCGGTACGTCTACTCCAATCAGCGGAAGCACATTTGACAGTCAGGGCCACTTAGCGCTGACAAATTCCGGTTCGGCAAGTGAACTGAGATTCTATGAACCAACTGCAGGTGGTACTCAATACACAGCATTTAAAGCGCAATCTCAAACAGCAAATGTCACGTACACACTACCAGCAGCCGATGGCTCAAGCGGGCAAATCCTAAGTACAAATGGTAGTGGAACTCTGAGCTGGACATCACAATCTAGCGGATGGGGTCTCACCGGAAACAGTGGCACGACTTCGGGTACGAACTTCCTCGGAACAACCGATAGTCAAGACCTCATGTTTAAAGTGAACAGCACAGAACGATTCACCATCAACAAAACAACCGGTAACATTCATCTCAATCAGGCAAACCAAAATACCGTAATGGGATATCAAGCCGGTACAACAACCAGTGGTGGTGCGAACGTTGCATTGGGATACCAGGCTATGTATTTCAATGTTGCCGGTACACGTAATGTGGCTGTGGGATTCGTAGCACTCGGACAAAACGTCAGCGGTCAAGACAACGTAGCTATGGGTATCACGGCTCTCAACAACGTCACAGCCAGTTACAATGTCGGTATTGGTGCTTCCGCCGGTTACAGTCTCACAACAGGTTCTAAAAACATCGTTATCGGACATCTCGCCGGTGCTATGCATACGACGGGAAGCAACAACATCTTTATTGGCGACTCTGCATGCTATGGCTCTGCAACG
Organism: Chlorobiota bacterium; assembly: GCA_044224515.1. Classification (GTDB taxonomy): domain Bacteria; phylum Bacteroidota; class Ignavibacteria; order Kapaibacteriales; family NICIL-2; genus JBBATK01. The sequence continues at coordinate 220,677 of JBGAKH010000006.1, read as the reverse complement.
ACCGGTTCAAACTACCTAAGTATTGGTAATGCTATCTATGGATCCGGAATGTATACGTCCACTCCCTTGATTGGGATTGGTACGTCAAGTCCGGGGTCCGCCCTTGACGTAAAAGGTACTCTTCGCCTGAGTGGCTCTACCTCAGGTTACGTGGGCTTTGCACCGGCTGCGGCTGCAGGAAGTACGACCTACACACTCCCGAGTGCGGACGGCTCTAGTGGTCAGGTACTAAGCACCAACGGTAGTGCAACACTTAGTTGGGCAACTGCCGCTACATCATCCACAGCATGGATGCGCGCCGGCAACGGCTCGACAACTCCGGGAACCGATTATCTCGGAACCACAGACGCTCAAGCATTCGTAATCAAAACGAACGCTGTTGAAAGAGCACGTTTCACCACCGGAACAACCTTACAGCTTGGAATTCCCGGATCAGCTGCCACGTCTCCCTCTTCATCGTTCACTTTTGGTGCTGCCGGATGGACCGCAGCATCAAGCTCCGGCAATCAAGCCGGAACGAACCTGATCGTTCAGGCGGGTCCGGGAACCGGTTCGGGTACTTATGGATACATCTCATTCCAAACCCCAGGTTTTACAGGCACCACTACCGCTGTTCAGCCTCTCTCGGAAATGATGAGAATAACGAGCGACAAGGTTATGATCGGCGGTGCAAGCGGCTCCGCACCAAACTATCGGATGCACCTCGATGCAAACTCAGGAGGTCAAGCCTACATTCAAATGACAACCGGGTCCGGTTCTGGTATGGCATCAACCGACGGTTTACTTGTCGGTTTGATGAGCGACAATACAAACTCGCTTCTCATGAATCAAGAAAACGGATACTTAAAACTAGGTACGAATTCTAGTGAGCGCATGCGCATTGATAGCGCAGGCAATGTTGGTATTGGTACAACAACCCCAAAGACATCGCTTGACGTCGCCGGTGCTGTTGTTATGCGTCCGGGAACAGCGAGCATCACCGCAGACAATCAATCTGTAACAGTAGGCAATAACAGCTTCCTTCGCCTGACAGCGAACTCTACACCCGCGAATCGCACCATAACACTGAGTAGCGGTCTACAAGACGGACAGCTTCTCTTCATTCGCGTGGACGGAGGCGGAACGGCGGCAAACGGGATCGAGATTGCCGATAGTGGAACCTGCAACCTGAGTGGACTGGCGCAGCTGACTGAGGGTTCAGTATTACACTTGATTTGGGATGCAAACGCCGGCGCATGGTATGAGGTAAGCCGCTCGCACAACTAACGCGACGAAATGTAAAGAGAACCCTAAACAACGCTTAAGAGTAGAAATGAAACGCTTGGATGAAATAGCTATGGTAAACACAACGATGAGGGTCGGAAACATGATTGCGAACTGTACACTTAATCGAAATTCAGCTATGAAGCGTAGCTGCAGCATATTTATTCTCATGCTTGTGCATGGCGTATCAATGTCCTTGTTCGGACAAGGTTCCAGCTCAGTCCAAACTCTACGCATTTTTCATCCTTCAACGCCCACTAACGCAATATCATTGATTCCGCCCAGCGGTATTACTTCATACTCTTTGACATGGCCTTCAAGTCAGGGAGCAGCATACAGCTTCTTAATGAACGATGGATCGGGCGGTCTGTCGTGGTTCTCTGCATCCTCTGTTGCATGGATGCTAAGCGGAAATAGCGGCGCGGCAAGTCCCTTCATCGGGACCACCGATGCCTATCCGCTCATCTTCAAAACCAACAACGCACAAGTGGCAAACTTTGCAACGGATGGTTCGCTTCGTATTGGTTACTCCGCGGCGTCGTTGCCAAGCTCATATAGTGGACTTCCCAATCGTCTTTTTATGGAAGGTGGCGATGAGTGCTACTCAATCATCTCCGGCGTGAGTAACGGACAAGTCGCCGGACCACACGTGGAAATGATCCGTGCTCGAGGAACCTATAACTCATCCTACGCCGATCTACAGATCAACGATGAGATTGGTCAGATGCGCTGGCGCGGTTACTTCGGTGGGTCCTATTTAAGCTGTGCCGATATCTCAGCAGAAGTAGACAGCACGCCCTCTACCGGAAATGTTCCCGGTCGACTAGTTTTCTCCACGACGCCTGTTGGCGGTGGTTCAGGCTTTTATCCTCGAATGACCATTAAGTCTGATGGAGCAATAGGGGTCAACACGCAGAATCCAACGTTAAACACAAAGTTCGATGTGCTTGGATCTATGGCTCTCAGCAATAGTGGAACAGCGAGTCAGATTCGATTTTATGAACCGAGCGGTAGCGGGAGTAACTATACGAGTCTAGCCGCACAAGCGCAAGCAACGGATATCACTTACATCTTGCCGGCGGCAGACGGCAACAGCGGCGATCACTTAGTAACTAACGGATCAGGTACAATGTCATGGTCAAACATCGGGAAGGAACAGTTCAAGGTTAAGTCGGCTGACGAATCTTTGAGTTCCTCAACAACTTTACAAGATGACGATGATTTACAGTTCAGTGCCAATGCCAATGAAAAATGGTATGTCGACATTCTGTTAGATCTGAGTGGCAGTGCCGGTGGCATCAAATGCGCGATGGTTATCCCGAGTGGAACCATGGCACTGAATATGTGTACAAACCTTACGAGCGGCAATACCAGTCACGTTCACGAATGGCTGCGTACTAGCGGTTCTGCTACGAGCTCAATCACAATTACAAACAACGTTACATCTGTAAACATCAGAGGAGTCATTGCTGTAGGTGCAAGTGGTGGTAGTATCAAGCTCCGGTGGGCTCAGTCCACCTCATCGGCAACAGCTACTCTGGTAAAGACAAATTCTGTTCTCAAATACACTAGGATTCAATAAAACTGATGTGTCGATATCGGACTCTGATACATGAACGAATTCAGGCCAGTACGTAGTCTCAGTTACCTCGACAACTATTGCAAGGACGCACTATTATGATGTCAACAATCACCTCATTTCGTTTAGCACTCGTGCTCTGCTGTTGTGTAGTATGGAGCGTCAACCTTCGCGCACAAGGATCATCGACGCAACAAAGCATACGATTCGTTCATCCAAGCGCACCGTCCAACGGGATTACGGTCTCTCCCCCCTCATCGATTACCTCGCATACGCTTACGCTTCCCGGTACACAAGGTGGCAGCGGTTCGTGGTTAACAAATGATGGGAGCGGAAATTTATCGTGGAGTAGCGTCGGCACTGTACTGTATGCGAGAAAAACAGCCAATGAGTCGGTAACATCGTCGACTACGCTGCAATCTGACGACCACCTCAGCTTAGCCTTGGGTGCAAATCAAGTTTGGGAGGTAAACATATTCTTCAAGGTTACCGTGAGCAGTTCGACCAACGGTGGAGTTAAACTCCAGTTAAACATGCCGACTGGCTCTAGCTGCATGATTCAGTCTCAGGCATGGCTGGGATATGACGCGTCCGGCGGGTACATCGGTCAAGATTTTATAACAGGTACATACGCTTTTTACTACGATGGATTACTTCCGGATGCCAGTGGTGGTAACGTAATCCGCTTAACCGGCGTCATTAATACCGGCTCGACAGCCGGCAACATTTACCTTCAGTGGGCCCAGCACAGTTCGAGCGGAACCGCTACTATCGGTGCAGTGGACTCGTACATGAAGCTCAATCGAATACAGTAACGCCTAAACTATGTTCTTCACGTAGATACCTGGCCCAATCTTCGAATACGAAGCGTAGTGCTTGTATTTGCTGAAACGCTGCTGCGTAGCGGCAGCGTTATACTGACTAAAAATGCGCCTTTTAGCGATCCCTCGCTCACTTTTTGACTCTCAGACTGTTTTTTTTCGTCGAAGCGGACGATAATCTCTCCAGGAAATCTGGCAAGGTCTTTGCCCGATACGCTATGCGTGCACTCCATGTAGTGCATGTAGGTTAGTTCTATTCGTTTTCTTCAGGGATGAACCGTATGACATGTTCCGCACTTCTTCGAAGCTTGGTCTTTGTGTGCGTATGCGTTACAACCGTACATGCTCAAGGCGTAGGTGCTGATTCGTTGCGATTGGGCAATACTTCAGGAGGGTCGGCGTGGCTCTCAATTCCAAGTGGTTCGAGCTCTTCATATCGTTTGATACTCCCTTCCACCCTTGGTTCTCTCAGCGGTCAGCTGATGATTGTAAATGGACTGAGTGGACAGGTCAGCTTGCTCTCACCGGGTAATACTTCAGACTTATTACGCCTCTCCGGTTCGACGCCAAGTTGGATAAGCCCTGATACGGTTATTTCCACTACAGCGTGGTCTTTGAGAGGCAACGCCGCTACGAATCCTGCAAGCATGTTTCTGGGCACCACGGATGCTCAGCCTCTTCTCATTAAAACGAACAATACAGAGCGTTTGCGGATTCTCTCCGGAGGTAACGTCGGTATTGGTACGTCAACACCCTCAAGCTTAGTTCATCTGCGAGGTGGTAATCTCCTTATTGACACCTCAGCAAGTGGCACAGCCGGACAACTCCGTCTCATGAATCCTGCCGGGACTTTTTACACAGCGCTACGCGCCGGAGCGCAAGCCCTAAACCTAACCATGACGCTACCGACTTCAGCTCCGTCTAGTGGACAATTTCTGAGTTCTGACGCAAGCGGTAATCTTAGTTGGACGAGCCTTGCAAGTCTTGCCAGCGGAACAACAAACAATTCTACCCTGCGCTATAATTCAGCCACAAGTCAGTGGGTTGAGAATACGAATGTACTTTCAACAAGTTCAGGAGCTTTGACTCTAGGCTCTAATAGTAATGCCGGCAGTTTGGTACTAAGTGACGGCCAAGTGAGCTCAAAAACTGCAACGATAAGCAGCTCAACACTGGCAGCGAACAGAGCATACTCTGTTCCCGACGCAGGCACCAATGCTTCTTTTGTCATGACTGAAGGGGCACAAACGATTAACGGCTCCAAATCTTTCAGCTCGAATCTACTTTTGACGAATACCGGAACGGCGACGGAGCTACGATTCTATGAACCCAGTGCAAGCGGCAATAATTACACCGCTTTCAAATCACAGGCTCAGTCGGTTGATCTTAGCTATACTCTACCGGCAGCAGATGGAAGCTCCGGACAAGTTCTCAGCACCAACGGCTCGACCACATTGAGTTGGATTAGTCCTTCGACTGTTGCGACTGCAATGCCGATCAGCGGATTGACGGCCGCCACGACGACAAACAGTATCAACAACGCCGACTACGCTCAAACCTGGCAATGGAACAGTTTGTCTTCGTCTACCGCACTGAGTCTGAGCTCTAGTTCAACGGCGGCTACTCTTAACACTCAGAAGCTGTTGGGTTTGTCTCTTAGCGGAGCGAACGCAAGCGCTACTCAAACAACGTATGGTTTGTATGCTACGAATACGCATACCGGAACAAGCTCCACCAACGTCGCCGCGTATCTGTCGGCAAGTGGAGCAACAAACAACTATGCTCTTCTTGCACCGAACGGATATGTGGGTATCGGAACATCAACGCCGACAACCACACTCACCGTAAACGGTGCTTCCCGTTTCAGTGGTGGAGTCTTGACGATCGACACTAGTGCTGCGTCGACTGCCGGACAAATTCAGTTTTACAATCCGGCCAGGACCTTTTCCTCAACCTTCAAGGCGGGCGCGCAGACTGCAAACATCGACTACACCTTGCCGACATCGACTCCCGGCAGCGGCTATGTGTTGAGTTCAACAGGCGCAGGTGTGTTGAGTTGGGTTGATCCAACTACAGCATCTACATCATGGCAACTCAGCGGAAACTCAGGCACAAACTCTTCAACCAACTACATTGGAACAAGTGACGCTCAGAGTTTGATATTCAAAGTTTCGGGTTCTCAAGAGTTAGGTTTAATTGTGACGACATCTGCACTGCAGCGTGATGGTGGCGGCAACGCGCGCGGCACCTACGCAGTGGACCTACAAAGAGATCGCACAACCTCCGCGCAAGTTGCCTCAGGCCTCAATGCCTCAATTGGTGGTGGCAAGCAGAATACTGCCAGCGGTGACTACTCAGTAGTCTCCGGAGGTAAGCTCAACACTGCAAACAATACCTATTCAAGCGTACTTGGAGGAAACTCAAACACCGCAAGCGGACTATACTCAGTTTCAAGTGGCGGTGACGGAAACACGGCCAGTGGCGACCGATCCATTGTAGCCGGAGGCAGTAACAACGTTGCATCCGGATCTCGCGGGACGGTAGTTGGCGGCAATGCTAACACAGCGAGCGGCGCAAATGCGTTTATCGGAGCCGGACTCACGAATACATCGAGTAATCAAAACTCGTTCATTGGAGCCGGATCTAACAATACGGCTTCAGCGGCAGGTGCCGCAGTTGTTGCGGGTTCTTACAACACATCTGCAGCCGGATACGGCGGCATCGTGAGTGGTCTCAACAACTACGTATCCGGCGCATCGGACTACGCATTCATTGGTGCAGGTTTGAGAGACTCGATAACCAATAGAAACTCCTTTATCGGCTCCGGATCCGATCTAAAAATTAGCGGTTACTTCAGCTTCATTGGCTCGGGCGATTCAAGTACCATAAGTTCGATGTATGCCAGCGTCGTTGGTGGACAAAAACACACCGTCAGCGGCGCACACGCATTTATAGGTGGCGGACTTTCCAATACCATAAGCGCTGCTAAATCAGCAATATTGGGAGGCGAGAACAACTCCATCGCATCGACGACTTCAAGCATTCTTGGAGGTTCAGGGCTGACACTCAGCTCCGGAGCAACGTCGAGTATGGGCTTCTTGGCAAACTCCTCCGGCTCATACCCGGCAACGCTAGCAACGCAGCGTACTTTTTTCCTAGGAAACACCGACTTGTGGATCGGCAACAATGACAATCTTGGTAGTCGAGAATTGAGATTCTACACAAACTCTTCGACCACCGGTTCGTTCCCGGCAGCAGGACAATACTACAGCTCTTTCAAAGCCGCTGCATCTCAAGCGGCTAATGTTAGCTATACCCTGCCGGGCGCCGATGGAAGCACAGGACAAGTCTTAAGCACAAACGGCAGCGGTACTTTGAGTTGGTCCACTCCATCAACTTCAGCCACGGCAGTACCGCTCTCGGGTTTAACAGCTGCGACCGCAACAAACTCTATCAATAGTGCGGACTATGCTCAAACCTGGCAATGGAATACGCTGAGCAGCAACACGGCACTCAGTCTTAGCTCAAGTAGCACTGCGGCTAGCTCCAACACACAAAAGTTGCTCGGATTGGCTCTCAGCGGTGCGAACAGCACCGCATCGCAAACGACGTATAGCCTTTATGCTACCAACACGCACACAGGAACAACATCTACAAATGTCGGTGCCTATATCTCAGCGAGTGGAGGAACAAATAACTATGCACTCGTCGTTCCCTCAGGTTACGTTGGTATCGGCACTTCAGCACCGACAACTCCCCTGATGGTGAATGGCGCTTCTCGCTTTAGTGGAGGTAACATTACTATCGATACGAGTGCCGCATCAACTGCCGGTCTCTTGCAGTTTTACAACCCTGCTCGTACCTTCACAACGTCGTTACGCTCCGGCGCATCTGCAGCTAACACAACCTACACACTCCCGACTGCTGATGGATCGAGTGGTCAAGTTCTGGCTACAGACGGTAGCGGAAACTTGTCATGGACAACCAAGGGCAGTGGCTCTATAACAGGCAGCGGTTCGAACACACAAGTAGCTTGGTTTAACGGCGCTTCCAGCCTTGCATCGAGTAGCAACATGATTTGGGACAATACAAATTCTCGATTGGGAATTTTTGCATCAAGCCCCGTTTCCCGTTTGCAAGTTGGTGGACGTATCGTCGCGACGATCGGTACAGACAACACAATGATCTCCGGCGGAAACGAAACGATGAGTGGTACTCTTAACTCAGCACTCGGTTACAACGCCCTCGGTTCGATAACAAGCGGTGGATCAAATGTGGCAGTAGGCCGTAACACGCTCAGTAGTCTCACGTCAACTAACAATAACACGGCGGTTGGTACCGGCGCTCTGGGTATTACATCAGGCTCGAACAACATTGCCATCGGTTATCAAGCAGGCGACGCCCTGAGTTCCGGATCAAACAACATCATTATCGGTTATGACATCGACGCTCCCAGCGCGAGCGGTAGCAATCAGTTAAGCATTGGAAACCTTATCTATGGTACCTCGCTCAATGGTTCGCAGACCACGATCTCGTCGGGCAATATCGGTATTGGCTACAGCGCCCCTTCACAGCGCTTGCATGTGGCAGGAAACATACTCGTAGACACTTCGGCGGCTTCTACAGCTGGTAAAATTCTCTTCAATAATCCTGCGAGAACGTTTGCGACGAGTCTGCGAGCCGGTGCACAAACAGCAAACATCGACTATACGTGGCCAACTTCGGCTCCTTCGGCCGGTCAATACTTACAGTCTGACGCGAGTGGGAATTTGTCTTGGCAGAATGCTGCCAGCTCCACCGCATTGTCTGCAATTACCGCAGCCACAGCAACGAATTCGATCAACTCCGCAGATTATGCTCAAACCTGGCAGTGGAATAGTTTGTCTTCAAACTCTGCACTTACACTGTCTTCGAGTTCCACCGCGGCAGCCTCGAACACTCAGAAGCTTCTCAATCTTTCTCTTTCGGGAGCAAATGCATCAGCAAGCCAAACCACCTATGCATTATCTGCGGTTAACTCTCACAGTGGAACAAGCTCTACTAACATTGCAGGATACTTCGTTGCAAGTGGTGGTACAAACAACTACTCAATTGTAGCTCCTTCCGGATACGTGGGAATTGGTACCGGCACGCCAACAACAACCTTACATGTCAACGGAAGTTCCCGTTTTAGTGGAGGTACACTGAGCATCGATACAAGTGCAGCTTCTACGGCAGGTACCTTGCAGTTCTACAATCCGGCGAGAACCTTCAGCACTTCTTTCAAAGCAGGTGCAAACGCAGCAAATGTGACGTACACTTTACCAACGGCAGATGGTTCTTCCAATCAGCTACTTTCTACTAACGGAAGCGGTACCCTAAGCTGGGTTACAGCCGGTGCGACCATAACCTACGGGGTTAACTCGCCTTCTGCTTATAGCGCGGATCAGACAGACCTTTCCCTTTCAACGTCAAACTCTGTGTTTCGTGTTTCATCGACTACTGCGATTAACCTCAACAGTATTGTGGCAGGATCCAATGGCCGACAAATCACGATCATTAACGTTGGCAGCCAGGCTATTACGTTCAAGCACCAATCCGCAACCGGAACCGCGGCGAACAAGCTTATTCTCAGTAAGAACGCCGACGCGGTTCTTAACGCAGACGATATGATCACGCTCATCTATGACGCTACCACAGCTCGATGGCGCGAGATGAACCGCAACTTCTAGCATGCCGCTTTGCAAGTGGAAGGCGCATGCAGTTCTTGACTAGTAGCGAATTGTACAACTAGAATACGTGGTGGGTTCAAGGATGAACATCTCTCAAACATACTGTCGAACGCTTCTTTCAGCCGTGTTTTATCTCGCGGGTTCCCGGAAACGGAGCTACTGTTTGCACGCCCTCAACGATGAAAGACCATGAGGTTCAATTGCACATGAATAGAATTCTTTTTAGCCGGTATAGATACGATTTTTCACGTGATGTTGTCGCAGCTTCGAGACTTTGTTTCGTTCTGCTTATCCTGTGCTTCGCACAGGAACTTGGTGCACAGGCTGCGTTTCCTTCGTCACGATCGAGTGTAGTTCTCAGCAATGGACTATCCGGTGCTTCTGAGAAGTGGATCTCTCTTAGCGCTCCAAGCGGTCTGGGAACAAACTATCGTCTCCTGTACCCTACTACCGCGCCTTCAGTAAACCAGCAGATGGTTGTCAGCTCAATTTCAGGCAGCGACTATCAGATGGGTTGGACGAATGCCACGAACATAACCGGAAGTGGAACAGCTACTCAGATAGCCTATTGGACGAGTGGATCGACGTTGAGTTCGAACAGCTCCCTTTATTGGGACAACACGAACAAACGACTTGGAGTCAACACCAGTTCACCGTCCGCTCGTATTCACTCGATTGTTACAAATAGTTCAAGCAGTCTTCTGTCTTTGAGTTCTTCTAATCGCACGTTGTTGAGTGAAAACACAACCAACGGAGGTGTAGTCGGAATTCAATTCAAGTCACGAAACAACGTCGGCAGCGTAAAAACTATGAATGTTGGTGTCGACCCCACCATGCTTGGCGGCACGGGGGCATTCGGAATCATTCCTGATGGAGTTTCAGACGGCGGGTTGCTCATTGAATTAGGTGCAGGCAATGTCCTTATTGGCTCAACCGTCAGTGGATCTAGCTTGCCTAACAAATTGGCCGTGAACGGAAACATGTCCATCGGCACATCGTATCGCGAAAACACTGCACCGGCGGACGGTCTCATCATTCAGGGAGACGTCGGTATTGGAACGAACAGTCCCTCAAACCAACTTACGGTATACAACGGTACATCGACCGGGAACTACACTACGACCGGTTGGACGCACTCTTCAGATCGAAGACTAAAGAACTCCATAGAACCACTGCATAACGCTCTTGACAAAGTGCGCCAGCTTCAAGGAGTTAGTTTCCTTTGGAAAAACTTGCCGGACCAACATCGTCAAATTGGTTTCATTGCACAGGATGTCGAAGGAGTAGTGCCCGAAGTTGTCGAAACAGATCCAACAGGTTTGAAGTCTATGGCTTACCAAAACCTGAGCGCACTACACAACGAGGCCATCAAGGAACTCGATGCAAGAGTTACGAGCCTGGAAACCTCTGCAAGCTCATCGTTGGCTACTCGTCCAAGCACTGCTTCTCAGTTCCGCTCCACAGAACCAAGCGTTGATGTGCACAGTAAAGGGGTGAAAGAGACGGCATTAGGCTCTGCTCCTCAACTCGAGGATCAGCTCATGGTTGACGTGGGAGCGAACCAAACCGTAGAATATGAATATATCCTTGTCGTGAATGCACCTTCCTCGAGTCTTGTGCTAGGCTTTGAAGGGATGATTCCCACGAGCAATCATGCGTATATCGAATGGTCCACTCCAGCTGCCTCCGGTGGACAATGGATGTCAACGACATCGCCGGATAACACTATTCATGGTTCATTTGCAGGTCAAGAGCTGACAATCAGCATTAAAGGAACCTACTCTAACGCCAAGGAGGCAATGTCCATGAAACTTTGGCTTGGCTCGATAGCCGACAAGGCTTCTACCGTGACTGCTTCGGTACGAATTCAAGAAAGTTCAACGCTACGCACAACCATACTTCGCCAGTGAAAACGATCCATAACCATAGAAGATCTCGTCTGTATTCGGCAATGCTCAGGCAGTTGTTTGTCTCGATGATGTGTCTTGGACTCGTTACTTTGCTGAGTCCGGATCCATGTGCAGCTCAAAGTCCGTTTTCGACAAAACGAAGTTCGCTCATACTTTCCAGTCCGGGTTCAGGTGGAAGTCCTGCCTGGATAGGCATGACTTCTAGCTCATCGACCACCGAAAACTATCGCTTGATCTATCCGACATCGACTCCCGTCATCGGGCAGTTTCACGAGATTAGTGCTACGAGTGGTGCCAATGACACACTCATTTGGCAGAGTCCTTCCGGAATTGATGGCAACGGAGCCGATGCTACCGTTGCATTTTGGGACTCACCATCCACCTTGAGTACATCGAGTGAGCTTCGTTATGATTACACCAACCATTACCTTGGTATCAGCCCCAGCGCTCCTTCGAGCTTGATTCACTCAACAGTTGCCGCAGCAGGTGGCAGTTTAAGCTCTTTAAGCAGCTCGAACATCTGCTTCTTCGGAGAAAACACAACCAATAGTGGTAGCAGCGGTTTCCAGTTTGCTGCACTAAACAGTGTGGGTGCTGTTCGCGAAGCGAACATAGGCATTAATCCAACATATCTCAACCAATCCGGGGACTGCGTTCTTGCTGCCCACGGCACGTCGGACGGTGCGTTCTTTTTTGACATTACGAATGGCAACGGTGTCGTGGGCGGAACCTACGGTGCCTTTAATGTGATAAACAAGCTGGCTGCCAATGGCAACATGTCGATCGGCAGTAGCTACCGTGAAACCGGTGCACCCTCTCAAGGACTCATTGTCTCGGGTATCGTCGGCATAGGTCGTTCCACTTCACTCTCGCAACAGCTCACTGTGTATAACGGTACAAGCACCGGCACCTACACAACCAGTGGCTGGCAACACTCTTCAGATCGCACGCTCAAGACATCCATTCAACCATTGCAGTCCAGCTTAGAAGTCGTGCGCTTGCTCAGCGGCGTGTCCTTCCTCTGGAACAATGCTCCCAAAGCACATCGTCAAATTGGTTTTATAGCACAAGATGTCGAGCGTGTACTTCCAGAGATCGTCTGCACAGATTCGGACAGCGCTCATACGAAGTCACTTGCTCTTGCCAATCTGAGTGCGGTGCACAACGAAGCGATCAAGGAGTTGTTGGCTCGCATTGAAACGATTGAAAAACTCAAGGGACGCACATCGAGCGGGTCAATTTCGACATTGGCAACCGACCGGGCTTCACACCAGAAATACTCATTGCCTTCTGAATCCGCTTTAAGGAAGGATACTCTCAAGACTGTCTATCGTGAAAAACAGGTGGACGAGCGTTGCCATAGCGCGCAGTTACAGGCTGATGATGATCTAGGCATTACAATCCCGGCTCATGAACGTTGGCTGATAGAAGTGGTTGTCGACCTTCGAGGACAAGCCTCCAACGCCAAGATGCTTGTACACACGCAGACAAAAAGTAACTCTATCGTTAGTTGGAAAGTCAACAGCGCTCAAGGATTTAGAAGAGGAGTTACGCGCAGCGACCAAGATCTTCCCATTATTGCTGTGGAAGATGGCAATACTCGAGTAGCCTTGTCCGTACTTGTGGAAGCCGCATCTCTCGATAATGAGATCAGACTGAAATGGGCAACCGCAGATTTTCGAGAGCAGAGTACTACACAGGACCTCATCGTTGCTCAACACAGTTATCTGAAAGCAACACGTTTACCATAGTTCCTCAATCACTCGAGCTTAGTCCTCATTGAGCATACGAAGCAATTCCGCTTCGTCTATGACTCGTACTCCCAAGTCTTGGGCCTTTGTAAGCTTTGATCCTGCATTGGCACCTGCTACAACGAGTGTCGTTTTCTTACTTACAGACGAAGCAACTTTTGCACCACGTGCTTCTACCAATTCTGCTGCTTTGGAGCGAGGCATTGAGTCCAACTCACCTGTCAAAACAAAGGTCATCCCCGCCCATTCATTCGACTGCTGTGCGTCAGGATGTACTTCGAATTGGAGTTGTGCTTCACGTAGGCGCGCAACTATATCGGTCTCTATGGGATCGTTGAAGAAGTCAACCAGGGATTGGGCAATACGTTCACCCACTTCGTCAACTGCTTTAAGTTCTTCCACAGTGGCAGACATGAGAAGATCGATGGACGGAAAAGCCCGCGCTAAGACCTTCGCTACTCCTTCTCCAACAAAGCGAATACCTAAGGCAAAAAGAACACGTTGATAAGGCACACTTTTACTCTTTTCAATGCCTTGTAACAACTTCTCGACACTTCGCACCCCCCACCCTTCAAGAGTTTGAATGTGAGGCGCATGCTCATGAAGTCTGTAGATATCTGCAATGGTTGTGAGCAAGCCACTTTGGACGAACTCGTCAACAACTTTTTCACCCAGACCTTCAATATCCATCGCCTTGCGAGAAGCAAAGTGCTCTATGCGTCGACGTACCTGCCACGGACAATTGCCGGCTTCGCAGTAGTAGTTCGCTTCCCCTTCGGGTCGATGTAACGGACTCTTATGTTCACAGGGACAGGTCTGCGGGAAAACAAACTCAGGAAGTCCGGGGCTACGCTTTTCCGTCACCACCGCACTTACTTTAGGGATGACTTCTCCACCTTTCTCGATCTGAACAAAGTCTCCCACGCGTAGTCCGAGTTGTGCTATATAGTCTGCATTGTGAAGCGTTGCCCGAGATATTGTTGAGCCCGCCAGAAACGTTGGCTCGAGCTCCGCTACCGGCGTAACCGCACCCGTCCTTCCCACCTGAAAGCTGATATCACGCAGCAGGGTTACGGCTTTTTGTGCCTCGTACTTATATGCTATAGCCCAGCGCGGTGAGCGAGCGACTGTGCCCAACTCGTCCTGTTGTCTAAGGTTGTTGACCTTAATAACAATACCATCGATCATGAAATCGAGGGTTTCACGTTCGCTTTCAAAACGTTGAATGAATTCAGTTACCTCTTTCATACTTGCGCACACTCGAGTTGCCTTTGAAGTCGGAAATCCCAACTGCGAGAGTAGTTCTAAATTCTGCGCATGGCTAGTAAGTGTCAGCTCATCACTTTGTAAATAATAGCAAACCATTTGAAGCGATCGCTTTGATACCTCTCGCGGGTCAAGTTGTTTCAACGTGCCCGCTGTTGTATTGCGAGGATTCGCGTAGGCCTTCTCCCCTTGCTCTTCACGATCTTGATTGAGTCGAAGAAAGTCTTTGTTCAGCATAAACACTTCTCCGCGTACTTCGAAGGTGCGTATCTCTTTGGATCCGACGGTAATGGGTCGAACACGGAGTGGAATGCTCCGAATGGTGCGTACATTCTGTGTGATATCGTCACCTACGGTACCATCGCCGCGGGTGGCAGCAGTCTGCAGAACTCCGTCAACATATCGCAGTGACATCGCCACACCGTCGTATTTCAACTCTACGACGTATTCATACTCTTGGCCATCTAAGAGTTCGCGTACGCGTCGATCAAAATCGGACAACTCTTCGGGCGAGTAGGTGTTGCCAAGTGACAGCATGGGAACGGCGTGACGCACTTGTTCGAAGCCCTTCAATGCCTGACCACCCACTCTTTGAGTCGGCGAGTCTTCGGTCAGTAATTCCGGGTGGCTTTTCTCTAGATCTTGTAACTCCCGAAACAACGCATCGTACTCTCGATCGCTGATGACGGGCTGCGCTTCTACGTAGTATGCATAGTCGTGCTGACGAATCTGCTCGCGCAACGTCTCAACGCGCCCACTCAATGATGCATCACTCATATTCACTCATCTCCAAAAATGTCCAGTTTCGCCAATAACCAATTACACCCCTCCGCTCAAATCACTTTAGCAGAGGCGGCGCGCTCCCTACTTTTGCTGTTGAGAACACCGCCATGAACGAAGCAAATTACATTCTGAACGCCGAACAACTCGATAGAGTCTCGTTGGCACAACAGCTCCTCATCCATGCTGAGGCGCTACTACGTGACGAATCGGATTTTATCGCCAACTGTGCGAACCTGAGCAGTTTGGTTTATCATTCGTTACCACAGCTAAACTGGTGCGGGTTCTACTTCCTGCGCGGCAACGAGTTAGTATTGGGGCCATTCGCCGGTAAACCGGCGTGTACGCGCATTCGGCTCGACCGTGGAGTATGCGGAGCTGCAGCAACGCAGCGAAGCATTCAGTGCGTCGACGATGTTCATTCGTTCCCCGGTCATATTGCATGCGACCCCAGCTCTCGCTCGGAGCTGGTGATCCCCATCATTGTAGAAACACAGTTTGTTGGTGTCTTTGATCTTGATGCTCCCATTCTCGCTCGGTTTGACGACGCAGATATCGAACTATGTTCTTCGCTACTCAATCTCTTACTTCGCTTTAGTTCTTCGGAGTCGCGCTCACGGCTCCATACATAGGTCTCTTCAGTTAGCACTGAAACTTCTTCGTCATGTTCAGGACCTATGATACACTCTTCAATCATGATAGGTAGCGGAGCTTGTACGCATTGTATTCACCGTATCGAGTAGTCATCACATACTCGCAAGAGTAAGACTGTACTCACACGATTGTCAACTATGTCAACCATTCTACCTTTTGGCGCTGTGTGCCATGCACGGCTATGCGTACGAAGAACGACGCTTGAAAAAATCGTTCTCTGCGTCTTCTTGTACTTCTCACAGATATGCGCCACAACAGTCTACGCGCAGATCCGCATCAATGAAATTATGTTCGCTCCACAGAGCCCGGAGCAAGAGTGGATTGAACTGTACAACGCAGACAGTTTAACCCATGACCTGAATGCCATGTACCTGCACGACGGAACCGGACGAGCATTGATACCCGGCTTCGTCATGAATGCAAACAGCTATGCCATCCTCTGCAGAGATACCGTTCTATTAAAATCGATGCACAAACTTGAGACCTCAGTAAAGCTTATCAAGATGAGCATTCCCTCCCTAAACAACAACGGTGAGTCCTTGTATCTTCAAAGCAAAGATTCGCTTGTCTACGATTCACTGCACTATTCCGATAGTTTGGCTCGGAGCGGGAATAGCCTGGAACGTATCGATGCAACGAAGCCTGTTCGGAGTCTGAACGATCTGCAACCTTGCCGTTACAGTGAAGGCTCGAGCTGCGGTGAGGCAAACTCTGTGTCACTCTTATCGAACGATGTTGCTATAGACTCACTTGGCATAAATGGCAAAGCCGAACGATTGGAGATTCTCCTACGGAACTGCAGCAACAACGAACTACGTCAGCTTGACTTGACCCTGGAATGCGATGAGCGCATACTTTCGAAATCCGGTATTGAGGGCATTGATGCGAATAGTACACTTCTTTGGACACTGCCCCTGGAAGATTTGCGCAAACAGCTTGGAACAGCAACCAACGTTCATTTTTTTGCAAGAATCGAGGCGAGCAACGACCCTCGTCCGCGTAATGATACGCTTAGTATGCGGCTATCTCTAGGTCCTGTTTCGGGCAGCCTCCTGATAAATGAAATACACTACGAGCCATTGGAAGCTAGTGCAGAGTTTGTCGAAGTATACAATTCCTCAGCAGATACTGTTGAACTACTGGGTATGATGCTCGTGAATTCCTCTGATGAAAGAATGATCGTCATGCACCCTACCACACTTCCACCGGCTAAGATTTGCGTTTTTACGAAAGACACGTTGTTTGCAACACACTATCCACATGCTCCCTCAAGCTCTGTTCTGGCACTCTGTGCAGGAACTTTTAGCATGCGGAGCAGCGGAGATAGAGTGATCTTGCAAAATGCGCACTCTTCATTGCAGGACTCCTTGTCGTACGACCCGGCTTGGCATTCCAAAGCTGTGGCGCAAACGAAGGGTCGCTCGCTGGAAAAAGTCTCCGAAAAGCTTCAGTCATCGAAAGCATGGTCTTGGACGAGCTGCACCGACAGCGTCGGTACCTCACCCGGACGCGTCAACAGTGTGGCACGTGCGATCGACGACATCGTTGAAATGCAAGCGACTCCTAACCCCTTTGCTCCGCTGTCAGTGCGTGGAGACAAACAGACAACACTCTTCCATCTCAGGGTTCCCTTTGCTCAATGTGTTGTATCGCTGCGAATATTTGATCTCAACGGACGATGCATCGTCGTTCTGGCAAATGGCGAGTACAGCGGTCCCGAGTGCTTCGTTCAATGGGATGGACGAGGTCCAAACGGACAGTTTCTTCCATCTGCCGCATACATTGCTCATATGGAGGTTCAGGATCTCCTTTCGTCAAGGCGAATGCTTCAATCTATAGAAGTCGTTGTCGCACCCTGACACAGCATTTCCTTTTCATGAGTCACGTCATGTATATCCGAACTGCACCTGCGCTGCATTCTCCGGATTGTCCGAATGCTATTCTCCGTCGGTCATTCACCGATACGTGTGGGCTTGCAAACCTTCGACAATACGTGAAACTGAGTTCCTTTGAATCAGCACAGAATGGGATATCACATTTCGAGGATTTCGGCCGGTTCGTGATATTGCGTTCTGCTTGTACATATGGTGCTCCCTAGAATCAGTTCGAGGACTGCACAGAGTTTTGTTTAAGGTTAGGTTCATGAGTAGATCATTCAGCACATTCATTGCACAGCGATACCTCTTTGCCCGTCGCTCCTTGCAGTTTATTAGCGTTATCACGGCGTTGTCGTTGACCGGCATCATGGTGGGTGTGGCTGCAATAATCTGTGTTTCTTCCATTTTCAATGGTTTTCGTGACGTGTTTCAAACCAGCATGCTCGAGTATGATCCGCATATACGGATCAGTCCTGCACGCGGGATGTGGCTCAGTTCCGCTCAAGTCGACAGTAGCCGCATTGTGAACAGTGCCGAAGTACGAGGTGTACAGCCGGTGATTGCCGGGCGCGCTGTCATTTCTGCGCACGGCACCTTCCATGTGGTTCAGCTTCATGGTGTGCAGGCTAAGACTTTCGGACACGTTTCAGGGCTCGCAAGAAGTTTAGTAGTTGGAGAATTTCGGGACGCGTTACCCGGCGAGCTTCCCGGCTTAGTTGTGGGAGCAGAGTTCGCCAATGCTGCTCGTATCGACATCGACGACACTGTAAATGTTATGTCGCCGAACTTCATTGAGAGCGCACTGCAGTCACTGATGAGCCCACAGGGACTTCGTTGCGTCGTACGAGGCGTTTTTTACACGAATTCAAAAGAGTATAACGGCGGCTACGCCTATTGTGACCGGGCATTGGCTGCTCAGTTGTATTCTGCAAATGACGACCGGTTTTCTGAGTTGGATATTCGACTCGTGGACGCCGAGATGTCTGACCAATTCGCAGCCTCACTTCGCAGATCACTTGGATCTGACATCCATGTGGAAACCTGGTATGACTTGCACAAAGATCTCTATGGTGTTATGAAATTTGAGCGATTAGCTTCATTCGTTATTCTGTCGCTCATTGTCTTGGTCTCAGTCTTTAACATCTTCGCCATGCTGAGCATGACGATCGTCAAAAAACGCACAGACATTGCCATCATGATGACGATGGGTGCAAACCCCCGCATCATTCAGCGTATCTTTCTAGCAGAGGGTCTGCTAGTCGGGGTGCTTGGAACAAGCGGCGGTTTAGTCCTTGGGCTCGGACTCTGTGCGGCACAGATTCAGTTCAAACTCCTCAGATTTGATCCGCAGAGCTTTATCATTAGCGCTATTCCGGTTCGCATTGCGTGGCCGGATGTCATCGCAATCAGTCTTTTAAGTATTGCATTCTCGTTTGTCGCCACAATAGTACCTGCAAGACGTGCAGCCGCAACCCAAATCTGCGATGCACTACGCAGTGAATAACATCACATACTAACAGCCCTTAGTCTCCGTATCCTTGGCCCAAAACGGTCCGCTATTCCGAACTAAAAGACTCATCGACGCTCCCTCAAAACTCGTCTCCCTGCTACATGCACATGCGAGCTTTTGCTCTCTCTGCTAGGGAAAAAGGTGGTATCACGTTCATTATATAAGATAAGCGCATGTCACAAGCATCGACACCTCCGGCCAACCAGCGCTGCAACAACAGCGCTCAAGGCAAGGAGTTTGAAGAACAAGCAGCTCGTTACTTAAGTGAGAAAGGCTATAGAATTGTCAAGCGGAACTTCAGGTTTGGAAAAGTCGGAGAGATCGACATCATTTGCGCCGACAACACTACACTTGTGTTTGTAGAAGTTAAGGCGCGAAAGACGAAGAGTTTCGGAACACCGGAACAGGCAATCACGCCTTCAAAAAAAGCGCAGCTACGGCGCGTAGCAAAAGCATACCTCTATGTTTGCGGTATACTCGACGTAGAATGTCGATTCGACGTGATAGCAATAGATGAATCGGAGAGTCCGGCTCAGTTACGACATCTCATCAATGCTTTTTGGTAGTCTTGGCTACGCAACCTGAACGTTTAGACACAATGGGATTTGTATGGCTTTTCATGTCCTGAACGTGTGCCCCACCCGGGTGTCATGTCCGTCGTCGTGTCGGAACATTCCCTTCCACTATACCGACGCAGTCGAGTGCCTTGTACAAACAAAGAGGATATGAATCTCGAGTTCACAGCTGCCCTGCAGAAGAGCTCCATGAAAGAGCGTGACGAGACAATGTTCTGCCTCAAAATCAAACGGTTTGACACTGCACGGACGACGGCTATACTTCCAAATAGGAATAACTCGTAAGCGAATGTGATTCTTGTGATTCGGCTAGAGTTGCCGGACGCAGTATTAGGACTGAGCGCTGCGGTGCAAGATCATTTCAAGAATCATTCCGTGACCGGTATCTGTGTAGCGACAGTCATCCATCAGACTGCGAATAAGGAACACTCCTCTACCCCCATCTTTTAGGATATTTTCGCGACGTCGCGGATCCGGAACGCCTTCAGGGTCAAAACCCATTCCTTCATCACGAATGTGGAAAACAAGCTGATCAGGTTGACATTCGACTTTCAGTTCGACGTTTTTTGAGGGATCACAGCCATTGCCATGGACGATACCATTATTAACAGCTTCTGTCACAGCAATGAGTGCATTGTAGTAGCGACTCTCTTCGAGCTCGATAAAGCAGTCTATAGAGCGTAAGAACGGCTCTACAAGAGCGATGTTCTTTCGTTCGCTTGCGATGATCAGGTTCAATGTGGTTGACTCACTCATAACACGATCCAAAACCCCTGATGCAAGTTACACGAAAAGCGACTTCCATAACAGCAATTTCATGAGCATTCTTTGGGTCCGGACTGAGGCCTTTGCGGCATTCATTCACTTCGCCTAGCACCTTGGAAAAAATAGAATTTGCTATTTGAAGGAGACCTGTATATTTGCGAGGGGATTATGCGGGGACGTCAACAGTGAAACACTCATCCACCCTCAAGCTTTATCATTCGATAAAAGAGATTGGGGAAATGTTCGATGAAGAACAGCATATTCTGCGCTATTGGGAGAGGGAATTCGAGTGTCTGAACCCTTCGAAGAATAGAGCAGGAAACCGCGTTTACACAGACAAAGACATAAAGGTACTCAAAGTCATCAAGAAGCTTCTTCGTGTTGACAGAATGCCTGTGGTCGCCGCTAAGACTCTCTTGAAAGATGGAATCTCGGATTCGTTGTTCATTGAGGCAGATCAGCAGGTACATATCAACCTTGTTGTCGGACATGACACTATTGAGTCTGCACCTGTCGGCGGCGCGGTTCATTCCGATGAATTTGTTCAAATTCGCAAGAGTGATGTTCAGCTAGTGATCAAATTGCTGCACGAGGTAGCGGATCAGATTGACGCTTTATAGAATTCGGTCAAAGAACGAGGACGGCCCCCTTTTTAGTAGGCTTTCTTCTATAGTAGAATGTGAAATAGTCTTGATTACCATTTAAACTTTTGGAGTACACTATGCCGCGATTACTGTTAATGCGTTGTGCCATGTGTTGTGTGCTTGGAGCACTACTGATGATGCAGGGAGTAGCACAAACGCGTAATTATACCATGTCAACCATCGGCAAGCACGATGATGAGGTATTAGGCGTGTTCGTCAACCAGGCTAACACACGCTTCGCAACCTGTAGTGTTGATGAGACGATAAAAATCTGGAGTCTGCCGGACGGCAAGGAATTGCGTACTCTAAGCGGTCATCTCGGACAAGTAAACAACGTGTCGTTTTCAGGTGACGATAAATCACTCGCTTCAGCGAGCAGTGACAATACAGTTCGCGTTTGGGACGTTGAGACCGGAAAGCAAATTGCTGTTCTCCGTGGACACAACGCAGAAGTCAGTAGCGTGTATTATAGCCAGCTTGACTCCGGCGCATATATCTGCTCCGGAAGTTTTGATCGCACCGTTAAACTTTGGGACACGCATTTGATTTGTCACGAAGATGACAAGTGCACACTGGGTGAAGTCAAAACGCTTCGCGGTCACACTGCTGCCGTTAATGGAGTTGCATACAGCTATGATGGTAAATACATCGCTTCCTGCGGTGACGACTATCGTATTAACGTTTGGTCAAGCGAAATTGGCAAAAAGGACCCCGTTATCAACTTGAGCGGGCCGGGTCACCAAGCGCCAATTCTTAACTGCTTGTTCTCGTTTGACAACAAGTTCTTGGTTTCAGCTGACAAAGACGGCGTCATCAAAGTATGGAAGATGTACAGCGGTGAGCTGGTTCGCACCATCAACGCACATGAAGACTTGGTACAGGATTTTACCTTTACAGAAGACAATCAAACACTTATTAGTGTGAGTCTAGACAAGACGGTCAAAATGTGGAACATCCTGAGCGGTGAAAAGCTTTTTGAGATGAAGCTTGATACCGAAATCTGGGGCGTTGACGTTACAAGTGATGGCAAGACAATCATTTTGGCTTGTGCCGATGGCACAGTTCGCGTACTTCGCGATTCCAACATGAAGGCCGGCACTACACCAACACCGAAGGCACCGAAGAACCATAAATGAGAACAATAGCACGCTTCTGCATAGTCTTGGGTCTGATGACCTTTACATCGACGCTAGGTTTCTCGCAAACAGCTGTCGTTTTGCTAAAAGGTGCAATACAAGACAATGCGTCCGGTTCCAAAGTGGAACTGACCTTCAAGGATGCAGCCGGTCAATCGGTTCGCTCTTCGAGCGCTCCTGACGGCAGTTATCAAGCGGTTCTTAAAACAGCAACGCACTACGACATCACGATTATCGATGACAATCTGCAACGCTTCACGTTTCAGATCGACACTCCAAAAAGTGAGAAGTATGTGGAGTTGAAACAGGATTTCAGTTTGAAGGCTCCCCTTCCGGTGGCTGAGAAATCCGTCGCGAAATCGTCTAAAAAGAAAACAAAAGCTAAAAAATCAACAAAAGGTAAATAGTCATGATGAAAAGAACCATTTTTCTAGGCACCATGTGCCTGTGTTTGATTGGGTTTGCATCAGGTCTTCGCGCTCAGATCAGTGCCACTATTGCGCTGACGGGAACGGTGCTTGATGAAACAAACCGCAAGCCTGTGACCGTAACGATGAACATCTTAGACGATAACGGAAAAAAGGTCAACAGCACCCGTAGCAACGAAAAAGAAGGCGGGGCATACTACGTTATCCTTCAACCGGGAACTCGCTACCGCGTCCAAATTGAAAACCCGAACTACTTCCGCGAAGAGTTTAACTTCGAAACACCGAAGTCAACGAAGTACGCTGAAGTTACACGCGACTGGGTTGTACGCCCGATGACAGTAGGCGCAAAGATCCATCTGCCTGTTTCCCCATTCGAATACAAGAAGACACGCATGCGCGCCGGTGCGGAACAGATGCTGTTGCAACTCCGCTCGGCCATGGTAATGAACCCGGGCGTTAAGTTCGAGATTTCTTGTTTCCCGGATTTGTCAGAGTCCAAGGATGCCAACACGAAACTCACAACGGATCGCGCTACCACTCTTCGTGATTACTTCATCAAGGGCGGCGTCTCTCCGGACAGAATCCAAATTCGTCCGTCTTCTGAGATTGATCCCTTGAACCCGATCCCCCTTCGTAAAGGTGCTAAAGGTCGTCGCTATGTAGGCCTTACCTACATTACCCTTTTGAAGGTCTAAACTGAAGCACGAGATACTTAACAAAGGAGCCCTTGGATAGCCTTCCAAGGGCTCTTTTCGTTTGCATAACTCCTGCGTGACACTCACCCTATCCTGGTCTGGTCTAGTCTGGTCCGCGCCATCGGTCTAGAGCAGGTACAACACCATGCCATCGTACGATACGTTGTCATGATTCATTTTTATCATGCGGGGCGGAACGCCCCGCATGATACAAGACCAATACTCGATAGTAGCTGTAACGCTGCTAGGCAATTCTACGGATAGCGAAGCGTGGACTCATCTAGTATATTCTTATCTGAAAACACGGCGTCCGTCTTTAGGATCTTGGCTGATGCACTTTCTTAATTCTGGGAGCGACTCCGTATTTTACAATTCTAAAGTTCCTGTTGATGCATGAACGGCAATTGCATCTGTTATCATCTTGTCACACAACGTTGGCTTAAGTACCATGGCAGCAAAACCCAAGAAGAATAACTCTGAGGCTAGCTCAGCAGCAAGTCCATCTAAGGCTCAAAAGAGCACTCTTGACTTTTGGAAGATGAACCTCATTCCGGTACTCATCATATTCTTGAGTTCGGTAGGTCTGTACATCGGTACCGTAAGTTATGATTACGTGTTAGACGACAAAATTGTCATCACCGACAACGTATACACAAACAAAGGCTTCGCAGGCATCAAAGGCATTCTAAGCGAAGAGAGCTTCGTGGGCTATTTCCAGAAGCGCATGGATTTGGTTGCCGGCTCTCGCTACCGTCCGCTCAGCATCGTAAGCTTTGCGATAGAGCGAGAGTTTTTTGAGAGTCCAAAAACCGACGAATGGGGCAACCCGCAGAAGCTGCAAAATGGAGCACCGGTTATGACCGGCAATCCGGCTGTTTCCCATTTCATCAATGCCCTGATGTACGGATTCAGTTGCTTACTGCTCTATCGAATACTTGCGATGCTGTTTCCGGCATCCATGTCGCAACGTCAGTTCTTTCTCAGTATCCCCTTCATTGCTGCTTTGATTTTTGTTACCCATCCCTTACACATCGAGGTGGTTGCGAATATTAAAGGACGTGACGAAATCATGACTCTTCTGTTTTCGCTTCTCGCGCTGTATTACAGTCTTCGCTACGTCGAGAAAGAGAGCGTGTCGAGATTGCTCATGAGCGGACTCATGTTGTTTTTAGGTTTGATGTCGAAGGAGAATGCTATTACGTTTTTGGCAATCATCCCACTCAGCATGTACTTCTTCACAAAGGCGCGCAAGGAGCACTACATCGCAACCGCCATTCCACTCGCAATAGCAACATTCGTGTATCTCGTGGTACGTTATCAGGTCATAGGCTTCTTCTTTAGTGGTAAGGTGATCACGGACTTGATGAACAATCCGTTCTACGGAATGAGTGGTCTACAGAAAGCTGCGACGATTATCTACACCTTAGGTCTCTATTTGAAGTTGAGCTTCTTTCCGCATCCGCTCACGCACGACTACTATCCCTACGCTATTCCTATTATGGAAATGAGCGACATGCGAACCGTCTTATCGCTTGCGTCCTATCTGCTTATGGCAATCTTGGCGGTGGTAGGATTTAGAACTCGAAGTGTCTTCAGCTACTGCATTCTCTTCTACTTAGCTGCGCTTTCGATCGTCTCCAACGTGTTTCTTCCCATTGGCTCGTTCATGAACGAGCGCTTCATGTACTTCTCGTCCATCGGTTTTGCTGTGGCTCTGGCTTATCTGTTTCTCGAGTATCTGCCCGAGAAGTTTAGTTCCAAGTCTTCGCAGATGCGATACATGGGTGCCACGCTTCTGATAGTCTTCAGTGTTGCTTTGGGTATCAAAACCATCGATCGTATTCCGGCTTTTCAAAGTACAACGACGCTTAACGAGGCCGATATCGAGACCTCGAAAAACTCCTGTGAAACCAACTGCTTCATGGGTGTGAATATGTATCAGCGTTTTATGCGTGCTAAAACTGATGCGGAGAAGCAATCCTACTTAGCCAAAGCAGAGGAGTATCTGAATGCTTCAATGAAGATTTACCCTGATTACCATGCAGCGCATCAGATGATGTCCGGTGTGTACACGGAACAGTTTAAGTACCACAACGACATCAACAAACTCCTGCTAGGATTAGGTCGAATGGCGGACTGTCCGGATAAAATCGATTACCTGGAGCAGTACTTTGCCTATTTGAACCGCTTCCCTCAGTACGGAGTAGTGTTGGGTCCGTTTTACAAAGACCTTGCGATGGAGGTCATGTACAAGAAACGCGGAAACAAGGACCGAGCCCGTACCTATATTCAAATGGGTTTGCAGGTCGACCCCAATAACACTGCCCTCAAACAGGCGGCATCAGAATTAGGAAGCGGTGGAACGCTCAAATTTTAAGCGTTTCAGCTGCTTTTCATAGTGCGACTTGTGCATCAAGGCGTGAGGCTATACTACTATTTTTCATGTACTTAGACTTGGCGCACCTTATCCTCGACTCTAAACGGAGATCCCGTACTATGAAGCTTGGAAGAGGGCTTTGTGCCCGGTAGGCCGGTGGTTGATAATTCAGCGACTTTTCATCATTTTTATCCACAAAACCCGCCTTCTTCATTGTTAAGACTGCCTTCCCCCCTATTTTTGCGTGTCTGTTCCTCTTTATCGCTGCTTTTTTTCATGATTGACGAATCGCAGCGATCATCCACGTCTCGAATAATGCAAGAGCTTGCTCCGTACATGGGTATTGGAACTCAGCTTTGCTTTACGGTACTGGCCTTTGTGGCCTTAGGCTGGTACATCGATGAACAGATCGGTAGCGCTCCGATGTACTTAGGGATATTGGGAGCGATTGGTGCAGTTGTTGGATTGGTGAACCTCATTCGTTCACTGAACAACATTTCAAAGAAGAGCATGGATCGAACAGCAGTACGCAAAACTTTGTCCAATGAGGAGAACTAGATTTTGTCAGGACTCCCTCCGGAAATCGTTGGTGTTGCCGCCGGCCTCTCTTTGAGTGTTGCGAGTGCCGGTGCGGGTTACGTACTAGCCAAAAAGTCCGCCAACATGCCACTCAAGAATGCTCTGGGTATTGTGATTGGCGGTATGATGGTTCGCTTGTTCATCACGGCCATCGTAACCTGGATTGCTCTGTCGGTCTGGAATCTTCACTTGGCCTCGTTTACGCTCTCGTTGATGATTTCCTTCTTTCTCTTATTGATGTTAGAAGCATTTTTTTTTCATACAAAGACCAAAGAGCAGCCCAAACCCTACTATAGAAAACGAAGAGTTAGACGAGACACCGAGCCTGTAGCTCAAGCGCAAGGTGAAGACAACACGTAGCAACGCGATTGACGTGAATCGGATCGGTTCTCATAACGATATATATCTATGAACGAGACAAAGACGGACACACAGCATATGAGCACACAAGAGGTTCATGCAGATCATTCGCAGGCTGCAACCGAACAGCATACCACAGGTGCTACGGGTGCTACGGGTGCTACGGGTGCTTCGGAACATGCTGCGGCGAGTAGTCATGAAAGTGGCCATGTAGCACACGCGGAACACAAGGCAGAAGACCCCAATTCCCTACCGCAAGACAAAATCTTTGATCATCTCCTCAGCGAACTAGGTGACCACCATGAGCTCAGCATGGCTTTTGTCAATGCTGAAGTCTTGCCGATCATCGTGTATGACGAACAAGGCCTGCATGCATGGCGAAATCCGGAAGTCATGACGGAAGAAGGTCACTACGTTATGTTCCACTCTGAAAACAAAGAAACTGCCCGCTTTAATGGTCATCCGGTCAAGGCGCAGAACGGCCAAGCGATCCTCGTAAACGGCAAGCCCCAAACCGCGAGTTTGGATTTGTCTATTACCAACGTCGTGGTATATGAGTGGACAGCCATTCTTATCATGTTCTGTGTGGTGTTCATTTCTTCGCGCCGATACAAGAAAGCGCCAATGGCTGCACCTCGAGGCATTCAAAACGTGTTTGAAATGTTGGTGTTGTACTTGCGTGACGAAGTGATTCGACCCAATGTTGGCACCAACCGTGTAACGAATCAGCTCATGCCCTATTTCTTGAGCGTGTTCTTTTTCATCTTCATTCTGAATTACGTTGGTCTGTTGCCCGGCATGACTGCTGCGACCGGAGCAATTGGATTCACTGCGGCCATGGCTCTGACAGCACTTGTCGTCGTTAATGTCACCGCCATTCGTGAAGCTGGAATCAAGGCGTACCTTCATCACTTGTTAGGTGGTGCTCCTGTGTATTTGGCTCCAATCATGGTACCTATCGAGTTCATCGGAATTTTTACCAAGCCCTTCGCGTTGACCGTGCGTTTGTTCGCTAACATGACAGCGGGGCATATCGTGTTATTGACGCTGGTCGGCTTGATCTTTTTCACAACGAAACTCTGGGGTCCGGCCGGTGGTTATGGTACATCAGTCATCACCGTCGGTTTTTCAGTGTTCGTGTACTTTATTGAGACCTTGGTGTGTTTCCTTCAGGCATACATCTTCACGATGTTGACGGCTGTGTTCACCGGTTTGGCAATAGGTGACCACAAGAGTGAAGAACCTCACGGAGCGCATCACTAAGTATTTGAAACGTTTTTGCTTTGTTTGAATTTCAATCAGTCACACATTTTACCCACTTATTTTTTTTAGGAGAATAGAATGAATCCAGATCAACAAGTCGCCATTGCGCACGCAACAGCTACAGGTATGGCATGGTTGGGCGCAGGTCTTGGCTGCGGTGTTACCGTAATCGGTGTAGGTTCCGGTATCGGTCGTTTGGCAGCTTCCGCTCTTGAGGCAGGTGCTCGTCAACCGGAAGCAGCTGGTGACATCCGCGCAACCATGATCATCGGTGCAGCACTTATCGAAGGTGTTGCTCTGTTTGCAATGGTTGTATGCGTTCTGCTCGCTATCAAGTAATTCGAAAGAAGATGGGATGCGGCTCTGTTTTTCGGAACGGAGCCGCTAATCCGTCGAAGAGTTGCACGTAAGATGTCGCGACTGCTTTTTCAAACCACCGCGCTGAACGTTGAAAACAGAATAGGCTGAAGCTTGAAGCTCAAAAGAAGTTTAGCTTTACCAGCAAGCCTGTTTCATTTTGAATGTTCACATTTCCCAACTGAGATCGCCCTATGGAGAATGTTTTAAGTATCAGCCCGGGTCTAATTTTTTGGACTCTTTTCAACTTCAGTATCTTTTTGTTTTTGATCGTGAAATTCGGCTGGAAGCCGATGCGTGAATCATTGGAAGCTCGTACAAAGGCTATTCAAGACTCCATCACAAGTGCGGAGGCAGCCAATCAGGAAGCTCAGCGCTTACTGAAGGAAGCAACCGATAAATTAGCCGGTGCACAGGTTGACATGATGAATATCATCAAGGATGGACGTGCTCAGGCAGAAAAGACCATTGCGAAGTCTGTGGAAGAAGCTGAAAAAGTAAAGGCACAGAAACTAGACGAAACACGCAAGGAAATGGAACGCGTTAAGGAAGAGACCTTTGCAGCGCTGAAGGCAGACGTTGCAACGCTAGTAATGCAAGCAACGGAGAAGGTGCTTGACAGCAAACTTGACGGAGATGCTCACAAAAAGCTCATCGAGTCATCCATTGCCCAAGTAACCAAGAACTAAGTTCTGAGACATCGCACCTCGGATTCGGCTTTCGTCTCCACGCTTTCATTTTGAAGAGAAGATCATGAAACACACTAGAGTAGCCAAGCGTTATGCGCTTGCACTTTTTAAATCAGCGAAGAATAGCAATAGTTTGGATGCCGTTCGACACGATGCTGAGGTTATTCTTCAGACCATCGAAGCTGCAAAGGACTTCAAGGCAGTACTTCGCTCCCCCGTCATTCAGAGCTGGAAGAAGAAGACTGTGATTTTTGACGTCTTCGAAGGAAAAATTAGTGAACTGAGCAAAGCGTTCTTGGGAATATTGTGTCACAAGAGTCGCGAGAATATAACAGAAGAGATTTTCGAGCAGTTCTACGAACTCTACAACGAGCAAAACGGAATGATTAGCATTGTTGTGACGAGCGCTGTAGAGTTAGACGCGGCAGCAAAGGCCTCCATAGAAGGCGGAGTTCAGCAACGGAGCGGGCGTAAAGCAATTGCGAGCTACAAAGTTGATCCGAGTCTCAAGGGTGGTTTGATGATCCAGATTGGCGATGAGCTTTTGGATTCTTCCCTGCGTACACAATTGGAGCGTATGCATCAGTCATTGCTCAGCGATCCAAACGCTATTCGCTTGAATTAAACAGCGCTTCTGGGGTTGGATCAGCATTAGCGTATGAGGTTCCGACTGTTCGGTTAAGCGCAGTGAGAATTGAAAATTTGAATTACTATTTATCAGAGGATTACAATGGCAGAAGTTCGTCCTGATGAGATTTCCGCGATACTGCGACGCCAGCTCGCCGGATTTGAAAAAGAAACCGAAGTTTTGGAAGTTGGTACCGTGTTGCAAGTGGGAGACGGTGTGGCCCGTGTCTACGGTCTCAGCAACTGTATGGCATCGGAGCTTGTTGAGTTCCCAAACAACGTGCTTGGCATGGTGTTGAATTTGGAAGAAGACAACGTGGGTGTAGTACTCTTTGGCGATGATCGACTGGTAAAAGAAGGCGATCAGGTCAAACGTACAGGCCGCATTGCCTCGGTTCCTGTTGGCGAAGCTCTTCTTGGCCGCGTTGTAAATCCTCTTGGAATTCCGATCGACGGTAAAGGTGCTATCAACACAGCGCACTCCCTACCTATCGAGCGCAAGGCCTTAGGCGTTATCTCCCGCCAAGGTGTGAAGGAGCCACTTCAAACCGGTATCAAGGCTATCGATGCTTTAATTCCTATCGGTCGTGGTCAGCGTGAGTTGATCATTGGCGACCGTCAGACCGGTAAAACGGCTGTTGCAATTGATGCGATCATCAATCAAAAGTACACGCACACGGCTGAAGCGAAAGCTCGTGGTATCAATCCGATGTATTGTATCTATGTAGCGGTTGGACAAAAAGGTTCAACATTGGCGAACGTAGTGGCGACACTCGAGAAGCACGGCGCAATGGAGTACACGACGGTTGTCGTAGCTTCTGCAGCTGATCCTGCCCCTCTGCAGTTCGTTGCTCCCTATTGCGGCACATCGATGGGAGAATACTTCCGCGATAGTGGACGTCACGCGATGATTATTTATGATGACTTGACAAAGCAAGCTGCAGCATACCGCCAAGTGTCACTGTTGTTGCGTCGTCCGCCGGGACGTGAAGCGTATCCGGGTGACGTATTCTATCTTCACAGCCGCTTGCTCGAACGTGCTTCGAAGTTGAGTGATGACCTGGGAGCCGGTTCATTGACTGCGCTGCCGGTAATCGAAACACAGGCCGGGGACGTGTCAGCCTACATTCCGACGAACGTGATTTCAATTACGGACGGTCAGATTTACCTCGAACCGAGCTTGTTCAACGCCGGTATTCGTCCGGCTCTTAACGTTGGTATTTCGGTATCACGCGTAGGTGGTAACGCTCAAATCAAGGCGATGAAAAAAGTTGCCGGTCCTCTGAAGCTTGAACTTGCGATGTTCCGTGAATTGGAAGCTTTCGCGAAGTTTGGTAGCGACCTCGACAAGTCAACACAACAACAGTTGCGTCGCGGAGCTCGTTTGACCGAAATCTTGAAGCAAGATCAATACGTTCCTGTTTCGGTAGAGAACCAAGTCTTGTTGATCTACGCCGCAACAACAGGTCACCTCGACGAGTTACCGGTGGATTCGTTGAAGCGATTCGAAGCTGAATTCTTCCAATTCATTACGAGCGCTCATGCCGACATTATCGAGAGTATTGGTGTAGCCAAAGAGATTACGAGCGACACCAAAACGAAACTTGACGCAGCGTTGACGCAGTTCACCGAAGGATTTAAGCGGACACTGTAATGTGTTGCAGCGCATTGAAAAACTACGCAGCATCATAGCGAGAAAGGTGCCGGTATAGAATCTAGCCCGGCACCCTACTTCAGGCATTAGGTTTGGCATACAGTTGTTCACACATTCAGACTACTACTTCTCGTCGTGTTCAACGACGTACCAAGGAAGACAATGATCGTCGTAACTGGTGGAGCCGGATTTATCGGCAGCAACTATCTGAAGAAGCTCAATGCAGAGGGCATTACAGATATTTTGGTTGTGGACCATTTTGGACAAGCCGAGAAATGGAAGAATTGTGTAGCGAAGAAGTTTCGTACGATGATCGATAAAGAGTCTTTTCTTTATGGTCTCGAACAAGGCAGTTTTGATGGTCAGATTGAAAGCATAGTTCATCTTGGTGCCTGCACCGATACGACAGAGCGCGACGCTGACTACCTCTTTGAAAACAATTATCATTACAGTATCAAACTAGGTATGTACTGCGTGAACCACGATGCGCGCTTTATCTATGCTAGTTCTGCTGCTACCTATGGTATGGGTGAGTGTGGATACGATGACCGAATTTTCGATCCCTTACGCCCTCTCAATATGTATGGCTATTCAAAGCATCTCTTTGATCAATGGGTCATACAAAACCAACTTGATGAACGTTTTTGCGGTCTGAAATTTTTCAACGTCTTCGGACCAAATGAGTATCATAAGAACAGCATGGCAAGTATGGTTTACAAAGCCTTCTTGCAAATCAAAGAGACCGGATCCGTAAAGCTCTTTCGTTCGACGTCGACAGACTATGCAGACGGCGAGCAACAACGGGACTTCGTCTATGTTGACGACGTTGTCGATGTAATCTGGAAGATTTCTCAGGATACATCGATTAGTGGAATTTATAATCTTGGAACCGGAGTGGCTCGTTCTTGGAACGACCTCATGCATGCTGTTTTCAGTGCAATGCAAAAGCCGGTAACAATCGAATACGTTGACATGCCGGAAAGTTTGCGCGATCAGTATCAAAACTTCACGCAAGCTGACATGAGAAAGCTTAGTGCAACCTCGGCTCAGCAACGTTTCGCAACCCTCGAGGACAGTGTTCGCAGCTATGTGCAAGAGTACCTCATGAAAGGGTGGCGACATTCTTAACAGGAATGCAACGCACTCTGTAGTTCAAACGATGGAATCAAACGCTTAGAATTTACTATGGCTACATTACGTGATATCCGACAGCGCATTGTCGCTGTTCGCAGCACCTCAAAAATCACCTCGGCGATGAAGATGGTGGCAGCTGCGAAGTTGCGCCGTGCACAAGACGCAATCATCGCTGCCCGTCCGTACACGAATAAGCTCACGGGTATCTTGCGAAACTTGGCTTCGAGCGAGAGCGAGTTTGCCCACCCATTCTTTGAGTCTCGTGATCAAGTCAACAACATCCTGTGTATTGTTGTCGGTTCCGATCGCGGCATGTGTGGTGGCTTCAACTCTAATCTCTTGAAAGCTGCCAGCTATCACATCGATCGCAAGCTCAAGGAAGAATACCCGAAGGCAAAAATTCACGTTGTTCCGGTCGGTCGTCGTGCCATAACGTACTTCAATCGTCGTCACGACAATATTGTTGCAACCTTTCCTGACGTCTTCCTCAAACTTGACTTCAGCACTGTACAAGAAATTGCACCTCTAGTGACCGAAGGCTTTACCTACGGAAACTATGATCGCGTAATCTTGATCTTCAACGAATTCAAGTCCATGATCAAACAAGATGTGCGCATTCTTCCCCTACTCCCTATTGAACCGGAAAAGGAAGAAAAATCTAAAGCGAAGAAAGAAGCGAGCACCGATTACATCTTTGAACCGACTCGTGTCGATATCCTCGAGGCCTTGTTGCCGAGATACCTCAACCTGCAGTTGTGGCGAGGCTTATTGGATTCGAACGCTGCTGAGCAAGCGGCTCGAATGCTGGCGATGGACAATGCGACGTCGAATGCCCGCGACCTGATTTCCGGGCTTCAGCTTCAGTACAACAAAGCACGCCAAGCATCGATCACCAAGGAAATGCTGGAAATCGTGGGTGGCGCAGAAGCACTCAAATCCGCCTAATCCGCGGAACTTTGCTGTAGTACTAGTTCTTTTTGTTAAAGGTGTTTACGCGAAGCGTAAACACCTTTTTCATTTTTAACAGAACTTCTTTCGTACATGTGGAGACCAACATTGAAATGTTGTGTTACTTATTTCAGACATCTCACTCCACGATAAGAGAAGTCATTTTCCGCCGGAATGGATTCTCATTCGTTGAAGTGAAACCTCAGTCTCCAGTTCATTCACCATCTTGTACACACAATGGAACGCCGAGAATTTCTTGAGAAAGTTGGAGCCGGAGCTGCGCTCGCACTTGCAGTCACATGCCTTGGAGCTTGCAGTTCAAACCCAACTACACCCAGTGGACCGGTTGACTTCACAATAGACCTTAGTCAACCGGCATACACCTCACTCACTACACCCGGTAACTACCTCATCACTAACGGCTGTGTAGTAGCATTTGGAAAAGACAGCGTGTACTATGCTGCTACCGTGATTTGCTCGCACGAGGGTGAGAACGTTATGTATGACAAGACGAACAACAACTACTATTGTAACGCTCACGGCGCTCGATACTCGTTGTCAGGTAGCGGATTGAATACCAACGGAAGCAAAGGACTTACTACCTATACTTGCGATCTTAGCGGGACAATTCTACGAGTACACTCCTAATATCAACGCGCAAGTCCGTATAGATGGGTGCTGTATTCCTCCTCCATCTCATGAAGGAGATATGGGTCACCTTACGCTTATGGATGTGATGGGCTCATTATGGGCTTGCCGACTCACGAGGCATCGGGTAGCCTTTGATGCAAACGCGCTCTTCTTGTCGAAGAGCAGACGCGTCCTCAAAGTAAGAGGGCCGACGAGTGATCGCCGGCCCTCATTTTTTCTGCATAGTGCTTTCGACTCTATCTAGTCAATACAGAGCGATACGCCCTGCAGACAAGCCTTACTAGGCGAAAATTGAGTCGTCGATTCCATCGAGACGATGATTGATATCGTCGACAATGGATACAAAACTCTGCTCCTCAAATGGTGAGTGTAAGTTCGCCAGGTCAACCAGCTCCAAGAAAGACTTGGAACCGCCGGCTGAACAAAGACGAACGTAATCTGCCCATGCCCCATCGCGATCGGTTTTGGTACGTACCCAGAATTGAAGTGCACACACTTGTGCAAGTGTGTAGTCGATATAGTAGAATGGAGATTCGTAGATGTGGCGTTGTTGTTGCCAGAAACCACCTTGTTCCAAGAAAGGAATACCGTCGTAACGACGATGTGGAAGATACTTCTTCTCAATGGCTGTCCACGCTTCGCGACGTTGCGACGGCGAAGCCGTCGGATTGTCATAGACATAGTGTTGAAACTCGTCGACCGTCACTCCATACGGCAAGAACAGCAATGCACCGCTCAAGTGCTCAAACTGGTACTTGTCTTCATCTTCTTTGAAGAACGACTTCATCCACTTCCAAGCAAAGAATTCCATACTCATGGAATGAATCTCACATGCTTCCGAAGTCGGGAAATAGTATTCGGGCACACCCAAGTTACGACTCATGTAGCACTGAAACGCGTGACCTGCTTCGTGCGTCAAGACATCGATATCGTGTGCTGTTCCATTGAAATTCGAAAAGATGAAGGGGGCTCGATAGGATTGAAGCATCGTACAGTAGCCTCCTCCTGCTTTCGTTGGTCTATTGATAAGATCCATGAGGTCGTTGTCGCACATGAAGCGGAAGAACTCGTCGGTTTCCGGAGACATCTCACGATACATGTCCTTTGCACGCTCCACGATCCACTGCGCATCACCTTTGGGGGTAGGGTTGCCGGACTTATATGTTAGAGACTCGTCGAAGTAGCGAAGAGTGTCAACACCAAGACGATTTTTCTGGCGCTCGCGCAAGCGCTGTGTTATGGGAACGATATGGCGTAAAATTTTATCGCGATAGCCCGCAACCATCTCGGCGTTATAATCGGTACGCCCCATACGAGCATACCCTAAATCGGTAAAGTTCTTAAAACCAAGCTTCTGTGCGATGGTCGTACGGAGACGAACAAGATCGTCGTATATACGGTCCAGTTGCTCGGCGTGCTCCATATAGAATCCGAACTTTGCTTCTGCTGCAGCTTGGCGAACGGCGCGATCCGTATGCTGTTGATAAGGTACCAACCCTGCAAGGTTGAGTTCCTGGCCGTCAAATTGAATCTTTGCGGAAGCCAGTAGCTTCGAGTACTCGGTTCCCAATGCGTTTTCATGCTGAAGTTCTTCAACGACTTCGGGAGAAATCACTTTGGTTGTGACTTCGGCGATATTGAAGAGCTGTTTTCCCCACTTCTGTTCGAGTTCAGGACGAAAACGCGAGCTTACCAATGCTTTGTAATAGTGATTGTTCAGTTCGGCGTACAACGGAGTCATCTCGTCGATGAAGTCACGTTCGGTTTCATAGAAGGCATCCTTCGTGTCGATGGAGTGACGAATGGATGCGAGAGTAACCTGCGTGTCAAACTGATTATGTTCTTCATTGACCGCCGCAATAATGTCACTTTGTACTGCAGCGCTCGAAGCCGAATTGAAGTCGCTCAAAAGAGCTGAAAACCGTTCTTTGAACTCATCGAAATTCGGACGTGTATAACTAATGTCGGGAAAACGTGTCATGAAACTCAGTGATATTGATACAAGCAATTTCTGGCAGATAGGACCACATCCTGTGCTCGTGCAAACAGGTCAGGATATGGAGCAACGTTAAGTCGTACAGCAAACGGATCCGAAACTCATACCTTTGGACAGCATACGCATGCTATCCAAATCAGGAAGAGACGAACTTCAACTTGGTGAACGACGACCGGCAATCTCCGATTCAGCCCTGCCGAATACGGCACCTCGTGGATGGTGCACGTTACGAAGATGTGTGTTGTGAAGCGTCTACACGCTCCGGACACGAGTGACATTATGCAGGAGGATTGAGAAGGTCATTATGCATGACATAGCGCGTGATATCGGCGTTGTCCTCAAACTTCATCTTCTCAAGCACACGGGTACGATAGGTACTTACTGTTTTTACGCTCAATCCGAGGTCCTCACTTATCTGCGTGACAGTTTTTCCTCGGGCTAGAAGTAGCATGACTTCAAATTCGCGATCCGAGAGAATTGAATGATTCGGTGCACCGGTACCTGATAGGTCAGCTACAATTTTGTCTGCAACGTGTGGACTCAGATATCTGTTACCTGAGATCACACAATTGACTGCATCGACAAGTTCTTCCGTTGCCGATGTCTTCATTAAGTAGCCGCTCGCACCTGCTCGCAATACGCGCAAAGCGTACTGGTCTTCAGAATATGCACTCAGAATCAATACCGGAAGCTCAGGCTTAATGTCTTTGACAAGCTTCAGAGTCTCGAGTCCGTCCATACCGGGCATTGAGATATCTAAAATAAGTACGTCAAGTTCGTTGTTCTTGATATACTCTATAGCCTGAAAACCGTCCTCAACCTCGTCGACCACGATATCCAAAGCGCAAACGAGAAAGAGCTTCAAGCCCTCCCTCATGATCGGATGATCATCTGCGATGAGCGCACGAATCATTGAAAAGTCCTCATTTTTAACGAAAAACAGGTCTCCGACCTGCTTTCTACAAAGCTAACACCTAATCGGAGAATGACCTATGATTGCTTTGTAGTTCGTTGGCACAATCCTTGCCGTAGATCTTAAAACGATGACACAGCTATAGGTTTTTATGAACGCCAACTATAAAAAGCCGACGATTCAGCGTACCGCCCGGCAGCTCCTCAGACGTGTTGGATACGATGTCCAACGCTTCGTGAGCACAGACTACGCATCTCGTCCGGTTGAACGTCGCATGCAGCTTCTGCAAAACTTCAATATCAACTTGATTTTTGATATCGGAGCAAACATTGGCCAGTATGCCACGGACCTGCGCCGCATGGGCTATCAGCAACGTATTGTGTCGTTTGAACCATTGACCGATGCGTACAAAAGTCTAAGAGAGCGCGCACATGAAGATGATGGTTGGGAAACCGTCCACTGCGCTTTGGGAGACTATGACGGTATAACAGAAATCAACATTGCCGCTAACTCACAAAGCAGTTCGTTGTTGAACATGATGCCCGCACATGCCGGTGCTGCACCGGATTCGCGATACATCGGCAAAGAAGATGTCGTGGTTTCACGTCTGGACACCATCCTTGAGGCATTTAAAGACGAAGACGAGCGTTTGTTTGTGAAAATCGATGCGCAAGGATATGAGTCGAAGATCATCGAAGGTGCACATGATGTACTTCACTTGATCGACGGATTCCAGGTTGAAGCGTCGTTGGTGCAGCTCTACGAGGGCGAGACATTGATCGACGACACCATCGTCAATATGCGCAAGCTTGGCTACACCTTGGTATCGATCGAGCCGGGATTTAGCGATGCTCAAACGGGTGTTATGCTGCAAGCTGACTTGATTTTCTTCCGAATCCCTTCACCTCCTGATTCAACACGCTAATGTGCGGTATCGCCGGTATACTACATTATGCCAACAACGAAGGTGTCTCTTTCGACATGCTTCATGGCATGACGCGCAGTATCGAGCATAGAGGCCCGGATGATGAAGGCTTTTATCTCTCTCCGGACCACCACTGCGGTCTCGGGCATCGGCGCTTATCCATCATCGATCTTGCAAGCGGAAAGCAACCTATCTCAAACGCAGGTGCAACAAAGCACATTGTGTTTAATGGTGAGATATACAACTACCGTGAATTGCGAGATCTGTTGCTTCGTAAGGGACACAGCTTCAGCACCAAAACCGACACTGAAGTCATTCTTGCCCTGTACGAAGAATTTGGCGTTCAAGCCTTTGCTCGTCTTAACGGAATATTCGCCGTGGCTATTTACGACGAACAGCAGCGGCAGTTGGTACTCGCACGTGACAGCTTTGGTGTAAAGCCACTGTACTACGCTGACCATGGAGGAAGTCTAGCCTTCGGGTCGGAGATTAAATCGGTTCTTCACGCTGAACTATGCTCCAAAGAGCTGAATCTGCAAGCGCTGGACACCTTCCTTGATTATAGATTCAATCCCGCTCCACAAACGATGTTTAAAGGAGTCGAGAAGTTGCTTCCGGGGCATATACTACTTGTCCGTCAAGGATGCACTCCCAGACTCTTCCCCATTTCCGAATCTCGTCCTCGCACAAATCTTCACATCAGTGAAGACGAAGCCCGATTCGAATACACTCGTCTGTTGCGTCAGGCTGTTCAACGCCAAATGATGAGCGATGTGCCGGTGGGTATCTTGCTCAGCGGTGGTGTTGACAGTGCGATTATCGCACGATTCATGACCGATCACGCCGAAACTGCAGTACGGTCGTATAGCATTGGCTTCGAGGGCTCGGGAGACTTCAACGAACTAAACGAAGCACGACAAAGCGCCGAGCTCTTGGGAACGTCGCATAACGAACTCAGCATCACGCGAACCCAATACTTGGAGTTCTTTGAGAAGTCCTTCTACTTTCTTGAAGAGCCCATCGCAATGTCGACCATTCCGGCGATGTTCTACGTTTCTCAGCTTGCCTCACGCGATGTAAAAGTCGTGCTTGCAGGTCAAGGTGCCGACGAACCACTTGCCGGCTATCCTCGTTATCGTGGAGAGAAGTTTCTCAGCGATTACGGTTGGCTTCTCAACAAGCTCCCACTGCAAAAAATGGCATCGTTGCTTCCGCGCAATGAACGTGTCAAACGACTCGCCTACTCCACAGCTTTCAGGTCCGAGCTTGAACGATTTCGAGCGATACATACCATCTTTCACCCGGATCTTAAAAAGAGAATCCTGAAGAGTGAGCTCAATGACGCTATCAGCAGCGCTCCGGATCAGAGCATGGATCGACTGTACGCTTTGAGTTCCGACTTGAACGACTCACTATCTCGCCTTTTGTACATAGATACGAGACACAATTTGGCCGACAACCTTTTGCTCTTCAACGACAAAATGAGCATGGCCAACTCGATAGAGATGCGGGTACCCTTTTTGGATCATGAGCTCGTAGCTTTTTTGGAGACTCTACCATCTTCCTTGAAGATTCGCGGCTCAATGCAGAAGTATTTGCATAAAAAAGCTTGCGAGGCAGTCTTGCCTTCCGAAATCGTGCATCGAAAAAAACGCGGCTTTGCCACACCTATTGATGAATGGCTACAGAATGACTTGGCAAAGACCCTTCAGCGCCTGTTCAATGAAAGAGATTCCGCTGTACGAGAATATTTTAACCTGCACACGATCAATCAGATGATCCTGCTGCATCAAACTCGTCGCGAGAACTACCAACGCCACCTCTTTGCATTGTTGAGTTTTGAGCTCTGGCATCGAAACTTCTTCAATCAACTTCGCAGCCCTTCCAGCATTGAACGTAGCGGTAGCTACACGCTGATCTAAGACCCCCACGAGGGTTATCACTTCTGAGCGCAAGACCGGACTCAGATCTCCGGACTCAGGACTCGGTTCCCAGGACTCAGCTCGCGGAACCCATGTCACGCAACAGTCTGTAATGACCTGACAATCAACATATGCTGTCGTGATTGTGTAGTTTTGCAGATCATGCATCCTGAACTCCAAATCAGTTCCAATGCCCCACACTCTCGAACTTCGACTCCCTCCGGATCAAGCATTTGACCTTCGCGAACTTGAGCGATCCACCCGGCGACATTTTTCTATCGCAGAAGACAACGAAGACTTTGTATTCAGTATAAAGCGTCGTTCCATTGACGCTCGCTCGCGCCAGCCTCTCATTGTTCTCAGTGTTGAATTGAGTCGACGTGAAGAGATTCTCAAGGGTGCATCATTACTCAGCGAGATTGCAGCGGTATCAGCAAGCGCACCACGTATCGTCATCATTGGAGCAGGACCTGCAGGATACTTCGCGGCCCTTGAAGCTCTGCGAAATGGAATGAAGCCCATTGTCATCGACCGCGGAAAAGACGTTCGATTACGCCGCCGTGACCTGAGAGCTATACAACAAGACGGAGTTGTCGACAAAGACTCGAACTACTGTTTTGGTGAAGGTGGTGCAGGGGCATATTCGGACGGGAAACTCTACACACGCTCTTCGAAGCGCGGTGACATTCATCGAGTTCTTCGTTTGTTGGTGGAGCACGGTGCAAAGGCTGACATCCTTATCGATGCTCACCCACACATCGGATCAAATAAGTTACCCGCAGTTGTTGCTGCGATACGAGACAGTATCCTTGAGCGAAAAGGAGAAGTTCACTTTTCTGCACGCTGCACAGACTTTATCATCAAGGGATCTCGATGCCTTGGAGTCGTGGTCAATGATAGGCAGGAAATCATCGCAGACGCTGTGGTCGTTGCGACAGGTCACTCGGCTCGAGACATCTACGAACTGTGTCGTCTACGAGGCATTCGCACTGAACTCAAAGCGTTTGCGATGGGTGTGCGGGCTGAGCATCCTCAAGCACTTATCGATGAAATCCAATACAAACAACGTCCAAGAAATCCATTACTTGAGGCAGCTTCATATCGACTTGCCGAGCAAGTTGATGGACGAGGCGTGTACTCGTTTTGTATGTGCCCCGGTGGACTCATTGTTCCCGCCGCAACCGCACCCGGTGAGCTGGTCGTAAACGGTATGAGCATGAGCCGACGCGATTCTCGATATGCCAATTCCGGTATCGTTGTCGAGATACGAGCCGAAGACCTCCAAGCCTACCGCAAGCACGGAGATCACGCCGGACTTGCTTTCCAACACGAAGTTGAGACGAGTATGTTCAAGGCGAATGGTGATGGTTCTCAAAGAGTACCTGCACAAGGACTGGTCGATTTTAGCGAGGGTCGTGTTTCTAAGACACTGGCTTCGTGCTCGTATATTCCGGGAACTCATTCTGCCCCCCTGCACGAACTGCTGCCTGAATCCCTGCGCACTCGTCTGCAACGTGCCTTTCGACTCTTTGATCGCAGTATGAAAGGCTATTTCACAAACGAGGCAGTGTTAACTGCAGTAGAGTCTCGAACCTCAACACCACTAAAAATCCCGAGAGACAACGATAGTCTAGAACATATTGAGATAAAAGGTCTCTACCCATGTGGAGAGGGAGCCGGCTATGCAGGAGGCATTGTTTCGGCAGCCATGGATGGTCAACGTGTCGCATCTGCAATCGCTCAGACTCTGCAATCCCGACACGGCAACAGAGCCACCTTTACACACTAGCTATGCAATACATTGAATCTATAGATGATCCACGCATAGCTCACTATCGAAGTCTGCGCGAACAACACTCAGATCCTCGAGACGACATGCACTTACTTTCCGCAGGCTCGCGAGTAATCGTTGAAAGTGAGAAAGTCGTTCGTAAGGCTTTGGAATCAGACATCGTGCCGCAGGATGTTCTCGGCAGCGAAGCCTTACTTCAGCGCTACGATACCATATTGAATAGTCGAGGAATAGCTGATAAACACCGCTATTGTGCCTCGGAGCAACTGCTGCGCGACATCGTTG
The DNA here is from genome assembly GCA_044224515.1 of Chlorobiota bacterium. Taxonomy (GTDB): domain Bacteria; phylum Bacteroidota; class Ignavibacteria; order Kapaibacteriales; family NICIL-2; genus JBBATK01. Next base: position 178,840 of record JBGAKH010000006.1, on the reverse strand, counting down.
GATATAAGCTGCACCAAAACATCCTTCTCTGTGTTTATCAACCTCCGGAGCAATCGCTTGAGGAGCTTGACTTTCCTATTCTTGCATTAAACTCTCTGGCTGACAGTGAAAACATGGGCGCACTTGTGCGCAGTGCCAGAGCCTTTGGTTTCAACTCCTTGATTATTGATGACCGGTGCACATCGCCTTGGCTACGCCGAGCAGTGCGTGTATCGATGGGAACTATTTTTGGAATGAAGGTACACCGTTGTCAACACCTTGGCTCAACTCTTAGAGACCTACGCGTCGATCGAAACGCGCAGATCGTGGTGGCAGAGCTTGGAACGAAGTCACAGGACATTCGCGAACTTAGTCCGGAAGCTCGGTGTGTTCTTGTCGTTGGATCTGAAGCTCAAGGAGTGGAGGAATCTGTCCAGGCCGTTGCAGATTTCATTGCACACATTCCTATATCTGAACACGTTGATTCTCTAAACGTTGCGGCAGCGACGGCAATCTTGTGCTGGTATTGCAGTCCACATATACTTAAGGGAGCCGTGACTCTATAAGCACGCGTCGATAAAGTGACCGTCATGTGCCTAGACCTTGGATCCCAACCACTCGAGTGCAACGCGAACCATCATCTCCGATCCATAGACAAATGCGCGCTCGTCCGGACTAAACTTTGCGTTGTGTAATCCTGCCAGAAACTCTTGCTCAGGGGGTCGAACTCCAAGCATCCAGAAAGCAGCCGGAATCTCACGTGCATAGAATGAAAAGTCTTCAGCCCACATTTTTGGTTCAAAGTCGTGGACCTGCTCTGCCGGAACAATCCGTGCGGCAATGCCTTTCGCGTGCTCCACGACCGCGGGAGTATTTCTCAGCGGCGGATAACCTACTACTACTTCAAAGGCACACTCTACACCGTGTAAAGCACACAAAGAGGCACTATGCTCTTCTATTCTCTTCAAAGTTTCCCAACGCCACGCATCGTTAAACGCTCGCAACGTTCCTTTAAGTTCAACAACATCAGGAATAATGTTGGTAGCGGATCCGCCGTGAATGCTCGTCACTGACAGTACCCCGGCATCCAGGGGATTTCGCTGACGACTTACAAGCGTTTGCAGATGCAGGATGAGTTCTGCTGCAGCTACAACCGGATCTTTGCCTTTGTGAGGCTGCGCAGCATGTGCTCCAAAACCACGCAATGTCCAATACAGCTCATCCGCACTCGCCATCATTATGTCAGGAGCGAATTCAAGATGACCTACCGTTGCATCCGGGTTCACGTGTTGACCGAAGATGACTTCAGGTCGTGGGTTTTCCAGAACTCCTTCCTTGATCATGACAGAAGCACCACCGGGCGACTTTTCCTCACCGGGTTGAAAAATCAGTTTGACCACACCAGGAATCTCTGACTCCATCGATTTCAAGACTGCTGCCGCTCCCAGTAACATGGCAGTATGAGAGTCGTGCCCACAAGCATGCATCACACCCGGATGCATTGAACTAAAGGGCAATCCCGTCTCTTCGACAATTGGTAAGGCATCAATGTCGGCGCGTAAAGCAACACATCGATCACCCGACCCTATCGTAGCCACAACTCCCGTCGTTGCAATAACACGAAAGTCAATGCCCAGCCGTTGGAGTTCCGCTTGGATGTACTTCGATGTCTCAAACTCTTGAAAAGACAGCTCCGGATGCGCATGGATGTGACGTCGATGCGCGATGATCGTGGATTCGTTGTCTAGAATTCTTTGATGGAGTGTGGTCATGTGTTTGATATTCATTGTTTGAAAAGCGTCCATGAAGTAGCAAATAAAGGGTCATTGTGCGCTTCGTGAATTGGCGTTCAGCTAGAACAACGTATTGGCGAAGACGAGCTCCCAATTATTCCTCTATCGTTATCTCCGCTGCGCCAAGGTATATAGCCGGTCCACGTAAGTACATCTTCGTTATCTCGCAGAGTTCATTGCGATCAAGAAGAACTTCGAGTATCTGGCCGCTGGGCGGACAGAGATGCACTTGGTCTTGTACACTACGACTGCCACGAGTTAAGGAAACCGCGCTTGCTAATGCACCTGTACCGCAAGCTCCTGTAAAGTCTTCTACCCCTCGCTCAAAAGTACGAAGATCGTAGATCGTCTCTGATTCCGCTTCTGCCGGTGTCTGCTCGCGTTGTCGCACGATATTCACATTGGCACCGCGGACGAGATGTGCATGATGTCGCAACGACGATGCACATTCCATCTCGTTGAATCCAAGCGAATTCGCCCCTGTGTAAAATTGATCTGCAGAGATCACCAAGTGGTCAGAGCCGACATCGATGTAATCGACAGTGAAAATGGTATTGCTGACTTCTAACTTTTTATCGAACTCACACAAACGCGGAGCGTCGAATTCGACCTCGATGAGGTCTCCATCTTGGCGCGCACTATAGTGCTTTGCAGCCATCAAAAATCGATATCTGTTAGAATCCGCTCGTACAAAAGACTGATCGACCGCGAATCGCACAGCACATCGCGCTCCGTTCCCACACATCATGGAACTGGAACCATCAGGGTTGAAAAAATGTACGTCGAAATCCCTGTCCATGTCTTCAGCATTGTTGAGTAGTAACAAGCCCTCGGTTCCGCGAGGACAGAACTCATTCGGCGCGCACAACTGTACAACTTGGTCTGGACGTAGTCTTGTTGCTAAAGCACCATTGCGCACGTCAACAACACTGAAGAGATTTCCGGCTCCCGACATGTAACTGACTTGAATGACTTTTATTGACATCGCGCTCTCCTATACTTTCAGTTCACTGTATACTCTAGGCTGCCAATTGTCGATATCAGTTCTAGAGTCAGGTAGTTATCTTCTGCACCTCAAGATTCCTTGCATCGAATTCAACGCCAGGATTCTAGTAGAGCCCGGTTCTTTACGATTTCAAACCGGCTCGAATAGACACGTATTGAGTTCGCTCTTGAGCTCAGCCGGTTTGTTTGTCAGGCACGGTGGCGGCTCAATGCTCTAGCTACCGAGAAGTTCGACGAACTCCGCATGCACGGCACCGTTCGTGGCGAGTATGGTGTGGTTTGAGTGTTTGTGCTGCAGACCGGAAAAATCACTCACGATACCGCCTGCTTCACGTACCAAAAGCACACCTGCCGCAACGTCCCAGGGTGCAAGGGCACTCTCCCAAAATCCTTCGAAACGACCGCAGGCTACGTACGCCAAATCAACTGCTGCTGATCCCAGACGCCGAATTGGAATACCCCTATGAACAAGAGTGCTAAAGTGCTCCATCGTGTGAATCGCGTTTTTGTGGACGTCATACGGAAAGCCGGTAACTAGGATGGACTTAGCCAAGCTGTCCGTCGCAGACACTTGAATTGCTGTACCATTTAACGTCGCTCCTTGTCCGCGTACTGCCACAAACAGCTCGTCGAGCATCGGCTGATAGACCACACCCACAAGGGGTTGCGCATCGAGCTCGACTGCGATACTCACGGAAAATATTGGAATCGCGTGGGCAAAATTGACGGTGCCATCCAGCGGATCGATGATCCATCGAAAGCCGCTATCGTTCACTTGACCACCACTTTCCTCAGCCAAAAACTGATGTTCCGGAAAGCGATCGCGTATGGCGGAGATGATCAGGGCCTCGGAACGGAGATCGAATTGAGTAACGAGGTTGTGAACCCCGTCTTTGTGCTTGATCTCCTTAGCCTCAGAATAGCCTTGTCGCAAGAGAGCTCCTGCGGCCGTGGCAGCAGCCACAGCGCATTCTCGTAAATCCTTTAATTCTGAGTCTGTTAGCATAAAATATCTCCGTGGTTCGTTCAAAATTACAACCCCCGGACCGCACCCGGAAACCTTGAGGCCTTTTTGCGTATATTTGGAGCTATATCTGCCAGACTGTTTTACCCCTTAGGGAGTAGTATCATTAGACTCTCCATCCGAGCATTGACAAGAAGCTTGGTGTTGATTATGGCGACAATTGCCTGTGTCGCTCAACCAAACTCCATTATTCGCTTACCAAAGATGAATTTTGGTCCAAACGGTTATGACACCGTTGGCGTAAAGAATGCTGTTAAACTCGCAGAAGAAACTCAAGGCATCGTTGAAAAGGCAGTCGATCCCGATGAGTATATACTTGGTCCCGGCGATTTTCTTCTTGTCAACATCAATGGTGCGCAACCCTTAAGCTTTGATATTCCCGTAACACCGGATGGTCGTGTACTTGTCCCGGCCGTTCCTGCCGTTGATGTGCGAAACACAACGCTTGCCGACGCGCAAGTTAAAATCATTGAGAGCGTAAAGTCAGTGTATCGCGGCCAGGTAGTCGATGTGTCGCTACGTAAGCTCAAGACATTTAAAGTTTCCTTGCTGGGAGCAGTTCGCAAGCCGATGGTAGTGAGTGCCGGTGGAACCGACAGAGTATCCGAGGTCATCGACCGAGCAGGAGGAATGCTTTCGACTGCCTCATTGCGACGCATCCATATTGATCGCGAAGGTGGCCAGCGAATTCCCGTTGACATCTTGCGCTATTTTTCAACGGGCGAAGAGCGCTTCAATCCTTACGTTCTTGGCGGAGACAAAATCACGGTGCCCTACATTATCGATGAGGATTGTATCTACGTTGAGGGCAGTGTATACCAACCCGGCCCCTACGAATTCGTCGCAGGCGATTCCTTGCTCGATATGATCAGCTACGCGCACGGAATGACGTCCATGGCTCTCCCGGACTCCGTTGAGATCTCGCATTATGAGGAATCCGGAATGCGCATGGTGCGCAATGTCGTCAGCCTGCGTGAACGTGGTGGCAATGTCGCCATGCACTTTGGCGACCGAGTCTACGTACGCCAACGAACTGGAGCGTATGATCGTATTGAAATTGCTATCGACGGCGGTGTCGCTCACCCTGGACGATATGCCATCACTCCAAAAGTGGATCGTTTGGCAGACATTATACAACGTGCCGGCGGCTACACCGACGACGCTCAGCCCGAAACGGGCCTGCTTTATCGCCGTAAAGACTTTACATGGTGGGATAAGGAGCTGGATCGTCTGAGCAAGATGAAGATGGAAAACATGAACGATAACGAAATGCGCTACTACCGCACCAAGTCATCCGAGAACATGGGCTTGGTTTCAGTAGACTTTCAAAAGATCATGACCTCCGGCGACCCGAACGACAATCCCATACTAGTAGACAAAGATTCAATCTATATTCCGAAGTCAACAAACTATGTAAACCTCATTGGCCGTGTGATAAAACCCGGTCGTGTACCGTACGACAAAAAGCTCGGGTACATGGATTACATCAAACGCGCAGGCGGATTTGGATTGCACGCCGATGAGGATGAAGTGTTGATACAGAAAGGCTCCGGCGAGTTGCATCGGGCTTCAGACTATCTCTACAAGATGGATCCCGGTGACAATATTCTAGTCCCTGAGCGGTCCGATGTTCGATTTATAGACGTCTTTACCAAGGCATTGGCAATCACAGCACAGCTTGCGACAATCGTCGGCGTTGTGCTCGGTGTTGTCTTCGCATACAAGAAATAATAATGTCCGATCAAGCCCCACTATCCTCAGAAACGAAGTCTGAACCCGGTATTTCTGTGCTGGAACTCATTCGGGATAACAAGCGTTTTCTGCTCGCGTTCACCTTGTGTTGCACCGTGTCGAGCGGCGTGTATAGCTTCTTCATGCGCCACACCTACCAAGCCACGGCCAAGTTCATGGCAACCGAAACAAAAACGTCTCCCCTTGGTGCGATGTTGGGTGGCATACCCGCAATTTTTGGTGGCGCAGCCGGTGGTAGCACATCGGCCCTCAGCATGGGTGAGATTCTTAACTCACGAACGAACACGGAATTCGTCATAAAGTCTTGCGGCATTGATCAACTGAGAGCCTATGCAGGCGTTCCGCAAGACGAATTGGTGATGGTTCTCAATGAACAGCTAAACGTCGACGCCAAGAGAACCAGTGGTGTCATCATGCTAGAAGGCTCTCTGCAAACGGGTTGGTTCCCCTCTTCCGAGGAACAACGATATGTTGCCGAGCTGTGTGCGAAGATGTGCAACACAGCCATTGAAGGGCTCGACAAAGCGAACAGAGAGAAAAGTACGAGTACCGCACGCAAGACCCGTAAGTACATTGAACGAGTCTTAGCTGCCAACAGAACCAAACTCGATACACTACAAAAGACTATGGTGTCTTACCAAACGGAACACCACATCTTTACACCCGAGAAACAAGCCGAAGCGATGGTAGCCAGTGGGGTCAGCATAGGAACGGAATTGGCAAAAGCAGAGACCGAGCTTCGCTTGGCACGCGAACAGTATCAAGCCAATACTCCGATGATTGGTGCTCTACAAGCTAAAGTAGATGACTTGCGTACACGCTATCTTTCCGTTCAGAACGGCGGCCTAACAAGTAGCGACCACTTGTCCATTCCGGTAAACGTCTTGCCATCGGTATCGATGGGCTATCTAAACCTGGTACGCGATATCAAGATACTCGAGCAAGTCAATGCCTATCTTGAATCGCAACGAATGCAAGAAGCAATTCAGGAAGAGCGCGATGTTCCTACCATTCAGGTTATTGATCCTGCTGTCGCGGTATATAAGCGCGTCTCACCTGCCCGCACACTCATGCTCCTGGTTTCAGCTGTAGTATCGTCGTTGTTAGGAGTCGTGCTGCTCATTCTGGCTCGTGCCTACAAAGGATTCCGAACTCATATCTAAGTAAGAACGTACTTCGCTGTTGAAGAAAGATCACCTCTCTCTCTAAAGTTCTTGACCTTTCAACGTCTTTTTTCTAGCGCGCGCGGAGCGCGCGCCTACTAAGAAAACTTATTGAAGGATCCATCGTAACCATGACTTTCAATTAGGCACGGTATCCCCTGTTCAAACAACATCACGCACAAGCACGTGACCACTGACATTTCGTGTGTGGCTTAACGAGCCCGACTCCCCTGCACAGGAGACCTGCTTTTAATTGTTATCCTAGGAATTTATTGCGAACGTTTTTAAGCTCAGAGGCTAAGGTCTGAAGGGCCGGATTGGGCGACTGTTCGGCGAGTGGTAGGTAGCGCTCGGTGGTGTCGTTGATATACTTTAAAGGATTGCTTTTGAGGTCAAAGGCAAGGCAGCGGAAATTGTCCAAGCGTGCCGCCAGGCGAACAATGCGACAATCGTCGCTCGACTTTTTCAGGAGTTCTGCGTGTGCGACATCGATGTCGTCATAGTTCTGTTCTTGGGCTTGAAGGTCTTTTGTGAGTGTTTCAACCACGTAGGCAACGTAATCTCCAAAGTTATAGGAGATAATTTCTTTAGTGATTTCGTGCGAGTCTTCCAACACATCGTGGAGTAAGACCGAACAGATCAAATCCGCGTCGTAGAGCCGAAGCTCTTGAACAACAATCTTGCAAACGCGGGTGCAGTGATAGAAATATGGAGTGCCGTCTCGACGAGTTTGTTGCTCATGTACACTGCGAGCCATTTCGTAGGCGCTCATAATACGTTGCAACTCAACAAGACTCACTTTGTCGTGCAGGAGATACTCGAGCTCGCTTTGTGTAAGATGCGTCGTATTGTACATGCCGTGACCCATCGGGCTATCGATCAATGCTTTTTTTGAAGTGCGCTACTAAGATCTACGCCAAAACTACGAATTAGCTCTCGTAGTTTATCGTAATCTCTGTCGGTAGCCGTAGCTAGTCCCTCCACGCTATACGTGGCATACAAAGTTTTACGTCCGGCCTCCGTCGCTTGAAACTCCAGCAGAGCATCACAAATCTTCTGCTTCATGTCAGCCGGAAACTGCGATCGGAATACGACGGGGTCATTAGGGATGTCGTCTGTCAACGCTACGATTTTTACTTTATCAAAGACATCCGGAAACTGTGTTTTAACTCTGGTTCGCGCATCCAAGAGCTCACCGGTTTTCGGATCAGGGGCCGAATAATATGTTGCTCCGGCATCGACCTGTTTTTGGTAGACCATCGTCACGACGTTGTCATGTTTGCCTGCAAAAACAGAATCGGACAACTTTACGTGCTGTGATTGCAGCAATGCCCGAGGCAAGACGTAGCCGGACGTTGAAACTGCATCCACATAAGCGAAGGATTTTCCGTTGAGTTGCCAAACGGAGTCTATACCTGCATCAGTACGGGCAATGATTTGTCCGCGATAGGTCTTCTCCCCGTTTCGTCGCAGTACCATCAGTGCAGCCTCCGCGCCATACTTTTCATGCGCCTTGATATAGCTGAATGTGTTCGTTATGGCGAAGTCGACCCCACCGCTACCGAACGACTCAACAACAATAATAAAGCTTGCGGGTACTGAGGCTGTGTAGTAGTAACCGGTCTTTCGGTGCAAGAACGCGACAAGTGAGTCTGCACTCGACGTGACTTTATTTGCCTCGACCGAAGGGGTCAGCATCAGCTTGATCGGGTTCTTTTGGGAGCCTAATTCATCACCTCCCTCCTTCAAAAACGGGTTTATACTCAGTTTTATGAGGATTATGAGGAGGACCAGGCTGTACCAGGCGGCGTACTTCATACGCAGATTGACTTTGCTAGTTGAGGGTGCTTGGGTAACTTTGTAGTCGTTTCCAAATGCACGTTTAAGCCTTCGAATGAGATCTACGGCGCAAAGTTGCACAGCTCGAAACGAAGATCAAAATCGCGAAACTATTTTTCTTTGTCAACCAATTAAGGTTTGTCGTCAATGAATATTCATGAGTATCAAGCAAAAGAGCTCTTGCGTTCCTTCCAAGTACCCGTTCTGCGTGGCAAAGCGGTTTTTACACCCGAAGAAGCAGGATATGTGGCTCACCACGAATTCGAAGCAAAAGGCTCAAAGGTTTTAGTAGTCAAGTCTCAAATTCATGCGGGCGGACGCGGCAAAGGCCTCGTCCACAACATCCACAACAATGCCGTTGTGAATCTGTTCGGCAAGGAGTTGCGCGGTGTTAGCGTGATTAAGAACGACGAGTACGGTTCTGTCTCGCACAAGGCGTACATGATTGCAAAGGAAACGCTTGGCAATAAGCTTGTTACCATCCAAACCGGTGACGCCGGAAAGGTTGTGCACCGCATGTTTATTGAAGAAGGTGCTGCAATTAAGAAAGAGTACTATTGTTCAATACTGCTCGACCGTGCCTGCTCTCAAAACTTGATCATGGTCAGTACAGAAGGTGGTGTTGAAATTGAAAAAGTTGCCGAAGAAACACCTGAGCGCATCATCAAGGAACACGTAGATCCGGCAATTGGAATGCAAGGCTACACTGCACGTCGTCTGGCCTTTGGCTTGGGACTGAGCGGCGCAGCCTTCAAGAGCTTCGTCGACTTCATTCAAAAGCTCTATAAGGCCTATGAGCAAATGGACTGTTCGATGCTCGAAGTGAATCCACTTGTTGTTACGGAAGACGATCGTTTCATCGCATTGGACGCAAAGGTCAATTTCGACGACAATGCCCTGTTCCGTCACCCGGATTATGCCGCGCTTGCCGATTTGGATGAGGAAGATCCTCTCGAAAACGAGGCAAACAAGTACAACCTCAACTACATCAAGCTAGATGGAAACGTTGGCTGTATGGTGAACGGTGCCGGATTGGCTATGGCAACGATGGACATCATTCAGTTAGCCGGCGGTAAACCTGCTAACTTTTTGGACGTAGGTGGTGGAGCTAATGTTGATCGTATCGCCAACGCATTTCGCATTATGATGAGCGACAAAAACGTGCAAGCGGTTCTCGTCAACATTTTTGGTGGCATCGTTCGTTGTGATCGTGTTGCAAACGGCATTTTGAAAGCGCTTGAGAAAGTCCAAGTCAATGTTCCTTTGATTGTTCGCTTGGATGGAACGAATGCTGTTGAGGCACGCGAGATCCTGAAGAACAGCGGTATGAACTTCCTGCTTGCTGCGACTCTTGATGACGCAGCCAACGCAGTCACAACTGCTCTCAAACACTAAGTACCAAAGCATAAGGTCCGCGAGAGCTGAGTATCGAGGCGGTGCTCAGCTCTTCGCGCATTGTAGCGGCGAGCACTCTCCCTCTCTCCTTAATTTACTGATTACAGGCTTTTTCTTATCGAGGTTATCATGGCTGATCATTCTGTTGATGTCGTTGTTTTGGGCTCAGGTCCGGGAGGATACGTAGCTGCCATCCGTGCATCCCAATTAGGGTTGTCGACAATCTGTGTTGAGCGCGATCGTTTGGGTGGCGTGTGTTTGAATTGGGGATGCATTCCCTCCAAAGCCTTACTCAAAAGTGCCGAGTATCGCGTCTTCTTAAACCATGCCGCAGACTACGGTTTAGGCGTGGAGAACATCTCCGTAGACTTCCCTAAAGTCATAGCTCGCAGTCGGGGTGTTGCAGACAAAATGAACAACGGCGTTGGCTTTTTGTTCAAGAAGTATAAGGTTCAACAAGTTAAAGGAACCGGAAAACTCGTAGCTGCAAATCGCCTGGAAGTTCGCGACGCTTCAGGCGCGTTGACGGACACGATTACGGCAAAGAACGTGATCATTGCAACCGGCGCACGCACACGCATGATTCCCGGCATTGAAGTAGATCGCCACCACGTACTCACAAGCACCGAAGCAATGCTTCAACAGAACATCCCCGAATCCATGATTGTCATTGGGTCCGGAGCTATCGGAGTTGAGTTTGCGTACTTCTACAATAGCTTCGGTACAAAAGTCACCATCGTGGAGATGATGCCGGCAATCGTGCCGATCGAAGACGACGATGTTTCAAAGGAACTGGAACGCAACTTCAAAAAACAAGGCATGACAATCCATACAAACACCAAGGTGAAGTCTGCCAAAACAGTGAACGATCATGTTGAAGTCGTCATCGAAAAGAAGGACGGAAGCACCGAAACGTTGACTGCCTCCGTAGCGCTTAACGCGGTCGGTGTGCAAGGCAACATTGAGAATATTGGACTTGAAGAGTGTGGTGTGAAGCAAGAGCGCGGATGGATTCAGGTCGATGAGTTTTGTCGCACGAACGTACCGGGTGTCTATGCAATCGGTGATGTTGCAGGTCCGCCCTGGTTGGCACACAAGGCTTCAGCCGAAGGCATAGTTTGTGCCGAAGCCATCGCAGGTCATGCAAAGCAAGGTGTAAACTATCGCAACATTCCGGGATGCACGTATTGTCAACCGCAAATTGCAAGTGTAGGTCTCACCGAAAAGAAAGCACGAGAAGCCGGACATGACGTAAAAGTTGGCAAGTTCCCCTTTACAGCAAATGGCAAAGCAACCGGCACCGGCAAAAACGATGGTTTTGTCAAACTTGTCTTCGACGCAAAGTATGGTGAAATCCTAGGTGCTCACATGATTGGTTCCGATGTCACTGAGTTGATCGCCGAAGTTGGTCTGGCTCGTGAGCTAGATGGTACCGCTGAGTCTCTGATGAAAACTGTTCACGCTCACCCAACTCTTAGTGAAGCGGTGATGGAAGCGGCAGCTCTGGCTTATGGTGAAGCGGTCAATTTTTAAGTGCGTTTTCGACGTAAACGTTCGTGCTCTACATAATTTTGGTTCATTGCATTAGTTCGGAAAAAGGTCAACAGCAGAGCTGTTGACCTTTTTCTATTATACGATGGTCGATTGCATTGTTTGTTCAATGAACATTGGTATCCGAGCCAAACGTTGGCCAGGTGCTCAATAGCATTAGGTTTGGGAAGCAGTAGTATTCGGACCGGAGCAATGTCCGACAGAACCTTCTGACGAAAAACCGAATTTGTTCATATTCAAAAGTATTGAGCGTCCGCGACGATAACTTTACGACATAACAGATATCATGTTCGGCTCTACCTTAACTCGTGCTTTCGAAGTATGCGACATCTCCTAAAAATATCTAGTGTTTTCACCTTCTGCATGCTGAGCTTCAACTCATGCTCAACAACGGAAGAGGTCCTCAAACGCTATCAAGGATATGTAATTGAGTTGGGCACATCGGGTGGATATAGCGGGCAAGTGAAAGGCTTTCGCATAGAGTCGAACGGGATCGTACGAAGTATTCAGGGCCGTCAAGACAACCCACTCGTCAAAATGCTTTTTAGCATGGACCGCTCAACAACCGGACGATTTTATGAAGAGCTTGACCGTATGAAGTTTAATGGCTTAAGCTATAGCGGTGGAGGAAGCACGAACTACTTCGTTGATTTACGTCGCGATAGCGTGCGCCATCGCATTCACTGGTCTCCGGGAGACACGTTAGCGCCCATTGTCGTGCGCGAATTCTACGAGCGGAGTATGCTTTACCTTAAAGAGCACAATCCAAAGCGCGACTCGGCAGAAGATGCCGGACGATAAAGGGCGTCACTACGTGACGCTTGTTATTCCGGTAGTCCGAGTCCACGGGTCTCGGGACCAAAAAATGCGGCGATGACCGCGATGAGATACGAACCCGCGAAGAAGAAGGCGGCCATTCCGTACCCACCGAAGTAGTTGACGATAACACCCACAAACAATACGCTTACTGCAGTTGCAAAGCGCCCGGCATTTAATCCGAAACCGACGGCGGTGGCCCGGATACGTGTTGGAAAGAGTTCAGGAAGATAGATGTACATAATTGCCTGAGCCAGTCCAATGAAATAGCCCAGTAAGGCTACGTGCCAGTAGATGGTCGTAGAGAAATTTTGATTCTGCAAGAACAGCAGGGCCGAGGCTAAAAAACAACCAGAATAGCTTATGATAATAGTGAGCCTCCTACCAAGTGCATTACTTAACCAACCGGCACTTGCGCAGCCAGCCACGGCAGCGAGACCTTGAAAGAAGAGAGCATTCCCTCGCTCAACATTTCCTTTGTACTCCGGCGGGAAAAACGACTGTATCCACTGCGGAATCCACGAAAGTGAAGCCCAATATCCGATAAGCAACCCGCCGAATGCCAGAGCTCCGATGAGAGCCCTTCGTCGATGGGCCGGACTTAGTACTTCGGATAAGAGAGAGAGATTTTCATGACTTTGTTGTCGCGATTCTCTCCACTTCTCGGATTCACGCAACGACATTCTAAGAAAGATAGTGAGCACAGCGGGTATGGCACCAATGAAAAAGACATGTCGCCAGTACTCCATCTCACGTGTAACAAGTCCTGCGATAAGTACTCCGGCTTGATAGGAAGTAATCAAGACTCCTATTGCCAATGCGCGAGAACGCTCAACCCATACTTCCGACATGAAGGTCGTAATACTGACAAGCTCTCCTCCAATACCCAAGCCGGTTAAAAATCTAAACAAGGCCAGATGCCACCATTCTTGAGAGAAGCCTGCAAGACCCGTAAAGACTGCATAGATCAGAATAGAGAAGAGCATTGAGCGCACACGTCCCAATGTATCTCCAATCATTCCGAAAAGAATTCCTCCACCCATCCAGCCAAACAAGAACGCAGCGTTGATAAACGAAGCAATCTGTTTTGGGTCAAGTCCAACGGTGCCGCGAAGCAACTCCTCAACGGCCTTGGGCTGGACGGCCGACATAAATGTTGAGTCCATTCCGTCGAACATCCCACCAAGCCAACAGCCTGCAAATACCAATAGATGATAGCGTGAAATCTGTGATGCTGAACTCGTTGTTTTTTCTGACACCTTAATCCCCTTCTGTCTAAAACGTGTGAAGTCCTTGGCTATACTCGCATCCCTACGTCAGTAAACGTGTGATTTTCTAACCAACCCTACGAAGTCCAAGCTTCGCAATACTCTACCGGGAGCTACCAAGTACGATTCGAATAGTTAAGCGGGTCCATTGCAATAGAATTGACCTGAATCGCTCGCACCTGTCAACTTACTACATCGAAACTGTCCGTCAAAGTCTAGCTGATCGGTGTCGTCGTCCGTGGCGACTTTGCGATTGATTTCGTGCAGATGTCTTGCATCAGGAAGTTCCTCGCAGGGGTGCGGGTAACTGTATCGCAGCTCTTAGAGGCTAACAACCGGATTAGTGAACGATTTTTCGTTTTACTGCAATTCAATGGCATGTGTGCGATTACCAAGTCTCCCATGTCACTCCTTACCAAAGCACTTCGCAGCTTGGAGTGTTCACCTAAGGCGTTTCTTTTGATCGTACATACCTGGGCTATGCCGGACGGCATTTTAGCTCAAAGCGGCTCCACGCTCTTTGCATGGTTAAAAAGTTTGAAGGATTGATGAGTAGCAGGCACGTGGGTTTTATTACCCACATCGACAGTAAGAGAGGCCGATGAAAGGTCTAACAGACCTTGCGGGAAGGCGAATAGCCTTGAAACTGCTCGTAGGAGTTACGAAACTAAACGTAGTGCTTGAGACCTTGGTGTTTATGCAACTACCTTCACCATTGAAACGACTTTGACTCTTTGTCAAAAGCAGTTGCATTTAATTGCGGGTAGGCTTGATCAGGCTTTAAACGTCTGTCCTTTCCATGTGGTTCTTCCGTTCATGAGCATGAAGGGCAGAACCAGTTCCAACAAACTGAAGAACAGCACCGCGGGTACCGTATACAGGTGGAGGTATTCACGTTTAAAAATCCGGAAAACCGGCGCATTGATGGCTAAGTCATCCAGGACTCTTGTACCGATGATAGCCATTAACCAAAGCCAATCGTGCTGTATAAAGGCAGCAACCAAACCGGCCCACAATATGGCCGAACTAAGTGCGAAGAGAAAAGCTCTGATCCCTAGCTTTCTCGCGCCGATAGCCCACCGCTTGTGTTGAGATAGGTATTCTGCCAGAGTGTTTAGCGCTAGTGTCGACACTCCGGACTCGCTCGAACAGATATAGCGGGCATGAAAGCCGGCTTCAGTGATTGCTTGAAGCAGTGCCAAGTCCTCGGTAACAGAGAAGGGTATTGCCGCATAACCACCTACGGAATCATATGCGCTACGTCGTACAGAGAGGTTGTTACCATAGCAACCAAGGTACTGCTTGAAGTGTACGGCAGCGCTAGCCATTGTGTGAGTACTGGTCCATTCAACAGCTTGCAGACGCGCAAAAAGTCCGGAGCCATCGATGTGTGTATAGGCGCCGACAATGCCGACAGATGGATCGGCATACACGCGAATATGAGATCGTACCCATTCATGCGACACCACACAATCCGCATCTGTCATGAGAATGATCTCACCCCTTGCTGCTCGGATTCCACACTCCAATGCACCGGCTTTACCTCGTAGATTTTTTTCTCCGTCTTCTTGAATGCTGATGACGCGGAGCTGCGAGAAGCGTTGTTGCTGAAAGGAGAGGATATTCGAAGTCGCATCGGTCGAACGATCATCGACGACAATGAGCTCAAGTTTGCTTAGCGGGTAGTCGACGGCGGCGATGGATTCTATACACCGCACAATATTTTGCTCTTCATTACGTGCAGGAACAACTATACTTACAAGTGGTTCATACTCTGCCGTATGTGGAACGATTGCGCGCTCGCGCGCAGCTCCAAGTACGAAGTACAATGAACGGGCTGTGTAGCTCAGTATGGATGTTAGATAGAGTGTCTCGACCATGAAGTGTATCCTGACAGCCTGCAAACTACGATACGGCTTGCCTTTCTGAAATTTTTTCAAGCAGCCGACTTCCCGTATATTTCTAAACATTTGAGGAACGGTATCTCGTCTATGAGCGATTCAAGCGCTACGTCACAACCCGCACAACAAACTGAACAACCTAGCTCTCCACCGCCTGTACGCCGTGGACATGTTGACCTCCTGAACACTCCCTTCATCCCGTCGCTTACGAAGTTTGCAATACCAATGACCTTCAGCTTCTTGGTGAATATGGTGTATTCGCTGATCGATCGTTGGTTCATCTCGCATATGGGTACCGACGCCATTGCAGCTATTGGTTTGGGTGAGCAAATCGGGTTTTTAGTCTTTACTCTAGGCTCAGGCTTTTGCATGGGAACCGGCGTGATCGTTGCAAGACGATTTGGTGAACGCGACAGCGAAGGCGCTGATCGCACCGCTACACAAGCGATAGTATTTATGTTGACGGCCACGGTTATCCTCAGTGTCTTGCTGCAGATGGCCTTACCTTACGTTCTTGCTCGCTTTGGCGCTTCACCAACCGTAGCGCTGTATGCACAACAGTACTTAACAGCAATCTTTCTCGGCTTCAGTGGCAATCTCCTTACCTTCCAGATAAATGCTATTGTTCGCAGCACCGGCAATGTGGTATATCCCATGGTCATCCTGGTCTCAACCACTGTTATCAATGCCATTCTTGCACCGATTTTCATTTTTGTCTTCAACAAAGGCATGTATGGTGCAGGCCTAGCAACGGCGGTTGCTCAGATAATAGGGGCTGTCATCAATGTCGTTCTGTTGCTCCGAGGAAAAGCAGGAATTCATTTGCGCTTGGATGGCTTTTCTTTCGACTTTGGAATCATTCGCCGCATCGTGAGTTTGGGTTTCCCCTCTTCTGTTCAGATGCTTGCTGTGAGCTTAACGCGTATCTCGATTTACAAGTTGGTTGCAGCCTTTGGCACGTCTGTGATGGCAGCCTATACCCTGGGCATAAGTGTTGACTTTGTCGTCTTCATGTTTGTGTTTTCTGTGGGCATTGCAATAGAAGTTGCAACCGGACAAAATCTTGGCGCCGGGAAGTTTGAGCGTGTACTTGGTTACCACAAAGCAGGTATTCAGATACTGTCAATCGTCATCGTTGTGTTCGGCATTCTGGCTTATACCATGGGTGGTCTCTTCGCGGGAATCTATAGCAATGATCCGATCGTTATTGCCGAGGTTCAGAAGTACTTACATGTCTCGGTTTTTGGATACTTCTTCTTTGCGGTGGGAATTGTCTCTGCACGCGTAATTAGTGGTTCCGGCGCAGCCTATGCCAGCCTTGCAATTGTGGCGGGTTCGATTCTACTGCTGCAACTTCCACTGGTGTACGTCCTTAGCCAGTACAGCGGATGGAACCAAATAGGTATTTGGGTTGGAGGAGCAGGCGGCTACGCCCTCTTTGCGATGATCGCTCTCTACGCCGTACGCTCGAAGATGTGGATGGAAGCGAAAGTCTAAGTTTCGTCGTGTGCGGAATAACGACATCCGTTTCCTCGAATTACTTTGTTGGTGGATTCTAGGCTTGTCGAGAAGGACACAGGTCCACGATAACGCATATGCCACACTGAGGACGTCGCGCTATACAGGTTTTGCGTCCGTGGGTGATGATAAGTTCGTTAAAGCGATTCCAGCGTTGGTGTGGGACGATTTCCATGAGTGCATACTCGATTTTGACCGGGTCGGTTGACTCCACCAAACCCAACAGATTTGCAATTCGGTTTACATGGGTGTCAACAGTGAGACCTTGTTGACCGAAGCACTGACTTAACACACAGTTCGCTGTTTTACGCCCTACGCCCGGAAGCTGTATTAGCTCTTCCATGGTATCCGGAACTTGCCCCCCATACTTGTCGATAAGCATAGCACAACAACCTTGAATGTGTTTGGCTTTGGAACGATAGTAACCGGTACTTCGAATGTCTTGCTCAAGCTCTTCGACGGGCACACGAGTATAATCCTCAGCTCCCCGATACTTTTTAAACAAAGCCGGAGTTACAGTGTTCACAAGCTTGTCTGTACTTTGGGCGGACAATATCGTCGCAACCAGAAGCTGCAGAGGATTTGAGTAGTCAAGTCCTTCGAAACTATCGACATACACCTTCTCCAACTCCTCAAGTATTGCCACAATGCGACCCTGCTTGTCTCGCAACTGATGTATTTCTGATGCAGATTTACGTTGTGAGTCTGAATTCGACTTTTTCTTAAGATCGACTGGCATGCTTTCTGTCTTCACAAGGGCCTTTGCAGTGATTTTTCGAGCCGCCGGAGCTTTGAGTGGAGTCGGGCGAGAAGAATTCGAGTTCGATTTTGCCATGAGTATACATTTCTGAAAGACTGAGGGACTCAAATTACGCGAATTCGGACACTTTTTGAGGTTTTGGCAGTTGTCCGTAGTTCTACCGAAAAAAAACAAAAAAAGTTGAGCTCAAAGCTTCATTTTTCAGAGAAACGGTCGAAAACCACTACGTAAAACCTCGCAAGGACTGCGCGGAAGCTGTGCTTCCTTCTCATGGATGACTCCCGAATCACCACAACCTATTGGGAGTACGTATGTTACGAAATAGTCTGCTCGCCTGTTTTCTTCTTTTGAGTACTGCACTCAGTGCTCAACAATGGCAGACACCCTCAATCATTCTACCTGTAAACAACAGCAGTGATGTCTCACTGTACCCAATGATTAGCTGGACATCGGAAGCGAAAGTGGTGTATACCGTACAGGTTTCTGAGTTTCAGAATTTCAGTTCATACATCATCAGCACAACCTACAAAGCGGACAACTCAAAGGCTTTGATCATGCTTTCCGGTTTGGATTACAGTACGACCTATTTCGTGCGCGTGAGAGCTTTTGGATCGGGTGAATACGGAGCTTGGAGCAATCCCATTCAGTTTACTACGGTCGAAGGTCCTGCAACATCACCACGTCCTTTGTCTCCACTAAACGGTGCGACAAACCAACGCACACGACCAACACTTCAGTGGCGAGCGATGGAAGATGTCTACGGATACGACGTTGAAGTATCTCCTACAACTCAGTTTGCAAGCATCGCGTTCAGCGCGCGCAACGTTCAGTCAACCCAGATTATCACCTCGCTGTTGAGTCCTACATTGACATACTACTGGCACGTCCGACCGCACATAGACGAAGCGCAAACCGATTGGAGCGAGGTTTCAAGTTTTACAACCGGTCATGCACCATACTCACCGGCACTAAACCTACCGGAGCATGAAGCATTTAGTACCGGTCCGGTACAGACATTCGAATGGCAAGCAATAGACGGCGCCAAAAACTACCATGTTCAGATTTCCGACAACTCGACTTTTGACAAGTTTATCTTAGATCTACGTGATCTTGTTGGGAACAAACTGACAACAACAATACCGGGCGAAGGCTTGGTTTTCTGGAGAGTCAGTGCCAGTAATGAGACCGGTGAAGGTACGTGGTCTCCATGGCGCAGCTTGCACATTGCATCGTCTACGCTTGCAGATGTCAGCACTCCTTCGGAGCTCATTAACTTCGTAATGAAACCCAATCCGGTGTCGAGCTATGCAACATTCGGATTTACGCTTGCGGAACCGGGCGGCGTACGCATGAGCATTCATGATCTGAACGGTGTTGAGCTACTAAGTGAAACACAACCGGCCTTATCCGTTGGCTCGTATAATATTCCGATGGATTTAAGCGCACTACCCATTGGCGTGTACACCTATCTGGTTACGTACAACAACACTCGGTACATGGGTAAGATTATGATCGTTCGCTAGGCTCTCTGCGTATCGCAGACATGGTCAGAGCGAGTGCCCAACATCTGAAAGCATCCTAACATTAAAGTACCAGCAACGCAGCCTTAGAGCTGCGTTGTGTGTTTTAGGGCTTCAGGAAAACCACTCTTCGCTTAATTGACTTTTGTTTAGGTCAATCTGTCGACAGCATTCTGATCATCTTAACACGATCTCGCACATCATAAGCGGCGGTCTTGGTGCAGCCAAGACCCGGACACACCCAACATCCTCTTTTGTTGCCGCGCGCACCATGGAGCGATAGTACAATTCCCCACTGCATTGCAATACACAAGTGTCTACCGTTCTGCCGTGTCGAGCTCGGTCATCGTCGCATGCACTGTGCCGATTGGACCCGCACCACTGTGAGCCGTCTGCACGAAAGTAGAGAAACAAAAAAGGACCTTCATGCAATCTCCTAGCAGTGTGCTATGAGAGACGCATGAAGGTCCTTCCATTTGAGTTATAAACGATCGAAAGCTAACGAACTAGTCGCGACGACGATCCATATCGATACCGTCCAGATGAGCTACTTTGGCTTCGAGTTGATCCTTCGATTCGACGACTTCCGGGTCAGGCAAGCAGCAATCCACCGGACATACTGCAGCGCACTGAGGTTCATCGTGGAAACCAACACATTCTGTGCACTTATCGGGAACGATATAATAAAACGAATCCGACCAGAATTCTCGATTGATACCGGAGGGAGATGTTGAGTCAGAGTATTCATTGCCCGCGAGAGTCCAACTAGCACCACCTTCATAGATAGCAGTGTTCGGACATTCAGGTTCGCAAGCGCCACAATTGATGCAATCAGACGTAATGTAAATAGCCATTGCGTGTCGAAAGAAGAGTGATACGATTTAGAATTGAGCAAATATACGATTGTTGAGAGATTTACTGTTCGGTGTTCAGTCTAAAAAACACCGGGTTCTCCAATTTTTTATCTCCTCATCAATGCAGCAATTACCTTCTCGATACTAGGCAACAATGATGCCGATTTTTCACACAACCATACCGTACTGCGCTTCAGGAGTGTAGCTGCTCCTTGATGATAGCCATTGTTGCCGTTGCACGAGCGCAGAGCAACTCTTGTCCATCTTCCGACACACTGTACACGTCCGCCTCGCAATAGCTTAACGTGTTTCCATGCTTCATCACTCTTCCCTCCGCTCGCAAACGAGAACCACGCGCCGGATAGTAGTACGAGACCTTTAACTCTACCGTGACCATTTGTTGATCTACAGCTATAAGTGTAAATCCTGCGAAGCCTGCTGCAACGTCTGCCAAGGTTGCAATCACTCCACCGTGCGTTAAGCCCGACTGTTGTTTGTGTTCAACTCCAAGATCGATTAGGGCCGAAACACTTCCCGCTTCAATTCGATCGAGTCGGCAATGTATGTGCTTCATGAATTCCTGACGAGTCAGCTGCTCGAGAATGCGCTCACGGAAAAGAGGGTTTTTAGGCTGAGGAATAGTCACGTTCATCATTGGTTGTTTTACATCATGGTGTGGTTGAGGCTGCGGATCAGCTGTGATGTCAGTCCGATTGACCTCTTCGTTCAAACAGAAGATTTCAAAACTAGGCGAACCGGTCCAAACACATGGGGAAAAATGAGCGATTTCACGTACAATATTATATCACAAGCCTTCGTTAGTTTGCAAA
Source organism: Chlorobiota bacterium (assembly GCA_044224515.1). GTDB lineage: Bacteria > Bacteroidota > Ignavibacteria > Kapaibacteriales > NICIL-2 > JBBATK01. Next base: position 157,872 of record JBGAKH010000006.1, on the reverse strand, counting down.
GACCTTCATCGTAACGGACTGTGTGCGACGCAGGTAGGTTCAGACCTCGAACTATTCTTTCGAATTCTATTCAGATCTATGCTCCTTGCTACGTTTTAGCTGTATATCTTTCATTAATCGGAATCTGCAATGGAGCAGCAAAAAACCATTCTTTGGGTCGACGACGAGATCGACCTCTTACGCCCCCATATTATTCTTCTTGAGCAGCGTGGTTATCAGGTTGCTACGGCAGCCAATGGTGAAGATGCTATTGAGCTCTGCAAAACACACTCCTATGGTTTAGTTTTCTTAGACGAGAGTATGGTTGGTATGAGTGGCTTGGACGTCTTGCTTGAGCTCAAGGCGCAGGACGCGTCGCGCCCGGTTGTCATGGTCACCAAGAACGAGCAAGAGTCGCTCATGGATGAAGCCATCGGACGTAAAATTGATGACTACCTGACGAAGCCGGTAAATCCTGCACAAATTCTGGCAGCATGCAAGAAGTTCTTGGAATCTCGAAAAATCGCGGAGCAGAAAATCACCCAAGACTACTTCCAGGGTTTCAACGAGATTTCACGACGCCTCATGGAGCCATTGGGATGGAACGATTGGTTGGAAATCTATCAGAAGCTCGTACAGTGGAGTATGGATCTGGACGCGCATCCTGAATTGGGGTTTACGCAGACACTCCGAGATCAGTATCAAGAATGTAATCGTCTTTTTTCAAAGTTCGTAACTGAAGGATATCGAGATTGGTTGGAAGACAAACCCTCTGCCAATAAGCCCTTGTTGTCGCCTCACATTTTGGATGAGTACATCGTCCCCCGAATGCGCAACGGACGCAATACCGTCTTCTTCGTCATCGATTGCATGCGCCTGGACCAGTGGTTGGTCATGGAAGAATTGTTACGTCCATTGTTTAACGTGCAAAAGAGTTTTTACAGTTCTATTCTTCCCACTGCAACGCCCTTTGCCCGCAATTCCATTTTCAGTGGCCTTTATCCGGCGGATCTTGCAAAGCACTATCCTCAATGGGCTCCGAATGACGCAGATTCCGAGCATAGCCAAAATGCGCATGAGAAGGAGCTGCTTGAGGCATTTTTGAAGCGACGCTATATTGACTTGCCGAATGAGTTGCACTATTTGAAGATTATCGACACGGACTTCGGCAAGCGTGTGGAAAATGACATCCATCGTCTGGCGAAAGGACGCTTGACGGCAATCGTCGTCAACGCGGTCGACATGATCGCCCATTCACGCTCTGACCACGCCATTATGAAGGAGATAGCACCTGACGAATCGGCATATCGATCGCTGACGAAGTCCTGGTTTCTGCATTCGAGCTTCTACGGAATGCTCAAGACTCTGGCCGGGATGCCCAACGTCGACATCGTGATTACAACCGACCACGGCTCCATACGGTGTTTACACGGCGTGAAAGTGCTCGGTGACCGGGATACAACGACAAATTTGCGCTACAAGATTGGCAGAAGCGTCAAGGCTGAAGACCGTCATGCCATGCAAGTCAAGAATCCTGAAGACTTACGTCTTCCGCGAGAAGCCGTGACGCAGAACATGATCATCGCTAAAGAAGACTACTATTTTGTATATCCCACGGACTACCACCACTACCTCAATAAGTACAAAGACGGATTCCAGCACGGCGGAATTTCCTTGGAGGAAATGATCCTCCCCGTCGTAATTTTGGAGCCTAAATAGGCCACTAGTTTGAAGATATCAAGAAGCGGGACCGAAAACGTCCCGCTTTCTACTTCAGGCCGACCCTATGCAGCTTGTTTCCCACACGAACGCTTGAATGGACCCAGAGATACATACGACATTATCAGAAGACGAAACTATTGAGCTTGGACGAAGATTTGCCACGCGTCTCCACCTTGGCGACATCGTGACTCTCTACGGTGATCTAGGCGCAGGGAAAACGGAGTTTGTGAAGGGTGTGTGCGATTATTTCAATGTCAGCGACATCGTTTCCAGTCCAACATATACCATCATGAATCAATATGACGGTGAAGATCGCGATCACGACGCTCTCAAGATTTACCATGTCGACCTCTTTCGCATAAAGACTCCGGCTGAACTGGAAGAAATCGGATTTGAAGATTGTATGTACTCGCATGACAGCATCAAGTTGGTTGAGTGGGCCGAACGAGCAAATGGACACTTGCCGGCATCACGCTTCAACATCGTCTTTCATCAGAACGACGACAACGAGAATATGCGAGAGATTCGCATCGAACATGTGGATCGCAACCTTGCGGAGCGCGGTTCGTCGCCCGCTGAGCAAGGTTAGAAAGCACGCTTCAGCCTTCGTTGAATGCATCATAGGTTTTGTTTAGCCTTCATTCGTTCACTGCCGACTCAGTAACAGATTTCTCAACCGTTTCGTACACTTCAGTTTCCGATAGAACAATTCACGAAGACCTCACGATCATCACCCTATACTATGCATATCGCTGAACGCATTTCCCGCCTTGGAACCGAAACCGCATTTGAAGTCCTTGTCCGTGCACGTGCTCTTGAAGCTCAAGGAAAGAACATTGTTCACCTGGAGATTGGTGAGCCGGATTTCGATACACCGCAGAACATTATTGATGCTGCTAAGAATGCCCTCGATAACTCTTGGACCCACTATGGTCCTTCGGCAGGTTTGCCTCAGGCACGTGAAGCCTGTGCGGCATACTTCAACAAGACGCGCAACACGAATTTGTACAACGCCAATGAGGTCGTCATTGTTCCGGGTGCCAAGCCCATCATTTTCTATGCCTTGATGGCAGTCATCGATGAAGGTGATGAAGTAATTTATCCGAATCCGGGATTTCCGATCTACGAGTCGGTCATCAACTTCCTCCGCGCAAAGGCAGTACCTCTGCCCTTGCGTGAAGAAAAGGAGTTCCGATTTGATATTGCGGATTTGGAAGCACGCATCACTCCCAAAACGCGGATGTTGATACTCAACACACCGCAAAACCCTACGGGTGGTATTCTAACCAAAGAAGATCTGCAGCACATAGCTGAGCTTGCCGTTAAGCACAACTTTATCGTTTTTTCAGACGAAATCTACTCGCAGGTTACCTATGATGACTTCCAACATGAGAGTATCACGCAGTTTGAGGGCATGAAAGAGCGAACGATTGTGTTAGACGGATTTTCAAAGACGTTCGCAATGACCGGCTGGCGCTTGGGCTACGGTTTGATGCCGGAGGAAATCGCGAAAGTCGTGGCGAAACTCCAAACTAACTGCACCAGCTGCGCACCATCCTTTACTCAGATTGCCGGTATTGAGGCACTTACGGACAACTCGCTTCCGCGCGTGAACGAGTTTATTGCTGAGTTCAAACGTCGACGCGATGTCATCGTTGCCGGACTTAACAGCATTCCGGGCATGCGCTGTCATTCTCCAAAGGGTGCTTTCTATGTCTTTCCAAATATCACGGGTCTTGGTATGACATCTCAGCAGGCTGCTGATTTCATGCTCTATGAAGCAGGCGTTGCTTGTCTGAGCGGAACTGCTTTTGGTGCCGAAGGTGAAGGTTTCATTCGTTTCTCCTACGCCAATAGCGTTGAGAACATCGAAGAAGCATTACGTCGTATTCGCACAGCTCTTGCATCTCGCGGATAATACCCGCGGCTTCAGCATATCGATCCTTCGCTGTAGTCTCCTAAACATATATTTAGAACATGAAGTTCCTTTTCTACGTGGTTGGCCTCGGCCTTGCTTTGATGTTGGGACTCGTTCCGGCTATCGAGCGTCCGCGTCCGCGCCTCACAAAACTCATCGCAATGCTGTCGGTGGCTTGTGTTGTAGTACTTGCCTTCTATCCGCCCATCGTCGGAACATTCGCAGATGCTGTACGCGCGCGCACGATGCATTTGGTTAATCAAGAAATAAGCGTTGTGGCGAGCGTTGATTGGACCAAACTTGATAGCACACAGACTGTGAACGTCGTGGCTGACAATGGCATCGACACGTATCTGCATTTTCGATCTGCCGAGACGGTGCAGGCGGCGCGTGGTCTAGGTTCCTCGGAACTGCTGTTCAAGGTCCGTAGCGATAGTTCTGCTCACAATAGCTTTGAGATCGTTGAGGTGCTTGGAACCAAGCCTCTTATCATGTTGCCATATATACCTGCTCTTGAGGAGCGCTCTCGTGTGATGTTCTTCCATGTGCCGATGTCGTGGGTGGGCTTTCTGGCTTTCATCATGACACTCATCTATTCCGTTCGATACCTTCGAAGCGGCAATATGTTGTGGGAGACAAAGGCTGCCAGTTCTGCAGCGATTGGTACTCTTTTTTGCGTGCTAGCCTATGTAACCGGTGCGCTATGGGCAAAGTTCAACTGGGGAAAGTTTTTCAATTGGGATACCAGGGAACTATCCGTTCTCATTCTTTTACTGATTTATGGAGCATACTTTGCACTGCGCTCGTCGATTAACGAGGAGGAACGACGTGCCCGTTTGGCCAGCGTTTACGCTATTGTGGCTTGCGTTGCGGCGCTCTTCTTGATGTTCATCGTTCCGCGCATGACGGAGAGTTTGCATCCGGGATCACGAGACGACTCCAATGCCGGCCCAATTTTGAGTCCACAAGCAGACGCGATCAACACAACCAAAGCGATGATTTTCTCGCTTTCGTTGTCTTCATTCACACTCCTCTACTTCTGGTTACTTAGTATGGGCGTTCGCATCTCCATTTTGGACCAACGAGCACGCCTAACAGCATTGCATCATGACTAACAGTAAAGCTGAAGTTAAGGGATCGCGTGTTCTGAATGTTTTTGTTCATGCGCAGCTTCGCTGCGCCGATGGTCACTAACCACCTCACTAGATGAGTATAGCACTATGATACACTCAATCGATGACCTTTCGCTAGGCGGAAAACGAGTTCTCGTCCGCGTTGATTTTAATGTACCACTCGACGAAGGCGGCGCGATAACAGACGATACCCGAATCGTTGAATCACTTCCTACGATACGAGCTATTGTGAGCCATGGCGGAAGAGCCGTTCTCATGTCACACTTGGGAAGACCCAAAGGCAAAGTAAATCCAAAGTATTCCCTGCAACCTGCCGCTACAAGACTATCTGAGCTACTCAATCAACCTGTAGCGTTCGCCGCTGATTGTATTGGCGAAGCGGCGGCAAAAGCAGTTGAAGCTTTGAGTGACGGACAGGTTGTACTTCTGGAGAACCTTCGCTTTTACGCCGAGGAAGAAGCCAATGATGAAGCCTTTTGTAAGCAATTGGCCTCGCTCGGCGATCTTTACATCAACGATGCCTTTGGCACCGCTCATCGTGCCCATGCAAGCACTGAAGGAGTCGCAAAGCATTTTATCGGACGTCGCGCTGTTGGCTATTTGATTGCGAAAGAGTTGAAGTACTTGGGTGAGGCTCTCAGCACTCCACAACGTCCTTTCTGTGCAATAATGGGTGGTTCCAAGGTCTCCGATAAGATTGAAGTAATATCCAATCTGCTGACGAAAGCTGACAGTATCCTTATCGGAGGCGGGATGGCAAACACCTTCTTTGCTGCTCAAGGCCACTCTATCGGAGATTCCCTTTGTGAGCACGATAAAGTTGCTCTCGCCGCTTCACTGCTTGAGCAAGCATCGTCAAAACTCATTCTGCCGATCGATGCCGTAGTTGCTGACGCTTTTGATGCGCATGCGAATACGCAGATTGTCGCCATCAACAATGTACCCGATGGTTGGCGCATTCTGGATATCGGCCCACGTTCTGTGGAGCTTTTTCGCAACACAATCATTGCTTCGAAGACGATTGTTTGGAATGGTCCAATGGGCGTTTTTGAAATGGATGCCTTCAACAAAGGCACCTTTGCTGTTGCCCATGCTCTAGTCGACGCTACCGCCGGCGGAAGTGTCACAATAGTAGGTGGGGGTGACTCAGCTGCGGCGATTGCACAAGCAGGTTTGAAAGACGGTGTTTCGCATGTTTCTACAGGCGGCGGCGCTTCGCTGGAGTATCTTGAGGGCAAGGTATTGCCGGGTATCGCTGTGCTGGACGAGGCTTAAGTCACGAACCCACGAGCACAATGTACCCCCTTCATACACGTCCATTGAGCATAACTATTTAGAACAACATGTCCGCACAATACAACAATTACAGGCCCGGACCTTTTTCCATGATACCGCCGACAATTCGTGCCCTGATCGGTATCAACGTACTCGTTTTTTTATTGATGATGCTCCTTCCTGATTCAATCGGAGTCGGGGGTATCGCTATGAGCGACTGGTTTCGCGTGCAATTCTCGTTGATGCCTATCAACAGTAGCTTTTTTAATCCCTGGTGGCAGTTAGTCACCTATCAATTCTTGCACGCCGGACTTTCCCACTTGTTCTTCAACATGCTGGCTCTCTGGATGTTCGGATCAGAATTGGAGCAAATCTGGGGCTCGCGCAGATTCCTGGTGTACTATCTTCTATGCGGTATTGCCGGCGGTGCATTGCATTTGGCTACGGCTCCCGACGCCCCTACCGTAGGAGCATCCGGCGCGATCATGGGGGTCTTGGTGGGTTTCGGAATGACCTTTCCAAACCGACCTGTTATGATTTTTCCCATTTTCATCCCGATTCCGGCGAAGTACTTTGTCATGATTTACGCAGCTATTGACTTGTTCTCCGGCTTCACGGCTTCTGCAGACAATGTGGCTCACTTTGCGCATGTCGGTGGTGCAATAATGGGCTTCCTGTTGTTGAAATTTGGTGACAGGTTAGGTGTTTTTAAAGCTGCCGATCGTATCGGCGATAGTCTCGGAAGCTTTGAGTCCTTCCGTGACAGCAATAGACCTTCCGTTCGCACAGCGAGGTTTCGCGAAGTTCCACAGCCTACAGCCGAACGACCTTTGGGTGGCTCATCTTCATCGATGTTTCATGGTGGGTCGTTCTTCCACAATGGAGAGTACATCGACGAAAACAAGGTGAACAGTATCCTCGATAAAATCAATAGTAGCGGATATGACTCGCTGGACCAAAGGGAGAAAGACATCCTCATGGAAATCAGCAGACGAATGAACAATTAAGCGTGTAACGTAGGACAAAGATCCCTTTTATTCATGATGCATAGAATGGAATAGCATGACAACTCAGTTGCCAATACTCAACAACAATGAAGCAGCGCAGCCAATGGCTGTGGCTCCGTTCAGGCGTCGAAAGAGTCGACAGGTAATGGTTGGATCAGTACCGGTTGGAGGAAACGCGCCGGTGTCGGTACAGACCATGACAAAAACCAAGACGGCCGATGTTGAGGCAACGGTCGCTCAAGTTCAGAGATGCGCCGAATTGGGAGCCGATATTGTACGCATTACCGTCAATGAGTGGGAAGCAGCCGAGGCGATGAACGACATCATGAAGCGCGTCACGGTACCCATCGTAGCCGACATTCACTTCAACCACGTTTTCGCTCTGAAGTCCATTGAGGCGGGTGTGAATGCTGTGCGTATCAATCCGGGTAACATTGGCTCACGCGATCGCATCAAAGAGGTACTTACCAAAGCCAAAGAACGACAGCTCCCCATTCGAATTGGGGTTAATTCCGGATCCTTGGAGGAGGATATTCTTGAAAAGCACGGATACCCGACTGCTCAAGCACTCTTCGAAAGCGCGATGCGCCACGTTGAAATTTCCCAAGAGTTCGGATTTGATGATCTGGTGATTTCCGTTAAGTCAACCGATGTTCGTTTGATGATCGAAGCCTACCGTTTGATTGCCGAAAAAACTGACTTCCCCCTGCATTTGGGAGTGACGGAGGCAGGAACCCTTCGGGTTGGTACTATTAAATCCAGCATCGGAATCGGCGCCCTCCTCGCTGAAGGTATTGGTGACACCATTCGTGTATCATTGACCGATGAGCCTGAAAATGAGGTCGAAGTGGGTAAGGATATTTTACGATCACTGGGCTTGGCACAACGAAGTGTTGAGATTATCTCCTGCCCCACATGCGGACGCCTCGAAGTCGATCTCTTCGGAATTACTAATGAGATCGAAAGAAGGATTAAGGGGATCAAGAAACCGGTCAAGGTTGCTCTGCTCGGCTGTGTCGTTAACGGACCGGGCGAGGCAAGCGAAGCTGATATCGGCATCGCTGCCGGCAAGGGAGTTGGAATTTTGTATCGTAAAGGCGAGGTCGTACGTCGTGTTAAAGAAGAAGAGATTATTGACGCAGTTGTACAAGAAATTATGGATTTTGTGCCGGCTGAAGAATCTTCTGCAGTTTCTGTTGCGTAAATTACCAATGAGTTGAGCAGTATTCTCTCCCCTGAATGCTGCGCGAAGATGCTCAGACCTGATGCGACCCCTATGCATCGGGTCTTTTTTTTTCTTGACTGCGATCCACTTAAACTAGCTAAATCGCTTAGCGCCTTCCGGATCAGGTCAATGCGTGGCTATCTTGAGCGGTGTTGGTCTCAAGCAGGGCAAGCATCGTCACCAACTTTGCGCTCGAGTTCAACGAGCTTGCCTTCATACGTTAGGCTCTCAGGCAATCAATAAGCCGGCAACTACTCTTTCCAACCGAATGTCAATCCAACATTGAGAGTCAGGTAGGACTTTGTTTTCTCGTCCGTATTCGTTCCGATCATGTTCGCTACATGATAGCGAAGGTCCACGTTCAAAGCAGTGACCGCCAAATCTATCATCAAGCCGGCACCTACGGCAGCCCCGATTCTTCTGTCTTTCGGCGCCGTGTCGTAATTCAACGGTAAGGTTATGGGTCCACCCAGAGGGTAATCCACTGTGTTCATTATGTAGTTGTACTGCAACTCAGCTGATACGTACGGACTAATCACTGTCTTCATTAAGAAGTAATCCAAGCCCGCGCTTATAGGGATGATGCTTTGAGTGCTTTTTAGAATCTCGATCGTCTGGCCGGTGTTGGGATCTTTGACTTCAATATCGGATTGAGGAAAGCGACTGAAGCCAATGCCTCCGCTGAACTGCATGTTGGTACTTAAAGGAAATCGAGCTTTCAAACCGAGGTCGTAACCAAGGTTCGCAGTTTGAGCAACCATATCCCAGGCTTTGTTTGAGTTGTCCACAAGCTTGGCATTGTTGTAGACATTGTTGATCTGATCATTCGGAATAGAAAGTCCTGCACCAATGGTCAACGATGTCTGAGCTGAGGCGTATTGTGTGGCGGCCAGGATACAGACAACCATGAATGCCGAGAAAAGGTAGGTCGCAGAAAATTTACGCAAAACCATAGTTGGCACTAATGACGTATGTATTACGGAGATAGGTATCATGTTGGTTCTTTGATTGTCGTTAAACTTAGATAATGTAGCAAACAATAGCGAAGTACAGCTATACGTCGCAAGTGACACCTAGAGTGATCAGTCGTCTCTACTACTGTAAACGCTTCAACGTATAGCGAAGTCGAATGTTGCAGATGCATCATAGCCTCGTACATCAAATCAAATCGCTAAGTCTGTTGGATGTCCTGTAATGTGACCTCGGTCTGGTCCAAATGGTTTAGTTCACCGAGCAGTCAAATCCACGGTCCCGTATCCTTTTGTATCTTGCAGTCCCAACGAAACAGCAGCAGTTTCATTTACAATCTACTTTTATGAAAAAAGCAGCCGCGCTTTCGGCGCTCTTTGCCTGCCTACTATTGTGTTCCACACGCTCTTTGGCTGAAGACCAGACTCCTCCGGTTTCCATAGGATTTCATGCCGGCTTGAACTTCAACTTCCCTTCTGCTTCGTTTCCTACGCCGCAGCAGTCGAGCTCTCCGTTGTTCTCAAACGGTGCCTTGGGTTTTGGACCTGCCATCGGGGGAATGATTGACGTACCGATGTCGCCAAGTTGGGGACTAGGTTTGCGTTTGGCCTACAATCACATCAATGGCAAACTCTTTGGTTCGTATGATACGGCTACCGTGAGCGTGAAAGACACCATTTCTCCGACCGTTCCGATGCTCGAGTTCAGTCCGATTGTAAAGCTTCCAACGCTCATACCGATTTCCAATATGTATACTCTCGTGGGTTTGGATTTGGGTATACCATTGAGTCCTAGCTACTCCAAAACAGGAGATTCGGTTGTGGCGGGAACAAGTCACGCTCGCACACCCATTGCAGATGCCGGTATTGCCGACGCGGCGTTCCGCGCAGGACTATTGGTTGGAGTGGGTTACGATATTGCGTGGGGCGGAACTCATTTGCAACCGGAACTCAGTCTACGTTTTCCCTTCACCAACGTTTCGTCCAATGCGCAGTTCAACTCTTGGAGCGTTCCTCAGATTCGATTGGGACTTAACCTGATGTTTGATTTGACCTCGAGTAAAGACAGCATCCCACCAAAGCCGGACGAACCATTCATTGAGCCATCGATTAAACGCGTTGTGAGCTACAACGAAAAAGGCGACACCTTGGATATTACCAAAGTTCGCGTTGAAGACATCCAGTATTCAGAACTTTATCCCCTAGTGCCATATGTATTCTTCAATCAAGGGGGAACAAAGACCGATACAGCTCTTTCAATTCCTGTAAAACGTGAAACGGGCGATGTAAGCGATTTCACAACCTTGAATGACGCTATCAAGGTTAACTTGAATATTCTTGACTTGCTGTGCATGCGCATGAAAAAATACGAGAGTGCACGCTTGACTATTACAGGAACAACCGATGGTAAGTCTGAAGCGAAGAGCAAGGACTTAGGACGTCAACGTGCTGATATGGTCAAGAAGTATTTGGTAGACTGTGGCGTTGCTCCTGAACGCTTAGACGTGCAAGCACGTGAGTTGCCCGAAAAAGCATCCTCGTCCAACGTACCCGATGGTCAGGCTGAAAACAGACGCGTGGAGTTCCACTCTGAAATGCCGGATTTGTTGTCTCCCGTTGTCTCAAAGCAAGAGCTTGAGCGCATCGCGGAGCCGGATGTCTTGGAGTTCATTCCTGAGGTTCGTACCTCGGATCCGGTTGCTTCATGGAAACTAGAGCTTATGCAGGCAGGTCGCGTCCTACGTAATCTAAATGGCATAGGTGATGTAAAGCCGGTTCGCTGGGCTATCCGCCCCAGTGAACTGTCTGACAAACAAGTACCCATCGACTATAGCTACACCGTCGAAAACTCACGTGGACTTAAGAAGAGCTTCAATGGATCGTTGGGAGTTGACTACTTGAGCTCCTTGAAAAAGAAACAAGAGAAGTTAGCCGATCGCACGGTCGACAAATTCTCGCTCATCCTTTTTGATTTCGACAAAGACCTGATAACGCCTGAGAATCAGCGCATCCTTGAGCAAAAGGTTGTACCGTCAATTAAGTACAATTCAATCGTCAAGATCTATGGTCATACCGACCGTATTGGTGATGACAAGTACAATCGTGAACTCTCCCTTCGTCGTGCTCGGGCAACCATGGCGGCTCTTCAGGAAAAAATGAAGGACGTGAAGTACGAAGTCTATGGTTACGGTGAACTCAATGCTCCCTTTGATAATGATCCGGCGCTGGGTCGTCAGTTAAACCGTACCGTACAGATTGTAGTAGAAACACCGCGCTAGTACAGCACTTGCACTTTCTAGCCGAGTGCCTGCGCCGTCCGCATTCTTCTTGGATAGAAAAGCCAACGCAAGCCTAAACCACAAAGAGCCGATGTTCGTCTTCCCGACGCGTCGGCTCTTTCATTTCGTAGTTTGCAAAGCGGACCGGAGTAAAGGAACAGGAGATAAACAACGAGAATGGTTAAAGAGCGCTACAACATTTTTTGGATTCGTCGAGATATTCGACTCCATGACAATCACGCACTTTTTACTGCGCTGAAGTCTGGTCTTCCGGTAATCCCTCTGTTTGTTTTCGATACCACAATACTTTCCCGATTGAGTGATCGAGCAGACAAACGTGTACAGTTTATCCATGATCAACTCTCCACGCTCAAGCAACGTCTGCTCGCATTGGGTTCGGATCTGCTATGCGTCCATGGATCCCCCGTCGAGGTGTTCGCCAAGCTGTGCGAGAAGTATGAGCTCAACACCGTCTTTGCAAATGAAGATTATGAACCTGAAGCTCTGGTTCGAGATCAAGCAGTAAAAAAAATCTTACAAGCGCAGGGCGTAGCCCTGCGCTTAACAAAAGATCAGGTCATATGGTCGCCCTCGGAAGTGCTGAAAACTGACAACAGCCCCTACACAGTCTACACACCCTATTCGAAGCTCTGGAAAACAAGACTGCATGCCATTGAGCTAGAGAAATTCAACACTGAACCACTCTTTCACAATCTCTCTCAGCAAAAGCATGACGCCCTTCCACGCATGGAAGACTTGGGTTTCATGTCGCAGAAGTTACTCTTAGCACCTGTTGACTTCCCGGATTCCCTCCTTGAAGAATACCACGATAGGCGCGACATTCCTGCACTGGATGCAACCTCCCATTTGAGTGTACACCTGCGCTTCGGAACGCTAAGTATTCGCGATCTTGTCCGTCGAGCCCAACGATGCAGTGAGACCTGGCTCAACGAGTTGATCTGGCGCGAGTTTTTCATGATGATCCTAGGCAACTTTCCACACGTCATCGACCGTTGTTTCAAAGCGCAGTATGAGAGGATAGCCTGGCGTAATAATGAATCGGAATTTGAAGCGTGGTGCGAGGGCCGAACGGGATATCCCATTGTGGATGCAGGAATGCGTGAACTTAATGAGACCGGCTTCATGCATAACCGAGTACGCATGATCGTTGCTAGCTTTTTGTGCAAACATCTGTTGATTGATTGGCGTTGGGGCGAAGCCTATTTCGCCCAAAAACTCCTCGATTTTGACGCTTCCGCCAATAATGGAAACTGGCAATGGAGTGCCGGCTGTGGTTGCGACGCGGCACCCTATTTTAGGATCTTCAATCCCAGTGAACAAAGCCGTAAGTTTGATGCAAAGCAGGAGTACACAAAGCGATGGCTTGGAGTCGATGATTTCTTGCGACCGCCTATAGTTGAGCACAGCTTTGCTCGTGAGCGATGTTTAGAGGTGTACCGTGAGGCTTTGCGCAACGGAGTCTAGACCTTTTCGCTGAGCTTTCGAATAGTTTTGCCGATATGCCAAAGTAGACTCAACATTGATGGGATGCTCAGCATTTGTATTCTGTCGAACATCCAAATGGCCACACTCGGTCGATAGCGTCTTTTCGTTACCGTAATTCCATTATGCACACACAGTCTCTCAGTTCACTTTCCTATATCCGCGTAGCAGCGGTCACGCCCGAACTTCGCATTGCCGATGTGGAATTTAATCGGGAGACTATTGCTTCCTGTTACGAAGAAGCTTGTCGCTCAGGTGCGCAGGTGGTCCTTTTTCCGGAGCTCAGTGTGAGTGCCTATACCTGTGGTGACTTGTTCTACCAACAGGCACTTCTGGACGCAGTTGAGAATGCAATCGAAAAGTTATGTCGAGCCAGTGGCGAGCACGATGCGATCATGATCGTTGGTGCGCCGCTACACACTCGTGGACAACTCTATAACTGCGCGGTTGTCATCGCGCATGGTCGAGTCGTTGGAGTAGTTCCCAAGACTTTTCTCCCGAACTACAACGAGTTTTACGAATCGCGTTGGTTTGCATCCTCGCGCGACAGTGTTGAAAACACGATCGTGATTTGCGGAGACGAAGTACCTTTCGGACCAAACCTGTTGTTTGAGCAACGCCACAGTCCGCTGGCCACTGCTACCGCCTTTTGCTTCGGAGTAGAGATATGCGAGGATCTCTGGGCTACCAAGTCTCCGAGTACCGATATGTCGCTGACCGGAGCTCAAGTCATCTTCAATCTTAGTGCGAGCAACGAGGTTGTCGGAAAGTCACTGTATCGCAGAGATCTTGTACGCATGCAGTCGGCGCGTTGTATCGGTGCCTATGTGTATTGCTCTGCCGGTTCGCATGAATCGTCGACCGATGTTGTCTTCGCCGGACACAACCTCATCTGCGAGAATGGAAGCGTGCTCGCTGAGAGCGAACGCTTTAGTTTTGATTCGCAAATCACGATGGCTGATTTGGACATCGCTGCATTGGAAAACGATCGTTTTCGCAACTCAACCTTTCGCTCAGAAATCTCTGCTCTGAACTTCACACACTGTAAGGTCTTTCTACAAGACCAATTGGTCGAGCGCTATATACGTCCGATCAGTCCACTCCCCTTTGTGCCGCAGCACTCTCAACAAGAGCGCTGTAAAGAAGTATTTTCCTTACAAATCACAGCTTTGGCGAAACGTATCAAGCACACCGGATGTCATCAAGTGGTAATCGGTGTATCGGGTGGACTTGATTCTGCTCTGGCCTTGCTGGTGTGTGTTGAAACATTCCGACAATTAGGACTCGACACCTCCGGAATTCATGCTCTCTCCATGCCCGGATTTGGTTCATCGCAGACTACGCAAGAGTATTCGCGTGAGTTAAGCACATCTCTAGGGGTGGATTTTCGCGAGATTTCGATCAAGGCAACGACGCTCTCGCATTTTAACGACATTGGCCACGATCCTGACGTACACAATGTTGTCTACGAAAACGCGCAAGCCAGAGAGCGAACCCAGATCCTGATGGATGTCGCAAACCAGCTCCGCGCCTTTGTCATTGGAACAGGAGACTTGTCTGAGATAGCCTTAGGATGGAATACCTTTAACGGCGACCATATGAGTATGTATGGTGTGAACAGCGGGATTCCCAAAACCCTCGTCAAGGCCATGGTCCTTTGGGCTGCGAAAAACGAATACTCAGAAGTGGGAGATCTCTTGCGTCGCATCTGCGATCTGCCAATTAGCCCCGAACTCCTCCCCCTCTCTCAGCAAGGAGCAAATGCTCAGTCCACTGAGGAGACGATTGGCCCTTACGAGCTGCATGATTTCTTCTTGTATCAGATGTTGCGGCACCACCATCGTCCGCGCAAGATTTACATCGTTGCCACTCAAACATTTGTAAGCCGCTATGACGATAAGACCATTGCGCGCTGGCTTCGCGTGTTTTACCAACGCTTTTTTGCCAATCAATTCAAGCGCAATGCCATGCCTGATGGACCCAAAATTGGAACGATTGCCCTCTCACCTCGGGGCGATTGGCGCATGCCCAGCGATGCTCAGGCAGCGCTTTGGTTAGACGAGGTCGACGAAATTGTTGCCGAAACGACCTCCTAAGCATTTTTTTTAGCGCTCACATTAAAGACCGGACCTTAAAAAGCCGAAAAGTTCAAAAAAAGTCTGTCTCAACAGACTTCATGTATCATGTGAGCGCAAGGAAGGAAGACTCTATGGCATCGAACAGACGAGCAACTAAGACCGTTCGAATCGTACTTGCAGATGACCACGAACTCGTTCGTGTCGGAGTGCGCCGTCTCCTGTTGACGGATTCCAATATCGACATCGTAGGTGAAGCATCCACAGGTGAGGAAGCTGTATACCTGGCAGAACATGAGCGTCCGGACATTGTGTTCTTAGATGTTCTTATGCCGAATTGCAACGGCATCGAAGCTGCCAAAAAGATCAAACAGCACCAGGACAACGTTCGCGTTGTGATGCTCACGACCTTTGAAGATCAGTACTACCTGGATCAAGCTCTTCAATCCGGCGCAGATGGCTATTTATCCAAAGAAATCTCTCGTCGCGAGTTACTCGACGCCGTTGAACAAGTAATGGACGGTGAGCGCGTGTTTTCTAAAGCTGTACTTGCTTTAATGCAAGGAAAAACACCTTCGCAATCTCAAAATGCAGGCACTCTTCCGGTTGGCTTAACACGCCGCGAAGAAGAAATTCTCAACTTAGTTGCTCAAGGTATGACAAGCCAAGAAATCGCGAACAAGCTCTTCATCTCACCTCGAACGGTTGAAACTCATCGTGCCCACCTGATGGATAAGCTTGGAGTGAATAACACAGCCGGTCTGGTCCGCTTTGCCTTCCTGCATAGTTCATACTTTTCGCATGCAGGTGCATTGAGCTCCTAAAAAAAATCAAACCGGTGGCGAACAAGCTCGTCACAGTATCGCAAACTCCTGCTTCGATCTTGTCGCAGGAGTTTTTCTTTTGTAACCATGCAGCTTCGCTGCCTGCGCCTAGATCATGTTCCCGGCACTCAGGATAGCTCTTGGATCCAAAGCGCGTTTGACTGCTCTCATTTGCTCGATAGCCTCTTCTCCCCACATCTGTAACAGGTATGGCTTCTTAAGCTTTCCTATGCCGTGTTCGGCTGACACCGTACCACCCAGACGCAATCCCTCCGCAATACACTCGTCGTAGATCCGCAGCGAAGTAGCATAGTCAATGCGCGCGTTCGAGAAGATATTAGCGTGCAAGTGACAGTTTCCAATGTGTCCGAAAAGGACATAGTCGACCCCGTGGCGAGCAAAGAGTTCCTGATAAAAATTGAAAAATGTCCGAAAGTTTGCCTCAGGCACAGCGATGTCGGTACCAATCTTGGACTGCTTGTTAGCGCTGATCTTTTCATAAACAGCACTCGGAAGTGCATGTCTGAAAGCCCGGAGTTCCGCATGTCGTCTCTCGTCATAGGCAAACCAACATTCGGCGGACAATGAGGTCCAGCTATCAACAAGACCGGTCCAACGCTCGAAGACCTGATCTTCGATGGCTGTAGTGTACTCCTGTTCAATCCACAATGCTGCTTTTGCCTCGCTTGGAATCGTTGGATAGGCTTCTGAGATGAAATTCAGTGCGTGTCGGTCAAAAAACTCGACCAGCCGAGGACTCACGATTTCGTCCGCATTCTTCTGCGAGCGCAGGTACTCTACCGCTTGTAGTAGGTTTTCCACGGAATCAAAAAACACGATCATACCCAGAACATGCTCCGGTGCCTCAATGATCTTTACTTCAGCTTCAACAATAACTCCCAGTGTGCCTTCAGACCCAATGAAGAGGTCGACCGCATCTAAATCCGCCGCAGTATAGTATCCGGCTGCGTGCTTCGATGTGGCAGGCAGGCGGTAGTTAGGAAGACGTATCGCATATTCCTTGCCGCTGAGACTCTTCAGTACGAGCTCGTAGTTCTGCGCACGACATTGACCGCGATGTAGGCGAAGCTCCTCGCCGTCCGCTAGGACTACATGAATCGCTTGCACCCACGACCTTGTAGGTCCATACTTGAAGGTCCGAGCACCTGATGCATTGGTCGCAAACGTGCCACCCATAGCCGCAGACCATTCGGTCGGATCAGGAGGATACAAAGCTCCCTCGCTCGATACTGCAGCTTGAAACTCGCGCATACTTAAGCCGCTTTGTACACGTGCCCTTCCTTCCGCCGGCTTTACTTCACAGTCTCGAAAGTTCTCCATAGAGATCAGTGTTCCTGACGATACAACTCTGCCGCCCACAAGGCCTGTCCCATTTCCACTAACACCAACAGGGCGGGAGTTCTCATGGTGCGTCCTTAGCACCTTGCAGAGCTCATCGACCGACTCCGGCACGAGGATTTGATCGGGCTTGCCTTGAAGGTTTGACGCGTCTGTGCAATAACTGGCAAAGAATTGGGGGTCTACTATTGCTTTCATGGTTCGTCTATACGAAATGAAATCCACTAAGTGATGAGTTGAAGGTTTCATGTTGTCCGTTGACTGCACACGAACAGTCTGCAACAACTCTGTAGGTCAATCTGTCGTACTCGCCGTTCCTAGCAATGAACTATAACAGATCCATATAGACCGGAAACCCGATATTTGTAGACAAATTAGTCAACAGGGATTAGTTGTTATGAACATGCGCCTTGCATTTTTTCTATCCGTCTTCTCTTTCTTCCTTTTTGATCTCGGCTTAGCTCTCGAGGCGCAGCCTCTGGTTGAACGTGAATGGCTTGCCATTCACCCGCGAGTCGGTTTAGGATACACTTCTCACAGTGCCACCATCACGAGTTTTGAGGGTGTTGCCGACTGTGGTCTCTTTGATCACGGGAGTAGCACGAAACCTCAGTTTTCATTGAGTTTGGAGACACCACTTTCCTCTTCATTGTATTTGGGCTTGGGTTTTCGCTATACGGATAGAAGCGTAGACCTTTTCTCTGACAATACAACGCTACCCTCGGCGGATGTTACGAAGCCCGGAGGGGTGGTGAATGTTGTTTTTGAAAATTCCATCGTCTCGACTTTGCAGTATGTCGACATCATGCCTGAACTACGATACCATGTGTCCCACCTTGGCAAAGCACAACAACGTCTCGGCCTTGGATTCATCGCTGCGTTCAATATGAACGCACGATTCAATCAACAGCAACGCATCGTATCTCCTGAAAACGTCGTCTACACTTCTAATAACCAGCAGACCGTTTCACTGAGCAACGGTGAGCACGACATCTCTACCGTCAACTCCATGCTCATGGGCGTGTCGTTGAGCGTTGAGAATTTGTTACCTGTTGGGAAGAGTTCGTTTTTCACGCAACAGCTCAGTGCGGAGACCCTGTTCAGCGACATCGTCAATTCTGCACCTTGGAAAGCCTTTGCAATTCGTGCTGACATAGGCTTTCGTTTTTCACTGCAAAGTAGTCCGGAGATACCCGTGCCGCCTGTACCGGCACCGCCTCCTACACCTAAAAAAGACTCTGTTCCGCCTATTGTGAAGAACATCGAGTCTCCAAAGCCCTTGCCTATTCTCCAAGCTAAGATTGAAGAGCTCAATGCCTATCTGCAAACCGGAAACGAATTGCGTGCAACAACTTCACTCGTGAACGCGGTATTCTTCGATCAGAACAATGCCGTCATTCCGCCTCGTTATATTCAGAAGCGCCCTGATCTTATCGAAACTGATGACGCCCTTGAGTACCACCGTGCGATCCTCTTCTCAGTTGCCAATATCATGAAGAACAATCCAAAGGCAACTATCGTGCTTGAGGGTGCAACATCCGGATCCGATGAGAGTGGCGCACTGACACTCGCCAAGCAACGAGCGGACAATGTGCAGAGTGCACTTATTGCCTGTGGAGTTGAAGCAGATAGGATTAGCACGCGCGCAACAGTACTTCCGCGCATTGCCTCAAATAGCGATTACGCACAGGGACGAGAAGAAAATCGTCGTGTTGACATCCTTCTGACCAATGCCCCCCTCCAGGAGTATGTTTCGCGTCAACAATATGTGCAACTCCTTGGTACAGCTCAAGTCAATGTCGAGGCGCACTTCTTTGAATCCGGCGAGATACGCGTGCAAAGCCCGGCTTTCAAAGACTACTTATTGACGGAATCACAATCCCGTAGCGTTGATCTCAGTCAACGCTTAAACAGTGATCAGGGGAATTACACTTTCGAGATAAGTGCTCATGCTCCTCCCTTTTTGAACTCGCGTGACGAACGAACAATCGACCTTGCTGCATTGCGACGTGAACGTATCGTACTGAACCTAAAATCTTTCGATGCCATCTTACGCTTCGACTACAATTCATCGGAGTTTTCACAAGCCAATAAAGAGTTGCTACGTCAGCTGGTCAGTGCATTACCGGAAGGCTCGACTATTCAAATCATCGGAAGTGCTGATGCGCTGGGCGACGAGGCTAGCAATCGTCAATTGTCTGAACGTCGTGCAAGCTCAACCGAAAACTTCATTAAAAGCATCTCAGCTTCTAAATTTCAGTTGGAAAGCTCTGTATCAACCGAAAAGTTCGATGAGTCTAGACCCGAAGGACGTTTCCTAAATCGAAATATTCGTATTCGTGTTCGCGAGTAAGGCGCCTTCAGAACTCCAATGAAAGCCGCGCGTGTTCGTCTGTACACCTAATAAAAACAGGATATACGTATGAACCTACAGAAACTTACACTGAAGTCTCAGGAAGCGTTTCAGCGCTCTCAAGAAATAGCGTCGGCATACAACAATCAGGCCATAGAACCAATTCACTTGTTGGCGGCTTTGACTCAAGACGCCCAGGGCATAGTGCCCGGCATTTTGCAAACAATAGGCGTAAACCTCAACTACACCAAGATCAAGATTAACGACGAACTCGAGAAACTTCCCAAAGTTGGTGGTGCACAGAGTGGTTCGTATGTGTCTACAGGCATGAGCGCGGTGCTGGACCAAGGCTTCAAGGAAGCAAACGCGTTGAAAGACGAGTACGTGAGTGTCGAACACTTGCTTATCTCACTGTCGGAGCAAAAATCGTCGGCGCAAGAATTATTGCGCGACCAAGGTGTATCTCGCGATACCATCCTTCGAGTGCTCCAAGACTTCCGCAAGAACTCTCGCGTGACGGACCAAAATCCTGAAGACAAGTACCAGGCATTGCAACGCTATGGTCGCGTTTTGAACGACGCCGTTCGAAAGGGTAAGATCGATCCGGTCATTGGTCGGGAAGATGAGATTCGTCGCGTCCTTCAAGTTCTGTCTCGTCGCACCAAAAACAATCCCGTTCTTATCGGTGAACCGGGTGTTGGTAAAACAGCAATCGTTGAAGGCATCGCACAGCGAATTGTGAGTGGCGATGTACCCGAGAGTCTTCGCAACACTACAGTTGTGGCGTTGGACATGGGCGCTTTGGTTGCAGGAACTCAGTTTCGCGGACAGTTTGAGGAACGTCTCAAAGCGGTGGTCAAAGAAGTATCCGAAGCATCGGGTGAGATCATCCTGTTTATCGATGAGCTTCACACACTCATCGGCGCCGGTGCCACTCAGGGTAGTATGGACGCCGCAAACATCCTCAAGCCGGCTCTCGCCCGTGGCGAGCTACGATGCATAGGAGCAACAACCTTGGATGAATACCAAAAGCACATTGAAAAAGATGCAGCTCTGGAACGTCGCTTCCAGAAGGTCTATGTCGCAGAACCTTCCGTTGAAGACACCATCTCAATTCTTCGTGGTTTGAAGGAGCGCTATGAAGTTCACCATGGCGTTCGAATCACCGATAGCGCGATCGTCGCAGCCGCTCAACTCTCCCACCGTTATATCTCGGATCGTTTTCTACCGGACAAAGCCATTGATCTGGTGGATGAGGCAGCGTCCAAACTTCGCATCGAAATTGATTCGCTGCCGGAAGAGCTTGATTCTGTTGAACGCAAAATTCGTCAACTAGAGATTGAGCGTGAAGCATTGCTACGTGAGCTGCACACTGATGCCTAACCGAGTTGTTTGATTATAGTGTATGCCCTTCGGAATGAGCGACATTGCTCGAGTGTAATAGTGGGAGCTGACTTTAGCTTACTTCGACTACAACACCATTGTTCATATACAACAAACGCGACCTTCAGTCGCGTTTGTTGTTTTATGGCAGTCTTATAGGTGCGTAAAGCCCTTTTACAAGCAACGAGTCTCGCACATCGCAACCCTCACACGTCGGGTCACGAAGGACTACACATCCAGATTCTTTACATACTGGGCGTTGCGTTCGATAAACTCACGACGCGGCTCGACTTTGTCACCCATCAAGGTGTCGAACAGGAGAGCTGCCTCGGCGGCATTTTCAATCGTTACCTGCAACAAAGTTCTGGTCTCAGGGTTCATGGTCGTTGACCACAACTGCTCCGGGTTCATCTCTCCAAGACCTTTAAATCGGGAGATAATGATGCCGTCGGCAGTAGCGCCTTCTTCTACGGCTTCTACTTCCTCGTTTTGATCCTTTGCCTTGGCTTTCGCCTTTTCTGCTTTTTCTTTACGAATGCGAGCGATTACTTCATCACGCTCTGCATCATTGAATGCATAGTACTCTTGCTTGCCCTTCTTCAGTTTGTACAAGGGAGGCTGCGCAATGAAGACTTTGCCGAGCGTAATGAGTTCACGCATATAGTTGAAGAACAGTGTCATCAACAAGGTACGAATGTGCGATCCGTCAACATCCGCATCCGCCATGATGATGATCTTACCGTATCGAGCTTTGGTGGCATCAAAATCATCGCCAAATCCAACGCCGATTGCCGTCAGAATGATGCGAATTTCCTCGTTCTCAAGAATCTTGTTCAAACGTGCTTTGTGCACGTTGAGTGGCTTACCTTTGAGCGGAAGAATAGCTTGAAACCTACGGTCACGTCCTTGCTTCGCAGAACCACCTGCAGAATCACCCTCTACAATAAAGATTTCACAATCTTCAGGTGTACTCAGAGAGCAATCCGCGAGCTTACCGGGAAGCATCGATGATTCCAGTGCATTCTTACGCCGAACAAGTTCGCGCGATTTCTTTGCAGCCATACGAGCTTCAGCAGCCAGTACCGCTTTCTCAAGAATTCGTTTGGCAACTGAAGGATGGGCGTCGAGATGTTGAGAGAGCTGCTCGTTCATGATAGCTCTTACGATACCTTCCGTCTCACTGTTACCAAGTTTGGTTTTTGTTTGTCCCTCAAACTGCGGCTCGGCAACTTTCACGGAAATGATTGCTGTAATGCCCTCTTTGAAGTCGTCGCCCGTCAGGGAGACTTTGTCCATCTTGTTTGCAGCGGCATAGGTATTCAGCGTACGCGTCAAGGCCGAACGAAATCCTGAAACGTGTGTTCCACCCTCTATAGTATTGATGTTGTTCACATACGAACTGATACGGTCCGTGTAGGTGTCGTTATACTCGAAGCAAATGTCCACCACAGTTTCCGTACCGCTGTCTCCGGTGGCACGACCACTTATCATGACCGGTTTGATGATGGCAGTTACGGCACTATCTACATAGCGCACAAAGTCAACCAATCCGCCGCGATATGCAAAAACTTCCTTCTGTCCGTCTCGCTCGTCAGAGAGCTCAATGGTTACTTCAGGATTCAAGAAAGCTAACTCTCGAAGACGCTCCGATACACGCTCGAACTTGAAATTCACCGTGCTGAAAATCGTTGCATCCGGGTAAAAGCGAATTTCCGTTCCACGCGATGTTGTTTTGCCGGTAGTGTACACCGGAGCCGTGGGTATACCTCGCTCGTAATCTTGGCGGTAGATTTTGCCATCCCATTGAATCGTTGCTTCGCAACGTGTCGACAACGCATTTACGCAGGACACACCCACACCGTGCAATCCTCCCGAAACTTTATAGGAGTTTTTGTCGAACTTTCCGCCTGCATGCAGTGTACACATGACAACTTCGAGGGTGGAGATTTTCTTCTGCGGGTGGGGCCCGGTAGGAATTCCACGTCCATCGTCGCGAACCGAGCAGGATCCATCGGCATGCAGCGTCACCCAAATGCTTTTACAAAATCCTGCCAATGCTTCGTCGATCGAGTTGTCGACTACCTCTTGGATCAAGTGATGCAAACCGCGTTCACCGGTATCACCGATGTACATTGCAGGACGCTTTCGAACCGCCTCAAGACCTTCAAGTACCTTGATACTGTCCTCGGAGTATCCGGTTTTCACTTGCTCTTCTTTGTTTGATGCCATTGTTTTCTGACGCTATAAATGTAGATTTTTCAAAACATACTCTACCACGTGCCTGAAGCCGTCAAAGGCAACAAACACGCCGTACCCTCAATCAAAAAAAAACGATAGTACTCGGGCACTGATGCAAGCCGTTGTGAACGAATTCTCGGACCATTTGTCATGGTCTCGCGAAGCTCACTGATCGGACCCTTCTAGAAGTTCATCGAACCGTCTGAGATTCCTCCTACAACATTCATTGCTGCAATGAATGCGAGTTACAAAAATAGCGAGAAAAAACGCCATAAAACAAGATTTTATGCGGGTTTGCGGGCAATGGAATCTTGAAAGTTTTCCCCAAAAGTGTATGTTTTGCCTTGTTATCCACAAGCTATTAGTAAGGCACGGATTGAGGCCTTCGCACATGCTGAAAAGCACATCTCAATGAAGTGTTAAAGCAAAGTATGCTGACCTTGCTCCAACACGAGTAGGCGATTCGTATACCAAACAAGCACCTGTTTCAGATCTCCAACTACTAGATGATTCAGATCCTAAACGCGAATCACCCAAAAAAGTGGAAGCATGTCAGCCGGTGCAAGCCGTCAACGCGGCTAGCGGCCCGGATTGTTGTGCGTTGTACACATGTAGAGCTGTGATCTCATCGAAGCATAGGGATTTTGATACCGAATCGACGCGCATTGTTTTGAGCCTGCTCATAACCGGCGTCACTATGACGGAGAATTCCCATAAGTGGATCATAGGTCAGAACGCGATCCAGTCGCGCAGCTGCAGCGTCGGAGCCATCGGCAACGACAACCATACCGGCATGCAGCGATAATCCCATACCAACACCCCCTCCGTGATGAAGTGACACCCAAGTGGCACCCCCAAGAGTGTTTAGGGCAAAGTTGAAATACACCCAGTCTGCAATGGCGTCACTACCATCTTTCATCGCTTCCGTTTCTCGGAATGGCGATGCGACGGATCCGCAGTCCAAGTGATCACGTCCTATTACTATCGGAGCACTTACTTTTCCGGTCTTTACCAGGTCGTTAAACAACTTGCCTGCTTTGGCACGTTCACCATAGCCAAGCCAGCAGATGCGAGCAGGTAAGCCCTGCCAACCAATATGTTGTTGAGCATTTTCTATCCACTGATGGAGCGCTTTGTTCTCAGGAAACAGGTCCATGATCGCTCGGTCGGTGGTTGCGATGTCGTTCGGATCACCGGACAAAGCCACCCAACGGAAAGGACCACGGCCATCGCAGAACTGTGGACGAATGTATGCTGGGACAAAGCCCGGAAAATCGAAGGCGTTCGAAACACCTGCTTGGTCACGTGCGATACCACGGATGTTGTTGCCATAGTCAAACACCTTTGCGCCACGTTTCTGAAACTCAATCATACTTTGAACGTGCACGCCAATCGAGGCTGTGCTTTTAGCGACATACTCTTCAGGATTTTCAGTACGCAATGTATCAGCGTCCTGCATGCTGAGGCCGGCCGGATAGTAGCCATTCAGCGGGTCATGCGCGGATGTCTGGTCGGTTACAACATCAGGCAGAATATTGCGACCTAACAACTCCGGCAGCACTTCGGCTGCATTCCCAACGAGACCCACCGACAGCGGTTGCGCAGCGGCTTTCGCTTCAAGTATCATGCGAAGTGCTTCATCCAATGAGTGCGTTTTGTGCTGGCAATACCCATCATGAATACGCTTATCGATACGCGACTCATTCATTTCAATACAAAGGACGGCGGCACCGGCTATTGTCGCGGCTAAAGGTTGCGCACCCCCCATCCCTCCCAATCCGGCTGTCAAAACAAATTGCCCGTGAAGGCTACCACCAAAATGCTGACGCCCACATTCGGCAAAAGTCTCATACGTGCCTTGAACGATTCCCTGAGTTCCAATGTAAATCCAGCTACCTGCCGTCATCTGTCCGTACATAATCAAGCCTAGCTCGTCTAGTCGACGAAACTCTTCCCATGTAGCCCACTTCCCAACAAGATTTGAATTGGCGATAATGACGCGCGGAGCATCCACGAGCGTGCGAACGACTGCAACCGGTTTACCGGACTGCACCAACAAGGTCTCGTCTTCATCCATGTCGCGCAATGAACTTAGAATCGCATCGAAGCACTCCCAATTTCTCGCTGCTTTTCCCAATCCACCATAGACCACTAAGTCTTGCGGGCGCTCGGCGTTGTCCGGATCGAGATTGTTCTGAATCATTCGGTAAGCCGCTTCAATCTGCCAGTTTTTGCAGTGAAGTGTGGTTCCACGCGGTGCTCTAATTTCTCTCATATTCTGCTTTGTAAATTTTCGTGATTGAATTCATGCCCTGTGATCGCCGGATGTCTCAGCTCATCAGTGTTTAGACCTGTTTAGTATCTCGAAGATCTCATTGTAGTACTCTATGATCTTCGTGAAGTCGCTCAACTCGCTGCAGGGTGTAAAACACGAGTCCTAGCTTTGTTTTGAGCTACTGTTGGCTCGATCTGCCGTTTGCAGAACTACGTTCCTGCTCTTCCAGTCCTCTTAGCTCATTGGCAGACAGTGAGTGCTTCAGCGCTATCGTTCGGAGTTGATCCCACGTATAAATGCCCGAATCATGGCCATCTTTCCAGGCAGCCTGTACGCCATAGTTTCCCACAGGTACCAAGGAAACTAGCTCATTCATTCCAGGATTAAATTGTTTAATTCCAACGAAGTACGTCGTCCCCATAATAGTCTCCCCTTTGCATAGAGCGCAAGGACATTCCTCTCGAAACTTTTCGAGTGTAACCGTCAAGTCGGTCCCATCGTCCCAGGTCAAACGGAGCAAATAGGGTTTAGGACGTTGAATTGAAATTGGAACATATGAGGGCATAGCGCAGCTACTCGGTCAATCTCTGGTGACATGGAAAAGCAAAGCAAACATCGCAAATTTCGACGAATTGCTGAGGAATTGAATGTGAAAATTGTGCACTCGGGATGGTTGATCTGTATAAAACAGTCGCTTGAAGCTACGGTAAAGGCTTGGCTCGACCTTGTACTTCCTCGCAATTGCCTGTTGTGTCAGCATCTCATTCCGCGTTCCTCCGGACTCAGCGACTCTATCTGTCCTGTTTGTTATGCGAGTTTGGAACCGGCTCCATACCCTGAACAGCTCAGTAACGATCTGTTGCGCAATGTTAGCGACGATTCGCTGTGTATTCGCTTTGCAATAGCTCGCTTTCATGCAATGCGCTCTGACCGCGATGGCATCCTCGTCGCTCTGCACGCACTGAAATATCGAGGCATAGAAACTCTTGGGACTGAATTGGGACGCGAGCTTGGAGCTTTGCTTTACTTCCGGCGGATGAATGAATATGATCTTCTGGTTCCGGTTCCTGTGCACGCTGCGCGTGCACGTGAACGAGGCTACAATCAGGCAGAGGCTATTGCCCGTGGCATCGCCCAGATTCTTACAATCGAAATCAACACTCAGCTCATCACCCGAATCCGCTACACCGGTTCTCAGACGAAATTGTCGAACGCAGAACGTCGACGAAATGTTGAAGGTGCCTTTCAATTGTGTGCTCATCCTTCACTAGTCTTCAACAAAAGAATACTTCTTGTGGACGATGTACTCACGACAGGGTCGACGCTCAATTCCATCGCACAACTCCTATTGGAATCCGGCGCGCTGTTTGTTGACGTTGCGACCGTCGTTAAGGCTGAGTAAGACAAAATCGCGACACAACTTGCCCGACACCGAGCTTTGAGTAGATTCGCACCATCACTTTTTGCCACAGGCAGGTCACGAATGAGCACCATGAGGTTTTTCTTTATCACACTCCTGCTGAGCGCATGGAATGTTACGACACTCATGTGTCAAAGTCCGAAACAAGCATACGTTCTTGAAGACACGGATCGCAGTCCGGTGCGCATCTATCAGGAGCGACGAGATCGCATTTTAAACGCTCATAGTCCCAAGAGCCTGATTGTTCTCTACAGTGCCGATGTGCGGAATCGACAAAACGATGTTGACTACGAGTACCGCCAGAATTCAAACCTCTTGTACTTGAGCGGATGTACCGAGCAGAAGTGTGCTCTCGTGTTGATACCCGGTGGGGCTATGATCGACGGTGTGCTGGTGAGCCAGTTCCTTGCTCTCCCGCAACGCGACCCACGCCGCGAGGCTTGGACCGGGATTACAATGGGACACGATGAGGCACGAAGTATATTGGGCTTTAGCACTGTGGTGGACTATTCGCGTCTCAGTGCTCTACTTGACACCCTATTGGTACAGCGTGACACCTTGTTCATCGCGTCTGCACTCCCCACCTCTGCGGTGCATGACCCGGTAGCAGGCCAACGCATCTCGGTTGAACAACACGCCAAGGACTTTGTGCATGAGCGGCACCCGGATGTTTACATTAAAACTTCCTTAGCTGACCTTGCAAAAATGCGAGAGATCAAAGATGAAGACGAACTACGTCTCCTCCAAAAAGCTATAGACATCAGCGTGGATGCACATCGGGCGACAATGCTCGCTGCAAAAGCCGGTATGCACGAGTACGAACTCGAAGCCGTCATGCAATACCATTTTACACGGGGCGGTGCTGAAGACGTGGGATATCCAAGTATTGTAGGCAGTGGCTACAACGCCTGTATTCTGCACTATCAAACGAATCGCAAAGTGACAAGACAAGGTGATCTCATCTTAGCTGATTGTGGTGCCGAGTACCATGGCTATACTGCCGACATCACTCGAACCTTCCCAATTGACGGACGCTTCAATCAGGAACAACGAGCAATCTACTCTATCGTACTTGAGGCTCAAGATTCCGGGATTGCAGCGTGTAGAGCCGGCAATTCTTTTCGTGCCTCTCACAAAGCAGCGGTACAAGTTGTTGCCCGCGGACTGCTGCGCTTGGGTATAATCAGCGACACCTCAGAAGTATCTACGTACTTTATGCACGGCACCTCCCACTATCTTGGACTTGATGTTCATGATCTTGGAACGTATGCCACGCTTCAACCCGGAGTGGTGATGACCGTTGAGCCGGGAGTGTACATCCCGGTCGGTAGTCGATGCGACAAAAAGTGGTGGAACATCGGAGTTCGTATCGAAGACGATATTTATGTTAGTCCGAGCGGCCCTGTGAATATGAGTCGCTCTCTTCCACGTAGCATCGACGACATTGAGGCTTTGATGCGCGGGAAGCCTTAACCGAAATGCCTGTTTCGGTCTTATGAACAAGGGAGTCTTCCCCTTGCATCCGGAAGGCATCTCAATACTACGCTGCGTCTGTTGTTAACGCTCCATTTGTTAGCTCTTAGGAGTGCCTGCAATAGAAGCAAACTCCTCTCGAATGCTCTGCCCCTGTTCATCGAGATGTGGCGCTGCACTGAGCGGCTTGGCCTTCAGAAAACTTGCGGTGAAGCCTATCGTTCGTAATCCAACCGTTGCATCTTCGTGACGCGACAACAGATGCTCTGATTCCAAACCCAGTGCTTCCCCGATTGTAGTAACACATGCTGCCGGAATGAGAGCAGCGCGGCAACGTGAAAGAATTATCTCCGATTCGAACATTGCGATGGCTTCACGGAGTACTTCCGACAAAGCAGCACGGTTTTGTACGCGCAAGTGATTGGTTGAAAAGCGATCTTGGTCCGCTAAATTCAAGACCCGACAAAGTGAACGGAATTGTTGGTCTGTGCCAATTGCCACTAAGAGCCATCGTTGATCCGAAGTCTGAAAGAGTGTACCATAAGGCGCAATGTTTGGGTGATCACTTCCGCTTTGCGTCGGCTCTACGTGTGCATTGAGCACATTTGAAGCTTGATTTACCAATGAGCAAATCGCAGCGTCTCGCAGTGAACAATGCACCTCTGAGCCTTTCTTGCTATTCATACGTTCGATGAGAGCCAACAGTATGGCCTGACGCAGTTGTTGAGCTGCGAGCACGTCCATCAGTGCAACGGGCAGTTTTGTCGGTGCGCTTTGAGGTTGACCATTTATAGACATAAATCCACTTTCGGCTTGAATAACAGCATCGTATCCAACGCGAGGATCGTCTTTACCATAGCCACTGATCGAGGCATAGATTAAGCCCGGATTTCTTAGACTGCACGAGGCATAGTCCAAACCAAACTTTTCTACGTCGGATCGTTTGTAGTTGTGAAGTAGAACATCGGCTCGATCAATCATGCGCCCCAAAAGGTCGAGGTCTTCCTTCTTTGCCAAGTTCAAACCGATTGACTCCTTTGAACTATTGGTGCTAAGGAAGTATGCACTTCTGTCTGCGTGGCCGGACTCTGATGCCAGCTTCCACGATCGTGTAACATCACCGCCTACCTCAGCATGTTCAACCTTAATAACCCTAGCACCCAGCTCGGCGAAGAACTGACCTACTTGAGGGCCGGCTAACACGGAAGCGCACTCTACCACGAGTAATGATGAAAACATAGAGTCCTTTGGCTTTCAGTGATGTTCTTGATTTTAACATTCCACGAGGGCTTGCGCAGCAAGACCTTAACAAGAGGTCGTCTCATCGATTGGACCTACTCCGTTCCCTCTGTCCCTCTTCACATACAGACGAAGTAATAAGAGCGAAGCGTGTTAATGTCAATGACAAACAAGCGCCGCAAAGATACTTTTCCACTCGGGCATTTCACCGCTGGTTTTTTAGCTCCAAGGCTCATCTTTTTAGTATCTTCGAACACAGTACTTTTTCACTATTTATCTGGAGTTATTCAATGCGTAAACTGATCTCTCTCTTGGCTGCAATTGCCTTCATGTCCACTCTCGTTGTAGCAGATGGTCCGAAGAAGGAAATGAAGGAAGCTAAGCAACACATGAAGGAAGCTAAGGCTGATGTGAAGGAAGCTAAGAAGGACGCGAAGGCTGGCGATAAAGCAGCAGCTAAGGCAGACCTCAAGGCAGCTAAGAAAGAAGTTAAAGCTGCAAAGAAAGATGTAAAAGAAGCTAAGGCAGCTAAGAAAGAAGCGAAGTAAGTTATAGTAACTACGAAATGCTGAGCGCCTTCAAAGTTGAGGGCGCTTTTTTTTTATCATTGATTAACGCATCGTCGCGAGGTGCAGTATGTCGCGCTTTTTGTCTGTTTTCAAGAAAGACCTTCAAAGCGAGTGGCGAAATCGTCAGGCGATCTTCGCACTGCTTCTGTTTGTACTGAACAGCGTGGTGACTGTGCTCTTTGCCAGCGGCGGACAACAACTCAGCCCTGAGTTGTTTAGCGGGATTATATGGCTGCTTCTCGTGTTTAGCTCTTCAGTAGGCATGGCGAAGAGTTTTGTAAGTGAGGAAGAACGTGGGACGTTGTTGTATCTTCAGATTGTAAGCACAGCTCCATCTGTATTCTTTGGGAAGTTACTTTACAATGTAGGGCTGGCAGTGATCATGGTGATCGTTTCGTCTTTTCTCTGCACAATCGTTTTTGAACTGTCGCTCGTTGCTGAGCCTCTTCGCTTCCTGCTTGCACTTGTCGTAGGCAGCTATGCGGTTTCGGTTGCAATGACGATGAGTGCAGCTATGATTGCTCGTTCGCAAGCAAAAGGAGCTTTGCTTCCGGTCTTGAGCTTTCCTCTTGTCTTACCCGTACTGTTTCTTGGGGTGGACGCAACAAGCATGGGAGTTGCCGGAACTGCCTGGCAATACATCCTTCCCAACTTAGGAATCATGCTCAGCTACGGCATCGTTCTGACTATAATCTGTTGGTGGCTCTTTCCATTTCTCTGGAACGACTAAATGTCAATGAAACAGAACATTTCATTGCTCCAAGCTACCGCGTTGAACATGATCGACATGGTTGGCATTGGACCATTCGTGGTGACCTCGTCCGTGATGGTCATCATGGGTGGCAGCATGAGTGTAGTTGCCTGGGTGGCAGGTGCGCTGTTAGCTGTACTCGATGCGTTTGTCTGGTCTGAGCTAGGTGCTGCAATGCCACAGGCAGGTGGTAGCTACGTGTTTCTGCGTGAATCATACGGTACGGCACGGTGGGGTCAGTTGATGTCATTCCTGTTTATTTGGCAAACCGTTTTTCAGTCATCGTTTGTTGTAGCATCCGGAGCAATAGGCTTCGCGAACTACTTTAGTTACCTCTATCCGCTCCAGGATGGGCTTGAACACAGAATCGTAAGTGGCACAGTGGTGCTGTTTATAGTTGCCGTATTGTACCGAAAGATCGAGACATTGGCAAAGATCTCCGTTGTGCTCTGGGCTTGTGTCATTCTTACGATGGGTTGGATCATAGTCGGGGGCTTAAGTCACATGAACACCGACCTCTTGTTGAACTTCAGCCCTGCTTCTACAACGATTAACGCTCAGTGGTTCAGCAATCTCGGGAACGCCATGCAAAGCACCGTCTATGCCTTTCTTGGATACTACAATGTGTGTCACCTGGGTTCTGAGATACGTTCTCCCGAGAAAAACATACCTCGCAGCATTTTCATCTCCATTGGCGGAATAACTCTGCTGTACATCTTGATGCAGCTTAGTCTTTGTGCAGTCATTCCGATGTCTGAAGTGCACGAAAAGCAGTTTATTGTCAGCAGTTTCATCGAGCGTATCTATGGTTCTCAAGCCGCCGTGCTCGCTACAACTCTTGTCTTAATCATCGCATTGTCGTCGCTCTTCGCCGTCGTTCTTGGATACTCACGTATTCCATACGCTGCCGCAAAGGAAGGAAACTTCTTTCATGTTTTTGCACGCTTGCATCCCACGCAGGACTTCCCTCATGTATCATTACTTTTTATTGGAGCTTTGTCTTTCGTGATGAGCATCGTGTTTCTCGACCTGAAGGTCGTGGTGGCTATGATCCTCACCATGCGAATCCTTGTTCAGTTTGTGGCGCAGACCGTTGGTCTGGTTTTGTACCGGCAACGTGTAGGTAGTGGTGCATTGCCCTTCCGCATGCTCCTCTATCCCTTGCCGCTCGTCTGCTCCATTCTGATCTGGTTGTGGCTTTTCAGTACACGCTCGACCGATGCCATACTCATGGGTTTGGGTATGGCAGTAATAGGTGTTATCGTCTACCTCGTTGTCGGCCGTCGTCGCTTTTGGTTTCCGTTTCAAGGCCCGGAAGTTCACAAAAGTTCTGTCGATTCTAACATCTAACGTCTGAGTGCCTAACAAGGCCGAGTATTTTATACATCACAGTCTGTTCTAGTCATGCACGTCTTAAAGTTTGGCGGATCCATCCTTCGCAGTGCAGAGGATTTTATGGCAATGGCGGAAATTCTTCGACAGCGCACATCTTCGCCCTGTTTAGTCATTGTATCTGCGCTTAGCAACAGTACCCGGGAGCTCGACGCATGCTGCACACTTGCCATCGACTCGGCCGAGCGTGCCGAACAACGCTGCGATGATCTTCTGCGGCGCACACAATCTTGGTCTGAGGCGTTGCTCCACAGTGTCGACTCCAAACAGACGTTTGCTCGCTACGTAGAACAATCGAGAGCGGAGATATTACAACTTCTTAGGGGTATTGCTATCACCAAGCAACTCACCCCTCGTATTCGAGACAAAGTGCTTGCGTTTGGTGAACACATCGCTTCGGTACTTATCGGACTTTACTTGGGCGATCAAGGCATCACGACGCAAACCGTGAACGCAGAAGAGATCATTGTTACGGATGGCACCCATGGTGCGGCTCGTCCCCTGCGTCGCGAAAGTCATTACAACTCTGCACGCCTTCTCTTACCGATATTAGATTCGGGGAAGATTGTGATTATGGCCGGTTTTATAGCGCGTTCGGAAGGTGGACACACCACCACGATGGGTCGGGAAAGTTCGAATCTCAGCGCGGCTCTTATGGCGCAACTCCTCCATGCTGAGGAGCTGACAGTGTACACCGATGTTGAAGGACTTCGCAGTGCCGATCCATCCGTCGTGAACAATGCTCGCCTCATTCCACAACTGAGTTACGCACAGGCATACACCTTGGCAGCTGCCGGCCTCAAGCTGCTTTACCCGAGTATGATCGAACCCTTGCGTGCGGCAAACATAACGATGAACGTGCGCCATCTCCGCAATCCGGATGGTCCATCGACACGTATTGACGCAGATCACAGTGCCCGAAGCTTGGGCGTGGCTTTGCGTATTCCAGCAGTGAGCGTCATCCACATGCAAGCGCGTTCACTTACTGCAGCACAAGGACTTCGAACTGAAGCCATTCGCTGTGCGACTGAATTGGCCGGTCTTCATCATTTAAGCAGCGGCAGTTCGGCTCTTAGCGTGTGTATCGATCCGGAGTCATGCTCTGCTCTCATCTCGCGTTTACCTGACGATGTTTCATCGACACGTCACGACGGAGTTGACTGCATTGTGCTCATTCACACGCCCGACCTCCCTCTGCAACGTTTAGCCTCGACGGTCGCGACGCATGAGCCTTCGGAGGATATACTTCGATGTTCCTGGATGGAAACCGAGCATACGAGTGTGGTCATATGTCGCAGCGACTCCGCGGAGAGCTTGTACAGAAACTTACACTCCATCTTATTGCAAACCTAGACAACTCAGCTCACTCATGTTTCAGTTCGCAGATGCCCCTGTTGAAACGGCACTTGTCTGTTCAATTGAACAGCTGCTGCCTAGCTCCCTTCGTCACGTTGGGCTTTAGCCGGGTAGTCCTTGGTTGTACTTCCCAACTATCAGGTCTAAAAAAAACGACCGCCTCGGTAAAGGGGCGGTCGTTTCAAAACTGTTCCGAATCTAAGCGAACATAGTCAGCTTATTTTCTCGGTCCTTTGCCTTTGCACGGATCACCACCGCTGAGCCACAAATTCCACAAAGCCAATTGTTCCGGTGTCAACATCGCTGCGATCTTGGCATTCATATCCGTTTGGATTTGCTTCAGTGCAGCTTGGTATGCATCGTTCGCAGCCTTACGTTGTGCGTCGTTTGCAGACAATGCTGTTCTCAATGCTTCACGAGCTGCTGTCAATTGAGCTACGAGTGCTTTTGAAGCTGCTGCAAATTCATCCTTCAATGCTTGCAAAGCAACTTGTGCGTCTGCACGCGACATTGTACCTGCTTTTACTTGAGCCATGACGTCTGCGGCCTTCTGACGATATGACTTTTGGAGATCTTGAAGTTGCTTTTGAACATCCTTTGTTGACTCGCGGTATGCTGCCATTGCGATGCTGTCAGCTGTACGAACCGGCGCCATTGCCAAACGATATGCATCGGCAGCAGCCTTGCTTGCAGCAGCGGCATCTGCCATGATCTGACGAAGTTGCGCCATCTGAGCTGAATCCAAACCTAGACAAGGAATGGGAAGTGGGCGCATACGTACAGAACCTTTGTTGCCCGGTCCACTGTTGCCGCTACCGCCACCCTTTGAAGTATCCGGTCCGCCACCCTTTACCGTAGTGTCACGACCTGTTCCACCACCCGGAGTCGGGTCCATTGCAACGGAGTTATCGAAACCGGATTGATCAACCGCGAAATCAGGAACAATCAAGCCGCTAGCATTTGCACTAACCATCGGCACTGCATTATCTGATCCGGTTACCGGTGTTGCGGAATTCGAACTGCAGCTTTGCAGAAAGAGTCCGAAGACGAAGAGAGCAACAATTGCGCCTGCGAACAAGCGACTTTTTGCGTTTTTCATAGGTACTCCTACTAATATGGTGTTATTAAAAATAAGGTTTTGTTGCGTACGAAGGAGAGCTTTTGGTCAGAATAGTGAACCTCATGTTCTGCGTTTGTCTAGGACCTGCAGTCTGTATCGAAGTTCATTGTTCATCCGGCTCTCATGGATCAATAACCGACGGAGTGTATGGACGTTACACCTTCGTGAAAAAAAAGTGCAACTTTTTTGAAAAGTTCTGTTTTTAAGCTGTATTAGGCTTTTTTATACGTCTTTTTAAGTTGAAACGCAGTTTGCATTGGTTTACTATATTGCTGAAAACGCGGTGTCAGCACACACGAGCTCCTCAGGGAGTTTCGGTATCAAGAGGATTTTTTATGAAGTACGCCGACCAATTCTCCAATAGCCTCAAGGCTTCGAATCCCTATGAACGCCCCTCGTTCACTATAGGAATTGAAGAAGAATACATGGTTATTGACCCCAAGAGCTTTGATCTCAAGTCTCACATCAACCTTGAGTTGATTTCAAAGGGACGCTTGATACTCCATGAACACGTTAAGCCGGAGATGCACGGATCGATGCTTGAGATTGGAACCGGCATCTGCCGCAATACCAAAGAAGCACATTTCGAGTTGACGAAAATTCGCTCCATGATTGCGCATCTTGCCAATTCCAATCACTTGCTTATCGGTGCGGCTTCAACACATCCCTTTGCAAAGTGGCAGGAGCAGGAAATCTATCCCGACGAGCACTATCAAAATGTGGTGCGCGACATGCAGATGCTGGCTCGTTCTCTCCTCATTTTCGGCATGCACATTCATATTGGCATTGAAAATCGAGAAACGCAAATTCAGATCATGAACGTTATGCGGTATTTCTTGCCGCACATCCTTGCGATTAGTACCAACTCTCCGTTTTGGATGGGAATGGATACCGGTTTGAAGTCCTATCGTTCAAAGGTCTTCGAACGCTTTCCGAGAACGAACATACCCGACTACTTCGCAAGCTGGGGTGAGTATGAAAGCTATGTTGATCTACTCATGCGAACGAATTGTATCGATAATCCAAAGAAGATTTGGTGGGATGTTCGACCACACCCAACCTTCCCCACTCTTGAGATTCGCATTTGCGACTTACCAATGCGTGTCGATGAAACGATCGCCATCGTGGCATTGGTGCAGGCCTTGGTCGCAAAGCTCTTTTCTCTCTACGAGAAGAACCTTCAATTCCGTGTTTATCCTCGCATGCTCCTCATGGAGAATAAGTGGCGCGCCGTTCGTTATGGCTTGGACGGAAAGTTGATCGACTTCGGTCGACAACAAGAACTTCCGGCGAGAGACCTCATTCGTGAACTCTTGGATTTCGTAGATGACGTCGTCGACGATCTTGGTTCACGCCAACATCTTCAATACATCTATCAGATCCTCGAAATGGGTAGTGGCGCGGATCGCCAGCTCCGAGTTTTCGAGCAAACGAAGAGTATTGAAAAAGTGGTAGAGTACATCAACAAAGAAACGATGACAGGATTACTTGAAGATGTATCACCGTACCTTATGACCTCTCTTCGTCACCCCAGTGAGGATGCCATCGAAGAAAAGCTATCCTCATTGTCTCCCCCAAAAGACATCTAGAAAACTGTAATGCGGCTGTGTCGATGCAACGCCGAACTTCCAAGACTTCGTTTTTATGCGCGAGCTCCGCTCGCGCTATTGAACGAAGTCTTTGTATTTTCTGATACATAGTAACGACTTCTCGGCAGCGAACTCAACGTACGATGTCGAGGTCCTCGTCTGTTGACCTTCCTTTAGAAACGTATCGTGAAGTTCATGAAATACTTCCTCAGCCTTATTCTCTGCAGCATAGCCATTGCCGCACAGAATGTACAGAACCCAATTCTGTTTGTGAGTGTCGTTCCTACTCCTTTCGATTCACTTACACAGACGGCAGCGTTTGGATCTCATTTGGGAGGTACTGCGCATGCTCCGCGTGGAGGTGATTTGTACATCCGCTATCCAGATGGTACTCTTAAGTGTTTGACCGCTGCTGCAGGCTTCGGAATGAGCGGACTGCAGTCCGCGAATGCAATTGCCGTGCGTGAACCTTCGATGCACTGGAGCGGTACGAAAGCACTTTTCAGCATGGTAGTCGGAGCACCCTCGTCAAAGAACGACACCTCAAGATTCGTATGGCAGATCTATGAGATCAGCGGACTACAAAAGCAACAGACACCGGTGATCAGTAAAGTGTCCAACCAACCCGCCAGCTATAACAATGTTAGTCCCATTTACGGTACTGACGATCGTATACTCTTTACGAGCGATCTGCCAAGAGCTAAACTCAGTCATTTGTATCCTAGACTCGACGAGTATAAGACTGCACCAACTAACACGGGCCTTTGGTCGCTCGATGCGCAAAGCGGTGATCTCTTCCAATTGGATGATGCCGTGAGCGGTGATTTCAGTCCGTTTCTCGATAGTTATGGACGTGTCTTGTTCATTCGATGGGACCACATGCAACGCGATCATCAAGCAGATGTCGACATCATGCAGAACGGCACCAACGGTTCCTTCAACTATAGCGACGAGAGCGTAAAAGGTGTTCCTCTTTACTTGCAACGCAGCGAATATTTTCCGGAGCCGCAAGGACTACGTACCGACCTCCTCAGTGGAACGAATATGAACGGATTCGAGTTTAACATTTTCCTTCCATGGCAAGTAAATGAAGATGGCTCAAGTGTAGAGGTCTTGAACCACTTGGGCAGACACGACTTTCGTCAAGTCTTCGGTGCCTCGATCAAAGACGATCCGCAAGTCGTGACCTTCAACATGACCACACTGCCACGGTACAATCAGTCCCCTCTGTCAAACATCATGCAAATCAAAGAGGACCCATTGGTTCGAGGCAGCTATTATGCCGTGGACGCAAATCAGAACGGTACCCATGGCGGGGGGCAGCTTATAAAGTTTGGCGCTGCTCCCGGTCTTGATCCGAATCAAACCGGAGTAAGCTACCTAACTCACCGTGCCACGAGCTTCTACACCTTTGAAGGCAACACGCCGAATACAAATCACAGCGGCTTCTATCGCAATCCCCTTCCCACAACAGACGGAAAGCTGATTGCTTCGCACAGTGTAAACACTTTTGCGGACAAAAACATCGGGAGTACTTCAGCACCTCTATCTCGTTATGATTTTCGCCTAAAGTTCATGACGCAGAGCGGTTCCTATATGGTTCCCGGTGCTCTGCTGAATAGCACAATATCCAAAAGTGTAAGCTACTGGACCACCGACACACTCGTAAGCTATAGCGGTCCATTGTGGGAGGTAGACGCAGTCGAAGTGTGCGCAAGAACTCGCCCTACTCGTCGAACATACTCCATAGCGTCTCCGGAAGCTACTGTGTTCCAAGAAGAAGGCGTCGACACCACACGCTTTAGAGAGTGGTTGCGTTCGAACAACCTTGCCCTCATTTCATCGCGCGACGTAACTGTGCGCGATAAGTTCGACAAGCAACAACCTTTCAATCTGCGAGTTGCCGGCACCCAACATGCACACAATAACGGTGGAAGTGGGAAGGTTTACGACATTGCCTTTCTCCAACTGTTACAAAGCGATCATATTCGTGGTTATGGAATGACAACGGCCACATCAACTCCTTTAGCGGGCCGTCGCGTTATTGCTCAACCTCTTCGAGATGTAACCAACACACGCGACTCGACCAGCCCGATAGGTAGCGTGCGCATACAATCGGATGGATCCTATGCTGCCTTTGTGCCGGCACGTCGAGCAATGACGTGGCAAATGCTCGCGCCCGATGGTACACCCATTGTTCGTGAACGATATTGGGTCA
The DNA here is from genome assembly GCA_044224515.1 of Chlorobiota bacterium. Lineage (GTDB taxonomy): Bacteria > Bacteroidota > Ignavibacteria > Kapaibacteriales > NICIL-2 > JBBATK01. Next base: position 119,229 of record JBGAKH010000006.1, on the reverse strand, counting down.
CCTTCAAAGCCGGCGAAGTTCGAAGCTGCGCCATGTGTCACGGTACAAATAGTGAAAGCACTGCACCTCAAGACTCCGTTCCGCAGAATAAACCGGAAGGTCTGCGTGGGCTCTTGCATCAATGGAGACAAGAACACCTACCGACACAGGTTATGCTGCAAAGTCCGGCTAACGGTAGTTCACACCTTTCCTTTCCGATTACCCTTCAATGGAAGAGTACTGCAAAAGCCATATCCTACCTTCTGAAAATTCACACTACCATCAACGGCAAGGACTCTGTCGTTCAGCGAAGCGTTGATGCGCTAACCACCTCAATCGGCCTTACATCAAGAGACCTCCCGACAGGCTCTCGTGACTTCAAATGGACAGTTCAGGCTATTGGGGATTGGGGGGATGCCCTTGTAAGTGCCGAGTGGATCTTCAGTCTGGACCAAGCTCCTCCGCCAACTCTGACATTACTTAGTCCACCTGACGGAAGTGTTAAAGTCAGTAAGAACGTTGTCCTACGTTGGAATCCTTTGCAAGCTGCAGCTCTGTATGACCTCGAAGTATCGACCGACAATTCTTTCGCAACCACGGTCTTTAGTAGCTCATATACGGCAAGTCAGTCAACCGCTCTCAATCTCAAAGACTCTACAGTGTACTATTGGCGAGTGCGTGCAACGTTATCCGGCCCACCCACGCCCTGGAGTACAGTGTGGTCGTTTACGACCGCACCAAAGGCTTCAGTTCTTGCAGCAGTAACGCTGATATCTCCCCCGGATTCCTCAACGAATGTGGACATCCCGACTCCCGTATCTTGGAGTACGTCTGTTGGAGCAACCCTTTATACGGTGCAGATAGGCACAAAACCCGACCTCAGCGACGCGCAAGGAGGAGATTGCTCCCAAAGTCCCGTGCAGTTTTCAGCGCTACAGTTTGCCACGACCTACTATTGGCGAGTGCAAGCAAAGAACAGCAGCGAGAGTTCTGCATGGAGTCAAACGTGGTCCTTCCGTACTCGCAATCAAAGTACAGCGATCGAGGCCGATGAGCAGTCAGCTGGTTTGCTGATAGCGCCGCAACCGGCAGATCAAAGTCTTTTGGTTGAGTGGAACGGTGAATTGAATGAGCCAACGCTTTTACGTGTATTCGACCTCTCCGGTCGCCTCGTTTCAGAGTTCAGGGTTGATGCACATCCGGGCACTAACCGACTACGTTTGGACTGTTCACAGATGGCAAATGGCACGTATGTATTGGAACGAATGGATGGAGGCCAATCACGCAAAACCCTATACACCGTACACCACAATTAGAGCGGCCTGTTAACGCCTAAGCCTCACAGCGTGTCAAATCCTCGGCTTAGGCGTATCTTTGTCGATTCATCTTTTTTATTGGAATTCATACTATGAAAGTACTCGCACTCGTGTGCATCGGTTTGCTGCTCGCAACAGGGCTGCATGCTCAAGGCTCCTCGAAGAAGAAAGCCAAAACAGAACAAAGTTCTGCTGTCGCGAAAAGCGACGCACCTCAACAGATGCCTCCTCTTAGTCTGCAGAATTTTCGTGACAGCATGAGCTATGCTCTCGCCATTAACGTGATCAGCACCATTAAGAAGCAAAATTTGGATATCAACCCTGTCGTACTTATTCGCGGTTTGCAAGAGCTCTTTATGAACGTGAAGCCTTTGCTCCATGACAGCGATATGTCGAACATCTTTAACCGCTACGAAATCGAAAAGCAAAAGAATTCTTCACAAACAAATACTGCCTCAATGCAAGAAACAAAAGCGAAAGGCAAAGCCTTTCTCGAAGCAAATGCAAAAAAAGCCGGAGTTACAACGACTGCGAGTGGTCTACAATACCGAGTCATTACGCAAGGTAGCGGTGCCAAACCGACTGCAAGCGATAAGGTAAAAGTTCATTACAAGGGAACCTTGATCGACGGCACGGAGTTCGACAGTTCATACAAGCGTGGCGAACCTATTGAGTTCCCGCTCAACGGCGTCATCAAAGGTTGGACAGAAGGTGTCCAACTCATGAACATCGGCTCGAAGTATGAATTTGCTATTCCTTCTGACTTGGCCTATGGTGACCGCGAAGTTGGCGGTGGACTTATTCCTGCAGGATCCACTCTCGTTTTCGAAGTAGAGCTCTTGGGCATTCCGTCACAATCATCTAAGTAAATGAAACGCACACTGCACACTGCTATTCTTTTCCTCATGCTCGCTGTTTGTGTCTCGGTTACCGTGTCCGCACAGGACCATGGAATAAACCCGACTATGAAGAAAAAGGGAAAGCTTGACACCGTCAAAGTACAGGGATTCCGGGCGAAAGAGACGATGCAAATCATGCAAGACTCCGGTGCCAGTTCCTTGCTTCTTCTCATCGATGTGAGGTCTGCTGCTGAGTTTGCCACCGGCCATATCAAAGGAGCCATCAACGTACCTCTGGACGAAGTTGAAGCACGTCTGAAAGAGCTTAAGAAGAAGTACTTCGACAGAACAATTATCACGATGGATGAGGAAGGACGTAACGGCATGACTGCATGTGGCATTCTCACGGCAAACAAATTTGCCTGGGCCTACTATTTAAAGGGAGGTCTGAAAGGCTGGCGCGCTGAGAATTTTCCTCTAGAGAAGTAGATGATTCAGTTCATGCTCACGAAAAAAGGTCATCCGATTGGATGACCTTTTTTTTTGAAACCGGACTTGTGCTACGGCTACTTTCGGTAAAACACGTGCTCAGGCGATGTCCTACTTCCGGCGACCGCGAAGTTGCTGATTCAAGAGCGTGAAACCTTGTCGCGCAATACTACTTGCAGAAATGTGTTCCAATGCCATTTCGGAAGCTGCAAAGCCTTGTTCGATGGCCTTGGTTGCGTCGGCAAACACACCGAGTTCACGCATCATATCAGTGAAACCCGGAACCTCCGATTCTGAAATACCGCGATTCCGAACGTAGGCTTGTAGCATGTCGATATGCTCAGTTTTCTGAGCAACTTCTAGCGAGCGAACGATGAGGTACGTTCTCTTCCCTTCTAAGAGATCTTGACCGATTTTCTTTCCTAACTCCGCCTGATCAGCCACAACATCCAGCAGATCATCTTGAATTTGAAACGCTATGCCCGCTTCCCTTGCATAGGTTCGCAAAGCCGTACATTGTTCATCATCGGCACCGGCAAGAAGGGCACCAATCACGGCTGCCGTTTCCGGTAATCGGGCTGTTTTCTTTTCAATCATACACAGATACTCTTCCATGGTAATCGCCGGACGAGTAGCGTAGGCTACGTCCAGAGCCTGGCCTTCACAGACTTCAATGAATCCTTGAGTAAACACGCGAAGCACCTCGACAACACTTTGAGAATGAGTGTGCTCGAGCAATAGTTTATAGGCCACACCCATCATTGCATCACCACTCAAGATTGCGGTCGATTCATCCCACTTCGTGTGGACCGAAGCTCTGCCTCTCCGTAAAGGAGATTTATCCATGATATCATCATGCACGAGCGTGAAAGTATGCATGATTTCCACAGCCACACCTGCATAGAGCGCTTCATCCGAAGGCTCATCATGCAAAGCGGAACCTAGCATGGTCATGAGCGGACGCATGTATTTGCCGGGTTGCTCCATAGCGTAACGAAATGGATCATAGAGCTCAGGAGGCATTGGCAAACCCGCCATCAGAGTTGTGATGGTCTCACGGATGCGATTCTGATACTCACCAAGACGTCGTGAAATGAAGTCGTTTTTTGAATTCGATTGTGTGGATGAAAGCATAAAGTCGGATAGTGCGTAGTAAGCAGACGCGTAGTAAACCGGTGCGCTCAAAGATTAATGGTACCGAGTTCAAAACACCATCAAAGTCAAGACCACCATGAACTAGGTCTGGTTATTGTGACGATAGCGCAGTCGAACATGCGGCATGTCGCGAAGCTCCGCAGCACCGCAAACAAACATCTGAGCGCGAAGCTGACGTTGCCAGCTCAGTACCTGTTCTCGTAGTGCAGCCTGGCCTTCGTCGATCAACTTCTTTAAAAATGGACGCGCTGCGGCTGCAATATCGGCACCAAGTGCCAGACTTTTGGCAACATCGAAGCCTGATTGAATGCCGCCCGATGAAATGAGGACAAATCGATGCTCGTTGCGCAAACTATTCACTTCTCGTACGCACTCTGCCGTTGGAATGCCGTAATCCCATAACTCCATCAGTTCAGGATTCCGTGATCGCAGTAACTCGACACCCGCCCAACTTGTTCCTCCGGCTCCTGCTACGTCGATAATAGCTACTCCAGTATCAAGCAGGCGCGAAGCGACTGCTTTACTAATTCCGGCACCTACTTCTTTAACGGCAATTGGAATACCCAGTTGCTTTACCAGTATCTCCAATCCATCGAGGACGCCACGAAAGCGTGGAGATCCTTCCGGCTGCAACAGCTCTTGCAACGGATTGAGATGGACGGCAAGCGCGTCTGCTTGGATAAGTTCGACGAGTTCCTTGACCGCGTCCACGCTGAGGGTAGTGTCGTTGACGGCGATTTCCGCAGCACCAATGTTCGCGATAATGGGAATGGTTGGCGCAAACTTTCGCACCACACTGAAGCTGGCATGAAAGCGGTCTGACAACAAGGCTTGACGCTGAGATCCCACACCCATCGCAATGCCGACTTCCTCGCACACTTCCGCCAGCTCGCCATTGATCTGCCCCGCTCTCTCGTATCCACCGGTCATGCCGCTAATGAGCAATGGCTGTGCGATTGATTTCGACAAAAACGAGCATGCTGTACTGATCTGATCCAGATCAAGCTCGGGCAAGGCACAGTACTCCAGCTCGATGTTGTCAAAACCGGTAGTCTTGGTGCGAAATGCCACATCTTCGTTAATACAGAGGTCGACGTGTTGTTGTTTTCGAGAGCTAATCGAGGGGTCATTCTTCATAGTGCCGTCAGACGTATATGGGAGTCGTTTGATTGGTTTGACAGACTTTCAGGAGCTTTGTGTGCATAAAAAGCCCCCTCAGAAGGCAAAAAAAACGCGATATTTGCACACGAATTCCGAATACTTGTTTCACATTAGCACCAGATACCATGAGTTCAGCGGAAGCCATCAGCTCGTCGTTGCATGCGCAAGGGTTCACGCAACCGGGCGATATTTTTTACAATCTCACCACAGCCGAACTGTATGAACACGCGGTGATCCTTGGCGAAGCGGAAATTTCCGAGCATGGCGCCTTGTTGTGTAACACTGCACCCAACACCGGTCGCAGTGCGAACGACAAATTCTTAGTAGATGAAGAGAGCAGCACGTCCAACGTTTGGTGGGGCAAAGTAAATAAACCCTTCACAACCGAAAAATTCAATGCACTGAAGAATCGAGTCCTCGGTTACATGCAGGGTCGCAATATGTATGTACTGGATTGCATGGCGGGAGCAGATACTACATACCGTCTGCCGGTACGTGTCATCAATGAGCATGCATGGCACAATCTCTTCTGCAAGAACATGTTCATTGATGCTACGGATGCGGAGCTCGAGAATTTTGCACCCGGCTTCACCATCATTCACGCTCCGGATTTCCAAGCCGATCCTGAAATCGATGGAACCGCTTCGAATAAGTTCATTCTTCTCAGCTTCGATCAAAAGCTCGTTATTATCGGCGGAACGTCCTATGCAGGTGAAATGAAGAAGTCCATCTTCACGGTTCTCAACTATCTGTTGCCCTTGAAAGATGTGTTCCCCATGCACTGTTCGGCAAATGTTGGACAAAGCGGCGATGTCGCTTTGTTCTTCGGACTGTCCGGTACAGGAAAAACCACCTTGTCTACGGATCCTGAACGCGGTTTGATCGGCGACGACGAACACGGCTGGAGCACAGATGGCGTTTTCAATTTTGAAGGTGGATGTTATGCAAAGGTGATCAACCTTTCGGCGGAAGCAGAACCAATCATTTATCAGACCACGCGTACCTTCGGTACCATTTTAGAAAACGTCGTGTATGACTCGAATACTCGCGCTATCGATTTGAATAGTCAGACGATTACGGAGAACACACGCGCATCGTATTCACGTGATGTCATTCCAAACATCATCGCTGATAACAAAGCCGGTCACCCGAAGAATGTGATTTTCTTGACCTGTGATGCTTTTGGCGTCATGCCTCCGATTGCAAAGCTTAGCCCTGAGCAAGCTATGTTTCACTTCCTCTCCGGATATACGGCAAAGGTTGCAGGAACAGAAGCGGGAGTCAAGGAACCATCAGCAACATTCTCTACCTGCTTTGGTGCACCCTTCATGGTTCACCACCCTTCAGTGTATGCTAACTTGCTTCGCAAGCGCATTAATGAGCACAACGCTCAAGTGTGGCTGGTCAACACAGGTTGGAGCGGTGGCGGCTATGGCGTAGGTTCTCGCATGAAGATTGCATACACCCGAGCACTACTTCGCGCAGCACTCACCGGCACCTTGAACTCTGCAACTTTTGTGAAGGACGAGTACTTCAACTTGAGCATTCCGACCGCTTGTGAAGGTGTTCCATCGGAAATTCTGAATCCGAAGAACACATGGGCAGACAAAGGTGCATATGATGCCAAGGCAAAACATCTTGTTGAATTGTTCGAGAATAACTTTGGTCAATTCGCCGATGCAGTCGAAGAAGCAGTGAAGAACGCAATGCGTGGCTAGTCGTCTCACGCAGTTATTTATAGAAAGTACATGCAGCAAACAGGTACTTGGTTTAGGCAACAATGGCTACCGGATTCCGGTAGCCATTGTTGTTTACAGCTCGTAGTCCGGCAACGAACTACGCTACGTGATGGATGATACCCTCACTTTGCAGATTGACTTTAACTCTCATGATAAAGGTAGGGCTGCGCCCTCCCCCATTATCAGCCTACTGCTCAGGTGTACCAAACACACAAATAACTCACTTTTTCTTTGGTGCACGATCTATTGATATTGCCGGCACAGCCATGCTGTTCATCAATGCGTTAAACTTTGGAATATCGCTCCGTACAAGCGCATTAAATCGAGCTATTTGTCGATCAATGCGTTGCTTCAAGTCTTCGTATACGGCCAAGGCTTGCTGCGTAGGACGTGCATCTGCAGAATACACAGTCGATTTCAATGCCAGTATTTTATTGTTGAGTTTATGCGGATAGTTAAGAGCGTCTTGACCTGCTTTGGCCTTGCGTTGAATACATTCGTTTTCGATAGACGACAACGTATCACCAATGGACTTGGCTAAGTCACCAAGCGCTTGCTTCTTCAGAGAGTCAGTAGAAAAGTTCGCGACTTTGTTGTTCCAGCTTAATACTTGTTTTTTGATGTCAGTCAACGTGTTTAGCATGGTATTCAGCGAGTCGGCCGTTGCCACGATGCGCTTTCCCAAATCGAATTGAGCCTCAAAGTCTGCATCGCTCGTTGACACACGTGGATCCTTCAGGATGACAAAGTCTTGCTGGGAAACATGGTCCTTCCAGCTCAGTCGAGCTTTGTAGCGACCAGGTGGAACTCCTATTCCTCCGGTTCCGCCAAACCAATACACCGCCTCCGGTACTTCTGTGACAGAGGGCAAACTCATATTCCAAACGAAGGAATTCATTCCTTTAAAGTGAGTTAGCTGTGTGGTTGAGGGCTTTCGAGTTTCGCGCTCGTAGAAGTCTGTATTCGGTTTGAGCTCCTCACCACGTTCGTCTTTAATCGATGAGAATCGTCGAATTAGAGAATCTTGTTCGTCGAGAATATCGAGCTCTATCTCAGCGCTCGTTGTGTCTGCCAGATAGTAGTACAAGCGCACGCCGCTTTGAGCATTAGTACCCACATCCATTCCCGGCGTCGTGTACGAACCGTTAGATATCAAGTAACTGTGACGCGGCTTGAAGAGATGTAGACGTTGACTTTTAAGCGAGTCACGCAGTTGGCGTATGGCCGAGAGATCATCCAAGACCCAAAATGCGCGGCCGTGAGTGGCAGCCACCAAGTCTCCTTCTCGTCGCTGAATTGCTAAATCGTGTACAGGAGCAATGGGTAAATTGAGCTGTAAAGACTCCCACCGGGCTCCATCATTAAAACTGCAGTAGACACCCTGTTCAGTTCCGCAGTACAAAAGACCCTTTGTGGTGGGATCTTCACGAACCACCCTCGCAAAAGCTTGCGGTCCCAGACCGCTTGTGATCATCGTCCAACTAAGACCGTAATCGGTTGTCTTGAGAACGTAGGGTGTCTCGTCACCAAGTTTATAACGATTGGCAGCCACATATGCGGTTCCTTCGTTTAATGCCGATGCCTCGATCATTGAAATCAACGACCATTCGGGAAGTATTTTTGGCGTCACGTTTGTCCAGTGCGCGCCGCCGTCGCGACTGAGGTGAATCAAGCCGTCATCACTACCGGCCCACAACAGTCCTCGCTTTAAAGGCGACTCCACAAAACTGAAAATCGTGCAGTATACTTCAACCCCGGTGTTGTCTTTTGTAATCGGGCCGCCTGATGCCTGCTGCTTCGTCGAGTCGTTGCGCGTTAAATCGGGACTGATGCGTTTCCAGCTCTGTCCTTCATTTGTGGACTCCCATACATGTTGTGAGCAGACATACAGGGTAGAAGAATCGTGCGGTGAGAAGACGATGGGATAGGTCCATTGAAATCTCTCCCTAAGTTCAACGGCACCGGATCCGATGCTGTTCTCGGGGTGAACGGATACATCTTGTCCTTGTTCCGCCCGTGTGTCGAGTCGCTCCAAATAACCGCCGTAGTTTCCACCGAAAATGATCCATGGTTTGCGAGGGTGTGGTACAACGTACCCGCTCTCTCCACCGGCAGCCGGGAACCAGTCTCGTACACCGATCGAAGAAGACGAAGTGCGACTGCTAATGCAGATAGAGGAGTTGTCTTGTTGCGCGCCATAGATCTTGTACGGAAACTGATTGTCCACTGATACGTGATAGATCTGCGCGGTCGGTATGTCTTGTTCACTCCAGTTTTGTCCGCCGTTATACGAGACCACTGCTCCACCATCGTCACCCAGAATCATACGCTGTGCATTCGTCGGGTCAATCCAAAGCGCGTGGTGATCACCGTGCATCGATGGCATTGCTTGAAAACTCTTGCCTCCGTCTTTGCTGCGATACCAGCCAACATTCAGCACATACACACCATCGGAGTTTTGTGGATCAGCGTAGACCCGAGAAAAGTACCACGGACGTTGACGGATATTTTTATCCTGGTTTGAACGCGTCCAGTTTGTTCCGCCGTCGGTACTCTTGTACAATCCTCCATTCTCATTCTCGATCATTGCCCACACCAAACCACTCTGTGCCGCACTGACGGCGATGCAGATTTTCCCGCGCAAGCCTTTAGGCAAACCATTTGCTTGACTAATGTTTAGCCAGTGCTCACCTCCATCGCTGCTTTTCCATAGACCGCAGCTTGGACCTCCGCTTGTCATAGCATAAGGACTGCGTCGTGCTGAGTAGGCACTTGCAAACATCGTTCGGGGATTTAAGGGGTCGCGTTGTATGTCTATTGCCCCTGTTGTATCGTCAATCCGTAGCACGCATCTCCATGTTTGGCCGGCATCAGTCGTCTTAAACACACCTCTCTCTTCAGAAGCTTTGAATGGATTCCCAAGAGCAGCGACAAGTACGATGCGATCATCAGCGGGATCTATAGACAATGCTCCTATTGCTTTGGTTGCGCTCAAACCGACATTCTTCCAACTTGCACCGGCGTCCGTGGAACGATACACGCCGTCACCGGTAGCACAGTCTCCGCGAATCTCCGCTTCACCCATACCAACGTAGAGAACGTTAGGATCGGAGGGAGCAATAGCAATTGCTCCAACAGAACTTTGAGCGAAATATCCGTCGGATACATTGATCCAGCTCGTTCCTGCATCCGACGATTTCCAAACACCACCACCGGTTGCCCCAAAGTACCATGTGTACTTAAGATTGGAGTGACCGGCTACCGCCAAACATCGACCTCCCCTAAAAGGTCCGATGTTCCGCCACTGCATGACGGAATCTAGCACCGTGCTTTGAGCATGCAGGGCGAAGCCCTGCATACAAATAATCACTAATAAGCCGGTAGCAATAGCATTCAACATGCCTCGCGCAGATGGGTGCCGCGGAACAACAGCGTTTGAGAATTCGAGCATCGCCGGGTAAGGTATGCGTTTCATGAAATTTTGACGTCCGCTACATGGGACACATGGTGATTGGGATCATAGAATAATGTCAGCTGCGAAACTACAAAGCCAGTGGTCCTGAGCGATCCAAAAGGGCTCTACTGTTCGAATTATTTGTAGTTTTGGGTTCACTCAACTAAGGAATTCACATGACAAAAGTGCTTCTCAGCGTCATTTTGCTTCTTTGTCTGGGCGGACCCTCGCTTCACGCGCAGGACGACGGTCAACCCATCTATTCACAAGAGTGTTTCGCAAGTGCGAAGGCCAAAGCTCAGGACACTATTACAAGTCCTATGCTCACTTCTATGGGCACTTTTCCGATCAACAATGCTCCTTTTTTTGGTAGCTCGCGTTTTGCATTGTCTACCGCCAAGGCTACGGCGTGGCTCTTCACGTTTCGCAGCTCGTTGGATGCAATGCCCATTGTGGTGTTGAGTTACAAGTCCAAGCTAACAGGACAGTGTGTATCACTTGAGTTGCCTACCGACAGTTCCAAAGTGCCGCATTACACAGTAAACGAATCATCTCTTCAGAGTGATTCCCTGATGGCAGAGTTGCTTCGCAACAATTCGTTTATTTCAATTTTGGTTCAGCACAACGAACTGGCAGCAGATACGGCTCTCTTCCTAAACGCCGATGAGTTGCAGTCGGATCTCTATCCCCCGGGTGCAAACATGTGGGTTATCAACTTTCACTATGACGGTGGAGTTATGACCTGTATCTGGGATGCAACCAACCGTTCAAAGTCCATTTGCGATGTTAAGACGACTTCTGTGGAAAATGAAGATCCCTCAACTGCTCTGGCATACGTAAGTCCCAGCCCGGCGCAAGACTACGCTCTCTTGCAGTTACCGTCTGAACAAGCAGCCGGGTTGCAAGAGTTGAAAGTATACGATGCTCGAGGCGTAGCATGTTTTGGCGACCGTAATCTTCGTTCGTTATTGAGCGGTTCGTCAGTTGTCTTGCCTGTTCAGCAGCTTAGCACCGGGACGTATTTTGTACATATTAGTGTTCCCGGAAGAGCATACACGATTCCACTCACGGTTCAGCGCTAACTGCGTTGCTTGGTCGACGCATAAGGGCGGTGTTGTGCGCGTGCACGCTTCGAAGCACCGCGTACTCGAGCTGCATTCACATACATCGAACGGATAAGACCACAGCTAGATTCTATGTCAATTCAGTCACAATCATCCTCTGGCGATGTCGCGCTATGCGTTGACCTAGACTTCAGCTTGCTAGCAACGGATGTGACGTACGAGTCAATCATTGCCTGCCTGAAAGCCAAGCCTTGGACTCTTTTAGCAATGCCCTTCTGGATTGCCCGCGGTAAAGTTGCATTCAAGCAAGAACTCTGTGCTCGAGCACCTCTTTACCTGGACAGTCTGCCTGTTCATGATGAAGTGCTGAGCTTTGTGCAGCGAGAGTATGAATCAGGTAGACGCTGTGTCTTGGCAACTGCCTCCATGCGTACTATCGCCGAACCTCTGGCTAAACGTTTTGGTTGCTTTACGGATGTCATCGCTACAGATTCTGCAGACAACCTTGGTGGTTTAAACAAAGTCAAAGCTATTCGCTCACTGCTCAATGGTGACGATTATGACTATATCGGAGATCGCTCTGCCGACTTCCCTGTGTGGCAGGATGCACGAAAAGCTATCGTGGTGAATCCGAACTCAAGCCTTCAACGTCAGTTTCAGAGCCGGTTTCAGCGTCCATTTGATCTCGTCTTTCGAACGAAGGACGCCGGATTATCGGACAAGCTGAAAATGATACGAGTGCATCAATGGCTAAAGAACCTCTTGCTTTTTGTGCCATTGCTCCTTGCGCATGAAGTGTTTCATGCTGAGAAACTCGTCTCGACCGTGCTCGCATTTGTCAGTTTCAGTCTGTGTGCTTCAGCCGTCTATATTGTTAACGATCTTCTAGATTTAGAGTCGGATAGACATCATCCTGTCAAGAAGCATCGCGCTCTTGCATCTGGCTTGATAGCGGTGCACAAGGCTGCACTTCTTGTACCTCTCTTGTTTGCCGTTGCATTTGGCTGTGCAGCGCTGCTTCACGATCGCTTTGTATTAGCGCTGATCTTCTATGTGCTCTTAACCAGCGTCTATAGCTTACGACTCAAGCGCATCGTCCTTGTTGACGTCTTTGTACTTGGCGGTCTCTACGCATATCGAGTTTTATGTGGTTCGATAGCCGCATCGGTCGATATCTCGGCATGGATGCTTGGATTCTCCATGTTTATGTTTTTGAGTTTGGCCTTCGTTAAGCGCTACTCCGAGCTTCGCTTGTTACGCGATGAACAGCAAAACAGTACCAAGGGTAGAGGCTATCACACCGAAGATCTCGATTTGGTACGCAGTCTGGGCACAGCCAGCGGTTATGCAGCCATCGTCGTCCTGGCGTTGTACATTAACTCGGCTGACGTACTACGGCTGTATCCTCATTACGGTCGACTCTGGTTGGTTGTCCCTTTGTTTCTCTACTGGATATCTCGAGTGTGGCTCATCAGTCATCGAGGTGAGATGCGTGATGATCCTGTCGTATTTGCCTTGGAAGACAAAACCAGTTACCTTGTCGCAGTTGTCTGCGCACTTATCATTGTACTCGCATCGCTCAATCTCGAGATTCCTTTATGAGTGTTGAGTTTCAATCGTGGGGCAGAAACAAGCACAGCAGAGTTAAAGCAGTCCTGGCACCATGCTGGAGAGATGAAGATCTCAACCTGCACGAACAACAAACAGGTTTGCTTCCCTACGGCAATGGAAGAAGTTATGGAGACTCCTGTCTCAACGATGATGGAACGATGATTCTATCTCGATCTTTGAATCATTTCATTTCATTCAATCCTGCAGAGGCTCGACTTCGCTGTGAATGCGGTGTACTCCTATCTGAAATATTGGAGCTCATTGTTCCTCATGGTTTCTTCTTGGCTGTGAGTCCGGGAACGACCTTCATTACCGTGGGTGGCGCAATCGCAAATGACGTACACGGTAAGAATCACCATGTGGCGGGCACCTTCGGTTGCCATGTCGAGTGTTTCGAAGTCCTGCGTTCCGACGGATCACGAACACTCTGTTCAGCAAGCCAAAACGTTGAACTTTTCAACGCTACCATTGGCGGACTCGGATTAACGGGTTTTATCCTCTGGGCGGAGATTCGCTTGCAGCGCATTCCGTCATGCTTCATTGAACAAGAGATAACTCGTTTTAAACACATCGATGAATATCTTGAGCACTCACGAGAGAATGACGCGAAGTTTGAGTATGCCGTCTCGTGGGTCGATTGCACCGCAAGCGCTGCGTCACTAGGCCGTGGCGTGTTTAGCGGTGGAAACTTTGCAAACACTGAAGTTGGTCAGAATCTGCGCTATACCGAAGCTTCGTCTGTCAGTCTACCGTTGGATTTGCCGGGATTTGTGATGTCGGGTGTTGGGGTGAAGCTTTTTAACCGCCTCTACTATGCATGGCAAGGACGTCGCAACGCGCGCAGCACAACACACTACTATCCATTTTTTTATCCGCTCGATAGAATACAACACTGGAATCGTGCGTATGGTTCTCGCGGATTTTTTCAGTATCAGTTTGTCGTGAGCTTCGACGCAGCAAGCACGGTTTTGCCTCAAGTCTTGTCCAGCACGGTGGCGCATGGCAAAGCCTCCTTCGTCACAGTTCTTAAAAACTTTGGACGAAAAACATCGCCCGGTATGATGTCGTTCCCGCGAGAAGGCGTCACCTTAGCTTTAGATTTTCGCAACGAAGGAGAAAGTACACTACGTCTCATGCGAGAGCTAGATGCTATCATCGATGCACATGAGGGACGATTGTATGCAGCAAAAGACGCGCGTATGAGTTCATCACATTTCATGCGAGCCTATCCTCAGTGGTCTGAGTTTTCAAAGTATATTGACCCTCGCTTTTCATCATCGTTTTGGCGTCGAGTGACGCAAGAATAGTGCACCAAAAAATTCTATTTGTCGGAGCTACCTCAGCCATCAGTCAAGAATGTGCGCGTGAGTACGCGCGTCGCGGAGCAACCATGTGTCTTGCAGGACGTTCACTCTCGCGTTTGGAAACCGTTCGTCAGGACCTTTTAAGCATTGGTGCACAGCAGGTTGAATGTTGTCTTTTTGAAGCTGAAACTGAAATCGCTTTGGACTTTATTGAAAGGGCTGCGACGTCGATCGGTGGACTCGATGCAATACTCGTAGCCCACGGTTCGCTACCCGATCAAACCGAATGCAATGCGGACGTAGAACTCAGTCTTCACGAGTTTCACATCAATGCAACATCGGTTATTGCCGTGTGCTTAATGGCCGCGCACTACTTCGAACAGAATCCTCGCAGAAGTGGCAGCTCCTGCATTGCCGTGATATCATCCGTTGCCGGCGAACGAGGGCGCCAAAGCAATTACATCTACGGTGCAAGCAAAGGTGCAGTCAGTATTTTTCTGCAAGGATTACGAAACCGACTGCATCCCAAAGGAATCCACGTACTCTGTGTCAAACCTGGATTTGTGGACACTCCTATGACAGCGCATCTTCCGAAGAACGCATTGTTTGCTTCGGCACGCCGCGTTGGAAAACGCATCTATAAGGCAATGGAAGCCGGAAGCGATGTCGTGTATGTTCCCGGATATTGGCGGTACGTCATGGGCATCATTCGTCTTATTCCGGAATCTGTCTTCAAAACTCTTAAGCTCTGACATTGTCACGCATACGGAGTGTGCGTGCAAACAGTCGGCAACCGGCCTTCCCACGTAATTCGAGAATGCAGTGGCATTAGCACATGATACACTTCAGCAGCTACTCCTTCCCAACGGTGGAGGTCTTGCTGTTGATAGCATGGAAGCTGCATACAAGCGATGCAAAGACATCGCCCAAGAGCACTATGAGAACTTTCCTGTCGGCTCCCTTCTCATCGATCGCGAACATCGACCGGCCTTCTTTGTGCTCTATGTTTTTTCGCGATTGGTGGATGACATCGCCGATGAGTTGGATGCTGACGCGCGTACGAAGATGTCGCATTTCCTTGCGGTACGGAAGCATCTCGCGAGCACGGAGCCGGGCACTCATCCTTTGTACCGTGCTCTAAGAGATGTGCGTCGGCGATTTGACATACCGCAGTCGACACTTGAGCGACTCATTCAAGCCTTCGAATCCGACGCTGCTTTTGAGAGGCCGACGGATTGGGACGCGTTGTTAGGCTACTGCGATTTGTCAGCAAACCCGGTAGGAGAACTCATCTTGCGGTTGTATCAAAATTGTGACGCACAGAGTCTGCACTACTCCAATTGCATCTGCACTTCGCTTCAACTAATCAATTTTTGGCAGGATTTCAGTCGCGATATTCCTCATTCACGGTATTATATCCCTCAAGACTTGTTGGCGAATGCAGGACTGGACCCTCAGAGTTTGGATTACGATCGAAATTCTCCTAAATTCCGATCTTCCATGGGTAGAGTTCTTTGTGAGCTTTTTACCAAAAGCCGCAGTCTCATGGATGAAGGTTCCGCCCTAATCGGCCTCATTCGATCTCGGCGGCTCGCGCTGGAGCTATGCTTGGTCATCGAAGGTGGCTACAAGATTCTGAGCAAGCTGGAAGCCCTGCAAGTCCGATGCTTGGACACACGTCCTGCTCTGCGTCGGATGGACTATGGAACTCTTGTCTTCAAAGCAATCTCTCGTTTTCTTCGCCGTCGTTCACATTAACGGAGTCCTTCACGCTCAAATGAGTCATGTTGTCCTGGCAGATAGCAGTGAGTTTGTGTTGCCTACCAAAGGTAAGACGAATTTTTACTACTCGTTCTCATTCTTACCCAAGGACGAGCGAGAAGCCATGCATGAAGTCTACGCTTTTTTTAGACAAATCGATGATATAGTAGACGAAGATCCTTCACTCGAAGCTTCTGTCATTCAAACCAAACGTGAGCGTTTACAGTGGTGGCGTAATGAAATTGAAAAACTCTACGCGGGCACAAGTACTTTGGCAGTTTTGGCACCTCTGGGTGGAGTAATCCGCTCTTTTAATCTACCCAAACAGTATTTCCTGACATTGATCGATGGTTGTGCCCGGGACTTAGTCCACCGACGTTATCGGACCTTTGAAGATCTCAAAGACTACTGTTACAGCGTGGCTAGCATCGTCGGGCTTACCAGCATCGAGATTTTTGGCTACAAATACGAGTCCACCAAGGAATACGCCGTATTTCTGGGCTACGCCCTTCAACTCACGAATATCCTGCGCGACATCAAGGCTGATAAAGATCGCGGATATATTTATATACCTCAGGAAGATCTTGATAAATTTGGGCTTACGACTGACGACATCCTGAATGAGGTATATGATGATCGTTTTGTTGCCCTCATGGAGTTCGAATCACGACGGGCCCGCGAGTTTTATAATAAAGCTCGCGCCGCACTGCGTCCGGATGAACGCATAACCATGTTCGCCGCCGAAATCATGGATGCCATCTACTACAGAATTCTGGAGAAGATTGAATTGAATAACTACAATGTGTACGAGAAACGCATTGGAGTCTCCAATCTCCACAAGATTTGGATTGCCGCAAAACTGTATATCTATACGCGCCTCATGGTGAAACGAGTAAAACGATGAGTTAAGAATCTGAGAACCCTCTCGTCCTTTTTCGTGTTTTTTCAGGTCAGAATCGCAATTCCCCCGCCGAACATCGTCTTCAATAGTCCGCCACTATTTAAATTTGCACCGGTACAGCAGCGCCGGTATTACATCGACTGATTTACACTCATAGAACTATGCAGAGTCACGAGAACCTTAGCTTTAGCCCTGAAGAACTTCAGCGAGTCGCAGAACTGAAAGCTCTCTATCCCCAACCCAAAGCGGCAATCATGCCCGTACTATGGATGGCGCAGAAGAAATGGGGCTGGCTCTCCGAATCAGTGATGCGGTATGTCGCTTCAGTGATGGACCTCCCGTACGCACATGTGCTGGGTGTTGCGACCTTCTACACGATGTACTTCAAGAAGCCCATGGGAAAATTCCATGTGCAAGTCTGTACGAACATCTCCTGCATGCTCCGCGGGGGCGATGAGATCTATCGCCAGTTCTGCGAGAAATTCGGGATTAGCCACAACCAAACAACTGCCGATGGTCGCATAAGCGTTGAGGAAGTGGAATGTATGGGCGCTTGCGGCGGTGCGCCGATGATCGCTGTGAACGAAGACTTCTACGAGAATATTAGCTGGTCGCAAATTGAAGGCATGATGGAAAAATTGACCTGATCGCGCCGCTACTGAGGAGTGTCTTCGCTGATGATCCGCCTCTACGCTGTACACTCAAGCGTTGCGTCAAGGCTTTTTCTGGACAAGAATCCTCACGGACGCTGAATCGTTTTTCGGCTTTCTGTGTCGTTTATCTTAGGGTGAGCAAGAGTAAGCAGGTCAGTCCACCGCAGGTGCTGGCAAGCACAGGCGCTAGCTTTTCGGCATTACCAAGCTCTGCAGCCTTGAAGATCTTTAACACCCTGGATCTGAAACTTTGTACGCGGAAATTCCGTCTAAACACTAAGTGGACATGTCTAGGTTTTTGTCGTGATGTCCGGTGTTTTTCAACATAAGCGCACATGGCGGAGTCTGTCGCACCTGAAGTGCCGCATCACGCTTATCTGACGGTTTTGAGTCGACGGGTACCGTTTTGTGGGTAGTCCTGTTTCGTCGATTGTTATCATCTATGAATAAACTCTATCATAACGCCCCTGTGTTTTCTCAGCTACTCTTGGTAGTCGTGGGCATGAGCTTTATTCTCAACATTTTTGGTCATGGCTTCTGTTATTCGTTTCTTTCCTTAGATCCGGACAGAGTGTTCAAGAACTTCGAGCTATGGCGCATACTGAGCTACCCCCTAAGTAGTTTTGATACTGCAAGTTTCTTGCTTCTGAGTTTAAGCCTCGGAATTTTTGCCTCACATCTTGAGATCACTTTTTCGACAAAACGATTTGCCCTCAGTGCCGGCGCGTTGGTCTTGAGCTTTGGCCTCTTGTATAGCTTGGTTTCACTTAGTCTGAATCAACATTATGTGCTAAGTGGCGGAGACGTTCTATCGTTTTTTATCATCAGCCTCTTTGCATTCCTGCAACCGCAGCGCAGCATCGTCCTGCTACAGCGCTATGAGATTCGGGCAATCCACGTTATTCTTGTGTTGGCTGCTAGTGCATTGACCTATCGGGTCATAGCTTTTGCAACGCAAGGTGTTAACGGACTGTACTATGGATTACTGCCAAGCATTTACGGTTTGTGCTTTGGTTTGGTGGTTACGACTCTCTTGCAACAACAGTTAAAGAGAGTTCGCGCCATGAACCTAACGAGCCACAGAGAAATCCTTGACGACAGTCTGTTGGAGCAAGAAGAGGAACTAGTCAGCAGCTTTGGAAAGAACGACAGAAATATGAGCAAATTGTTCTATCCGGACCCTCAGCGGAGTGATGAGGAAATGCTCAACTTGTTACTTGACAAGATCATTGATCATGGCCAAGAGTCCTTGACTCCGGAGGAAAAATCCTTCCTTGAGGACTATTCGCAGCGAATGCGATAAATTGCACATCGAACTGTGCTCCGACACTCGAATAGCAGCATTTCCCGATGTCGATATCTAACATCCCCAATTTTGCATCGCCCGGTCGCGAGAGAATTTTTCGCGTTATTGTCCTGGCTGTGGCACTCACATTCGGTCTCCGATTAGCCTACTTGCAAATGGTTCGTGGGACGGAGTTGTTGCAGCGTTCTGAGACGCAGGCGATTAAACAGTTGACCAAGGAACCGTATCGAGGTTGCGTATATGACCGCAATGGCAAGGTCATGGTTCAGAACTCCGCTTCCTACACCCTGGTAATAACTCCAAATGATTTCAATAGTGATTGTATCCCTCTGCTCTCACGATTGACCGGCTTAGCCGAATCTGACTTGAAGGCCACCTACGAGGAAAATCGCGTTAACCGTTTTGCGCAGGTTAAAATCATGCGCGACCTGGATGACAATTTGAGAGCTGCCATAGAAGAGAATCACGATTTGTTACCCGGTGTCGACCTCAGTATAGAGACAAAGCGTACGTATGAAATCAAAGCCCGAGCCTCTCACCTCTTTGGATATCGCTCTGAAGTCAGTCAGGAACAACTGAAGAATGTCGGTAGCTACTATCGGTCCGGCGACCTTATCGGACAAAGCGGTCTCGAGAAGTCTCACGAGGATCTCATTCGAGGAAACAAGGGCATTCAGTTCGTCGCCGTCAACGCTGCCGGACAGCCGATCGAAAACTTCAACAAGGGTAAAAGTGACATTGAAGCCTCCGAAGGCGCTGACTTGTACACAGGCTTGGATCCTTCTTTGCAAGAGGTTGCCGAACGCGGTTTAAAAGGTGATAACGGAGGTATCGTCGTCATGGACCCGCGGAGCGGTGAAATCATGGCTTTGGTTAGCGCACCCGACTACGATCTCAGCAAGTTCACCTCCGGTAAACTCTCCAACGAATACATGGAGTTGGTCCGTGATCCCGAGAAGCCCCTATTCAACAGAGCAACCCAAGCACAGTATCCACCGGGATCTACATGGAAAATGCTCATGGCCTTGGCCGGTCTGCAGGAGCATCTTATCGACGAACATTCGACCATTAACTGTCCGGGTAGTTATACCTATGGCGGCCGGACGTTTAAATGTCACGGAGGACGCCATGGTCCAATTACCGTGCAACGCGCTATCCACGTTTCATGCAACACGTTCTTCTACGAGTTAGGGCGTCGCATGGGCATCGAAACTTACAACAAGTATGGTACGATGTTCCGCTTCGGTCAATCCACCGGAGTTGATCTACGTGAAGAAAGTCGAGGATTGCTCATGAATCGCGAGCTCTATGGCAAGCGCGGAGTCACCGGCGTGCTCATCGATGGACGTATGATCAATCTCGGAATCGGTCAAGGAGAGATTGGTGTCACTCCTCTTCAAATGGCTGCTTATTGTTGCGCACTGGCAAACAAGGGTGTCTATTATCAGCCACATATAGTGCGATCATACTATTATAAAGATCGTTCGAAAATGGAAACGATGGCTCACGACTCTGTGGTCTTGCCCATAGACAAGAAGTACTTTGACCTGGTTCATCGCGCGATGTATGATGTCTGCAACACTGCCGGCGGTACCGCACAAAACGTGAAGGTCGACGGCATCAAAGTGTGCGGGAAAACCGGTACGGCACAGAATCCACACGGACGCGATCACTCTTGGTTTATCTGCTTTGCACCGGAGGAAAACCCCACTATCGCCATGTGTGTCATGGTCGAAAATGCGGGATTTGGCTCCGAGCGCGCTGCTCCAATAGCGCGAGACATCCTTGATGCTTATTTCCATCCGGTTCGACGTCTGCAGCGACCTTCGGGTGACTCAACAGCACATGATACTACCGTTGTTCACCAAAGCGACAGTAGCAGACAAGGGCGATGATTTCTCTGAGGCCTTCTTTGTTAGGGCTCGCAGCGCTATGCGCGCTGCTCACCATGGGCAGCACCTCGTGTAATAAGCCACAAGCCTCACCTACGATACGTCTTTGGCACTTTTGGTCCGAACCGCGTCAGACTCAAGTATTGGACAGTTTGCTGCGCATCTTTGAAGAGCAACATCCGGGCGTTCACATTGAAGCAACAGCATTGCAGTGGTCTGACGGCAAAGCAAAGCTGCAAACTGCTTTTGCCTCCTCATCCGCCCCCGACATTATCCATATCGGTTTAGAGTGGGTAGAAGAGTTCGCATCGGCATCTGTGTTGGATAGCCTACCCGACGATCTTTTGGCACGAAGTATACCTCGTCTCCATAATGCCGTGAAGCTCCAAGGAAAGATGTATGCACTTCCTTGGACCATGAATTGTCGGGCACTTTTTGTCGATGGATCCCTAGGAAAAGCGTTGTCGAGAGAGAACTTGCAACCCTCGCTTGATGATTACGAACGCATGCTCAAAAATCCGGCCTTTCAAAGCCTTCGAGTGGGTGTGAATTCGTATGAGCCGCACAACGTACTAAAGAAAACGCTTCCGTTCTTATGGGCCGGTGGCAGCCGTATTATGACGAGTTTGCCATTTTCGAGCACAATCGACTCAGAGGCAATTGCGGCGTTAGAATCCTACGCATCAATGTGTAAAAATGGCCGTATGGAGTCTTCGAGAACTCTTGATGATGCCCTTGCAGGACATGAGCTTGGTCTGTGGCCAAGTGGAATGTGGAACCTTGCTTCACCTACTACTTCAATGAACTATCAGGTCGCAGATCGTTGGCCCGCCTGGAGCTGGGCCAAGGACAGTGCACTTACAGGTTGGAGTATCCTTAGTGCGGACTGCTGGGCACTGACTTCTTCATCTCAGCACAAGGAAGCATGCATGCAGCTTCTGCGATTCTTAAGTAGCAGTACGGTTCAAGTTCAATTCTGTCGGCAACTGCCGGACGCAGGCTTTCCCGCTGCGCCGCTTTTTCAAGAAAAGAAGCCTGTAGATCGTTCCGATTCGAGTGTGTACGCAGCCAATACAAATATAGAAGGTTTCTATAGTCAGTGTCTGCGCTCACGTCCACTACCTTCCACTCCATATTTCCTCGACGCCGAAGCGGAATTTGAGCAACAGATCATGCAGGTTTTGTATGAAAAGAAGAGTCCGCGTGAGGCGATGCGCGATCTGCAAATCGCATGGAGCACGATCGAAGCGGCAAGGCGACACTGAGAGGGCTCACTCTCCGAGTTTTTTTTCATAGCATACACAGCAGAAGCTGAAGTCCGCTGCTCACGACACTCTAGAGCCCTTTCAGAACGATCTGTTTTGGCTTTAGTCTCTAAAACTTGTCTACATCATTCTGGAACATAAAGTTGAATGAAGTCATTGACCCATAGATCTTGGTAATGTAGCCTTGAAGCTTGACTTTTTCGCCATCTCCAAGTGAAGAGCTATTTATTTGTTGCTCGAGTATGCGCAGATTATCGCGCATCATCACAACCTTGTGTAAGAGTTTGTCAATAGGAATCTCGTGCGACTTCATCGAAGAATCTCGAGGCACAACCATGAGGGTGGCTTGTTCCCACTTCGGGGCCAAGTCCGCAGAGTGTTTGGCATCCATTTCATCGACGATCTTTTTTGCGAGCAGCTTAATGTCTTGAAAGTCCATCATAACGAGGGCATGTATACATGTTTAACAATGCCATAAGTTATGATTTCCGGTGCACACAGTCAACACGTAGACTTACGGATGTCAAAACGCGGAACTCCGGAAGATGCTCGTCTCTTTCGCCCGCGGTACAATGATATCAACTGTCCAATGCTCGCGAAAGAGCTATCGGTGCAACTGCCAATCGAAACCAAAAACGGCTTCCACCTCCAAGTTCACTATCCACACCTATGGAGCCTCCTAAAGCTTCAATGAACTCTCGGGAGATTGCCAAGCCCAAACCTGAACCGCTTTTGCTGCTGCCGGGTATCTGGAAATAGCGCTCGAAGATGCGATCGCGATAGCGCTCCTCTATCCCTTTGCCTCTATCCTGGACGTAGAATTCAACCTGCATCTCGTGCCGGCCCGCACCCACGGATACTTCGCTATGTTCCGGACTGTAGCGTACAGCATTCGTGAGAAAGTTAATGAGGACCCAGGTTACTTTCTCTGCATCTGCTTTGACGAGAGGAAGATCCCTTAAGTGTTCAGCCGACATCATAAGTCTGATGGAACGTTGATCAGCAAGGTTACTCACGGCTGAGATCGCCACCGACAGTAGCGAATCCGGACGACAAGCCTGAACAGCCAGGCTAATGTTGCCGGTTTCCGATTGCGATATGCTAAGCAATTCGGATGATATTTTTGACAGCCTGCTACAATCTTCCTCCATACTTCGAATGAGTATTGATCTCTCGTTCTCTACATCTTCACCTTTGATGCGTTCGAGCAGTTGAAGACTAAACTTTATCGAAGAAATCGGGGTTTTGAGCTCGTGAGAAACGGTTGCCATAAATGAACTCTTTGCAACATCGTGTTCGCGGAATTCAGTCACGTTTCGAAGCACAATCACATCACCCATATATTGGATTTCCGCACCATCGCTTGGTGCAATTTCCAAGCGTTGATGCTCAACATCGAAGTACTGCTCTCGACCTTCGTGCATTACTTTTAGACTTCTGGATTGGGATGCTGACTGCGTGTCAAACGCAGCTTGTAAAATATTGCGCAGAAGATCATTGTGCACAGCAGCTTCGGTGGCTGAACTCCCGACTAAAATACTACGCTCTGAGAGGAGCAGAGATGCTGCTTGCCGGTTAGCAAAGAGAACCATACGCTGCTCATCGAGAATTAAAACCGGGTCGTGCATCGAGTTTACCAAGCTCTCTACCCGATGCTTCTCACTCATGATTTTCGAAATACTGCTCGAATAGTAGTTGGAGAGTTGTACAGCTAATAGATTAAATGCATTTGCTATGTCTCTGAATTCATCTTTGCGATCCATGCGCAATCGCGCGCTGTAATTCTTTGCGCTAATCTGTTGAATGCCTTCACGTAATTCTTTTATGGGCTTCGTTATGGTTCGTGGGAGATTGACGATGAGAATCAAGGCGAGAATGATGCACAGACTAGCAGTTGCAGCAATAATAGTACTGGCACTGCGACCGCTTGACTCGGCTATGACACTTTTGCGTTCCAATGCTTGCATATTCAGCGTCATGATGGCATGCAGATCCGTCCGAATTTTCTGGACTGTCTGCAGAGACCATTTGGACTCATAGGAACGCTTGAAGTCAATTGCAAGTTGCTCGGTAAACTCCTTCTCACCGATCTCAGTGATATTACGCGCTTGCTGAGAAAGATTTCGAGCGAAGGTGACGGAGTCAACTTGACCTGTTGGGTCGTTGTCCAGTGCATGGTACATTCCGCGAATGTACTCGAGCGACTGATAGTTGGCTTCCAAGATACTGCGTGAGGCATCGGATAGTCGATGCACATTACTGATACTAACGGCGGCAAGAGCCGCAATCAATATGAAGAGGAAACCCAGTCCAAACACTAATTTTTGTTGAATGTTCATGGCGCCAAAATAATGACATCGATATCGTAACTACGAAGTTTTGCAAGAGTTGGACTCAGCACTTCGGGACGAAAGAAGCGCCAACCGCTGCGCTCCATGGGGCGCCCCATGCAAATAGTCGTGACATTTCTTTGTACCGCCTCCTCCACAATGGCTCTCGAGATGTTATCGTTCTTCACACGTATGACTTCAGCCCCAAGTTCCGTCGCCAGCTTCAAGTTATTGAGCAAATGTCGTTGTCTATCGAGAGCTATACGGTCCGGCGATTCCTTTGCCCGTTGAACGTACACCACGATCCACGAACTGTTATAGTAACTGGCAAGCCGTGCTGTTTTACGAATAATTGACCTCGCACTTTTTTCGTTGGTTGAGATGCACGCCATAAATCGCTCGTGTCGCAGTCCGGCATTCCGTTGAACTTCTGTATCAACTTGACGCTCTACGTGCGAAGCAACTTCTTTTAACGCTAACTCTCGAAGCTGAAGGATGTGTTCGCTGCGAAAGAAGTTTTGAAGAGCTTGATGAATAACGTCAGACTTGTAGATCTTCCCTTCTTTGAGGCGGGAGACTAGTTCTTCCGCGGTAAGATCTATGTTAACTACTTCGTCCGCTTCGCGCAGCACCCGATCCGGCACACGCTCCTGGACGTCGACTCCGCTGATCTGACGAACTTCATCATGCAAGCTCTCTATGTGTTGTATGTTCACCGCACTGATAACGTTGATGCCGGCGTCAAGAATATCAAACACGTCTTGCCAGCGCTTCTCGTTTTTCGATCCCGGTATGTTCGTGTGCGCCAATTCATCAACAATGACGACTTCAGGATGCAGGCGTAACACTGCAGACAAATCCATTTCCTCGACCTGCTTGTTACGATAGTAGCTCAGTGCACGAGGAATAAGCGGAATTCCCTGCACGAGTTCAACAGTTTCCGCCCGATCGTGCGTTTCGATGTACGCAATACGAATATCGATGCCATGTCCAAGCATACGATGCGCATCCTGCAACATGCGGTAGGTCTTCCCTACGCCTGCACTCATACCGATGTAGATCTTCAGCTTACCGCGACGAGACTTCTCGATAAGCTGCAGGAATCGTTGTACGTTTTGTGATCGATCGTCAGACATAACTTAGCTTGTTCAGGGTTATCACTACACATCAACCTGAAGTGTTAAGAGTGGAAGCGTATCGAGTATCGAAGCCTTAGAGTCTAAACAAGAGCGCAAAAATGATTCGCGACTCATCTTGCACCAGATCCGGTTTCCAATTTGGATCAAGTGTTGTAGTGCTGTAGCCGCTGGAAGAAGTCACCCCGCCATGACCGGCAAAGTACGCCACGCTTGCATGGCGTCGGACATACTCCAAGCGAAATGTGATGCTTTGATTAGGCATCCAATCGATGTTTGTCGAACAGTCCCAGCCACTGAACGAGTCTCCTGGATTAGCACTAAACGGAAACGCTCCTTCCATTTTAGTTGGGTCTGTTGGGCTGGGAAGCGGACTAGCCTGACCTGTCGGGTAGAGTACGAGATAGCGCCCCGGATTCGTCATCCAACCGCCACCGATAGTCCAAGCCAATGTATTACGCGCAATCCAGACTCGATTGTAGACCATAGCGCTTAAAAAGTACTGAGCCGGCCCCTGTGTGGAATCACCCGAACGAAATCCGTTCACACCCCCTCCCTTTTCAAAACCAACATCAAAGGTTAGTGAAAAAGCAGCGCGACTGATGCCATCGGAAAGCGGGTCATTGTGGTAGCGTACAAGGAGACTATTGTCACTATGAAATCTCTTCCTATCGGGAATGCCGGCAGCATCGCTGCCATAGTAATCATTGGTCAGTATTTTAAATGAGCTAGATGGCATATAGGTGATGTTTGCTCCTACACCGGGCTGAGCATTGAATGAACCGTAGCTCTGCCATCCGTTGATAATCCACGGTTCAATTTTCAAGTGCTTGGTCGGATAGATTTGTATTCTCACTCCATTGAAAAACCAAGGTGTATTGTCTGAGGTAAATGATGCCTGATATTCCCAGTTCTCCGGTTGATAGTAAGAGTTCAGTCCGATATATGACATGAACAACCCGCAATCAATGTTGACACCATACAGATAGTCAATGTGATAGCCGGCATAAGCTTCACTTAGATTGCGGTACACGTCGGCAAGACGATATTGACCTCGGTACGGACTATAGTCATTGCGAGGAACAACAATCGAGCGTAGACCCCACTGAGTCATTACGCGCGCATGTGCGTTCTCATACATAAAGTCACCTCCAACGTGCAAACTGGAAAGCTGCATTTCGTTGTTCCTGGCAAGCGCAGTTGATCCGACGACTGTGTGATCAATAGGCGTGTTGAAAGAGTGCGTATAACTTAGGTCAATCAGAAGTGAAGGCTGAAAGTACTTCATTTCTTTAAAGACACTGCTATCCCTTCGGTCGGATCCATTTTGCCAATTAGTTTCAACGTCATCAAATGGAACACGACTCTCTGTGGCGGCCTGCGTGGATTGCGCCTTCAAACAACCCGTTGCGATGAACAGTGCAACACAGAGAACAGCTGCCGAAGTTCGACTGAGTACGGTTAATCGCCTGTGCGAAGGGATTCCGAGGCGTTGCGTGGTTGAATTGCCATACATGCCACTAGGTTCTGAAGTGGTTTTCATTGTTTCGTCGTCGATGGACGAGCAAATGTTGTACATAAAAAAGTGATCCGACAGTGTCCGTCCTGACCGACGGTTTGCCACAAATCCTCATCTCGTGTGCACTGTGTTTCAATTGCGTCGTGCAAGCCAAGATTCGAAGGTGTGTGCTGTCGTACATTCCGAATAGTTAAAGGAAAAATCTCTGAGCTTGATGTGTTACTGAAGAAGTAGTGCACCATGTTGGTCATCGCCTTTCCGTCACGCGAGGCTTCAAACAGTACTGCACGATATACATACACAGCCCCACTATCGATCAGCTCATACTCAATCCAAGAGTCCGCTTTAAAACGAATCAATGTGCCTTCGCAACTTCGGCATCCGAACAGCTCCGACTTTGCGTAGCGTCGCACAGCCGAATCAGATCGAAGTACAACCGTATGCGGATGAAACAGGCTGCCCAACGAAAACTCGTCGTTGTTTGTACCGCAGAGTACTTTGTCAGTCAATTCGCGTCGAGAGAAATCATCAGCGTTGAGGAAGACACCCGCAAAGTTTGCGGTATGCAACCCTGATGAACACAGTACTATGAGCAAGAGCGCAGTCAGCATCCTCGCTACGAGTGACGAGTGCGGAACATTCAGTCGGAAGCTGAACGGACGGCTGTGTGTTATACCTTTCAATCTTCTCACGACAGTTCTCAGTGTCGATGGCGAGGTTAAGGTTAAGGTTACGGTTGGGCTTGTCACTGAGGCTTTCCTTTCGAAGATGAGCTAAGCAAGGAATCGAGCAGCACGTTGGCGCAATTGACATTCACGCACTCCGGTCCGAAGAGAAATCCGGGACCTTTCTCTACTGCAGATTCCATGCATTGACGCACAAGAGACGGATCGCAGCCACGCGCCCGTGCGATACGCACAATCTGCGCTTCGGCTGCTTGACGACTGAGATGAGGATCCAAACCACTTCCCGAAGTGCTAAGCATCTCAGCAGGAATCATACTCTCGGTCCAATCAGGATTATGCTTCATCAAGCTGTCGCTTCGAAGCTTCTGCTGAAGGAACAGTTCTTGCGAGGTAGGTGAGAGATTTGAGCCACCGGAACCGGCCGCGTTATACTGCACGGCCGAAGGCCGTGCTTGAAAAAAAGCATCACTGCGATAATTTTGAGCGATCATACGGAACGCAACAACCTGATTGTCGTTACGAAGATGAATGGGCTGCGAGATGGGCTCGGCGAGACGTGCGATACCAAGCACGAGCATCGTGTAACCACCACATAGCAGAAGTGTAAAAGCCACAGTCACGCGAATCGATATCCACGCATAGTTTTTCATAGGTTTTAGAGTAAAGGTGCTATCAAAAGATCAATGGCTTTAATGCCGATGAAGGGAACAATGACTCCACCGACTCCATAGATGAAGAGATTACGTCGTAAAAGTGCTGCTGCGCCCAAAGGACGATAGCTCACGCCTTTGAGGGCAAGCGGAATCAGGAACGGGATGATAATGGCGTTGAAGATCACGGCAGATAATACCGCACTTGCAGGACTATGCAGATTCATGATGTTGAGTGCATTGAGCGCAGGGAGTGAAGACATAAACAGTGCCGGGACAATAGCGAAATACTTCGCCACATCGTTTGCGATGCTGAATGTTGTCAAGGTCCCTCGGGTCATGAGTAGCTGTTTGCCGATCTCGACGATTTCGATGAGCTTCGTTGGATCATTATCTAAGTCCACCATGTTCCCTGCTTCTTTGGCAGCTTGCGTACCGCTATTCATCGCGACACCGACGTCAGCTTGTGCTAGAGCCGGTGCATCATTTGTACCGTCCCCCATCATGGCCACCAGTTTTCCGGAGTCCTGTTCGCTACGGATATAGGCTAACTTGTCTTCCGGCTTTGCCTCTGCAATAAAATCGTCTACGCCTGCCTTCTGCGCTATGAAGCGAGCCGTCAACGGATTATCTCCGGTCACCATCACAGTCTTGACACCCATCTTGCGCAAGCGACTGAATCGTTCTTGTATGCCCGGTTTAATGATGTCTTGAAGTTCAATGCATCCGACAACGGCCTCGTCTACGCTCACGACCAGTGGGGTTCCGCCATTTGCCGAGATCTCTTCGACAGCAATTCGAATAGCATCCGGAATACTGTTCCCTTCCGCTTCACACAAACGCTTCATTGCGTCATATGCACCTTTGCGTATGCGACGTCCATCAGCCAGATCAACTCCGGAGCAACGCGTTTCAGCACTGAAGCGAATTGATACGGAAGCTTCAAGAACAGCGTTTTGAGGTGGTAGAGCAGCGAGCTCCACAATGCTCTTTCCTTCAGGAGTTTCGTCTGAAAGAGAGCTCAGCTGAGCAACGGAAACGAAAGCATCGAGACTAACACCCGGTGCAGCGACAAAGCGGGTTGCCCTGCGATTTCCAATAGTAATCGTTCCTGTTTTATCGAGAAGAAGAACATCAATATCACCTGCTGTTTCAACGGCGCGACCTGACTTCGTAAGCACGTTGGCACGCAACGCACGGTCCATTCCAGCAATACCAATAGCAGAGAGAAGCCCACCTATCGTCGTTGGAATCAAGCAGACGAACAGTGACAAATACGCAGCAATAGTAATCGGTGTTTGCGCGTATTGAGCAAAAGGATGCAAGCTTACACACACGACTAAAAAGACGATGGTGAAGGCAGCCAACAGAATAGAGAGTGCGATTTCGTTCGGTGTCTTTTGTCGAGACGCACCTTCCACCAGTGCTATCATGCGATCGAGAAACGACTCGCCGGCTTTGGTACTTACTTGCACGACAATGCGATCCGAGAGCACGCGAGTGCCTCCGGTGACACTTGATTTATCTCCACCGGCTTCACGAATGACCGGAGCGGATTCGCCGGTAATTGCAGACTCATCGATAGAGGCGAGTCCGTCTACGATCTCTCCGTCGCTGGCGATGATGTCTCCGGCCACACACTCGAAGTAATCACCTTGTGTGAGTTGTGAGGATGAGATACGCTCATACTGCGCGCTGAAGCCATGACCTTCACGTCGAACTCGCTTTGCCGGTGTTTCCTCTCGTGTCTTGCGTAACGAATCAGCCTGTGCTCTACCTCGCGCTTCCGCAAAGGCTTCAGCAAAATTTGCAAAGAGCACCGTGAAGAGTAGGATGACGAAGACAGCAAGATTGTATCCCAATTTCCCCTGATCGTGTGCGCCGAGGGCAACGAAAACGCATACGAGGAGCATGATGAACGTGCCAATCTCGACACAGAACATGACGGGATTCTTGAGCATCTGTCGAGGGTCAAGTTTGACGAACGACTGTTGCATCGCTTGACGAAGAAGATCCGCTTGAAGGAGACGTGATGTTGATCCGGTACTCATTGTATTCTTCAGTGTAGTTGGAGATGTTCCGCTATAGGTCCGAGTGCTAGAGCCGGAAAGAATGACAGTGCGGCGACGATAAGGATCACCGCTAGAACGACGACGGCAAAGTCGAAAGATGCAATCGGCATTGTGCCGCTGCTCGGTGGAACGCTTTTCTTTTGGGCTAGAATTCCGGCAATGGCGAGGGGTCCGATTATCGGTAGGTAACGACTCAACAACATGACAAGACCGCAGCTCAGATTCCAGAATATCGTGTTGTCACCCAATCCTTCAAAGCCACTACCATTGTTTGCTGCCGACGAACTGAATTCATACAGCATCTCGGAAAACCCGTGGTACGAAGAGTTATGCAGCCACGACGCATAGTTTTGAGGATCTCCTGCGTAAAGGTGCGAAGCCATCGCTGTGGCACCGAGAATCAGCAGAGGATGCATCAGCGCTATGAGCATGGCAATTTTCATTTCTCGGGCTTCGATTTTCTTGCCGAAGAGCTCAGGCGTTCGTCCTACCATAAGTCCCGACATGAAAACAGCTAGAATAACAAAGACATAGAAATTCAAGAATCCAACTCCCACTCCACCAAAAACACAGTTGACCATCATGCCAACCAATGTTGTGAGTCCGGCAAGAGGCATAAGGCTGTCGTGCATGCAATTCACCGAGCCACTTGACGTACACGTGGTTAAGGTTGCCCATAAAGCTGAGGTGCCGGGTCCAAAGCGCGTCTCTTTTCCTTCTAGATTCGCTTCGTTCACGAGCAGCATCATCTCTTTGCTGTGCTGAACGCTATGACTCTCAGACCACCAGGCTACCGCGAAGAGAGTAATGAAGCACAACCCCATAACGCTCAAAACCATTGTGCTGAAATGTCTTCGTCCCGTTAGTGGACCTAAACTCCAGATCACTGCAATGGATAACAATGCAATCGAAACACATTCCACGACGTTGGTGAGTGCTGTCGGGTTCTCCAAAGGATGGGCCGAGTTTGCACCGTAAAATCCTCCCCCATTCGTTCCCAATTGCTTTATCGCCACAAATGCTGCAACAGGTCCTTGACTAACAAGAGTTGTATCGCCCTCAAGCGAAATGACTCGTTCTTTACCATCGAAGGTCATTGGCACACCGCTTAACACCAGAACACCGGCGACGACTATGCTCAATGGTAGCAAAACACGAATCACCATTCGCGTGAGCAGTACATAAAAGTTGGCGATGAAATCAGACCCTTCATCTCGCAAACTCATAATCACCAAATAGACAACCGACAATCCGGTACCTGCGCTGATAAACTGGAAAAGCATGAGAACGAGTTGTCCGAAGTACGACATCCCACTCTCACCGCTGTAGTGTTGCAGATTGGTGTTTGAGATGAAACTAATTGCGGTGTTGAAGGCAAGGTCAGCAGACATGGACGCAACACCGTCGGGGTTCAAAGGCAACCACGACATATTCGTAAGCACTGCCATCGCCAGAAGAAACCACACGCAATTGATCGACAACATTGCGACAGCATTCTGCTTCCAACCCAAACCGCGATTGACATCGATGCCACCTACCGCATAGACTATCCTTTCTATTCCCGAAAAGACGGGCTCCAGCAGTGAGCGACGATTCATTACCACTCTCGCTAGATAGAACCCAAGAGGAATCGGCAGAGCGACTAGAGAACATATTGTTAGGAAAACAACAAAAGCATCCGTGTGAAGCATGGAGTTAAAAGCGCTCAGGCTTGAGAAGTACATAAAACAAGTAGAGCAATACGAGCATGGAGACAACAAAGAGAGAGGTCATCTTAGATTCTTTCAAAGAGATGGACACACGCCTCGAAGACAAGGAAACACAAGACTGTTCCCAGAATGACTAAGAGCATCAGGATCATGGTGGAAGTACGCGCTCCGTAAGTGAGTAACAAGTGCACACGACCGGCGTGTGCTCATTCGTCGTGTTCATTGCTCACACATGTGCATGAGCATGATCACGTCGTGTCTCATGTGTAAGGAAGGCTGTGCCAATACCGAAGTCTCGTTGTGGTATGTGTATTTTAAACCCTTAATTTTTATGCGGTTAGGCAAAACACGGAGACGCCTGCCCCTTTTCAAGGCAATAAAAAGCCTCCTATTATGGGAGACTACTTCTCATTTCGGGAGACAAGCGGCGGGTGTGTTGAGGTGGCGTATGACTATGCGAAGCGACGAGAACTGCAGCGCGTAGTCCGGAAAGCCGGACAGGGGTCAACAATACTAGACTGAGGTTAAGAACAGTTTCATGAGCTCAAGAAGGGTATACATGAGCTTAAAAAGTTGCAGTGCGGCCGATTCACCTTGACTGAGACTGAGCTTAAGACAGACGACTAGATCGTTCGAGTAGATGGCTTAAGGTCTCTAGTGAAGGTATGAACCAGTGGTAGCAGTTCATGGTATCAGAGCTGATACTCTTCGAGTTTGCGGTAGAGGGTACTCACTCCAATGTTGAGCATTCGTGCGGCTTCGCTTTTGTTGCCATCACATTGAGCCAGAACGCGAAGGATATGGTTGCGTTCGACAATAGCTAAGTCTGTGCTTGCAACTGCGTCGGGAGGGAGCTCCGATTCGGAATGTCGAATGTCGAGAGGCAAATGTCGAGCTTCGAGAGTTGCAGAATCGGAAAGAATGACGCTGCGCTCGATTACATTGCGAAGCTCTCGGATGTTGCCCGGCCATGAATAGGACTCCAGCGCCAACAAGTACTCTTCGGAGGGCTGCATGTTCTGTTTGTTGGTACGAACGCACGATTGCACGATGAACTCTCTACTAAGCAGACGAATGTCGTCCGGTCGTTCGCGAAGTGCGGGTAGTTTTACTTCAAACACGTTGAGGCGATAGTAGAGATCGGAACGAAATGCTCCACGCGCACTTTCAGCCTTAAGATCACGATTTGAGGCTGCGATCAGACGAAAATCGATACGAGTCGTTGTACTGTCTCCCACCTTATAGAACTCGCTTGTCTCGAGCACGCGCAAGAGCTTGGCTTGAAGTTCAAGGGGCATCTCCGATATCTCATCGAGAAACAAGGTTCCTTTGTGAGCTTCCTCGATGATGCCGCGCTTGTCGCTGTGGGCCGAGGTAAACGCGCCGGCACGATGTCCGAACAACTCACTTTCTAAGATCTCCTTGCTGAACGCACTGCAGTTTACTGCAACGAAGTTTTGATCTGCTCTCGGACTGGCATTGTGTATCGCCTGTGCAAAAACCTCTTTACCGGTTCCGGTCTCCCCGAGTAAAAGCACACCGGTATCCGTCGGAGCAACATGCTGGGCCATGCTCACTGCTTCACGCAATTTCTTGGAGTGACCAATGATAGTGCTAAAGCTATGTCCGCTTCGAACTCGTGCTTCCAAGCGTTCGATCTTTTTGTGCATCTGTGCCTTTTCCATGGCACGAAACAGTAGCGGAATGATCTTCTCGTCGTCGTCCCCCTTCACCAGATAATCGAAAGCACCGTTTTTCATGGCGCGTATACCATCTGCCACGTTGCCAAAAGCCGTAAACAGAATACACTCTTTGTACGCAAATCGATTTTTGATTTGACGGATGAACTCGACTCCGTCACCATCAGGTAACTTTACGTCGCACAAAACAACATCGACGTCCTGCTGCTCCAGCTTCCGCAACGCAGTTTTACAATCGCCGGCAACTACGACGTCAAAGCCTTCTGCTTTAAGCAGACGCGAGAGTAAGGTTCGGAGTTTTTGCTCGTCGTCGACAAGGAGTACGCTACCCATATATGGGGTTGTAAAGTAGATTTAGCTCACGAAACTACTGCGAAAAGTGCTTGTACGGGTTATTCTCTGCTCAATGCCGCTTGTGCTTCACAACCAAGTTCTTGTGTTTTGTAGCTCAGAAAACATGTCCAAGGCGCTTGCGAGTCCCGACATAAAAGCGTCAAAATTTGAAAAAATTCGGCACAAAAAAAATGCCCTGCCATCGGGGGGAATTGATAGCAAGGCATGCAGCATAAAGAGGAAGTGATGGCTTGCGCCATCGAGCGGGAGACGAGGGTCGAACTCGCGACATTCACCTTGGCAAGGTGACGCTCTACCACTGAGCTACTCCCGCTTGACTTAACTGACGGTGCAAACTAACACTAAGCACCTTTTTTCACAATCGTTTTTTTTCGAATTGTCTAAAATCTTTCCAGGAAAAACGTTTTACAGATCTTTTCCACATCACTTATGGGAGTTATGCACTCTAGCTCTTTGGAGATAGAAGTGACACTTCTATCCTGAATGCCGCATGGAACGATGTGATTGAAATCCTCAATACGGTTTTCCACATTAAGTGCAAAACCATGAGATGTTACCCATCGCGAGCAGTGGATACCTATTGCACATATTTTCCGGGTCTCCTCCACCCACACGCCGGTTAAACCTTCCACTCGACTCGCCTGAATACCAAAATGCTCAACGGTTTGAATTATGCACTCTTCGATTTCGCGGAGAAACCAGTGCAAATCTTCACGATAGTGCGAGAGATGAAAGATGGGATAACCAACTAACTGTCCGGGATTGTGTACGGTAACATCGCCGCCACGATTGTTTTCAACGACAGAAATACCACGTGCTTTCAGCTCCGCGGGAGGTGTGAGAATATGTCCGTCTTCGGTCGCTCTTCCGACCGTAATAACCGTTGGATGTTGACAAAACACCAGGGTACTGCGACGATCGCCCCGTTTAATCTGCTCAACCAGAGTCTGTTGTCTCGTTGTAGACTCGTCGTAGTCGATGAGTCCCCATTGTTCAAAGTCTATCATATCCTCGCTCTGATGTCGTTCTCCGTTCACAGTATCCAACTCCGGCTCCACTCCGGTCCTCGCGCGCTGCATGCCCGCATAGCGCATGACCTACTTCGCCATTCCTACTACATTGTTGAGTGCACAATCAGCGGCCCATCAACGGGACTCCGCTCTTGGTGCGGTGTATACTCAAGATTCGTCGTCTTCGATGCTCGTTATCATTCGGCACTACCAAGCACAATGCTTTTTCGCCACTGAGGTCGAATTGTTTTTCCGGACTTCTCATTATGCATCCGGCTACGCCGTCTGCATGGACGAAATGGACTATTCAACGACCGACAAACAGCACTCGCTCTCAACTTCAGACACTCAAGCAAGTATCGTCTTGACCGAATGTACTTCGCACTATCGACGAATCAACACTTCAACGCGTGTTGCAAAGAAGTACATCGCAGTCTCGGATGCAAGTATAAGCCGTGTTGCCCGAGCGTCCGATCGTCCCTACAGTGCCTACGAAAAAAGCCCTTCACAGCATTCTGCGAAGGGCTTTTTCCAATAACGAAAATCCATAACGTTGGTTGACTACCTACTGTGAGCTCTTAGCGAGTTCCGGTAGCTGCGAGGGCATCCACCGAGCTCAGCGCTTGAACATCATTTTCAGTAAGTCTGCGTGCACCTATCAAGTGAGCGCTATAATAATCGCTTTCCAGTGACGAAACAGTCACACCGAAACGAGTGCTGGAGTGAGCGAAGAGTTTGTTTCCGAGATAAATACCAACGTGTGAAACGAAGGCATGGCGACGTGTATGGAAAAAGACCAAGTCGCCGAACTGAAGGTCTTCCACATTGCGGATACGCTCCCCTACTTCAATCTGACTTTGAGCCGTGCGAGGAAGAACAATATTTCCCGAGGTCGCAAAAACTGTACGGACAAAGGCAGAGCAGTCGATCCCTGAACGGCTGGAACCACCAAAGTGATAACGCGTTCCTAGCCAATCCATGATTGAATTCATAAGCTGTTGCTTTACGATACCACAGCTCAAGGTACTTTGAGAATCCTCATCACCGATGGGATCCACATACGACAACCACAGCATTTTGAAGGACTCGGCATCAATGCTGCCGTCTTCTTCGTTTTGCAATTCGCTGAGGTCTTCTACTTCTTGTAACAATTGCTTTTGAACTGAAAGGTCGACGCCATCATTGGGCTCTAGTCCTTCTTCCGAACCCTCGACTCCTGCAAGCATTTTCAATTCCGCAGTTCCGGATTTAAGGAACTGGAGAGCTTGTTGCTTGCCGGCGACAGTGTTACAGGCAGTGTGACGAGAGTGACGTCCTTTCTTCTTCTTTGAACTGCAGTGCGCTGCGCGTGCTCTAGATTTTTTTGCTTTGGCTTCAACTGTAGTGCTATTAAAAACTAAACCAAAGATCAAGAGTGCAGCGATGAGCGGATACATACAAATCCGTTGAACCATCATTCCTCCTGAGAAATAGTAAAACAACTACGATCCTGTTCTTAGTCGCGATGGTGAGGGAAGCTAGGCCTTGGGTGCGTACGCATTCGACGCAAAACATGAGTGCTTCTCTTTCATCACGTGTTACCGGTCCACCGCGATCTCTCTACGGCAACCATAACAACAGGGTTAAATCGGAAATCGGACGGAGGTTGAAAAATGAATACCTTAAGCCGCCTGGCAAAGGAGTTCACTACCCAGATCCATCAGCTTCCCGTTGAAGACTTACGAACAGTCTCAAGCACCAATCGATCGGCCCCGTCGAGGGACAAACCATGGATGCTTGGTTGTAGCAGTCTTTGAATACTTGCATAATAGAGAAATATCCAAGGACATTCCTCAACGACCATCCGCTCAATCTCGTGATAAAGCTCATAACGCTCTTCAGAGCTACGAAGCGGAGACAATGCGCGGAGATAGAGGGAGTCTGCCCGAGCATTGTGATAATGTGTAGTATTGGGTCCATTGGGTGAATGAAACCCCGAATAAAAAAGCGCGAGAAAGTTTTCCGGGTCTGGATAATCTCCGATCCAACTTGTTCGCCAAAGTGCCAGTTTCGAGGAACTGACCATTTCTAAGTGCTGCGGAAAGTCTACTTGCTTGATGTCCAGTTGGACCCCAATCTCTTTCCACATTTGTTGTATTGCTTCCGCCACCGACACTGTTCTGGCGCTATTGCCCATTTGCAGTGTCAAGCTTGGCAAACCTTTGCCGGCCGGAAACCCGGCCTCAGCCAATAATTGTCGCGCACGTTCCGGTTCATAGCCATAACCCTTCGTGTCTTCCCTGAATCCCGGTAAACCCGGCGGAAGTACACCATGTGTTGCAGCTCTGCCCTTTCCGTTCAGGACATAACGCACAATTCGTTCGCGGTCTATTGCATAGTTCAGTGCTTGACGAAGTTTAAGGCTCCGAGCAAGAACCGAGTGGTGACCGGCACCCAGGGTGGTGTCTAGTAAAATACCGTAGTACTCTACAGAATGGGCGCATGTTTGTTGAAGTTGATAGTGCCCGAACGCTGCTTGCAGCGTCCCCTCAGGCGACACAACTACCGGGGCAATGGAGGGATCAATCGATGAAAGTATGTCAATCGCTCCGTTACGAAACTCCAAGAACTCGGTTTTGGTGTCTTTTATAAACGAGATTCGTACACCCTCTAAATATGGAAGTCGCTGTCCCTGCTCATCAACTTTGAAATAGTGCGGGTTTTTCCGCAAAACAATCTCCCTGTCCGCTAGCCAATGATCAAAGCAAAATGCCCCGGTACCTACCGGATGCCTTCCATAATCTTGACCGTACCTTTCAACTGCCTCATGCGGTATGATCCAAGCGTAAGGCATGCTGAGAAGTTGCAAAAAAGGAGCGTATGGTTGCTCAAGTATGAAAACAATGGTGCTGTCGTCGAGTATTTGTATCCCTTCACAATTCAAGGTCTTCCCTTGCAGTGTTCCGGTGTAATAATCCTCGGCTCCAACTAGTCGGGTTCGAAAAACCCATAGGCCGGGCGATCTCGTTCGACCGTGAAGGATCCGCTCAATGGAAAAGCGAACATCTTCCGCAGTCATCCGACGCCCTCGCGCTCCGGCAAAACAAGAGTCGTCATGAAAATACACGTCCCTCCGAAGGTGAAACACCCACCGAAGTCCGCCATCCTCAATGTCCCATGAACTCGCCAAGCATGGCCGGACACTCAGCGAACTGTCTAACTCCACAAGTGAATTATACAGCTGAGTACCTGCCCACGAAGCCGCTTGATAGCTGGCCAACGCAGGGTCCAACGAACTAATGCCATTGCTTTCGTTATAACAGAAAATGTGTGATGTGTCACCATGTTGCACTCGCGTGCAGGCAAGCTGAACACAACACAAATAACTAACGATAACCAACGTATAGATTTTCAAAGAGCCTCGAAGAGAATGACGACTAGGTAGACTGAATGTACGTGTGAGCAAATCCTGACACCTATTAGTCCTTCTACAGCACTGCAATATCGGAAAAAGTTGCGACCTGTACAATGAAAAGTCGCTCATCGAGGTGGATGGATTGGGCGGGAAGCTTGGACCGGAATCTGCTTATGTCGTGAAATTTGAGACACTTGGTGAGTTGTCGCGTCTGCAATTTCATTAAGACATTTTTGTCTTTTTAATTAGGCTACCGTGCACTGCAAGTCCGTATAATTACTTAGGCTTGCGAGGAGGCAATCTCCCTTATGAATGGCCGCTACGCCCTCAGGAGTTCCGGTAAAAATGCAGTCCCCTGCCCTCAGGCCGAAGACCCGCGAAATGTAGACAATCAGCTCCGCAATACTGCGTTCCATGTGGGAAACTTTTGCGTATTGCCGGGATTCGGAATTGACGAGAAGCCGAATTTCAAGCAGCTCGGGAGAGTCAATTCGCTCCGCGGGTACCACTGTTGAAATGGGGGCACTGCCCCGAAATGCTTTACTAAGGGTCCAGGGCTCCCCTTTTTGTTTGGCTTCTGTCTGCCGGTCGCGAAGTGTAAGGTCGAGTCCGACGGCATAGCCTCTCACGAGCGACATCGCATTTTCGACTGAAACCCCGTCTGAGTCTCCTCCAATCACGACAACGAGCTCAACTTCGTGATGCACGTTTGAGCTAAAATCGGGAAGCCGGATTTCCTGGCCGGGATTTACATAGGCCGAAGGTCCCTTCAAGAAAACCAAGGGTGCTTCAGGAACTGCAGCCCCCATTTCACGCGCATGTGCGGCATAGTTTCGTCCAATGCAAAACATGGTACCGACTTCTAACTGCGTGTCGTCTTGAAAGGAATACTGCACTCGTGCCATAAATGTATTGAGTTTCGAATGTCTTGAGAGATGTTCAAAGGACGACTCTGCGCCCTGCCATGCGAGTACAACGATTCAACAACAAAGTTGCTTAGCTCTGCAACTCGAGACTATTTCTTGGGCTTAAGAGTTCCGCTACCATTGATGCTCTGTTGAACCGACTCAGGATTTCCAACGTAGCTAACATCTCCGCTACCGTTAACATGCACATCAAGCAACTTCGTGCAGTTCACAGCAACGTCTCCGGAACCATTAATATGAATCTCGGTTGTATCTGCACGTAAGTTCTCAGATCGCACATCACCGGAACCATTTACAACAATATACATCTTCTGACTACTTCCTTCGAGTTGAACGTCGCCGCTACCGTCAATGTGGACTTCAAAGGAGTAGCAACTGATGTTTTTTGCCCGCACGTCCGAACTTCCCTGGATTGCCACTCCGCTAAAGCCGGGCACGACCAAATCCGCACTAGGATTTGTTTGAGAGTTATAGTTCTCTTCACAGTAAATGTGAAGAGTACTATCACGCACCTCGGTTTTGAATAGAGAAAGTAGGTTTTTGTCACTGTTTATTCGGACGCTCTGGCTAGCAGAACTCGAGCCGTCGATGCGCAAGTCCATCGAACCTTCGACAACAACACGCTTGAAAGAACGTAGCTGACGCTCCTCCGTCGCGGCAACCCCATCACCCTTTTTGCCGTCGAAGATGACTCTGGCGTTGCACGAACTAAAAGCGAATCCGGTTGCTAAGGCGCAAATCGCCGCGAGGATGAGATTTTTCATGCTGTGTTTGAAGAAGTGAGAAACGAATATGTCACATACGAGCGCTCACTCCAAAAGTTTTGTCTTTTTTATCCAAGCCAACTCCCAAGTAGTTCCGAGTTAGAATGCTCAATCGCCAGACGGGACCACTCATGGATACTGCCGGCACGCAAAGGTGCTCTTCTTCAACCTAGCGCCAAGAAGCATACATGAGATGCTCAGCTCTCGAAGCACGACATTTCAAAAATCTGGGATCACACCGCCTTGAATTGCTCAAAGCCTTGCTTGCACGAGTTGCAGTGATACAACGCTCGGCATAAGGTAGGACCGAAGGGAGAGACTAATCGCGTATTAGAGCTGTGGCAAAACGGACACTCTGCGTTTAAGAGAATCTCCGGTTCAAAGTCGCCCTGAAAGTGAGGCGGAAGTGCCAATCCATGGCGCGCTAACGCAGCACGCCCTGCTTCGCTTAGCATATTGGTTGACCAGACTGCCCTTTGATCGACTTTGACCGTGATGGATGAGGCTTCGAAAACCGCCAGTTGCTGCTCAATGTCACGTTGTATGTAGTCCATGGCCGGACAGCCAACAAAGGTCGGACAGATCACGACTTCAATTGCTCGTTTCTCCGCATCGATAGTGATAGTGCGGACAATTCCTAAATCAACAATCGAGATTGTTGGAATCTCAGGATCTTTTACAAGAAACAACCGTTCTCGCACACGATCTTCATTTAGCTCTATGAAGCTCTGTTCTACCATTGAGCGCTGGGATCAATGCGAAACACTTCCGTCATTTCATCGATCATGCCCTGTAACTCATCCGTGTGATAGCCTTTGCGGCCACCGTAATGTTCTGCTTTGTTTTCGGTCTTGGGCATTGATAAACCCGCACGACCAAGAACACCGGCGACTTCTTGCTCCCACAACACTTCCAGTGATGTCTCGCCGACAAAGATGCGATCGGCAATGAGATCCTTTTCTGCTATGCCTGGCTCAAACAGGCCATATGCAAGTGGCACACAAACATCTACAGCTCTTTGCATCCTTGACAAACTCTCCTCATTACCCTGCGCGCCGAGTAGATTCATCCAGGTGTTTGCATGAAAAGTGTGGTACTTGATTTCACCCTTTACTTTGACCGCCAGCTGCGCTAGGGGTTCATAGGACGACGTCTCAAGTTGCGCATACCGAAGTCTTTCCGAAGTATCAAAGAGGAAATGACGAACGAGCCCCATGGCGTAATCCATGGTTTCAAACTCTACAAAATGGCTGCAGCGAAACTCCTTCTCGTTTCGAAGAAAAGCTGCGCTGTCAGGATCCTTTTCACCAAGCTCATGCAACATTTCAAAGAGTGCTTGAGCGTGACCAAACTTGTCTTGAGCAATTGATGAGAAGGCAATGTCCTCTTCCAATGTCGGCGCCAAGCCGGTCCATTCGGCATTACGATGAGCGTAAATGAGCGCATCATCTGCCATTCGTAGGAGCAGATCTTTTAAAGCTTCGATGTTCATTCCTCGTCCTCTTCTTGAGTAGTTCCGGTATTCAATGCAGCTACACGCTTTTTAAAAGCGTTCAGCTTCTTCATAACCTTATAACCGCTCGCCTCGCGAAAGTCCTTTTCAGGTGCAGTCTCAAACAAAGCAGCATCATCAGGTTGTAACGCCAGGATACTGTCAGTGCGCACTACCCACATGTTTGCGGTTATGGACCGACGACCAAACTGCTCTTTGGCGAAAATCATGGCAAGCTCCGGTGTAGAGGCATGCACTGAACCTACGTGAACATGGCGTCCACCAGTTCGCGATTGATGAAACACCTCGTAGGTCTCTAGGTGACCCATATCCGGTGTCGGCTCATATTTCTGTTGGGCCGGATCCACGGGTATTGCTAAACGTGTTATACGCGGATCTAACGATTGGATGGTTGCGTGCTCTGCCATAGGCCGACAAAAAAGTATGAGCGGTGACAAAAGAACACAAAAATACGCTTCGCAGCCTCACGATGGAAAGAGAAAGAAAGTCCGTAACCGCTCAAAAAGACCGGATTCGCGCATATACGCGATATTTATAGCAGCTTCGGCAATTTCCACCTCACGCAGCACTCAGTCTACCCATCGTTCACCGTTGCTGTGCCCCAAACTCGCTCAGTACGTGCAGTAGG
This sequence comes from Chlorobiota bacterium, assembly GCA_044224515.1. Classification (GTDB taxonomy): domain Bacteria; phylum Bacteroidota; class Ignavibacteria; order Kapaibacteriales; family NICIL-2; genus JBBATK01. Next base: position 76,949 of record JBGAKH010000006.1, on the reverse strand, counting down.
TGACGTGTACACCGGATGCGCTCGCCGTAGCGTTCTCGAACATGCGCCTGAAGTGTAGGGGCATGGCGCTCTCGATAGATGTCGTATAACTCCTGACGTTCAAGACGGTACAGAGTACAAAACAGCTGGGTGTCGTTGGTGCGAGCGTCGATCTCCTCAGTAAATGCTGCGTCTATGAAAAGGCCGGTCGTTAATACAGCCGGAATGTGCGAAGTGCTCATCCACTGTTGCCAATCTTCCGCAAGCTCAGATGGAACGGTACAGAAAACTTGATAGAATATCATGTACAAAACTACGCTTTGTTCAATGAAGTGACATGCCTTGCCACTAATTCAACGCAGCGGCATCAAGTCAGATAAATACATACAAAAACAGCCGTCGCAAAGCGAAGGCTGTATAATAATGTTTTGACCTGCTCGAGTGCATGTGTGCAGAGGAAGTACTGTGTCTCCCATCCTGTTAGTTCCAAGCTAAGGCTGTCGCGCTCAGTTGTTGGTTGGCCATCATATGCTCGTGAGCTTCGACCATCAGGGACGACGACTGCTCAGCTGCATCAAGAACGCGTACACCGTTCCACTCAGCTACATAGTCGGGCAGTGGATCGTGTCCGGCGCGAAGCGCTACGACGATATTCTTACCTGCTTTGGCATTATGTCGGAAAACCTTTGCAAGGTTTTTACCTAGCGCATCATACTCAACAACAACCTCGTGTTCAGCTTCCGGGATACTAAAGGGTGTACGTTTCTGTTGTAGATCATCTATCATGCGAGCAAACTCGGTTGCAACGTGTGAAGGATGAAGCTTTGGCAGACACTCCGATTTGCATACGCCGGGAACCCAGTAACAACCGCGACAACCTCTTTCAGTATTGCGTACCGTGCGCACGTTTCCGAGAGTTGGGTCACCAGTCAAGAACTCGTTGACAACACTTTGTATAGCCAGTGTTGGCTTGCGGAAGAGGTTGTGTGCAACGTGAAAAAACGCGCTATCGATACTGATAAACACATGACAGCGCTGAACGAGTGCTATTTGATCGCGAAGACTGATGTTGGCATAACGCGAACAGTCGAGAAGATTGTTATAGTTCTTACGGAACGATGTTTTACCAAAGTTCACGATGCGAACTTCCGGGAACAGATGTTGTAAATACTCAATGAGTCCGTTTGCATGGCGATAACTGCGCTGCGTGTCTTTCTCAGTGAAGAGATGAAGCCCCACAACAAAGTTTGGATTTGGTGTGCCGAATACTTGTTGGAAGACAGCCGCTGCTTTTTGGGCTTCGGACTCTGTGACAGTGTAGTGAATTGTCTTATCGTCGAGCTTCACACCTGCGATGTTTCCCAGAATGTCTGCTAAGTGCAGTCCGTTGTAATACTCCGGAAACTGATCGATGATATGGTTGAACTCAACGACTTCGTCCACCGTGGATTCCAAGAGTAACTCATCGGGACTATTACGCAGAACACAACATTCGACGTTTGTGTTGTGTGCAAACACATCGAGCGACGCCTCTGAACCCGACAAATAGAGATGCAAGTGAGGGTGCTTGGTTTTCAATGCCCGGACTACATTGGTAATCATAAGGGAATCACCAAGCGCCGTAGAGCATCGCAAAAGCACCGTTTTCTTTGAGGCATAGTCGCGCTCCCAGAAGATGCGGTGGAAACTCGACAACACTTCGTGTTGGTTCGTTCGACGCGGCAGCGAGACAATGTGTGGCAGACTGCGAGCAATCTCAGGGTCAGCATGCTGTCCGCTAAAGTGATCGATACGCTGCTGCAAGTCAATACGCAAGCTCTCGAAGCTATCGAAGGAATGCAGATTCTTCCATTGCATCTGCATTCCTCGGAGCAATGCATTATCATGAAACGCTAGATCATGCCCACGCATGGGAACGCAACGTAAACATTGTATTGACATCAGCGATGCGACGGTGAGATAGAGGCCATCCGAGCCGATAAAAATGTCGGCTTGACGTAACTCTGCAAGCTGTCGTTTAGCATTCTCTGCACGCAGGTCTTCACAACGTTGATCAACGGTGTACACACTTGAGAACGCGGGGTCGCCTACAATGACAGGACGCAGACCCTGCCGCACGAGAAACTCGATGATTGAGCGCCACCAACGCGGGTCGATCATAGCTCGTTCACTGCGATGCGCCTGCGTAGGTGCACCATGAGCCTCAATAACAACACGCAACGATTTCGATTTATGATGTTTCTTTGCCGCCCACTTCGGATTCGATTTGAACTTCAGCAACTCAATGATTCGCTGCTCCTCAAAGTGTCCTCGTATGCCGGGATCCATACTCTTGACACCCACTCCCAGACAGTTCTTTTGAAATGCCATCTGGAGGATGAGATGCGTTTGAGACTCAGTGCGATTCTCAGGGAATGGAATGACGAAGACATTTCGAATAATCGAATGCTCGTCAAAAAATGGACGGAGGTGATCAAAGAACTTGGAACACACAACAACGTCAATAAGCTTATTCTCATCCAAGGCACGTGACAAGGTCATCATGGCATCATCCATGTCTCCGCAGATGAGGTAAAACTCCGGAAAATCTCTTAGCGCCAAGGCCATTGAACGAAGGTCTTCTTTCAGCGCATAGGTACTCGGAATAAGTGTCTTACAGAAGTACGTGTACTTTCCTTCCTTCTGTAGCATGTAGAGGTCCATACGTCGAAGTTGCGGTTGCTCGAATCCGCTGAGCTTGCCTTCCAGAACTTTGACCAACCAGTTCATGGAGTTCACAAAACTTTGCTCTTCAAAGCACAAACGACGTCGCTTATGATTGTCAAAGTGATAGGTGCTCCAGTGAGTGTTGTTTACCACTTCAACGTGCGGAAGGTCAGGTCGACACCAGTCGCTATACGTCAAACAGCTAATGCCCGACGACACGCCTACAAAAGCATCCATAAGATTATACAACTCCGCATTCTCACGGAACGGTAGCTGACACCAATCAATGCGGTCATAGATGGCTCGAAGTTCAGGCAGGTACGAAGGCTCGTTCTTTGCAGTGAAGACGAATACCGGATTCAAATGGCGCAGCTGTTCAATCATAACTTGAGCGTAGGCCGCATTCCATGGAGTTTGCTCTGATTGAAACTCGGTCTCAACCATAATTTTCAAACCCGACGGCAATGATGCCACATAGTTTCTCGCATTTGCAATCTCGGCGTCGGTCAAGCGTATGACCGGAACGTAGGGCACAGTCCAGTTCAACCCTACAGCTGCTTTTGTGAGCTCAGTTAAATCTCCCCCGGGCAGTTTGTCATAGGCTAAGTGCGGTTGCGGAACGAGAAAATTTGTCCACGGACGTAACGTCTTGAATTCTTCTATTCGTTGATCGAGGTCGCGGTTATTGCCCTCAAGCTCGACGATCTCATCAATGAATGGATTACCCTTCAAGATAAACGAATTTTTACGAAGTACAAACCAAACAACATAGCACCCCGGGTCATCAGCCTTCAACTGTCGCGCAATTTGAGAGCTAACAACCAAGTCACCGAGAGCTTGCAAGACATAGATTGCATACTCTCGTCGTCCTGCTTCTTGAGCACCACGAACATGTACTGTTATGCCATCGGTTGTTGTGATGTGCTGAGCAAAATATTCCGAATGTTCAATTGTAGAATTCACGGTGTTCATCCTTGAGTTAAGCGTCTATTGTGCAGTCGTATGAAGGCATCAATCACAGCATTGGACTTTTGTTTACGCGAATGCTGCGCATGCGCTTCTGTTGCAGTCTTGACCTAGAGCTCATACTAGACCGGGTGGAACTGCTATTCCCCATCCTTAGGGAGAAACAGTTCCACCACTGTCAAAGTACGTGGTCAGTGCAAGGTCCTTGTCAATTCTTCGACAGCGTAGCGTCGAGGCGCACTGCTCGACTATCTCGCAGTCACTTTGTCTTGTCCGGCAATGACATATTTGGCGGCTGTTTCAGGCACGCGCGATGGAGCGAAATGCTGCATTCGTTTGTTGCTATCCAACTCCATGCACTTGGTGTGAGCGACTTTTAGGGCATTTGCTACAGTTTCCACTTGCTCATTGCTAAGCGCCGGATAACTCGGCAAATTGATTCCACGCAAAGCAATATTCTCCGCCACTGCATGTCGCTCATACTTCTGTGAGTACATAGGCATGGTGTGCACCGGATAGAATGTCGGTCGTGTTTCAATAGCGCACTGTTTTAGGTGATCTCGCACAATATCCCTGTGGGCAACTTCCTGACACAATACAGAATACATCCAGTAGGAGTGAGTAGTGTTGGCTGCTTCTCGTTGCGGTTCGTAGACGCTATTCTCAAGCGATCGGTTATAGATCTCTGCGATTTCACGTTTGCGCGCAATGAAGATGTCGGCTTGTTCAAGTTGTGCGAGACCAATAGCAGCACAAATGTTGGTCATGCGGTAGTTGTAGCCCACGATGTCATGCCAGTACTCACGATACTTCGCAAGGCCTTGACCTTTGAGGTGCGCTGCACGTTGATACAGTGTCTCATCATTTGTAACAACCATCCCACCTTCTCCGGTCGTAATGGTCTTGTTTCCGTAGAATGAGAAGATCGAGATGTCTCCAAAGCCACCTACATGCTTGCCTTTGTAGTAGGTGCCAAAAGCTTCGGCACAGTCTTCAAGCAAAAAGAGGCGATTCTCTTTTGCAATAGCGCTCAGAGCATCCATGTCTGCCGGATGCCCATACAAATGCACTGCTATGATCGCTTTTGTTTTCGGACTTATGTGGCGTTTGACGTCTTCGGGATCTGCTTGCCATGTATCGGCAAGGGAATCCACAAAGACCGGTGTGGCACCGCAGTACACAATTGCATTGACAGGTGCAATGTAGGTGAAGGATGGAACGATTACCTCATCACCCGGTCCTATACCTAGTGCCATCAGCGCTAGATGCAAAGCAACTGTTCCGTTGCTGACGGATGTTGCCTTGTTGACGCCGATGTAGCGTGCAAACTGATTCTCAAAGTCAGACACGTAGGTGCCGCGTCCGGAGATCCAGCCGCTTGTTACGCAATCTGTAACGTACTTGAGTTCATTGCCACCGAGTGTTGGTTCGTAGACCGGAATCGCGTAGTTCATATGGTCTCCCAGAGTAATTCGTGTTCTACCGTTTCGTTCTGTTGTTTGACAATATCCGGATGTCGCTCCGCGAGTTGCGCCGCAAAAACAGCATCAAGTCCATCCATTTGAAAATTGCGTTGAAGGTTAAGCCATGATCCGTAGCGCAGCTTTTCGTACATCTCGTCTTTGCTTAGTTTCTTCAAGAGGTCGAGCTCGTAGAAAAACTCTTGAGCATGCCACATACGAAGGTTCGTTATGATCAATGCGTCAACGAATTCACCGAAGCTTTGCGGATCGAGTTCGTCGTTGATAATGTTGCTTAGCTGACTCATCTTATGCGTCCTTTCGGAATCGGCCGTACATCTTGTTCTGCGGATTAAGAATAAGCATGTCCGTCGGGTCGGTTATAGCCCGCTTCATCCAATCATTCAACTCATCAATTTGCTTGGCCCGTTGTCCTAATAGGGAGCTGTTTTTTGCTTCCAAATTGGCGCGCACATCCGGCGCAAGCGTATCGGATTGATCTGTAAAAAGCGCTTCCTGGCAGTGCCAGAGTTTCAGATTGATGATCGACAGTTTGTCGACCAGTGCACCAAGTGTTTCCATACGTAGGTGTATTAGTAATGCAATGTCCACTCCATGGAGGCAAAGAAACCTTCCTGCCACCCTGCGGATGTTTTCAAGCATACTCTGTGCCAAAAACCTCAGTAAATACCGTTCCAGGTTGAGAATGGGGCTTTTTTTGATTGATAAAGCGACTTTACTCGAAGAAGGATAAAAAAAAACCGCTTCGGCGGAGCCGAAGCGGGCAGATCATGGATGGTTGTGTACGACTCGAATGCTCAGCTTGAAAGAGGAGATGAATTCGAATCTCTTATCGCACAATCACCAGAGAACGAGCTACGTGTTTTTGTGCGCCTTCAACCAAGATGCGATACGAACCGGAGCTGAGAGCGTTCAAGTTCAAACGCTGAACAGGGCTCACGCCACGCTGCTCGTATACTACGTTTCCGAGGATATCAACCAGTCGAACCAGGACTTCGCGCTGATCATTCCACGGAAGAACGACTGTCGCTTCTGAGTACGCAGGGTTCGGCTGAACACTAAATTGTGCGTCATCTTCCCACGAGATGGAGGTTGACGTCTTGCCGTATCCAACGACCATCAGCGTGTCAGCACCCTGAGTATGCTTGATAAGCACTCGCATGTCCAATACACCCTCGTGTGTCGGATTGAAACGGATAGCAACTTTAACGCAAGAATCTTTCTTAAGAGTCAATGGGAGCAGACTAGTAATCGGAACGCCGATGAAGCCATACGATTCAACTTCGCCGGTCGGTAAAACCTCCGTAACGACAACATCGTTTGTCGTTGTATTGCAAATCGTCATGACCGTATCGCGACTTGATCCAACATTGACAGTGTCTTTAATCTCAACCAGTCCCGGATTCAAAGCTCTAGCGACCCCGCTACCTTCAAGGTCCAATTCATTGGTTCCGGTAGCATTTGATGCAACGCTGAGTTTTGCAAGTTGTGTACCACTCGCTGCAACAAAGGTAACTTCAACTGTCTTCTTCGCAGCCGGATCCAAGGAGAAAGCTCCTGCGTTGGCACTGAAGCTCGAGGATGCGGCGCCGGAAATCGTGAGAGCGCTCACATCCAATTTCGCAGTACCGGAGTTTGTGATTTCAAAGCTCGCTTTGATGGAAGCGCCCACCTTTGCCGTACCAAAATTCAACTTTGCTACGTTTAAGCTCACTGCCGGCTGCGGAAGATCCGATACCGTTAGACTTGCATTGGTGGAGGTCGTTGATCCACAAGTGTTTGTTACGACAACACTGTAGCTACCTTCGTCACTTTTGGCCGCAGATGTAATCGTATAGCTGGAGTTGGTTTGGCCGCTCAACGCACTTGCATTCTTTCTCCATTGATAGGTCAATCCGGTGCCTGTCGCCGTTACGCTGAAGGTAACGCTACCACCTACAGAAGTGACTTTTGGCTGAGGCTGTGTAGTAATAGGAGGAGCCGTATTCACACCGAGAATAGCAGTATTGGACAGTGCATTGGATGCACAAACAACTGCATTAGCACGCAGCTGATAGTTACCAACATCGGAGCTCTGAACAGGATTGATGGTAAGCGACAACGTGTTTACTCCGGTTATACGTGCATTCGCAGCAAGAGTAACGCCATCTTTCACCCATTCGTAGTTCAAACCGTTGCCATTGCTTACCGCTGCCGTAAAGGTAACGGATGTTCCTTCACACTTCAGGACACTTGCCGGATGCGTGGTAAAAGTTGGATTCGAAACAACGACAAGGACAGCTCCCTGGCTCGTAGCGGGTGCGCCACACGCTCCCGTGACAACGCAGGTGTAGGTTGCTGCATCGCTCGCTGCGGTGTTTGAAATTGAGTAGCTTGACGCGGTTGCACCTGTGATAGCGGTTCCATTTTTCTGCCACTTGTAGGTCAAGCCACCGCCGGTTGCCGTTACGCTTGCAGTGAAGCTACTTCCTTCACAAACCGTCTGCCCTTGAGGTTGAGCTGTAATTGATGCTGCCGGATCGATCGACAAAGTCACCGTGTTTGAGTTAACCGGAGCACCACAGGTGCTTGACACAACGCAGTCGTAAACTCCGGCATTACTTGGTGCCACATTATTTAAGGTCAATTGTGACGCGGTTGCACCTGTAAGTGGAGTGCCGTCTTTGCGCCACTGATAGGTTAAACCCGCGCCGGTAGCCGCAACATTGTAAACGACATTGGAACCTTGACAAACAGTCTGTGTTGCCGGAGCAGGTTGTGTAGTAATGCTCAAACCGGCTGATACAGAGAAGTTGGCGCTCATTGCTGAACTCAAGTTCGCATCCGTTGCATCTGCAATTTTCAAACGATAGGTGCTACCCTGAGGAGTGTTCGCAGGTAACGTATAATTGTACGAATTCGAGCCGTTGTTGGAAGATGTACTACCCACTTGGTTGTATGTGGAACCACCATCTGTAGAAAGTAAAATGTTGATGTTTGCAACACCATACGATGTCCATTGCAAACCGATAACACCACCGCCACAGTATGTTCCGCCGGTAGGTGCCGTTAAGGTCAGACCTTTTACTATGATGTCTTTTGTAGTCGTAGTATAGTCTCCTGAGTTGCTACTTGTTGTCGCATTTCCCGCAATTCGAATTGTATACAAGCCTGGCGTTGATGGTCCTGTTACGTTAAATTGGAACGTCGATTGACCGCCACTCATGGACTTGGGAGTACTGTGATAGATCTCGCTGCTTCCACTCATTCCCTGACCACTTATCGTGGACAAACCTGAAATGGTTGAACCACCCGAGTTAATGAAGTCGATATCACAACCGCTGCGCGGACGTGAAGAATTCTGAATAGTTAGAGTCAACGTAGACTGCTGGCCCGGGGTCAAGGTCGTAGTTCCTGAAACCGTGAGTGTTGTATTAGAAGGAGTGCCGCTATGACATCCGCTTCCGCCGCAGCCAGAAGTCGTTCGACCTGTGATACCATTCTGGTACGCAAAGATTTGCGTGGTCTGCACGAGCAGAACGAACGCAAGCAATAAAAATGATCGTAGCAATACTAGCATAGAGTTTGATAAAAGTTTAAAATTGGAACAAGTTTACTTTTTAAACAGGATCACCGAGGATCTGAGCAGAACTACCGATAGAACTTTACAAAGAACTGGATTTCGTTCCCTGTTCCCGAATATGACTTGTAGAGCCCACTAGCGTCACAGAGCGAAGCTTGAAAGCAAACAGGTGTCAGTCATTTACCCGTGCTTGTTCGGTTAGTATTTTTTCATTCTTGCCGTTCGCTCAAAAACACGAAGGTTTTCTTCTTGTTTCACGCGTTTACTAAAGAAAACCTGCAGTTATAGCTTAAAAAACGAAATCCGTTGGACATATGAGTTGCCCAACGGATTTCAACAGCACGTATTTGTGACTAGAACTGAAGTGTCAGCAGTTGTGATGAAGCATCGTAGCTCGAACTAATCAGCGCCAAACCACCCGAGGGAGATCCGCCACTGGGTCCAACCACCTGCACACCGGACTGTGTATCAAACTCAGCGTTGTGACCACACTTGTTGTCGTTCACATCGCAGAGAATTCGTGCACCTAATGTTTTAGGCGCTGAAACTTCGCAGCCGGCGTGATTGCATACACTGGAAAAGACCGCAAAAGCAGATGCCGAGGTGCGGATGATGATGACCGGTTTGGATGCATTAAACGTTCCGACATCTTTCTTAATACCACTTCCAACGGTTGCAAGTGCGCTTTCGTTGGAAATATTGACCGTGAAGGTTCCGTGTGCAGCAATGATTTTACTTTCGTCTTTCTCGCAGGCTGCTAGGATTGCAGCCATGGAGGACGCGCATACGCTGATCCCTAAGAGGGAGCCGGCTTTCATTAAAAAGGCACGACGGTCTTCAACTGATAGCTCGTTCATCGACATAGTTTTCTTATCTGTTGTCTTATCGGTTGTCTAGTGGTTCTACCGGATAGAGATGGCATCAGTGTCCGGCGGTGGTTCCGAAGAGCTGTGCCTTGATCGCAATACTCTCACCAACTTTAGAACCAACGACCCCTGCTTTACCATTGATGTTGTGAGCTTTAAGTGGAACATTGAATTCGACTTTCACAAGAACCAAATCACCGGAGCCAATTTGCTTCGTTGCGGCGCTCTCGCTCAAGTAGGTGATGACAACTTTTGCGTCAAGTGCGCGTGTCACACCGTGAAGGCTAAAGTCTCCTTTGGCGGTTCCGGTAACAACTGTGCGTCCGGTTGTCGAGTTGTCGACGTTTTCAACTGTGAGAGATTTAAGCGCATAGCTAATGGTTTTGAAGTGCTCTTCGTCCAACCACTCTGTTGCCATCATATGGTTGTCGCGGCTAGAGCTACCGGTACTCATTGAATTCACAGGAACAGTGAGCTTACCGTTTGTTGCAGCGAGGTTCTGCAAATCGATTGAAAACTGTCCGGTGATGCTTGAAGCTGTACCACTGATTTTTTCCAAGGGCGCTGCACTGACAAACTGAATTTCATTCTTATACTTATCGGTATTGGTCAACGTAACGGTTTTCGATCCGGCTAGTGTTGATGCCGAGAACAGTACTAAACCGCAGAGTAATGAAGCGAGCTTCGTTTTCATTGTAGTGTGATGATGTAAGTGGTGATGAATAGTTTCTTGTTCTTCAGACGGGCTATTGCTGCGTTTGGTTTATGGTTAAACACAGATTACATGAAAACCATTAATAATGGTGCGTTTAAACCGTTTTAGCTGATCGACGATGCAGAACAAATCCGACTGTACCAAGGGCTAGCCAGAAGCCACACATAGGTAAGGCTCCGTAGGGTGGCTCCACGTCTAACAGGCCTAACCAATGCCCGGGCTCACTTGTAGTCTTCTCTACCGTGGTACCAAACAAGGGGTCGACTTCCTTCAGTGTAGTAAGCTTTGCAGTTTTCGTGTAGTACACTACCTCGCCATAACGTTTGCAGTCGTTGAGCCACCAGCCCAGCGTACCAAGAATAAAAACGACGGAGAGAAGCATTAATACTTTTGCCATGGAGAGAGTCCTGCAGTGTTTAGTAAAAAACGTGAAGTTGAATGGTCCATCTCGTTCGTGTAGCTACGTCATTGTCAATAATGCGAAACTCAGGCCGCAGTTCAATGAACGGTAAGACAATCATTTTCGATCCAAAAACGTATTGTCTACTGTACTGACCTTGCTCGAGTCCCTGAACAACATTTTTGGACTCACCGTATTCTGCTCGAATGTAGAGGTAGAGAGGATCGATGACACGTCCAAACAGTTCTGCAGAAGAACAGCGGACTTGTCGTGCATTTTTATTGCCCTGCATCACGTGTTCAGCCATGATACCAATGTGATCCTGCCAGGCAGCTCCTGCAAACAGACTTAGCATACTGAAGTCATCGCAATGCAATACGGAACTTCCTACCGTGACGTTCAACTCGTCTTCGAAGAATCTGGGAGTAAACGCGATACGCGCGTTAAGCAATGGTCGCGTGTTATCGCTGATCATACTTCGAAGCGTTGCCAGCGAATCAGTCGTGTACACTTCGCTAAGTGCTTTGGAGCTAAAGAGACCTGCGCTTACATCGAGCCACAGAGGTGCACTGTACCGAGCCTCGGCTCCCCACTCCGCATGGTACGGAGCGATAAAGGGATCTGACAACTCGCCCGGCACCGCTCTTACCAAGACGGTGTGGTCATCGTAATTAAAGCCAATGGATGGCGCAAAGAATCCAACGCGAAGTGAAGGCCAGCTGATTTCGGGCTGGATGTTGACTGAGGCAGCCCAAGTCTGTTGCCCGGCGTATTTCGTCGGACCGAAATTGTATTGTCCTTCAACAAACGCCCATGCAGCAAAGTGATAGGATGCTTGTGCTGACAACTGCATTGGAAACAACTTTCGATCAGGCAGTGTTTGTTCCATCTTCTCGGCTGATGTGGCGGCTGCGACGGGACTACGCGTCGAACGGGCGCTCATCAAACGAAAGTCAAGGCCATAAAAAAGCTTACGGTCCATGGCGCAATTACTACCGAACATGTCGCTAATGATTCCTTCCAGACCAACCCATGACGGCTTGATGAGAGACACACCTTCAGTCGCATAAAATCCTAAGTCATTACGAAGACCTGCACCCGCGCTATTCTCATGACAATTGATGCATCGATTTCCCGTGAGCAGTGCGTACTCAGGTATAGCCAATAGATCTACACTAGAAAAGGTTGTCAGTAGTACGAACAGCAATGTCAGAAGATGCTTCATCATTGTTCCGTTTTCCTTAGTCATTCAACGCTCCTTTCTCAATCCACAAACGAACTTTCTTGATTGAACAACTGTCAACCTTAGCAGCACGCCTCGGCATCTTGTACCGTCCAACATAATTCATACTGGCTAGGAGCATACCGTTTTTAGCGTATGACGCTACATATGCAAACGAGTCGAGATTTACTCCCCCTCCTCTTTCGGCAAATTGATCGCTTGAATGACACGCCAAACATTGGTTTTGCATTATAGGATAGATGTCTTTGCTATAGCTTACTGTTGCTACTTCGCAATCAGCGACAGCTTCGTGCAGATAAATAGTCACGGTATCGGCTACACTTGTTTTTGCATAGGACTGCGCGATGAGAAGTACGGTGTCACCACCGGCCTTGACTGTGCCGGGGGCGACATAGAGACCGTTTGCGTCAACAGTTCCAAGCGCCTTGTTCAAACTGTATCGTATTGCAGAACAACCAATTGAATCAACTTCAGCCCAAATCTGCTGTTTTTGTCCGGCCGGCACGTCAACTTCATGCGGAGAAGCAAACACTGCCGCATTTGGACTACTTGTATCTGCATCTGCACCGCAGGGCCGATCGTATACCTGCGCGAGTTGAAAATTCTCGCATGAGCTCAGTGCTCCCAGCACAAAGACGCAGCTTAAACCAAGTCTGCACCATGCGAGAATGGACGATTTTAAGTCTTGTCTACTCTTGAGATTTCTTTGCATTTCGTACTCTCTTGGTCATCCGGTGACGCCACCATAGCAGCCTCAGCCACGATTCACTATTCAATGTTACAACTTTAATTTACCGTGTTTGTACTAGTTCAGCAAATTCTTTTATCATGCGGGCGGCACGCCGCCCGCATGATAAGAAACTCCTACTGTCTATTTATCAAACACTTAGCTAAAAAAGATCTGGCTTTTTCAGCAGCACTAATTCTTATCGACTTAGAATCAAGCGCCGAACATCGGCGATGTTGTTGTCCACTATAATTCTAACTCCATACACGCCCGCGCTGAGTTTTGCAAGCGATAAGCCCGGAACACTCAATCCGGCCGGTAGTTGACTTGCATGCGAGCACAAAACCACAGTTCCTTGCACGTCGCACACCTCAAAACGAACCATAGCCGAGTGAGTTAGATCCAGTGGAATCGAAACTCGACCAGTACTCGGTGTAGGAAACACTCCGAAGCTGTTCTTGTTTCGCAAATCGTCACTCACACCGACACTTGTACCGTATCGGAAGCTAAAAAAACCTTCAGGAGCGGTTATTGGGAGTGTTTGGTGTTTGCCGTTGTTTGCGGTGGCATCGATATAATACTCGACCTGTCGGTCGCTAGCCGATTGGTCGGCCTCGAGCTGAGCGGAGTAATACTGCACTGAGTCGGCCGACATACTTAGTGACTGCCACGCAGTTTCTCCTTTCAATCGCCACATAACCCTCGCTTGGGCAATTCCGGAACGGTTCGTGATGTGGGCGTGAAGTGGGTATCGAGCTTTAGAATCGATATTGCCACGAAGCGCAGCATGATGAATGCGAAGAGGATTTTCTGCCGGCACTTGCATCGTAATGCAGTGGATGGCACCTGCCATCGGTGTGAGAATTCGAGAGTCAATTGGAACAAGTTTGTAACCCGGGACATAGCTCCTGTAGAGCTCGAGTACTTGCTGCAACTCAGCTTCGTTACCATTGCCATTAGATGAGAACGACGGAAAAATGAACGTTTTGTTGATCGTTAGACCATTCAAGTAACCGCGCGGATCATATCCAAAGGTGTCAGATGTGGTTGAATCATATTGTCCATTGTCGCCCGTAGGTACCGGGAGGGTATAGACGCGAAAGGTGTCTCCAAACGAAGTCTGCGCCGCACGTTCGAGGGCCAGTCCTTTGCGTGATATTTTATAGTCTCGAAACTCGCTATTGTTAAAGACCTCAGGATATTCAGTACTGAGTATAGTCTGTTGGTCAAAGAGCTTTGTGTACATATCAATATGGCCCGTGCCCCCGTCGTCAAGCAGAGTCTGCAACACATTCATTTTTGTAAGACCGAACATTCCTTTGAGTGTATCGAGCGTCTTCGAAGAGGACCATGCGGTTCGGGTAGGATAAGAGACCGAGTATTTTTTTGTCGCAGTATTGTACTTGATACTTGCTTGCACGTAGCGATCTGCGTTGATTGTATCGACCATGGAACTCGTGAAGCCGACGTTTTCACCATCGCACATGAAATTGCCTCCTTCGAACTTTAGTTGCGTTCGAAAGTTCTTATAACCCAATTGAGTAGCCAACACATCCGGCAAAGAGTCATCTGCCGCTCTTTCGATGTAGTAAATAGGATCGATGAACGCAATACTGTCCTGATCGCCGTAATATGCTCCGATAGGTCCGAAGTCACGTGTCCAAAATGCATTCCCACCGTCAACGATGAAGAAGCGATAGTTTTTCAAAGGAGTAGCGCGACTCTCCATATAGCTTTTTACGATGGCTGTATCCGAGGCGTTATAAAGAATCAACCATACGGGCAGTTCTTGTTGTATAGCATCTGCAAGCTCGGCCCACTTCGGGGCAAGTGGCCAATCTGAGCTGAGTGTGTCTATTTCGTAGCCGGCAATGGGTTGTACGCTATAGTTGCCGTTGTCGTCACGATATCCGAAGTCTTTCGTTATTGGATCGAGTTGATTGCCATCCACATCAAAAGCATAGTAGGGCCATGATAAAAACACTGCTTGCGATTCTTCAAACTCTGCAGGCACACTAAACGGTGTGGGTATTTGCGATGCCACCGAAATGGATGGATTCAGTTCTTGAATGGACGACTCCGTTACAACATCTGCGGGATTGATGTCATGGTGCCTAGGCCGACGAGAAGCATGACGCTGCAGCCATTCTTTGCGTTCTCCCGCAGTCTGAGCCAACATTCTTACGCGGGCTTTAACACGTGCCTCTGCGCGTATTTCCGGACTTGGAAGCGGTGGTGTACGCTGTTGTGCGAAGAGGCTAGAACTAATGACTAGAATAAGGAAACATGCAGGATAAACTCGAAGAGATAGAAGGAGACGCATACGAGAGAACTAGTGGTATAACGATGACGATGCACGCGAATGAAGACTATGCATGGTATCAGGGCTTAGGAACTACGTGATGACAACAAAACAAGAGTGCTTAAAAGGTTTCACGAGATTTATCAATTCACCGAGACTGTCTGTTTCCATGCTATTTTGTTTGATAACTAATAGCAAAACTAGCATGAAAAGTGCCGGTAGCATTCTCATGATTCGACCGTGTCGATTCGGCTACAATTCAGAAACTGCTCAAACGAATAGTTTCCAACATCCTTCGACTGACACGGAAACGCAAATACAGTCTCGTGCCCTTGATGAGTTCAACACCTTTGCCGAAAAATTGAGTGCCGCCGGTGTGAATGTTGTCGTGGTTGATGACACTCCCCTGCCTCATACGCCGGACTCTCTCTTTCCCAACAATTGGTTTTCCACCCATAACGACGGAACGCTTGTACTCTATCCGATGGCGAACGCAAATCGTCGAGCGGAAATCAGACAGGACGTGGTTGAGCTACTGTTAGGCAGAATAAAACGCAGTCATCCGCACGGTCGAGTGCTCGATCTGCGCGAAGCAGTTCTCGAAGGTGAGGCGTTGGAAGGAACGGGAAGCATGGTTTTGGACCGTGAACATCGCATAGCATACGTCTCTCGCTCTCCTCGGAGCTCCGAAAGAATATTGCGTCGTTTTTGTGATGAGCTTGGATATAGAGCCGTACTCTTTTCAAGCTCGAGTGCGCAGGGCATGCCTATCTACCATACTAACGTAGTGATGTCGTTGGGTGAACATCTGGCCATCGTGTGCTTTGATGCCTTGGTTGACGCTGATGAAGCCATGGAGCTCAGGCGTGTCCTACTCTCAACAAACAAGTCTCTTCTCGAAATTAGCCTTGAGCAGCTAACGCAGTTTGCCGGGAACATGATTGAACTCCGAACGATACGTGATGAGCGGCTCTGGGTGTGTTCAACGCAAGCATGGGAAAGTTTAGTTGATAGCCAACAAGCACAGATTCTGGCGCAGGGCCGGGTCATCCACACGAATCTACGCACGATCGAGTCGCTAGGCGGAGGAAGTGCGCGCTGCATGATTGCCGAGTTGTATTGGTAGAATCGGCTCGCAGATTAAGCGATCTAGTACAGTATCGCCAATATCTCGCTTAGCAAGAATTCGACAAAAAAAACGAGGCAAGAAAAAAAAGGGGCGTCGTTGAACGACACCCCTTCGTGTTAATGATATGCTCAGGAGATTAGTGGATGACCACTATGGCTTTTGTTGTTAAGTAGCCTTCTGCAGTAAGCAGTCGAACCACGTAACGACCGGAAGGCATTACATCTCCGGAAGCATTGAGAACCAGTACTTTCTCCCCTGCCTCTACCAAGCCATTCAGCAAGGTGCTGACAACTCGGCCTTGGAGATCTGTCACATCGACACTAACCATTGAGGTTTGGGGTACGCGAATACGGATTGTTGCAAAGTCGCTGATCGGGTTTGGTTCAGGATTCATCAATGAGAAGCCGAATTGCTCAGCATCAACAACTCCTACAGATGTGATCGTAACGTTTGCCGGATTCGAAGTTACTGAACCGCAATCGCTACTGACCTCGCAGGTATACAAGCCGGCACTTTCAAGTGTAGTGCCTGTTACCGTGTAGCTGGAGTTTGTGGCACCTGCAATAACGGCCCCGTTGTGGCGCCACTGATAACGAAGCGTTCCGCTACCTGCGGCGTTAACGGACACTGTGAAGACAGCGTTCAAGCCAACAGTTTGTGAAACCGGTTGCGACGTGATAATAGGCGGCGGTGCGATACTACCTCGAGCTACCGAGGAAGTGCTAACTCCACAGCTGTTGCGCACAGACACAGAGTATACTCCGGCATCCGATGCAGCTGCAGCACTGATACTAAAGGTTGCATTCGTTGCACCGGAAATTGCGGTACCGTCCTTCAACCATTGATAGGTCAAAGAACCACCATTTGCGACAACGCTGAAGCTCATTGCCGAGCCAAGACAAACAGCAGCGTCAGCAGGCTGTGTGGCGATTGCCGGTGAGCTGTTCACTTGCAGTTGAGCCGCGTTACTTGTTACGCGTGATCCGCCTGGCTGTACCGTGATTTGGCATGAATACGAGCCCGAATCTCCTACGGCGACCGAGGTGATATTCAAGCTTGCCGTGTTAGCACCACTGATGCGTCCACCATCCACTAAAGATGTCGTTCCTTGGAACCATTGATAATATAAGGTACCACCTGCCGGTGTCGGCACTGCGGTAACGCTAAATGTTGCGTCGCCTCCGGAACAGATCGTGCTTGCGGAAGGTTGACTTGTAATCGTTACGGATGGTACATAGAGAGCGAATGTGTTGGAGTTTGCAACTCCGCAAATACCAATAGCCTGCACGCGATAGTCGGTACCAATGTCGCCGGGCTGCACACCACGAATCGTCAAGACGTTTGTTGTCGATCCGCTAAAGTGCGCATCATCGGTGATTTGCGTTGAACCCTTAAACCAAGCATACTGAAGGAGGTTGTTGACACCACGTCCAAGACCTGTCGCGTTTACCATGACGCTAACTGTAGCGCCATACGATACAGCAACATCAGCAGGCTGGGTTGTGATGGTTGCCGGCAGACCTACAATAACGTCGACAGTGTTGGTCACCTGTTGTGTGGTACCGCAGGCGGTTGAGCCTGTGATAATACAACGGTATCCACCACTTTGACTTGTCACTGCGTTTGTAACACTAAGTGTGGCATTCGTTTGACCGCTAATGTTCACACCGTCGCGTTGCCATTGATATGAGATCACCGTACCAATTACTGACGTCGATGTCGTAATCGTACCACCAACGCATAGACGTTGCGGCTCGGGTTGTGTGGTAATCATCAACTGTGTCTGCACGTTGAGCGTAGCCGGGCTCGATACCACGGTATTACATGTACCGCTGATGACCACATCGTAGACACCGGCATCAACAGAAGTGATTCCGCTCAACACGAGTGTCGAAGTTGCAGCACTTCCGTTGTTGTTGATTGCAGAGCCATTTAAGCGCCACTGATAGGTTGCGCCTGTACCCGAATTCACAACAGAGAAGCGAACATCGGTTCTTGAACAAACCACTTGACTTTGTGGTTGCGTTTGGATAGCGATTGGAGTATTTATAACCAAGGTAGAACTGTTTGTGCTTACTCCGCTCGGTGAGCAGGTGCCGCGCACCAAGCAGTCATACTGACCTGCACTTGCAACACTTACATTGGTCAAAACTAGATTCGGCGTAGTAGCACTTGCGTTACCACTGATGGCGGAACCATTGAAGCGCCACTGATAGCTGAGTCCCGTTCCGCTTGCTGTCACTGTATAGTTAACAGTGGAACCTACACAGGCCTGCTGATTGGAAAGATTTGCCGAAGTAATGCGCGGATTTGTGTTCACGGTCAGATTGATCGTCGAGCTATTAACGGAGCTCGGTGAACAACTGCCGCTGACAATGCAATAGTAGTTACCGGCATCGGATGCTACCGGACTTGCTATGGTCAATGCGCTGTTCGTCGCACCAAAGACCATTGCTCCATCCTTAATCCACTGATAGCTCAGATTCGTTCCAACAGCTCCAACAGCCATCGTGAAGCTATTACCTTCGCAGATCGTTCCACCAACCGGCTGCGTTGTGATTGCTGTGCTTGGGTTAACGACAATGGTCGCAACACTTGAACTAAAGCCAACCGGTTGGCAGGCACTCATTACAATACATGTATAGTTACCGGCTTCGGATGGCTGGATGTTGCCGATAGTAAGGTTTGCCGTATTGGCAGTCGGATATGTAGTCAGCGACAAATTCGAACCATTGCGCTGCCATTGGTATGCCGGACCTGTTGCGTCTGCGTTGATACCCACGCTGAGGTTCAGTGTAGTACCACGGCAAATTGCTTGCGAAATTGGCTGCGTACTGATAGCAGCCGGCACAGTCATAGACAAGGTAGCTGCTGCAGACGTGACCGTACCGCAACTGTTGCTACCAATGACTCTATAGCTACCGGCGTCGCTTAAGACAGGGCTTGTAATCGTATAGCTGCTATTCGTAGCACCCGGAATGTTCGTTGAATTCTTCTGCCACTGATAGCTCAAACCGGATCCGGAGATCTGTGTTGTGAACGTCAAGGGCGTTCCAACACAACCGGTTTGTGACTGTGGTTGCAAAAGGACAACCGGAGTGTTCACAGTCAGTGTAGCGCTTGCGGAGAAAACTCCGGTTGTGGAACACGGACCGGTGACGAAACAACTGTATGAACCCGATGTTCCCGGCTGCACATTGGTAAGAACGAGACTAGCGTTTTGTGCTGTCGTGTTCTGTCCGGTATTGATCGGTGCTCCATTGTAGTACCATTGATACGATGGGCTGGCTCCGCTTGCCACAACGGACATTGTCACTGTTACGCCGGCGCAAACAGTTTGCGAAACCGGATTGGTCGTGACTGTATTCGTCGTCAAAACCACGAAGGATACCGCGTTGCTGTACACAGGCACTGCCGAGCAAGCGCTAATCACTTGAACGCGGTAGAATCCGTCGTCCGAGGTCTGCACATTCGACTTCGAGTAGCTCGAGTTCGTTGCTCCGGTAATTGCCACCCACGTTCCGTTGCGAGCTGCATCCAAGAACCACTGGTAACTAATTGCTTGACCGTTACCATTAACTGAGACGCTCAGACTGAGGGCTCCACCTGCGCACACGGGTTGCGGTGCGACCGGTTGTGTTGTGATACTTGGTGGTTGACAGGTATAGACAGCCACTGTATTGGTATTCTGCGTAACTGCTCCACAAGGACCGGACACCACGCAACGGTAGTTTCCGGAATCAGCAACAGTTGTAATCACGTATGAATAGCTTGGTGCGTTTGTTCCCACATTTACCCAGCTACCGTTACGTTGCTGATCACGCTGCCATTGGAAGTTCGCAGTTCCTGTTGTAGTGACTGTCAAGGTGACAGTTTGACCAACGTTATACGGTGTCGAAGGCCAGGTTGGCTGGCCAACAATATTGAAGATACTTTGAATTGTTGCCGTAGCAGGTTGAGAAATAACCGGAATAGCACTACAGTTACCGGTCACCTTAACGCGATACAAACCTGAATCCAAGTTGCTTACGCCTGACTTCGTATAGGTTGCATTCGTTGCTCCGCTAATCGGAGTATAGGTACCGCTTCCGGTACGATCCTGCTCCCATTGGTAACCAACTACGGTACCGATTGTAGTAACGGTGAAGCTAATGGTGCCACCCGTACAAGCGGTTTGACCTTGTGGGTTCGAGCTGATTTGAACGTTTTGTTGCACAGCCAACACGGCCTGATTTGAGGTCTGTGTTGCGCTACATGGACCATTTAGCAGCATTCTATATGAACCGGCATCTGTGAGCACCAGTGAAGCGAATACCAAACTGCTGTTTGTTGCACCACTGATATTCTGCCAGGTTGCCCCGTCGAACTTCTGCCACTGGTATGAGCTTACGGTTCCCGTAGCAGTCATACTCAGTGTCGTTGTTTCACCGGTACAAGCATTCGCAGCACTGAATTGTGGTTGTTGTGTTATTGAGATTGGTGTGTTGACGATGAGATCAGCCGTGGTGCTATTTAGGCTACCACAGGTTCCGGTCACAACCGCACGATAGCTGCCGGCATCGGACGGAGCTACTGCTGCGATGGTAAATGCAGAGACTGTTGCACCGGGGATATTCACCCAGTTTGTACCATTAAGCTTTTGCCATTGGTAGACAAGGTTTGCACCACTTGCACCGACGTTAACGCTGAACAAAGCACCTTGACAAAGTGTTGTGCTTGCAGTTGGGTTCGACGTGATCTGCGTCGCCGGAATTTGAACGATTGTGATGGGGCTTGAGGTCAAGCTGCCGCAGGTGCCGGTCACGATTACATCGTAACTAGCAAAGTCTGCCGCCGTTGCAGCTGCAACGCTATAACTCGTTGCGGTAGCACCGGAAATCGGGCTACCGGCCTTGCGCCATTGGTAACTCAAGCTAGCGCCGGTAGCACCAACACTAATGGTGAAGGGTTGACCTAGACACACTTGTGGGGTCGACGACGAAGGTTGGGCAGTAATCACTGTCGGAGCGATCTGGCTCACGATAACGTTTTGCGAAGTTACAGCACCGCAATCACCTGAAACTACAACCGAGTAGGTTGCAAAATCAGTTGATTGGGCATTGGTGATAGTGAGTGTGGACGCTGTAGCACCACTGATGGTGTTACCATTGCGACGCCACTGGTATCCGATGTTTGAAGCCTGAGCGCTGACTGACAAGGTAAAGTTTGCTCCTAAACAAATAGAAGAAGGTGTTGCGGTCGGCTGTGTCGTAATAGACGTCGGTGTCAACTGTGTAAGAGTAGCCGCGTTGGAAGTTGCCGCTGGAGTACAGGTTCCGCTTGCGATAAATCGATACTGCCCATAATCTCCTGCGACGAGGGAAGGAATAGTGAAGGATGAAGCAGTTGCACCACTAATGTTTGTCCATGTTGAACCAATAAGTTTCTGCCATTGATAAACAACTCCCGTACCCGATGCTGATCCGTTAAAAATCATGTTGGCACCAAGACACCGATTTGCTCCGGAAGGATCTTGCGTAATAGCAGGAAGAGTATTGACAGTTAACACCGCAGCATTTGTCACGACAGAATCGATTGTCGAAGAGAAAATCCGACAGGTGTAAGAGCCTGCATCACTTGTGGCTACTGAAGAGATTGAATAAGTAGCGTTTGTTGCGCCGCTGATTGCATTGGAGCCTAGGTACCAACGGTAGCTCACGGTGCTACTGCGGTTCACTCCATCATTGAATGTAACAGGGGTCATGATCGCCGCAGAGAAACTAGCGCTCTGTTGCTCACATACCGAAACACTAGAGGGTTGCTGTGTAATCGTAAGTACGGGTGTCACTTCGTCAGCACCAATCAAGTAGTTCGTTCTAGCGTAGCCATCATAGTCTGATGTGACGGAGGAACTAACGGCAGAGGAACCAATGAATCCAGGTTCTTGTTGAGACAAGTGAAGATCAGCGGTCGCAGTAGAATCAATATAGCTTACAGGAACACCCTGGCCATGATTCTCTGCTCCTAATGCAAGTTTAAATGCCGGGAAACTGGTATAATCCGTTCCTGCAATGTTTCCTACAACACCTTGTGTGGTGCCTAAACTTACGTCGTAATTATTGTAGTCAATATTAGAAATCTGTCCGGTAGCACCTATGTATAGACCGTATGATTTCGAGCCGCTATAGCCATACATCCGATTTGAGAAAATATTGTTCAGCAACTCGATGTTGCTACAGCCGGTCATAATCATGGCTGCATAACCATAAGCCGCGGTCGTCATATTGAAGTACGGACCACGAAGTAATATCGTATTGTTATAAATCTTTACACCGCCTGTTGTAATAATCCGTAGACCTGTACAAGTGTATGTCGTACCGGTTGTGTAGTCATTGGCAACATTTGAAATCATGTTGTTTGCAATAAGAATATTTGAGCTGGAGTTACCTGTATTAATGTAAATACCATACGCCCACCAGTCACCTGTACTTTGGTACTGTATCT
This sequence comes from Chlorobiota bacterium, assembly GCA_044224515.1. Classification (GTDB taxonomy): domain Bacteria; phylum Bacteroidota; class Ignavibacteria; order Kapaibacteriales; family NICIL-2; genus JBBATK01. Next base: position 54,390 of record JBGAKH010000006.1, on the reverse strand, counting down.
TATTGAATTTGTTGCGCGTAATGTTAGCATTGATAACGTTAGATCCTAACCAGAGAGCTTGGAAATCGTATGCACTACTCGTTGTTCCAATGAAATCATCAACAGTGTTTCGATTGAAGTTCAGACCGTCTACGTTGTCAAAGCTAATAGCATTGACACCTGAGGTAGTCCAGGACCAATCCTTGAAGAGATTTTGCGAAACGTCAGCACTATTCGCATAAGACACAATGAGTCCGGAGAATCGAACCGTATCTCCTGTCGGCAGTCCTGCCCCAAGCGAACCCATGAAGTTGGAAACAATGGAGACATTATCAAACCGGCCGGATGCAGTTCCAAGCAGACGAACACCGTAGTAAGTCCGGTACATGAAGTTACCAATGAAGGCGAAATTGTCATTGTCATCGCCTGCAGTGCCAACCGTTGAAGCGCCGCTAAACACGGCGTGAGCGGTTGTATTCGAGTTACTCCCGGTCGCAACGTTCAAGTAACGAAGCGTATCATTAACAGCACCAAGCCCAGTCCCCTGACTGACTAAGTGGAAGGTTGCAATAGTGCCTGTCGTAGCAGTATTTATGAATGTCAAATTGCGGCTACTACCACTATTTGTAGGACGCCCATCAAAGATAACGCGATCTGCTCCATTAAGTCGAATGAGACCACCTGCATAGCTTCCGCTAATAGTGTCATTGGTTGATGCAGCCGGACGGATAGTAATTGAATAACCACCGCTTCCGTATTCCGAGGTTTGATTCAACGCAACCGTGCCTGTCTCAGTCGTACTATTACCTGTTATCACAACGTTGATATTACCCGTGACAACTCTGTTATTGATAACGTCAAAGAGGCCACCGGTATTAGTAAGCGAGGTAATCGATTCCGTCGGACCAACGTTTACGGTTCCACTCAACGTACTGGCTATCGTATAGCTTCTATAGTTCGCACTCGGGAAACTACTGTTCGCAATAGAAACACTCGACGGATAGCTTGTAAATGCACAAGCATTCACCCCCACGTTTGGCGTACTAACCAAGTCCTGCGCAATGACGAAGTACTGAATGATATCACCAACTGCCGGACTTGCAGTCAGCAAAGAATAATCAATTGTGAAGCTAAATGGCGAAGATGAGCCTGTGGCTTCAACCCACTTCCAACCATTGTCCGTGCTCGTATTTCCAATATACTGGTCTGCATTGTCGCTACGCTTGAAGTACAGACGAGGCTTAGTACCGGAAGATGTATTGATGCCGGTATAGTCAGTGATACTGACGTTTGACATCGCGCGACTCGATTCAACGATACCGTTTCCTAGCGGTGTATAGCTAATTGTCGGCGCAAAAATGTCATTAGCCGTACATGAATTACACTGATCAGCTCCGATGTCAGGGAAACTGCTGGGACGTGACTCGCTATCGTAATCGTCAGTCACTACGGAAACCGTTGCACCTCCACCTCGAGCGGCGGAAGTCCCGGTAATATGCAGGTTCACGGTAGAGGAAGACCCCGCCGGATAAACGTAGTTAGGATTGGAGTAACCCGAGCTACCATCCTGAGTCGAAGCACCGCTCCAAGCGTTCATGCTCGCATAAACGTAAATTGTCGAGCCGGGTGTGTAGAGAATACCACCGATATTACCACCGCTGCCTGCGTGGTAATACAAATTATTGTTCAACGTTAACGCAGAATACGCTGCAGCTGCGTTGGCTGCGCTGGAGTTACCGACCATCACGCAAATGTGCGCTCCGGTACCACTACCATTCGTGCGGGCATTCTGCATTACGTTGTTGCGGATGTTGTCTGCGCCTGAAGTTGGAATGGCATTTCGCCACATACAGAATGTATTGCCTCCACTTGCACCGGATCCACCAACATAGATACTGTTATTGGCAATTGTGGCAGGATAGGTGCCGTTCTTGTACAATCCGTACATACTTACGGAACCGCTTACGCTGTTTCCACTCGCGTCCACGCCAATTCTGATCATGTTGTTGTAGATACGCATTGGCGAAGAATAGGTCAACATCCCCACAAAGACTGACGTCGTCGAACTTTGGCTGTTCAAACTGTGTATAAAGTTGTTGTTGACTTGATTATACACAGCACCGGTTGGAGCATTCAAGCTCAAACCAACAACCCAGATACTTGCCGTAGCAGTATTCGCATTTACGAGATTGTAAATTTTATTACCTCTAACGACGTGTCCATTCGGACCCGAAGGTGCGGTCGTAGAACCCTCCATAATACCCACGACCGACATCGTCGTATTCGTACTGCTGGCGTTGCCTGCAGAATTCGACAGATTGTAGATAGAGTTTCCGATAAAACTGTGAATACCCGTGCTGCCATAAATGCCGTGGATGTACGAACCCCCGCTGGTGGCATAGGTGCTCGCGTTGTTCATGTTAGCTACCGTGTTGTTTGAAACGGTAAGAGCAGCGCTTCCGGTCGAGCTCGCCAAGTAAATACCGCGAACAGTCTGTGCAACAGTACTTCCACTTGCAGCAGCATTAATGGAATTCGCTACACTGGTGCTTCCCACCAGGTTGTTATCCATCACAGAATTCGAATTCTGAAAACTACTTGCCCAGTAGAGACCATAAAAATTGAAACTACCGGTGGAACTTGTGTTCATGGTAATTCCTCCTACCGTATTACCGCTAAGAACCATGTTCTCACTTAAGGTTTGATAGGGATAACCATAGATACCGTAGACGGTCATCGAGGAAGTGCCACTATTGGTAATGGTTATTGCCCCGGTCTGAGACGCACTACCTATAACGTTATTCGTGTAGGTGTTCTCATTGTAATATGCGTAGATGAAATAAACTGATGTACTCGAAGTAATGCTCATGTTTGTCAACACATTCCCACTAATGGTTTTCGTACCATAAGTAGCAGTAGAGCCAGGCATGTAGATCCCGTAGAATGTGCTCGAGGTTGTAGCCGTCATCGCAGAACCACCGCAATTCGGCGCTGAACCTCCAAAATAGTTGCCGGTAACCACGTTATTAATACCCGTGTTCGTTCCGGTTTCAGAATTGTAGATAAAACCGTGAGTACCTGATAATGTTCGAGCGGCGGTTTGATAAAAACTGTTGCCCGTTATGGTCCAAGTATGATAATAACCGGATGACGAGTACATACCATACGTACTGCTCGTTCCACCAAAGTTGAAAATGTTGTTATTCGTTACATTGTTATGGTGGGATGGAACTGATGAAGTTCCTAAGCTATAAATACCTATAGCTTGCAGACCGCCGCCCGTTGCCTCTCGGATGTCATTGTTTGACACTGTGTTGTAGTTGTTTCCGGTAACTGTTGGCGTTGAGAAAAATATGTTTCCTGAAGAGGTTGATGTGTTGGCTGAGCGTATCGAACAATAACGCACGGTGTTGTATGTAGCATCTGCGATGAACTTCACAGTGAAGGTCGAACCTACATAGGTGTTTTCCAATAATAACTGGCTAGTGGTACCGGTACCACCGGGACGACCGTCAATCACGAAATAGTCAATACCATTCAAGAGAATGAGTCCGGTGGCATTCGATTTCGAAATCGAAAGATTTGTCGCACCGCTGGCCGGACGAATAGTGATTACATTTGTCGCAGAGGCTCCACTTACCGGAACGAATGTCAAAGGCCAAGTCGGTTCAACGGAAGAGTTGTACGTAGCACTTAGTTCAAAAGTTAATGGGCCATTGATTCCGAAGACTGCCATGCTATCGATAGCTGTCTTGATGTTGGGATAGTTTGTGCTAGGAATGGTCCGTGTGCCTGACAGAGGCTGAACAGGTGTCGCCTGAGTACCTGTAAGGGCAGAACTTGTTCCGCCGGTTTCCATCGCGTAGATGCGGAAATAGTAGGTTGTTCCGGAGGAGAGACCCGAAAGCGCGTAAGAATATGCCCCCGTTCCACTTAAAGCAACGCTTCCTACCTGACTGAAGTTCGTGTTATCCGTTGAGTAGAAAATGGCCGCGGAGTTTGCCGATGAGGCGTTGTTCGTAAAATTCAGCGTCATTCCACCCGGTGTAACGTTTGTTGCACTGAAACCGGACGGCGATGTCAACAATGTAGAAAACTGTACAAACGTAAACTTCGTGTTTGAGGCCGGACGCATGGTTGGCAGGAAAGCGTTTGTGTTACTGACAGTGTTGAAGTTATTATCAACTAAGGTCAGGAAGGAACCACTTCCGGTTGCGCTTGAACTAATGCCTATCGCAAGGTTCTGGGTACTGGACTGAATGTCTTCTTGATTGTAGCAATATTCAACGGCACCGTTGTTCTCATACAGCTTGATCTGGAATGAAAAGGACAACACACCTGATAAGTACGTCCACTCTACCTTGTTCCATTCCAAGGTAAATACTCGATTAGGTGCTGTTCCGGTCATAGTGTAACCAAGATTGGTTCCACCGGAACCGGAAAGTAGCTCAAGGTCAGACCAGAACGGGGCAAGCACAGGGCGGCCACTTGATCCGGAAGAGCCACTGATGTCGGGTGTCCAAGAGTTGCCGCTTACGGAAGATCCTCCCAATAGTGCAAATCCGTTAGCATTGCAGTCTACCGTTGTGTAACTACCTCCCAAGTAGTTGAAGGTAAACCCAATCGGTATTCCCGAGTAGTAGTCATCGTCATTGTCGCTTGACGACCCACTGTCAAATATCAACGTAGTACCACCCTGACCGATGATCGTAGTATAGGTCGACGTTGTGTTTGAAAATGCAGTCGTTGAAATTGACTGCGAAAAACTTGCGGAACTCGCGATCAGCGTCATGCATATAAGAACATATGCAAAAACAGTCCGGTTCATGCTATCCCCATGAAAGTTAATAATGTACGAATGTCTTTTTTCATGTACTCGAAGCGCAATGCACCTTGGATCCCTGACCAAGGTGAAAGAAGACAAAAACGACAGCGCCTCGATAGATCTGGTTTGTGTAAATTACAGACGAAAAGTTCTAAAAGCAAACTCAAGGGGAGAGAACAGATCGTTGTGTGTAGAAAATTTTCAAGTCCTTACACCAACTTGAGTCTACGTCCGTCCCAGACCAAAAATGAACCGCTGATTCGTCTCAAATTTCACTATTCATGAGCACCAAAAACACACCTCAACGTCCCCCGCTGAACAACGACGACGACTCACAAGTCGGCAAAGTAGTTCGATCAGTCTTAATCTGGGTGGTTATCATCGTAGCCGTTGCTTTGGGATATATGTTCGTTGCCCAAACCACTCATCAGGCTTTCTCGGTTAGCTACTCTGAATACATCCGCCTTCTGCGCGAAGATGCCATTGCATCTGCAACCATTACCAAAAGTAATCTCAACGACTTCGAGTTCCAAGGCGAACTCAAGACGCCTCAAATGGTTAGCACCAGCGACGGCAAACAGCACAGCGTTCAGTACTTTATCACGACGCTTGGTGTTGTGGATTCCAAATCTGAAGAAATGTGGGCAGCGCACGGCATTAGCTGGCAGTACAAGCAAAGCGATAACACCTGGCTGGGAACCGCACTTACTATACTCATGTGGATAAGTGTTCCGATCATCTTCATCGTAATGATGCGACGGATGCAAGGCGGCGGACAAAACGGCCCGCGAAACATATTTTCCTTTGGCAAAGCTCGCACGCGCATGTCCACAGATTCGCAAAAGCGTACAACCTTCATCGATGTCGCCGGTGCGGAAGAAGCAAAGTTCGAGCTGCAGGAAGTCGTCGACTTTTTGAAGGAACCCCAAAAATTTCAACGTCTAGGCGGAAAAATTCCAAAAGGCGTACTGCTTCTCGGACCTCCCGGTACCGGTAAAACTCTGTTGGCTCGAGCTGTTTCCGGTGAAGCCAATGTTCCCTTCTTCTCAATTTCCGGAGCTGACTTTGTTGAAATGTTCGTCGGCGTGGGAGCAAGTCGTGTTCGCGATCTTTTCGATCAAGCCAAACGCAATGCTCCGTGTATCGTGTTTATCGATGAAATTGATGCCGTTGGTCGTCACCGAGGCGCAGGCTTGGGTGGTGGACACGATGAGCGCGAGCAGACGTTAAACCAGCTGCTGGTCGAGATGGACGGATTCGAAGTGAACAACGGTGTCATTATTATCGCTGCGACTAACCGTGCTGATGTTCTTGACCCTGCCCTCCTCCGACCGGGTCGCTTTGATCGCCATATCGTTGTCGATCGACCGGATGTAAAAGGTCGCGAGGGCATTTTGCGTGTTCATACGCGAAATATCCCCTTGGGCAGCGACGTGAACTTGAACGTCATAGCCCGTGGTACTCCGGGCGCAAGCGGTGCCGACTTGGCAAATTTGGTCAACGAGGCAGCCCTCTTCGCAGCTCGACGCAATAGTAACTCCGTTTCGATGATCGACTTTGAGCAAGCAAAAGATAAGATGCTCATGGGCGTCGAACGGAAGAGTATGGTCCTTAGCGATCAAGAAAAGAAAACGACGGCATATCACGAAATGGGCCACGCCCTCGCAGGTAAGCTTCTACCCCATAGCGATCCGGTCCATAAGGTGAGTATCATCCCTCGTGGTCCTGCATTGGGTGTAACATCGTACTTACCAAAGGAAGATGTGCACACCATGTCTAAAGAGTACATCGAAACTCGCATTAAGTGTCTGCTCGCCGGTCGCGCAGCCGAGAAAATCGTCTTCAACCAATACACCACGGGTGCATCCAACGACCTCGAACGCGCTACTCAACTCACGCGTAAAATGATTCGCGAATGGGGTATGAATGAGCGTATCGGACCGGTGAATTATGCATCGTCGTCCGGTGGCGAAGTATTTCTTGGTCGGGACTACGGACATACACGCGAATACAGTGAGCAGGTTGCTCAGCTGATCGACGAAGAAGTTTCCAAAACGCTTCAAACTCTTGCCGACGAAACCGAGCAACTGCTTCGCGATCATATGGAGCTGCTCCATCGCCTTTCCATTAAACTCGTTGAGCGCGAAACTCTTGATTCCGAACAACTCGACGCGTTGATACGTGGTGAGGAGTTAAGCCCGGGTGAAGCGACATCCATGCCGGCTACACCTCCTAGCTTCGAATCTGAAATCTCTCGCGCAGGCATCGATCCTCCACGCGAGTAGTCGACAAGGCGTAGGTTTAAGCTCGGCATGGTCCCTTGAGGCAAGCCAAGCTCTTGCGGTAGTTCTTCTTCATGCGGGGCCTCCGGCCCCGCATGATAATAGTAAGCCCTTTACGACACCTGTCATTTCCCTCTTCTTGTTGATCCTTCTTGGTCTCAGTGTCGGACGGCAGCTTTGCAATGCCGCGGTACCCACTCACACTCCAGGATATCTACCCGAGTGGCTTGAGTGGTAAAACGCACAGAGACACCTCCTTACACACACCACGCGACACTAGCAAGCTCCATTGACCGAAGTCAGCACAACCGTCGTTGATGCAGCATCGCAACATCTTGAATTTTCAATGTAAACTTGGCGTTACTCGACATTGCTGTCCAGACTCTCCTTTACATTCAGAACACTTGTGGTGCACCCTCTACGTAGCCAGAGTGGCAGCAAGACCGGTAATCACAGACTCAAGATCGGGTCCACAGAATAGCGGAGAGGCATTCTTCGGCGATACAGCATGCTAGGGCAGCCGGTTTGAGTATTGGGCCCGCACTGCTGCACAAACTAAAACAGCCACTCTGCAAGCAAAGTGGCTGTCGATCGTTTGTGCGGAACCAACGAAGCTGGGTTTTGAGCTTTAGTACTCGCGCGAAAGTTTGCGCTGGAGGTGTTCAACAGATTGAGAGACGGTCTTATCAGTGTCGAAATAGTTCTCAATCATCTGTATCGAGTGAAGAACCGTTGTATGATCACGTCCACCAAAGAATGAACCAATGGATTTGAGTGACAAATTGGTCATCTGCTTTGCAAGGTACATAGCTACTTGGCGAGCCAACACGATTTCATGTTTACGCGTTTTGCCTGCTAAGAGTTCAACCGGAAGGTTGTAGTACGAGGATACTACGGTTTTGATGTCTTCCATGGAAAGCGGACGCTGACGTGACTCACCGATCACGGAGTGCACAACTTCTTTCACAAGTTCAGTGCTTATCTCACGGCGATCCAACGATACTTTGGCAAAGAGACTAATCAAACAGCCTTCAATGTGTCGAATGCTAGAATTGACGTGGCGTGCAATGTACTCTGCAACATCCGGAGGAAGCATAAGACCTTCATCCGCGCTCTTCTTATTGACAATGGCGAGGCGCATCTCAAAATCCGGAGCCTGGATATCAGCTGTCAAACCCCATTGAAAACGCGAAATCAAGCGTGCATCAATGTCCTTCAATTCCTTAGGAGGAACATCGCTCGTAAGGATGATTTGCTTTCCTGCTTGATGCAGCGCGTTAAACGTATGGAAGAAATTGTCCTGTGTCTTCTCTTTACCCGAGAAGAATTGAATGTCGTCGACAATCAGGACGTCCATACTGCGATAATAGGCCGTGAACTCGCTGAATTTATGTGTTTGTAACGCGCTCACGTACTCCATAGTGAATCTCTCACTGGTAGTGTACAAGACGCGGGCTCGTTTGTTCTTCTCAAGAATTCTATTGCCGATTGCCTGGATAAGGTGCGTTTTTCCTAAGCCGGTGTTACCATAGATTACTAAGGGATTGAATCGGGTCTTGCCGGGATTTTCCGTAACAGCCAGCGACGCGGAAAAGGCCAACTGGTTGCTTTCGCCGGATATGAAGTTATCAAAGGTATACCGAGGGTTCAGGTAGCTGGCGAAGGTACCTTGGTTCGGCGATGCCGGAACGAAAGGGAGCTTCGATTGAATGGGCGTATGACCTGAGTTTCGCATGCCGGGCAAGGTGATGGTCCTCTGCTCCAACGACTCCTTGGTGTTGTCAATGACAACCTGATACTTCAAGCTGACATCCGCACCAAAAACTTGAAGCACGCACTTTTGAATGAGCGTGTTGTAGTGATCTTCCAACCACTCGTAGTAGAATTGGCTGGGAACCTGAATGGTGACTTCATCATCCTCAAAACTCAGAACCCGAATAGGTTCAAACCAAGTCTTGTAGACTTGTGTCGAAATGTTGTCGCGAATAATATCTAAACAACGACGCCACAACACCTCAAGCTCGGTTAACTCCCCCATAGCTTCTTTCCGAGTTGTTGATTTCTTTTGCGTGGATATCTGTTGCTGCGCTTGCGGAAACAAGTGCAACTCATTAGCTTTCTTAGCCAATGTTCACCTCTTCGTTTTGATATACTGTCGTGGAAAGCGGGTATCTCAAGAATGCAGGATGGGTCAACGATTATCCCCTGACTAACAAAGGCTAAACTCATCCATAAGAAATACTCACTGTAGCAGGTTATACGTGCGCACAAATTTCAGTGTTGGACGCAAGCTCACAAAGAAGAAAATTTTCATTCGACAAAATATTCCACTTGCATATTCCATTGGTGAGAGCGAACATCAGACTGAGTGTGGGAAACTTGTCTGTCATGCACGTATTGTCGCACGTACTGTGTCATTGAAACTATACACTCCGCTCTCCGCTACAACGCTGAACGCTAGTGTTCATGCGCCTTTCAACAAGGCACATACGGAGATCCTACAATACAGCTCTCAGCATTTTGCAAGCCTTTGACTCCAAGTGCACCGAACAATTGTTCCTCGGGCATCTTCAGGCTTTGATTCATGAGCTAGTCCGCGGACAGTCGAATTCCAACCAAGTCGCGCCTCCGGGCACTGTAGTTTTTCGAGCAATTGTCTCCGGTCGATCGGACCTGAAATTGAAGCGCCTTTTCAGGAGTGCCCAACTGCACCATCTCCGCTCAGTCGCAACGAAAAGCGAAGTGCATGCTTGGTAATTTCGTGTGGCAGAACCGACCTATGTTCGTGAGTACAATAGCCCACTGAGCTTTGTCTAGATAACCTGTATGAGACCCACCAAGCGTCTTCATTTCCCAACCACGTTCAATGAACAATGGCTCAACAATGAGCGGAAAAAGGTGTTGAGCAGGTTGCGATTCGGTTGGCGCCGGATCTTCAATCTAAGACCTTCACTTCTGCAAACAAGAATCAGGACTATTCAGGCCTCAAGTCTTGAAACAGTTGCGCTACCAGAATCGATATCTGCGAAGAAGACTTCAATAGGCGTGCTGTTGTATGCTTAAGCTTCTGCTATTAGAGGATTGCTCAGGCACACAGAACATATGGCAGGCAAATACAGCGAATAACATCACCATACGCCTTCTTCGCCTTGCGCAAGCTCGGACAGATAGTGATCGATTACGGCCGCCTGCCGACAACGCCTAACTCATCCTGCACGACTAAGGTTGTGGTCCGTTGACGCCCATTCCATTGGATTTAAGCATCAGGGGAATCGAGCACCTGACCTATCGCTTTACTCCTCACACTTCTGTGCGTAGTAAAACTGCTCTCTTTGCTTTAATCGAGTGTTGTGAGCTGTTACGCTCTTCGTCCTTAGCGAATCACTATCCGGCCGTACATGCCGCTCTCCTTGAAGCGAGAAGACGACTCTACGACATTTGTGCTCGGTTGAAATGTAGGTCTCAGAATGCTAAGCAGTTGCTCGCTTCCCTTAAGATCTCTTCCAATCCCGCTTCCTCCAATACTAGTAGCTACTGCAAAGCCGCCCGGGTCTAATGTCGAGACTTGATATCATTCATTCGAATTGCGGTAATGATCGAGAGTGCAGGGTGAAAGACATTGGATCCACGTTATAGTATCTCCGAATGGTATCGGAGAGTCTCTCCGGTCTATTTGTGAAGCGCCGAAGTGAAGTCGCTGAACATCACAAGGAATACATTGCTTAAGGGAACAGGAATTCTGAGAGGCGAGAGTGGCTACCGTATAAACAAAAAAAGACCGCCCTCATCGGGGCGGCCTACGCTTAAAGATTCGATATCCGGTCGCGAGCCCTTAACTGTGTTGACGAAAAAGTCTACATGACAATCGGATTTTCGGATTTTCCTTACTTCGTGTCTTGAGCAACGAACGGAATGAGAGCTAGGTGACGAGCGTACTTCACCGCGCGAGAAATTTCGCGCTGTTGAAATGCTGTCAAGCCGGTAATACGACGTGGCAAAATCTTACCTTGGTCATTGATGAAGCGCGAAAGGAACTTGTGATCGAGATAATCAACAATACGAGATTCCTTCATCGGGCTGGTCTTGCGACGCACGACTTGCTGACGATTACGGAAGGGTGATGACGCTGCTGCCATCGGCGGCTGCAGAATATCGTTAGTGTTCTTTTGCATTGCCATTATCGTGCTTCTCCTTTTTCTTTAATAGCTTTTGAACGCTCAGCGCGCTTCTTAAATCGATCTACACGACCTGCCGTGTCAACAAGCATTTGCTTGCCGGTAAAGAAGGGGTGTGACTTGGAATCAATTTCCAAGACCATCTTCTCACCCTTGAAACAGGAGCGTGTAACAAAGGAGGAACCGTCTGTCATGACAACAGTTACTTCTTTGTACGATGGATGAATACCTTTTTTCATGTTTTATGTGCTTCGAAAATGTGTTCGTGGTTTTAGCGGCTAATGTCAATTTTTTCAATTGCATTGGCATCTTCTACGCGGACAAAACGCTCCATAAACTTTACAGTTCCTTTGTCGCCACGATACGCCTTGATGACGCGAACGTTAACGCGGGTGTCTGCTTTCGATTTCTTGAGCTTGTCCTGAAATGTTTGCTGCTTAGCCATATGCGCTATAGGTTGTTTAGTATGACCGGATTACAAAGATAGGAAGGCACAATGAATTCAACAACGAAAATTTATCCCCTAGCTGCCTTAATGTCTTATAAATACCCAAAAAGCAGCATATCGCACAATTGAATGCTAGTCTTTCGAACATCCGACGCAAAACAAAACCCCCGAAACCACTTCGTCGTGTTTCCGGGGGCTTTATATCGTCAAATTCAACGAATATGAGCCTGTCGAATGCGCTGAGTCGGTCTAAGGCTGCTGACGCGGCAAATCGAGCCCACCCTTCCCCTGTCCAATCTGCGCGTTCACTTAGGCGAAGGTGTTCATGACACCGTCAACGATACCGTATTCAACGCTTTCCTTCGAATCCATCCAATAGTCGCGCTCAAAGTCCTTGAGAACTCGATCCAGTGACTGACCGCAATTTTCAGCGAGAATACGAGCTCCAATCTCCTTTGTCTTCAAGATTTCGCGCATTTGTATCTCGATATCGGTGCTGCTTCCCTGCGCTCCCCCGCTTGGCTGATGGATCATCACTTTGCCGTGCGGAAAAATAAATCGACGTCCTTTGGTTCCCGCACTCAAAAGAATAGACCCCATAGAAGCCGCAAGACCCATGCAGACGGTTGAAATGGGAGAGCTCAAACTTTTCATAACGTCGTACATCGCCATACCTGAGGTAACATATCCCCCGGGAGAGTTGATGTAGAAGGTAATTTCTTTGCCCGGATCGGACAACTCAAGGTACATGAGGCGATCAATGACGTGTCGCGCAGAAGCATCGTCAACCTGGCCCCAGAGGAATATTTTTCGTTGTTCAAGGAGTTTCTTCCCGATCATTAAGGGCGCAGCCTTTTCCTCTTTTGGTTCTGCAGCTTCATTTTCCGGTTTTTCGTCAAATCGGTACATGGTATCGTAGTCGTTGGTGTGCATGAATTAGAATATTTCGGTGTGAAAAAAGCGATCTTGAGCACAAGGAGGGCTGAGGCAAAGAAATCCTCCAACGAAACGCGGAGTCTTGCGACAATCGACTATCGAGAATGGTCTCCTTGCACCTTCAACTGTACCGTGTCAAGCTTCAAGGACGATGTTCGTTAGCTACATCCCTCTCAGAGGAAACCCATTTCACCACGCTCGTAATCTCGAATGGCATCCTGAATCTCCTCAAAACTATTCATGACGAAGGGACCGTGAGCAAAGACCTTTTCGTTCAGTGCTTGTCCACCCATGATGATAAGTTCGGCTGCTCTTTCTGACGAATGAACAATGTGTGTCGTGTTTGCTGTATTCGGAAGACTGACCAGTTCTCGTTCTCCTACGTGCTCACCATGCTCGCCAATGCGGCAAGAGCCTTGGGCAAGGTATATGCCGTATTCGAATCCTTCCGTGTGTTCCAGACTGAATTCAGCGCCGCTGTCCAGACTCAGGTGCATGAGCTGTACCGGACTAAGTGTTCGAATCGGAGATTGAAGGTCCGCATAGCGACCGGCAAGAACTTTGAGACGCGAATGTTCTGTTTCCACAATCGGCAAATCCGAAGAGCTACTGTGTTGTACCAGAGGTTGCGAAAGTTTGTGCTTAGCAGGCAGATTCACCCATATCTGAAAACCATGGAGTTCTGCCACGCCGTCAACAAACTCAGGCTCCGGATCTTCGCTGTGCTGCAGACCGTACGCAGCACTAATCCAGTTAACATCACCGTCACACACCATGATATCATTACCCAAGGAATCTTTATGGTGCATGCGACCGCTTAGCATGTACGTGACGGCAACAAAGCCTCTGTGAGGATGTGCAGGCACGCCATGAAGTGTATCCGGCTGGACTCGTAAAGGACCAAAATGATCTAAGAGGATGAATGGATCAAGACCGCGAAATCCACGCAAGGGCATGGCACGATAGACGCTGAAGCCCGGCGCAACTTCCACCGATTCCGCTTTAACGATTCGCAGTGAGTCTGAAGTCATAATTAGTTCAGCGACATCACCGGAAACTGAAAACTCACGTTCTCGTGGAACATCAAAGGAAAGATTGTGGGGCGCATCATATCGATCAGCGGAAACTCATTAATGAGGTCCATAACTTCTTGCTCAGACTCAGCAACAAAGAAGACCCACAGTTTCAGGCGATCCATCGACAATGCATAATTCGTGAGCTTGCCGGATCGCATGAGCTGATTCACTTTGACCCGCTGCTGCGGAATCAACGAGATGAATCGCTCGGTAAACGAATCTGGAAGATCGAACTCTACAAGAAACTGGTTCATAAGGCTAGATGAGTATTTAGCGAGTGCACCGCACGATGCTTAAGACGTACGATGACGCTACGAGATTACGTAATATTTTTTTTCTGGCAAGCAGTTGTGTAAAAATCAGCCAAACAGCCACTTGACTACAGGACCCTTACAATCTAAAGGGCTTCTTTTCCGGCATTGTAGGCTTTTCTGTTTTCGTGCGTGATCGCGTTGTCTTCTTGACGTCATCTTCCAGCTGCGCATCGGGAATGTGATGAAAGGCAATACGCATCGGAGCTGCACCTTGGCTTACTGCACCGTGCGCAGCCGCGAAGTACACAGAACTACGGCCATACTTCGAGTTTATTTTGTCCATAGCCTTGTTTAACTCCGTATTCTCTTCAAACTCGCTAAACAAGGGTAATGTCGCTCCCTTCTCTTCCACCAGATTAAAAAGCGAGACAGCCACCTTGAAGGGTTTGTCATTGCGGTGGTCATTCTGTTCCCACATCTGTGACAAGGCATTCACGAACAAGCGTGAGTCACTTGTGGGCTGAACACTCAGCATGGAAACCCAACTGTCAGCCCCTAGATACTTCACCTTGATGTACAAAGCACCGGCTAAGTAGTGGTAACTGCGTAAGCGTGTAGCTGCTTTTTGGACCAGCTTTTGAAGCACAGAGTATGCTCCGTCATGACTTCGAAAATCCGGTGACAATACGTGACTGTGTCCAACCACGCTTTTGTGTGTCTCGGAACTTCGTATATGCTCACCCCTGATCTTTGCATACATGCGGTCTCCCTCTATGCCGCCCCACACTTTTCGCAGTCGCTCTTGCTTTGCGTCGTAAAGATCACGTAGAGTGTAGATCCCATTTTTCTGCAATCGAAGAAACATCTTCGCCCCAATGCCACACAAATCACGTAGTTCCATCTGCTTCTCGAAAAGTTTTGCGGGCACGTCCTCTTTGTCGAGAATGACCAAGCCATCCGGCTTCTGCATGTCGGTTGCGGTCTTTGCCAGAAAGACGTTGGGAGCGATACCAATCGAACACCGCAACTCACTACCCACCGTGCGGTAGATCGTATCTTTAATGTGATTGGCGAGCTCGATCGCTTTTTCCGGACTTCGCTGAGAACGACTCAGCTCACAGTACATTTCGTCGATCGACATCACTTGCTCCACGTGTATGCAGGACTCGACCGCTTCGACCAGCTGGTTGTGGTAGTTAATGTACTCGGTGTGCCGTCCTCGCACAAGAATCAAACCCGGACACATTCTCTTGGCATCGCCAACTTTTACGCCGGTTTTTACTCCAAACTTCTTCGCTTCATAACTCGCGGCAATGACAAAGGTCGTGTCAACCTCCATGGGAACGACAGCGATGGGACGTCCGCGCAGATCCGGATTGAGCTGTTGCTCAACTGAAGCGAAGTACGAGTTAAAGTCTACGAAAAGGTACCGTAACATTAGCCAATGCTCCCATCGATTGGATGTGTGGCCGAAGGCTGTGTCAATACTTCCAGTTGAAACAAATACGCGAGAGCCTCCTCACGACTATCACCACACATCGCGGTTTGTGGTTCCAAGCCCGAGCAGAATGCCGGTCGTTCAGCTTTGCCAAACAACAGGCACTTCAATTCCGCGTCCAAATGCACACAAGGCACACCTGCAGGCTTGCCCTGTGGCATCCCCGGGAGTGGACTGGTGATCGACGGGGCTATACAACATGCCCCACACGCGGAACGGCATTCCATGAAGATGTACGATCAGTTTGACTGCGCTTAACGCTAAAGGTGTATCGGGCGCTTCGGGTTCAAATTTACACCTTGGTTGGACAACGAGTTATCAACAGGTGCCTAAAGTCGCTGCTAGTACCCTTTGCCGGATCTCGGTCGGACAAGTTCTACTCCTCTGCTAGTGTTTCCCCTTGAGGTGAGAATGCGTAACCGGTACCGCTGACCGAAGATTAAAATCCGCACGCACATGTTCAATGCCGGACCATCGTGAAACAAATTCGTTCCCTGTCCGCAGTGTTGAGAGTGTCACAGCTGCTCTGAATGAGCCTGACAACGGATTGGTCGAGACAGCCCTAAGGCTGATACTTCAGTGTATATTGCCGCACCTAAGGGTCACACTACTCAAGCTCGATATGATTGCACGTATTGCTTCATTTGGAACCTCAATTTTCTCTGAGATCACTGCTCTTGCCAGGGAGTATAATGCCGTCAATCTGGGACAAGGCTTTCCGGACTTCGACACACCGGAGCACGTCAAGCGTGCGGCCAAGCAAGCCATTGACGATGGACACAATCAATATGCTGTGTCTCACGGAGAACCTGTTTTGAGAGACGCAGTGGTGCGCCACGCAAAACGTTTCTATGACCAAGATCTCGACCCTGATACTCAGGTTTGCGTGACGAGTGGTGCAAGTGAAGCCCTTTGGTGTGCAGTCTTCGCTTTAGTCGAAGAGGGCGATGAGGTGATTGTCTTCGAACCGGCCTTCGACGTGTATCTACCCAATATTAGAATGGCCGGTGGTGTTGTAAAAGCGGTTACCTTACATGCCCCCGACTTTCGATTTACCCCTGATGAACTTCGCGCGGCTTTCACCCCTAAAACGAAAGTCATCTTTGTCAACACTCCCCACAACCCCTGCGGAACGGTCTTCAACGAAGAGGAACTGAGTCTAATCCGTGATCTATGCTGCGAGTATGACGTGGTGGCCATCTGCGATGAAGTCTATGAACACATCGTCTTCGAGCCTCATCGGCATCTTCGATTAGCGACTTTTAGCGGAATGGGCGAACGTTGCATCACGATATCGAGCGGCGGAAAGACATTTTCGTCAACCGGCTGGAAATGCGGTTGGGCACTGGGTTCAGCAGACCTCATCCTGGCGATACGTCGCGTACATCAATTCACAGTGTTCGCGGGCGCAACACCTTTCCATCATGCAATTGCATATGCTCTCGACAGCGACGATGCGTATTTCCACCAATTGCGCGACGACTACACGAGACGTCGAAGCTTTCTCATGAAAGCACTCGATACCGCCGGATTGAGATATAGCATACCCGAAGGTTCCTATTTCATAACGGTAGACGTCTCCGCCTTGCATCAAGGAGATGGCGTAGAGCTTAGTAAAAAGTGGATTCGTGACATCGGAGTTGCCGTGATTCCGTCGCAAAAATTCTATGTGCATGAAGATCGCGGACGTCATTTCGTTCGTTTGACTTTTTGTAAACGCGACGCAACTCTCGCACTTGCAGCGGAGCGCCTCGCTGCCCTTGCCCCGGTTGGCTAAAGACTGTGCATAACTCACACTCCTCCGGATCATACGCTGCTGCGATATTGCAACCGGATCTGTAAACAGGGCTTTCAAGCCGCTCACTCGACTTTTTGCACACCCTTTTTGAAGCAAGAGAGTCTTGTAGCATGGCTTATTGTGATTCGTGGACAACTGGTGACATCTTGGCTCTCAGCCATGTGCGTGGCATAAATTCTGTCGTAGTCCGACAATTGGTTGAGCGATATAGCAGTCTGGAGGAATGCTTAGAGCACGCCTCCCTGCCCTCCTTTCGTCGCCTCATTCAGCGAGATCTCTTCTCCCCGCCCTTAAAGGAAAGACTATCCCGCGCTGCAGAACATCAGCTCGCCCTTTGCGAAAAATCCGGAACTCGAGTAGTGAGTATCTGGGATTCAGAGTACCCTAGCTTGCTCAGCGCAATTGCATACCCTCCCGCATTGCTCTGGATTCGCGGAACGTTTCGAACAGATCAGCGAAGCATCGCCATTGTTGGAACCAGGCATTGCACTCAATATGGACGCCAGGTGGCAGAACAAATCGCCCGTGAATGCGCAGATGCCGGTATACACGTTGTTAGCGGATTGGCTGCGGGCATCGACACCGTAGCACATGAGGCTTCAATGCGATGTACTGCAGGCACCTCGGCAGTGCTGCCGAGCGGTACCGACGTGGCCGGACCTGAGTCCTCACGACGTCTGGCAGAACACATCGTCGATTGCGGTGGGAGTCTGATCTCTGAATATCGCTGTGGAACGAGGGCTATTCCACCGTTCTTTCCTCAACGCGATCGTATCATTAGCGGAATAGCGGAAGCGGTGATCGTCGTTGAGAGCGCAGAGCGCGGCGGCTCTTTAATCACCGCTGAGTTTGCGCGCGAGCAAGGACGGCTACTCTATGCCGTACCGGGTTCTATCTTGAGTGAGCGAAGTCTCGGAACTAACACTTTGATTATGCGTGCGCTGGCGCGCCCGCTGTTGTCCGGAAGTCAGCTTCTGACTGAGCTAGGAATGCACTCACAAGATAGAGTGCAAAGAGTCCTTCCGGAGTTTCGGTCTGATTTGGAGCAAGGCATATACGTCAGTTTGGAGAATGGCGCTCAACATTTAGATCAACTAGTCGCCGACTTGCATTGCCCGATGAGTGAGCTCTTGGTGACCTTGCTCGCGCTAGAGTGTCGTGGCATAGTCAAACAAGGTCCCGGAAAGATGATCGCTCGATGTCCCTGATCCTCTTGATTTCAGGACGCTACTCTCCTACTTCATGCAGGTGGCACCCGGATTTGCAGTCTTTTTCATGACTCGACTATGCTCGAGCGCTGCACTCAAACGAAATAAAAAAGGTCGCCACAGCAGCGTGGCGACCTACGATACAACCGGCAAGCATAAACCTTTGCGTAACATTTGCACTAAGGATGATCCTTGGTGCACCGGGCTCGGTCTATGCGGAGAGTCAAGCTTACTTGGTTCGCTTGAACTCAATGCGACGATTCTTTGACTTATTCTCGGCATTGTCATTCGGAGCGACCGGTACGTCAGGACCATAACCCTTAGTTGTCATGCGTGCGCCATCGATACCGTGTGCAACCAACCATGTTTTAACAGCGTCTGCACGGTCTTGTGACAACTTCATGTTCTTGTCGTGACGACCATCACTATCGGTGTGTCCGCCGATTTCGACATTTTGTGTTGAGTATGTACGAAGGTACTCGAGAGCTTCGTTCAAGATGGGCTCAGATTCCGGTTTGATAACAGACTTGTTGACTTCAAACTGAATGCCTTGCAAACTGAGGGTCTTTCCAACTTCCAGATTATCAAGCTTCGGTTGAACAGCCTTTACATCGTCCTTGGCATCAAGAAGATTTGTGTGATTATCGAGAACTTCAATACCATCCTTAACGCCACCCTTGTCTGTGTCCGGATCCAGAGGATTTGACTTGTACTTCAACACTTCATCTCCGTCATTGAGGCGATCGTTGTCGGTGTCGACGTTTGTGGGGTTGGTCTTGTACTTGTTTACTTCCTCACCGTCATTCAAACCATCGCCATCTGTATCGATTTTCGTCGGGTTTGTTGAGTACTTGCTCACTTCTTCGCTGTCGTTGAGAGTATCACCGTCGGTGTCGACTTTCAAGGGATTTGTACTGTACTTGAGGACTTCATCACCGTCGTTCAGACCTTCACCATCGGTGTCCTTCTTGTTCGGATCTGTCTTGTGCTTGAGAACTTCGTCACCGTCTGTCAAACCATCGCCATCGGTGTCTTTGTTCGTCGGTTCTGTCTTATAGTTGTTGACTTCTTCTCCATCCTTTAGACCATCACCGTCGGTGTCCGGGTTCTTTGGATTTGAAGTGTACTTGTTCACTTCAACACCATCGAGCAATCCGTCTCCATCTGTATCGGGATTGTTCGGATCCGTTCCTATGCGTACTTCTTCAGCATCCGTCAAGCCATCGTTGTCGCTATCCGGATTCTCATCCTTAAAGTTATAGACAAGGCTCAAGCGACCGTTCCAGTACACATCCTTCTTGTCATCAAGTGCCGGATTCAAATTGTCTCCAAAGGTTGCGTTCCAACCAAGATTGAGATCCAATCCGAGCTGTGAATTGATTGGCATGTATGCGCCGACGCCCAAAGGAACATAGAGATCCGTTCCGGAATAACTTTGAACACCATCACCAAAAGCCTTACTCGGCGCAATGCTGGTGGAATCGAAGTAATTGTTTTTATACATGACCGCCCCAAGTCCCAAGAAACCATAGGGACGGAAGTTTCCTTTGTTCTCGTTAAAAAAATAACGGAGACGAAGACTGATCGCGTTGAAGCCGGTTGAGTAGAAGTTATAACTGTCATCCCAGTTTGATTGACCGCTCACGCTCTTGTCGTCACTGCTTTTTGATGTACCGTTTTCGAAGTTCAGCTCGAGGCCCATGGACGGATTCAAGCTGTACCACAACATGCCACCGAAGCCCGGTGAAATTGCACGGTTGCGTGTTTCGCTCACAGTATAGGACGCTCCAACGCCGACACCAAGTCCCATGGTTCCGACATTCTGGGCTACCATTGTTAGGCTGAAGCAGCATAACACTACCAATAGTTTCAAAATCTTCATATTTGACCCTGTATATGTGAATAAAAAAACATAATTCTCTTCAGTCGTACATGTCCTTAATTCGCAGTCGCCCGACTTTCGAAAAATGGATATAGAGACAAAATTAACAAGGAAACTCAAAGTACGTTTCAAGTTTTCTAGTTTCAGGGTACTTATACTGTCATGGAATGAATTTGTTCCAGGCGTCTAACACATTGATTTGTTGCGACATAGCAATGTCATTGGCCGAACATTAATAATTTGTCCGCCCTCTATTGAAAGCCGGGAAACTCCGCACAATTGTCAGAGCGTCTCTAACAAGCGTTAGATTTGCGGTGGGATGTGACAGGATGGACGCGGATGATCAGGTCCGGTCCGGCGCGAGAGAGTGATGTGGGAGATGATAACGGATGAACTTCGTTACAGAAGGCGTGGTTCACTCTCTTTATGTGAGCTCGACAATGGTGACCCCGGCATCCCCTTCACCAAGTTCTCCCAGACGAAAACTCTTGATGTGGTGTTGCTCTTTTAGAAACTCATGGATTGCTTGGCGCAACGCTCCTGTACCTTTGCCATGAATGATGTTAAGGTACGGCAAGTTTGCCAAGAGAGCGTTGTTAAGGGCTGTGTCAACATTCATGATTGCTTCACCCGCGCGCATACCGCGCACATCGGCAGTCATGGAAGCATCGAGTTTAAGCGGCGCAGCGGATGCACTTCTTCGTTGTTTCTCTGCGGGGGCCGCGGTGCGTTTGAGTTCGTCTAGGTCGACACGGAAGGTGATACCGTTGAACTCAACAACCGCTTTATGATCTTCTATCACTTGGATAACTCCTCGCTGCTCAGAGTTTCGCATGCTGACATGGTCACCGGCGCTAAACTTCTGCCCGTGCTGATTGCGGTCGCGAGGCAGTAAATGTTCGACATTATGGGCTATCTCCGAGCGGAGTTTTTCGAGGTCCGAGTGAATTTCTTTTGGGCTTCGCTGTTGCTCGCGCGCCTCTCGCAGTGCCTTTTCAACAGTTGACTTTGCCGTGCGCAAAACTTCCGATGCTTCTTGTTGAGCAGCAATCATGAGTTTCTGATATTTAGCCTTGAAATCACTAAACTTTGCCTCGTACTCTTTTCTCTTCTTCTCTGCTTCCGAAAGCTCGATATAAGTCTTTCGTCGGAGGTCTTCAGCTTCTTGTTTGTAGCGTTGCAATGCAATGATGCTCTGTTCAAGCTCGCCGTGACGATCGCCGAGATAACTTTTGGCACGCTCCAGCACGGTGTGCGGTAAGTTCACGGAGTTAGCGAGTTCGAAAGCATAGGAATTCCCGGGCACTCCATTTAGGAAGGCATAGGTTGGCACCAGCTTGTCAAGGTCAAACTCGAGTGATGCATTTGCGATGTGCTGGTGACTGAGAGCATAGCTTTTGAGAGAAGATTGGTGCGTCGTCACGACAAAGAAAGCACGCTGCTCAATAAAAGAATCGAGAATGCCTGCTGCCAAGGCACTTCCTTCCGTCGGATCGGTACCGGAACAAATCTCGTCCACAAGAATGAGCGAATCATAGGCACTGTGCGAGAGAATTTGTCGCAGCCTTAATATCTGCGATGAGAACGTAGAGAGATTGGACTCGATACTCTGGTGGTCGCCAATGGCTACCAAGATGTGACGCGGACTACACAAACAATCGCCAAGCGGAAAGATACCGGACAGTGCCATTGCGATATTGAGTCCAATCGACTTCAACGCCACGGATTTACCGCCTGCATTTGGTCCGCTGATAAGATGTCCACGTTGACGCTCGTCGAAACGTATGCTTAGAGGAACAACGCGCTCTCGGCCATTCG
Organism: Chlorobiota bacterium; assembly: GCA_044224515.1. Classification (GTDB taxonomy): domain Bacteria; phylum Bacteroidota; class Ignavibacteria; order Kapaibacteriales; family NICIL-2; genus JBBATK01. Next base: position 32,211 of record JBGAKH010000006.1, on the reverse strand, counting down.
AGTGCAAAAGGATCGGGTGAAAGACTTTGTGCAATTCACACTCATGTTCTTCAACTATACGTGGTCGAATTCCTCCTGCCGATGACGCATAGGATGCTTTTGCGTGGAGGGAATCCAAATGTTCAAGCACCGACACCATGAGTTCAAGATCATCGGCTACTGCGCCTATCTCAGCTGTCAAGGTCGTGAGGATGCGCACAATCTCGCGTTGCTCCTCATTGAACAGAAGCGACAACTCATTGTTCATTTCGAAGACCTCCGCAGGCTCCATAAACACAGTGGAACCGCTAGCCGAAACTCCGTGAATGATACCAGGAATGGCTCTCTTGCTTGAGGTTTTAAGTGGGATTACGAATCGTCCATCTCTTTGCGTCAAATACTCGTCTTGAAGGAGCTCTTCATCGCTCATTTTCGACACGATTTTATTGAGACGCGATCGTAAGCGCGCTGAGGTCTGAAAAATTTCATGTCGGATGTTCTGCAATTCGCGCGTGGCGTTGTCTCGAACTGCTCCGCCTCGGTCTACCGCGTCGTTGATGTGCTTCTCCAACATGCGATACTCAGAGATCCCCGAACACAACGCATGCAGGTGCGGAACCTCAGTGCTGCGGGCTGATAGATAGGTACGAATACGTCGTGCACTTTGTACGACATCACAAACATCCAGCAGCTGAGGGGCCAGCAGGTATGCACCGTTCACCCGTGACTTCTGCAGAAGCGGACTGATGTCTTCGACTCGTTCAAGTGGCACTTCGTCAACGTGCTGCACCAAACTCAACATCTCATCCACGCGAGCGTGTTCCAGACCAAGCTCCTCACCGTCCATCATTGGTGACAAAGCCAGAATTCGTTCACGACCACGTTCGGACATCGCGTGAGCGGCGACTAATTCAAGAACGCGCGGGAATTCAATCTCCTCTAAAGAGAGACGTTGCAATTCTTCAAACTCGATATCACCATAGCGGCTCTGCGCCAAACTCATAACTCACTCTTTTGATAGGTGCGGAAAAACATTGAAACCACAAGAAACCGTCGTTGTACGTACCGGAAAAAGGCTCGTAGGACAACGCGCCAAGCCTCGAAAAGTAGCCAGGTGGCTACAAAACTCAGGGCGATGAGAATCACAGCCTCTGCCGACTGCACAACTCCAACACTGTTTTTTACGACAGACATTGGCTGCGTTGCCACATCCCACGAATTGAGTCGCACAAAGCGTCCCAAGTACACCCCAAATGCGCTCAGAGCGTGAATAGCAATCTCAATGGATCTGCGTGGCACGCGCGGAAATGAAGACTCGACGTGAGCGCTAAATACACTCAACGATATCACGTACGAACTGAAGCCCACGACCATAAACACGATGTACAAGGGTAGCGCAACGATCAGCAATGCTACAGTGTGTGGTATTGCGCGAATAGCTTCAGCGAGATGCACCAGGTCAGTCAACACATACGGTGCGTTTGGCAAGAACAGGAGAAAGGACGCAGTGCCCACTGCCAATACGGTATCCTGCCGATAACGAGGGAGCAGAGCCAGAATCGCCAATAGGGTCATACATAGACCCAAGACTACAACATGCATTGTCGGCATGGCTTGGTAGAGTATGACTAAGTGACTACTCGCTGCTTGCCATTTGACAATGAAGAGGACAATACAAAGTGCTGCGCTTGCAGCTGCAGCACGATAGTAGCGAGTGTACAACAGCAACGCAAGCGTCAGTGGAACCAAGGCTAGAAAGCTATTCCAAAACATGAACGACGTATTTCCGGCTATAGCTTTCAAAGCGCTGTGAAACAGCGACAAACCGTATTCCATCGGCAACAACAGTGGTGACAAAAAAAACTTCGCGTGAGTCTGCCGCAACCGGGAGACTTCGGCTTCGTTATGAGAACCCTATGAACTTAGACGAATTTGGTGCGATACAATTTGCTTAAAGATGAAGATTTTCAGGTGTAAGCGTCACCTTGCCTGCACTCTTGAATTCTAGAGTCCATGTCATTCTTCTCGCTCATGTACAGCACGTTCAAGTGCAGCTACAAGAGTTTACGCTACTTGCGCCTTCACTGCAGCCTGGATCAGCGCTCCATCGGCTTTACCCTTGAGCTCTTTCATAACAGCCGGCATCAAGGTCTTGAAGTCTAACGTGCCCGCAGCACCAATGTCAGCGGCAATTCGCTGAACGGTTGCTCGCACCTCTTCTTCACTGAGTTGTTGAGGCATAAACTCCATGAGAATATCGAGTTCCGCCTGCTCTTTGTTCATGAGCTCAGTTCGACCGGCTTGCTTGAATTGCTCGATAGCGTCTTTGCGTTTCTTTACGTTTGAAGAAACAATCTTCATAAAGTTCTCAGCATCCAGCGCTTTACCGCTACCACTCTTTTCGAATTCAATGATTCCTGCGCGAAGGGAACGCAATGTCTCCAGACGGAGCTTGTCTCCGCCGAGCATTGCCGCCTTTATCTGGTCGTTTATCTGTTGAGTGTGGTCCATGTGGTCGTCGTAAAGGTGAATAGCGTGCAAATTTAGGGTCTGTGCCACAGACTGCCACCACGTCCATAAAAAGCTCTTCCGAACCGAATAGATGTCCAGTTTCGTCCGTAGTGATTATTTGCTCTGCCCCCGCTAGTGATGCGCCTCGTTGTATATTCGCACGAAATGTGTCTGCACATTCATCCGTCATATGAAGCTCAAAGAACCTCAATCCTCCAAAATTGACCTAGAATTGCTGAAACAGCAGTTTACGGACTTTTTGAAGGTGAAAATGTATCGGAACACCCAGGAACGTTATCGTGTTCTGGAACGCATTGCGGTTTTGGACCGTCATTTCAGCGCCGATGAGTTGTACATGCACATGAACAATCTGGGTGACAAAGTCTCTAGGGCAACTATTTATTCCACCCTAGATCTCTTAACTCGTTGCACAATCCTCGTCAAGCACCGTTTTCAAGGTGACTCCGCGACTTATGAACTTGCGAGCCGCATGCCGCACCACGATCATTTGATTTGTCGTGACTGCGGACATATCACCGAGTTCAATGCCGTTGAGATTGAGGAAATGCAGCAAAAAATTGCAAAAAGCTTTGGTTTTCGCTCTGAGGAGCATTCTCTACAGATTTTTGCACGATGCGCGAACCCTGCTGAATGCGCACATAACGCACAACGCAAGGCCAACCCGCTCCTGGCAGATATGCAGTGAGATGGCACAAGGATTGAGCTGTAGGCATACAGCTCCGGTTAACAACTCCGAATAGAGGTGGTCTACACACCGAACCGGACGTACACTACGATATACATTAAGGTAAGCTATTGAAAAACTTGGTTATAGTTGAGTCTCCGGCAAAAGCGAAGACCATAGAAAAGTACCTAGGCAAGGATTTCATCGTCCGTTCGTGTCAGGGCCATATTCGTGACTTAATCAAAGGCGACGGTGCCATTGACATTGAAAACGGATTCCTTCCTCATTACGAAGTTTCTTCCGAAAAAGAGCGAATCGTCAACGACTTACGAAAACTTGCAAAAGATGCCGAAATGGTCTGGTTGGCAAGCGACGAAGACCGTGAAGGTGAAGCGATTTCCTGGCACCTTTTTGAGGCATTGAAGCTCAATAGAGAGAACACGAAACGCATCGTTTTTAATGAGATCACAAAAACAGCGATTCTCAAAGCAATTCAGAATCCGCGTACTATCGATGAGCACCTCGTTGATGCACAGCAAGCTCGAAGAGTATTGGACCGCCTCGTGGGATACGAAGTCTCCCCTATTCTTTGGCGTAAGATCAAGCCCTCGCTCTCTGCAGGTCGTGTACAATCGGTTGCAGTACGTCTGATTGTCGAGAGAGAAAAGGAAATACGAGCATTTGACTCGCAGTCCAACTACAAAGTTGCTGCAGACTTTGATGCCGGCAGTGGCAAAACGCTTCAATCTGAGCTTCCCAAGCGCATTGATACTGAAGCCAACGCACAGGCGTTCTTAGAACGCTGTGTCAATGCCGATTTCAGTATTGCGAGCATCGAGACCAAGCCTGCCAAGAAATCGCCAAGTGCCCCCTTCACGACAAGTACGTTACAGCAGGAAGCATCGCGCAAGCTAGGCTTCTCGATTGTTCAGACGATGACGGTGGCTCAAAAGCTCTATGAAGCAGGATACATTACCTACATGCGTACCGACTCGGTCAACTTAAGTGCCGAAGCACTTGATGGCGCCAAGCGGAACATTGAGAGCATGTTTGGTTCACAGTATTCAACAACGCGACAGTTCACGACAAAGTCCTTCAATGCACAAGAGGCGCACGAAGCTATACGTCCTACCGACTTCAGCTTAACGGAGATTGACGGGGACAGCGGTCAACGTCGTCTGTATGACTTGATCTGGAAGCGTGCCATTGCCTCACAAATGAGTGAAGCACAGCTTGAAAAAACCACGGTAACTATCGACATATCCACGACTCCTGAAAAGCTGAACGCGAGCGGTGAGGTTCTCAAATTCGATGGTTTTTTAAAAGTCTACATGGAGTCGACGGACGACGATGCTGAATCGGAAGATTCAAAGATGCTTCCACCATTAAGCATTGGTCAACAACTGCCTTTGAAGGTCATGACTGCAACGCAGAAATTCACACGTCCACCGGCTCGCTACACCGAGGCGACGCTTGTGAAGCGCTTAGAAGAGCTTGGTATCGGGCGTCCCTCAACCTATGCTCCCACCATCTCAACTATTCAACGACGTGGATACGTTGTCAAAGAAGATCGTGAAGGCAAGATTCGCGAAATGATCATTCTAAGTCTGGTCTCCAATGCACTCAGTCGCGAAGTCAAAAACGAAACCTATGCCTCCGAAAAAGCAAAGCTCTTTCCTACCGATATCGGTGTCATCGTGACTGACTTTCTTATGCAGCACTTTGATCAAATCATGGACTACAAGTTTACCGCAAATGTTGAAGAGAAGTTCGACGAGATCGCACGCGGTGAGATGCAGTGGAATCGTATGCTCGCGGATTTCTACGCACCATTCCATGAGGTGGTAACAAAAACCATGGAAGGTGCCAATCGTCAAACCGGCGAACGCCTGCTGGGTGTGGATCCGCAAAGTGGACGCAATATTTGGGCGCGCATGGGTCGTTACGGTGCCTATGTGCAAATCGGCGAGAACACCGATGAAGACAAGAAGTACGCAAACATTCGGGCGGGACTGTCGCTCGAGACAATCTCTCTGAACGAAGCATTGGATTGTTTTAAAATGCCTCGTATCGTGGGTGAATATGAAGGTCTTCCGCTTAAAGTCGCGATTGGTCGATTTGGACCTTACGTGCAGCTAGGCTCACTCTTCGCCTCCTTGGCAAAAGAAGATGATCCCTACAGTATCGATCAAGCACGCGCTATCGAACTTGTCCATATTAAGCGTGAGAAAGACGCTGCGAGAACGATCAAAACATTTGCCGACAACGATGAGGTTAAGATTCTGAAAGGTCGTTGGGGACCCTTCCTTGCCATTGGTAAAAACAATTATCGTCTGCCAAAAGGTACGGACCCGACTGCCTTGAGTCTCGAAGATTGCTTACAGATTGCATCTCAAGATCCTTCTTCCGCAAAGAAAGATTCAACGCCTGTAAAAAAAGCCGCGAAGAAGGCAACAGCGAAAAAGGCAGCAAAGAAAACCGTAGCTAAGAAAACTGCCGTTAAGAAAGCAAGTGCAAAGAAAGCAGTCAAGAAAGCTGTCAAGAAAGCAGTAAAGAGTTCCGGAGGAACCACCGACTCAAACGCGGAATAATCTTCGCCGTCTCGAATCAGGTTTGGTAACTTTTATACGAGCTCGCCTTCGGCGAGCTCGTAGCATAGTACACCGTCACCGGGTTACGCTGTGGTCCAGCGTGAACAAAACCTAGTTCCCACATTCATGAACTTCTACAGCAAGCCTCATATTCACAGATGCAAAGGAGCACTCTTGCTTTGCCTCCCCTTTCGAAGTCTTTGCATCTATCGTACTGCCTGAACCAGGTCGGGTATAGTGTACAAAGCAGATCCATTGGAATCGAAAGTCGTAGTAGACAAACCCAAACTTTTACTCAAGCGTACCACGCAAGGGACCATATATGAAAAGCTATCGCAAAGAGCTGTTGTTCCATACCTCGGCGCGTCGTGCCTTTGTCAACATCAGCGAGCAAGTTGAGCTGGCTCTTCAAGAGAGCGGTATACAAGAAGGGTTGGTGCTTTGCAACGCCATGCATATCAGCGCATCAGTATTTATCAATGACGATGAGCCCGGATTGCACAAAGACTTTGAAGAGTGGCTGGAAGGCTTAGCTCCCGAGAAGCCACACTCTCGCTATCGTCACAACGGATTCGAAGACAACGCCGATGCACATTTGAAACGACAAATCATGGGACGCGAGGTAGTCGTCGCGGTGACCCGCGGACGATTGGATTTCGGACCTTGGGAACAGATTTTTTACGGAGAATTTGACGGTTTACGACCCAAACGTGTCCTCGTCAAGATCATTGGCGAATAATCAACCTGGAGTGCATCGCTCTTTCGTAACTTTGCTGAATTGTAGGTCCGTTGAACTCGAACGACTATGGCATTCATCTTTTCCGACACCGACATAGCAAGCATTGCTCGCACATTGAATGCAACAATTGCAGAGCAATCCGGTTCGTGGTTGCTTAGAATTGGCAAGGATGGCGCCTCGCCGATAGCATTGAGTATCCATAACGATGTCGGTCTTGATGAGCATGAACGTGGTTCGTTGATCACGGCTCAAACTCAGCATGGCTATTTCGAGATACACGACTGCAACGCCTTTGTTCTCGTCGAACCGGATGAGGTGTTGTTTGTTGCCCATGCGGGCGACAAGTTATCGAGCTTGGTTGTCGGTGCGCAAAGCACCTGTAGTTTGTTTGCAAATATTCGCAAGAGCATTATCAACGCGGATTTTGCCAAGCTTGACAGTAGCATCCTGATGGCGGCAATGCAGCTTTCTCTTACAGAACATGTTGTGGTTTAACATGCCTGCACGAAGCAACAGGATCACTCCATCAAGCGGCAATAGAAATACTGCGTTAACGACGAAGACGCGTTCTAAACGTCAACCGACCGTTGAATTGGATCTAAGTATTAACAATGATTCTGCCATGAAACGCGTCCCGCGTTCCATGATAAAAAGAGCGATTGAGTTGACGTTGCTGACCCATCGTGTCTATGATGCGAGCGTCTCCATCGTTCTCGTGAGTGATCGCGCGATACGTCGAATCAACAAGCAGTTTTTGCAGCACGATTACGCTACCGATGTCATCACCTTTCCTCTCGACGACTCGAGTGTCGATGGTGAGATCTACATTAGTAGCGATACAGCAGTGCGACAGGCGAAGCACTATGGTGTATCAACAAACAACGAAGTACTTCGACTTGTTGTGCACGGAGTGCTACACTTGGTGGGGTTTGACGATGCGACCGATGTGATGCGAGAGCATATGCATCGCTTGGAAAACGAAATTTTAGAAAAGCTTTAATGGCAAGTATGGAGCAAAATAGCGGACGTATCTTAGAGATCATGAAGCACGTGATTAGTCAGCTCCGTGATGCCAAGGACGTTGCGGATCTTGACGTTAGTTCATTGCTTGGTATTGGCTACACCGAGGCAGAGATTTCGACTGCGGTTAGTTGGCTTGTGGATAGCATGCAGCACACTCTTGCTTTGAAGTTGCACAATGAAGACGGTTCACACAGCTCAGTACGTTTTCGTAGTCTGCATCCTGCAGAGCGCAACTTGTTTAGTTCAGAGGCTTGGGGAGAGCTTATACAGATGCAGTCGCTAGGAATGCTTTCTGCACATCACATTGAGTCGCTCGTTGAGCGTTGTGTGGTGTCGTCCGTTACACAACTCGACAAAGCAGGCCTTCACACCATGGTAGCAGACATGCTCTTCCGTGAGTTACCCAGGAACAGCGGCAAGAGATTGTTTCTTCCGGAAAACAGCTCGATACATTAAGCACCTGTCCCCGTAGTTCAGCTGGATAGAACACAGGTTTCCTAAACTTGTTGTCGGAGGTTCGAATCCTCTCGGGGGCACACCACTTTTCTCGGCGCACCACTTGTCCATCGAACGATTACATTCACTGGGTCTTGATATAGGGATTCTATGCTAACCCTAGTGTTGCGCCGGCACAGCCGATTCGTGTGCGTTTAGGCTTACTCCGAAAATGACGACGAAACCATGGCGATGATCTAACGTGACCGGTCGTGTTATGTACCAGTGATAGTCGTCATGGAGTCGGTCGATGTACATGCGAGTTGTCACCTCAGACGCCTCCCACCGGATACCGTACATGTTTAGAACACGCTTGAGCTGGTCTGAGACTCCTTCCATTGCATTGTTCCAACTTCTCACCACATCGGTGTTATCTGTGGCCCCATCTGCCCGCTTCATGGCACGCTCAATGAGTAGTTTCATGTCGTCAAACGGTCCGCGCAACGCGAATGACACACGCAATCCGTCTGCTACAACATCAAAGCGAACCGTATTGCTGAGTTCTTTTTGCGACGAAGCACTATCGTCCTGCGTAATAATGTTCGTTGGGGGATCATTGACGACCGACACGTTTAACTGACGTCGAAGAAGCTCGCAATACACATCAATGAGATTTTCCTTGAGGAACTCCATCGCATTGTACTCGAACGAGCCGGTATAGCCAAGCACCATGCGCATGAGCGCTTTCAGCGTGTCCGACAGTGCACCTTGCTTGTTAATGACGATTTGCGTTGGAGTTATCTGTGCGGTTGCGACATCGCTTTGAAAGTGCACAAGACGGACATTGTGCACGAGAAAGAGTTGAAGCAGGTTTCGTGACTCGTAGGTTTGAGGTTCGATATCGTGCATGAAGATGCACGGATGCTGTTGCATACTCGCGACTTCCAACTGCTCCCATGTTTCGAACTGCTCAACTTTATATCGGGGTTGCAAAAAGCTAAACACCGACTGCACGGACTGCGGATCTTGCACTAGTGCGTAGATGAGACGCGGCGTTTTTTTTTTACTGCCATGCTAGGCTCGATGAGCGATTGAAACGCTGCGATAAGAGTCTTTTGAAGGACTTCCAAATCGATCGGCCGGCTTACGAACCAGCGAATGTTCAGTCCGGGTGTCATGTGTACGGGCTGAGGCTTGTCGGCGCTGATAATAACCAACACAGGCATGTTTAGGGTTGTCGGATTCGCGCGAAGTTTTTGAATTGCTCTTAGTCCGGGCTTTTCGGGTCCGCCCTCATCGATCACGGCCATCGAAAAACGGTGCTCTGCGATTTGCGCTTCGAAATCACTCACGTTCGAAACCATGACCATCTCCGCATCCGGATTCGAAAAGGCAATCGCTTGTTCTACAAAACGAAGTACGATTTGATTGTCTTTAAAGACGATAACGCGCGTACCCCCATGATCTTCCGGATCACCTGATTCTTCTTCAAAGTCTTCTTTATGATACTTACGTAAGCGAACGTTGACCGCATCCAGAATCTCTGAATCCGAGAATGGCTTCGTTATGTAATCATCGGCACCGAGAGTCATACCGTGGCGCACGTCCTGTCTACTGGAGCGAGCAGACAAAAAGAGAAAGGGCACTTCACTGATGTCCGGTTCTTGTCGCAGTGCTTCAAGAACTTGAAAGCCATCCATCTTTGGCATAGCGATATCGCAAATGATTAAATCCGGTCGGTTTTTAACAGCCAATTGTAATCCTTCATCTCCGTTGGTAGCGCCTTCGGCGACATAGCCCTCAAAGCTCAACAGTTGTATGAGGTTGGTGCGAATCGTGTCATCATCTTCAATGACCAGTATGCTGTATTGCATAATCTATCCCGTTTAATGTTATTGAGGCAGGTTAATAGTAACAACTGTACCCTGACCTTCCTCACTGTCAACTGATATTTTACCGCTGTGTAAAGAAACGTATTCATGAACAATGGCCATTCCTAAACCGGTTCCCTGAACTGTGCCCACATTATCTGCTCGATGAAACGCTTCAAACAAACGATTTAAATCTTTCTTTGGTATTCCGATACCATAATCTTTGACTTCCATCTCGAAATTACCATCATGATCGCGAAACGTAATATCGACATCAGTACCGGGGGCGGAATATTTCAGCGAATTGCCAACAATGTTCATGAGAACTTGGGAGATCAAGGACTCATCGAATGATACATTTCGCCGGCGCCACTCATCATGAATTCTGATTTTATGATTGCTTTGATCAACGGCGTTAATCTTAATGAGATTGTCAGTCACAAAATGATCGAAATCGATGAGCTCAACCTTCGTATGTAGTCGCACAGATCCACTACGACCCAGGGTCATCACATCATTTAACATGTTTACGAGGTGTGACACTTCACGTTGAACGGTCATAAAGTGGTCGTTCTTCTGGACATCGTTCATTCTTGACGCGTAACGCTGCAAGAGTTGCGTCGACGAGAGAATCACAGTGAGTGGTGTGCGGAACTCGTGAGATACCATCGACATAAATCTGGTCTTTAGCTCACTAAGCTCTTTTTCTTTTTCGAGCGCGTCATGGAGTTCTTTGGTGCGTTCTTCTACTTTAACCTCTAACTCGCGAGTGAAATCTCGCAAACGACGTTCTGTTTGCTTTCGCTCAGAGACGTCGCGTACGGTACACATCAATCCGCTAATGTCTTCTGAATCATTCATGATCGCAGACATACTCACTTCCGCAGGAAACACGGAGTCATCCGCTCTGCAGAAATTCAGTTCTGTTTGACAAGCGCCATTGGCAAATGCGAATATGTACGCTTGCTCCAAGAGACTTTGATACTCTTGAGCCACCATTAAATGAAGAGTCTCTCCAAGAAAATCCGATCGATCGTGCTTTAAAGTCCGACACGCTGAATCATTTGCATAGACTATGGTCTTGTTGATACTGCAGAGAAATATCATGTCCGCAGATTGCTCCACTGCTCGCGAGAACAAGCGTATCTGTTCTTCAGAGGCTAGTCTGGCTGTAACGTCTCTCGTTACGGTAACAAATTTCGAATCACCTCTGCCCAAACCTGATACCGGTCGAAATTTAGTCTCGCACCAGATGTAGTCTCCGCTCTTCTGCCGTACTCTATAGGTGATTGATTTGTCATAGCTATTCCGACGTATCATCGAGTCGAGCTGAAACTCAATCTCTTTAATCTCGGCTGGGTGAACGATATCCATCCAGCGCACGCCCACAAGTTCGTGCACTTCGAAACCCAAGAAACGCGTGACAGCGTCGCTCACATAGGTGAATCGACCTTCAATATCGTGTAAACCAATTACGTCGCTTGCAAACTCGGAAACCAGTTGCAAGATGTTTTCATGCTCATGTAAGCGGTCACTGGTTTGTTTCTGTTCACTGATGTCTTGCGTAAAGCCAACCAAGCGAACCTTTGAGCCATCCGGGCTTGTAACAGCCTTAGCTCTGGTATAAACCCAGCGCGATCCAAGTTCCTCTGTTTGTATTCGATGAGTGATTTCGAAGGACTTACCGTCCTGCACTGCTTTTTCTATGGTCGATCGTATGAGGGACGTATCTTCCGGAACACTTACACTAAAAAAGTCTGCAGAAGTAAGCTCGCGGCTCATATCGGAAATCCCTAAAATCTCTCGAGCCTGTCGCGAACAGTACATTCGATGTTCGCCATATAACTCCACTGTCCAGTTACCAACCCGAGCTGCTTCTTGGGCGATGTCTAAGAGTTTTTGGCTCTCTCGCAGCTCTTCATTAGTCTTTTTCAGATCAGTCAAGATTCGATTGCGCTCAATCGAATAGCGAATAGTACGCTCCAATGTCACGGAAGTCAAGTCAGCTTTGTTTAAGAACGACTGTACTCCTAAGCGCAGTACCTCTACTGCTAGCGCACGATCAGTCATTCCGGTCACAACTACTAATGCGGCATCGGGCGCCGCGTCTTGCATTTTCGTGACAGATTCTAAGCCGCTACTATCCGGTAAATTGAGGTCAAGGATGACTAATACTATCTCGGGATGGTCTCGCACTATTCGTATTGCTTCAGCAAGAGAAGCGGTCTCATGCAAGGTAGAAGCCCTGTAAGAAGTCTCCCTTAGCTCCTCGAGAACAAGGCGCCTGTCCCCGGGATTGTCTTCAACGATCAGGATATGTACACTTTCCGACATAGGCACGAAAAACTAGTGATGAGTATCCCTAAGTATCGGCCAAAAGCGGCAAGAAATGAGCCATTTCTGGCGATTATCTTGTCTCTAATTCTTTTTTAACATTTGAGTACTACCGATTAATACTCGGAGCTCCCGGTAGGCAATAGCGGAAATTTGAAAAAAGGTATGTCAGTGCTCAACCAGGCGCACGGTTTCGGCCCAAAACTCCTCTATGCGGAGAATCACACCCATAAAATCCTGATAGTTTACTGGCTTTGAGACATAGCAGTTCACATGGTGTTGGTACGACGCGATGATATCGTCCGGCGACGTTGAAGTACTCAGTATTACCACAGGTATAACTTTCAGGTTAGCATCAGACTTAAGAACCTTCAACACTTCAAAGCCGGAGCGCTTGGGAAGGTTTAAATCCAGAAGAATCAGATCCGGTCGTGGCGCGTCAGCAAAGACTCCGGAATTCTGAAGGAAGTCCAATGCCAGGTCACCGTCTTCAACGACGTGCAATCGGTGTTTTGTGGGACGCTCCTTCAATGCTTCTCGCGTCAAGCGGATGTCGCCGGGATTGTCTTCAACTAAGAGAATATCAAGATCCTTCACTTGCGGCCCCCGGAATAGTAAAGTGGAAAGTGGTCCCCTGACCGTATTGAGAGCTAAAGAATATTTTTCCGTTGTAGCGCTCCACTATTCGTTTAGCCACAGCTAATCCAATGCCGGTCCCATCATACCGTGAGCGATCGTGGAGTTGTTTAAAAATAATGAAAACTTTGTCTTGAAACTCTTGTTGAATTCCGATTCCGTTGTCTTCTACGTGAAATATGTCAACGCCGTTTTCGTGCGTTGAGAAAACCCGTATTAATGGTTGAACATTATTTCGTCTGAATTTTATCGCATTGGCAATAAGATTCTGAAATAGCTGCGTAACTTGTGTTTCATCTGCATAAACGTCCGGGAGCTGCGATACCTCAATCCTGGCCTGCGAATCCCGAATCGCTGACTGAAGATTATGGACGACTTGGTTTACTACATTGTCTGTAGACACCAAGGAGCTCGTGCCGTGGCGATTAATTCGTGAAAACTGTAATAGGTCATTGATTAGTCGCTTCATTCTTGCCGCACCCTCAACTGCATAGTCGATAAACTCGCGCCCGTCGGTATCTAACTGCGGGCCATAGCGGCGTTTAACCAAGTCCATGTACGATCCAACCATCCGCAAGGGCTCTTGAAGATCATGAGATGCTATATAGGCGAACTGCTCAAGATCCTGATTGGAACGTTCAAGATCTTCAAGGTACTTACGAATCTTCTCCTCTGCAGCTTTACGCTCAGTGATGTCTACTCGTATGGCGAGATACTCATACGGCTTGTTGTCCTCGTCCAAAAACGGAACAATCGTGGTGTCTACCCAATACAGCGAGCCATCTTTAGCCCTATTTCGGATTTCGCCATGCCATACCTTCCCACTTGCAATTCTTCGCCACAGCTCTCTGAAGAACTCTTTGGAGTGAAATCCCGAGTTGACAATACGATGGTCTTTTCCAAGTAACTCCTGTGCGGTGTATTGAGAAATTTTGCAGAAGTTTTCATTAACATGAATGATCTTTCCCTGATGATTCGTGATGGCGACGATGCTGGACTCGTCCAAGGCAATTTTGTAATCTTCAACCTGATTCATCGTTCGCGCAAGACGATGCTCGATCTTCGAACGTTCGGAAACATCCTGCATCGTTCCGTGCAGCTCAGTAGCTTTACCGTTTACCATGATGGCTCTGCCTAACATGCGCACTTGTTTCTGCGTGCCTACGGCGGAAACAAAGGGATACTCTATATCGAATGGAATGCCCTTTTCCATACACTCTTTTAACTTTTCAGCGACGACATCGCGACACTCTTCCGGGAAAAACTTAAACTCCAAGGCGTCAGGAGGTATTAAACCGGGTTCGACGTCGTGCAAGCGAAACAGCTCATCGGTCCACGATACTTTTTGTGACCCTAAGTCGACATGCCATGCACCAATCTTCGCAGTGCGGCCCATGAGATTAAGGAGCTCGTTTTTCGTTCGCAGTTCGATGGCATCGTTGCGTTGCTCCGTGATATCCCGAAAATTTGAAACGACTTGCAACGTATCATTGTCGGACAAAAATGCTGTAAAGGTACCCGTGACCCACATGATGGATAAATCTTGGCGAATTATTCTATGCATTGAATGCACAGGAAGACCGGGGCTCAACTTCGACTTTTCGAACTCAGCGAGCACACGTTCTCTGTCCTCCGGATGAACCTTATCATTTCTTTTGGAGTGAAGAACCGCACGGGCATCGAACCCGGACATAATCTTTACCGAGGGGCTAACGAACTCAATTTCGCCATCTGAATTCAAGAGTGCTAGTGTTTCGTAACTATGTTCAACAAGGAACTCTAAATGCTTTTCTATTTTGGTGATCTCACGTGCTCGTTCGTCAACAAGTTGTGTGAGTCCCTCGTTCATGTGACGCAGCTCAAGTTCTTTTGAGATGCGGGCAGCATCGCTTCTATTCAGCAGAGGTATCGTGTAATAAACAACGGTACTTTGTGTAATCGCAACAATAACGACAAGAAGAGCTACATCGAGGACGTGCTCTGCACCGAACTGCGTGCCTAAACCAAGATACAGCTTGCCTACTGCGATTGGCAACACGAAAGAAAGTGGTACCAGTATTCTACCCACACGCGCCCCGATGGTCGGCTTGAGGAACTCAGAGATAAATCCATAATGTGGGTTGCGCAACAAAACCGCAAATGAGATCAAGAGAACACTTAGGCTAGTGTAGAACGACATCGGAACATTGTTGCGCAAATGGTAGAGTTCATCTGCATTGTAATAGTAGCCTAATAAAGAAGTAATGGCAACCAACAGCGACCCCAGAATGCAATAATTTGCAACAAGCAGAAAGCGCGGCTTGTTCAGAGAACTCAGGAATATCGAAACCGCAATACAACACATGCTGAAAGCCGTGTTCGGTGCAACGACACCACCACCTGTTCCGTAGGCACTGACGACTTTGTCGTGCCAGATCATCAGATGCAAAACTCTATCAGTCAGACCTAGAGACGATGCCAGCGCGTTCGCACCGATCAATGCAACTAGTAGTGACGTACCGCGGATAATACGAAGGAGAAGCGTAGCTCGACTCGGAAACCTATGCAGGACCAGTAATCCGGCCACGCAGAGCGATGAAAGTATCACCGCGCTGGCGCTCATTGGGTTACTGGGAATTGTCGTAGCGATGGGACGCCTGAGAACATCAATATCAAAAGCCCAGCCTATATGAATCGAGATGCCAATGAGAGTCGACACGGAAACAAGCAAAAGTCCGGCAATTTTTACTCTCTTTTGGACTGAGGTCGATATCGTATGATCTTCTAGCAAGAAAAAACCTAAGGGACTAAGTAAGCAGTAGTTAAAGCAGTCACATACCGTGATGCAGTTCTCTCCAAACAGGCACTTCTGAATTTTCGACTATCAGGTCGATAAATGGAGCTTTGGACGAAAAAGCTCATGTAAAGTTGACGAATAGACCGCATTTCGGCGCAAGCGTATCGGTCAAATCCCCCGAACGACGCGGTGCTCTTCTCTGCGACTCAGGCAGCTCAAATCTATCCAAATCTGCTTTAAAACAACGACTTCGTTGTTATTGCATATCAAATGAGCTCGTACTAGCCGGCCAACATATAGTAATTTTAGTAAAACTCGAGGAGAGTAGCCCCCAAGGTCTCTCATCAAGTCGAACGGCTCGACAATAAGTCCCCCGCTTCTTCCATTTCACTCTTGTTCGCTCTATGGTACTTTTCTTTCGCAGACCTAGCGTCCAATCCCCGGTTCTTATTGCGCTTGTGCTTTGCACTGCAATCACTAGTCTGTTGGCTCAAAATAGTGGTAGTCTTAGTGGAACTGTGGTGGACGCTGCCACACATCACGAGCTGCCCGGTGTGCATGTGCAGCTCGTCGGCACAAAACTAGGCGCTGTCAGCTCTACTAAAGGTGTATTTAGCATCCAAGCCGTGCCGCCCGGTGTGTATGCCGTCCAAGTTCGCTCCGTGGGCTACTCTCCTCTGGTTGTGACAGATGTCGTTGTTCAAAACGCACGCACGGCACACATCAACGTAGAGTTAAAAGAAGCCGCAGTGAAGACGGAGGATGTGACCGTTGAGGCACAGTACTTCACTGTCAATGAGAGTACGCCTCTATCGTCTACCGTGTTTTCCGCTGAGGAAATCAGACGTGCCCCCGGATCGGCAGGAGACGTAAATCGAGTCTTGAGTTCGAGTCCATCTGTTGGACGCATCGATGACTCCAGAGCGGACCTCAGTATCCGTGGTGGAAGTCCTGCCGAAAATTCCTTCTATGTGGACAACATTCCGGTATTGAACATCAACTACTTTCCAAAACAAGGAGCGAGCGGTGGACCTATCAGTTTCTTAAACATCTCCCAAGTCAAAAAGTTGACCTTCCTCAGCGGAGCATTCGATGCTTCACATGAAGCGCTCTCGGGAGTTGTCGATGTTAGCTTGAGAGAACCATCCTCCGACAACTTTGGCGCTGACCTTGAATTCAATATGATTGGTGTGGGGGCTGCTATCGAAGGTCCTTTGGGAGAGCAGAATTCCTACTATCTGTCAGCAACCAGAGGCTACTTGGACTTACTTAAGGGACTCCTGGACCAGACCGGAACTCCACAGTGGGCAAATGTTCAAACCAAGCTCAGCTTCAAGCTGGGTGGAAGCGACCGCTTAAGCATTTTGGGCATCAGTGCCTTGAGCGACATGCTGCGCAAGAAAGATGAGGCATTGAACACCAACACGTCCGACAATCACAACCAGCAGTGGCAAAACATCTATGGCGCGAATTGGCAACACCTGCTCGAGAGCGACGGTTATATGAACACGTCTATCTCTGTCAATACGCTACACTCATTTGAGATTGCAAAGTTCCCCCAAAATGATTCCGTGTTTTTCGATAACGAGACCAGTGTTCGTATCGCGTCCTTGCGAAATGTGACGCACCTGATCCACTCCAAAACCTTTAGCTCTGAGTTTGGCGTGGATCTACGCTCTGAATCGCAGTCTCTTCGCTCCTTCGTGCCGGCTCAGTTCAATACTTCCGGCACCCTGGACTCGGCTCTCCATGAGTATCACGAGGTTAGTCTGCTCCGAAGCGACGTATTTGGAACTCTCCTTACATCGTTGAACAACGATCTCGTCCTTAGCACAGGACTACGCTTGGATCATAGCTCCTACTCGCTCAACTCTTCGTTTGAGACTCTGTTACTCCCTCGTCTTTCCCTTTTGTGGTCGGCGTCAAGCGACATACAACTGTCCTGCGCTTATGGCCACTATGCGCAAAATCTTCCGCTCGGTTTGTTGCAGTACTCACTTTCGAAATCGTTTCCTTCCAAACCTGTCGTGTCGCGTCACATCGTGGCATCGATTGCGTGGAATGTCGCAGCTGACAGCCGTTTAAGTTTAGAAAGCTACTACAAACGCTACGCAAACATGCCTATCAGCGTATCGAAGCTCTACTCGTGTCCGCTCGATCAGGCTGTTGCGGATTTTGATTTCGACCAAACCAGAGTGTTTCGTTTTGACGGCAGTGCTCGTGCCTATGGTGCTGAGCTATCCCTCCAGAAAAAGATGTCGTCCTCAGTGTATCTCATGTCCGGTCTCTCCTACTCTCGCAGCTTCTATACCGACGGTATGGGTATTGAGAGATCTCGAGCCTTTGACAATCAGTTCTTGTGTACCGTCAGTGGTGGCTGGAGAGTAGCTGATACCTGGGAGCTGAGTGGACAATTCTGTCTTGCCGGAGGAAATGCGTACACACCTTTAGACTCATCAGCCTCGCGCCTTCAAGGCAAAGAAGTCTGGTCCGGCGAGTACATGGGCGCTCACCTTCCACTCTACAAGATTCTCAACCTGCGAGTCGATAAACGCTTCAATATGAGCTCATCTAATCTCGTACTCTATCTCACATTGTTAAATGCTTTGGACCTGCAGAACGTGAAAACAATCGAATTCAATCCCTACTCAAAAGCCGTCGTACAAACCTATCATATTGGCTTTTTACCTATTCTGGGTGTGGAATGGCAGCTTTAGAGCTCTAGAACCAATGAGTAAATGCGCAATGCTCGAGATGCTCAGTACGCACTGGTCTCGGGCGATTCGTAAGTCCGAACAGTGGACCTTTTTGACAAGCCGGGGGCAGGCCCCCGGCAGTCTAACATTCTTCGGCTCCTGCTCAAACCGTGATTAGACGTTCTTCTGACCAATCCGAGTCATAAGCTATCTGCAAACATCGCCCTTCTAATCCTGACATCATCACAGTTATACTGAAGCTTGTTAGATTCTTTCCCAATCCGGCTCATACTACTTCCCTTGTCCTTGCAAATCGATCTGCCTGGAGCCCGGTCCTTTAGGGACTCTTTCCAGAGATAAGATTTGTGGCGCTAATAGTTGAGACTCAGACACTAGGCGCGCACAGCTACGCTTTGACTATTTCAGAGCGATCAGAGTAGCATCAGTGCTGCATTGCGCGATGCTATCTATGCCGAAGTTCATCAGCTTCAGTCATTAACTCTGGATTTCATCGTCTATCCTTAGTCCTTGTCTGTCGCTCAACCACCCTTCAACAATGTGTTCCGATCGTAGCTATTTGGATCATTCATGCTATGGGATTCGTTGGTACGCGTTGTCGTGCGCATAGGCGCTCAGATTTGACTTTGACTTTGGCGTAGGCCTGTGATTTATGTTTATCCAAAAGTCTACATGACATAGACGTCCCCGTTCTTCTGATCTCCTTTCTACAAACTGTTGTGAGCTGCTCCGAACTATGAGTACTCGATCACTCAGGTTGACAATGAATCCTTCGAACAATGCGGAATAGGCACGCTTAACTTTGCAGCAACAGGACAACGTATCGCGAGAATCCGAGTGTCTTGAACACAAAACTTTTGTGTCTGTTTGAGTGAGAATGTAGTATGGGCTTTTTACAGCCTAGACCTGTCCCCCAATTGGCAGGTTATCATAACGGACCTGACCCCAATTCTATGGCTTTGCCCGGAACCTCGAAACCGCAAAGGTATACTTGCATCTATCTGATGAAAAGATACCATTAATGCTTTTGTGTTCGATTACTCAACAGGGCTCGTGCCCTCTCGTGTTAGGCGGTGGCTCTTTTGTAATAGCAGCATGAGTGACCCAACATCATTGTTATTCACCTGGGACACTTCCCTGCTTTGACAACACAACGTTTAGGTTGAGCCCGGGACGCCCAAAGGGCGGACCATAAAAAAAAGCCTCTCCGAATAAACGGAGAGGCTTTCGTAGTTGATGGGCCGAAGAGTCTTAGTCAATCTTCACGAGACGAACAACACGTTGTGTTGAACCTTGTTGGAAGTTGAGGAGGTACACCCCGTTGGTGAGACCTTGACCGAGACGAACTTCATTGTTGCGTTGAACGTTCTCAAGTGTTTCAACAACGCGTCCGGCAAGATCCACGAGACGCAGAGTAGCCGGTTCACGAGATTCGCCGGTGAAGGTGAAGCTGAACTCACTTGTGAACGGATTCGGAGATACGAAGAGCTCTACGTCGTGCTCATGGTCATGATCGAGACCAAGTTCGCTTGCGTCGAGATCTTCCTCAGATGCCTTAGCTGTTGTACAGCCTTGGTTCGCCATACCGAGGTAATCGCTGGTGTGACCCGGGCAGTGTGAACCGATTTGGTTCGGGTAACAAGTCGTGGAAACGCCATTGTGGCAGATCCAAACCTTACCGCCACTGCAACGAATATCCTTCACACAAATCGTGGTGCTACACTGAGTAGCACAACCATTTGAGTTTGTAGCAGTAACAACAAAGGTGTAGCTACCTGCTGATGTCGGTGTGAAGACCGGTTTAGCACTTGTCGTGCTGCTCAACAGGCTAGTCTGACCGCTCCATGAGTAGGTAAAACCACTGCCACCGGAAACGTTAACCTTCAGAGTATCTGCAGATGCGCCGTATCCGATATAGAGGCAGTTATTGTTGCCACCGGTGTAGAGGCTGCTATTCGGACATGCTGTAATTGAGCAGGTCGGCATAGCATTGATGGTTACCGTTGTGTTACAGGTTGCCGTATTACCGTAACTGTCTGTAACAGTGAACTTCACAACCTTGGACGGTGCATCGGCACATGTGAACGTTGTCTTGGACAATGTCATGTTCGTGATGTTGCCACAGAGGGCCGCGCTACCGTTGTCGACAGAAGACGGACTCAGTGTTGCAGTTCCGCTTGTGAGGTTGATAGTTACATTCTTACAGATAGCAGTCGGAGCGTTGTTGTTCACGACAGTTACAATTGCTGTAGCGCTTGCTGTGTTGCCGTTAATGTCGGTAACCTTGAGCACCACTGTGTTGTTTCCAATATTAGCACAGGTGAATGTGCACGGTGTTACGGTCTTGCAGTCGATACCGCAATTGTCGTAGCTACCATTGTCGATACACGAAGGATCGATAGTGGCAGTTCCACCTGCATTCAGATATACGGTTGCATTCTTTGTGAGTACCATCGGTGAGGTTACATCACGTACCGTGACGGTGATTGCAGCCGTAGCACAATTGCCGCCGGCATCCTTAACCGTTACGATTACGGTATTGACACCAACATCGGAGCAATCGAAGTCACACTGGCTTAGTGTCTTGGAGACAATGCTACAGTTATCCGTGCTACCGGTATCGAACATAGCGGCTGTTACAGTAGCTGAACCGTTAGAGTTCAGATTTACCGTCACATTCTGTACATGCGGAACCGGAGGTGTTACGTCCTTCACAACAACTTGTGCAATCGCTGTCGAGGTGTTTCCACTATAGTCTGTAACCTTCAAGACCACATTGTTTGTACCAATGTTAGCACAAGTAAATGTGTTCGGCGTAACTGTGATAGACTGAATACCGCAATCATCGCTGGAACAGTTATCGACTTGGTTCGCTGTGATACTTGCCGTACCGGCGCTGCTCAAGTTGACAGTGATGCACTTCGCGCGTGCGATCGGCGCAACGTTATCACGAACCGTTACCGTGAATTGGCAGCTGGATGAGTTGCCGCTTGCATCAGTAGCAATTGCCGTTACGGTGGTTACACCAACCGGGAAGGCAAAGGTACCATAGCTCGGACACGTGCGTGAGCTGCAATAATCGTCATAGTCGAGTCCGCAGTGGTTGTTACCACTTGTGTACTTAACGCTGACAGCAGAACAGCAGTTATCCGAGGCGGTTACGTGAAGCGTGACATTCTTGCCACATCCATTTGAAGTACCGCATCCTGAACTAGCACCGCTAACTGTAATGTTTGAAGAACAGGTCATTACAGGTGCGGTGTTGTCCTTGACGGTAATTGTAGCACGGCATGTCGCTGCGTTACCATTTGCATCATAGACAGTCAAGACAACCGAGTTTGTGCCGACTTGCGCACAGTAGAAGGTGTTCGGACAAACCGTCATCGAACCGATACCACAGTTATCATAGCTTCCACCATCCACTTGGTTCGCGCTCAACGTAGCCTTTCCGGTAGCATCCAAATAAATGGTTGCCGACTTGCAAACTGCAACCGGAGGTGTGCAGTCGCTTACAGTGACGATCGCACTACATGTTGCCGTGTTACCACTTGCGTCCGTGACCTTCAACTTTACCGTGTTCTGACCGAGGTTAGCACAGGTAAATGTACTCGGAGTAACGGTCATGCTAGCGATTCCACAAGCATCCGTAGAGCAGTAATTGATTTGATTCGGATTCACAGTAACACTTCCGTTAGCACCAAGGCAGACACATGCATTTTGCGTGTGAGCAACCGGCGGTGTAACGTCCTTCACAGTTACTGAGAATTGACATGCTGCTGAGTTGCCGGCTGCATCCGTAGCAATAGCGTAGACTTGCGTTGTACCGACCGGGAAGCGGAAGGTTTTTGTATAACGCCAGTTACACTGTGGTTGATTGCAGTTGTAGTAATCATCATCCCAATCGCTACCACAATGCTTGTCACCACTGACGTTGGTGTACTTAATTGTTACTGCTGAGCAGTTATCTGTAGCCGTTGCACCAAGTGTAACAGACTTACCGCAATCGGTGCTCGACGAATTCACTGTGATGTTCGCCTGGCATGTAATTGCCGGAGGTGTATTGTCCTTGATGGTTACGGTAGTACAGCATGTTGCTGTGTTGCCGCTTGCATCCGTTACCTTCAGCGTAACCGTCTTCGTGCCAAGATCACAGCAGCTAAAGCAGTTCGGTGTAACGGAGATTGAGAATGTACAATTATCGCTTGATCCGTTATCTACTTGCGCGGCGGTCAAGGTAGCCTGACCATTTGCATTCAAGTAAATAGTTGCGGTCTTGCACACAGCCGTCGGCTTGACATTATCCTTAACGGTCACAATCGTCGTACAGGTAGCACTGTTGCCGCATGCATCAGTCAACTTCCATGTTACGATTGTGGTGCCAAGCGGGAATGTTGCGCCGGCAAGTGAGCTTGTATTGTTGTAGTTATTGGTCAAAGTCTTGGTGCCGGCACAGTTGTCGGTGTATCCGGCGTTGAATTCAGTACCTTGAACTACATAGGTACAGCCGTTATTTGTGTAGCGAACAAGAGGACCGGCGATACAGTCAACTGTAGGTTTGGTCTTCGGTACGCACACGATAAATGTTACCGTGTTGGTATTACCACAAGCATCTGTTGCCTTCCATACGACGGTGGTTGTACCTTCATTAAAGTACTTACCGACCAAAGTATTGTTACCGCTTCCGGTAGTTGCTCCGGCGAGAGTGTAACTCAAGGTATAGGAATTGCAATCAGAAACGCAGGTATTGAACGTTGAATTTGCAGGCGTTGTTGAAGTCCAGCTCTTATCGCTAACCGGGGTCATATCCGGACCTTCTGTATCAACCACTGCAAAGGTAGCTGATGCAGTTGCGCTGTTACCACAAGCATCGGTTGCCTTAAAGACAACAACCATGTGCTTTGTGACGCCACAATCGGTTGTCCAGCATCCTTCAACTGAACTCCAGCAGATATCACCACACGCATCGGATGCAGTCGCTTCACCATGGCTGGCTTCCCAAGCTGAGAGAGCACAGTTAATGGAGTAGGAACCTTGTGAGCATTCAATGGTGAAGTCGCTCGGCGGAGTCGAGAAGATCGGAGCCGTACGGTCACGTACTGTAATTACTTGAAGAACAGTTGCCGTGTTACCGCACGCATCCATTGCTTTCCACTTACGATTGATGGTATAGTTGTTTGCGCAAGAGCCGCATACAATAGCATCGCTGTAGCTTACAATCGGGTCTTCAATACAGTTATCATCTGCCGAAGCTACACCGGTTGTATTGGACGTGAGATCATCATCACAGTCCATAGTAACGTTAGCCGGCGCTGTAATGCTCGGTGCGACGTTGTCATTAACTGTAATCGTTTGACGACATGTTGAGGTGTTACCACACAAGTCGGTTGCGCGATAGGTACGCTTGATAACGTACTTGTTCGAACATGCTGAGTTCGAGTACACATCAGTAACGTGAACAACAGTAACTGTTGCAGAACAGTTGTCGCTCACTGTTACGGAATTGACGTCCGGAGCCGGAACAGATCCGGTACAAGTAACCGTCAAGTTTTGCGGACCGGTTACAGCCGGCGGTGTGATATCACGAACCACAACCACTTGGTTAGCGGTTACGTAGTTACCACATCCATCAGTTGCTGTCCAGGTACGGTTAAAGCTGTAGCTGTTGGCACATCCACCTGCGGTTGGTTCACAATCGAACCATGTGATGCTTACGACACCACTGCAGTTATCTGTACCTGTAGCACGAACGATTGTTGTATTTGTTTGCGGATTAATGTCAGCCGTACAGTCCATGGTAATGGATGCCGGTACTGTCATTGAAGGCGGTACAACGTCACGGACGGTAATCGTTTGGTTAGCCGTCGCGCTGTTGAAGCACTGGTCAACTGCTTTCCATGTACGAACCAAGGTATAGGTTCCTGCACAACCACCCGCTACTGTAGAATCCGTGTAGCTAATAGTTGTGGATCCACAGTTATCAGTTGCTGTTGCGCCACCACCACAGTTGTTCGGAATGAAGGCGGTACCACATGATACTGTAACGGATGCCGGTACAGTAATGCTTGGTGCTACGTCGTCATACACCGTAATGCTTTGCATGCATGTCGAGGTATTTCCACATGCATCTGCAGCGCGGTAGATACGGTTGATAGCGTAACGATTGACACAGCTTGAAGAGACTGTTTGATCCTTCACAAATGTCACAGTCGGTGCAGCACCCATACAGTTATCGGCTGCATTGACCGAACCGCAATCCGGAGCCGGTACAGCCGAAGAACAGCTAACCGTCATGTTGCTCGGAGCTACAATGGTCGGAGGAACGTTATCATTTACGATGATAACACGAGCAGCCGTTGACGTGTTGGAACAAGCGTCGGTAGCCTTGTAGATACGATTGATTGTATACTTGTTTGCACAGCTTTGATTGCTGATGACATCTGCCACGTAACTAATGGTTACCGATCCGTTGCAGTTATCTGTCGCAGTTACACCGCTGTTTGTTGCAGCAGGAACGTTGGCAGAGCAGCTCACGCTAAGAGTTGCCGGTACGGTAATAGACGGAGCGATGTTATCGTTCACTGTAATTGTTTGTACGCAAACAGCAGAATTACCGCAAGCATCAACACCCTTGAAGGTGCGAAGTACTGTAAACTTGTTGATGCAGGTATAGGTCGATGTTTGGTCGCCTACATAGCTGATAGTAACCGTACCGCCGCAGAAGTCAGCTGCATTCACAGCTGATATGTTTGCGCTCGGGATGGAAGCAGCGCAGGTAACCGTGACATTCGCCGGAGCGCTCATCGTCGGTGCAACGTTGTCGTTAACTGTGATGACTTGTGAGCATGTGACGAAGTTATCGCATGCATCTTCAGCCATGAAAGTGCGAGTGACCGTGTACTTGTTAGCGCAAATAACGTTAGAGGTAACATCACTTACGAAGCTTACACTTACGCCACCGGTGCAGTTATCACCTGCTGTAATCGCGCCCACGTTCGGATTTGGTACTTGTGCAGCACAGGTTACTGTAAGCGGAGCCGGACAGCTCATGGTCGGAGGAACGACATCGTTCACGACAATGATTTGAACCGCCGTTGCAGTATTGGAGCAAACATCTGCTGCAACGTATGTACGCTCGATAGTGTACTTGTTAGCGCAAATGTAGTCGGTTGTCTCGTCACCGGCCCAGGTTACGGTCGGCGTGCCTGAGCAGTTATCGGTAGCACTAACTGCAGTACAGCTAGGTGCCGGAACGTTCGAAGCACAGGTAACAGTGACTGATGCCGGTACAGTCATCTGCGGTGCCACATTATCGTTTACGACGATAGTCTGTGTACAGATTGCAGTGTTTGAACATACATCAGTAGAACGATATGTACGTGTGATAGTGTACTGGTGTGCACACTCAACGTTTGAAGTCACATCGCAAACAAAGCTAATGGTTGCAGTACCACTGCAGTTGTCTGTAGCACTCACACTGGAGATAGACGGAGTCGGGACAGCTGCTGAGCAGGTAACTGTCACACTTTGCGGACATGTCATCTGCGGAGCAAGATTGTCATTAATCGTAAGGATTTGGGCACATGTTGAATAATTGCCACATGCGTCTGTTGCCTTGTAGCTACGCTTTACAACAAACTTGTTAGCACATGTTGACTGTGTAGTCACATCGCCCAACCAGCTGATGCTGACTTGTCCTACACAATTGTCGGCTGCATACACTCCGGACGTGTTGTATGTCGGGAGATTTGCCGCACAAGTGAAGGTCAAGTTTGCCGGACAGCTAATTGACGGTGCAACGTTATCAAATACAGTGATTGTTTGTACACTGGTTGAGGTGTTTCCGCAAACATCACTTGCCATATACGTACGATTAACCACGAACTTTTGTGAACACTGTACGTTTGACGTCTTGTCTGATACCCAGCTAATTGTTACGGTACCGGCACAGTTATCTGTGGCAGAAACAGTAGCAGTGTTAACCATCGGAATGGATTCAGAGCATGCAACAGTTACAGGTACGGGACACGTGATCTGCGGAGCAACGTTGTCGTTGACCGTAATCATTTGGCTTGCAGTGCTGTAGTTGCCACATACGTCTGTTGCCTTGTAGATACGAGCTACAGTGAACTTATTGGCACAGATGGTCGAAACGGTTTGATCAGCTACCCATGTGATGCTGACTGCACCTGCACAGTTATCCGTAGCCGTAACCGTGTTGCAATTGTTCGGTTGAACCGCACCGGCACAGTTAACTGTGATAGGTGCAGGGCAACTGATGGTAGGCGGTACATTATCGTACACTGTAATCACTTGAGCACAGGTACTAGCATTGTTACAGAGATCTGTAGCCTTGTAGATACGTGTTAGGGTGTATTGATTCAGACAAACGAGGTTTGTTGTTCTATCGGCTACCCAAGTGATTGTCGGTGTTCCGCTACAGTTGTCTGTGGCACTAACCAGAGCGACATTCTTGACCGGAACTGCAGCGCTGCAGCTGACGGTCACGTTGCTGGGACAACTAATCTGAGGAGCGATATCATCGCTAACTACGATTGTTTGAGCGCAGGTGCTATAGTTAGCACACAAATCAGTTGCCTTGTATGTGCGGGTAATAGTGTACTTATTAACACATACAACACTGCTTGTCACGTCGCAGACGAAGCTAATGGTCGGAGTACCGCTGCAGTTATCTGCTGCGTTAACCGCTGCTGTACTCGGAGTTGGAACCGAAGAAGCACAGCTAACGGTGAGATTTACCGGACAGGTAATGGTCGGAGCAACATTATCGTTGACCGTGATAGTCTGGCTACATGTTGTGTAATTGTTACAAATATCCGTTGCGCGATAGGTTCGTGTCACTTGATACTTGTTGACGCAGATAACGTTACATGTTACATCGCTCACGAACGTGATGCTTGGAGCTGCTGAGCAATTATCAGCTGCTGAAACAGATGATGTGTTCGGGCTCGGCATATCAGATGCGCAGCTAACAGTTACAGGAGCCGGACAAGCCATTGTCGGCGCTACATTATCCAACACTGTAATGATCTGAGCACAGGTGGTCGTATTGTTACAGAGATCGGTAGCGCGATAGGTACGAGTGATAGTGAACTTGTTAGCACAATTCACGTTCGACGTCACATCGCTTACAAATGTGATTACCGGGGTCGCAGAACAGTTATCAGCAGCGCTTACAGCACCGGTGTTAACGACCGGAACCAAAGCGGCACAACTAACCGTTACAGGTGCCGGACAAGCCATTGACGGAGCAACATTGTCTGCTACGAAAATGCTCTGAGC
The DNA here is from genome assembly GCA_044224515.1 of Chlorobiota bacterium. Classification (GTDB taxonomy): domain Bacteria; phylum Bacteroidota; class Ignavibacteria; order Kapaibacteriales; family NICIL-2; genus JBBATK01. The sequence goes on along the minus strand of JBGAKH010000006.1, from coordinate 4,617 downwards.
ACATGTGGACCAATTTCCGCAACCGTCGACTGCCTTGTATGTACGAGTTACAACAAACTTGTTAGCGCAAACAACATTAGATGTTTGATCCGCAACGAAGCTAATTGTAATCGCACCTGAACAATTGTCTGTCGCAGTTACCAACGAGATGTTCGGCGTCGGAATGTTCATAGAACAGCTGACACTAACAGCTGCCGGGCAGTTCATACTTGGTGCGGACACATCACGAACGGTTATCAATTGATTACAGCTGCTGAAGTTACCGCATGCGTCTGTTGCAACGAACGTACGTTGGAAGTGATAGCTGTTAGGACAGCCATCGCTAACGGTTGTACCGGCGCACAGTGAGTTTGTGATCGTTGCAACACCACTGCAGTTATCTGTAGCGGTTGCATTACCCAAGTGCGCAATGTCTTGCGGATCTTGACAATTGATGGTGACGTTAACCGGACATGTGATCGACGGAGCTGTACGGTCACGTACCGTGATCAATTGATTGCAAGTGCTGAAGTTACCACAAGAATCTGTGGCAGCCCAGGTACGTAAGAAGTGGTAGTTACCTGCACAACCGTCATTCACGGTCGGACAGTTGAACCATGTTATCGTTGCGACACCGCTGCAGTTATCCGTTGCTGTAGCAAAGCCAAGTGAAGTATTGAGTGTCGGATTCTGAACTGCTTGACAATCGATAGTCACAGCGATCGGACAAGTGATAACCGGCGCTTGGTTGTCGTAGACATAGATTAACTGCAGAGCAGTTGCCGTGTTCGAGCAAACGTCTGTTGCCTTCCATGTACGGCTGATCATGTAATTGCCTGCGCAATTACCGTTTGTACGTACGTCTGAGAAGCTCATAGTAACAGCGCTACAGTTATCCGTCCCACTTCCCTGTCCTGTAGCACTCGGTGCAACACTTTGGGTACAAGCAACGGTGACATTGCAAGGAGCCGTGACGGTAGGCGGTACATTGTCATTCACAGTAATGATCTGAGCACAGGTAGTGGTATTACCACACACATCGCTTGCACGATATGTTCTGGTCAGCGTGTACTTGCTAGCGCAATTCACATTGCTGCTGACATCGCTTACGAAGCTGATGCTCACTGTACCGGCACAGTTGTCTGTCGCGCTCACCAACGTCGTGTTCGGGACCGGAACGGAAGAGGTGCAGCTAAAGCTCAACGGAGCCGGACACGTCATTTGAGGAGCAATGATGTCGTTAACTGTTATAACGTGAATACAGGTACTTGTGTTTGCACACAGGTCTGTTGCACGATATACACGGTTGATAACGTATTTGTTAGCGCAGATTACATTGGTCGTTTGATCCGCTACCCAGCTAATTGTCGGGCTACCCGAGCAGTTATCTGTTGCGTTTACCAATGCAGTATTCGGCGCAGGAACAGAACCGGCACAGTTTACGGTCGTTGCTGCCGGACATGTAATCTGAGGAGCAACGTCGTCGCTCACAACAATCAATTGTGAACAGCTTGCACTATTACCGCAAGCATCCGTTGCAATGTAGGTACGCGTTACCTTGAATTTATTAACGCATTGAACGTTTGTTGTTATATCACAAGCGAAGCTAACAGTAACTCCGCCACCGCAAACATCGCCTGCCGTTACCGTAGCGGTATTTTGAGCCGGGATAGCGGAAGCACAACTAACTGTTACGCTTGTCGGACAGCTTAAGGTCGGCGGTGTCACATCGTTAACTGTGATAATCTGAACACATGTCGAGCTATTGCCACATGCGTCAGTTGCCTTGTACGTGCGCTTCACATTGAACTTATTGGCGCAAACAACATTTGTTGTTACGTCACTTACAAAGTTCACCGTTGTGTTTCCAACGCAGTTGTCGCTAGCAACAACTGAACTAATGCTTACTGCCGGTACATTGCTTGCGCAACTTACCGTAACAGCGGAAGGACATGTGATTTGAGGAGCAACATCATCGTTGACTGTAATCAGCTGGCTACATGTCGTGACGTTTCCGCACACATCGGCAGCTTTATAGGTACGACTTACAACGTACTTGTTAATACAGCTGCTTGATACTGTTTGATCGGCTACCCAACTAATGGTAACGCTTCCGGCGCAGTTATCGGTCGCACTTACAGTGGAAATTGACGGCGTCGGTACGCTGGTTGAGCACGTGACGGTCAACGCAGTCGGACACGTCATTTGCGGAGCCACATTGTCGTTTACACTAATGCTCTGAGCACAGGTTGTTGTATTACTACAAGCATCGGTTGCCTTGTAAATACGGCTGATGACATACTTGTTTGCACAAGTACTGCTAACAGTTTGGTCTGCTACCCAGCTGATGGATACCGAACCGGAGCAGTTATCAGTAGCGCTTACGAGTGAAATGTTGGCCGCAGGAACATCTGAGGCACAGGTCACTGTTACTGCGCTTGGGCATGTCATACTCGGCGCGATGTTGTCGTTGACAGTAATGGTCTGAGCGCAGCTTGCCGTGTTGCCGCACAAGTCAGTTGCCTTGTAAACACGTGAAATGGTGTACTTGTTGATGCAGTTCACACCGGATGTTAGGTCGGCGACGAAACTAACTGTCGTTTGGCCGTTGCAGTTGTCACCGGCGCTTACCGAGCTAATTGACGGCGAAGGAACATTGAATGCACATGTTACAGTTATTGGAGTCGGGCAGCTCAGAGTCGGTGCAACGTTATCATACACTGTAATGACTTGGCTGCAGCTTGCTGAGTTTCCACAGACATCCGTTGCACGGAAGGTGCGGGTAACTGTAAACTGGTTTGCACAGAGAACATTTGAGGTTTGATCACCTACGAACGCGATACTTACCGGGCTATTACAGTTATCGGTTGCGCTTACACCGGTGGTCTGCTGTGCAGGAACCGCTGAGGCGCATGTTACTGTGATGGCACTCGGACATGTCATGCTCGGTGCGATGTTATCGTTGACAATGATTGTTTGCGCGCATGTTGAAGTGTTGCTACACAAATCGGTTGCACGATACGTACGTGTGATCGTGTACTTGTTGATGCATTGAACATTCGAGGTCGCATCGCTCACGAAGCTCACGGTCGCAGTTCCGGCGCAGTTATCAGCAGCCGTGACTATCGCAGTGTTCGGAGCCGGTACACTTGATGCACAAGCTACAGTGATCGTTGCCGGGCAGCTAATGCTCGGAGCTACGTTGTCGAATACCGTGATAACCTGAGTACATGTTGATGCGTTACCGCAATCGTCAGTTGCTTTATAGGTGCGAGTAACCTTGAACTTGTTAGCACAGATAACATTTCCGGTAACATCGCTCACGAAACTGATATGGATTGATCCACTACAGTTATCCGTGGCAGTCACCGAAAGAGTGTCGGGCGAAGGAATTGCGTTTGCACAGCTTACTGTGATAGCTATCGGACACGTTACGCTCGGAGCGCTCAGGTCGCGAACAGTGATCAACTGATTGCATGTACTAAAGTTACCGCAATAGTCAGAAGCAATGAAGGTTCTATGGAAATGATATGAATTTGCACAGCCATCATTACTGCTGCAGATGTTGCAAACACCATTGGTGATGCTCGCAATACCACTACAATTGTCGGTAGCAGTCGCATTACCTGTATAACAGATATCCTGTGAGTCTTGGCAATTGAGGGTTACGTTACTCGGACATGTAATCGACGGCGCGCTGTAATCACGAACAGTAATCACTTGATTACAAGTTGAGAAGTTACCGCATGAGTCGGTAGCTGTCCATGTACGGTTGAAATGGTAGTTACCTGCACAGCCGTCGTTCACGATCGGACAGTTAAACCAGGTAATTGTAACGACACCGCTACAATCGTCTGTTGCCGTTGCCTTACCCATCGACATGTTGATCGTTGGATTCTGCTCTGTTTGACAGCTGATCGTGACGTCGATCGGACAATTGATAACCGGACCTTGGTTGTCAATTACTGTGATAATCTGCAGACTTGTTGAGCTGTTTGAGCACTGGTCAACAGCCTTCCACGTACGTGAAAGCGTGTACGAACCTGCACATGAACCATTTGTACGAACGTCGTTGTAGCTAACTGTTACAGCGCTACAATTATCTGTTGCTGTCGCTGCTCCGGTATGTGTAGGATCTGTTGACTCGGTACATGCGATAGTGCGATTGCCCGGAGTCGTCAATACCGGCGCCACGTTATCGTTGACAACGATTAACTGAGCACAGGTTGAAGCGTTTCCGCATGCATCTGACGCCTTATATGTGCGCGTAACTGTGTATTTGCTAGAGCAACTGACGTTTGATGTCACATCGCTAATGAAGCTGATGCTGACAACACCAGTACAGTTATCCACTGCATTTACAGATGTCGTGTTTTGTGCAGGTACTGCATTTGCACAGTTAACTGTTTGGTTTGCCGGACACACGATTGTCGGTGCTACGTTGTCATTCACGCTGATAACCTGGGTGCAGATTGCTGTGTTGTTACACAAGTCTGCTGCACGGTAGGTACGTGTGATTTGATACTTGTTTGCACAGATGAAGTTCGATGTCACATCGCTTACAAAGCTGATGCTCGGTGTGCCACTACAGTTGTCTGTTGCACTAACTGCATTTGTGTTCGGTGCAGGTACGAGTGC
>JBGAKH010000016.1:0-35706 GCA_044224515.1 Chlorobiota bacterium | reverse complement strand
CAGTTTGGTCCGGAAACGCCTGGTCAGTTTTGTCCGGAATCGCCTGGTCAGCTTGGCTCGGAAGGGGTGGTCAGATTGGATCGGAATTGGGTGGTCAGGTTGGACCGGAATCAGGTGGTCAAATTCGTCGGATTATACAATGTACTTGAGGAAAATCAAGCCGAGGACAACGTGTTTGTATTCTGCCGCGTCCATGTTGTTGCGCAGCTTGTCGGCCGCCAGCCACAGCTTGGCTTCAAAGCCAATGTTAGCCGTTGTTTCCTTTGCCTTCTTAGCAGAACTTTTTGCAGCGCTTTTTGCCATAGAAATACTATCTACTCCCGATTAGACCTTAACAACCGGCACATGCGAACCCCTCGCATTGCGATATTCAACCCACGCTGACAATATAGATTCGTTTTGCGCTAGGGAAGCGCTCGAGCACACACCATGCGTATGAGAGGAATATCTCGAAACTACCAAACCGTTTGTAAAAGGTCTAATACTATCCCCAATAAACCCAGACTCACCTTAACACACCAAAAGTACTTCGCTGTATCGGTTTCAAGACCACACAAAAAACACACGAAGGCGAAGAATGGTGTCCCCACACCTCAGTCCGAGCATTCACCCCTCTTTAGAAAACAGCTGAAATCTACCGAGCCACGATACAGACCTCATTCGATGTGATTAGAGCCGGAAAAGGAGTCCTTCTGAGCTTGTAGGTATGCGCTTCAAGGAAACCTTGAAACAGGAGGCCAGTTTGGTCCAGATCGATATGTGAGCATTGGCTCTTATGCCAATTCCGGGATGTTAGAACGCAGAATCAAGCCCGAAAAATTGCACCCAAATTGCACCCATTCAAATGTTAATGATAGTGTTTTATAGCCCCGAACCCACCCAAATAAGCCCAAACACACCCTCGGCAAAAACACATCGCTTCGCGGGGCCCACACACAACAAGGCCCCGTAAATCATAGACTTACGAGGCCTGCATTTTGCTCATATCTGAGCTTTTTTGTGCTCCGACTCACAGACTTGAACTGTGGACCCTCTGATTAACAGTCAGATGCTCTAACCAGCTGAGCTAAGTCGGAATGTTGTGGCTGATGTTATCGTCAGCCGGGCCACAAAATTAACGCTTGGGGGAAATTGTGCAAACCAAAATTTCGCAAAGGTCAAAAAAAGCTGGGAAAATTAGGGTTTGAGGGCCACTCGTACGATCACACCACGGTTTTGACTGCGACCTCTGGGTGCGCTGTTTGTGTGGGTGCCGCCGGGTAGCAGACGCTGACTGAGCTTGCTTCCCTTGGGTAGATTCAATACGCGAAGTGCTTCTTTGGCTCGTGCTTGCGCGAGCGACAAATTATGCGCTTCACTGCCTGTGCTGTCCGTCATCGCCAGGAGCTCGAGTTCGTGTCCTTGTGCTGCGTAAGCCCGGATCTGCGGTAAGAGTTCGCTGTCGAGAATGTACAATGGCACTTTGTCGAACTCACAGTAGCCGACTACGAATTCCATAAAACGCGCGTCGGGACGTGAAGTGTCATACGGATAATTGATCTGCGACTTCATTGCCAGTGGCTGCGCCACGACCTTCCATGCTCGCCACTCGCTACTGTCTCGAACACCTTCCACACTCGTTGCAACGCTCCGAACAGCATAGCTCTGTTCAGGTTGCACGAGAAGTTGTTGCGCATTCACACGAATGCTCTGCTCGAGCTCGGCATTCATTGGGTTGCGCGGATTCTTTGCAAGCGACTCACCCATACGCATGATCTCGATGCCATGCTCGCGCACGAGTGTATCACACTCAATAGTACTTCGCAGACGCAGTGTTAAGGCGTCATTCATCAAGAGTGTAGTATCACGTCGCTCCGCAATGCTGCGCAGTGCTTGCCCATTCTTGAGCATGAGGATCTGCGCCGATTGCATCTCTTGATCGAGCTCCGGATACTTCTGCGCTTTGGCAATGCTCTGTTGGATGCTTATGCGTTGCACGCCAAGACCTCGCGCCACAAGTGCGTCACGCAGTGCTTCGCCGCGTGCTCGAGCAATGTCCGGAGATTCCGCGTGCGAGCCCGATGCTTTGATCTGAATACGAATCGAGCTGTCCGCCATTGCCTTGCGTGCCACCTGCTCCACGAGTTCCAATTCCGATGCTGCCAGTCCACTGCTCGATTGTGCAAAGAATACACGGTCCAACAGAATCTGTCGATCAATGTTCTCTTGCAAGGCGACATCCACACGATACACACTGTCGCTCTTCAAGCTTTTACCATCGATCGTCGTTGCAAAACGCAATTTCAGACTCTTCGGAGCCTGAACCACAGGCGGCGGAGGAGGTGGTGGGGGGGGCGGAGGTGGCGGAGGAGGAGGTGGCGGAGGTTCTACGCTCGGACGTAGGTAATAGCGCATACTGAGTCCGGCATGCAGACTATGCGCTGTCCAAGAAAGTGAAGATGTCAGCGGTGTCAATCCATAGTGGAATTGCACATCGGGCATGAGTTCATAGCTCGCTGTTTTAACGACGGGATAGCGCAATCCGATGCTCAAGGCAGCATACAACGAGGCTGCATCGGGAATGACGCCACTGTGCTCGTTGCGCACTTTGGTGCCGGTCTCGAAGACGGCGTTCGACGGACTCAGAAGGGTTTCAAGCTGATGGTAGTTTTTCGTGAGGTATGTCCCTACTTGTGCTCCCAGTATACACTGGAGCTCCGTCGATGAAAAAGGCTGTAGTACCAGATAGGGTTCGGCAAGGATCGCGGCAAGTGAGACGTCGATACGATGCTCGGAACGTGCCTTGACGACTGTGTTGCCTTCAATAAAGTTTGCGATGTCTGCCTCTTCGGCAAAGTTCGCGCTGAGCTGTGCGTAACGCAGGGAGAGACCAAAGTATGCAGGACGTCCCAGGAATCGCTTCCAGCGAACACTTTCAATACCGACGGCCGCTGAAAAGCCCAGTCCGGCAGTTGAGCCAAACTCGGCGCAACAATTAGGAATTCCGGGAAGTGCTGCAAAGGATGCAGAGTAGAGATTTAGCTGTGGACTCAGATGTGCGGTCAAGCACATCGTCGCAAATGTGGTGTCACTCTGCTGAACGTGCGCCGCAGCCGATATGCTGTCAATCTGCCGGGTCTGTGTGTTCTCCGCTCGTAGTTCTTGTGCGTCCAACGCGGAGCTTGTGCGCAGCACAAGCAAGCCCGTAAGAAAAAGTCGATTGAGAAGTCGCTTCGCTTCCACACCTTTCGTCAATGCCATGTTATCTCGCCACCAACAGTAATGATGAAGTACTGCCATGTGCTGATTGCACGACGATGGTATAGCTGCCTTGTCCGAGTGTGTGCAGGTCCAAGCTGTATTGAGCTAAGCCTGTACGGAGTGAAAGGGACTCCTCGTAAACACGCTCACCGTGAGCGGTGTATATCCGGACACTTGCGCTTTCTTCCTGATCGGAACTCAAACTCAAATGCACATGATCATCTACAGGCGTTGGCTGTATAGCTACCAGTGCAAGAGTTCCACTGCGAACTAATCGTCGATCGCCACACAAGTTCGTCAGCGTGAAGCTTCCACTCTGAGTTAGCATACTCACGTTCGGTCCGAAATATGCAGCCGTCGAACTGAACACCATGCTGGACTGATCTGTTTCCGCTAGCCCGGCAACACCGCGTATCTCTGCAATGATCGTGTCTTTCAACGGGAAATTAGCCCGCAGTCTGAGGCCAATCAATCTTCGATCATTGACGATTTCATTACGCGTGAGCGAGACTTGTCCTAACCATGAGCTCACACTCTGAGGCAGGAACATCCGCGGATTCATGCTGAACTCTGCGTCGAGGGTACGCTCAGCACCATAGGGGATATTCTCCGCCAATCGCATGCTGATGGGAATGACGGCATCGCCGTTGGGATCGGCTTTCACATCGACAAGACGAAGGGTCGCGCTGCCTTTGTAACGATCGAAAGCAATGCTCACCGGACTGCTGCAAGGAGCAATCACTGCTTGCAGCGCGCCTGAGCTTTGGGTCGTGTCGAGCCAGTGGACGATGATCACCACAGAATCATGCGCCGAAATAATCAACGGTAGGGTCACCGCATCCATACTGTAGGCAGATGTGGGACTAACCGAAAGAGAATTGATCGTGACCGGATTGTCGTTGGTGTTGTTGAGCACGATGCTGCGCGTTGTCTGGTTCGACATAAAAGCAACGCTCGGCGGCTGCACGTCCAAATTGGTTCCAACCCCACGGCCACGCAGCACCACTCTGGAATACACCTTGCTTTGCCCGCCGTAATACACGAGCAGAACCTTTGTTTGTGTACCGATAGCTTTTGGACTAAATCGAATTGTGTAACGAAGGCTGTCGTGCGCAGCTACAGTATCATTTGCCATGACGCTGATGGTCTTGAACCATGATCCTGTTTCGTCCGACAAATACGCTCGGTTCATCACAATCTTTACCGGATCCTGATTGTACACCAAACGAATGTCCTTCTCAACAACCTGATTGGGACACACATCTCCAAAGTCAATGGTATCGGGAATACCAAGCGAACGAGGTATGCTATAGCCTTCAAGTGGCAAATCAAAATTCACCTTGCATGAGCTGATACGAAATGCGTCGCTGAGCTTACCGGTATCCAAAGGAGCAAAGCGAATCGGAATGCGTGCGCATGCTCCGACCGCGATCGTGTCCGGTACCATCGACCCATTGATCACAAAGTTCGCAGCACTCAACAACCCTACTCCGTCAATCTCCACCGGCACTTCCCCGGTGTTGCACAAATTGAGCGTGATGAGACTGTCGCGTGTGCTAAAGGCATAGGTGGGATCGATGGTTGCTTTCACTGAACTCAATGTCTGACGGACGATGCGCATGGTACTGTCGCTGTAGTCTATCTCAGGATACACAAACTGCTTGATCTTCAGATTATCGGTAGAGCTGGAGGCGGATGCGATCAGAAGTCCGCTTGGACTAAACACTAAATCGTTGAGCGATCCGGAGTGCGATACAACGGTTGAGTACACTTGATTGGGTGAGATATCCCACAAGGGCGCTTGAGGTATAGCCACATATCCAAACAACACGTAGCGTGACGTGGCATTGGCGCTTACGCACACAGGTGAAGTCGCGCTCTTACGCTGCGTGCGCACAATTTGTGCGGTAGCAATATCGATGATGTACCCGTCTGCCAATGCAGCTTCGTTCATCGTAAAAGCGCTCACGTGACATCCAACCGCTATACGCCGGTTGTCAGGCATCATGAGGATCTGATCCATGACCGGCATACCGGTGAAATGGTAGTCGGCAACTGTAGCCCAACTCGTAAGATCGACAAGCTGAATATGTCCATTCAACAAAGCCACCGCCGCTTGTGACTTTCCCAAGCTCACCGTGGTAACAGGTGCCGGAAAGGTCAAGGTTCGTTGAAGAGCTCCATCGAGAGCCGAACGAATCTGCAGCGTTGTTCCAAGTTGCGGGACAACCACGAGAAAGCTCCGTGTGGAATCCAAGAGCGCAGCTTTGTAGCGGAACTCAGAATCCAGAGCTACCACCGCTGTGGGATTTGCATTGCCCTGGTTAAAAAAGCATAGCGTATCACTCTTTGCAGTCGGGACCGTGCATCGATAAGCCACATAAAACCTTGTCGCCGAACTAAAACCACAACCAAAGGCTTGGGTACCTGCGTTGATTTGTGCATCGGCACGATAGAAATTGCGCGCAGTTACCGTTCCTACATTCGCATCGAAGATCACTGCTTCACTGTTGCGGTAACATGCGAGCAATGAACGCGAGTCCGGACTGAAGGCTAAGCGATCGCAATTTGAAAGATTGGCATTTTGCAGATTTACTTCGTCGGTGTTTTCAATGACACCTTTAATCCGAAGTTGAAGTGTATTGGTCGGTGAATCCGGCACTGTCCACACAAACATTGAGTCTTGCGAACGTCCGGCTTCAATCCACGTGGTTCCGGCATCGCTGCTGTACTCAACAATGGTCGTCGAGCCAACTGCAGAGCCACGCCACTTTACGGGAACTTTCTGACACGGCGCCAGAACTTCTCCACCATTAGGCGAGATAATATTCAGGACTGTTCGCTGCGGTAACGGAAACTCATTACCGCTCAAAGCCACACGTTCCACTGCCCCACCTTCATAGTAGATGGTCATGACATCGTGGTAGTATTGGTCGACAGCCGGCTTAAAGCTTATTTCAAGGGCATAATCAAGAGGAGAAAACAAGTATCCGGGCAAGGTGTAACAACCGGTTCCTCCAATCCATTTGGCCTGGAAGTAGGGTGTCTCCGTGCGAATCGAATCGATGCGCACCATCAATTCATTGCGCGATGCATCGAACTTGCCACTTGTTGCCACACAGTCATATTTCAAACTCAAACTGCTGCCGGCACTGACCTTTCCGAAGGCGACCTCGCGCAGTGGCTTATACTGTAGATTATAGACTCGCACCTGAGGTGTGCGAGATTGATAGCCCATACCTACAGCCTGACTCATGGCTAGAGAAGTTGCGTAGTTACCGCTAAATGCGACAATGGTTGCATTTCCACCGCCCACATCGCGACTACGGGAATACCAACGAATACTTTGCAGACCATTCTCGGGTTCACTCACGCTGAGAGCTTCACTGACTTGCACATCTTCACGTATCAGAACCGAAGCAGTCGTTAGGCGAAAAGGTTGGCCATTGAGTGTTGCTTGTACTTTGGCAGTGTAGAGAGGATATTGCGATCCGTCGAAATCTGTTGGGTTCACCAACTGCAGACTTAGCTGAGCGCTAACTCTTCCTGCACAGCACACGAGGCAGCAAAACAGAAGGAGTGTGTAGCGAGAAAAATGGTGCATTCCGACGACGCTCAAAAAAGTGAAGCCACAAATCTAGCACTCTTCGAGCGAAGAGCGTGTTAATGTCTGACCTTTGAATAACGGCTTTTTAGCCTCCGCGTTTCAGCTTCCCCGGCTGTATTAACGTTCATTTAGGAAGTAGACCTTCGCCCTGCATCAAGAACAAGCATTCCCCACTCACTTATGGTAGAATTAGGGCGCAATCCACTGCTTTACAGTAGATGCAGTATTGCCAAAAAAGTTACTGATCGTGCAGTCAACGATGAAATTCTTTGAAAAATCGACGTCTCCCAGCTCGAATACGACTTGTTGCACCACTTCGGAGTTTTCCAAGCGTATCAGCTTCGCATTATTCAGCTTCTGGTTGCGTTCACCGGCCATTGCGGGATAGCGGATGCTGACCGACGATTTTTCGGGAGATAAGAGGTCGCTGTACTGCACCACCAGACATGGCTTGTTGTTTAGCGTGCGAAACTCCGCCGATTTAAACTCCGGTTTGTCTTCCAAGGTTACACGCTGGATTTCGTTCGAATTCTGCAGATGCTCCGTATGTACGGATTTGAGACTTACCGAGCGGGTCAGACGTTGGTGATCCGGACTGTTCTTGAACCACGGAATATTGGTAATGTTCTGACTCTGAAGACTCACCACGCCGTCGCCGCTGGAAAACCAAGCCCCCACACCGGTGTCGAAGAATTCCAAAGCGCGACGTAACACTTCCTGCACAGCCCCCGCACTCAGCTTTGACGCTTCGGAGGCAACATCCACTTCGCCGGTCACAGACACATACTCCACATCACGCGGATGCTCAGATTTTCCAAGCTCGTCCAAGAATTGTCCGCCGTCCTCCGGTCGCATTAAATCGTGCACCGCAGGAGCATCGAAGGGTAAATCACTCTCACAGGCATTCACGGCGCTCAAGGCAGCCTTTAATGCAGTGGCACTCACAATATTGGGGTCTTTCGCCAATGCGCCTGTCAAAGCACTTTTCACTTTGTAAATGCGTGCAAAGGGCGACCCTAAGTGCGGCGACCCGATGGTAATGAGTCGCTTAACATGATGATCGTGCACATGATGCGTCAGGTAGTAGCGCGAAGCCACACCTCCCATACTGTATCCAATCAAGATAACTTTACTCGCTTTTGTTTGTGAGAGCACCAATCGAATGTAGGCCTCTAACTCGCGACCCCAATTCGACACCGAGTCATGTGAGTTGCTGAAGGAGACTGTGTAGAAATCTCTCGTCGTACCCCGCGCACCGGAACACTCAACAGCGCCATTTCGCATGCTCAACACGCCACCAAAACCAAGCCCCATCTCCCTTTCATAGAAATTCAAAGCCGGTCCCTCCCACGCGTGAGACTTTTGTCCTAAGCCATGCAACAACAGTATAGGATAAATCAAACGGGTTGACTTCAGCTCTTCCTGCGCCGGCAGCACGGGCAAAGTGGGCGGTGCCGTAACGCTCTTGCACGCCGCCAATGCTACACACAACATGATGCACACCACAATTCGCCCTACGTCCGGCTTGCTGCCAACTACGCTGCGAAACAAGTATGAACGGGAATTGGTTTTTGAACGATTGCTACAGACGAGTGCCTTCACGGAAGCAAATGTTTGTGGAATGCAAAGAATGCACGGAGATTGACAAAAGTGCTGCACAAAACTACGCGAGGAAGCAACATAACGAAGCTCGGCTTGTAAAGGAAGTCCCGGCGAAGCCACCGTCATGTCTACCTCAGTGCTTCGCTATGCTCCGTATACCAAGCGAACTCCGGTGCATGGTTGGGCGGGCACGTAGTGTTTGGGAATACAAGGATGTGCGTAGACAGGTCCGGTAGCGGTTACAAAGCACTGCGTGGTGCACTGCCTAGCTCTCAAGTGTCCAACGAAAGACCACATCGGATTTCTGCTCGGCCTTTTCCTCTTCAGCCGGCTCCTGCGGAGCCGCCGGCACAAAGACGTAGTTCATACTGAAGCCATTGCCTAGGCTAAGCGGCAAGACCTGAGGAGTGGCGACGGGGGCGTTTTGAGGAATACCCGGACTAATGCTGTGTTGAGTTGGAGCAACATGCTCCAGAGGAAGACGAAAGTGCAGTACAACGTCGTGATGCGTGGTGATGTGCGTACCACGATTACGAGCCGGGATGTACTTCAGCAGACGAACAACACGTAGTGCCTCTTCATCGCAACCTCCACCAATAGCTCGCATAACCTTGGCGTCGATAACATTTCCTTCTTCATCCACGTCGTACTTCACGTGCACATCGCCCTGAATACGCTTTTCGAGGGCTTCACTCGGGTAGCGCAGATGCTCCGCAATAAAGGCTTTGAAGGCTTTAGACCCTCCCTCGTACTTGGGCTTGCGCAGAAAATCTTTGTCGCGTTTTGGTTTAGAACCACTGCCGGTTTTTGCCATGGTCACCTTCGATTTGAGTGCCAGTCACTACTGAAAACTATGGTCACTCTCCTGTTACACTTTATCGTAGCGAAACGCAGCCGTGTAGCGGATAGTGGATCCTGCTCTCGATCAACGTTTCTGCAACAAATATATTGACTTCGAGAGTACTGTCTCATCGACGCTGCGTTTGGGTCTGCTAACAACAGTACCTATCCCATGGAAAAGTTCTGCGTCATGCGAGACGCTTATGCCTTTGTGAAGCTTCGATGAAATCTCTATAAACGCACAAGACCCGCCGTTGGCGGGTCTTGTGCAGGTATAAAACAGACATCAGAGCTTGGAATGCTCTGCAATGCTCTACGATTTTATCTCGCCGGTGGCCCGTCGCTCGCGCCTTGGAAGACCTGAGTACAGGTGGTAGCATTGTTACAGGCGTCACTGACTCGATATACGCGCGTCACACTGAAGGTACTCGTACATGTTGAGGACCCTGAGGAAGTTTCACTGAGCAAGATCAACGACTGCGCACCTGGACCTGCATCGTTCACTGTGCCACCGGCACTCAGAAAGGCGGAGAGGTTGGGATAGGGAGCAGGGACACTCGCTATGTTGTCGAGTACGGTCGTCACTGCAGGACATCCAACAACCGGCGCTGTGTTGTCAGTAAACACAATAGTTTGCGCACATGATTGGGTCGCTCCACAGCCATCGGTAATCGTCCAAGTTCGTGTGACGACAACAGGACAGGTCCCACTCGATACATCTTTGTAACTCACACTAGCGACACCACAGTTGGTGGTAGCGCTGCCGTTGTTCGGGGCCGAACTAAAAACAGAGTATGTCGTTGAAGCATTGCCAGTGCTATAGGCAGGAGAGCTTATACTACTCAAGGCGGGACCGGACACAGCTCGAGCTCCTGCACAACTGACATTTAGCGTCGAATTCAGGATCTTGGCTAAAAAGACATCATTGTTTCCGGCTCTCGTAGATTGATAGGCATTGAGCACCGGGAAGTTTGTAGAATTAGTAATGCCGGCTACATAAACTCCTCCGGCGTTATCCACTGTTACAGCTCTCGCTATATCTGTTGACAATCCACCCAAATATGTTGATAACGTAAGAGCGGTGCCACTTGCGTTCATGGTCATTACAACAACATCCTGGGCACCAGCTGGTACATTTTGTACAGCGTTTACAAGTGGTAAGCCAGAAGCGCTGATTGAGCCAACTACAGTAGGCTGCTGGGACGCATTGACTTTAACGCTTTGGAGTTGGGTGGAACCAAGAGAGGATCCCATACGGGTCGAATAGACAACCGATGCTGAGTTCGTATTTACTTTAACTAAAAATCCGTCGACTGTACCCGGATAACTCGATCGAAAGGCATTGACCAGCGGAAAATTTGAAGACGTTGTCAGTCCGGTAAAGTATGCGTTTGCGCTCTGATCAATATCAATCGAACTAGTTATTTCTACACCTGTTCCTCCATAGTAGGTAGAAAGACTTAAACCACTTCCGCTCGGAAGAACTTTAAACAGAAAGCAATCCTGTCCTGCGGAAAGCGCTGCTTGAATCGAGTTGACGAGCGGAAAATTCGTTGATGTGGTGGTACCGCAGGCATACAGATATCCTGCGGCATCAACTGCACATGATCTCGCTTCTTCATCGATTGAGCCTCCAACGTAGGTAGAATAGAAGTACGTACCATTACTATTGTATGCTGTCACGAAAGCGTCAAGACTACCCCCATTCGTGGCTTGAAAAGGTGCAAGGACCGGAAACGACGTTGATGATGTTGAACCAACTACATACAGCCGGTTAGAAGGTCCCACGGCTATACCGTAAGCACTTTCCACACCGCTAGCGCCGAGGAAGGTAGAGACGAGCAATGCGCTACCGCTGGAATGCAGCCTCAGTACAAATGCGTCTTGTGACCCACCAATGACCGTTTGTGCTGCATTTTGCTGTGGAAAGTTTGCAGAAGTCGTATTTCCGCAGACGCAGATGTCTGCATTGGCGTCAAGGGCAATACCGGTCGCCTGATCGAATCCAGAACCGCCAATGTACGTTGAGAACACCAACGAGGAACCATTTGCATTGAACTTGGAAACAAATGCGTCGTTCCCACCTCCACTTGAACTTTGATACGCGTTAAGGACGGGAAAAGGTGCAATGGTAATCCCTGTAATGTACGTATTGTTTGCCGCATCGATTGCCACGCCGTAGGCCTGATCAGCGGCGACACCACCAAAATATGTTGAATAGACAATAGGATCGATGATCAAGTTTTTTGTCGCATCATAGTTTCCCGTACGCACAATCACTCGTCCGTTTGCTTGCGCTTCGAATCGACATTCAATGTTCCTGCGTTGTCCACCATCAAGTTGATAGGCTACGAGACTTCGTTGTTCCAATACACCCAAGGAATTGCGGAGTGCTAGACTACCATCCGCGTTAACCCTAATAGACTCTGCCCCTTCAAACTTCAATTGGATGACTTCAGGCTTGGCGCCCGGTTTAACATGGAGGTCATAACGGGGACGACCTTGGTCTACATAGAAAACAGCATCCACTCCCGGGTACACGCTTTCCAATCGCACACCTTCAAACAGCGGCACATTGGTTGCCCAGTGCTTAGCATCATTGCCTAAAAAGTAGTTGTGAACACCGGAACGCAACCCTGTGCCTACAGCCTGTGCTTGATCAGAGGCACCTTCAAATTTCATAACAATAGGATGATGTACTGTTTTTTCGACTTCCGGCATTGAGGATGGCGAAATGCCAAGATCAGCGGATGCTTCGCCTACCTGCCGTTCGCTCCTGCCACTAGCTGCACTTTGGTCTTTGTACGTCACTTTGTACATGTCATAGACAGCACCGTCCTGAGTAATCCAAACGTTCATGTCGCTAGAACGAAGTAAGAACTTCACCTTGGCATCCCATTGGCCCTTGTTTTCAATAAAGTCTGACGATCGTGTACTCACCTGCGACGTACGAGCGGAATGATCACCTGACTCTCCAACACTCTGCCTGGCCGGAATCTCGATCTGACCGAGGTTCAGTTGCTTCCCTGCACTCTGTGCTACCAATATTGGCGCACAACAAACCAACCAGAGACACACATCTCTAGCCAACAAACCCAATTGCTTCATACGATTCAAAAACTCAAAACATGAAAAAACGAAATGAAAACTGTGCGGCGGGACATCTATCCAAAACTTCTCCCCAATGGTCGACTCCGCGACCGATGCTGCTATGTTATTACAATATTACTACTTGAAACTCTTTTTTCCAAGGCACAACGCTTCTGTATCCCAGTGAAAAACACTGCACAGAAGACTGACGAGATGGCTTCGTAGAAGGGATCATACCTAGCGATCCTAGCTTAGGATCTACGTCAAGGATCTCAGATCGCGATGAGATGGAGGGATACCATGATTGTACTACCTTTATGCATCAGGTTATCAAACTTCGTCCATCCCCTCTTTGATAGCCGTTATAGACATCGAGGGAGGTTTTGCACAAAGCTAGTATCCGAGGGCAAAGCCCTCGGATACGACATGAAAACACACGGTAAACGTGGGAATGGAAGTAGCTCCAACACCCCAACTACATCTCCTACTACTTCTTTTTCCCCTTTACTGTAGCAGGTGCACTGTTGGAGCTATTGATAAAGCTACTCCAGGCATATTCTTTTGGAACGTTGCGTCCCAAGCGAGCCAATTCAACCAGATAGTTCGCCGTGGTTTCGAGCACCCATTCAAAGTTGTCTTCTTGCACTGAGCTCTTTTCCGCGTCCGGTGCCGGGTTGAGGAAATCGATGGCGTAGGGGATGTCGTTTTCGACAGCAAACTCAATCGTGTTAAAATCGTAATTCAGTGCTTCGCAGATGGTGATGCAGTGTTTCTCAAGCTCTGCTAGGCGGGCAGGCGTCGGGCTAAACTCCGCCACATAGCGCAAGTGGTGCGGATTGCGTGGTTCGTAGGGCATGATGCGCACATGTTTCTTTCCGATGCAATAGCAACGATAATACTCGGTGAAGTTGACGGCAGACTGAAGTGTCATGCAAATAGAGCCAGTTTTATCGTAGGCAGCATAGAACTCTTCACGATTGTCAACTTTGTAAACGTGCTTCCATCCTCCACCGTCGTGTGGTTTGAGAAAGGCAGGGAAGCCAATGTACTCAAAAATCTCATCCCAATTGAGGGGATAGATCATGTTGCGCATCGACTGTGAAGTGGTTTCGGGAGGATGCTCTTTGGTCGGCAACAAGACTGTGCGCGGAATGGGTACGCCGATCTTGTTCATGAGGGAGTAGTTGAAGAACTTATCATCCGCACTCCACCAGAAGGGATTATTCACCACGCGCGTACCGCCCAGCTGAGCAATCTTGAGCATTGAGCGATAGAAGGGAATGTCTTGCGAAATGCGATCCAAGATCACATCATACTTCATCAACTCGTCCATCTTGACGCCGCCGGTTTTTACAAACTCAGCACGAACATCATCGAGCATCATACTGTTGATACGTTCTACAATGGCGGGCGGAAAGGTCTGCTCCATGCCAAAAAGCAATCCAATGAGTTTCATAGCAATGAGTCTATGGTGAATGAATGAGGGCTTTGTGAGCTCCCCTTCTCGACCGGCGCGTTCCCCCTGCGATGTCGAGATTCCTCTGTAGCCTTGGTTCGTCAAAATACAAAAGCCAAAGGCTTCGCGTATGCTGTAAGCGTCCTCTATTATGAATTTTTCGTAGAAAGATCAGTATCCCGGGGTCCTCAAAAGGTGGGTTGAGACCCATATGACCGGTCTATAGGCTCCCCTAACGTCCTAGCTCGAACAAATAACGCAAACCGACACTTAATCCGGCAGGTCTGGGGTCGTTTACTGTTTTCGTCTTCCCGGCCTCGTAGAGCAAACTATTGAGCGTCGTGTCGGAACGACCGAGGGAATTGAGTTGATAACCTGCCGTCGCGAAAACAAAAAGAGTTCCTTGGGCATCTTCAAGAAGTGGGAGCATGCCGGCAAGGCGCAGCTCGTAGATCACACTGCTTTGTGAGACCAAACTCGAGATTCCGTCTTTCATGGCACCTGTGGCTACACTGTGCTGCTGGATACTTCCGTCAAGGCTCTGCAACGAGGCTCCAATGGGAATGCCGATGCGGAGTCCGAAGTAGCCATATGATAAGGCAAAAGCAGGACAAATATCAACATACTGCGCCGAGAACACCAAGGTGTTCTGATCGGATGGCTGGACGAACGGTTTGCTCACAACAGCGCTCTGATGGACGCCAAGGTCCAACGACGCATACATACCCGAATAGGATTGAATGGGAATCAACAGATTGGCACCAAGTTCGGGCAGGCTGATAAGTCTCGGAGCGGTTTTCCAGCCATCAGGAATCGTGGCGGTATTGATCTGTGCCGAGACAGCACAATAAGGACCTACCCTCATCGCTTCAACATCTGCACTCGAACTTTCAGGTGCTTTCGTGGAGGGTGCGTTAGCTTGTGAATTTTGGGCTATGAGAAGGTTAGCGGACAATAGTGTAATCAGCAAGCAACTCATGCTACACACAACAATGCTTGAGCAATGAAGCAGGGTTGAGGTGAGATCCCGGAATACTCGGGACACATACATGCGTGGAGACAACAATGCTGCGAGGGTCTTCATCCGTGAAGCCATGGTAAGATCAACAGTTCCAACGCAGCAAAATACATCCGGGCACTGCCATAGCCCAATAAAATCATGTGGTGCTCATTCTCGCCTTCCCTGCCGATCGTGCCGTATGACGCTTTTCCATACAGACAGTCACTGTAGTTCCATGAAACTATACCCTATCTCTTCGCGCTTTTCTTTGCAGTGACCGATGCAGCAATCTTCACAGTGGACGACGCTGTTGCTTTCACAGTTTTCGTCACAGATTTCTTCACAGATTTCTTCACAGATTTCTTCACAGATTTCTTCACAGATTTCTTCACAGATGTATTCACTGCCTTCTTCGCAGTCTTCTTTGTGGCAGAAGTCGCTGCTTTCTTTAGGGAGGCAGCTGACTTCGTTGTCTTGATTAGCGTTTGTTTCGCCGGAACCTTAGTGCTGTTCTTTGCCACAGTTTTTTTCATAGCCTTTGATGCAATTGCAGCGTTGTGCAAATCGATACAATAGTCCACGATTCGATCTATCAGATCCCATGGAAGTTCAGTTCCGCGAGCAAAGCGTATGGTTCCTTTGGAGCAATCATAGGCAGACAGTTCTTTTTTAAAATGCACGATAGGTGCAGCTTTGGGATAGAGTCCGTAATGTTTGGATGTGGCTGCATACCAGAGGACGACTTGTTGCAAGCGAAAGGCGGGCATTCCATAGCTCATTACAACATCTGCTTCAGGCATGCGAGCTGCAATGCGCGTGCGTAACTGCTCTAGAACAGCACGTTGGTCCACATCCAATGCAGACAGATACTGTTCAACGTCAATGTTTGCTTTCATAGTGATGAAGTCTTGAGTGATGAAGTCTTGAGTGTGCCGATGAAACAGACCGTGAAATCTTCAGAGATCTCAACCACCAATCGCTAGGCATTCGCCGGAACACCCGCACTGCGCTGCATGCGATGATAACAGACATAGGATGTCACCAGTATGGCGAACACCGAAGCGGGAAACAGGGTCATGCCACTCATTCCGTCAATCGTAAAGTGACTGATAAACGCCGATATCATGGTGATGCCAAAACCAACATATGCCCATTCTTTGAAACGCGGAGGAACTTGTGGAACGATCAACACAAGTGCTCCAACAACCTTCCACACCACGAGCATCAAACCAAAGTAGTCCGGGTAACCTAGGTGGCGAATTCCGGCCTTCGCAAACTCGGTTTGTCCGGTTAAAGCAGGCATGAGTCCTTCAAACAAGAACACGAATACCGTGCAAACCCAATAGAGAATTTTAGTACTTTTCATTGCAAGATCGATACCAACAAAATGATACGTAGCTAAACCGAAAAATGCGCTCTCAGCTCTAACGGGATATCGGAGAGAGCTGTATCACATACGAAGATGAGATACACGTGAGCTGTGCAGACCTGAGCTGTGCAGACACACACAAATTAGGATCGTGTGCCATAGGCTCGCGTTGTGTCGAGCGACAAATTCAGAGGTTATTTGCGACACAGTATGCGCTTCTATCTCAGAGTCTCAGCAGCACATTAAACTCTCAGATCGCATCGAACCTGTCTGCAGCATCACTCGTGCCTGCACGAGCGCCATGCTCCCCATGTGATTCCACATGCGTTCTACACGTCGCATTCAAAGAATAGTTCTCAGGACTGCGAAGGATGCTCGCCACGAAGAAACTGTTCCGCTTCGAGTACATCTTCTTCGCTACCCATGAATACCGGACTGCGCTGGTGAATGCTTTCCGGTTTCAGGTGTAAGACTTCTTGTACGCCATTGCTGGCACGACCACCCGCTTCTTCGATGATGGCAGATAAGGGATTGACTTCATAGATCAATCTCAGCTTGCCGTTTGGTGCGCTCTTGTCTGCCGGATACATAAAGATGCCACCGTAAAAAAGCGTTCGATGCACATCCGCAATCGCAGTCCCGATGTACCGCGAAGAATAGGGATGTAGTTTGTCGTCTGTTGGCTTCTTCAAGTAGTCCACGTACTGTTGTAATCGGCTATCCCACTTGTGATAGTTCCCTTCGTTCACGCTGTAGATCTTGCCGCGTTTGGGAATCTTCACTTGCGAATGTGACAACAAGAACTCTCCGATCGTGGGGTCAAAGGTAAAGACATCGACACCCTTCCCTGTCGTGTACACCAACTGTGTACTGCTTCCATAGAGCGCATAGCCTGCGCAGACTTGCTTGAAACCGGCTTGCAAAATATCTGCTTCCGTGCCATCCGTCGTGGCTTCCGGTTCCAAGCGACGATACACCGAGAAGATGGTTCCAATGGTGATGTTGACATCGATGTTGGAGGAGCCGTCAAGCGGATCGAAGGCTAACACATACCGTCCTTTTTTGTATTCATCCGGAATTCGAATGATACCATCCGATTCTTCCGAAGCCATCACACAGAGATGTCCACCGTGATCCATCGCTCTAAAGATGATGTCGTTCGCAAACTCATCAAGCTTCTTTACGGCTTCTCCGTGGACATTGGTGGTTTGTGTATACCCAAGGATATCATTCAATCCCGCTCGACGCACATCGCGTGCAATAATGCGTAGCGCAAGCGTCAAATCTCGGAGCAGACGCGAAAACTCTCCGGTAGCTTCAGGAAACATTCCTTGTTGCTCGGAGATATGTCGTTCAATGGTTACAAGTTTATTTGAATAGTCGTTCATTGGAGTCCCCTGTCTACAATTAGCATGCTGACAATATAGCACCGTGCGCCAGATGATCACCGTCCGAAGGTCACACGGAGAATTTTTTCTCTATGCGAGCGCTTCGCGCTCGCATGAACCTGAAATCCTTGTTGTCAGACAGTACAAATTCATGGATTGAAGTTTGCGCTAAAGTTTTACGAAGTTTTGGACCTAACAGACCTTTTCTTAGAAGAAGCAGCTTGATTTTCAGCAGATTTCATAGTCTCCAAAAGCCCATCGAGCGCTGCAAAACGATCCTCCCAGAAGCTGCGAAAGGGACTCAGCCAGTCGAACACTTCTTTTAATTTTTGCGCCTCCGCACGGTAGAATCGTTCGCGACCAATCAAATCGCTGCGCAGCAATCCGCATTCGCGCAAGACGCGAATGTGCTTTGACACTGCTTGACGGCTTGTGTCAAAATGCTCGGCTATGGCATTCGGCGTCATAGCCTGTGCAATGACGAGGCTCACAATCGCCCGCCGCGTGGGGTCGGCTATCGCTTGAAAAATGTCCCTTCGCATTTCATCTCCTTCGTTAGTCAGCTCGTGGCGTGCTTGCCGCAATCAGAACACACCTCGCCAGGTATTTGACTTTTTACCGGCTGCCTGCCTCGCTGTGTTCATGAGGTTGCCCCCAAGGTGATAAGCTGCGTGCAATGTTGGCCACAGTCTCAGTTGCAATAATGCAACCACACGGTTGCAATTTAGACAATATCATCTAATAAGCAACCCGCGAAGCATCCGGCTCGCCTCCACTCATTGTCGATGTCATAGTTTTGTCGATGTCATAGTTTTGCAGCTGCATCGTTGTTGTGCGACTGAAGACTACGTACTATCGTTGAAGCCGGCGTCTTCCGGATTATCGACTCACTAGAGCCTTTCGAGCTGTGCACAGAGAAAAAGCCCTTGCCACCTTACATATAGCCAGACGCATTGGCGTGGTGCGCACCGACCGATTAGGCGACATGATTCTTACGCTACCCCTTGTCGCTGCCCTTCGTGCACGCTTTCCCGAGGCTAGCATCGAACTCATCAGCAGACGATATGTGAGCGATGTGGTTGAGGGTATCGCCGAAATCAACGCCATACACTATATCGACGACCAGAGCTTCGCCTACATTCTGCAGGAACAGGTCTTTGACGCTCTCTTTTTTCCTCGTCCGGTGCTTTCTGAAGTCTGGGCTGCACTGCGGGCAGGAGTTTCGCTCCGAGTTGGATCCGCTTATAGATGGTACTCAGCCCTGTTTTCCTTTAGGATGAAAGAGCATCGCAAGAACGCCCGACGCCATGAAGCGGAGTACAATGTTCGTATGCTTGACGTTTTAACAGGAGACCATAGCGCCGTAAAACTTTTAGCACCGATTGTTCAACACGAAGCTCTTGCCAACGTTGATACCTTGTTACGAGAGAGCGGTATTGCCGAGGCTGACAAGTTCATTGTCATTCACCCCGGAAGCGGATCAAGTGCGCAGGAGTGGTCTCCACAACATTTTGGCGAATGTGCTGCGGCACTTTCTCGCAGTCACGGACTCAAGGTGGTCGTAAGCGGGACGCAAGTCGAGATGGAGAAGTGTCAAACGGCAATGCAGTTTTGTCCCTCCGCTGTTAACCTCTGCGGCAAACTGAGCCTATCGCAAATGATTGCGCTGCTCTCGCGCTCGCAACTGCTCATCGCAAACTCAACAGGCGTGCTTCACATTGCGGCAGCTTTAGGACGCCCCGTTTGCGGATTGTATCCTAATAGCCCGGCAATGAGTGCGGCGAGGTGGGGACCCTACACACCATTGTCTCGCGTCCTTAGTCCGCCGTATGCTGCAGATCCTCAGCGTCGCGACCTCATGAGCGACATCGAAGTCGATGTTGTCGTACGTGCATCCCAAGAGCTTTTGGACAAATCCATCCATTGAAGCACAGGGTTTGTTCATTTCGCTTTTCACTATTTTGCGAGACGACTAATCCGCCGTGCTCAAACAAATTTTTACCATAGCGCTACTCCTTTGCTTCACGCTCTATAGCCAGAGCACGCTTGTGCTGTGGTCGCTCTATTTCTTTGAGCAGCACGACATCGTGATGTACTATGAAACGGCAGAGAACACATCGCAAGGACGCGACTTCGTTCAGCTTTTGTGCGATGGTTCCAAAAGTGAGAACTCAAGCCCACGAGCATTGCTCAAACTCAATCAAAATGCCAAGCCTCTTGAGCTCCACGGTGAAGAGCTCATCCAACCACTTCGCGTCGAGCTTCCGATAATTGTTCTGCTCAATAGCAGCTATGAAGGACTTCAAGCTTTGAACGACGTGTTTCGGCCACCCTGTCGTACAACCACACTACTCTAGCTTCTGTATTCTCGCCTCGCACGAGCGGGGCTTTCTGTGGTTTGTCTCAACTTCATTTAACTCCTTATGAAACTTCCGTACACACGTGTACGCCGAGGCTCCATGTGCTGTGGCTTGCGCGCCGGCATCGTGGGGTTACTCTTGGCTTTGGCATGTCATCCTCTGATCGCTCAACTCGATGCAAAACTCAAAGTTCAGAATCCATTAAGTTCGGCGTCCACCCAAACACCTCACTCTTCAGGAATAGCAAACCGTCTGCACGGTACTGTAAAAGATCAAACAGGTAGCGGCATTGCTCAGGTATTGGTACGAATTCCTGCCCTGCACCTTCAATGCACCACGAACGAGCGCGGACAGTACTTCTTCAGTGGTCTCCCAATGGGTAGCGCAGTCGTGAGCTATTCCAGAACAGGTCTGCAAACAGAGCACCGCAGTATTGAAATTTCAACCACAGACATGGACTTGACGATAACGATGCGTCAGGCTACTATAGTCACACCCACAGTCACTGTAACAGCTGAGGCGCAACCTGCGGCATTGGTTGAATCTAGAATGAGCACCTCAGTTTTGGAAGGCGAGCAACTCGAAGAAGCGCGAGGACAAAGTCTCGGCGAGACACTTCTATCGCTCCCGGGAATCAATGGATTTAGCGGTTCCTCTCTTCAGGTTAAACCTGTCATACGCGGACTCATGGGTAGTCGTGTCCTTGTGTTGCAAGACGGTGTACGCCACGAAGCGCAATCATGGGACGAGCCTCAAGCACCCGAGATCGATGCCATGAGCATAGATCGGGTTGAAGTCGTTCGCGGTCCGTCTTCAGTTCTCTACGGTAGCGATGCCATTGCCGGAGTGGTCAACGTCGTTCATCCGGATCTCTTTGGTCGAAGCACAAAAACCTCGGAAGGATCATTTCGTCTGGACGCTTTTTCCGATAACACGGCGGCGGCAGGCAATATGAGCCTGATGGGCAGTCGCGGCGACTGGGCTTACCGACTGAATGCAACCGGACGTTTGGCTGACGACTACCATCAACCCAAAGGATCTGTCCCCTACCGGAAAGCTGATACCACAGGTGGTCTACACTATGTCAAAGCTGAACGTGATCTTGAAGAAGGCGCTGTCTTCAACACCGGCGCTCAAGAGTTCAGTGCAAACGCGGCAGTGGGTCTGCGTAAGGAATGGGGATCCTTGACTTTTGATTTGTCACATTATGGTCAGAAGTTCTTTATTCATCCGGAACCCGGACGCAAAGAGATCGAATACAACGTGAACACAAAGAACTTCGACACACTCGATGCATCGCCTCTTCAAGAGTTAATGCACGAGCGAGTTGCACTTAATGCTATTCTTCCTTTCTCAAACCTGCGCCTCGACCTGACGGCCGCCTTCCAGTACGACTCTCGTCGCGAAGAAGGTGTAACGGAAACTGAAGAGGATGAAATCAAGAAAGAGGAGCTTGGCATCCCACCGGAAGTCAAACTTGATTTATACTCGATCTCGTTCAATGGCAAATTGCATTTCGACAAGTGGTTGACCATTGGTGCCGATGTGTTGCAGCAGCGCAATCAGTCGTTGGGCTTCAAAGCGCTCATCCCCGAGTACAGTAGTATGACACTGGGGTTCTTTGCCTTCAGCGAACACAGTTTCGGCGAATCGTTGCACTTGAGCGCAGGACTCCGTTACGACATGCGCTCGCTTGCCACTGCCGAGCGTCGCACCAAGGACTCGCTGAGAATACTCCTGAATGCGGAACAAGACAGAGAGTATTCCAACGCCAGCGCACAACTTGGATTGGCATGGGAGTTACATCCTTCTTTCAGTATTGGGGCACATGTCGGAAGTGGCTGGCGAGCTCCGGTGGTGGCTGAACTCTACACCTTCGGACGTGACGAAGGAGAAATTCAATACAAGGTAGGCAACGATTCACTGAAGCCCGAAACTTCGCTAAACATCGATGTCGACCTCAGCTTTCATAGCCGAAGTGTCCGTGCTGAGCTCAGCATTTTCCGCAACCACATTGCAGAATACATCTATCTTCAACCAACGACACGGCTAAGGGATGGTGTGTTTGAGTATGACTATCGTCAAGCGGACGCTACCTTCATCGGGGCGGAACTTGGTATCGAAGCCGAGCTGAGCTCAGACTTCTTGTTGAACCTTGGTGCCGATATGGTACGGGCAGAATTCGACAATGGTGGTGCTCCACTGCCGCGTATTCCCGC
Organism: Chlorobiota bacterium; assembly: GCA_044224515.1. Classification (GTDB taxonomy): domain Bacteria; phylum Bacteroidota; class Ignavibacteria; order Kapaibacteriales; family NICIL-2; genus JBBATK01. Next base: position 13,535 of record JBGAKH010000016.1, on the reverse strand, counting down.
AACACGTCTCTTCGGTGCATTGAGCTATCTGGTTCCGGACGTATTGTCCATGCACGATTGGCGATTCAGCTTTCGTCCTCAATACCACCTTAAGCAAGATCGCATCGATGCTCTGGAGTTTGAAAGTCCGGCATATCTTCTCCTTGGCGCTTCGATCCAAGCCGAGGCACAAATTAGCGGGACACCGCTTCGCTGGATACTCTCTGCCGAGAATCTTGCCAACACTGCCTACGCAGATCATCTTTCACGCTACAAACAACTGGCATTAAACCCGGGTCTCTCGATCAACCTTAAAGTTCAAGTGCCTTTCGATATCTTGCCATAAGAGCCTCGCCTATTGTGTAGCATCGCAACGCAAAAGCCCTTGTCCTTGATGGACAGGGCTTTTGTTTGTACTGCCTGTGTCGAGAGGAACTCGCACCACGATCTGCACGACACAAGCTTTAGCACTTCGTGCTCGGGCGCTGTTCGTTCACACGAGCCAAGATGGTTACCGGTAGGGGCGGAGGCGGAGCCTCCGCATAATAAAAAAGTCAATCGGTCGACACGGTACGTGCACCATCGCCGAGCGCTTCTATGTTCTCGGTCCGTGCTATGTTGCGCTTTCGACTCCGGGCTGAGCCTACCCGTACAGTGCTCAGGAGGTGTCTGAAGTTTACTGACCAACGCTGTTTTTCAATCCGACTTATAGAAACCGTATGACAGATGCCACTGCAACACAAGGGAGCAAGCCATGGTGGAAGCTCAGCTTGGCTCAACAGATTTTTCTCGGCATGTTCCTTGGTGGCTTGCTGGGTTATCTCAACCCTTATTGGGGAAATGAGATTTTCTTTTTGCGAGACATCTTCCTCAATCTCATCAAGAGCATCATTGCACCTCTCGTGTTCTCGACGATCGTAGTTGGAATTGCCGGGAGCGGTGGTGCCCGACATGTTGGCAGAATGGGCTTTCGAGCATTGTTGTACTTTGAGATTGTCACGACTGTGGCGCTCTTCCTCGGTCTGGCAGTCGTGAACGTAACGAGACCCGGTGACGGAATTCAGCTGCAGGGAGATGTGCAGACTATTCAAAGCATTGCACAGAATCATCCTAAGACACTCATTGAGACAGTGGTCCACATTTTCCCTGCAAACGTAGTACAGGCCATGGCCCAAAATGACGTATTGCAAATAGTCGCCTTTGCTATTCTCTTCGGCTTCGGTCTGGCAGCGGTTGGAGAAAAAGGACGTGTCTTACTTGAAGCTTTGGACGGAGTAGCGCAAGTCATGTTTCGATTCACGGAATACGTCATGCTTTTCGCACCCATTGGTATTGGCGCAGCCATGGCGCACACGATAGCACAACATGGATTAGGTGTCTTGGGTAATCTTGGTTTGTTGATTGCTTCATTGTATGCTGCACTTGTACTCTTTGTGGTTTTTGTGTTTGGTGCAGTCGCACTCCTCGTTCGTTTACCACTTCGCAATTTCCTACGTGCGATTCGGGAACCCTTTATGTTGGCTTTCGTTACGACAAGCAGCGAGAGTGCGCTTCCTAAAGCAATGGAGAATATGGAAGCCTTTGGAGTGCCAAAGCGTATTGTAGGCTTTGTGATGCCTGCCGGATACAGCTTTAATTTGGATGGCACCACGCTTTACTTGGCTATGGCAAGTGTGTTTTTGATGCAGGCAATTTCGTCGAGCACTCAAGGACAATTCCATTTCGATTTTGGACTTCAACTGTCGATGATGCTGGCACTCATGATAACGAGTAAAGGGGTTGCTGCCGTGCCGCGCGCATCCTTAGTGATTCTCATGGCAACCGCGACCGGCTTTGTACCTAAGGAATATCAAGCTCTGGTTGGTGTGGGTGTTGCGATGATCTTCGGGGTCGACGAGTTTATGGATATGGCTCGAACCTCCGTCAATTTGATGGGAAATTGTCTCGCAACGGTTGTCATCGCTCGATGGGAAGGTGAATTCGATGAGGCTAAAGCACGGTCCTTTGGCAATCCCTCTCCGACTCTTTAACAGCGTAGATTTCTATACAGCGAAGGTTTGCTGTGTTTGACAAAGGTTTTCGAGCTGCAAAGCCAAGGCGCGTGCGGCCTCTTTGCGCTCATACTTTTTGATTTCGTCGACCTTGGGATGATACAACTCTTCTCCTCTGCGCCATGCTTCAATCATTGTGCGCAAGTGTTCCGCACACCGCTCAACATCACCACTCTGAACAACCACACCGGCTCCGGTTTCGCCTAAGAGAGAAGCAACCGCGCTATCCGTCGGTGCCAAAGCCAACACCGGTTTCATGACGCCTATATACTCGTACACTTTTCCGGGAACGATTTCATTACTTTCCTTGGCATCATCGACGATCAACAAAAGCAGATCGCTGCGCATCAGCCATGCCACTGACTCTTTGTGCGGCACATACGAGATGATATCGACCGAATCTTTCATGACGCTTGCCGCAAACTTGGCTTTCACGTCATCTCCGACACGTCCAACGCAGCGCAGCAGTACTTCATGGGCCCGGAGCTGTCCGCGTCGGATCAACAATTCCAATGCTGCGAGAAGAGTGTCCGAATTACGCAAGCCATAGAGTGAACCGCTGTAACAAATCGTGAAACGCTCGTTGCGCAGGTGCTCTACATACGGGAACTCATCGCTATCATATCCATTGGGGACGTGCACGAATTTTTGTCTGTCAAGTGTCGGATACTTGCGCAACGCATCCGCTATAATTCCCTGCCATGCGCATTCAACCACATCTGCCTCACGCAGTACCGATCGTTCAAGATGACGATCAATCATCGCAGGAAGCCACCAGCGATCCGGAGTGGTTAAGAATTCCGTCCACGGGTCTCTCAGTCCGGCAATCCATGGCAATCCGGTAGCCTTGTGTACAGCACGACCAATCAGCGAGCAGGTATAGGGGGGCGATGAAGAATAGATCGCATCGATTGCGTGTTCCTTTACCAGTTTTTTGGCGGCATCCACAGCACTGAAGTACCAACCAATGCGCGCATCAGGAATGAAAAAGGTCGCGCGTATCCAATTGGCGAGTTTCTTTTTCCAGCCTCCCGATTGCGTTGTGGTGAGGACGCTCACATCGATAGCCGTGTTTTGTTTCTCACCGACGAACATCTTATAGAGATCATAGGGTTCGTAAATGTGGGTACGTTTTACGACCAGATCAGGGTCGAGGGTGGCTAGAAGCGACTCATCCCGCGCGGGAAAAGTTCCGTTCGATACGGTCAACACAATAGGTTCCCAACCGAAGAGGGGCAAATACTTCACCATTTTAAGGACACGCTGAACACCGGGTCCACCGGATGGCGGAAAGTAGTACGCAATAATGAGGAGCTTCTTCATACCGCAAATTACTATGGGCGCTGCGAAGTTTTGGCTGTGGACAACACTCGCACTGGTCGGACAACTCTTCACGCGTATATTGTCTTCCACCTACATCCGGCACATTCAACTACATTTCTATGCGTGAGCGTCTCAATTCCATCGACTTTGTGCGTGGTCTCGTCATGGTCATCATGGCACTGGATCATGTCCGTGACTATTTCTCGCACCCGGGCTTAAATCCAACCAATTTGGAGACTACCACGGCAGCTCTTTTCTTCACACGTTGGATCACGCACTTCTGTGCACCGGTGTTTGTGTTTCTGGCCGGGACGGGCACCTATTTACAAGTCCTGCGCGGCAACAGCAAGTCTGACATCTCGAAGTTCTTGCTCTCACGCGGACTCTGGCTTATTGTCCTTGAGCTTACCCTGGTTCGGAGTGGTTGGACATTTACACCGTTCGATGTGTCGATGATCTTCGTGCAAGTCATCTGGGCTTTGGGCTGGAGTATGATTATACTCGCAGCGCTGATTCACGCCCAAACTCGCATCGTTGGTTTTTTCGGTGTGCTTATGATTCTCAGCCACAACGCGACGGACGGCATCGCTGTTGATTGGAACAATCCTCTGGGATTCTTGTGGGCAATTCTGCATACCGGAGATAGTCTCACGCCATTTCCTGGATTTCGCTTCATGCCATTTTATCCGTTGATTCCATGGATTGGTGTCATGGCCGCCGGTTATGCCTTTGGTTCGCTCTATGCTTTGGAGCAGGCTGGACGACGTCGCATCATGCTGCGAATAGGTCTCGCGGTCTGTGCTCTCTTCATCCTGGTGCGCGGATCGAACGTCTACGGCGATCCACAGCCCTGGTCCGTTCAATCGCAGCCTGTCATGACTCTTTTGTCTTTTTTAAACTGCGAAAAGTATCCGCCGTCACTGAGCTATTTATGCATGACTTTGGGACCGGCTATCATCTTGCTTTCCTTCGCCGAACGCTGGTCGAACGCGTTCACCGAACGTATCACCGTGTTTGGTCGAGTTCCGATGTTTTATTACCTCTTGCACATTCCGCTCATCCATGGAATGTCTATACTTGTAGAGGCGATGCGAGGCTACGACCCGTCTGCACTTATCGGCAACGTGTTTTCCCGGGAGTTTCCGCCGGATTTTGGCTTTGATTTGCCCATCGTCTATGCATTCTGGGTTGGCATCGTCGTGTTCCTCTACCCGGCATGCGTATGGTATGCTAAACTGAAAAAGAAGAGTAGCAATCCACTTCTTCGATATCTCTGAGTCACTCGACGAATTGCATGAGCAAGGTACCGAAGGTCTGCGCCGGTGACAGTGGTAGAGCATTTGTGTTCCCGAGCTTTTGTTCGGAAGTTTGTAGGGCACAATCGATATCGATATCGCCTTCGTTTCATTTTTTGAGCTCTCTTCACGCAGTTGCATTCAAGCCACCTTATGACATCAGCGCTTAAACAACGTATACACGAATCGCTAGCGTTTATTCGGACCCAGACTGCTGCCAAGCCTACCGTAGGAATCATTCTCGGTACCGGCTTAGCCGGTCTCGTGTCGGAGGTCAAGGTGGAATGCGTCATTGAATACAGCGATATTCCCCACATGCCAAGATCGACCGTTGAGACGCATCATGGACGTCTCATCTTCGGAAAGCTGTCAGGAAAGAGTGTGGTCGTCATGCAGGGTCGCTTCCATTACTACGAAGGCTACAGCATGCAACAGATCACGCACGGCGTACGCATCATGAAGGGGCTTGGCGTTGAAACCTTAGTAGTAAGTAACGCCTGTGGTGCCTTGAATCCGGAGTACCGTCGTGCCGACGTGATGCTTATCAATGATCACATCAATCTTTTGGGTGATAATCCCCTTATTGGAGAAAACGACGACAGCTTGGGTCCGCGTTTTCCGGACATGAGCGATCCCTACACCTCAAGTCTGCGCGATTTGGCTCAACGGTGTGCCAAAGAGAACACAATTCCTATCAGGGAGGGTGTTTACGTTGCCGTGGCGGGTCCAAACCTCGAAACACGAGCTGAGTATCGTTTTCTACGTGGAATCGGCGCAGACGTCGTCGGAATGAGCACCATTCCGGAAGTTATTGTTGCCGTCCATTCGTCAATGAAGGTCCTTGGATTCTCCGTCATTACAGACGAGTGTTTTCCAGATACTTTAGAGGCTGTGTCATTGGCAGAAATTTTGGAAGCTGCTGCCATTGCCGAGCCCAATATGACGGCACTGATCAAGCATTGCCTGGCAGCAATGCCGGACTAGGTTTTAACATTCTGCCCGCGCAGCTCGTTGAAACCTTTAGAGAGTGAGACTTTTATTGCGATAGTACTTATGCCGGAGGCACCATGCTCAAGACCATCACACCATATTCAGAATTCACCCGACCTCATCGTATAGCTCACAAGCAGATCCGAAGCCTGAGTTTGATCCTAAGCTTGAGTCTTTCCGTGCTCATGAGCGCCTGTGGTCCATCTGAGACTCAATATGTCAATGTCGACACCGGTTGGACCATGGTTGGTGCCACGAATGACAACCCCACGCGACTCTCACTCATCCATGAACCCGATAACGTCGTCAAACAAAATGATCTCTACGCATCGGCAAATAGTACCTCGTTAAGCTCTCGCGTTACAAAGATCGTGGAGTTTGACACAGCACTGTACATGCTCATGCCTGAGCAACAGCAGATCGAAGTAATCAGTCGAAACAGCTACAAGCGTATCGCGACGATATCTACGGCACCCCACACGGTTGTTGATCTATGCTTCGCGAACTCAACCACCGCCTATACCGCAAATGATGATAGCACGGTCAGCATTATCGATGCGACCATCTATCGTCTACTACCCGGCCGTGATATCGTCGTTGGTGAGCGTCCGGTGGCTATCGCTGCACTCGGCAATCAACTTTGTGTCGCGTTGCAGTCTTCACAAGTCGGCGTGATCATCAGTACGAGCTTGAACTCTATTACGAAGACGTTTAGTCTTGTCTCGGAGCCACGCTTTGTTGGCGCAGACAAAACAACGGGTGAATTCAGCATCGTTTGCGGTGGCGCGGACAGCCCGAACTCAGCACCGGGCAAGAGCCCGGCGCAGCTCATGCACTACAATACCCAAAACGGTCAAGCCCGTGCAGGCATGATCTTGACAAACACTGCCACTGACGAGCGCTCGGTCAGCGTTCAATCCTTTTTCATCGTGAGTGGCGGCTTCGCTTACCTGGGATTGAATTCAGACTTAGTCTTGGTCGACACTCGTAACTCAAGCTCCCTTGGTGCTATTGCCTTTGGCTCTTTCAGCGCTATGTCAGCAAACTCTAAGCGTGCCGAGCTCGTGTGTGTAGACAATTCAAACAGCAACACGCGACTTGTCGTTGTTGACTATCAAAACTCTCGCTTCTTACGTGAGGTGACTCTCCCCATCCGCATCAATCACGGATACTTGCCGTAAGGAACTCGAGCTCGCAGCGCTCGGGCTCAATCACCAAACGTCTCTTCTTCATACGGCGTGCCGCTTTGCGGCACGTTCCGCGACGACAAGCCCCCTCATCGCGAAGCCGTAGTGTGCAAAGTACGTGGCTAGCGAGTCGTTTGTGCCTACAGTCAGATCAGGCTTCATACGACTCCTCAATTCTCAGGTCCACCACATACTCTGCAAGCTCAGAAGTTTCGGATCTCCGGGCTGCCCTATGCGCTTGCGTGTGACACTAGTATGCGATGAAAGAGTAAATCCACTGCTTGCATCGGCACAAGCGAATCTTCGTGGATGCTCTGTGCTGCTGCATTTGTACAGTGACAAACGATGCTGCCCGATCAGTTGCCAGTGATCCCCCACTCAACCTCAGACCTCAACCTCGTTGTGATCGTATGCTGATGTGAGGATATTGAGTTGACAAATGTCTTGACCTAGCCCGGACACGCTAGCAAGTCAAGTTTGCTTCGTTGAGCTCACGTAGGGCTTGCGCAAACACCACGAAGCAACAGAGAGAGAGTTCGTTGCAGCGTCTCGCATGACTAAACCGGCGAGATGTTTGGTCTGAGCGGTCGGCCAGATGGTTTTAACCGAAGTTTCTTATCAGAGTTTTGAGTCACTACATCATGTAAATCTCTCGTCTTGGTTCACTTCTTAGCACACATTCGGACTGTCCCAATGCGTCTCATGCCATAAGGAATACTTGATTCAAAAGTGGTGCAGTGCTTTCTCTACTCTTTGTATTCAGTAGCACGGCACGCCCTAACACAGTGAAACACATGCGGCTCTAAAGCATGCACCTTGGTTGCTATCACTGCGATTTTCGTTGCCTTCGATCAAATGACTATGTCTTTACTGCTATTGCAATCGCGTCGCAACCGCATAAAGGCATGCCTGTGCGAGATATGCCGTACTAGCGATGCATAACGTGCAATGAAGCACAGCACGGACAGGTTCGACTTCGCGCGGGATAGCATAGCTACAATGCACCACGTGCAAGGAGGAGCAAAACTGCTCTATACGCAAAAAGCCCTGCGTTTGTGGCGCAGGGCTTTTTGAAGAAGATAAGAAATCCGACAGCTTAGTCGATCTTCACGAGGCGAACCGTCTTGTTGATGGAGCCTTGGCTGAAGTTCAAGAAGTATACTCCGTTGGGAAGTACACCACCAAGCTTGACTTCGGTGTGCAGATTAACATGCTCAACTGTTTCAACAACGCGACCTGAGAGATCGATGAGCCTCAATGTAGCCGGTTCACGTGAGGAACCTGCGAAAGAGAAGCTGAATTCGCTGGTGAATGGGTTCGGAGCAACGAAGAGTTCAACTTCGTCTGCACCGAGGTGGCTGTCTGCAATCTCCTCTGAAGAGGTACGAGCAGCCGTGCAAGCATTTTGGCTACACTGACCAAGGAAATCTGAGGTGTGGCTCGGGTAGTGTGCGGCGACTTGGCCGGCGCTCACTGCCATTGCATTACCGTTGTGACAGATCCAAACTTGGTCATTCGAAGCGCGAATATCTTTAACGCACACGGTGATATTAGACTGAGCAGAGCAACCTGCGTTGTTCGTTACTGTAGCAACGAACGAGTAGTTGCCTGCTTCTGTTGGTGTGAAGACCGGTGATTCGCAGCTAGTGCAATTCAAACCACTTCCACTCCAAGAGTAGCTAAAGTCTGTTCCACCTGACGCGTTAGCGTACAAAGTAAGAGCTGTAGGACCGTAACCCAGGTAGAGGTTGGTTGCAACACCACCTGTATAAACATCGCTGTTCGGGATAGCACTGATGCTAACACCCGGCATTGAGTTGATGGTCACGAGAGCGGTAGCTGTTGAGCTATTGCCATGTGCATCGGTTACAGTCAAGATGATGGTCTTGGACGGACCGTCCTGGCAGCTGAATGTCGATTGCGATAAGCTCATGGAAGCAACTGAACCGCAGTTGTCGCTGCTACCATTATCTACTGCTGACGGTGTCAATGTTGCACTGCCTGCGGTGAGGTTGAGTGTGATATCGCGTGTGCGAGCTACAGGAGCGATGTTATCGATAACTGTCACGACAGCATTTGCTGTTGCAACGTTGCCGTGTACATCGGTAACACTGAGGCTAACTACGTTCTCGCCAACATTAGCACAGTTGAAGCTTGAAGGTGTCACCAGACGAGCTGCGATGCCGCAGACATCTGAGGAACCATTATCGATATCGTCAGCTGTTACACTTGCTGTTCCGTTAGCATTGAGAGCAACGCTAACATTCTTGGTAACAACTGTCGGAGCGATACCCTTGACGGTAACGACGACTGCCTTAGAGATTGTGTTATTGAAACGATCGCGAACGGTGACCAAGACTGTGTTCGGACCAACTTCGTTACAATCGAAGCTCGACTTCGAGAGTGACCAGAAGAGGTCGGCACAGTTATCGAAGGTACCATTGTTAACATCATCCTTCGTGATTGTAGCGATGCCGTCTGCATTGAGGCTAACGGTGACATCCTTGGTTTGAAGGGTCGGAACAATTGCATCACGAACACTCACGTTGAAGTCAACTGACGATACATTACCGGCAGCGTCTGTTCCTGTGAGGGTTACGCGATTATTGCCAAGATCATGACAATCAAATGTTGACTTCGACAAGACTAAGGAAGCCATTGTACAGTTATCGAAGGAGCCTGCATCGATGTCAGCAACAGTGATTGTTGCAGTACCTGATGCGTTAAGATCGACGATGAGATTCTTAGCAGCAACAACCGGTGCGTTTTGATCGCGAACCGTTACCGTGAAGCTTGTTGATGCTTGGTTGTTCATGTCGTCATAAGCAACAGCCGTAACGGTGGTGGTACCAAGCGGGAAGCGGAATTGACCGTTGCTCGGGCCATTTGTACGGTGCCAATCATCTGCATCCAGACCACAGTGGTTATTGCCACTTGTGTACATGATGCGCGGACGGCTTGCAGCGTTATCACTTGCTACGGCGTTCAGCGTAACAACAGCTTCACAACCGGTTGCTGATGTATTCACAACAATGTCAGCCGGCTTCACGATGCTCGGAGGAATAATATCCTTAACGCTTACGGTAGTATTAGCAAATGCGAAGTTGCCATTTGCATCAACCACTGTCAAGACAGCTTTCACATCACCCATTTGAGGAGCACGGAATGAAGTAGGATATGCCGACATGCTTGCGATACCGCAGTTGTCAAAGCTTCCATTATTGATATCGGAAGCAGTGATTGTTGCGACACCTTGAGCATCGAGGAATACCGTAACAGGCTTAACAAGAACGGTCGGCTTGGTGTCGTCGATAACATTAACTGTTGCCGTAGCGCTAGCGCTGTTACCGTGACTGTCCGAAACGCTCAAGATGACCGGATTCGGACCAACCATGCTACAATCGAACTTGGTTTGTGATACGCTGATTGCGTTGATACCGCAAGCATCGTAGGAGCTATTGTTTACATCAGCCGCCTTGATTTCAGCATGTCCGCTGGCATCCAGACTGACCATCACGCTCTTGGCGCGAGCAACCGGGATACTTGCATCCAGTACTGTAACCGTAAAGCTACCTGTTGTACGATTGTTGTTGTTGTCAACTGCTTCCGCCATGACGGTTGTTGTACCGGTCGGGAAGTGGAAGGAGTTGGTATGGGAATGACTCGGATTATTGTCGTTGGCATCACCATTTGAGTAGCTATCAAGATCATCACCAACGTGACCGTTACCTGAGGTATACTTTACGGCCACGTATGGTGTACAGTTATCCGTAGCGGTTGCATTCAGATTCACAATCGCACCACAATCATTCGGCGTGCTGGAGACAACGATGTCAGCAGGTAAGCTGAGAACCGGAGCCATGGCGTCGGCGACATTTACGTTGGTTGTGCATTCTGATACAACACCATTGTTATCGATTGAAGTAACAACGACATTGTGTGAACCAAGTTGATTGCAGCTGAAGGTGTTCGGGGTAACAGTCAAAGACACGTTACGGGTCGGTGCAACATCTGCAACTTGGTCAGCTGTTAGAGTTGCAACACCTTGTTCGTTCACATAAATAGTAGCCGGGTGACAAACGACAACCGGATCGAGCTTATCCTCAACGATTACGTTGAAGGAACACTCTGCATGAACGTTACAATCGTCGGTTACTGTCCACACCAAGCGTGTTGCGCCAAGCGGGAACTGGTAACCTGTCAAGGTTTCAATACCAGTGAGGTTGTTTGAAAGGACAACGTTTGTGCAGTTATCGACAACGGTCGGAACAAATTCCTTCCAGTTTTCGCCAACTACATAATTGAGTCCATTGTTAGCAGCTTTTGCGATCGGACGACCCGTACAATCCGGGAAGATGATCGGAATTGGAGAATCCTGATCGAACACTTGGAATGAGCAGCTCGCCGTATTGCCGCAAGCGTCGGTAGCAACCCAGACTACAGTTGTCGTGCCCGCGTTGAAGGTCTTACCTGCAAGGCTAGAGCCGGTTCCTGAAGTTGCACCGCTTAATGAGTAGCTGATGGTTACTGATCCACAGTTGTCACCTGCGCTTGCATTGAGAGCCGATGTACCAGGTCCACCGTTGTTCAACGTTACGTTACCCGGACAAGCGATTGTCGGAGCTGTAATGTCGCGAACAAAGATCTGCTGAATGCAGGTCGTGGTGTTTCCACAAGCGTCGGTGGCCGTCCACTTACGATCGATGCGATAGGTATTCGGACATGATCCGTCAACACGTGTGTCGGTCGGAGTATATGTCGGCGTACCGGAGCAATTGTCGGCGCCCGTCGGGTTTCCGGTGTGGCTAGGATCTTGGCTTTCATCACAACTAATTGTGATGGAAGACGGACAGTTGATTGTCGGAGCTGTTTGATCGTTCAGAGTAAAGATCTGCGAACAGGTTGCAGAGTTGCCGCAAGCGTCAACTGCCTTGTATGTACGGGTAACAGTTCCACGGTTTTGACAACCGTTGAGAGCTACTTGATCGCTAACAAAGCTGATTGAGACGGATGCACCGCACGCCGCTGTTGCTGTCACAGCACCAGGGTTTGGTGACGGAACTTCACCATAGCAGCTAACCGTAGTCGGCGACGGACAAGACATTGCCGGCGGCGTTGTTGACACTACTGTAATTGTCTGGTTAGCTGTGACGAAGTTACCGCAAGCATCTGCTGCAGTCCATGTACGGAAGAAGATGAAGTTGCCCGGGCAACCAAGGTATTCCGGAGCACAATCGAACCATGTGATACTTGCAACGCGGCTACAGTTATCTGTTGCGGTTGCACGTCCGGTTGTAGCCGGAGCGAGCGATGACGAACAGCTGACGGTGATGTCCGGCGGCAAGGTCATTGTCGGCGGTGTCACGTCAACAACCCAGATGGTCTGAGCGCAGGTGCTGGTGTTGCCACAAGCGTCTGATGCCTTCCATACACGGTTGATTGTGATGTTCGTACAAGCACCTGCTGATGCAAAGTCATCATAGGTGACTATTGCAGCGCTACAGTTATCGACTGCCGTTGCTTGACCTACAGGGCCAACTCCCGGAACTCGCGATGCCGTACAGCTAATCGTTACGTTAGCCGGACATGTGATTGTCGGCGGCGTGAGGTCACGAATAGTCAAGATTTGCGAGCAGGTTGCTGTATTGTTACAAGCATCTGCAGCCAACCAGGTACGGATAATCATAAGGTTACCGGTGCAGTTTCCGAAGATCGTGCTGTCGGATGAAGTTACTGTAGGTGTACTACAGTTGTCGATAGCGTTAGCTGTACCGGTTGCTGCCGGCAAGCGTGAGTCGCTACAGCTGAGCGTTACGCTAGGCGGACAGAAGGTAAATGTCGGTACTGCGTTGTCATTTACAGTGATGGTTTGAACACATGTAGCAGTGTTGCTACAGATATCGGCTGCACGATAGGTACGGAGTACTGTGAATTTGTTCACGCAGCTAACATTGGTGGTTACGTCGCTCACGAAGCTGATCGTCGTAGCTCCACCACAGTTATCTGTTGCACTGACGGCACCTACGTTTTGGGTCGGAATAGAACCTGCACAGCTAACGGTTACGTTATTGGGGCAGGTAATACTCGGTGCAAGGTTGTCAAACACGGTGATAATCTGAGCACAGGTTGCAGTGTTGTTGCATGCGTCCGTAGCCATAAAGGTACGTGTCACCGTGAACTTGTTAGCGCAGCTTACATTGCTGGTTACGTCGCTTACAAATGCCAAGGTTACAGTTCCATTACAGTTGTCGGTAGCGCTCACACCTGCTGTTGTTTGTGCAGGTACTTGCGAAGCGCATGTCAGAGTCACGTTGTTCGGACAGGTAATGCTCGGAGCAAGGTTATCGAACACTGTGATCGTCTGTGAACAGCTAGCTGAGTTTCCACACAAGTCTGTTGCGCGGAATGTGCGTGTAATTGTGTACTTGTTGACACACTGCGTATTGCTTGTGATGTCGCTCACAAAGACAACCGTTGCGGTTCCACCACAATTATCAACAGCCGTTACATTCGTTGTTACCTGGCTCGGAACGGCACTGCTGCAAGCAACAGTTGTGTTGGACGGGCAAGTAATGGTCGGTGCTACGTTGTCGAATACTGTGATTGTTTGTGCACAGGTTGTTGTGTTGCTACATGCATCGGATGCGCGATAGGTACGGGTAATCGTGTACTTGTTCGCACAGCTCACATTGCTTGTAACATCGCTTACG
>JBGAKH010000005.1:0-351729 GCA_044224515.1 Chlorobiota bacterium | reverse complement strand
GTTTGGTCCGGAAACGCCTGGTCAGTTTTGTCCGGAATCGCCTGGTCAGCTTGGCTCGGAAGGGGTGGTCAGATTGGATCGGAATTGGGTGGTCAGGTTGGACCGGAATCAGGTGGTCAAATTCGTCGGATTATACAAGTATATCACAGTTGCTTTAATCATATCTTACTTTGATTGTGTTAAAAGTGGAGTTTCAACTCTAGTCATACTAACGGGCTCTATTATACCCGATTCAACTTGAGCTTTAGTATGTGTAGTGGAAACGCCGGGCCGAACGACGCACTCGCGCTCATCCGGAATATGCGAATTCAATCTGAAAACCGCTACTTTCGTTCGGAGTAGGTGCGTTTAAGTGTCGGTCCCTGTAACATATCCTCTCACCTACTTCTGTAACAGACAAGCATGCTATCAGGGTACACCAAATGTGGATCCTCCTTCACCTGATCTGGTGTAGCCTGATGGTGCCACGTTTGAAAGTTGTACAGTCCTTGCCGGCGAACGCTTTTACGCCACAGCAAGTTCTTCTGAGTCCAAAATCCTGGGTCTCCAAGATTGCAGCCATAATTAATATTCACATACTTCTGGTGATGTATTGCATCGAACTGACGCGGGTAAACCGTGTCAGGACAAAAAGTGGGACAGCCCTCTTGAATATCAGCAAAATGTCGATACAGTACATTTCTAAAACTGTCGTGAATCTTTTGGTAAGTATCAAACACTCCTCCAGGCACATCTTGCAGATAATATACAGTCCAGGGTTCTCCAACTGAGTCTCTAACTCCAACCATGTACCAGCCTACATAATACTTTTCATTTGGTTTTTCTTTAATTCTGGTCTCGACAGTATAAACTACGATTAGAGCAATACACTTTAATGTATCTTCACTATATAAGAGTGAATCGACAAATATGTCGGGATTCAATTTTTCTCTCTTGTAATACCAAAAATATCTGTCATCGAGGCGTATAAGTTCTTTGACAGTATGTACATAATATGCCGAGTCATGAGAGTACTTTTCCGACACATACGATTTAGAGGGTGCATCAAGTTCATCATGTCTCGTGTTATTGCACTGCAGACTGCAGACGAACACGCATATGATAAACGCTATTTTACTGTAAGTACTCCAACTTTGTAACATAGAGATCCAGTATAAGTGGAAACGCCGGTCCGCCCGACGCACTCGCGTTCATCTCAAATATGCGAGTTCAAGCTGAAAGACCGATACTTTCGTCCGGGGTAAGTGCGTTGGTAGCGTCGGCACGTACACTAATGTACCTAAAATTACTAGAAATTGACAAATTCAAAGAACAATGAACCCAAAGAGCTTTCCCGCGGGAGCTGCATTTCAGTCTACTTATGTGCAACAACCATTTATTACTGATTTACTCTCGGTTGTTGTACTTGTTCAGACCTTCCGTAGATGAGCGCCTCAGTAACTCTTTATAAGCTATGTTATAATATTTCTTTATGGTTGCTGGCAAGTGCCCTACTATTATTTTCAGTAATACAATATTTGGAAAATACACAACACCTTTATACCACATTCTACCTCGATTATCAACAAATAGCGTGTCACGTTTTGCGTCATTTCGTATCACTACAAGTGAAATTCGTGCTTCACCATATGACGTCAATTCCATTGTATCCTTCGAAGTTTGCAACTGCTTAAGACTACAGTCTATCTTATCACAAACCGACCTATTTTTTTCAGGTATAACTGAATAATCGAGACTTGTATAATCAACACCACAGTTTGCAATTAATTGACTGTTGTTTAATGCCACAACAGACTCCGACAAATAATCAATAGCAATTATTACAACACCATAGATGCCGTGGTTATTCGCAGGTGCAGCCAATGGCGCACTATTACACGGATAAATAACGGATAAAAAGATGCTAGCTTGAAACAATTGCCTAATGCCCTGCAAGTAGTATGTCATAGATACCCTATGATATAGTTGTTTTTCGTGCTTTGCTTCAGCCTGACATTACGGCTTACTGCAGTCGGTGGCAGTTCCCGGTGTCGTGCCAGTTACACCGCAGTCAGGAATTTCTTTACCTTCATGATGATTCGTTCTTGCTGCTTTTTTAAGATCTTTTAGATGACCAAGCTTTTTAACGGTTGCGGTCTACGAACTCGTCATCTGGAAACGCCGGGCCAAGCGACGCACTCGCGTTCATCCCAAATATGCAAATTCAATCTGAAAACCGCTACTTACATCAGGCTAAGGTGCGGTAGAAGTGTCGCCCGTGCATACTATGCGGAGCCGTCTGAACACTACAGACGGAACTGCTGTACCAACTTTCGTGGAAATGGTGGATCATTCGGTGCGGATTTACCACATTAATGTTGATAATCAGTATCCAAGAAAGAATCGTAGTTATAATGCGATTTGTAGAACTTTTCAGCAGACCCGACATTAATTGTGCGACAATGCTGTTGCAGTGCTCCATTCTCTCATTATGTGCAAACTAAAAGATACTCAATCATGTATTCGACAAATGCTTTGAAGGTCGTAAACCTTTCATAAACGTTGATCTGTACTGAAGGAATGCCAAAAGCTGCATAAAAGCAATTCAACTCTAAGTCTGTCTCGAAAAGTTCAAGAGAGCGAATCATTTCGTTCGCCAATCTCTTACGACGTTCCGGTTTCGATACTGGTGATGAAAGATCTTCATCGATACACATATCATCGAATTCATCCAATATTACTTCAATTGGCTTTGGTACCTCAGGCTCTGAGTCTTCATCCACGTAGCACACCATTCCAAGTGCATAACTTAGATAAGGGAACTCCTTACGATAGCAGTCGGTACTATATTTTTTTACTATTTGATAATACACATGCGGGATTAATTCCCGTGGACCATGTTTTGCGCTCATTTATAACCTTTCACAGTTAACAATATAAAAACGCCAGGTGCACTTGTTGATCTTTTAAGTACGAGTTCGATCGTACCAGCCATTTGAGGACCGACTGTATCACGTGAATAGAAGAAACCAACATTGAATCCAGGTCTGATTTTTATTTTTCTAGACCTGTCAGCGGTGTTTGTCAACCACTCGACGATATCTTTCTCCTGGTCATGTAGAGCCATTTGGACGATAGTCTCGCCACTTTCCTCACTAAAAAATGAAAATGCTTGTGGAATATTCTTTAAGCGAGCTAATACTTTTGCTTCCGGCAGAACATGCCTAGCCAGTGTATGCCCCCCCTGCCTGTAAAATCCGCCTCTCCCGACCCACCAAATCCGCAGAGGATTGATCCAGCACTGAACCGGCCGGGCTCATCATCAGCGACGCATGAAGCCCTTAGATTGCTGCAAGTTACTATGCGGATCAGTCAGAACACTACAGACGGAATTGTTGTACCAACTTTCGTGGAAATGGTGGATCATTCGGTGCGGATTTTTCAGATACTACTCTTACTACCCAATTCATGCAATAGAAAACGAGTATGGAGGCAGTGCATCGCCACTTCGTTTGAACAAATGGTCTAAAAAGTGTCGTCGCTTTCCTTCTGCAGCTAGTTTTAATGTTGTATTTCGCCCACTGGTAACGATATAACTTCCTATTGCAATGCATTGGAAACGAACAGTACGCAGTTGAGGTAAGTGCTTGCTAGTCATAACACTTTGCTTAAATATTTGCATCAGGTTGTAAGCAACCATTATCAACCTAAATGCCGCTTCCATAGCAGCAAATTGCTGTAGAGCGAAACCATCAATCGCATAATCGTACTTTAATTCCTTGATTCGATTCTCGCACTCACCTCGCTGATTGTATCGAGCGTGCACTGCTACTTCTGACTCCGTCGTGTTGGTAACATATGCCATGTATTCGTAGTTCGTCAGTTTGTCCATCTCTGGGAAGAGCTTCGCTTGCTTTGCGTTTGCTTCAGCCGATTCTCCTCGTGATTTGGGCACTCGGACGACAACTATTCGACGTTCCTCTTTCCACTTGGAGCCTTTGTATTGAAACTCGGCATAGCAGCTCTCTGGGAACACCTTATCACTGTGGTACCAGCGCTTGACTTGCAATATTCGGCTCATCAGTGCTTTCGTTTTATCGGCCTTTACTATGTACCGGACAGCTGGCTCGCTCTTCTCCAGATGGCATAGAATCTTGTCATCGTAGAATCCGGCATCTGCACGGATCAGGCCGATCTCACTTGGTTCAACGATGGTAAATAGCTCATTGACAAAATCTATCGTATCTGTTGACGATGCGCTATCGCCGCTTCGCATCCAAGCATTCACGATCATTTTTGTTTCGTCACAGAAGGCAATCAACGGATGGTGCGATCGTCGCCCGCGCTTCGTTGGGTTATACCCGACGCGTGCTTCCTCTTGGTGACCGTAACGTGTAACTACGGTACTGTCAATATCTATAGTCTTGCGTCCGACTGGGACAAGCGACATCATGTGCTTCATCAGTGGCGGGAAGATGGCGTCGTTCTTATCAATATCAAAGCGGCTAAAGAAACGGCTAAAAGTGCTAGCGCTTGCCATTCCGCGTTGCCAACCAAATATCTCTTGAATGACTGTATCAGTACGCAACATACCGCTGTGCTCGAGTCGTCTTGCTCCGACAATAACGCTCGTCATAAATCCCTCGATGAGATCTTTGGCAGAATAACCACGATTTGAACCAGGTTGAGGAAGGTCTAATTCATCAAGTTTTTCGGATACGCCGGAGCGGACGTAGGTTTGCTGAAAGAACTTCAATCCTCCCCAAGGACTGATCTTCCGATTCGTAAATTCGTGGGCAAGTTCGTGCATCTTTTGGGTGCCTCCAGATGTTTGAAGCAAGATAGTAACTGCGCGGGTTTCAGGAGAATACGCCTACTCTAATGCATGGATTGGGTACTAGAAGTTTCCTAAAGTTTAAGTCGCTGAACACTCAATTCGAAATATTTTACTACTACTTTGCCAAGTTTTGTGCGATGCAATATATTAATATATTCACGCTTACGCCCGGAAAGTAATACTTCACTTGCAAGTTGCATTATGAGTTTACTATTACTACTTCGTTGTTCGTATATGTAACTACATAGTAGCGTCGGGTCTTTAACAAACATGCGATAAAGCACGATACCTATATCTTCTGCAACATATCCATCCGAAACCGCGCTAATAGACTCCAAACATCTCATGTACTTTTCATTTTTTGTAGCAAGATACTTTGCAGACATACTGTCAATGAGCTGGAGAATGCAGTCATCTCTTTTACTCTGCAAATACAACTTTGGTTTCGACAATATTGAATCTATATGACTGTCAATAGACTTAACTGCGACGCAAGTAATATCATTTGTTCCTGAGTTAGTTGATCGTTTTGCCAGTGCGCTGCTATGTACGGCCCCTTGCATGACAGCTACTTTGTTACATCTTCCTTCTGAACTAGTCTGCGATAGCTGACACGTCACAATTAACAAAAGACATTTCAATAAAGAACGCGCTGCTATCATATGCATGAGAATGGGTCTCAAGAGTTTTTACATACTAATTCTTCACTGGGCGTCAGCAGTATGCGTGGAAGATCCGCCTCTTCTGTCCAACCAAATCCACAGCAGCCTGTCTCGGCACTTTCCTGGCGCTACTTGCCTACTACGTCGCCTAAAGTCTTGCTCATTCTGCTCCTACAGAGCAGATTACTAAGAACAGCCTACGCGGGCCGATGAACCAGCTTCAGTGGAAATGGTGGTTCATGGGATGCGTTTTTTCTTACTGACATCAACATCCAGCAAACACCATGGCTCTTGTACGCCAAGTAGCTGTCGGTAAAGTTCTTTGTCCTCATGCCACGAAACTAGCTCAGAGGGCGCACTCGCCACTCGATCGTATGTAGACCCCACTTTATACTCGATTGTCAGATAGGCATGCCTAACATGTTCTTTAAATAATCTTGTGCAGCTCACTGTAATCAATATAACCGGAATCAATGTGCCACCAACACTTTATTGAGATTGCACTCCTTTCTATACAATATCACTTTATGCTCTATAACACTATCCCTATCCTTTAAAAGTAGGCGGCCTACATTGATAGCGATTGCGACTTCATAGACTGGATTATTTAAATCATAGTTGGCAGCTTCAAGATCACAATTTGATCTCAGCCACCAGTCGCTTATTGTCTGACAGTTACACCAGGTGCTTTTTGACCGTTGTAAATATGCCCCACATTGAATATCCTTTATTTCTATTGCAATGTACTTTGCGTAAAGTGAATCCCAATGCAAACAGTTATATGAACTGAATTTCAATGTATCGACATTTAATGTGCTTAGAGCAGATAATATTCTCACCATAGGAATGCTTACTGAAGTGTACAGTTTCATTGTATCAGGAATACTGTTTTTAACGTATAGACTTGCTATTGATGTTTCACTGTATTCTGCTGAACATTGTGCTTCTTTAATCAAATATCTATACCCAGAAGTATGACAACCACAATAGTTAATTAACAACATGATACAAATGCTAGCAAGTACGGAAATACGGCAGCACTTGGTCCATTTCATGCACAGAACTCTAGCATATCTCATTATTTGTCACTCCTCACTACATGGCAGTTCACTGACATCTTTAATTACTCTAACTGTTCTATCCTTTGCTTCATCTGCGTCAATACTGGAAATTCCACCTCTACTGCCCCACCTAATCCGCAGAGGATTGATCTAGCACTGAACCGGCAGGGCTCATCATCAGCGACGCATGAAGTCCTTAGATTGCTGCAAGTTACTATGCGGATCAGTCGGAACACTACAGACGGAATTGCTGTACCAATTTTCGTGGAAATGGTGGATCATTCGGCGCGGATTTAACAAATTACGTCCGGCGTAAGGGCGTTGGAAACGTCTGCGCGTGCTGACAAGGAAGCCTAATGGGCCGGCAAGCCACAATGAACCGGCAATCTCCTTTCGCCAAAATTTCTATATTGCCCTAAAGTTATACAGTTTTTACAGTGGCAGTCACTCTTTTCCGCTTTTTTGGCTCATTTTCAATGAAAACTTCCTTACATATCCCACTCAACAACGCACTCATCCTCGCATTCATCCTTCTCGGAACCTGCCTTGTCGGCGCGCAGTCCATGAGCTCTCAAGTCGCTCCTCCGGATCCGAAAGCGCAGCAGTCAAAGGCAGCGCCTTTGACAAAACAAAATTCCACACAGAAAACTGCAACGAAAGCGCCGGCGACGGCAAAACCGGGTCAACCGGGAACACCACCCGCTGGAACCACAAAATCCGGCGTTGCTCAACCACGAGCAATGACACCCGCGGAAATTGCCCAACTCTACAAGCCATTGACGGATCGTGTCAAAAAACACGACACCACGACACCGTTTTTTCAGTTCCGTGTCGCCGCTGCGTTTAGCAAAAACTTTGCGAAACTCTATGAAACAGCCGGCGACATGGCGCACCGCGCTCAGGGTCTCTATGATGCCGCGCAGTACAAAGAAGCACTCAGTGTAGTTGACAGTGCATTGGAGTTATGCTACGCCTGTATGCCCTTGCATGATATAGCATACAAAGCGCACTGGATGCTCGACACGACCTCGCGCGAGTCAATGTTCCACAAATGGGTCTACTACAACATGCTCCGTTCAATGGTTACGGGCGTAACCGGAAGATCGATGAAAGATCCTATCACTGTTATTTCGCCGCTTGAGGAAACTGCACTGTTGGCAGCCATGAGTCTAAAGGTTGAATCACAGACCCAAATAAAGAAGAACGGAGTTTCTTTCGACGTTGTCAATTGCACCGATGCTTCATCTAAAGCAGTCACCATGTACTTCTCGTTGGATATTGTAAATAGAGTTGGTACGAAGCAGAAAGCGATAAGTGCTCCCGCTCCCCAGTCGCAAATGAGCGGACACTAGTGGAAACACCGCTCCACTTTCGTCGATAGTCTGTTACAGGTATTTCCGCATGGAGCCGACCGATTTGCCAAACGATACCTTGTGATGTCGTTCCAATGCAGTGTGTTTTCATTCGATTCCTAAGGGGATGCCGTAAAAAAAAAACGACCCACCTTTGTTTGAAAAAGTGGGTCATCGAATACGGATATTTAAGGCTTGGACGAGGAATGTCACTTTGGAGCAAGCAGCATCCACTTTTTAAAAGTCTCCTGCATGTTCACTCTTTGTGTGCAAGGTCAATCAACTCAATAAGCATTCTGTCTCCGAACACCAAGCTAGAAATCTACACTACTGTTTGACCGCAGTATAATTTGTTGCAGGATAACTTATGCCCATATAAGAATCTGCTTCTTTGAAATTAAGAGCGGTTGGGGACGTCATAGTGAAGGTGACAGTTGTCGTAATGGTCTGTCCACCGAGATCCCACGTTTTTTTACCGACGGCTGTTGCCCCATCAAATGTTGCTGTGTACTCGCTTCCGTCATAGGTCAGCATGGAGCCCGCAATACTGATTGTCGTGGTAAACGTTGAATTGTCGGATCGAGTAAATTTCCAAGAGCCGGGCAAGTTGGTTTTGGCATCAACAACGCTGGGACTTGTGGTTGACGTGCAGGAGGCAAGAGAAAGTGATGCGGCAACGAGCATCAAGATAAAAAGATTGCGCATAGGTAAAACATGAGAAAATGAACACAAAACAATTGTTATGACGAATCTAAGAATATTTCTTACAATAATCGGAGATTCGATACATCAATCGTTAAAGTGAATTTTCCCTCATACTCGCCTCGGCAATTCATAGTGTATGTATTCTACCAGATCTCCCGCGCGTCGTTCTGACACTCTACGTTGATCTCGTGACACGGCAGATAATAATAATGCGCTATCAAAAGTCATGAAGCACTGATTATGCGGAGTACATTGGCTGCATATTCCCTGTCATGGAGCACATCGAGGAAAGTTATTATTTTATTTGAGGATCCGAAACACACAAGCCTTCATGTATTAAGAACTGCACACAATGTTCACACCCGGACTAAGTCCCTCGAAAGGAACCCGTATTCCCAAGAGTCGGCGACGAATGGAGATACTCAGCGCTCCAAGCTGCAGCTCCGCTGCAGCCTTAGAGAAAATCATCCTACCTCCATCAAATCAAGAGGGCGAAACATGCGCGCGCTTATTGCGTCAGTCCCTAGCGTTCAGCTTTTGTAATCAGATACAAATACTTCTCATTACCGGACATGCATACTATTTCGCGCTCCACACTAGTTCAAACAGCCTCGATATGCTCGTTCATAGCTATGGCACTCTTCGCAGTACTCCTAAGTCTGCCCTTGAAGGCTGATGCTAGTTGGAAGCGAGCCACCATCGTTGATGATAAAGAAGGCTCGCGTTTTTTTCGTTCCGTGCGTATAGAGGAGAATGGTATTGGTTTGGCGGTGGGCTATAGAGCCTTAGGCCAACTCCCCGTCATCTTCTGTACAAACGATTTTGGACGACACTGGCGCTTTGCTTATCAACGCTCTCATCTCGATAAACCACTGCTCAGTCCGGTTGACACACGCGGGAGTATTGCGATACTCTCATCGGATAGTTTCATGGTTCTGTGCGATAATGCTATTCTCCTGCGCAGCTCCGACGGCGGACAACACTGGAGCGAACACAGCATTGATGGTTTACCCGGCGATCTCAGCGCTGCGTGGTTGAAGATGTTTAATGCGCGTGAGGGTGTCATCGTGTACAACCGGTGGACAGTGTGGGCGACCTCGGACGCAGGTGCGCACTGGACTCTTCGCACGCAGGCCGCACTTCCGGAGGACAGCACACAACACTCGCGTATTCGCGATATGCACTGCTTCGATTCCATGCATTGGTATGTCTGTAGCGACAACCCTGATCGCGCTCAAGCTCGAGCCATGCTGCATGAAACGACCGATGGTGGACGCACCTGGTTGCGAAGCACAGGTATCCCCTCTCCACGTGTGACGCCCTATGGTGAATGGGCAAGCATGATGGATTGTCTCAACTTCGTTGATCCACTCCACGGCTGGACCATTGCGTCATGTCCGCTAAACACCGTCGATAATCGGCAGCGCGATATCATTATGGCTACGACGGATGCCGGGCAAAGCTGGACGACTCAACTCGACACAACCTTTGTGTCGACCAATGCGCCGGTGGCATTTGGTCTGCAAAGCATTGCAGCCCTCAATGCCGATACAGTGTATGCCTGTGGCAATGGGAAGTTGTTGTGCTCAACGAATGGCGGACACGACTGGACGGCGCAGATCATGGAGCTGAACAGTTCCACTGTACACGTTGAAGCCCATGAGCTTTTCGTCAGACCCTGGGCTCAAGTGATGTGTACCTCCGGTCTGGGAAATCCGGTGGCTGATCTCTACTATCTTGGTGCTGACAATACGAGCGCGGTTGGAGAAGGCTCCACGGCTCCTAACAGTCATCCGGATCTATTCGCTTCACAGAGTTCCAACACGATCGTTGCTTCGTCAAGCATCCTGCTGCGCAGTCTGCTTGGCACCGGCACTGTCACGTTGCGCAGCCTATGCGGACAACTGGTCTACAGCGGCGAGTACAGCGACGAAGAAATCTCCATTCCCTGCTACAACCTCAGCTCGGGACTCTATACTCTGCACCTTCAATCCTCAACGGCGAATGCATCCACTCGACATGCTCTCTACCGTGTGCTCGTTGTTCACGACTGACGCGTGATTGTCGTACGCCGACCGGGGCGCCGCCGGGGGCTACACCACGAACTACAAAAGAGCAAACTTCGTTACATCACGTTCATGCTGCTTGCGCAAGTAAGCTGCATGCACGTGTTGTCAGTTCGCGCCTGCTTATGCCCTTCGCATCCGAATTGCCATCAACACCAAAGGCTGCCAGCCTGCAACGGTGTGTTGCTTGCGTGACAGCCTTTGTGTGCATCGTGGAATTAGAAAGTTAGTGCAGCACCGTCACCACCACTGCGCGGTGTTCGTGTGCATCGCTGATACGCAAGATGTAGCAGCCGCTACTTAGTTGCGAAACATCAAGCGATACCTGGCCGGGTGTCGCTGCATCGATCGTTCGGTACAAGACACGATTACCGACATTGTCGTAGAGCTCGCAATGAAAACCTGTGTTGAAGTCTGCCGGAGGCATAAACGAGAGACGCTCGTGTGCAGGTTGCGGGGACACAGCGATCGATGATGCCGTGGACAGCAGCTCATCGCCCGGTTGCTCAACGCCAACTGTTATTGACTCAGCCTTGCGCGGACATCCACGTCGCCCGAGGCTATCATAGCTCACCATGAACAGCGAGCGAAGCAAGGTCGTATCGCACTCAACGTAGGCAGAACTGAGTGAGGGATGCACCGTTGTCAAGAGCGAATCAAAGCCATCCGGAGTGCGCACCATGATGCCGTATTGTCGGATACTCGGATCGGTGACCGGTACCCACTGCAGTGTGCTTTGGCCTCTGTGGTTCGATTGCACGACGATGTTTGCCGGAGCAGCGGCAAAATTCCTTCCGGTATTGAACTCGGTATTGACATAAGCTTGTTCATTGGAGAGCCCATCCACGACACGCAAGCCGTAAACATAGCAGGAGCAGAATGGTAAAGAGTCGGTCATCGTATAGCTAAATGATCCGAGCGTCGCATCAGCAGTACCGATGGGGATGCCTGCTGCACCGCTATTGCGGTCGTTGAGGAAGAGATCAATACGATCGCCGGTTGTGTAGAGGCTTCTGTCCCAGGTCACGTTCAGCACACGTCCGCTCGCGCTTGCGTTGATGACGAAGGGTTTGTCCTTCATCTTTGAGAGACCCAGAATAAACACGGAGTCGGTCTTCGCCGGGTTGACGGTTTCGACAACCCAGATACCTTGAGCCGGGTTAATAAGCGACCAAAAGCCGAGCTTCGTGTCGCTGCTCTTAAACAGAATCACGCTGGAGTCCGAAGTCGTAGCCGTGATGCGTTGTCCACTTGGAGAAACAAGGGTAGTGGCAGGAATCTTCTTGGCGCTACGCACCATGACGAAAGCACGCTCTAGGCCGGCATCTATTCGGAAAGAATCCAACGAAGTCGCCGCTATGGAGCGTCGCGAATCAGCACCGACCGACTGTATATCGTTTGATTCGCCTGCATGGCGGATAAACATGATATTCTTGTCGAAACCCGAAAACTTCAGGTAGGCACCGGCGTGAACACCAACCTCCATGGATATTCTCCCCAAGGAGCGGAAAAATGCGACAGGATTCTGTTGGAGGTCAACAACACCGGTGGCTACCAAACCATCGGACTTATTGCAACGGAGGTACGCGCCGGCCATACCCAGGTCATGCGGCAACACGCCCATGCTTTTCATGGACTTGAGTAGCCATGCAGTCTCTTCATTTGGACTCTCTCCCGGGATATCCGGAATGCGGAACTTTGCTTCAGCTTTGCACGAAAAAGAAAACTGGTCCTCCCAAACAACCGACTGATCTGATTCCGCTCCAATATTGATCACATAGTCGTCTGCACCGAAGTGAAAGGCTTTGACATACTTGCTTTTAGAACGTATACCCTTGACGAAATCCATTGAGCCCTTCAAACTCGCCTCAACTTGCCAGGGTTTTGTTACACTTACTTGCGGCAGCTTTAGCAGAGAGAGCTTTAGCCCACCCTCGATGATAAATGGGTAGGTCAGTTTCGCGCCAATTTCAATCTCGCAGATGTTGTTTCCGGCTAGATAGGTACTCAAAACAGGCAGACGTTTCAGCAACTGATCATCGACCGAGGTAAAGACACCGGTTATCTCGGCACTTTGGGCTTTCCACTGATCCTCCGCCCAACCCGAGGTACCGAGCTTCAGTCCGGTCCACATAAATACCTCGACACCCGGAACCGGTAAACCGGGGCTTGTAGATCCCTCAAAGCTGAAGGCTTCGAACTTTCCTTTTTGCAGCGTTAAAGATCCCTTAATTGAACCGTCCCACGCTTTCTTTGGACCGTTTGCACCAACTTTAAATGCGCAGCCGGCAGAGATTTTGAATTGGTCAGCAATGTTATCGTAGGAACAGGCAAGCTCTGTCATGCAGAATTGAGGGAAGGCAGGAAGAACACAGTCTGTAAATGATACAGAAATACTACCAAGGCTATAGCCACCGAGCTCCTCTTTGACAATGGAGACTCCGAATTCAACTTCTCCTTTGTCCGGAGAGTTGGAGTTGCCTTCGCAGGCGTTTTGTTTGACACTTTCCCATTGTCCTTTGCATTTAAGCGACAGCGCACTGCCAAAGCCTACGTCTTGGAACGACAGCTCCTCCAGTGTAAACTCTACACCGCCGATTTTCCTCTTCAAGACCTCCGGTGTTTGAAGTTTGTACTTCGTGTCGCACAGCAATGCGTAGTGGAGTGCTTTGCCGGCAATCAATTCCAAAGTTTCTGACGATCCTCCGATTTTCAAGGATGGGATCGACATGCTATACTCTCCGGTCACAGCCTCTTGACCTGCTGTAGGGTCAATCTTGATCGATCCATTGAGTTCTAGAACATCATTGACCATTGCTTTGCCGCTATGCGAGAGGATCGGCGAAGTGTCGTCCAATTTCTTCCATTCATTTCCTGCTCCGGCATCAAAGGTCAGCAGAGGCAACCCTGCACATTTGTAAACCCAGTAGCGTCCGGAAACAGAAATTGTCTTCTTCACCGTTTGCGAGCTTTTGTACTTGGCCTTCGTTGCGCTGAAGCTCAATTCATAGTCTGCAGACTTCGTTGCTTCGGCAATCTCTAATTGATAAATCAATTCCCCACTCGAATTACTGGTGCCGATCTTTTCTCCTTTCTTTTTATTGATCTCATCAGTGCATGAGATTTCGGCACCTTCAACCAGGTTGCCAAAAACGTCGGTGACTTTTACTTTGTAATTCACCTTTGTGTTGGCGTTTGTCGTGAAGGGATCTTTACCGGGGGCAACTTGAACTTGCAGTTCATTTTCAAAAGCTGCAGAAAACTGTCCTTTTGAGAGTGAAGTCTTGAAAGGGTCAAGATTCGGTGGATTCGATTCCAAGGCAAAGGAAAAGGTCCCGCTGAGCATACCGGTGTTGAGATCATATCCCGTGATAACTACGATACCGCTCTTGTAGGTCGTTTTCTTCTTTTGCGCGCTAAAGATGTCCTCAAAATAGCTTTGGTTCAGACCCGATGAGTAGGTATCGGTGCCGTGGAAGTTGTTGATGACGATGACCATCTTCTGGTCTTTTAGATCATCGGTTCGCCCGGTCGGAAAACTTCCTACGATCGTGAGTTGTTTGGTGGCGGTCATCGAGCCGGTACAACTATCGGTGCTCCAATCTTTCTGCGCGGTGTTGTTGCGAAGTGAGCTGAAGCTCATCATTGGTTTATCAGCGGCATACAGTGTTCCTGATCCCGTTAGGCTCAACACCAGGAGCAGACCAAGCAGTACTAGACTCCATCGAGTATTGGAAGATATACCTCGTCTCATGGATTCCTCTTATTAATGATGTAATACACTATCTTTTATTCTTGATTGCAGGTCCTTGTCCCTTCACGTCACGCTGCATATCTGTCGTGCCTGTCACTGCTATCCATAGGCTCACGCTTCTAGGCAAGGCTCTGCCACACTGACCCTATATACCCGGTCTTAACCACTCGATTTCTTTGCTTTTACACTCATCAACGAGCTTTTTGCCCTATTGGCAGGATGCCTGAGCGGCTGCCGTCTACGCATGAAGGTAGCCTGTGTACCGTTCCCGATGATCTCATTCATCTCACCGTGCTTGCACGGAGATCACAGGTCGAAAATAGAAGCTTGAAGTGGCCATGTCGCTACGTAATTAATACGTAGTGCAGGTCCGGAAAGAGCCAAGAGCTTTATTCCTGCTTTTAGCGACCGGGTTCCGCGGTCTGAAATGGAGCCGGATAACAATGAGGGGCAGCCTAGCGAAGTACCATGAGAGCAGGTAAAAAACACCGTGGGGAATCCCGGCGACTGTCCGCTTTGTCACGATGTAAAGGGTTCGGTAACGAACAACGACGTCCACGATGCCCCCTGTCTGCAAATGGGACCCTATGCTTAGGAACAGTATGTGCCATGATCAAGATCATGGGAGGAGAAAGACCCCACATCTAGCTTGCATCGGTAGGAAAAGCACCACTCCTCACACTACTCGAAAGGAAAACTCGTATGAAGACGCATTTAGCAAACGGCTTTACGAACACCGTGCGCATGTCGTACGCAGGTGTAAAGAGCTTTGCCGTGGTGTTCCTCATGGCTGCAGGTCTTAGTACAACCGTGCATCTACGGGCTCAGGATTCACTCACACAGATTTACTCGAAATTTGATTTTGTACCCGGCGAGAAGATCATCTTCTTTGATGACTTTAGTGGAGAAGCGATCGGGGACTTTCCCCTCTTGTGGAACACCAACGGCTCCGGAGAAATTGTCACTATTCCCAAGTATCCCGGACGATGGCTCAAAATCACCAATCCACGCGGCGTAACAAGTCTCTTGAACCCTCTCACGCTGCCGGAGAATTACACCATCGAATTCGACATCATTCCACAGAAAGACAATCCACCGAACGGCTCCCAAGCCTATCGATTTGGTATTATCAGCACGACCAAGCCAAAGAATCTTTTGTACGGTCTGGCACGTCCGGGTGAAGCAGGTATACTCTTTGAGTTTGCCTACACCAATTCCTTCTTCAGCTACTACAACGATAAAACTCCGGGATTGGAAGGACGTACGCCAACCGGACGTCAGACGCTCGACACCAAGTACCACATCTCGGTATGGGTTCAAAAAGAGCGCATACGACTGTATCAAGACGAGGTCAAACTCTTCGATGTTGCCAAGGCAATGCTCAATAGCTACACCTTCAACATGATTCGTTTCCAAAACGGAACGCCGCTCATCGCCAATATGCGCATCGCAACAGGTGCACCGGATCTACGCTCGAAGCTGCTGACCGAAGGAAAGCTGGTCAGCTATGGGATTTACTTTGATGTAAACTCCGATAAACTCAAGCCCCAATCTGCCGGAACATTGAAGGAAATAGCAACGGTGATGACTGAGAATCCAACGCTTCGTGTTCGAGTTGTAGGGCACACCGATAGTGACGGCGATGATGCTTCCAATCTGAGTTTATCCAAACGTCGCGGGGCTGCCGTCGTCAGCGCCCTCACGTCATCGTACGGCATCGCCGCAGACAGACTGGAATCAGATGGCAAGGGCGAAAGCGAGCCTATTGCTGAAAACAACACCTCCGTCAACAAAGCGCTGAATCGGCGTGTTGAATTCTTGAGGCTTAAATAAGGGATGATTTTTCTTCAAGCAGCGGCCAAGGCCGCTGCTTGCTTATTGGGAAAATTGGCATGATTACTTGTCCTTTGAAAAGCTATCACAAGATGCATCCGGCTAAGATGTTCCTTCCTCAGCTGCACTTTCTACTAGCGATAGACCTTAGGGCTGTCGTTCAACGAAATAGGTGCGCATACTCCCCTTCCCTTTCACTTCAATGGTTCCACGATCGATAAAGAGGAAGTCCTCATCGGAACGCGGATAAGAGCGACGGAGCTCATCGACAAACTCGCTACTGACATGGACCTTGTGTGCATCTCCAAGACTTTCCATGCGACTGGCAATATTGACGGAGTCTCCCCAAAGGTCGTAGTGGAATTTGTTTTCTCCAACGACACCGGCAGCGGCGGGACCGCAGTGCAAACCAATGCGAACCTGAATCTCGGGAATCTCTGCAATCGCGGCGCCCTCGCCTAAACGCGTTGGAACTTCGAGAACAAGACTTTGCATGGCATCGCGAAGGTCAAGCGCGGCACTGAGTGCCAGACGTGCATGTTCCGGCGTAGCGACCGGAACTCCTGCGGCGGCCATATAGGCATCACCGATCGTTTTAATTTTTTCAAGCTTGTGACCTCGCATCACACCATCGGCAGCACTAAAAATCCCGTTGAGTACATGCACCAATTGCTGTGCAGAAATGGAGTTAGCGAGGGATGTGAAATCGACGATATCCATAAAGAGAATCGACACAGACTCAAAAGAATCAGCGATAGGATTTTCTCCGCCAATGAGTCTTGCGCTTATCTGTTCCGGGAGAACATTGTTCAGTATCACTTCGCGTTCTCGTGCCAGCTCCAGTTGTTTGGTGCGCTCAAATTCTTTGATCTCAGACTCCTTTTGCGCGAGGAGGTCTCTGGCAGTCTCATCGCGCATGGCTTCAATCAAGCGTCTGATCTCCTTATGATTATCATAGGCACGTACAAAGTCTCCCTCGGCAACCCACATCTCGTCGAAACTTTCACGAATCGAGAGCTCAATGGCTTTACTCATCACGCTGCGGGCACCGTCGAGGGCTGACTCGAGTAAGCTGCGCACCTCCGCTGTTTCAGAACGTTTGAGCAGACATCGGGCAAGCATGTGCTTAGCAATGGACGCCAGACCCGGGTCCTGATTTTCAACCTCAAGCAGATTCAGCACTTCTCTGTAGCCCGCTTCGGCCCGAACAAAGTCTTCTCGGTAGTACTCGATACCCGCTAGACCATTTACGATATTTGCTCTGGCGGTGTATTCCTTCTCGTCGGTCAATTCCAGCACTTCCCGATAACACCTCAGCGCATCATCGTAACGCCGCTGTTCCGAGTAAATGTGTCCAAGCATTCCGAGGGCTTGCTTAAGAGCAAAAGGTTGCTGCAACTCTCGACAAACTGCCAGCGATGCTTCAAACAGCTCTTGAGCCTGGCTAAACTCAGTCAGCTCATAGTACACCAAACCTATAATGTTGCGAATGATAGGCGTCTGAAACGCATATCCATGCGACTCCAAAAACTCAAGAGCCTGATAGGCATAGGTGAGGGTTGTTGTGAGATCACCATTCGAGAGATAGTACTCTGCAATACTGCGAAGGATAATCCCTTTAAATGGAGTGTGTGTGGTTTCGGGAAGACAGGCCAGCGCTTCACGATAATACTCCAGGGCTCTGTCGGGTTCTCTGTAGCGATATACAATGCCGATATTATGCAGCACTCCCGCTGCGCGTTCATGGCGTCCGAGACTTCGCTCTAGCTCGACGGCTCTCTCAAAAGCGACAAGAGCTTCTTCATCCCGCTTCAGCATATTGAGTGCGTTCCCTACGGCATTCAGAGCAATTGCTTCCTCAGCACGGAAGCCATGCTGATGCGAAAAGCCCTGAGCTTTGCGACCACACTCTAGAGCCTCATCCGCTCGATGCAGATGGCGTAATGCATCAGCGCGCGTGGCAAGGCCACACGCATGCTCGAGTACATACGCTTCGCTCTTTTCACTGAGCGAGCACAACTGCTCGGCGTCATGCAGCATCGAGAGGTAGTCTCCCTGATCGCGATGCAGGTCGATAGATTTTAAGAGTTGTCGGATGAGCGACATATCTTCATCTACACTTTCCATAAACAGGTACCAAAAATTCGACGCGCTGCTGGTTTATGGTCGGTCCAAACGTTGGGAACGCCGGGTACAGTCACCTTGTAGTCAGTACATCACCCGATAAACACGACGCAGTACTCGCTTCCGTTGAAGACAAAGAGCTGAGGACAATTGCCTATGAAAGTCGAGGTCGCACCATCGATGTCGTGCAACAACTACAACTGCAACCAGGCACACGGAGGGCGCAGCTAAGCGCGTTCCGGCTTGTCCGCAGCTACGTACAGGTCTTTAAAACTTTAGCTCGGCATTGGTATCGGCATCCGACTGGGCCGTTACAATTACTTGTGATGGCGGCGTCAGATTTACCTTGTATTGTCCCGGAGTCACTTCAAATCTGTGAACTCCATCATGGTTCGTAACTCCGCTCCCATTGGTTCCGCCCACAAGCACGGGCTCTATCGTCACAGTAGCACCAACGACGGCGTTTCCTTCGGAATCCTTAACGATAACTCTGATTCCACCTGGATTGATGGGGTCTTGCATGGGAGTACTCCTATAGAATGTAAAAAAATACAAATACATGTAAAAGTGAATGGCAGGCCTAACAAAATACACTTTTTACGCAACGAGTCCTTAGCAATTCTTCAGATAGCTGAATGGGTCCTTTCATTTCTACGAAGGCCCATGGTTGTATTTTGTACAACAGCTCCGGGAACACCGTGAATTCTACGCTGCCGAGGAGTGGGAGCACTATCATTGCAGGAGGAGGCATGACCATGCAAGAAGACGCCGCAAAGCACAAACGCGGAACGGTCGACGAGGGCGAACAACAGAATGAAGGCACCGAACCTGTGGCGATGTCGGAAGACTCAGAAGCTCAGGCTGCCCGCATTGACGCGCGTATCAACCAAACAGCGCGCTTATTGGAACAATCACTTTACGAGGAAGCCGAGCAGGCTGCTACCGCTGCTTTGCGCGAAGCGGACGCATTAGGTCTAGATGTTCAAAAAGGCAGAGCCCTTAATGTGTTGGGAAACATTGCACGTCGACAAAACAACTACACCGAAGCCCTCGAACTCTACGATCGTGCCCTGGAGTTGTTTAGCGCGAATGAGGATCACATGCGCTGTGCCATTGTCTATGGCAACATTGGTCTGGTATATAAGAACCGAGCGAATTACTCAAGGGCAATCGAGTGTTACCATAAGGCATTGGACATCGATGAGCAGTATAACAACGAAGCGGGCATGGCTCGCCACATGGGAAACATTGCCAATGTCTACCTCAGTCTGGCCAACTATCCAATGGCTATCCAATATTTCTATAAAGCGCTACATCTCTGCGAGGAACTAGAACTGCACAACGAGGTCGCAACGCACTCCGGCAACCTCGGAACGGTGTACCTTATGCTCTCCAACTTCACAAGCGCTCTGGAGTATTTCAACAAGGCTCTGAGCAAACACGAAGAATTGGACGACAAACTTGGAGTAGCAACTACGAGCGCAAATATTGGCGGAGTGTATTTCCACACTGAAGACTTTGCGAAATCCAAAACACTCTATCGTAATGCACTCGAAGTCTATCGTACAATAGGCAGCTTAAGTGGTGCCGCCGACGTTCTTGCGAACTTGGGTCTCATTGCTCATAGCTCAGAAGAGTACGATGAAGCCTTACGCTACCAGGAACAAGCCCTGGAAATGAACCAAACTCTGGGCAACGTAGAAGCTGTGGCATTTAACCTCAGCAAAATCGGCGCGCTGTACGCAGAGCTCCGGTACGATGCGTACAATCCTGAAAAGGCCGAGAGCAATTTGTTAGAAGCAGTGCGCATAAATCAAGAGATCGGTGCAAAGCAACATCAGCACGAGAATTACCTTTTGTTGGCTACACTGTATGAGCAAACAGACGAGGTCTCCAAAGCGTATTCATGTTTCAAGAAGTACCACGAATTGGAGAAAGAAATTCAGCGAGAGCATTCACTGAAAGTAGCCGACCAACTTGTCTACGAACGCAAAGTTGCCGACCAAGAAAAGAGTGTAGCCGTTGAACGTGCTCGCACGAAAGCGATGGATGATATTCTTGCCAATATGTTACCCAAGAATATCACGGAGCGACTCATAAGTGGCGAAAAGCGTATCGCCGATGTGCACCCTAATGTTACAGTGCTCTTCATTGATATTGTTGGCTTTACGCAACTGTCCGCTACGCTCCCGGCCATTGAGCTCGTGGAACTGCTTGACACAGTGTTCAAACGATTCGATGTGATATGTCAGAAACATGGGCTGGAAAAGATCAAGACCATAGGCGATGCCTACATGGCCGTTTGCGGCGCACCGGTTGAAGTCAACGACCATGCACTTCGCTCTTCTCTCGCTGCGCTGGAAATGCTAGAAGAAGTCGATTACACCGGACAGTTCTCACTGCCCGTGCGCCTCGAATATCGTATTGGTTTACACACAGGTTCGGTTGTGGCCGGCATACTCGGTGAGAATAAATATACCTATGACTTGTGGGGAGATGCCGTCAATATGGCAAGCAGAATGGAGAGTCAAGGTGAATCCAACAAGATTCATGTGTCTGCGGATTTCATGAATGCAGTTATAGATCAACGCTCGCACGCGGGTCTTGATGAGACTCTCCTTAGATCATCAACGCGCTTTCACTTTGAAGACCGTGGTCTGCTAGACATCAAGGGTAAAGGGGTGATGTCTACGTATTTCCTGCATTGTGAATAGTGCAGCATGTACAACATCTGCAGCATCATGCGTTCAAGGTCTGACAAGTTTTACTGCAGCCAGTTCCCTGAGTCTGAAACAAGCACTTTCGTGTGAGAGACATACAAGACGTTGTGAGATACGAAAGTATCCGAGGGCTCTCAGCCTGCATGCCTGAGAGAGTCTAGCGACAATGCATCGAATACGCCACATGAGATGACAGCGCACATAAAACTCCCGATTCAGAACACTCACATTCCTCCGGAGAAAAATAAAAGTGCTTCAAACCTGTCACAAAGCATCCACTGCTCTGTCTCTGCTACAGTACCATGTCTCTCGGATGCGACGGATCCGCTTCTCCGATACAGTCATGAAAGGTCAAGCTCTACGGGAACAGCTCTGAGGAAATGAACTCCAATACCCTCGAATATCAGCTAGTGCAGCGCATTCGTGAGGCAGCGCCGAACGAAGCCTCGGAGGCTTTTGCGCAGATCTATGATCTGCATGCTGCCCGGGTGTACTCGTACGTTCGACGCATGCTCAGTAGTGCAGAGAGCGGAGTGCAAGACCTGGTACAACAGGTGTTTGTGAATTTCTATGAGCAACTGCGTGGTGGGACTAGCATCGAGAATGTGCGTGCATACTTGCTGCGAAGTGCTCGCAACCTTTGCTTCAACGAACTCGCTCGACAAAAACCCTCGGAACAATTTATTGAAGAACTCTATGCGGGTGCGCCAACACGAGCTTACGAGCAACAAGAGCTGATAGGCCTAGTGTATGAAGCGATCGAAAAACTGCCCGATGACTACAAAGAAATTGTCCTCCTTCGCGAACAACTCGGTTTGTCGTTCGAAGAGATAGCGGACATTGTTGGCATTCGTGCCGAAAACGCCCGAGCACGAGCCTCGCGTGCGATGAAGATGATACGTAGTCTGCTTGCAGACTACATACGAGACCTGGATCAATAACACAACGTGCACCATGAGTACGACTATGGACAACGATGACATGCTCGATCGCTACTTCGATGGAGAGCTCTCAGATACCGAACAAGAGGTCTTCTTCCAACGACTGGCTTCTGACCCTACCTTGCGTGCAGAATTCACCCTTGGGTCGAGCATTAGAACAACGTTACGTTCAAAGCTTGAGGAGCCACCGCCCCAACTCCGTCAACGATTGATGGAAGCTGTCTCAAATCAAGCCACAAGTTCAAGTCCGGCTAGCCAAGCTCTTCGCTCCTCTGTCTGGCGTGCCGGCTTCGTCTCAGCAATCGTGAGCTGTGTATGCACCTCTGCGGTGTTTTTAGCACTTGGTACATCGCTTCCGGCATATGGTCCGGGTACAGAAGCTTCCAATGACTTCAGCCCTTCAAGAAACTTAGGTGACAAGCATCAAGCGCTGCAAACAGAGCGTGCCGCTACTGTCATGTCTTCCGCTACGGGACTTACCGCGCACGAAACGACAGTACATACAAATTCCACTCCGCTGCTCTCATCGCAGTCTACAGAGACACAACCTGTTGCGACCTCTCATCTCCAACGCTCCACAACACGAGCTTTCACCGATGCACAGCATCGAACTCACGGTGGAGGGCTGCACGCTCATCCGGAAAAACATGCTTCATCCTTCGGTGAATTCTCTCGAAACAAACATCGCAGTACAGATTTAGCTTCTTTTTGTGCAGCGGATCGTCACTCACCGAGCACAACTTCAGTGCTCTATCCGGCTACCACATTGTTGAATGCAGGTCAATATGATCATGCGCTCCTGTCCCGTTCGAGATCTGCTACCCGGGGCTTTCTCTTAAGCAATGGAAGCGAAGGACTCTTCAATCTCAAATCCGGTACTGATGTCGAGGAGCCGATGCCTACACATCCTGCTCCGGATCGGCACACGAGCGTTTCACCAACCGTGTCTTCCGTGGTTGACAACCAAACTAGCTCACATAATATCGGTGCAAGCCTCGCCACATCGAACTCGAACGCTAAACAAGCTGCTCAGGAATCGCAAGCGCTTGACTTCTCCGCGGGACCACACTTGCATCGCTTCGATCTTCGCATGTTCTTTATGCGCTCGTACCCGAGTATTGATCTTGCGGGACTCATCACACCTCCCGTGAACAACATTGCGCTACGTTACACAAGACGTGTAGGCGGCGGTCATTCTCTGGGTGTCGAGCTTGGGCAAGAGACACTCCTGCAAGAGTACACAAACACAACAAGCAGCAGTGTAGAACACATACGTCAAAATTACCTGGCACTGTGGATGGCTTGCACCTACGACTACACATTCGATTCCATACGTGAGGATTACGGCCTCACACCCTTTGCACAACTGAGTGCGGGAGCGACCATTTTAGGTCCGATGGGACGTATCGCTCTCGGCATGCGTGCGTCCATCAGCTCGTCATGCATGTTCAACCTGGCACTCGAAGGAAGCTCCTTTTTCTATAAGCAAAACAGCGACAGATTCTCGACGCAAAAACTCGGTCTCAGTACCGGATTTAGTATTGGGTTCTAAACTCTAGCCTGCAGGTCCAATTTTCCAACGACAACATTCTTTTCAACTTTAAGTAGATCATTATGACTAAACACTTTGCCCTCCCGCTGCTTAGCGCAGCGCTCATCTGCACCTTGATGTCGTGCAACAATGCCACCGATGTCACGGCAAACAGAAATGTCGATGCAAAAATCACAACCAACGTCTCGAGCATGAAGCTCAGCAATAGCACGACGAACTTTGGTACACTCAAGCCATCTGCATCCAAAGTTATCGACTTGGTATACGAGAACACCTCGACCACCGACAGTGTAAAAATCGAGTCGATCAGTTTGCAGAAAAACAACCAACACTTCAGCTTGCTCAATCTGCCAACCCTGCCTTTAGTCGTCGCTCCAAAGGGTTCCGGACACTCC
The DNA here is from genome assembly GCA_044224515.1 of Chlorobiota bacterium. GTDB lineage: Bacteria > Bacteroidota > Ignavibacteria > Kapaibacteriales > NICIL-2 > JBBATK01. Next base: position 327,748 of record JBGAKH010000005.1, on the reverse strand, counting down.
AGTTTGAGTTTTAATGCGCGATTTGATGCTACGGCACAAGATGGTAGTTTTCAAGATGCTATCGTATTGAATGGCAATGCTACCGCAGCGCTCAGCTTGGATGCTCGCATCTTCTCCTCGCCACCCGACACCATTGACATCAATTCCGATTGCACGAGCGATCTCAGCGTCCTGAATTTCGATTCATTGTTAACGTCTATGGATGTGAAGACTCTGAACTTCGTACTAACCAATCATGATTCGGACTCATACATGCGCATACCAAAACCGACCTGGTCTGCGAACTCCTTGCATCCCTTCAGCGTTGTCAGCCCTAACTTCCCGATCATCCTAGCGCCGGGTGCCAGCATCAGCGTTACTGTTTCAGCACGTGCAGCTACAGGAGGAATGATTTTGGCTGCGGGTTGGTACAACACGACTCTGAGCTTTGGCAGTGCAGTGCAGATTGCTAACAACGTTGTGGTTGTTGCCGGTCAGAAGAGCGAGATTATTACAACAGACGTCACCACGACCATGAAGGTTGGTTCCACTATAAAACTTGCTTGTCACATTATCAACCGTAGTTCTCAAGCGTGCACATTGTCGTCCTTACCAACTGTTTCCAATGCCGGCTTTGATTGTCCCATGATAATCTACAACGCTACACTCCCCATCACCATCCAACCAAATGGCGCCGTTGAAGTCATTGGGGATCTGACAGCCAAGGCGACAGGTACATACACCGAGCACGCGGTCTTTGGAATTACAGCAGGCTCGGGTGTGGTAGTAGACGACGCCTGTGACTTTAAAATCACAATAACACCATAGCCTGGTGATCCCATGGAAGCGCTACAATGTGAGACCCTCGGATCAGGTGCCGTTCTTCGTGTCAGCCGGCACATCTGTACATATCGTACCCGTGGCGCAACCGGTCCGAGAAAACGAACAGTGATATATCCATCGCCCCCACACTAGGTCAGCGTAGGTATTCAAGCAACGCGAGTACCTACAAAGGCTGTCTCGAGCGGCAAAGTAGAGCAGCTATCCCCTGCTCTATTTTTTTTTACGAAAAACGATTGGAGGATCTGAGTCACTCCCCGTGCCCACTTCACCATGCCTATAGCCGGTGACGCATGTCGAGCATGGATAGGGTTTGTAACTGCTTGATGACGGTATTACAGATGGTTTATGCGACTGCGCCTCAGCGCAGTCGCATAATTGAAAGAAATTGTGTATTAATCAAAGGGTGTTTCGATCGTCACAATAACTGTACGACTGTAGAAGCGACCTTCCGGAGTGGCATTGTCGTACAACTGATTCTCCGCTCCTTCTCCCCGGGCATTCTCCAAAGGAGCATGGAGGACGCGCGCAACTTGTTGAGCGCGTTGTTCGGAAAGCTGTCGATTGTACTCGAGATCACCAACACGATCGGTATAGCCGGTCACATGGACTATAGACTTCGGACTTATGTTTTTCTTGATGATGTTGATGATACTGCGGTCACTCTTCGACATCGTGCTCGTGTTATAGGCAAAAGTGATGAGCGAGAAACGTTGAATAGTGGAGTTACGTACTCGTTGTTGTTTGATTGAAATCGCCTCGGATTCAACTTCGTAGTGTTCGCCTTCTGTGTCGACCACCTTAAGCACCGCGCGCAGACTCCCGTGTGCACGCTGAATACTCTCGCGATCAATGTCTGTATCCCACTTTATTTCAGCCGGAAGAGGTCCTTGGTCTCCCATAGAAGCCACTGTCTTATCGTTGTTACGTATACTAAGGGACCATGAACTGACTTGAATACTCGGCTCAATAGTGCCCGGGAAGCCCAACGTCTTAGCGTTAATCGTACACACCGTATCGCTGAAAATGAGAGGCTCCAGAAGCTCGCTCGATTCCGTACGAATTTCAACGCGACGATTCTCTTGAGCACCATCTTGACTTGTAGAGCTGGATGGTGATTCAGGAAGATTGCGAGCGTTCACTGAGATACGCGCGGGGTCTACAGACCATACGGATGTTAAATAGCGCTTCACACTTTCCGCCCGATCTTTCGACAAACTCATGTTGTTTTTCTCTGAGCCGTCGCCCGAATTGCAGCCAACAAGTACGATGCGCGTTTTGAGGTCTTCGCGCATCCGGTGTCCAATGAGATTCAAAATGTTGTAATAGATCTGCATGGTACTCGTAGCGTTCAGTTCGGTTGTTTTGAACTGCGCGGCTTCAGACGAACTCAACACACGATAGCGGTTTGGTATCGTTGCGGATGCACTGTCGAAGAAGACGTAGTTAATCATTGCATAGGTATTCTGCGAGATTGTATTAATCACATTCAGTTGCTGACCAATCGCAAGGTTGTTGGAGTCTCGAAGCGTAGCGATATATGGACCTTTAAAGAGTTTCTTCTTTAGCTTTGGCGCTTGGGCTATTGGCTCAGGCAATTTCTTCGGCTCAGGTACCGGAGCAATGACCGGTGGCACCACAACGACTTCTTCACGTTGTTTTGTGTAGACAAGGGAGACACCCAAACAGACTGCGTGTACGCTCCACGGATCAGGAGTGTTCAACATGTTTGACATCATTGCCACATAGCTGACGCGGGGTTCGACACTCCATGCGCCCGCAGAGCCAAGTTGAAAGGAGGTACTTAGTCCAATCGAGGCACTGAGCTCGGTAGAACTCAAGCGAGTAATATCTCCGGAAAAGTTCATTCTGTCGCGTCGATCATTCTCGAACACAACGTTTGACGGCGACTGAATGAGTTCCTGTTGTTCGTAGGTGGCGTTTGGATAGAGTCCCACTCGGAGTCCACCAAGGATACTGACCGGTCCAAGTTGATAGCGCAGTTCCGGACATAGCTCTATACAGCTCACTTTGGTTTGTACACTATACTCGATAGTTGCCATGCGCATGCCATTGTCATCGATGAGTTGACTTTGTGTAACGCTCAACAAGCCATCGAGATTGCGATACCCAAGACCGGCTGAAAACATCAGTCGCTCCGTTATTGGCACTGCCCAAAAACCGCTTAGGAACAGCGCGCTTCCACTCCCTTTGGTCATGAGCGGTGCACAGCTAGGCACATCAGGCATTGCATTCAATGAGCAAACATGATTGTTAAAGCTCAGACCTGCACCGATGCCGGCTTTCCACTGTGTGAGACTATCAACAGCTGATGCTTTCGATTGCGCCATAGTGCATAGTAGAAGCAGGCACATCGAAAGGACAATACTGTGTCTATGCCGTGAAGTACGAGAGTTGGTTCCGTATCTACGCATCACTTTTGTATAATGAGTTTCTGACTGAACATTTCATTTGGGGTGCGCATAATCAAATAGTATGAACCGCTTGGTATCAAAGCGAAATCGACCGCTTTAGCCAGAGCACCCGGAAGCGCAGCTTCGTCGAAGAAGACTGCAACAGTGATTCCACGCTCATCAATCAACTTGATCTGAGTTTCGCCTCGCTCTGTTAGATATGCTCGCAGCTCAGCGTGCACGGAGGCGGGGTTGGGATACATTTGCAGCGATGTAGGCTGAACAATTTTGATAAGGCGGATCTCTCCATTCTCGCGGCACACTCCGTCCAAGCTGAACACTCCGTGTTTTGAGACAGTTCTAACGACTGCGGTTTCGGTAAACTGAAAATTCTCGATCGTCATGTCGGTGCTTTCATTGTTTCCAAGCTTTGCGATAAAATCCACCTGTGCCAGTACCTGAGCACTATCGCTCACACTGCCACTAACACGCACCCAGCCGGTATCGTTCACTCGCGTATAGATACTGTGATCAAGTGGTTCCAGCAGGGTTGCATTAAAACGAATAGTAGCGCGAAAGGTGCGAGCCCCGGATTGCAACAGACTCTTTGATTGCTGCAAGAGCAGAGGAATACGAACGGTATCGCCAGGAGCTGCATGTGAATTGGGAAGCACAACGAGAGCGCTGAAGCGATCCGCATCCAATCGGGTTTGTATGGTGTACCAAAAGCCCAGGTTCTGACGATTCGTTGGACTTATCATCCGACCAATAACGGTTTGTCCGACAGTTGCATGCATACTATGCGAAGCCGAGTTCACCAGGGCAGCGCCGCTACCCAAGACTGAACGCGCTATGGTATCCTGTGAGCGGAGTACACTGCTTCCTCCGACAAGAACAATCAGGAACAAACAGGCAATTGCGCATCTGTAGCCGGATGGCGTACGCTGTGCTTCGCGTATCAAAGCATGTCTGGTCCAAACTTGCAGTGACGACGAAGCGCCGGTCATGAGACGACGTATATGGAAGCAATTCATGAATGTGCCTCAGCCATTAGTGTACGACGTGAAACAAGCGTTGTGCTGAACCGAGCGAGCTTTCAAGTTGAACGACATACCAGCCACTTGTATAGTCTTGCACGCTGACTTCAACTTCGTATTCGCTTGCATTGAGTTGCACGTTGGACATCACAAGAGACTTCATTCCTCCCGTACCATCAAGCACGCGAAGATTGACTGCAGTAGCGATATCCGTGTGGAAACGAACAAGGATGCGCGTAGATGCCGGATCCGGAACGACTGAAACAATACGCACTGAGCTTGGTCCGATTCGGTCTGCTGTGAGTTCAGGAACAGGCGCCGGCGTGTGTTCCGTCGGATTTGCATCTCGACTCTCAAGACGTGACAGACGTTCTTCGAGGACAGCATTTTGTGCTTCGAGGAGTGCGATGCGCTCTTGTTGTAAATCAGTGCGCTTGATCAGTTGTTGACCTGTGTAGAGTGCAACACCGGCGACGTCGGTTGCAGCCAGATATCGAACGCTGTTTGCATTGTCGAGTACGCCTGTGCCAAAATTCTCGCGAAAGTCTTCTGCGAAAGGACCGATGTGATACTCTTGAGTTTCCTTGTACCACCAACCGCGAAGATCGAGCTCTCGAACTTTCCGTAGCATCTCCGCGCTATCGAGAGTCGTATAGCGATCTTTAAAGCTACGAGAAGACCCGTTTGTCCATACACCACCGGCTGTCAAAAACGCACCGTTACCATTTCCGGAGTTCGTACCGACATGAATGGGAAAATCGATGTCCTGGCGGTTGATACCCAAGGCTCCAATGTCATCCTCATCGAAGAGATAGAAACGAAAATTCTCTACCACCGTTGGATCAACATCTTGACCGTAGACGAGATTGTAGAGACCATTCGCGGTATTGCCAATTCCACCTAGGATAGTTGAACCAGCTCCTGATGCACTGTTTGCATTTCCACTAAGACAACTTGTGTAAGTACCGGAGCAAACATTTGCCAAGCCTCCCATTATCACCGATCCTGCGCCTGATGCAATATTCTGCGAACCACCGCCAATAAAAGCTTGCGAGCCCGACGCAGTGTTTGAAATGCCACCGGTCACCGTTGATGCATCGCCCGACGCTGTATTGTGATCACCTCCACCTATGACTGCATAGGACCCAGAAGTGGCATTACTGAAACCACTTCCTATGAACGTGTTAGCCCCATGAGCCACGTTATTACTACCACCTGCTACTACCGAAAAATCTCCAGCAGCGCTGTTGTAGGTGCCACACCCAACGAAGGAGAACAACCCGGTCGTATAGTTGGTGTATCCACCCACAATACTTCCGCCCTGTGCTTCACTTCTATTCGCAGATCCACCGCACACGACTGTGCCTAAGTCATCTGTATGATTATCAAAGCCTCCGCCAATAAAGCATTGCGAGGCAGTCACTATGTTACTACTGCCTCCGGAGATAGTTGAATAACTACCAATGGATCCTGTGATCACATTACCTGTCCCGCCGCCGATGAAAGAGCTGCTTTGCTCAATAATATTATTCATTCCCCCAACAATACTTGACGACGCATTCCTTACTCGATTAAGATATCCCCCACCTATAAAGCTATTTGCACCTGTGACAGTATCGGCGCCTCCCCCACAAATAACGCTGTACGAGACGCTCGAAATGTGATTCAGCGCCCCGCCGCAAATAGAACCAAAGACACCTCCTACCGAGTTTTGGTTTCCTCCTAGTATACTACTTGCCACTCCGCTTGCAACATTAAAGTTTCCTCCACCGATAAAAGTTGTTTGTCCACTCGCCGTGTTCGTATTGCCTCCGGCAATACATGCACCCATTCCGGAAACCGTATGAGCTACTCCACTTAGGGCACCTGAATAATCCCCTAAAGAAGTTTGATCTTGACCACCGCTGACGACCGAGTACGAACCGGATGCTCGATTGTTTTGTCCGCCAAAAACGCCGGAATATGTTCCCGTCGCACGGTTTTGTTTGCCCCCCCCAATCGTTGCATGCGTTTGGCTCGCAATGTTTAGCTCTCCACCACCTACAGTCGCGGCAAATGCACTGGCAGTGTCGGTCCTGCCGCCGGCGATAGTTGCGTATTGTCCCGACGCCACATTGCTAGAACCACCTCCTATCGTGGTGAACGATTGCGTAGCTTTGTTATAAGCACCGCCGACCGACACAGAATTTACTCCACTTACGTAATTCTGAGTTCCGGAACCGATGAACGAGTACGCTCCCGAGACTAGATTCCCTTGTCCGCTTCCTACCATTGAAACATCAGAACTGACAGAATTAAAAGCACCGCCGACCACTACAGAGTTTGCTCCACTTACGGAGTTGTTATTTCCGGCACCGATGAACGAGTACGCTTGGGAGACTATGTTCTGTTGTCCACCTCCTATCATTGACTCAGTAGAACTGACAGTATTAGCGGCACCTGCAACGATGGCAGAGCCATCACCGCTTACTGTGTTAAAGCTGCCACCAACAATACAAGCAACGGTGCCACTGTTTTTGTTATATGCCCCTGCAACGATCGACGCCCATAAGTTCGACACACGATTGTAGGCACCGGAGCCGATGAAGGCATAGTCCGCTTGAATGGTATCACGAAGGCCACCGCAAATTGAGCTGTACATGCCGCTAATCACGATGTTAGAATCGCCGCCCATGACAACTGAAGAATTCGCTAGCGTACGATTAAAGGTTCCTCCCAACACGGAGGAATTCGCACCGCTCGCGGTGTTACGCTCGCCGCCAACGACGACTGATGATACACCGCTCGCAGTATTGCGACTACCACCTAGAATCGATGCAAGTGAACCACTGGCAACTTCCGTTGCATTGGTGCGGAATCGTTGAAGATCTACCGACTTCGTACCCCGTTTATTCCCATGAGTAGAACTCCCATCCGGCACATCGGCGAGCAGCGCTCCATCACCTTTTGGGACCATCGCCAAGTCAAGGTGGCTATCTGCTCCAAATACACTCAGGGAGTGTACAGGAACTGATGCATTAGGGGCCGCCTGACTTCGCTGCTCTTGAAAGTAGTGCAAGCTCGTGAGATCTTGCGGTGCCCAAGCTGCTCCTGTCCATTGCAAGACTTGTCCCAGAGAAGCACCACTTCTATTGAGCTTTGACGTGGTAACCGAACTGTCGGCAAGTTTTACCGTTGTAACAGCTGCGTCCGAGATCTTGACCGTGCTTACCGCTGCATCAGCAATCTTAGTTGTCGTTATAGCCCCGGCGGCAACTTGAGGCGCCGGGTAGCTTCCGCTCAAGTCACCACTAGCAGCACCGCTGGGCGGGAGCGACGTTGGAGCTCCCAATAACTTCGAATAACTGATCCCATTTGCCACTTTGGCATCCGTAACAGAGGCATCAGCAAGTTTTGCAGTGGTTACGCTCGCGTCAGCAATCTTTGGAGTGGTTACATGAGCATCCGTAATCTTTGCCGTTGTCACGGCATTGTCTGCAAGTTTCACTGTCGTGACATTGGCGTCAGCAATCTTGAGCGTCGTTACACCTGCATCCGCCAATTTGGACGTGCCGATTGCACCGGACGCTACAGTCGGTGCAGGATAGGTTCCGCTGAGGTCCCCACCGGCTGCTCCACTTGGTGGTAAAGAGCTTGGCGCACCTGACAGCTTAGCATAGCTTATACCACTTGCTACCTTTGCATCGGTCACCGATGCGTCAGCCAACTTAGCTGTGGTGACGTTCGCATCGCCAATCTTCACAGTAGTCACTGCATTATCCGCCAGCTTCGCTGTCGTCACATTCGCATCGGCGATCTTCGCTGTCGTCACATGTGCATCAGTGATTTTCACTGTGGTCACTGCATTATCCGCCAGCTTCGCTGTCGTCACACTCGCATCGGCGAGCTTCGCTGTCGTCACATGCGCGTCAGTGATTTTCACTGTGGTCACTGCATTATCCGCCAGCTTCGCTGTCGTCACACTCGCATCGGCGAGCTTCGTGGTCGTCACATTTGCATCGGTGATTTTCGCAGTGGTCACTGCATTGTCTGCCAACTTTGCGGTATTGATCACACCCGCAGCGACGACAGGAGCAGGATAGGATCCACTGAGATCTCCTGAAGCTGTCCCTGAGGGAGGTAACGATGCAGGAGCTCCGGAAAGCTTGGAGTAACTAATACCATTTGCAACCTTAGCATCAGTTACGGACGCGTCGGCGAGTTTGACAGTCGTCACGTTGGCGTCACTAATCTTCTGGGTTGTTACTGCCGCATCGGCAAGCTTAACCGTCGTCACAGTGGCGTCACTGATCTTCTGTGTTGTTACTGCAGCATCGGCGAGCTTAGCTGTTGTCACATTTGCATCGGCAAGCTTAACCGTCGTCACATTGGCGTCACTGATCTTCTGTGTTGTTACTGCAGCATCGGCGAGCTTGGCTGTTGTCACATTTGCATCGGCAATCTTCGCAGTCGTCACATTGGCGTCATTGATCTTTTGCGTTGTGACAGCAGCATCTGCGATTTTGGCTGTTGTGACATTGCCATCCGCAATCTTGGCTGTCGTCACATTGGCGTCACTGATCTTCTGGGTCGTGACAGCGGCATCGGCAAGTTTTGCGCTGGTAATGGCATTGGCGGCTACGACCGGTGCCGGATAGCTTCCACTGAGATCCCCACCGGCTGCTCCGGATGGCGGTAGCGAACTTGGTGCACCTGAAAGCTTGCTGTAACTAATACCATTGGCAATTTTAGCATCGGTCACTGCGGCGTCGGCGATCTTTGAGTTTGTCACGTTCACATCTGCAATTTTGATAGTCGTCACGGCATTGTCTGCAAGCTTCGATGTGGTCACATTCGCGTCAGTGATCTTCAAAGTAGTAACGGCATTGTCTACAAGTTTGGCTGTGGTGACATTCGCGTCGGTGATCTTTGCAGTTGTCACTGCATTGTCGGCGAGTTTGGATGTGGTGACGTTTGCGTCAGTGATCTTCGCAGTGGTTACTGCATTATCGACAAGCTTGGCAGTGGTGACATTCGCGTCGGTGATCTTCGCTGTCGTCACTGCATTGTCGGCAAGTTTGGTTGTGGTGACATTCGCGTCGGTGATCTTCGCTGTTGTCACGGCGTTATCAGCGAGCTTGGCAGTAGTGACATTTGCGTCTATGATTTTCGCAGTGCTTACAGAAGCATCTGCAAGTTTGCTCGTAGTAATTGCGCCAACTGCAACATTGGGTGCGGGATACGTGCCACTCAGGTCGCCGGCTGCCGCCCCGCTTGGTGGCAATGACGTGGGCGTACCGACGAGTTTTGAATAGCTAATACCGTTTGCAACCTTCGCGTCGCTGACAGCTCCGTCGGCGAGTTTCACCGTGGTCACACTTGCATCGAGGATCTTTGTCGTCGTTACTGCATTGTCTGCAAGCTTGGCGTTGGTGACATTTGCATCGCTAATCTTTACAGTAGTTACTGCATTGTCTGCAAGCTTGGCGGTAGTGACATTCGCATCACTAATCTTTACAGTTGTTACCGCATTGTCTGCGAGCTTGACGGTGGTGACATTCGCATCGCTAATCTTTGCAGTAGTTACTGCATTGTCTGCAAGCTTGGCGGTGGTGACGTTGGTGTCGCTGATCTTGACTGTTGTTATAGCGTTGTCTGCAATCTTGGCAGTCGTAATGTTTGCATCGTTGATCTTGACTGTAGTGACGGCATTGTCTGCAAGCTTAGCAGTAGTGACAGAAGCGTCGTGTAGTTTCTGCGTTGTCACTGCGGTGTCGGCGAGTTTTGATGTGGTTATTGCACCAACGGCTACCAGCGGCGCAGGATAGGTGCCGCTGAGATCGCCACCTGCTGCTCCACTCGGCGGGAGTGAACTTGGAGCACCCGACAATTTTGAATAGCTTATTCCATTCGCAATTTTCGCATCCGTTACGGCGCTGTCCGCGAGCTTCGCTGTAGTGACATTGAGGTTGGCAATCTTGGATGTCGTAACCGCCGTATCCGCCAACTTCACTGTAGTTACGCTTAGGTTGGCAATCTTCGCGCTTGTTACGGCGGAGTCCGCAAGCTTTGAAGTCGTTACACCAAGATTTCTCAGCTTGATGCTCGTAACAGAACTATCAGTCAACTTTGCACTTGTTACACTTGAATCGAGAAGCTTTGAAGTCGACACCGCGTTATCGGCGAGCTTCGAGTTCGTGACGTTCTGATCTCTCAGTTTTGCAGTCGTTACTGCACTATCTACCAACTTGGCGGAACTGATCTGTGCGTCCAGAATCTTTTCTGTTGTTACGGCACTGTCCGCAAGTTTGGCAGTCGTGATAGCCGCAACAGCTACTTGAGGTGCCGGGTAGCTACCACTAAGGTCTCCGCCGGCTGCACCACTCGGAGGCAACGAACTCGGTGCACCTGAGAGTTTTGAGTATTCAATACCAAAGGCCAGCTTGGCATTCGTTACTGCACTATCGGCGAGCTTGGAGGTCGATATCTGACCATCGGCAATTTTCGAACTGGTGACTGCGCTGTCAGCAAGTTTGCTAGTGGTGACCTGAGCGTTTCGTATTGTTTGCGTGGTCACTGAGCTATCGGCAAGTTTTTCCGTCGTCACACTCCGGTCCTGCAACTTGAGTGTGCTCACGGCACTGTTTGCAATCTTCGAGCTGTCTACCGCCAATGGTGCTATGAGCGGCGCCGGATAGGTACCTGTCAAATCTCCTGCGGCTGCACCACTTGGGGGCAGAGCGGTGGGAGCCCCCGCCAGTTTCGCATAGCTAATTCCGAAAGCAACTTTGGAATCCGTGACCGCTGAATCTGCAAGTTTAGAACTCGTTACGGAGCTGTCTCGCAGTTTAATGTTCGTAACACTTTGGTTTTGCAACTTCGCTGTACTTATAGCATCATCGAGCACAGCGTTCGTTCCAACACTATTAGAGGCAAGTTTAGACTGCGTCACTGCACTGTCCGCGAGCTTCGCTTGCGTCACACTGGCGTCAATCAACTTCGTCGTACTCACACTGCTATCTTTCAACTTAGCAGTCGTGATAGCTTCATTTGCAACACTTGGATTCGGATAGCTACCGTTAAGATCTCCTCCCGCAGCACCACTCGGTGGTAGTGAACTAGGCGCTCCGCTTAGTTTCGAGTAGCTAATACCACTTGCAATTTTAGCATCAGTAACCGCACTGTCAGCAAGCTTGACAGTCGTCACGTTTGCATCGATGATGTTGGCAGTGGCAACAGCATCGACAGCGAGCTTTGACGAGGTGATCGCGCCGGCAGCAATGGTGGGTGCAGGATAACTGCCGCTCAAATCTCCCGAGGCTGCACCGCTTGGAGGCAAGGAGCTGGGTGCTCCGCTCAGTTTAGCGTAGCTAATGCCGCTTGCAATTTTTGCGTCAGTTACAGCACTGTCGGCAAGTTTAGCGCTTGTTACATTTGCATTGATAATGTTGGCTGTTGCAACAGCATCAACGGCGAGCTTAGATGAAGTGATCGCACCCGCTGCAACGGTGGGTGCCGGATAGCTGCCTGTCAAGTCTCCCGAGGCTGCACCGCTTGGTGGCAATGAGCTCGGTGCTCCGCTCAGTTTTGCATAGCTAATACCACTCGCAAGTTTTGCGTCGGTTACAGCACTGTCGGCAAGTTTAGCGCTTGTTACGTTTGCATTGATAATGTTGGCTGTTGCAACAGCATCAACGGCGAGCTTTGATGAAGTGATCGCACCCGCTGCAACGGTGGGTGCCGGATAGCTGCCTGTCAAGTCTCCCGAGGCTGCACCGCTTGGTGGCAATGAGCCCGGTGCTCCACTCAGTTTAGCATAGCTAATGCCGCTTGCAATTTTTGCGTCGGTTACAGCACTGTCAGCAAGCTTAGCGCTTGTTACGTTTGCATTGATAATGTTGGCTGTGGCAACAGCATCGACAGCAAGCTTTGATGAAGTGATCGCACCTGCTGCAACAGTGGGTGCCGGATAGCTGCCTGTCAAATCTCCCGAGGCTGCACCGCTTGGAGGCAAGGAGCTCGGTGCTCCACTCAGTTTAGCGTAGCTAATGCCGCTTGCAATTTTTGCATCGGTTACGGCACTGTCGGCAAGCTTAGCGCTTGTTACGTTTGCATTGATAATGTTGGCTGTGGCAACAGCATCGATAGCGAGCTTTGATGAAGTGATCGCTCCTGCTGCAACCGTAGGCGCAGGATAGTTGCCGCTCAGATCACCCGCTGCTGCGCCGCTAGGAGGAAGCGAAGTTGGCGCGCCGCTTAGTTTAGAGTAACTGATACCGTTGGCAAGTTTTGCATCGGTGACAGCACCATCAGCGAGCTTCGAATTCGTCACGTTTGCATCGATAATGTTTGCGGTGGCAACTGCGTTGTTCGCAAGCTTGGCGGTTGTGATTGCACCTGCCGCAACCGTGGGTGCCGGATAGTTTCCTGTTAAGTCACCGGCCGCTGCTCCGCTAGGAGGAAGCGAAGTTGGCGCGCCGCTTAGTTTAGAGTAACTGATACCGTTGGCAAGCTTTGCATCGGTGACAGCTCCATCAGCGAGCTTTGAATTCGTCACGTTTGCATCGATAATGTTTGTAGTGGCAACTGCGTTGTTCGCAAGCTTAGCGTTGGTGATTGCACCTGCCGCAACCGTGGGTGCCGGATAGGTTCCTGTTAAGTCACCGGCGGCTGCTCCGCTAGGAGGAAGCGAAGTTGGCGCGCCGCTTAGTTTAGAGTAGCTGATGCCGTTAGCAAGCTTTGCATCGGTGACAGCTCCATCAGCGAGCTTCGAATTCGTCACGTTTGCATCGATAATGTTTGCGGTGGCAACTGCGTTGTTTGCAAGCTTAGCGTTGGTGATTGCACCGGATGCAACCGTGGGTGCCGGATAGGTTCCTGTCAAGTCTCCTGCCGCTGCACCACTCGGCGGAAGTGAACTTGGAGCTCCACTCAGTTTTGAGTAACTGATGCCATTGGCAAGCTTTGCGTCAGTAACGGAAGCATCTGCTATTTTGATCGTTGTGACACTTGCGTCGCCGAGGTTCGCCGTCGCGACTGCGTTATTGGCGAGCTTCGCCGAGGTGATTGCACCTGCAGCGACCGAGGGTGCGGGATAACTTCCCGTCAGGTCACCTCCGGCAGCACCGGTCGGAGGTAAAGACGTTGGTGCGCCACTAAGTTTTGAGTAACTGATACCATGGGCAACTTTTGCATCTGTGACAGCAGTGTCGGCTAGCTTGGCAGCGTTTACGCTGCCATTAATAAGATTCTGGCTACTTACAGCATCAACAGCGAGTTTTGAATTCGTAATAGCGCCGGCAGCCACAACCGGTGAAGGATAATTCCCACTCAGATCACCACTGGCGGCGCCATTGGGAGGCAGCGAAGTTGGGGCACCGATCAATTTGTTGTAGTTCAATCCCGCTGCAATTTTTGAATCCGTTACGGAACCGTCGACTAGCTTTTCTGTAGTCACATTGGCATCTGCGATTTTCGAAGTCGTCACTGCACCTTTGGCTATCGTAGGTGCCGGATAGCTTCCGCTTAAATCTCCTCCTGCCGCTCCGCTTGGAGCAAAGGATGTCGGTGCTCCTTTGAGCTTCGAATAACTAATACCGTGAGCGAGTTTTTCGTCGGTGATTGCGCTGTCTGCGACTTTGGCAGTGCTAACGCTCGCATCTTGAAGTTTAGTGTTTCCGACAGAATTGTCCGCAAGCTTTGCATTCGTAATGGCAGCATTTGCTACTGAAGGAGCGGGATAGGTTCCGCTCAAGTCGCCTCCTGCTGCTCCACCCGGAGGCAATGAATTCGGTATAACTCCTGCCGCAAGTTTGGCTGCCGTTACGGCTCCATCTTTGATGTCAAGACCGGTTGTTGGACCGCTCGGATTGCTTACGACAATACTTCCTTCGGGACTCGTTATTTGGCGCAAGCCTCCCTCTGTACTCACTACTTCAATAGTGTCACCCTTCGTTGTAACGGTCGTCGATCCGCTACCTTTGATAACAATGTCACCTTGTCGACTATTTATACTACGAACTGCACCACTACTGGTTGGAGACAAGGATTCAGCCACGGTGGCGTGGGCAGCGCGCAGGGCATACGGTGCTGCAGCGAGCAGAATACGCGGATTCATTTCAGTGTTGGGCTCTAGGCTGATGCCGAGGTAATACTGTTTGTCGAAAGACAAATTCAACGGACTCACACTTCCCAAGTAGGCATCAAATACACCCTGCGTTGTGATAACGCTCTGCGTCTCCGTCCACAACGCAGTTCCACCATTGGCGATATCATACAACGCAAAAGTTACGGTGTAGGTCCCGTCGCTAACTGGTTCTTTGGCGCCGGTCATCAAGAGACCTTGGTACGACAAGATCCTTGGCTCAGCAGCAAACAGTGAGGTGCAACAAAGGCTCAGCAGTACAGCAAGAAGAAAATGCTTCATGGCAGTATGAAAAAAGTAGTGTTGATGTTTGATGTTCACGACAAAGACGCTATCCCCACCTCTCGGACTCCTGTGGCATAGACATGCGAACACAGAGCAACACATGCTTTTGAGCTGAACGCATAGACGGCATGCGACAGCTCAACGCAGAGGTTGAGAAGTAGAATTGGTAGGTATTGACAGATACCTGCTATGGGTACTGAAATGACAGGAATTACTGCAGTGCATTGTCTGTCGCGTCAACGATAATTGTTACGCGATGAGATCGCACCGGTAAAGAAAAGGGAAAGGTCTGCTGAGTACTCTTGCCCTTACATGGGAGCCGTCCCTTAGGCTCTTCTAATGGTTGGAGCTGACAGGCGCCAACGATACTGATCTTGCAGTATGCACTTCAAGTCGTGAAATGCCATTACTTTCTATCCTTGATACAAACAAGCTTGACAGGCCGTTTGCTATTTCAAGTTACTACAGAAAGTTATTCTCGCGACAATTATTTTTAAAAAACATGAATACGGATCGTCAGACAAGCTACTCAACAAGTTTATCGGGTCAATCGTCAAATGAAGCGCGGTGCGGCACTACCAAGCGTAGGAAAGCATCGATTGCAGCGAAAAATCCTCGGTTCTGAGTGCCGATGCTACTGAGCTGCTGTAGACAAAGTACTTGGACTGCAGCGACAGCTGTAAGGCATTACATGCAGAGAAACGTACTCCAAGTTCGACACCCTTCCTATCCGCCTCAACTCCCGTCGAGGCAAATTCAGACTGAGCTGTGATAGTTAATGACCGCAGAACATTGATCTGCAAGCCGGCACCGAAGGCGGATTGCGAGCTTACCTGGCCATTGATCGACATTGCATTCAGTGTTGCGTTAACGAGGAGCATGACCGGTGCTGCCAAAGAAATGGTCTGCCGTAGGTTGAGTGTACTTAGGTTGTATGACGAAACGTCGATGCTATCGGCAGTGTTTGTTTGTTGGCGCAGGTCAATACTGGTACGCCACCGGGTCGAGAATAAGGTATAGGCATACGAGCTTGATAGCATGAGTTCGCTGAGTCGTGAGTCAACGCCACCGGTGTTTAGTGTTGAACGATACACCTCTGCTCGAATACTCGGTAGAAGCGGTATCGACACCGTGGCTCGTACGCCGAATCGTTGGGACTCGCTGCTACTGCGTTTGGTTGCTATCAGATTATCGCTCTCTGAACGATAGGTACATCCCACCCTGAGAACGTTGTCGAAGAATCCTTGTTCGATACGAGCACCATAACGCGAAACATCGTTACGCAGAAAAGGCGCTCCGAAAGAGTAATAACCCGGTCCAACATATTCACGGTAGAGAGTCAGTTCGTTCAAGGGCAAGAGCTGCATATCTGCCGTGACCGTTGCTGCATAGTCATACGAGGTCGAAACATTCGGTCGTAAAAAACGAGGGATGTACTGTTCGATATCTTCGCTAAGACCGGTGACACTATCTCGAAGGTTTCTGTTGAACATGGAAAGTGCAAGCTCAGCTCGCAGCCGTATCAAGTCGTTTGCAATGAGCCACTGCAGTTCAGACCCAAGGATCGTGGTCTTCATTGGAAACACCTCACGAGCTTCGGAGTACGCTACCGTAGAAGAGGTGTCGAATACATTCAGGTAACTAAGCATGAAGTAGCTGCCGTCTCGATTCCCAAATCCGGCGCGTCCGGCTATCATCCAGCGTGGATACAATGATTGATGCGGGCTCAGGTAGTCAATAGCACCAAGGTTGGTATTCCCTCCCACAAGACCCACCAGAAGAGGACCCAGGCTGAGGTCGGCAGCAACGCCTTGCACTTGCAAGCCGCTAAGAGTAACAGCAGACCAACTTGGATACACGGTTCCTATAGTCAAGAGTTGTGTGTTAAACAGTACCTTGTCTGTGCCACTGAACTGAGCACTCTCCTTCAACACGCGCCGTATCTGTTCCGGATCGCGAAGCGAAGCTTGCATCTGTGCAAGTGATTCAGGATACTGCTCGACCACATGTTTCAGCCCAAGCAGGTACTCTTTCTTCTCCTGTAAGCGTCCAATCTCTTCTCGTTTGTATTTCAGTTCCTGAAGTTTCGTCGAAGTCGCTTCAGCCGCTCGTCGTGCCGTCTCGAGTAGTGAACGACGTTGCTGAATAGCAGGCGTGTTCTTCAGGATGGAGTCTTTGCGTTGTTCCAAGACATCGATTCGTGATTGTATCGTATCCATAAGTTGATGACATCGCGCGGTCTCGGTCGAATCTACAGGGTGAATGTCCAGAACTTCTTGTTCCATACTCGAGTAATGCGATCGCAGACTGTCATACTTAATGGCTTCTAACGCCACCCGTATGGTGCTATCATACCGCTGCTGCTCTCTGCGCTGCTCCGCCTCATCGTTCGACTGAGCATCGCGCTCTAGAGCCGCAAGTCCGGCAGTATCGAGTTGTAGACTTCGCAGTCGCGTGCCTATGCTTCCCATGCTGTCAACTTCCGCTCGCTTCGCCTCATAATCCTTTGCATCAAATCCCAATCGTTTGCGCATCTCCTGTTCAGCCAACAAGCGCATATTGTCACGAAATCGCTGAGCATCGAAACCAAACGAAAAGGCGAACTGATTGGGATAGCGTGATGATATTTCGCTCGTGTAGTACACGTTTGCAAACACTGGCACACGATACACGTCGAACGAAGGTTGAAACTGAAGACGCAGCAGCGAAGGCGGAAGCTGATACTCCGCGCTTTGTCTTGGAGAGTAGACGTATTCCGCACTAGCCTTTCCACTCCCCCTCACTATTGAGGAGGACGATCCTGTCTGTTCGACTCCCCCGCCTCGATTCTGTGCAGTAGCGTCGCCGGATAGTCCGGAAGCAGGCAGAGACTGCATCAGTGCGCAATCTTCTGATAGAAGCTCTCCACTAACAACTGCGTAGCATTTGGTACAAAACAAATACTTCCCATAGGGAAATGTGCCATTGCGAGACACCATATTCTTCATGTCTTCATCAAGCCACGTGACGGACTTGGACCGAAGCTCTTCGGCCCTCATCACTTGTGGAACTTGAAGCACTGTACGCTCTTCGCTTTGAAGTTCGACCAAAGGACGTCCCTGCTCGTCGCTAATCTTAGCGCGCAGAACAATGCGATCTCCAAGTCGGAGTCCATCGATCCGCACATTCCAACAGGTTGTCGGACGTAGTTCGGACGATGCAGATGTGGCGAAGCGCAGCTGAGCCGTACTAAAGACACTCATGAGGATGAAACACAACAAGAATTCTTTCATCTGCGTGAGCTTGCTGTTGGTCGTTGTCCGGCTCTCGATTGTTGAGCTCTCTCGCGACGAGGACGTCGCTCTGTCTCACGACGCTGCTGTTCTCGGCGGCGTCGCTCTCCACGTGGTTGAATCGTTGCTTGCGTATTCAGATCTCTTTCTACTTCGGCTACTGCTTGCCGTGCACGTTGTTGTTGCGCCTCTCTTTCTTCTCGCCTGCGCTGGCGCGCAGTCGGTGCCTGCTCGCCGGGATTCAACTGTCGATCAATCTGGTCCATAGATCGCTGCACTTCTCGGCGAACTCTTCGTGGCACAACGACGGAGGTAACGGTCTCCTGAAAACCTTCGACAGGTATGTCAACCACAGCATCAACCAGCTCATTCGTACCAAAGGTCACCGGCAACACACTGGATGCCGTAGATGCCAACCCGCGCACAGCTTCCTCGCTGAGCGTCGGGTCTGCCTCGCGTAGATTCATTTCTATGACGGTAGTCACCGGTCCATTGCCAATGTTCCGATCCAGTTCTTGCACTTCATCGGGAGTGACGGTTTCCCCGCTGGCTTGCTCATACCAGAACACTGCTGCATCTGTTACGGGGTGTATTTCAAGCACGGCTGCACGGCCTCGGTCTGTATAGTCTCCCGTCACAGCACTATGAATATCTTGTCGTGCGCGGTCTACCCAATTGCCTACCGCATCCGAAATGCCACTTGCAACTCGACCCGGAAAAGAGAATACATCTCCCAATGCTGCAATCTGCGCTGCAGGATCATGCTCGGGACTCGTCGACTGAGCACCTCGTGGATCGCGAAGCAGCAAGGGGTTATTGTCGAAGGCTTGATACGGAGACAAGCCTGCCAGGCTTGCTGACATGGGGTCAACACTTAACCAGCGACACAATCGTGCATCATACTGGCGCTGCTCGGTAGTGTACGAGAGGTCATCAGCCAGAAAGTCTTCATCGCTTTCCATGCTTTGAAAGGCAAAAGAATAGGCAGAGTCGCCAATCGACTTACCCGGCAAGGGATAACCAAAGGGAAAGTAATTCTTTGTTGAGCGCACTTCCGCTCTTGAAACAGCGGTGCCGCGGTGGATGGACTTTTTGTCCGAAACCACGCTGATCACATCACCAATGTGATTGCCAAGCTCGTACGAACGCAGTCCTCTGACTACTGCATTCTTTCGCAGATCAAGCACGGTGTCTTTTATGTTCGGTGCATACACACCGATGCGCTTACCGGCGTAGAGAGAAGCTTCCGAGAAATGTACTTGTCGCTCTTTAACCTTATACTGCGCTAGACGACTTCCATCAGGAGCGTTCACATACCATTCCGTCTCATTATGCGATCGTTTGGCTACGCGACGTCCGAAGGCATCGTATATATAGCGCACTGAATCCTCGGCACGATCTTTTTCGACAAATGAAACTCTGGAAGCATCCGAGTAGTGTATTGCAGTCAGACCTTCACTTCTCATTGTCGTCATACGACCAATGGCATCGTATCGATAGTTCGCGCTCGCTTGGTTTCCAATCTCAAGTTTCGACTCCGTATGCGCTGCCGCATCATCACTGACATACTCAAGTTGGTTTGAAGCCGGTGAGGCATAGTAATGATAGTGCAGATCGTCGAATACACTGCCATCTTCAGCCTTTCGACGCAGACGCGTAACGTTGCCATTTGCATCATAATCCATGCTCTGAGCAAAGGCTTCACTTAAAGGACTGTCAACAATTCGAGCATCTGTACCAATAATAGACTTTGTCTCACGAAGGCGCTTGCTCTGGTCATAGGCAAAGGCCTGAGCAATAATTGACTGAGAAGCGGCGCTACTTTGTGCCGCTGCGCTTATCGTGCTTTGAATCAAGCCGCAGTACAAGGATCGCGAGAACTCAGATTGCAAAGAACCGAGACGATCCGGGAAGAAACGCGAAGCAGTCGATGAAATCGGAGTGTAATCGTGATCATAGTAATTCACGACTTCGGCAAAAACATCTTCGGAGAACATCCCGTAACGCAGTTCCCCTCCTGTCAGACCGTCACGTCCCATATCATTTTCCGCCGCAGCTGTGTAACTATTTAGTCCTTTGAACCAGCCCTGAATGGTATAGGCATAGTCCAATCCCTGAATGCGTTCTGTACCCAGTTCCATGCGGGCAACGGGACCATGCAAGTAGTAGTCGAACCTCGCGTCGGTTTCATAGAACAGCAGCGGAAGGAGATGCGAGGTTGAAGTCTTGACAAGTGACAGCCTGTTGTTCTCATCATAAATCAGCTTGTAGTACAGCTGATCGAAGGATGCGGGTTGATACTGAATGTCTGTAATCTGTCCACTCAGCTTATCATACTCGTAGTGAATCTTCTTTGTTTGCTGTGCTTCCGTTAGACCGGCTATGCGATACACTTGTATGAAGTCGGCGGTATTACCCAACTCATCATAGGAGTATCCTGCGAGATAGTCATCGGAACGACCATCCGTGCTGTAACGAATAGTCGATCGGTGGTTTCGAAGATAGCGTTGGTTCAGTCCACTGAACGTGTACATCGGGAGGTCATAACTCGTCTTCCGTGTTTCGGCGGTGTTCCTCAGCATGGATGCTACATAGTCTGCATTTGCAAATGCCGTCCACTCGAAGGAAAGATCGCTACTTCCACTTTCGCGTTCGCGACTGTACTCGTCGTAGAGGACATACCGTATGCGAGAGCGAGTTCTCTGCTCGGCATTTTGAGTAAGCAACAATCGACCACGCATATCGTAGGACCACACACTCAAACCTTCATCAGGACTGCGTTTGGTGCTAAGTGCCCCGAGGCTCGTGTGTGTGTAGTTCGTTTGCATGACGTGCCCCGGGACCAGGGTCGAATCCAATCGTCGCCGTCTATACTCGCGACATCGTGTCACTTGTTCGTCGCTCAACGGACGAACTCCAAGCGGAGGAACCGACTGCACTAACTCTCCGGCGTGGTTATAGTAGCGCAAGGTCAGTAAGTACATGTCGTTGTCGTAGGATATCCTAAAAGTCTCAGGGACGTTCATCAGACAATGACTACGAAGTGCATTGCCGAGTGAATCTGCCAAGCGATCTCTTAGGCGCAGGAACTCTCTCTCTCGCTCACGCTGCGCTATGAGACGCAAGTCGATTTCGCAGCGCGATTCATAGGGCACGTGCCGCGGGGCAGGCAGACAGCACTGCGGTGCTGTCTGAGAACCCTGCTTTGTCGATGAGCAATCGTAGAGAGCGTAGCAGGAACGAAGTTCTGCCTCAAAAGTACGTCCACCCCGTGAGCGAAAACTGATCAGGGAAGAGTTCGGATCGAGCGATCCCGGACCGCTGCTTGCTCTGCGCATGCGAATGGGATAGGCGACGCTGTCGATGGTGAAGCCCGGTTCGACTATCGTTACAGTAAATGGACATTCAAGCACCCGAGGTTTCAACTGTTCCGTCAGCGTTGCAATCTTCAAGGTTGCAAAGCAAACGCGCTTTGCAGCTGATGAACAGGAATCAAAGTGCCAGGTCCAGCTACGTCCCCTCGGATGGTGCATTCGCAGTGTCGAACCAATATGCGAAACAGCCGATCCTTCTCGATGGAGAACAAGATCTCTTTGTGCGAAGCGTCCACCATTAAAGAGGTACTGCATAAGCTGTAACATCTCAGGGCGTGCGGCCGTTGATGCGCAGAAGGGCGACGGTGTGCAATCGCGCACACGGAAGCAACTCGACTGACAACGTATGTTATCGGTGCTATCATTATCGCCAATTGCGCGCAGAGTAAAACTAAACTCCTCGCTGCTTTGCGGACAGTCAAGCATCACAATCCGGTCCCACTTCAAAGAGCTCTTGGTCTTCGTCAGTTTAAGATCCCCTACTTCTTCAGTTCCTAGCATGAACCTAAAGTCTAACAGATTGGAATTGGGATCCGACCGTAGAACCCACTCATAGCGCAGAGAACGTGGGCGACGTAAACTTGCGACAATGTTCCTGCTGAGGTTCAGAGGGCTAATGCCTGGCAGTACCAAAGTTCTTTGTGTCAGTTTCTTTTCAATGACCAGGGCATTGAGAAAAGCTGTGAGATCAAGCGCAAGTGGACAGAGCGCGCACTCACTGCGGCGTTGGTTAAATCGAGCTGCCGCAAATGCCAAAACACGATTGCGCATCTCCGCAACCGGAACAGAGTCACTTAGCTCTTCCGCATCCAGCTCCGCAAATGCATCGTCGGCGTCTTTAAACAGACGACGCTGGCCGGCATAGAGCGGATCAGCAGCCACATCGCGCGTTCCTCCAATGGTGCGTGCATCAAATCCTCCGCGACGCACAACGGCGTCGTTGCGTTCAGCACTGAGCTGTGCATTTCTGACTGAGCTATAGAACCCACGATAGGCCACCCATTCTTTGTCTTCAGAACCGGGTGTTCCGTATAAGCGTTTTGAGCCATAACACTCTCGAAACTCGGTATCCGAGAAGTTGGGATTGCCGCAATTGACCATGGCGATAGCCATCTGCTCAGCGTTGATCACCGTGCTTCCGTCATCGTACAGTCGACTCAAGCGTCGATCACGTTCTGCACGAAGCGCAGGTCTGGACGAATAGAATGGATCTCGGGATGCATCATCCGCGCCGGCGGCGCGTGCTTGCCTCAAGCTATCATGAGCCTGCATCAACGAATCAAAAGTGAAGCTAGTGCGATTCTCAACCGACCAGAGATAATGCTCGTACTCCGGGTGGAAACCAACCAAAGATTCCGCCCACTGGCTTTGCCAGGCAGCGATAAAGTCTTCAACGTGATTGAGATACTTCGGCAGAACGTAGCTGCGTCCTTCACTGCGTCGTATCTCAGCTAGCGGCGATCGGTGCTCCGGCATGCCTGCGGCATCGAGTTCTATCCACGCCGTATCTCCGCTCGACGTCTGATAGTCGTAGAGAGGATTACGCCAGTCAGCCGAGCGTAAGGGTAGTTGATTGTCATCGTTAAACACTGACAAAGGATGTATTACCGGATGCACCATACCCAAGGGATTCGACTCATCCCGTAAAAGAGTATCGAGGTAGCGACCGTATTGCCCGCCCGGACTCACCTCATTCAGCATGCTTTGGAAGATCAAACCCAACGAACTCAATCCTGCATCAACGCACTCGCGTGCACAACCTATGCGATTGCCGGGTTTTCTCTTGGTGAAGGGAATTCCTGGGTTTGAGCCATCGCGACGTCGAATACGCACAACACTGGAGTTGAGGAGTGCGCAGGTATTGCACGGCGGATTACAAGCCTCTTCGAGTGACGGGATAGGCAACGCAGATGTGTCTCTGCAGAGATACTCGTTTCGATATCGCTCGACACGTCGTTCAATAGCGTCATTGTTCACACGAAGTTTTTTTGAGATCATGTAACTCCCTCGTGCGAGGATCACACTGTCTGCGATTCGAATTGTAGCCGGAGTACAACGAAACAAGTCCGCCAGATTCCCGATCGTTCCTACGTACCGAAACAACTCTGCACCACATTGATCAGTCAAGCGAATATCCAGGTCGTAGACACAATCGAAACATATCTCGGAACCGGAGCAAAGCAGCGCTCTCATCGTAGGTGTAACGACTTGATATTCGAGCGTTAGTCTGGTGTTATCGGTGGCTATGACCAGCTGCTTTGTTGACTCCCAAGCCCATTCGGCGCGATTGAGAACTGCCTGCTCTTCGATTAGATCGAGGGTGACACGATGCTGCTCAACTCCGGTCAATGGGAGTAAGTTCGCGCCGGTATTTCCGCACAGACCGTTCAGTATCGTATTGCCTGCAAGATCCGCGATGCTAACGTGTCCTTGACCGTTCTCGTCGATCTGTAACGTTTTGCGATAAAACGAAGCACGTCCCACATCCGTTCCAAAGTAACGGTCGAGTTCTTCTTGACTCGGGGTGCCGACGAAGCTTCGTAGACTATGACCGGATCCAAGGGCATGCATTGCGCCCGGCATTGTCGCCTCACGCACGCTGCCCGTGCCATCGGCAGCATAGCGCAACTGAACGTAGGGAAATCCTTCGGCCGACGGTACAAATGCTTGCCAGCGCGCTTGCTCGGGATTGTCTGCAGAGAAGTAGTTAGCTGCTCCTAATGTAGTGGCAAAACGCAATGCGCTTATTGCACAAGCGGTGTCTCCAAGATCATACTCATTACGCGTTGGACTGCGTCCCTCCGCGTTCACATTGAAATCCGGAACAAATCCGAGTCGAGCTTTAGCACTGCGATAGCGAAACAGATCAAGAAACTCCGGAAGATCATAGCGAGTACCGGCATCCTCCACTTGGTCGACGGCGTGTGGGTTTAAACCAAAGGCACTGAGTCCCCCACGACTTCCGACATGTGGTACTCCACTGCCCCGACTTCCTCGCAAGCGCTGTTGTAGAGAACCGCTGGTGTAGGGAAAACTCCTGATGAACTCTCCATAAGCACCGGAAGGTAGCGTTACGCTACCGGATGCTCCGGGTGTAAGACGCAGTGATCCCGGACTCATACCTGTCGTAGAACCTACCGACACGTTTGGCTCCGGTGTCAACCCCGAGCTCAAAGGTCTAGCCGGTGCTGCCAAGGTCGTTATTGTTGCTCTTCCTTTAAAGTCATAGAAACTTTCTGATATGCGAACACGGTTGTCTGCTGGCGAAGCTTCGACACGTTGACGAGTTCTCTGGGTAGCATCTGCATAGGATACAACATCTTTGCGATTTCCGCTTTCACTATAGTCTGTGGAATGCGTCCACTGTAACCTATCGGCCTCATGCATGAGGGAAGTTCCGATGTAGTACACGGACAGACCCTCAGGAATGACTCCTTCATCCGGCAACGACCAGACTCCGTGCACCGGCGTACGAAAGGTCTCTCCTCGCATTCCCACAGCACGCACTCGGTACACCAAGTATCCACGCTCAAAAACAAGAGGTATATCCAGCGAGTTTTGCAGTGCTCTCAATCGGATACCATCTCGCCTAAGATTAAATCGGAGAAGACTTCGGTCCTTCGCGCTTGAAGATGCTGAGTAGTCGTCGACGTAGGTGTATTCCACCTCATAGTACTCTGCCCATGGCAAATGCGACCAGCTAAGATGAAGATAGCGGGCGGCAGTGTCGAGTTGGATGGTGTATAGTGTCGGACTTTGCGTAGGCTCCGGCTTGTAGAACACGTCGGCGTCGCTAACCACGTCTAGACGAAACAAGGAATCCGGCACAGCTGCGTTGAGAGCTAATTCATTGTAACGGATGCTGCATACGATGTCGGCATAGACATAGTGCTCGAAACTCATGGCATCACGAGCCTGATATGTTTTTTTGAGCGGATCGTAGTCGATCGTGAGGCGGAAGGAATCGCGACGAGGACGTCGCGTATCGCCAAAAGCATAGATCCCTTGAATGGTTCCTTCTACTCGAGCGCTAAATGCATAGGAAGGCACAAACGCACCATCGCTATTCACAGACAGAGCAATGCTTGTGACACACTTCGAAACATCGGGTGCTTGTGGTCTTCGAACACGAAGTGAGTCAATCACCGATTCGAGTCGCGTTGTGATACGAATACTATCGCCGGAGCGGGATGAATCCGCAGGACGTAAATCTCGAACATAATACGTTCGTATAAGCTGCTGTTGCGTCGCTCCCAACTCGAGTGTACTCACGCTGAAAAGAAAGATACAGACGATGAAGCAAGACCAAGCTGTCGGAATATGTCGTAGAGTCGTCATACTAGCGTCCTCCCGATATTTTGGAGCTACCGCGACGTACTTCCTGCACGGTAAACACACCTCGCTCTGTCTCTCGCTTCTTAGCTACTAGGCGCCCTTCCGCATCATACACGTAGGAGCAGAAGAAGTTGTTCTCATCGAGTTCAGCGCAAAGGCGCAAGGTTGAAGGGTCGTACACATAGCTCTTCATGACAGAATTGAATGGCTGGATGCGTAAATCGTCATACCACGTCGTTCCTCCAACAGCCTTCAACTCAACGCTAATGCTAGTAGCATCGCTCGGCAGTATGAACTCACCCTGCACAAGTGTCCAATCATCGACTTGTACGCTGCCGGCTTGAATGCTTGCCAGTTGAGTTGTTGCCCCGGAACGTGTACGACAGCTCAGAACCACATCACCACTCGCAGCCGCTCGAGAGAGATCTCCCAATCGCGAAAGTTGATCGGCACCCGGCAACAAAGTCCGCGACAATCGCTCAAGCGTTGAAGTGGATGTGGAACCCGAAGAACTTGCAGACGGTGAGGACGCTTTTTTCAACCAGACGCTGAGGATGTACTTTCCGGGTGAAGGCGAAAACGGACTCAGAAGCACACTACTATCGGCTTGGAAGCGTCGCGACCGCGTTGATGCAGTGGGTCTCAAGACTTGAGGTCTGATAAAACGTTGTATCGTTGTACTCGAGCGCACAGGCAAGCTATAGCGACCGGTATGACTTTGCGAGGCATCCAAGGCTTCAAACTCAGTTGGTTTGAAGTGAGGAATCAACGGACAGGTAGAAAATGGGTTCGTACCTTGGTTCCGGAAATTGTAGTCTTCAAATCCTTCAAAAGCAACGTCGGAGTGCGCCGCACGTTCCGCCTCAATGACAGGAACGCTCCTATTGTACGCAAAGACTTTCGAACGCATGATGTCCAAAACCGATCGACTATCAATGACCTTTCCACTTGGGTCGCGAGTCAAGGCTTGGTCTTGCTGTACCCACTGCGCGGCACGTTCCCGCAAGGGCTTGACTCGCAAAGGAAAGTCCGTAAAGAAGTCGCTATAAGCACGAAGACAACCGCCTCGACGAAGTTGCGCTTCATCGCTCCGTAACGATACAAATGACCAATCGGTTAAACTCCGCCACGAACCCAGCACGCCAAGCATGAAAGGGTTAATCACAGTACGCCCCGCTCCGAGACAGCGGATCTCACCTACATGAGTTTGTGCCGGTGCGCACGTTGCCAATGGTGAACATGTCGTGATCACAACGGGAGCTGTCCGACGTTGAACAATCGAAGATCCGCGCTGTAACGAGCCGCTTGGAGTCGTGATGAGGTACTCGATCGTGCCACCAACGCTATAGATGTCTTCACAATCACCGGTGCCATCACTAAACTGTCGGCTATTAATAGAGAAGGATACGACCGAGTCAGGAAACAAGGTCTGACCATCTGCCATGCGAATGGTCAACTCACAGCGATTGAAAGGATCGGTCGCCGCACTCAGAAAACCCCTTGAACTCGAACCACTCCGTTCTCCATCGTACACAACAGGTGTTCCGGTGCCGAATCGTTGGGTGACGTATGCAGCACCGGGACTATAGCTTGACTCCACTCGAAGGTTGTGCGCTTCGTTGTCACCGCGAGTGAGAAGGGTTTGGACAAATGCACCAAGAAGCTCTACTGCCGGACGCTTTTGAACCTTCGTTTGAGTACACTCGCAGGTGTATTGAGGGGCAACGCTCTCGAACAGACCATAGCACTGCCAATAGTCGCTGTACTCTGTTGCGTTCACACTTAAGACCGATGTCGCAGGCAATTGCAGTCTCGATCCCCGAATAGGTGATTCACGAAGCTTGTATTCCGCGCTATGAGCATTTATGATGTTTCTAAACCCTGAGCGAATATTTTGAATAGAATACACTCCGTCTGCAATGCTCTCACCGTTTTGTCCGATGAGGTAGGCATCATTCGCGGTCTCATCAACGTTCATGACCCAAGCATGAAACACCGAATCCACGGCGCCATAGCTAACTCCGTCACGTACAATCGGGGCTGAACCCATAGGAATGGTACAGAGGAGTTCATCCCCTTGACGGAACATACTCGCTTGCAGACCGCCGCTCATGTGAAAGGTCCCTGATCTGAGCGTCAGTCCTTCGGCACGCACTCCGATGTTCGTATACGAGCCTCGCATTCCACTGTTCTCCGCTACCCATCGTGCAGGGTAGACTAGAGAGTATACCGGATCATCGTAAGCGTTTTTCGTTGACGAAACAATGACTTCCCCGGACTCACGGTCGCGCAGCAGATTATCAGTATGAGTCACTGCTCCACGATCAAAGGCATCTATTGTTTGCAACAGTCCACAGCGATAGATGGCTTTGTTTACAGTGGCCATTCGCATGAGTTGATACTGATGCTTGTAGTTCGGGTAAACCGAGGGTAGAATAACAGGAGCCGGACCTCTGATACTAATATCAAGATTCAGCGCAGCGGAAGGATGAAAGGTGTGCTGGTTGTGTTCTCGCGCGTCACTGAAGATGTCGTAGTCAACGCCAACGAGTTCTTGCACGATGTTTCCACTTAGTGGATCGACGGTTGACACCATGTTCGATAGGCGATTCGACTGCTCCGGATCTCGCGCATAGCCATAAACTACACCACTATGGGCCGAACGCGCGCCTTTCAAATAAGAATATTGCGCCTTCGGTTTACCGTGCATATCGTTCAACTCAACAACAAATCCCTGCGTTGCATTGAGTATTTCTTCTGAGTAAAATTCTCCGAACTTCATTTGTCGCGTCGCGACAGTGATCGGCGTTGACTGCACAAGGGTTGGAAAATCCTTTGCCGTATAGAACTCGTAGGTTGTGTGACCATCTTCTGCTTCGCCTGCGTGTCGAATGGCTTGAACACGAACGCTACGATAGCCCACATCCGCAGCGGGAAAGTAGATCTGCCCTAACGGACCGCTTTGATACAAATTCAAGTCAACCGACAAGCTTTTTTCAATGACATATCGATACGGTAAGACGAAGGGGTTCTCTTCGTTGCCAATTCTCGGTTCATATTGGGCAACGCCACTACTAATGGTGCGACCGTTCTCTTGCAGTGTATACGAGTACTCTTGACCGTACACAAAGTTCTGCGCACTGTCTTGTATCATGGCGCCCCATTGGTCGCTCATAAGTATTCTTTTGACGCGAGTGCCGCCGCCGAGCTTTGTCAAATCCGGCGAGTTCAGTCGCAGCTTTGCGCCCTTGATGCGCATGATGTTCGCGTGCCCTTTGTCTTTCAGGTAGTTGTTCGCTTGCTTAAAGAACTCTCCAAGCACTGCGAAACAGTTTTCAAGGGCAGCACCAAATCCTTCAACGTTGTGAGGGTCCGGCGGATTGTTATAGACAAGGTGCATGTACTTCTTGCGAATAGTCTCCCATGCCATTTTGGCAAGTGGATGCACACCTCCGGTAGAGCTATTGTCTGTTGCGAATGAACCTAGATCCGTTGTTTCATCTCCATTATGGATTTGTGGCAATCGTATCCAGGCGTACTCAGGATTGGAACACAATCCAAAATCCAAACCCGGTCGCTCGAGATGAACAGGAATGAAGCCCTCAATTTTCTCGAACTCGTCGAGCGTAGGCTTGCCAACCCGAACAGATGCCGCCATGTAGAGTTCTTGTATCTGCTCGACATAGGGGGCGACGTCAAGATCGCTTGTTGCCGCGTGTTTTAGTTTAAACTGAAGGTAGTTACGAGCCAGTCCCTCAGATGTAAAGAGATCGCTCGTAGCATCACCGCCACTTGGAAGCACGACCTCACGTCGTGCATCGCGGGTAGTCATACCAACAATGGACTGCATCTCCATGGCGGTCCGGTTTTGAACATAGGCGTAGTCTGCACTCTCATACTCAATGCTCTGGATCAGCCCACTTGGTGTCTTGACGGCACAGAGTCTCCACGCGGATGCAAAGCGGTCAGCGGATTCGCGCGATAACGAGGTATAGCTTTTCGACGATTCTTCAGAGCTACCTTCCGAGGCGATGTAACTTCCCCAACGGTCGACACTCTTTGCATTATAGTCGGGGTTGAATGTGCTATAGCGGAAGACGTACGGCGTTTGGCTTCCTTTTTCACTGGTACCGTTTTCGAACCAGATTGACAACAATGTCAGCTTACCCTGGCCATTCACATTGCTCGGAAGGTGTGAGCACAGCGAATAGTCGTACACAAAGTGCACGACTTTCAGTGGCACGGGATCTGCGCTTAAGCGAGATGCTTTTGTGTACAAGGTGATTTTGTCCAGCTTATAAAGACGCATTGCCGGATTCAAACCACCGTTCTGTCCTTGCACACCCACACCATCATCGCGTTCACTGTATACAAACTCGGCGACATAATTCTTGGTTTCGATCGAATGCACATACCACTGTTCTCGGGAACCGTAGGAGTAGTGCGCCATGTCGTCTTGATCATTTGTTTTCTCATGTCCATCGTAGTACGCTGAGTCTTTTTGCAAAGGAAAGCGCCAGTTGAAGGAGCTCTGAGCCTGAGTGTAGTTAAGCCTGGTATAACTTCCAAGATCGTCGGCTGATGGCCCATCCCCTGTCAGGTCAACATAATCAGGACTGTAGACTGCACTCAACAACCAGGCGTAGACGTACGAAGGTGTGCGCTCACTTTGAAAGAGATGATTCTCACCGCGATTATTGGATGCTGAGTTATCCTGTCCGGCAGCATAGTGAATGAGTCCGGTCTCTTTGTTTCGAGGAAGCTCAGCTTCATCCGTGCGCTTCGAGACATTGAAACTCACCTCGGTACTTGCATTGCTATAGGCCGGTACACCAAAGATGCAACGCGAACCATCGGTACGTTGTACGCTAACTTCAGAGATATGCGAAGCCTTTCGATACACCGTGCGACGTCGATGCACTTGAATGGACTCACGAAAAGCACGTTCGGTAGCCGGTGTCTCAAATACGTTCATCGGATAACTCAGCAAATCACGACTTTGTCCTGCAAGACTTGCCTCTCTCGCCGTTAACCATTGAAAAACGTTTTGTCTGTATTCTCGATTGCTGCGTAGTACGGACATCGCATTGGGCAATGCTGAACCTTCGCCCGAGGCAGATAGCGATGAGGAAGAGTTTCCGTCACCATTCACACTGTATTTGACAGGCGCAAAAGCACCAAGCTGCGTGAACTGTCGGGGATTGGCCATTCCCACGGCTTCTCCCATGCTTTTAAAGTAAACGGTTTCCAAAAAGGGCAACGATGGCGTACGGTCACGAAAGAGAAAAACAGAATTGAAGGCGTTTCCTTCACGCCATTTCCCACTCCAACCGGATGCAATGGGAACTTTGATATTCGCACCAACTTTGGTTAGATCTGCCAAAGCCACTTCTATACCCACACCGACAGAAGCAGACATTGTACTTGTGGCGGGATCATGCAGCGCGCCGACATCTCCGCGAAATGGTCTGAACTCTGTGCTAAAACCCGGAGCACTACAGCTATACACGTCGTTTGCGAACTGTGCCATCGGAAGATTGGGTACTTCTTTGCTGAACGCATTTCCTTTTTCGCGAAGGACGTCGAGCAACTCTCTTCCACCGGCGGCGTGCTGTGCATACATGTAGCCATAAGCCGGTACGTCCTCATTGACTTTTGCGTTGCGTGCTTTTTCATAGGAGAAATCAATGTTTCCTGTGAGCGACGTCGTACCTCCGAGCTCCGCACCTAATTTCAATTCACCTTCAAAACCCTCGCTAATCATGGGAGTGCCAATAGAGGGTGTCATACTCGGAGAACTGGAAAGGAGATTAAACTTGCCTCCTCCACTGAACTCACCGTGCGTCAGATTGCGTATTGTGCCAAGAATACCATTCTGACCCTCCAAGAGATGTGCATTCGAGTACTTGGTCTGAACACTGAGATTATGCTGTTTCATTCCTTGACGTGACTGCACCGAAAGTCCATAGCCTGCACTTCCTTCCAATGTCTCGTCTTCACCAAGTTTGGATTTGAAACCTGCCGAGACCTCCGTGTTCACCATGGTCCCGCTCTCACTGTTCGAGGAAATGCCAACTTTCAATTGACCATTTGTCTTGAAGTCTCCGCTCGTATTGCCTTTTGCACTACCAGAAGCGCCAAATCCGGCGCTCCAACCGGTGTAAGAGTTGTATGCGGCAGATAGCGACGCTTCCACTTCTCCTCCGGCTTTCGCACCGGTCTCGTTACCACTGGCGTTGGTTTCTTTACCGACAAGCTCTACACCCAACCCTAAACCAAATCCAATCGTCTCATCGGGCTTGGCGGATGTGGTAGTCGTAATAGCATCTCCATCAAAGTCATCCGGCAATCCCCGCACACTACGGTTAATGGCGCCCGTATTCAAACTCCATCCTAGTCCTACCATGCCGGCATCAGACTCCATGCTGATATTGCTGGAGTAGCTCAGCGTCAAGGGAAAGCCTCCAACATCCATCAGGTGGATTGGATACTGAAAGCTGCCGTTGAAGAGATTCACCTGGTCGTTCTGCGCAGCACCGCTCACGCTTTGCACCTCAGCAGCGGTAGCGCCATCTGCTCGTAATGGAACGCTCAAGGGAACCAGGAAACACCATATCTCGGCAAGGAAAAGAACGAAGGCAACGCCCTTCTTCAGCAGAGTGCCGAGACCAAAGCGTGTGTAGTATTCGGCCTTTGAATGGGAACGTTGATTGTTCATCGCGCAAGAGTTCGGTTTAGTCATCATTTCTGAACCGTAGTTTCTGGATTGTACCATTCACATCAACTATTTGAAGTTCATAGAAACCGGATTGTACGTCCTTAGTCCATGTTTTAAGTGGGAGCGACAAATAATTCGCTCCGTAATGAAGATCGACGCGCCGTGTCAAGAGAATCCGTCCATCCGCAGCTACAATGCGCAGAGCAACCCTGGGAGAAGTACTATTGTGACGAATCAACACATGCAATACTCCCTTAGTGGCACTTCCCAAACTCACACGCGAGTTCGCCACAGCTTCGGGTACAACTTCGGAATAAGCGATTCCGGGCAGAGGTAGGTTCTTTGCGCGCTTGGTGCTGTCACGCTGTGCGGTGCTGTCCTCGCTCGTATCCGGTTGGTACACGAAAGACCACACATCGCTCTCAGCAATACGTTTCTTTCCTTGAAGTGCAACCACTCGCCAGGCGTAGCGCTTCGTAGCATTGAGCGTTCGTGCACTTAAAGGATACATGTGAATTGTTGCGTCCGATGTCGTCGTGTAATAGGGCGCATTGACTTGAACGGCAGCCACGGGTGTCTGCTGATTTTGTAGTTCGTACACAGAGAGTTCATAGCGAATCGTCGGTGTGGTAATTGGCGACAGTCTGTGCCAACTCAACAACGGAAAACGTTCGCGCACAGTGTCGGCATCGTGTGGTTGTATGAGGATCAACGAAGAATACTGGTCCCACGAGAAGCTATAGCAGGTGCGAGAAATTTCTTTGCCATCCGACTCCGCGAAAGCGTAGACACAGATCTCGTAGTCACCGGCCGGAAATGCGTTCGTTCGCAGCGCGGGTTCGGTCAGTGTACCGTCATCCTTTAAACTTGTAAAGGGCTTCAATCCTGGATAATAGGCGGTAGTGATAGTCTCAGTACCGGGTAAGAAGTCTCGCACCGAACTTCTGGAGTGATAAATCAATCCTTTTTTAGCTTCACGTACGGTTCCTTCCAGATAAGCGCGGACTGCAAGCTTTGTTGGATTTTGGATAACAAGTTTCCACTCGTCACGTCGTGAAAAACTAAACTCCTCTCCCGGCACAATAGTCAGTCGCAGATCCTGTGCGTACAGGATACTGAGTGGAGAACAGAGTGCCAGACTTAGTATGGCTATTACCAATCGAAAATGAATCATGTCAAGGTTGTGGTCGTTACTTGTATCATGAAAGGCGACAGCGCCTATGGATTCTCTTGTCATCCCATCGCGAGCGATTTTCTCGTCCACTCGAATTTCAACATGCCTGCTTAGGCTGTCTCGTACTACACCTTTGTACAATCAAACTGTACAAAAGGTATCGAGTTGAGTGCTAAACTCATCCTTGTCTACTTGGTAACTTGGTTCAGCATACATAAGACTCCACACATACCCATCCCCGCGCACTCTACAGTATCTTCTTGCGCACTCTGCTACGTCCTAAGATCCAAACGACAAGGTAGAATTAGAGCACTTATGATCCCCGCGCACATCCCCACGTTCCCAGAGTCATCGTGAAGAATGACTCTTTCTACTCTCATTCGATAAAAAGCACTGCGCCAATAACGCACCAAGGCTCTGACAGGTACGAGCCACAGAACAGTCAGTGGTATTACAGACTTTGAATTCTGCAATCTGCCACCGCATTTGGTGCAAACAAATGTACGTATTTGTTGTTGTTCACGAAATCGCGCAGCACGGTCTTCAAACATCCGCACGTTGCTTTTTCAATAGTACTAAAGCTTCGCAGCAGTGAGCGCAACGGACCTGTTGATTATACAGCCGAAGAAAAGTTCAATCAGCCTCAGCGACAACAAAGACCTTTGATAAAACGTGGTGACTCATTGATTCAGATCGCGATCCAGGAATCTATAGTTCAAGTGAAGGTCAGTCACCTCCCCGAACGGTTTGTGCCTATGAGCCTGTGAAGAGAGAACTCCTTAGTTTTTGACAAACATCCATGAGCGTGACGAGGCACGCAGGACATATACTCCCGCGGGTATATCTCTCAGATCTATGCGAGTCTGCGGCGCGAAGCGACGCATAAGCACACCCATGGCATTGACAAGCTCAAATGAATCACCGAGTTCCTGCAGATCATTGTCGCTATAACCAATGTGCAGGTAATCTCCCATGGGATTTGGGTAGACATTGTGTTGCTTTTGGATTTGAAGGTATTGCTCGGACGAAGCCGAACTTGTGCTTTCCCAACCTGCGATGCGAGCCATCAGCAGCCAAAATGCTTTGGCAATCTGCACGGAGCCTTTGTCGTTCGGATGACAAGCCTGAGCATCAGCTGCTTGCTCGCCACAGAATGGTTTCCACGCAACTTCATAGCCCGACGAATTGCGGTGAACAAGACCAAGTGTATCGTGGCATTCCAAATCTGCAATGTCGAAGAGCCACTTGTTGTGTTCCGCGCAGTAGCTGCGAATTCTGCTATTCATTTCGTCGGTGCATGCCTGCCCAGATTGAGTTAAGGGAATGGTCCACCAAACAACCGTTTTATTGCCGGCCAAGCGCTCCATAGCTTCCATACTATCTCGCAAATGCAGCCATGCTTTTTCGACTTTCGCAGGTGTTGGAGGAACCTTTGCGCCACACGGTTCATCGATCATATCGAGACCGTCCAGATAACAAAACTTAAAGCTGAAAACGTCAAAGGAATCTAAGGAGGAGCGCATGTGTTCACAGAATTCCGAGACCTTTTTGTACCAGCCTTCGTTTGGACGAATCTGAAAGACCCAACTGCGTCTGTCGTAGGTATAGGGTGCGAATTCTGTGCAGCCTTTTTTCGTACCCTGCAGACAGTTCAGGCCATTGTCCACTGTTACACCTACGGAGGCATGTCGTACGAGCGAGCGAAGGCCGGCTGCCTCAACTCTATAGTGCTCGGGAATGAGCGGGAACTGCGAGAGACTTGCATGGTCAATTCGTCGCTGTGCCGTGGAACTCTGTGTACAGAATGCACACACACACACAAGAAGTGCAACACGACGAAACGTCGATGAGATGTTGATTTTCATATGGTAATACTCCCTAAGTGCCTCACAAACTAGTACCTGAGTCTGCAATGGCAATAAAAAACAGCGCTGGGAACACAGCATGCCGTGATGTCGTCAGCGATCCGTTGTTAGTCAACCATGTAGATCATAGAAGTTGCACACCGGTTGTTGCACACCGGTTGTTGCACACTCCGGAAAGTTGCCCACATTTCATTTCAACACTCGTCTGACTCGACAATAGTCATTATTTTTAATCCTAGGTCTCGAACAGTAGCTTCATTGTGCCACGCCTGAGTCTGTTTAAGCACTCAGTTTCGTTTCGATGAAGGAGCAGCCCGACTGTTTAGCGCAAAACGGCATGATGCCGCTCGCTCGAGCATTGTAAAGCAGATCAGAGCGACACGAGTTTCGATTGAGACCCCGGGAATATCCGAATGTTTTCATCTCTTGTCCATACCAACAACAATCAACTGACGACCTTCTCGAGGATCGTCCACAGCATCGTATTGTGTTGCTTTTTGTTGTATGCAGAAGCTACATTCGTCATGTGGTCGCTCTTCGTCTTCGAAAAAGCCGACATCATCATGTATTATCAGAGTGTGGAAGACACCTCTGAAGGATTCGGATGCATGCAGAAATTTAGCTGCGCACCCAAAGACCAAAGTCAAACATTGTCGTTACTGAACATCCCTCCGATCGACTCCCAGTATTTGGCGTCCTCACTACGTTTCGAAGCTCGGGTAGCGTGTGAGCTTATGTACGTAATCCCTCCTGACCACAATCTCCCTCAAAGTCCAACGCCAGAAACGGCCTTGCGTCCACCTCGCGTGTAAAAGCTGTCGCCTAGCATCCGTGCCTCATTACTCACTATGGTAGACCTCCTACCACAGTGTCGTATCCTGTCGATCATCCACGATCATTAGGGAACACCATTCTGTTCCTGTGACAAGAAGCTGAGGCCACACCCGTTCTCCTGACAGTTTTTTTTTACAACCTGAATTTGAAACTACTGCATGAAAACTTTAGCTCGTTTCTTGCTCATTGCCATTGCAATGAGCACACACGTATTTGCTCAATTCACAGCAACTCCGGTTGTTCCGGGTACTGCTCGCACTAGTACAAACAACGGCACGACGCAGCGTTCCGATACTGTGCAAACCATGCACACCAAGCTTCCGGAGATCAGCGTCGTTGCCACGCGCGACGCACAAGATCCACTCCGTGTTCCTCTAGCTATTAGCATTGTACCCGCTGAAGAGTTTCGCAACAATCGAGGCTATGGTCTCGATGAGGCACTCGCGCATGTTCCGGGAGCACTAGTTCAATCTCGAAGCGGCAACCAAGATGTTCGAGTCGTGATTCGCGGATTTGGTGCGCGCGGCGCAGGTGAACGCTCGAATGCCGGTACCACACGCGGTCTGCGCTTTTTGCTCGACGGAATGCCAATCACCGAACCGGATGGTCGCACATCGCTCGACCTGATTGACCTAGGTATGGCATCGAATGTGGAGGTTCTGCGTTCAAATACCTCTGCACTCTGGGGCAATGCTTCCGGCGGCGTCGTGAGTATCTCAACGTTGCCTAGGTACGAAGGATCATATGCTTCTGCTCAGGCTACAATGTCCTCTTTTGGTTATGCCAAGCATACCGTGCAGTGCGGCACGACCGAGGGCAGTTCAAAGATTTATGCCGGTATGTCGAATACGATGTTCGACGGATGGAGAGATCACTCGGGTTCTGCAACCTTTCAAGCTTTAGCCGGAGTCGACTCGTATTTGAATTCTGCCACACGCCTACACCTCACGGTACTTGCAGCGTCAAATTCCTTTCACATCCCGGGCCCACTCACTTTGGCTCAGTTTGAAGAGAATGCGAAGCAAGCCCAAGCCGACACTTTGGTATACAATCCAACCTACGTGCAACGCGATGAACGTCGTTTCAATCGTGTTGGACGTATCTCGTTTAGTATCGATCAGCAACTGGCTCCGGAGCACTCACTTCGTTATGGCGCCTATGTTGAACCAAAGTATTTACAGCGTTCTGAGCGTAACACCTTCCGTGACTTCAACCGCTATCATGTCGGTGGCAGCCTCGCATACCACTACACCACTTCCTTTGGTTCTTCGATCAACAATCATTTTCAAGCCGGCGTGGATGAACAGTACCAGGACGGTGCAATTTTGTTTTATAATCTTGACCTCAATACAAAGGGTCGCGGAACGACTTTACGTGACAACAAACGCGAAGGCGCGCAGAATCTCGGATTCTTTTTCCAAGATCAACTGAGTATTGGTGATAAACTGATTGTGCTTCTCGGAGGACGTTTGGATGATATCAGCTATTACTCACAAAGTTTCATCAATCCAAAGATCAATGATGAGCGAAGCTTTTCTCAGTTTTCGCCAAAGTTGGGATTGAGCTATCTCGTGGCTGAAGACATGTGTGTGTATGCGAACTACTCACAAGGTGTTGAGGTCCCCGCCGGAAACGAAACCGATCCTCCCTCAGCACTGGGTGAAGACACGCTTCGCTCCATTAACTCACTTCTCAAGCCTATTCAAAGCCAGACCATTGAACTAGGTCTCAAACATCATATGCACTTAGGATCAGGCATGCTTCAAGGTGTGGAGTATGATCTGGCTCTCTACTCGGTTACAACAACCAATGATCTTGTTCCCTATCGTGGTGGACGTTTCTACATGCCTGCCGGCGAAACGTCACGAAAGGGTGTTGAGATCGGTGCAGGACTTGAATTCGCAGGTGGCTTGCACATACACTTCAGCCTCAGTGCATCGAGCAATACTCTCGAGAAGTATCTCTTTGACTCGATTTACGTCAACGCTTCATTAGCCGGACACACCCTCGATCTTTCAGGCAAAGAAATGCCGGGCGTCCCATCTCTGTTTGGTGGTGCTGTGTTGCGCTGGGAGCCGAACTTCCTTCGGCACTTTCGTGCTGATCTAGAGTGGCACACGATCAGTGCTTATGCAGTCAACGACGTCAACAGCGTTGAGACAGAAGCCCACTCAATGTTCAATTTTATGGCCTGTTACGAACTCAAGCTCACAAACTCTTGGTCTGTCGATGCCTTTGCCCGAGTGGACAACCTGAGTGATTCCAAGTATATCGCCAGCGTCTGGCTAAATCCGGATAATGCAGTTGGCGGAACAAAAGCCCCGGCGTACATCGAACCGGGTCTACCGCGGACGATTTCAGCCGGACTTCGTCTACGCTATACCTGGTAGTGTTGCGTGTTGCAAAGCAGTCGAGGGGACCACATCATATATTGTCTACGCAAACAGTATGTGTATCATCAGAACTCCAGATGGTGGTCCCCTTTTTTTGTTTTGTTTTCGAATCAATAGCTAGCTGCGAACTACCGTCTCACTCAAATCTCAATCTATTGCATCCACGCGCTGTGAACCTAACGAAACGCTTAGCAAGGCATGCTAAGCGTGCGTTCCTTCTTCCCTCCTCATTTCCCATCACCGCTTTAAATCCAAGCTTCAGTACCCTAGCTCTTTGAGAGCAGCAGCCAGACGACGCAAGCGTTCGCTTAGAAACTCATCATCTTTGCGAAGCTGCTCATCGAAAATCTCGATGTCATCCGCAATGCGGTTGTTTTCCGTGCACAACTCAACGTTCATTGCCTGCCCTTGCAGCGCAATGTGTCCGATGCGAGGGGCTTTGAGATGTTCCTCCGTTGTCTTGCGGTAGCGCTCTGCGAAGAAGTGCTTCGAACTGCAAATAAGTATCGCGAGGTCCAATACTCTATGCAGTGGCAGTTCTTCAGACTGTCGAGACCACTTCTCTCCTGTATATCTCCAAACCTTGGCCGAGAGTTCGCGGTAGTTCCTACGATCGCTCCATTGTGCCAAACCAATCGACAAACCTCTGGTATCGGTGTTGCCTGCGTGACGTCCGTCCAATGCCGCGTAGTCGTTCACGACGACCACAGGCTTATGCTTCAGTGTATGAGGCACCTTGCTTGGATCTTCCATTGTTTTACCTTTCTCTTGTTTGTGGTGTGTTGTAGTATCCTTTGACTCACATGCTCCGCGATTACAATGGCTCAAACAAAACAAAATTGTGCGACCATTTAGTAACGTAGTGCGTTACTAACTTAGTAAATAAGTACGACTCAACAGCCTCAAGCAGCAAAATTTTGGGGTTTGACTGAACTTCCCTAAAGAAGAGGGAGTTGTTACACTTGAAAGATTATAAAGCTATGTGCCATAGAAATGATAGCCTTAGTGTACGCACAGAGGCTATGTGCACCGAATCGCATAGGCTATATGCACCGAACCGCAGAGGGTAGTGCACCGTACGGCAGACGGTAGTGCACTGAACTACAAAGGGTAATGCGCCGAGGGAGGACCTCTTCGGGATAGAGCTGTACGAAAAAGAACAACTGCTTCAGAGGGCGCACAACCGGATTCACTCCGCAGATGCGTGGAGAATAAGGATATACTTCAATACTTGTCTTGCTGATTCATATCACGCGAAAAAGAACCGAGAACGCACTGTTAACCGGCGACTACGTGGAGTTCTGACGCGGAAGTAGCGCGTGCGTAACTCGAGTTGAGCAAACACTTGTACTACTTCGTTGAAAAGCTTTTCCAGATGACGCGGGTAATATCGGCGATGAGTGCGTAGCACTCATCGAAGCTAAGATCGGTATCGCTTACAAACACGGACAGTGCAAGATGTCGTTGTGAAGGAAGGGTTATCAAAGCGACGTCGTTTGCGGCTATCACGCGATTCTTCGGACCCGCCCCTGTTCCTGTCTTGTGCGCGACTTCGGTTCCTTCGGGAAGACCTGCGACAATACGATTCGCCGGATTTGCAGAGTTGCGCATATACTGATACAACACCTCAGTTGAAGCCGGACTTAGGATCTGCTTTTGGAAGAATTTCTGTAAGAGTTTTGACGATTCGATAGCAGAGAGGCGGTTTCGATGTGCCGTTTTGTAGTTCTTGTGCATCTCGCGTTCGGTGGCGCCGATCTCAGCATTGACAAAGCCGAGATCACGAATGTATCGTTGCACTCTCGTAGTCCCACCGCAACGCTTGAGCACAATGTCGCAGGCGTTATTGTCGCTCTCACCAACCATCGCCCTGATGAGCGTATCTAAACGGAGCATGGTGTCACGTCGAGAGCAACGCTCGCCAAGTGGAGAGTAGGTCTTTTCCATCCACTCAGCGGCAGTTACATGAACGCGCTCCGACAACTCCGCCTTGTGATTATCTACCAATGACAGCATATACAGTGCAATAGGAAACTTGTATACGCTCATAGTAGGCAGCTGCTTCGAGCCATTGAGCGAGAATTCTTCGTCAGTCTCCACCACCCTCGCACTCAACCCGATGGTAGCAACTTTTGTATTCGTAAGCGGCTTAAGAGCGGTCTCCAAGCTCATGGTTTTAGGAGTGACGCTGTCAGGTTGCAGGGTGTGAGCTTCAGGTCCCTGTGCCGTCATCGAGCAGACGACTACAGCGATGTAGCACAGAAGGATTGTGCCAAAGCGAGGCGACTGTTGCATAGTGATCTTTGAAAAGTTCTGTATACGTTTCATTGCGTTTGACAGTAGAGTATTCCGACAAAAACATGGCTGACGCAGATGCGTGCGCCTCATTGCATCGTATTGAACAATGACCCGACTACTCGTCAGGTTGAAAGAGGTTGTTCACTGTTATTGAAAGGTCAGTACCAAATCTGATACTGTATCCGGAGTCCGCCGCTAAACAATCCGACACTGCGCTCCGGGATAGTATAGTAGCGTCCTTCAAGACCCAGAAGCCAATGATGTGAGATCTCGAAGCGATAAGCCAGACCACCACACCAACCTATCTCCCAATCTTGACCTGTCGTTGTCCCGCCAGGGGCAACGAGTTCGGCTTGGTACAAAAAGGTTCCTACTCCCCCGCTCAGTTCAACACCATACTTCTCCATGCTAAATACCCCGAGTATAGGAAGAGCGGAGAGCGACATCGTACTACCATCAGGTAGCGTTGCATCATTCTTAACAAGGAGCTTGGAGAAGTGCAGACTGCCAAGCTCTAGTCCTAAGCCCAAAAGATGATCCGGCTGTGCTACAGCACGTATCGACCAGTCAATACCGTTACGAGTGTACTCCGCTTTGTCGACCGAAGTGCTGCGTTCTATGATGGACGCACTCCTACCAACATGCGCCTGCAGATGGATACGGTAGCGCAGGCTATCGACAGTGTTGTCGGCAAACAGGCTGACAATCGACAGTCCAAACAGACTGACAACTATAGCAACACTGTATATGACTGCTGATTTATGGACGCACATAGTAGTGGTATGCGACAACAGTTGGATAGTTTGTGAGAATTCCGTCGTACTTGGTTGTTGCGAGAAACTGCTCGATAAACTCCGGCAAATCAAGAGTCCACACGAACGCGCGTGTCGACTCGGCATGAAGCGATTGCAACTCTTGCTCAATGCCGCCGAGAGTCCATCGTGCGCCGTATACGCGAGACTTCGCTGCACGAACCTTTTCGATGCTTAATTCACAGATCGAGGAGATTTGCTCGTGATCCGGGCGAAGCAAAAAGGCCTCGTAAATCTCTTCACTAGCCAAGCCAAAGAAGATTTCAAGGCTGTCACGAAGTCCTGCAGCATGCAGTTGAGCGGCACGACGGAGTGCAGCTTGTTGTAAAGGCACAACCGAGTACACTTCCGACA
Source organism: Chlorobiota bacterium (assembly GCA_044224515.1). Lineage (GTDB taxonomy): Bacteria > Bacteroidota > Ignavibacteria > Kapaibacteriales > NICIL-2 > JBBATK01. The sequence continues at coordinate 285,641 of JBGAKH010000005.1, read as the reverse complement.
GTTCTTTGATGTCGAGCCACACTACGCGAAGATTTGTTGAATCAACCACCGCATCCAAAACTTCCTGAAGCGTTGGAATTTGCTCACCGTTTTTTAATCGACACAGTGTTCGCAGTTGCGCAAGGCTGTATGCGCCAATGGGACCAACCATATACTCGCCATCCACCAATCTCGTATTGAGATTCTCATCATGATACAGCACCGGTACGGAGTCTTTGGTCATGCGAACATCAATTTCGACGCCTTGCGCACCAAGTTTCGAAGCGAACTTGACGAGCTCAGTGGAGTTCTCGGAAAAGGGCAATCGATCGCTATTTCTGCCACCGCCTCGATGCGCCAAGATCAAGACCTCTTGCGCAGGTCGCGAGCTATCACGTCCATGCAAGGGTCGAACGTACTTCATGGAAATTTGCTCATCACGAAAATTATCACTGCCTCCAATGCTGCCGTGAACTTTCAACACGGCGGGACGTTGTCCCTTGAAGAGAGCGGCGGCGTCTCCTGCTCCAATGCGCAGAACGGCTAAACCGGTTTGCGGACCCTGCGCAAATCGCCAATAGCCGGCGTAGATCACGGCAGAGTCTTTCACCCCGCTTCTGAGAATCATGTACGAGCTGTTCCGCTGACAAAACACAGACAACGCGTTGCCATCATGTTTCAAGACCAGCGTATCACCAAAGCGATTCGCCCCACTTTCCAAGGCATACACACCGTCAATCAATGGCATACTAGCTTTGGGCAAGGCCGCGGCGTTTTGCAAAAGGTCGAGCGATTCTACATCGGGTACAATAACTCGTAGCTCACTTCCGCAGCTGAGGTGCAACAGTGCCACGAACGGAAGCAGCCACTTCCAAGGCAGCAGCGAGTTAAAGAGGGAGCTACTATGTTTCGCATTGCGACACATCATCATAGTATCAAGCCAATACTCAGCTCAGGATAGAGCAAGGGATCATTGAAGGTCGAGAATGCAAGCCAGCTCTGGTAAGCATTCTTTAAGCTGTTGAGTTTTAGTCCAAGGAGTAAATGTGTCTTGTTCGCATAGGGTTGTTCAACGTAGACCGCCACCGACGCGCCAAGCCGCTGGTTTTTATCGGAAGCAATTTCAACATCTCCAACCCGCGTTGTGCGATAGGTTAAGAACAACATCTCAGCTCTCAGACTCAAAAGAAACTCCGAGCTGCTTAATCCAACACTGAAGTGTGGCACGTTCACATATCCTATCGCATCCACATCGAATTCATCCATCGTTGCGCGTCCGTACCAGATCAGCTCTTCGTCCCCAATTGCGAGATCGAAAGGACCTACCCGTGTGCTCCATTGACCTGAAACAGATCCGGTGTAGGTTAGGTAATTCGATGCCGCATGAAAGCCAAGTGACACCCCATTCCACACATTGACTCGTAGTCGCGCATCGACAAAGGGGATTTGACGTATCTCTTCTTCCGCAATGGGTCGGGGCACAAAAGTCACGGAGGCACCGAGTAGCCCCATCCACGTCACCGCCGGATCATATTTGGGGTGCATGATATAATCATTCACGTGTGCCTGTGCCTTCGCAACTGTACTTGCAAGTACATGACAAGTCAGAACAAGCAGCAACACAAGTCGTGTACTCTTCGATGTCGGTGAATTGACCAAACTGAATATCATGAGGTCTTAGAAATTCGTTAGCTGAGAACCAAAGTCGGAGCCAGAGTCAGCTTCATTAAAAGTCAGTATCGACGTGAGAATTCAGAGATGCATAATAAGACAAAAAGTACAGACATCAAATGAACTACATGACAGATAGAAGAATCGTGAGTATTGAGAAGCTTTTATGCAAGAAGATCTCTCGCTTTGGACGAACTGTTTGTAATACCGTGTTTTTCAGTTGCAGTATCTTGTGCACAGGTCCCGACACGCCGGATTGTTTTCAGACTAGTGTCACACTAACAATGCTCTTAGCAAACAAACAAGTCTAATGATCGCCCAGCTACTGCGGCGACTGTCCATTTCACCTATGAAAAGGCTCGATTATGTCTACCGAATCACCATCATTGAACCCCGGAACGCTTCACTTGTCAAAGCATCTCAGAGAGCTCTACTTCGGTGAGAACTGGACAGGCGTTTGCATACGAGAACTCGTCTCAGATCTGAATGTGTCAGAAGCTCAGCATCGGCGTGGAGATTGTCACAGCATTGCAGAGTTACTTTATCATCTCCACTATTTTGTGGCGGCTGCACTGCGTGTGCTGAGCGGTCGCGAGCTGGCGGCTAGTGATGCAGAAAGCTTCAAGTGTCCCATGTTTGTTAGCGATTCACAATGGCAGGCCTATGTTGAGCAGTGCATGCGTGACGCCGAGCAATGCGCTGAACTCCTTCAGCACGTCGACGATGCGCAGCTATGGTCAGTGTGGGTTAACGAACGTTACGGAAATCACTACAAAAACCTACAGGGAACTCTCGAGCACGCATACTACCATCTTGGACAAATCAGCATACTCAAAAAGCAATTACGGTATTCTACTCGCTCGTAAAACGACACGTTGCAGCTTTGTGATGACTCGTTCGTATGCGGTGCGCGAAGCGCCCCGCATAAAGAAAAGACTCAATGTTACCGTCCTCTTAACCACGTACGACCATGAGTAGTCTTCGATTCTCGAGCACCAAGACGGAGTATACTGAGTCACGCAGCGCACTTGAAAGCACCTGCGAGACCTTCTGAAAACACTGCTTCTCGTAACACGTTTATGAGGATTTGCGCTCAACAAAACAGGTTTTCATCACACCCTTACCTTTGACTTCGATTTCACCACGACGGATGATTTGCAAATCTTTGATCGGAGAATCCGGTAGCATTTGACGGTTCTGCAGGTGTCGAGCGAACTCAGAGCTAACGTGGATACGCTGCACCTCACCGTGACTTTCCATACGCGAGGCTGTATTGACCGCATCGGAGTAGATATCGTAAACAAATCGATCTTTACCGACAACCCCCGCAACAACGGGTCCCATATGTATTCCGATGCGAACTCCGAGCTGAAAATCATCGTCTACATAGTCGCGAACTTCATCCGGGATGGATATGGAGTGAAGCATGTCAAAGGAAGCCATGATCAATCGCTCAGCATGATCATCGTATTTAAGTGGAGCACCACAGACTGCCATGTAGCCATCACCGATTGTCTTGATCTTCTCACAGCCGTGACGTTGCATGATTTCGTCGAAGCCTTGAAAGATTGAGCCCAGGAAACGTACTAAAAGAAATGCAGGCATTTCTGAGGTAAGCGCAGTAAAGCCTTTGATATCAGCAAACAGAATGCTGACGCTTTCGAAGTAGTCTGCAATAACATCTTCACCACCGGACATACGTTGCGCGATAGAAGAAGGGAGTACACGATAGAGTAGCTTTTCGTGTTCTTGTAGTCGTGCAAGTTTTACTTGACGATCGCGCTCATCGTTCTCGATACGTCTCGACAACTCCAGCTTCCGTGCTGTTTCCCGGGCTTCATCTTGGTGCATATTTTTTTCCAGACGAAGGGCTTCCTCCGCGCATTCATAAGCTCGTTGCCACTGTTCGAGCTTTGCACGGAGACTGTGCTCATGTGACAGCAGCGCAGACCGAGCGAAGTTTCCAAATGTGTCGTTCCATTGTGACCGCGCAGTTTCTATAAAGCGCTCTGCTTCCCGGAGGTCTTGTTTACCATCTTCGCGGTGTGCATGAATGTGACAGATGTTTTGAAGCAGCGATAGACGTTGTTTGGAAGGTTTTTCAGCGTTACTCAGCAATAATCCTTTGTGCATGTCGGCGAGTGCGTCGTCGTATCGCTTCAAGTCATAGTACAGCGAACCGCGCGTATTGTACAACGAATCAAGAGCATCAAGATCCTGTATCTCCAAAGCCAGAGCGACTGCCTTGTCAGCATAGGCCAGAGCTTCATCGTATCGTTTGAGTCGACGATGAGAGCCAACCAGATTGTTGTAGGTGTTTGCTTGTCCGGGCAAATCGTTTATCTCTTCTAGCATCGAAAGTGCACGTAGCTGATATTCGATGGCAGTCTCGATATCCTCCAGCTCCATGTAAATGATGCCGAGGTTCAGCGTGATGTTAGCGAGAAATGGCTTGAAATCAATTGCCTTGGCAATATCCATTGCCTTAGCATACCAGGCTGCCGCTTCGGCATACGAGCCGATCTCAACATACACCGTTCCAATGTTGCAGCACGTTCCGCATTCAGCAATACGATTCCCTATCTGTTCGAAGACAGGCAAGGACTCGAGATAGACGTTCAGTGCTTCAGGATAGTTCTGAAAGCGTAGTTCGTTGTTGGCATATCCCGCCTGAACAGTGACCACAATGTCGCGATCGGCGATATGTTTATACTTCCTGAGGTATTCGCTAAACATGCTGCGAGCCCCGTCATAGTCCTTGCGCATGCTTACAGCATCAGCCTCAAATCGAACGATTGATCCTAGACGGTTTGCTCGCTCAATCTCGCTGAGGTTTCTCTCCGGATCGAGGGCATCGCTTGTATAAAGGGCGCACAACCGCAATACTTCGTCAAGATCATTGCGACCGAACAGTTGGCGCATTGTTGCCTCTAGACTGTCATAATCCAGAATTGTCTCTGCCATAGCAAAAGTTGTTAGCTGTGAGAATACACATCAAGAATTGCGATCAAGTATACATATCGAGCAGAGAATGCACCTCAGTTCTTTTTCTTCGCAAAGCACCTTACTTAAGCTCCGTGTTGAAGGTTGGACCTAAGATTTGAATCTGAGATTTGAATCTGAGATTTGCCTCTGTTTGTGACTTTGAGTGCATTGCGCCAGTGATCTGCGACAGTGCTCTTCATTGCACTTTGTCCCCATAATATACGCCATTGACATGAACCTCGATCCATTCCTGCTAAGGGTCGGTTAACGGATACAGGAGACAGCGCTGCTGCACCCCCTCATAGGAACATCTTCGTCGAATGCAAGCGCAAAGTCTATTACATGGAGTGTGGAGTTCAACGAGAGCGAAGGGATCGGACGCTCGCTCCGAAAAATGGGCGATCTCGCCACGATCTGGAAAGCGAGTATGATTTGGGCTCTGCTTATGAGTTGTGTACTCGTCGCGACATAGCCGTGTGCTCGTCGCGAGATAGTCGTGTGTTAATGACTACCAGGCCTGACCTATGGTGTACTAGGTGTCTAATTGTATGTGCCGGTGTGTACGAACTAGGCCTTAGTCGTGAAGTAAGTAGTTTAGGATCAGTTGTTCAAACTTTCCGGTCGTTTTACACGTGGTTCCGGGTTTATTGGGTGGTGCGGAGGGAGTGAAATCGACCGTCACTTTGGTCTTTCCGTAGTCCAGAGTTTTGACTTTGACGACCATGGTCCCCTCTTCGGAGATGAACTGACCTTTTTCGTCACTACCACAATCTGCGCAGAGGTAAGCTGCTTTCTGACCAAGATCCGGTGTTCCCAGCACTTTTTGGAAGCCGCGGATGTTCCCACGAGCTACAACGGTACCGTTAGCACCGGCGCCATCATTTAAGATGGCCCACCCGTTCTCAACGCACCAGCGCACAGCACGTCCGAGCACGACATCCAATCCTTCACCGTAGTACCGTCCGCGAACAATTCCGCTTGAGTCCGGTTTATCAACATTCAAGTCGCTCGGTAGCACCATAGGTTGAGGCGGTGCTACCTTATCGCTATGCGGCTGCGTCGTAGCGCTTGAAGGGGCTGTGGGTGCAGCAGCCTGTTCTGCTTGTTTTGTCTCCTGCTTCGTCTCCTGTTTCGAAGAGGCGCAAGACAGTAGGCTAAAACTGAGTACACAAGCTAGGACGAAGGACAGTTTGTTCATGAGTTTGGACCAGTGACGAAAATGACGAGGCAGTGAACGATGGCCGACTAAGGGACAGATGGTTGACCTAGTGCATTGCCTTGATAGCAAGACAGAACTACACTTCGTTTTTCACTGCATTCCAAGAATATAGCGAGCTGCCATGACTGCAATCCCTCCGTAAAATTCCGTATTGTTTAACGAATAACGATGGTTTTTCGCGTATTTTTTTACGCAGGCTGCAATGCACCGCTCATGCTGAGAGAAATTCTGCGGCTCAATGAGGAAGGATACGAGCCCCCTCAGAGGGTGCAGAAATCGCCTGTATGTCTTGTCCACCGGCATAGGAAGGAAATCCACTATATCCTCCCTGTACATTTTGCAGCACCCAAACGTCTTGTACAAGCAATCCACGCCAACCGTGTTCTCCTTCAAGTTTGCCTTTGACAATGAGCGCGGAAGATCGCAGTACTTTTCGAAACTTTTCGCGCACCTGAGGCAAGACGATGGTTTGTATGTAGCCTGTTTCATCTTCCAGGGTAAGAAACATCACGCCTTTGGCTGTAGGAGGCTGTTGTCTTAGTATAGCTATGCCTCCGATCATCAAGGTGTGTGCTTTTTTGAGATCTCGATGTCCGGGTAGACGAAAGCAGGTTTCAATGCTCCGTACTTCCAAGTCGTTCAGCATCCTTCGGTATAACGTCATTGGATGCACACGAGCCGAGTGATGCGTTGCATAATCCCAGGCCAATCGTTCTGTGGTCACAAGTTCAGGCAAGACCGGAATATCTCGTTCATCGACTAAGGGGAGTTCGAAAAGCTCTTCCTCAGGTTTGATGATGTCACGTCGGTTCAGCGCCACACCCGCTTCCCAAAGTGCTCTTCGAGAATCTGTGCTCAGCGCGTCCATCGCTCCGCTACGGGCAATATTCTCGATGACGTCGCGGTCGATACGCACACGTCGTACAAAATCCTCCACTGAACTAAAGGGGGCGCGCAGGCGCTCCATAACGATGATCCTCGCTGCGTCCTCCGATACACTATCGATAGAACACAGTGGTTTGCGTATTGCGTGATACACACCTCCTTGATGATCCAATCGTTCTTCTACGCTGTAGCGTATACCGGAACGATTCACATCGGGCAGCAGCACTTCAACGCCAAATCGTTTCGCTTCTTCTACCAAGGTCATGAGCGAGTAGAAGCCCGGACGGTGCTGCATCACAGCGGCCATGTATGCTGCCGGATAGTAGAGCTTCAACCAGGCCGACTGGTACACAATTTTTGCAAAGGCAGCGGCGTGACTACGACAAAAGCCGTAGCCTACGAAGTATGACACTGTGTCGAAGACTTTGTTAGCAGAAGCGTGATCCACTCCTCTGTTCATGGCACCTTGCACAAACTTGTCGCGCATGAGTTCCATCTCACTTGAGTCTCTGAATTTTGACATCAGTGCACGAAAATCATCGGCCTGTGAGAGACTCATGCCGGCAAAGTGATGCGCGATCTCCAAGACTTGTTCTTGGAACAAGATAACGCCATAGGTATCGCCCAAAATCTCTTTCAAATCCGGGTGCAAATAGTCGACAGGCTCTTTACCTCGACGTCGTTTGATATAGGGATTCACCATGCCGCTTTGCAATGGCCCCGGACGAAACAGAGCAACTTCTGCAATCAAATCATCAAAGCAGTTTGGCTGGTGCAATGCCAGGACGTGCTGTTGTCCTTGAGACTCAATCTGAAAAAGACCTATTGTTCGTGAACTGCACATCAGTTCATAGACCTTGGGATCATCCAACGAGAGTTCGTCTATGTCCACCTGTACATTCATACTGCTTTGCAGTAGCTCCATGGCTTCGGAGATTGTGGCAAGCATGCGCAAGCCCAAGACATCCAGCTTGACAAGTCCCATAGCTTCGACATCATGCTTATCGAATTGTACTTCCTTAACACCGTTCGCTGAGACTTGTATAGCGGAAAAATGCGTGAGCGGCGTTCGAGACAATAGCATTCCACCGCTATGCAGACCCAAATGTCGTGGTACTTCGTCCATACGTTCCACCATGTCGAGCGCTATACGGAACAAGGGTGTATTAACCGGTATGACATCGGATATATCATCAATGTACTTCCGCACTGACCGTGCAGAGCTGGAGGGCACTGCCTTTCCAATTTTGTCTACGATCACCTGCGGATAGCCCAGTGCCTTGCTCACATCACGCAATGCGGACCTCAGTCGATAGCACATGAGTGTTGCAGTCATCGCCGTCTGTTCAACGCCGAAACGTTCTTCCATCCATGCAATGACCTCTTCCCTTCGTTCTGAATCAAAGTCCACATCGATATCCGGCGTTCCTTTACGTCCTCCGTGTAAAAAGCGCTCAAACAACAAGCGATGCCGCAAAGGATCAACACCGGTGATGCCGAGCAGATACGCCACGATTGAGTTGGCGGCGGAACCACGTCCGGAACACCGTATTCCGCGTCGCTTCGACTCATCGACGACTTCTTTCACGACAAGGAAGTAGTCTGACAACTCCAGTGAGGAGATTACACCCAGCTCTTTGTTAAGCATCTGTTGTGCTTTTGTGTACGAGCCTTCGTTGTAGCGCCGATGAAGCGCTGCGCGACAGAGTCGTTCCAATACTTCATCGGCGCTCTCGCCTTCTGCAAGGCGAGCGGCAGGTGGTGTGATATGTGAGGCTAAGACATTAATGGAACAGTTCTCTGCGATGCGAGCAGTGTTTCGCAGAGCGTCTTCGTAGGGTATGAGAGCGCGCATCTGTGCTTCACTCTTGATGTATGCTTCGGCATTCACCGCCCTCTCCTCATGATCGTCGAACACGCTGATGCCGTGTCGTATACAGGTCATGATATCATAGTTGCGATAATCCTCAGCTCCGGCATAGCGAACATCCGCAGTGGCAACGCACGGGATATCCAACTCCCGCGCCATATCGTACAATCGTTGTAACTCACGCCCCTCTTCGGGCCTGCAGTGATGACTCAACTCCACAGAGAAGTTCAAGCCAAAGAGCTCTTTCCAACGCTGCACATACACTCGAGCATCATCGTTTCGACGTTCTCGAATCAGCACACGCAATCTCGAGAAATAGCCACCACTCAAGCATAGCAGCTCATCTCGTTCATGCTGCATCAGGTCTGCGAAGTCCAGTCCGGGCTCTTCTCGTGAGCGAGCATGCGCCGAACTCAGAATGCGGTTGAGTTGTGAATAGCCCTTGTTGTTGCGTGCAAGCAATACCACATGCGCGCCGTCGACATTCAGCTCTGCTCCGGCAATTGCTTTCACTCCACGTTGTTCACACTCCTTTTGGAATTTCACCATCCCGTAGACACCATGCACGTCCGTTAAGGCCAGCGCAGTCTGCGATTGCGCCGCCGCCTTGGCCACCAAATCCGCAGGATGCGATCCGCCGCGCAAGAAGGAAAAGCAGGAACGAGTATGTAAATGACAAAACATGGGTGGAACCTTCGGATGTACTATGCATACGGATGCCTTGTCATCCGATTTCCTTCTTCCCCCAACGACCACTCATTCCTCTACCATATCCTGCTCACGTACATCGTAGACACACGACACACATGTATAAGCACAGCTTTGCCCTTCTCCGCCGGTATAGGCATCGCTCGAGCTTCGTGTACTGATACCATGTACTTGTGTGCTCGTGTACTTGCGTTTCGTGTTTTGTGTATAGTGCACTGTCTCATCGACAGTAGAGTCACTACTTCACGACAGATGCTGCATGTCGTAAACGAATGGGACTCAGTGAGTTCTGATTCAAGTACCAGCGTGCGCTGGACCAGTAGTAATCATACTCACTGGAGGCCAATGCTTCTTTCACAGGATTGGCGTGTATATAATTGAGCTTCGTTTCCAGCACCACTTCTTGTTCGATGGTCAAGGCGTCATAGCGCGCCTTCCATACTTTCAAATCATGACCGGGAGTTTCAGCTTTCATCTGACGAAAGACAACACTATTGCGTCCGTTCGCCATCAGTCCTTTAACACTGCTGGTGCAAATCTTCTTGAAATCGCGAACAAAGTCGGAACATGCAGCCTCGCGGTTGAAATACACAATAAGCTGCACCTGCTCCGGCATAAAGACATATCCGAGAACATCACAGTCATAGCGCTTGCAACATTCGTTGATTGCTTCAGCTGCAACATGGTAGTAGCGTTCTCCCAAATGCATTGGCATCCAGGTGCGGAAATTCATGGTCAAGAAAAAACAGTTCTCATGGTCCATACCTTTGGCGTTCTTTACTTTCATGGCTGAATCCTTCATGTAGGGTTTGTTAAAGAGTGTTTTGTTTGAAAATGATGCGGATTATTGTTGAGCGATTGTTGAGCGATTGTTGAGCGATTGTTGAGCGATTGTTGAGCGATTGTTGAGCGATTGTTGAGCGATTGTTGAGCGTTTGTTGAGCGTTTGTTGAGCGTTTGTTGAGCGTTTGTTGAGTTGCTGTCTGTGCAGTGCTTAGTCCCATATACCCGAGGCGAACCAACGTCCTTTGGATTCATAGATTTCAATACACAGGTCCTTACATTGTACATTCCAATAGTGTCGTTCTTCTTCTTGTGACCACCAGCGTGAGCGATAGATCCAGCGGTCAAGAATTCGTTCTACAATATGGCGGCGATTGCGTCGTAATATGTCGCATGGCTGCCCTAGCGTCGTCCGCACTTCGATATGTTCGCGTTTACGTTTCATGACTCTCCATCTTTCGCATAGGGCAAGAGTGTGAAGCGATCTTCGGCCAGGTATGCTGCGGCATTTCGCACTTCAGCTTTAAACATGCTATGGGGGTAGCGCTGCTCTACTTTGCGAGCAATGACCGCCGGCTCGATGCGCTCATGAACGAAGCTCAGTTGTGTGGCTGTTCCATGCACAAGTCCTCCGAGTTCAACACTCAGCTCATGACACTCGCGCCCTTTCATCATTCCGCGCAGCAGAATTTCTGCTGCCGTGCGGATACTGTCTATACTATTGCATGCTTGTTTGAGGATGCGTCGCGCATAGTGGGGATAGGGTTCTCCCACCTGCATGCGCACACCGACCCAGCAGCACTGTCTACCATAAACGCTATGCAACTGTGCAACGCCTGCTTGCACCATATCGCGTAGAGCGGCAACGAGTTCTCCGGGCTCGCGCAATGCTTCCTCAAATCGCAGCACGGTGTTGATAGGCTGCGGCGGTTGATAGAAGGGCAAAGGACTACGGCGGTCACGCAGCAGATCTTGCACCACCTCGCCGAGTTGCTTTCCGCTCTTTCCGAACTGCGCCACAAGTTGTCGTTGTGTGAGGGTAGCCACCGCTGCCAGACTTGATAAGCCGAAGAGACGGAGTTTCTCAAGACAGTCCTCCTCGATATCAAAGAAGCGCAAGAGTTCCACCGGAGTCTCATTCAGAAAGTCTCGCACATCCGCATCATCCACAAAGTGTAGGGAACCGGGCTCACAACTATAGGCAGCCAATTGTGCGCTGCGCCGAGACGATGCAATGCCCACGCAGGCTTGATAGTGCGTGGCGAAGGCGCGTAGTTTTTGGGCATCCATTGCGTGCAGGAGCACCGTTCCCATACGCAACTCAATCATGTGCGGCGTAATGGTATACAATGCCTGCAAGACTTCCTCCCAAATACTGAGCTCAACTACGTATCGACGCATAACAATGTGTGCGCCGGGAGCCAAGCGTTCTGCACGCTGACTGCTGTCGCCCTGCTCCACACCTCGTGCTCGCGCGCCGGCAGTGCACGACAACACCTGAAGTTTTTGAACGACAATCACATCACCGTCGATTCTCTCAGCTCGTCGTACAGCCACAGCAGGGAAATCAGGAATGTGAAAGCATGCTATATGTAAGTGTCGTGCCATGTAATTCGCTTCCTCTGCCCTCTACTGCGTTCGTTGCTGTTGCGTCGTACGAGATACTCGCCTGAGATGCTACTCCATTTGAGTGTGTGCTAAGGTCTTTTCTATTGTGCTTTGTCTTGTGCTTGATCATGCTCTTCTGCTTGATCATGCTCTTGTGCTTGATCTTCTTCTTGGTCTTGCTGCGCTTTGTTCTTTCACACGCCTGTGCAGCCCGTGCAGCCGAACTCAGACCCTGCGTGCATTGTGTTTGTATCACATTGAGTGTATGATGGCCGCTAACGACGTGCAGCGTGTGGTCTGAGGGAAGGCAGACCTCCGGCACGCTGTCTGCAGTGCAGACAACCACGAATTCTTAATGTGTATGCAGGGCCTGAGTGCTGCGTTGAGGCTATGCGGCTTGTTCCTGCTGAAGCTTCGGAAGGAGCAGGAGTCCGCGCATGCGAAGCATGCCTATGTATTCATCGGATATGACCGATACACGAGGCGCGCATGCGCCGACACATAGCCTGAGGGGAACACTAACGACGAAACTTTTTGATGGATGTGGTCACCACACCAATGATAGAGAAATCCATATCCTCCGTGACTTCGATATTCTTATGCGCTTTGTTCTCTGCTGCAAGAATGACTCGCTTGCCGTTTCGCACAAAACGCTTCACAGTGAGCTCGTTAAAGACGCGAGCAACAATGATCTCGCCGGACTTGGGAACGATGGAACGATCGATGATCAGGGTGTCGGAATCATAGATACCGATATCCTTCATGGAATCACCCACCACGTTGACAAAAAAGGTATGCTCAGGATTGTTCACGAGAAATTCCACAATGTCCACACTAACTGTGTCGTCGCTCGTAGAAACCGGACTACCGGCGCTGACGCTACTGTCCATGAGCGGAAATCGTGTAAGACGCGGCCCCGAGTTGTCGAGACTGAACACTTCACGCGATAAGGTGGAAATGGCTTTGCCGGCACGCTGCAAATAATCGTTGATCGCCTGAAGCTGCTCAAGAGTGGCCGATGCACTGTCCTCCAACATCGACTGTATGCTGGGTGCTGCAGTATTCTTGGATTCCTGTTTCCGCTTATGCGCCATATCCGATTGCCCTGCCGTTGCTTCGTGCTCCGTGGCGCGACGTAACAACATAGGCTCCGTACCATTGTAAATCCAACTGGTGGAGATGTTGTACGACAACTCCAAGGCACGCAAGATTTCTGTGGGGATGCTGCGCGTACCGTTCTCCCACGCATATACACTGGCAGATGCCACCTGCATCTCGGCACTATACTCCGCAACAGACATCTTCAGAACCTCCACACGCGCCTTCTTGTGCCGCGCGCCAATCTCTGCCGCCACTGCCGTTGCTTGTGTATGCAATGAACTGTCAACTGCCTTTCGCGCTCGCGCCATGTCTCCTCCTCGTGTTGAGCCGGTGAATTGTTGATCGAAACGCAACCCTGAGTGTGAGCCGGAATAAAGGGCTGATTTCAGTGCGGTTGTTTTTCGTGGTGCAATTCTACGAAATGTAGAGACATTATACAAATTGTAGAATAAATATTTTTTTGACCCCGCGCTTGGGTGCCGGAAAAGCCTCAAAAAAGCTTCAAATCAGCCAATTCCGGATATTCTACAGTGTGTAGAACTTCTTCGACATTGGAGTCTTCACGCTGAGAATGCACACGTTTGCTGACGCTGTGAGCCTTGAGAAGGCTATCGTCCATACTATGGAACATTGCGCCAATCTGTTCTCGACTCAGTGAGCTTCGCACCCACTGTTCTTCTGCCTCATCGCAGAGCATAAGGGGTTGACGTTCTTTTTGATTATGGATCGTTCCCACGAGATGTCCGGCGGCGTGGGTGCAGATACTGAAACTCTTATAGATCTCCCCACTCTCTGTGTCCACCCACTCATCATAGATACCACCGAAAGAAAAAAGATCGTCACTGCGCATCGAGATAAAGAAAGGATAGGTTTTCTTGGATTTATGATACGATTCAAAAAAACCGGTAGTGGGAATTAAACAGCGGTTACGCACAATGGCGCTGCGAAACGAAGCCTTTTCAAAAATGGTTTCCGTGCGCGCATTTAACGTGTTCATGCGAAACTTCATGGCATCGTCTTTATTCTTCTGCCAGCGTGGCACCAAGCCCCAATGAAAGAACTGAATACGTGCCGGCTCTTCAGACGTAACAACGGGCATCAGCGGAAAACTAAAGGCGTTGGCGTGAAATATCTTTGAAAACTCTGAATCGTCGACATCCATATCGTCCAGATCAAACAATCGCTGATAGTGATCTTTAATGTCTTTAATGTCGCGAGAAATTGAATAGTGGAAGCACATGTGGTTGATAGTTATGTAAGTCTATTGAAGTCTGTTGAAGTCTGTTGAAGTCTGTTGAAGTCTGTTGAAGTCTGTTGAAGTACGATTCAGTAACTTAGGTCGTGCACAGAATACAGCGGGGAGCCACACGCCCTAGATGCAGACAATTTAGCACCGATATCTGCTCACAAATCATGACCCGAATTGGTCATTTATGTATGTCCTCAGCTATTACTTTATGCCTGGCACTTCTGTTGTCAGCGCAATGTATGCTCTTCGGCGCGAATCATCCCTCGATCGACACCGCACTTTGTGTGATACAGGACAGAGAGTTTGCTCAGCTCGATGCAGAGGCACGAACCGATAGTCTGCCCCCTGCACCGGTACTCGACTCTGCAGTGAAACCTGACCGTAGTGGCGAACACACTTTCAAGGCCAACAGCGGTGTACTGGCAATAGGAATCTATGGACCCTCGGTAGCGTTGTGTATTGCACCCTACAATACAAGCATGCTCGGACTTTTTGCAAGTATTGGCGCCGGTATTGCTGCAGGATATGTAGTGCCGTACCATATACGCGACAACGACGAAGTCACGCAGGCGGATGCTGCGGCAATGTATGGCGGCACGATCTTCGGGAGCTACGCCGCAACAATGATTGGCTTGAGCGCCTCACCCAATGGTATTGACGACATCCGAATGCTAGGTCTGGGCGCTATTGCCGGAGGCCTCATCGGATCTGAAATTGGCTATCGGATGGTACGACACACGAATCTTGAGGAAGGACGTATTGCCGCCACTATGTCGATGGTCACCGACGCCACAGTCTTGTACCTCTGCTCAATCAATGCTGCAGAACCAGAATGGAGCAACACTCCCTACATGATTCCCGCTACACTGCTGGGAACAAGTCTGCTTAGCATACCCATTGCTTGGCACCTTAGCTCTACTCAACATCTCACACCGGGTGACGCCGCTGCAATGTCCCTCCCCTCCTACATAGGCGGAGCACTTGGATTCGGGGCCGGAGTTTTGATCCAAAACCAGGTACAGTTTAGTGGTTTCGAGAACGAACTCACAAAAACAACCTATCTCAGCACAGCAATCGGCTGGGCTGTCGGTTCAGTCGCAGGCTGGATGGCAATACGGAATCGTGAACTCAGCACAACATCGTTTCAACATATCGCCATAGCATCGATTGCCGGAGCGAGTCTTGGTGTCATGGCTGCCACCGCAACCACTCAGACGAAGCACAGAGTTTTATTCAGCGCCATCGGTGCTGCACTAGGATATGCGATCTCTAGTATCTTGGTATCGGATTCCCCATCTCTGCCGACATCCGAAAAGCGAGACTCACGCTCCTCGATGTCCATTGAACTTCATCCGCAAAACCTTGCACAACCTTCTGCACCGTACCCGAACATAGCGCTCTATCGTCCCCTTGCTTCCTTACAATTGATGTTTTAGAGCAAGGATGTTGCTCTTGTTATCCCAGGGCTGCGCCCTGGCCGGTAACGAGAATGTTTCAGACTGAAACTCTTACGTCCTGATAAATACCAAAGCAGAGCCTAAGAGCTGTAATCACCATAGCTGGAACATTCGCGCCTCGTGACCCAACACCTCCACGAATGTTGCTCCATCGTGTCTGGGTTAAGTGTCCGTATTCATCCGCATTGTACCTTTCAAAACTGATAGAGCTTCACGAGTCAAAGTATGAGAGATATGCCTGAAAAGTTCCGGATCTATATGCGGTGGAATAGGCGGGTCAGAAGGTGTGGGTGTTCTATTCTAATTACATCGCGACATACTGTGACTCAATAACCATTCGTAAGTTCGGTCGCGTCTAAACAAGATTTTTTCGACCTGCTATTTCACAATGGAAACAATCTGGTGCCTCACTACTTTGATTGAAGGCAAGAGTTTCTGGCCCTACATGCTGGAAAACAACTGCATTGGAATAGGTTGGTCCAAGCTGGGCAACCTAATGGATCTTGATTGCCGAACGGATGAGTGTTTTGAAGCACGCCTGGCTAAAGCCGGTTACAATCTGGATGAGATCAAAGCTAAAACGAGAACCGTAGGTGAGATCACCCACTTTCTTTCATCATCACAAATCGGAAGTGTAGTGCTTGCGCAAGATGAAGAAATCGTTCAAGGTATAGGTCTGGCAAATGACCGCTACACTTTCGATGAGAGTCGCCCACTTGCACACCAAAGCAGTGTGGTGTGGAAAGTGATTTCCCCCAATATCGTGAACCCTGAATTCGTGGGCAGAACCATAAAAAAGCTTCGAAACAAAGTGTTGATTGCACAGGTGCTGGAGCTGCTCGGAGATGAGCGATGGAACGTAACGCATACGCCATTGCAGCGTAAGTGGCCTTTTTGAGGTTAGTCTGGGAATGCCGAGCCACGCACGCGCGTTCATCACTATTCTGCAGGTTCCTGTCGACTTACACTCATACCCAAATTAGGTGGGCTAGCTTTGACGGAGTTTCCATGAACGAACAGTTCCATCAAGATCTAAGGATAGTAGGCCAAAGTTAAGTAAGGAGCAGCCATTAATATCTTTACTGCCATGAACGCAACCCAAATCTTTTTGCGCTGTATCTGGTCTAGGACAATAACGAAGACTACCAATTGAATTGTCATTACCACACAGAGTCCGTCTAGAGCATCGCGTACTCCTGGCGTAAGGAGTATTCCAAGTACAAGATCGAGCGAGCCGCGCACACTGTGACGATCATAGGCATACAGTTCCCAGGCATCAAGCAGCAAGATTGAAACCAAGAGCAATATTTTCGCGGAAGGTGCTTTGTGAGACATGATGCAATAATACAATGAAAACGCCGAGACGAGCGGCGCGTGCGCATACATCAGACGCATACAAGTTCTTTCTGAAGACTAGTATTGTTATCCGTCGGAGCTCACGCAAGCGGCATGGCATGTCCATAAGTACATTACCGTTCATCACTGATCCTCTGTGCTGCGGAGTTCCTTTAGCGCACGTTGGAGATCAGCTGAAAGAGCAGTTAGGAAGAGCAGCCCGCTGCGCCGCTCAACATCATGTACACTACACACATAGTCACGCCATGAGTTTGCCGCACAGTCCCGGCTATTGGGCATGATGACAGCGATGATCGGAGTGTTGGCCTTACAGTCAGCTAAGCCCTTACCTTTTTCGAGGATCACGATAATCTTGAAGCAACTTGATGGTACACGCACACCGCGACCGATGCTACCGAGATCTTGTTCGTAGATTGGACCATCCACAACGTATAACTCTTTGTCGTCACGCTTACACAGAGCTTCACAGTAATCCTCTAGGGCCAGCCATGGTCCCGCATTCAGTTCGTGGGTTTGTGGGACGAGGTTCGTGGTGTAAAAAGTTGTGAGATTATCGGCATCGTTGCGTGTGCGTTCTTCACTGCGACACATATGTCCACGGTCGTAACCGCTTCGGGTGTAGTCTCTGTGCAAGACGTGAAAGTAGTCTTTCGGGAGATCCGGGTCCGGTAAGAATTCTCCACGGTGACGCGGAGCGTCACCATACCACCAACGACTCAAATTGTAACTAACCCAGTTGGGATTATTCGTTTGTGTATTGAACGATGTCACATACTGCGCACGTTTGAGAAGGTAGCTGTCTTGACCGGATGGTGCTGTCGGCACACCAAGAACACAGTGTATATCCGGGCTCCCAAGATTTGCCTCTGCAACATAGCTCCCGGCGCTCTGCACCACACCCGATGGCTGCCTTACTCCTCCGTGTGTGGACTCAAGGGCACGGAACACTCCCCTCAATACCATTATGAGAAGAACTAATCCAACAACGAGAGCGGCAATCCGACGATAGCGTGGTGACATAGGCGAGACACAATGTGGTCGTCCGCGGCGAGCTTGCGTACGACCGTATCGAAGATCTAATAACAATGTGATACTGTCTACAATGGCTGAGCTGTTATTCTCATAGCACTGTTCGCACTGTGCTGCTGCACTGCCACAAACAATAACGCCCCACACCATGGTGTGAGGCGAACAGCCTGCAGGGTCCTTCGACAACTCAGCATCCGTGTACGCCCGATAGGATTCGAACCTATGACCCACAGCTTAGAAGGCTGTTGCTCTATCCAACTGAGCTACGGGCGCGTGATTTCCGATTGCAAAAATAGTGAGTAGAGCCCAGACAGCGCGAGAAAGGCCCGGAACGCGCGTCTTTGCTTGATTTGCGACGATTCACGCATTGAGGTGCGAAGGGGTCATCGTGAATTCTTGGTCTTATTCTCCAATGTTTTCTCCGTACTGTAGGAGAGTGCCTCATGCTATTTTCGTCGAACAATACAATTGATCAATTCCACAGACAGCGTCCCTCGTGGCTTGTCTACTCAGAAGACCACATACTTTGTTCGCGATATGAGCACAACGAATCAAAAAGTAGTCGATACAAGCTTGGAATACATGAGCGGATTCGGAAATGAGTTCAGTACGGAGGCGCTGAAAGGTGCCTTGTCGGAACGACAAAACTCTCCGCAGAAGGTTCCCTTTGGTTTGTATATCGAGCAACTCAGCGGCACCGCATTTACTGCTCCTCGCACACACAACAAACGCACCTGGATGCACCGCATTCGTCCCTCGGTAGTCCATCAACCCTTTACGCAGATCGACAACGCATACGTGCGTTCTGCTCCTTTCAACGAAATTCCCGCAACTCCGAATCAACTGCGCTGGTCACCTCTTCCTATACCGGGTACTCCCACCGATTTTGTTCGTGGCCTGGTAACTCTTGGTGGAAATGGAGACTGTGCGGCACAAAGCGGCGTGGCGATTCACATCTATGCGTGCAATGCCGACATGACCGACCGTTTCTTTTACAACGCGGACGGAGAATTCTTGATCGTACCGCAACTCGGCGCTTTACGCTTACATACAGAGTTAGGGATACTGCATGTTCAACCGGGTGAAATCTGTGTGATCCCGCGAGGTATAAAATTTCGCGTCGTAGTCGCTGATGGACAAGCCCGTGGCTATGTGCTCGAAAATTACGGTGCACAGTTTCGTTTACCGGACCTCGGCCCAATCGGCGCCAATGGCCTGGCCTATCCGCGGATGTTTTTGAGTCCGGTTGCGGCTTATGAAGACCGCGAAGGCGACTTCGAAGTGGTCGCCAAGTTTCAGGGCAACTTGTGGTCATCGCGCATCAATCACTCACCCTTGAATGTTGTTGCTTGGCACGGAAACTATGCTCCCTACAAGTATGACTTGACAACCTTCAACTGCATTAACACCGTAAACTTCGATCACCCGGACCCTTCGATTTATACCGTTCTTACGTCGCCGACCGACACACCGGGAACAGCAAACTGCGACTTCGTGATTTTCCCGGAACGCTGGATGGTTGCCGAACACACGTTCCGTCCGCCGTGGTTCCATCGCAATTTTATGAGTGAGTTTATGGGACTCATCTGGGGAGTCTATGATGCAAAAGAAGAGGGATTTGTTCCGGGTGGTTGCTCTCTGCACAACTGCATGAGTGGTCACGGACCTGACGCTCAAACCTTCGACAAAGCAACAAACGCAGATCTCAAGCCGCACAAGCAAGAGCACACCTTGGCATTCATGTTCGAAACTCGAATGGCTGTTCGCACAACGCAACACGCGATGTCCATTGGCGAACTTCAGCATGACTACTATGAAGTGTGGCAAGGACTTCAACGTCGCTTTTCTCTATAGACGCTAGGGTACGTCTCGCAAGCCGTGCTCTTTAGGATGGCTTGCGTGCTGCAGAATCGTTGAGAAGAGATACATCCCATTCTCTCACTACTCTGCATCGCTCACGTTCGCGATCGCGATCGTCAGACATGAGAGTTCGTTCGTCGGTGAAGGTCCTTTGTTCTGTGCTTAAGGTGTGCTCTACTTGGAGACTCAGCCTTTATCATCGCGCGTACCATATGCCTGATAGCTCACAAGCCAACACTTCCTCAGGTGCAGACGTAGACGTCGACGCTGCTCTGCTTGCACTGCGTGAGGCGGAACTCGCGATTCGTGCGGCGGATTATGAGGCAGCCTATCGCTTTCTGCAGCCAATTCTTCGGAACAAAGTCTATCCTGCTCTCGTGCAATCTCGTGCACTTGTAGACCTAGCGGAAATAAACTGGCGCACCGGTCAATGTGCCGAAGCCCTTGACCATTGTTCCGAGGCACTGCCACTCTGCCTCCAAGCCGCCGACCAGCGCTTACTTTCTCGCCTCCACACGATAATGGGCATTGCCTACAAACGTATCAGTGATTATGTACGTTCCCTTTCGCACTTCTTTGAAGCACTGACTATAGACAGAGGTTTGGACGCTCGTAGCAGCATTGGTGTGAGCCTTAGTAATGTCGGGTCCGTCTATCATGAAATGGAAGACTACCCTCGAGCACTTGAATACTACAAGGACGCACTTGTTTGTAATGAAGAAACCGGAAATCGCGCCGGCTTGTCTATTACTCTAGGCAACCTGTGCGACTTAAGTCTGGCATTACAGTCGTATCACGAGGCTCTTGATTATGCGCTGCGTTCCGCAGCGCTTGATGCAGAGCTTGGAACGAGCTCACGTCGCGGCAGACAATTCAGTTCAATGGGAAGTGCACTTGCCGGTTTGGGTGACTATGATCAAGCCTTGAGGTACTACCGTCAAGCAGTAGAAGAGCATGAACGCATTGGAAATTTCTCGGACGCTGCGCGCGATCACGGCAACATCGGTGCGTTGTATGCGGAGCCCAAAGCCTCGTGCTATTCTACAAGCTTGGCAGAGCAATCGATGCGTCATGCAATTGAGCTTGCACGGAAGTACGAGATCAAGCTCACGGAGTCGCAGTTCTGTCGCTCTCTTGCACAACTTCTGGCATCAATGTCTCGCTTCGAAGAGGCATATACGCTGATGGAGCGTCACATATACTTGCAGCGCGAAATCTCAGGACGCGAGTCCATGGATGCCTCGTTGAACTTCGACTACCAATACAAGAACGCGGAGCGAGAAAAGATTCTTGCCGTTGAGCGCACTCGTTTCGAAACCACTCGCGAGCTTATTCACAGCATTCTCCCGCCGACCATTGCAGACCGTATTATGCGTGGTGAGCAGCACATTGCAGACAACCACAGTCAGGTCAGCGTTCTCTTTCTCGACATCGTGAACTTCAGCAGCCTGGCGCAACGTGAAGATGCACGTTGGTTAGTCTCCATCCTGAACATCATCTTCTCAGAACTTGACGCGCTCGCGGAACGCGAACACTTGGAGAAAATCAAAACCATCGGTGATGCCTACATGGCGACCGGTGGACTATCAGATGACCGGCAACACCATCCCGCCCGCGTTCTACGTTTTGCATGCGCCGCCATTGCCCTGTTTGCCACGCTCTCCAAACAATATGAGCTTCCAATCAGCGCCAGAGTTGGAATACACTGCGGCGAAGTGGTTGCGGGGGTCATCGGTACAAAGAAATATGCCTACGACTTGTGGGGCGATGCGGTCAACACGGCGTCACGGATGGAAAGTCATGGTGCACAAGGCAGAGTGCATGTGAGTGAAGAGTTCCTTCACGCACTGGAGAACTGCATCGAAGCGCATGAGAACACACACGCAACCAAGCTGCACATCCTCGGCAAGGTCTATCGCATTGAAGCGCGTGGCGAGATCGAGGTAAAGGGTAAAGGATCAATGCGCACCTACTTTATTGACGAACTGTCTGAATCTGCCTTGTTAATACATTAAAAAAGAGTTCTGACTATCATTATCCTTACTCAACGTTTTTTTCAACATCGATAAACACTCAACGTTCTACCGCTACTTTCCTGGGTGACGTGCAGGCCGCACCATTCCTGAGTTCCCGCCTTATTTAAAAGAATACTACCTGACACTTGAGTGTCAAACAGTGCCGCTACGCCAAGCAGAGTGAACACCACTGTGAGCAGCTTTTCATGAACACCGAATGAGAAGTTATTAAAGCCTCACTATTGTCCTTGCATTCAAATGTATTCGCTCTACATTGAAACAAGTAGACCTCACCACGGTCGTTTGCACTTGTACTATAAAGGATATCGAAATGACGCAACGTCACACCACCGGCGTCGTAACTCTTGGTCGCAGAGGCATTGCACTGCTCGCTTTCTGTGTTGCTCTCTTCCTCTGTCCACATACGATCTCCGTGCAATTGCATGCACAAGGCGCGACGCTTGGATTGATCCACTACGACAATCGATTTGTTGAGCAGGGTTATACACTGTTTGCACCAATAGGATCGACCACTACTTTCTTAATCGATAATTGCGGACGTGAGATACACAGCTGGCCTAGCGCCTATGTGCCCGGGCTATCAGTCTATCTGTTGGAGGACGGTTCTATCGTACGGGCCGGTCAGTATCCAAACCCTGTGTTTATGTCATTGGGTGGATATGGAGGAATCATCGAGCGCATTTCGTGGGATGGACAGGTCTTGTGGTCCTACAAACTGAGTTCGAGTGTCGACGTGCAACACCACGATGTACTCCCAATGCCCAATGGTAACGTACTTGCAATCGCGGTTGATCGGCGAACACAAGAAGAGGCACTTGCGATGGGTCGCGCACAACTCAGTGCCAAAGAATTGTGGTCGGAGAAAATTGTCGAAATACACCCTACCGGCCCGACGTCAGGCGAGGTCGTTTGGGAGTGGAGGCTTTGGGATCATCTAATCCAAGATGTGGATTCGACTCTTCCTCACTATGCATCCATTCAACTGCATCCGGAGCTACTCGACATCAATGCAGGACAGGATTTACCCGCTCAGTCTGATTGGATTCATTTAAACTCTGTCGACTACAATGCTGAGCGCGATGAGATCCTACTGAGCTCACATCATTTGAGTGAGGTTTGGGTTATCGATCACAGCACGACAACTGCCGAAGCTGCAGGCCACACTGGAGGCAAAAGACAACGCGGAGGAGATTTTCTGTATCGTTGGGGTAACCCGCAGAACTACAAAAATGGGAGTGCTGAAGATCAGTACTTCGGAAATCAACACAACGCACATTGGATCCGCAACGGTTTGGAGGATGCTGGCAAGATCATGGTGTTTAACAACAATGCTTGGAAGACGGGTCCGGTGAAGAAATTCTCGGCTATCGATGTCTTCGCAGCACCACTTAACACTGACGGATCCTATCAGCACGACAGTCTGCGCTTTGGTCCTGTGGCAGCATCATGGCGTTACACGGCTTCTCCGGCAGACTCTTTTTACGCCTCATTCATATCGGGCTGTCAACGATTGCCGAATGGGAACACTCTGATCTGCAACGGACCCTCAGGTACTTTTTTCGAAGTCGACAGCAAGGGAACTGAACTGTGGCGCTACGTAAACCCAATATCATCGAACGGTGCACTTAAGCAAGGATCTACTGCAATAAACAACTCATGCTTTCGCTGCACACGCTACCCGGTTGATCATCCCGCATTTCTCTCGCACTCTCTGACGGTCGGTCCTGCACTTGAGCAGAACCCGTTGCCGTCACACTGTGCAACCATTGCCGGCGTTGAAAATCCTGCGTATGAACCTTCAGGCTTATCCATTTCCGTAGACAATCCTGTTTGTAGAGCCGGCTCGGCAGTGCGTATCGGCACATCCCATACATCACAGCACCTTATCGTACGGGCATTTACTGTTGATGGAAGGTTTGTCTCAACGCTGCTCGACGCTTCGCTCGACACAGAGTTGTCACTACCACTGCAGGATCTCGGCGCATCCGGTTGCTACGTCTTGGAGTTATCATCGCTGTCGGCAACGGATAAGGTCTCGAATCAAGCTCCGGTAAGGTGTACTATCCTCTTTCTAAGGTAGACAATCTTTCGCAGCTCGAGAACAATAATGAACCCACCGAGACCTGATAAGATCGTGCGGCACAGCGAAACGGAAATTCTTTTCAAACACCGGCCTTTGGCCGGCGCTGCTTTGTTTTTGCCAGCTCCCTCCATCCTACTAAATTGGCCCTGCAATCAGCCGCTTTTTCCAAAGCGTAGATACCTCACAGACTCAAGAGTATATGGCCTCGGTTCTCGAAGTACGCAACCTCATCACGGAATTCCGCACTGAAAACTATTCCATGCGAGCCGTCAATAATGTTTCGTTTCAAGTAGAGCGAGGAAAAACCTTGGGTATCGTCGGTGAATCCGGCTCGGGAAAATCCGTGAGTTCACTGTCTGTCATGCGTCTCATTCCATCGCCTCCCGGACGCATCCTCCAAGGCGAGGCCTTGTTCCGCGAGAAGGATGGATCGCAGACCGACCTCCTCAAACTCACTGAAGATCAGATGCGCGCGTATCGCGGCAATCGAATTGCAATGATCTTCCAAGAGCCAATGACCTCGTTGAACCCCGTGTTTCGTTGCGGAGATCAGATAGCGGAAGCGTTGATACTCCATCAGAAGATGTCGAAGGCTCAAGCTCGTGAGCGCACACTAGAGCTGCTCAAAGAAGTCCAGCTCCCGCGCCCGGAATCTATGATTGACCAATATCCGCACCAGTTGTCGGGAGGACAAAAGCAACGCGTGATGATTGCCATGGCAATGAGTTGCAAGCCTGATATCCTCATTGCCGACGAACCGACAACAGCGCTGGATGTAACGGTGCAGGCAACGATCCTGGAGCTCATGCGTGATTTGCAGCGCAAGCATGACATGAGCATGATGTTCATTACACACGATCTTGGCGTGATCGCCGAAATCGCTGACGATATCATCGTCATGTATAAAGGAAACATTGTTGAGCAAGGCTCGGTGCAACAGATCTTTGAAGATCCAAAACACCCATACACGAAGGGTCTGCTGGCTTGTCGTCCACGACTCGACAAAAAACTACGCATCCTTCCCACTGTGAAAGATTTCATGGAGGAGAAGGCAGACGGCACCATTGTGGAGCGTGCTCAGCTGTCGGTGACACAACGAATCGAAGAAGTTGAAATTCTACCGGCGGAAATCCAAGCTCGGAACGAGCAGTTTGCAAAGGAAAGTCCTCTGCTTCGTGTAGAGAATTTACACGTACATTTCCCAATACGCACGGGCGTGTTCTCGCGTACAACCGGATGGGTGAAAGCGGTCGATGATATCAGCTTTGATGTAAAACAAGGAGAGACTCTGGGCTTGGTCGGCGAAAGCGGCTGCGGCAAGACGACTACAGGTCGGGCGGTTCTTCGCTTGATTGAACCCACCGGCGGCAAAGTTCTGTTTGACGGCAAAGACGTCAGAAGCCTCAACGCGGATCAACTCAAGAGTCTTCGCAAGGATTTCCAAATCATCTTCCAAGACCCGTATTCGTCGCTCAATCCACGCTTGTCGGTCGGCAGTGCTATCATGGAGGTCATGCGTGTCCATAACCTGCACACCAACGACAAAGAGCGCAAAGAGCATGTGATGTACTTGCTCGACAAGGTCAACATGGAACCACGACACTTCCAAAACTACCCTCATGAGTTCAGCGGTGGACAGCGTCAACGTATCTGCATCGCTCGAGCACTGGCTCTACAACCCAAGTTCCTGATCTGCGATGAATCTGTGAGCGCACTCGATGTGTCGATTCAGGCTCAAGTGCTCAACCTTCTCGTCTCCCTTCGCGAAGAGTTTAAGCTTACATACATCTTCATTTCTCACGACCTCAGCGTCGTGAAATTCATCTCCGACCGCATCGCTGTCATGAGCGCCGGCAAAATCGTTGAAATCGATTCCGCCCAGGAAATTTATTCCTCGCCAAAACAACAGTACACACGCGATCTCATCAATGCCATCCCAACCGGGAGCCTCGACGTCATCCGCAACCGCTCAAAAAAGGCTGCATAGTGGGATAGGGCTTTGCTTTATCTGCACATAACAACCCCATCATCTGTGGCATAGGGCGTTGCCCTATCCCGTGCGTCTAGTCATGCAAGCTCGGACGAACTGCGGTCTTAAGATCGTTGTGTCGAGAGCTTTAACACATCTGCCCCATCATTAGACGCCCAAGGTAGGGCAAGACCCTACCCCAGGCAAAACGATCCCATCTCCGGTATGATCGGGCGTTGCCTTATCCTGTGCGTCTTAGAGTGTAAGCTTGAGTGTAAGCATGTGTATGATCGGGCGTTGCCTTATCCTGCGCGTCTTAGAGTGTAAGCATGAGTGGGATAGGGCGTTGCCCTGCGCGTCTTAGAGTGTAAGCTTGAGTGTGATAGGGCGTTGCCGTATCCCGTGGGTCTAATCATGTAAGCTTGAGTGAACTGCAGTTTTATGATCGTTGTGTTCAGAGCTTAGACACATCTGCCCCATCATTAGACGCCCAAGGTAGGGCAAGGCCCTACCCCAGGCAAAACGATCCCATCTCCAGTATGATCGGGCGTTGCCTTATCCTGTGCGTCTTAGAGTGTAAGCTTGAGTGTGATCGGGCGTTGCCTTATCCTGCGCGTCTTAGAGTGTAAGCATGAGTGGGATAGGGCGTTGCCCTGCGCGTCTTAGAGTGTAAGCTTTAGTGGGATAGGGCGTTGCCCTATCCCGTGGGTCTAATCATGTAAGCTTGAGTGAACTGCAGTTTTATGATCGTTGTGTTCAGAGCTTAGACATATCTGCCCCATCATTAGACGCCCAAGGTAGGGCAAGGCCCTACCCCAGGCAAAACGATCCCATCTCCGGTATGATCGGGCGTTGCCTTATCCTGTGCGTCTTAGAGTGTAAGCATGAGTATGATAGGGCGTTGCCCTATCCCGTGCGTCTAGACATGTAAGCTCGGACGAACTGCGGTCTTAAGATCGTTGTGTCGAGAGCTTTAACACATCTGCTCATCATTAGACGCCCAAGGTAGGGCAAGGCCCTACCCCAGGCAAAACGATCCCATCTCCAGTATGATCAGGCGTTGCCTTGTCCTGTGCGTCTTGGAGTGTAAGCTCCAGTATGATCAGGCGTTGCCTTGTCCTGTGCGTCTTAGAGTGTAAGCATGAGTGTGATCGGGCGTTGCCTTATCCTGCGCGTCTTAGAGTGTAAGCATGAGTATGATCGGGCGTTGCCCTGTGCGTCTTAGAGTGTAAGCTTGAGTGTGATAGGGCGTTGCCTTATCCCGGTGGGTCTAATCATGTAAGCTTGAGTGAACTGCAGTTTTATGATCGTTGTGTTCAGAGCTTAGACATATCTGCCCCATCATTAGACGCCCAAGGTAGGGCAAGGCCCTACCCCAGGCAAAACGATCCAATCTCTAGTGTGATAGAGCCTTGCCCTATCCCGTGCGTCCAATAATAGTGGCACCGGTGCGCTTCGATTTTCCCATCGTTGTGTCGACTGCTTAAACATAACAACCCCATCATCAGACCCACACGGTAGGGCAACGCCCTACCCACCGGCACAACATCTCAAGAGGAGCTTGTATCAGAACGTGACGTGTTGTTGCGCAGGATCAAGCGTGCACCGGGCTGATAGCTGATATAATACCACAGCCATTCCATCATAACCGAGAAACGGTTGCGGAATTGTATGAGAGAGACAACGTGTATCATGGCCCATATAAACCAGGCTGCAAATCCCCAGAGATGGACACCGTGATTGAGATCGGCAATTGCTTGTGCACGACCAATCGTTGCCATGTTTCCGCGGTCATTGTAGCGAAAGGGAACCCGCTGTGCCGCAGGCACAGCATGAAGAAGAAGATCCGCAACGTAGCGTCCCTGCTGCATGGCGGGTTGTGCGACACCGGGAATGAGCTGTCCCTTCGCGTCACGATGGTGTGCGGCATCGCCTATTACAAAGACATTTGGGTGTAATGGCACCGAGCAATCTGCTTGTACAATGACACGCCCTATGTTATCAAGCTCGGCACCGAGTTGTTGCAGAAGCGCAGGTGCTTGATTTCCGGCTGCCCATAACACATTTGCGCTTTCAATGCGCGAGCCGTTTACGATCACGTGATCATGTGCCACATGTTCAACCCTCGAATTCAGATGCAGCTCTACTCCGAGCTTCTTCAGAGCTTGTGCGGCTTTTATAGAGAGCTTTTCGGGAAAAGACGAAAGCACGCGAGGACCGGCTTCTACGAGCAGCACATGGATGTCGTTTGGATTTAACGTCGGGAAATCTTGCGCCATGGTATGACGTCCTATCTCTGCAAGAGCTCCCGCGAGCTCCACACCTGTTGGCCCACCACCGACAACAACAAAGGTTGTAAAGCGCTGTGCCTCAGGTCTTCCGTGGAAGTGCTCAGCCTGCTCATAGGACAAGAGAATCTTGCGACGCATCTCAAGGGCATCGTCTAAAGACTTGATACCGGGGGCATGAACTTCCCATTCGGGATGTGCGAAATATGAGTGACGCGTGCCGGGTGCAAGGATGAGGGCATCAAACGACAACTCACCTTCTATGCGGCGTGTGATGGTGGAGTTTGTAAGATTGATAGTTACGACTTCATCCATCTCAACCTGCACATTGTTGGCATTGCGCAATACCGAACGCACTGGCGCAGCGATGTCTGCCGGCGAGAGCGCTGCCGTTGCCACTTGGTACAGCAAAGGCTGGAACAAATGATGATTTGTGCGGTCGATAAGCGTAACCTGTAGTGCAGTGTTCGCGAGTGCGCGTGCGCACTCCAGTCCGCCAAAGCCGGCTCCAACTATTACGATGTGCGCCGGATTTCGTTTGAGTTTGCTGAGATGAGAATCCTTATCCATGCTTGAGGCTCGTTGATGAACCGGTTGGATTTTTCGACAACAAGGACAACGTACACGAAAGCGATCTATTTTTGAATAGAAAATTTTCCACTCTGCAGGATCTCCGTCATGCAGCGAAAGATTAGCGCCCTGCTCATTGTCAGCACTCTCCTTCTCGTTTGCACTGTGTTCGAAGCATACTTGGTTTATAGTACGTGGACATTTCGGAACAGTTGTGTGCATGTTGAGGGACTCGTTTATGACGACCGTGTTACTGCTCCCAATACACACTATCCAAGTTTCGTTTTCGCATACAAAGGCGATAGCATACGCATTGAGTCGACTACCGGAACGGAGCCACCGGAGTATCAAATCGGCGATCGCGTAAGCATGCTTGTCCCTCCCGATAGTCCGCGTGATGCCCGCGTAGATTCCTTTACCGAACTATGGCTTGCTCCAATGATCTTCGGTGTGTTCAATCTTGTCTTGCTCATCATCTCGTTGATAGTGCGTAGAGCTCAGGCTAAAGACCAAGAAGCGGCTCAGGCCTATGTCTTTCAAGGGCGTGGACTGGGAACAAGCATGAATACGGGTCCGGGCATGAATAGCGGATTGTATACCGGCGGCTCTACGCTTGGACCGAACTTGCGATCAACACCTTTGCAAAGCGATGAACAGTTTCAAAAGCAACGGCATGATTTTCGACAGCGCTTTGCAAAAGCTCGAGAGCTAAACGATAATGTCATGCTAAAAGTAACTTTGTTTTTTCTGGGCATTGGATTGCTTCTGCTCTGTATCGGTTTGTTTCTCGCCAATCGCGAGTATGACTTCAGCACGCACAACGAAAAGCGTGTCGCGCGTATTGTCGAGTATAGTCGAAGCCGACGCTATATCTATCCGTTGTATGAAATGCGAACAGCGGAAGGCGACACCGTTCGCGCATACGGGCGAATTGGTAGTACCACTGCCGATCATGAACTTGGTGCTCAAGTTGAAGTGTTCTTTGATCCGCAAGACAATAGCATCCGGGAGGCGGACTTCTTCTCCATGTACTTCCCGGCTCTGATTTGTGGAGGTATAGGACTGGCCTTTATGGCTTTTGGAGGAGGGTTCAGAATTCTGCTGAAGCGAGACCGAGAACAGAACCAAGAACTTGCGTAGATCAGACTGCGGACGTGAATATGTGCGTGACTCCCACTCTGTGCTGAAACGACAACGGTACAACGTTTTCAGGCTCTTGCTCAACTCCTCTTTTCCGCGAAACAAGCATGTGCGGTGAGATGATACGCAGTATTTTTGCAGACTACATTCTAGACCTCGATGATCGAACTTCGCACGCTTAATAAGTCATTCGGACCGAAAAACGTCTTAAACGGCGTTTCCCTTACCATTCCCAACGGACAAACCACTTGCATCATTGGAAAGTCCGGTAGTGGTAAATCTGTTCTACTCAAGCACATTGTAGGACTACTCGAAGCGGACTCCGGACAGGTGTCGGTGGACGGTGAGATCGTAGCAGATATGAACCGCGAGCAACTCTTTTCGATGCGCCAACGCATGGGATATGTGTTCCAAGGTGCTGCCTTGTTCGATTCCTTGACCGTGCGAGAAAATGTTATCATTAGTCTTTACGAACACGGTATTCGTGATGAGCAGATTTTGGACGCTGAAGCACGACGCGTTCTCTCCGCGGTCGGTCTGCTACCGGATTTAAAAGAAAATCATAGCGCGAACTTTGAACGTGAGTACGCCATTCTCAGAGACAAAAAACCGAGTGACCTCTCAGGAGGTATGAAGAAGCGTGTTGGTGTGGCGCGCGCGCTAGTCGGCTCGCCGCAATACATCTTCTACGATGAGCCCACAACCGGTCTCGATCCGGTCACGTCGGAGCAAATAGACTTTCTCATCCGTGACCTCCAAGAGAAACTTAATGTGACCTCGCTTGTGATTACACACGATATGTTCTCGGTCTTTCACATCGCTCACCATGTTGCCATGCTACACCAGGGTCGCGTACAATTTGAAGGCTCAGCCCAAGAACTAAAAGACTGTCAAGACCATATCGTCCGCGAATTCATCGATCGCTTTATTCTGAAACACTAAATCTTCGTCGTTCTGCTCTGCTTCCTTCCTCTGCGCAACAGGACAACACCGTTTTTTCACACAACGACAGTTAGATCCTGCACATGGCTACTTCTCTCTATACAAAAACAGGTGACGAAGGGTTGACCGGATTATTCGGCGGACAACGCGTACGCAAAGATGACCTTCGTATCGAAACCTATGGAACTATCGATGAGTTGAACGCCGTGCTTGGCTTGGCCTTGAGTGTGAATTGTCCGCAGCGTCTCGCACAGCCACTCACTGCACTGAGTTCGCTGCTCTTCACTGCAGGCTCGGACTTAGCGACGCCGCTGGATCCGCCTCCCTCCTTCGCCATTCCGAGAATCGAGTCGCGTCACTCCGCGTGGCTTGAATCATTGATCGATGAGTATGATGCCGAACTCGATGAGCTGAAAGCCTTCATTCTTCCCGGAGGTACACAGACTGCTGCGTACTTACATCTGGCACGTACTGTTTGTCGCCGAGCTGAGCGGTGTTGCGTGAGTTTGGCGGCACGAGAAGACATCGGCAAAGAGTTAGTCATCTTCTTGAATCGTTGCAGCGACTATCTGTTCATTGCAGCTCGCATGGCAAATCACGTAGCCGGTGTAGCCGATGTGCCGTGGCAAAAAGAGCAGGATTAAGCCTAAGTAGAATGGAATTCCATTCACAGTAAAGCCTTTCGTTCACAGCGACGCTCCTCTGAGCTCGCATTCCGCCAAACTGTATGAAGATGCGTATTGTACCTCAACTCCTGGTTCTTTCAAGTGTATTTTGTCTAGCGCTCGCTTCGCTCGCCGCCCAACCTTTTGCCGGGAGAGTCGATCTAGGTACGATAAGTGCTGCGGAGATCGATGAAGCATCGGGTCTGTGCGCATCACACATGCGCTCGGATATCTTTTGGACGCACAATGATTCCGGTGATAAAGGACGCATCTTTGCGATCGACTCTGCAGCACGTCTGATCGCCACATACTACCTGCAGAACATTGAAAACCGCGATTGGGAAGACATCTGTGCCGGCGAGATCGACGGCACCTCCTACTTGTTTGTGGCAGAGATTGGCGACAACAATGCAGCCTTTGCTCGCAAGATGATATACAAAGTAGCGGAGCCTAGAATCACTGTCGGACTCAGCGGCATTGTCGATACCATTCGATCTGTCGAGACGATTAGTTATGAGTATCCAGACGGTAATCGTGACGCAGAGAGCCTGATGTTCGATTCACGGACCAAGGATCTGTACGTCATTTCAAAGCGTGAAGATTCTGTGCATGTGTATCGTTTGCCTTTCCCTCAAGCAACGAGCGGCTTGACAGCCATAGAACTCGTGGCAGTGTTGCCCTACACCTACATCGTCGCCGCTGACATCTCACCTGATGGCTCGGAAATCTTATTTAAAGGTTACTACAACGTGTACTATGTTTCGCGCGCGAGCACGCAAAGTGTGGCCGATGCTCTCAAGGGGGCTGCGCAGCAGCAACCATACGAAATGGAACCCCAAGGAGAGGCACTGTGCTTCGATCTCAATGGTCGTGGATACTATACGACTTCGGAGATGTCGCCAAACGCCATTCCTCCTCACCTCTATTTCTACCCCCGTTTGAGCAGTGCTGTCGCAAGTGATTCTCTGCAATCTGCTCCGGTCACAATCGATTCGGTTCGTGTTGACATGGAGGCTAAAAGCATGGCACTGTGGTTTCACTCCAAAGGCGATCGCGCATTGACCGTTCAGCTCTTTGACATGCGTGGTCGCTCGGTTTTGGCCACACCGCATATGAGCTATCGAGACGGTGCCAATGAGATACGTCTGCCGGTGTCGGGACTCCGTAGCGGACAGTATGTGGTGCGCATCTTGGGAAATGGCTGTGTGTGCTCTAAGCTCCTGCAGATAGCGAACTAAGGTCGAAGACGCATTTGTGGGCTCCTCTGTTCTGATTTTTCGCTAAAAAGCCCTAATATTTTGCAAAGGGCGACGGTGGACACACTACTTTTCCCTCTTTCAACGTCGAGGGGACAGCTATTTTTGCAAGACCAAGTAGGTCACCACTACTCCTTACACCCATTCACAGGCTCGCTTTGGATTACCAGTATTTAAACGGCATCAATTCCACCGCCGATCTTCGTGCTCTTCCGGAATCAGCACTACCACAAGTAGCATTGGAAGTACGCGAGTATATGGTGGACACCATCACCAAAATCGGCGGACATTTCGGTGCCGGTCTTGGAATGGTTGAGCTCTCTGTTGCCTTACATTACGTGTTCAATACCCCTCACGATAAGATTGTCATCGATACGGGTCACCAAGGATATCCTCACAAAATCTTGACGGGACGTCGTGATCAGTTGAGCACCATCCGTCAATATGGTGGCTTGAGTGGGTTTTTGAAACGCAGCGAGAGTGCCTATGACGTTTTTGGCGCAGGTCATGCAACGACAAGTATCTCAGCTGCGCTTGGAATCGCCACAGCGCGTGACCTGAACAATGAGGACTATAAAGTTGCTGCGGTGATTGGTGACGGTGCAATGACCGGCGGCTTGGCTTATGAGGCGATGAACAATTGTGGTGTGCAGAAGCGCGACATGATGGTGGTTTTGAACGACAACAATATGTCGATCGCACCCAATGTCTGGGCTATCTCCAATTACTTCACCGAGATCTTCACAAAACCGACCGCGCTCAAACTGCGTCGTGATTTCAAAGAAGCTACCGGACGCATGTCTGGTCTGGGCGACCGTATTCGCTTCGCTGTGGGAAAGATTGAAGATGGCTTCAAAGCGGTGATCACGCCCGGAATGTTGTTTGAGTCCTTAGGCTTCAAGTACTTTGGCCCTATCAACGGACACAACGTGCGACAACTCGTGCGTATCATGAAGCAGATTAAAGATGTGAAAGGTCCGATTCTCCTTCACGTCATGACCCAAAAAGGAAAGGGTTACGTGCATGCCGAGAAAGACAAGCAATTCTTGCATGCCATTGGCAAGATTGACAAGATCACCGGTAAATCGTTGTCTTCTGCTCCTGTAACACCACCTCCACCCAGTTACCAAAAAGTCTTTGGCGAGGCACTGGTTGAATGCATGGAGGCAAAGAAAAACGTTATTGGTATCACTGCCGCAATGCCGGACGGCACCGGCATCGATATCGTGCAGAAGAAGTTTCCGGATCGCGTTTTTGATGTTGGTATAGCCGAAGGACACGCCGTAACCTTTGCAGCCGGCATGGCTACTCAGGGCATTGTTCCTGTATGTGCCATCTATTCCTCATTCTTACAACGTGCTTTCGACATGGTCGTGCATGACTGTGCAACCCAGCACTTGCATGTAGTTTTTGCCATGGATCGCTCAGGCGTTGTCGGTGCGGATGGTCCAACGCACCACGGTGTACTCGACATTGGCTATCTGCGTATCATCCAAGGCATGGTGCTCATGGCACCGAAGGATGAGCAGGAATTGCGTGATATGGTGTATTCCTCCATTAACGACTACACTGCGGGTCCCGTCGGAATTCGCTATCCACGTGGATCGGCTGTTGGTGTCCCGATGGGTCCGATGCGAAGTCTACCCTTAGGTAAATCAGAGATCCTTCGTTCGGGAACGGACATTGCCATTCTTGCTTTGGGCAATATGGTTTCCCATTCCATGAAAGCAGCGGAGCTCCTAGCTGCTGAAGGCATCGATGCGGAAGTGATTAATGCACGATTCGTCAAACCATTGGATGAAGACTTGTTGCAGGACATCAGCCGGCGCTTTGAGCGCATCATCACTGTGGAAGACGGGCAGATCCATGGCGGCTATGGTTCGGCAGTAGCGGAATATATGGTGGAGCACTGTGATCGCGTGCCTCGGACCAAGCTTCATGGCATCCCCGACATCTTTGTGGACCACGGCACACAAGAAGAACTCTGGCGCGACCTCAAGCTTGATGCTAAGGGCATTGCCGACACTGTGCGTGCCTTCATGACTGAGGAGGAACTCGTTTAATGAATCCTCCCGAAATGCACATGGCCGGTGAGTACTTCCTGCGTTTCATCACGATTCTTCCCGGAGTAGTCTTCATGATCGTAGGACTGATCATGCAGAAGTTTCCTGCCAAGAAGATCAATCCCCTTTACGGCTATCGCACCACTACCTCGATGAAGAGTCAAGAAGCCTGGGATGCCGCACAGCGCATCGGTGCTGCAGAATCCATTCGACTGGGTCTCATCCAAGCTCTTATCGGCGTTGCTGTGGGGTTGACGGTAGCAACGGAAGTTTTCCCCGTCGCCTATCTTCTTGTTTCGGCGCTGGCTTGCGCCATCGCCCTCATTATGCGAACGGAAAACAAGCTTCGCGCGCTATTTCCGCCTGTTTCGAAAAATTGAATTAAGCGCATCGCATGTCTTGCGTAACACGCAAGCGACCACCGATGCACGAAAGCTGTTTGCCCAATCCCTGTCCAAAGCCTATTTTTGTAGTCTATACTGTAGGGCGACGTTTTTCGCCGACCCTCAGTGGAGATCTCGTAGCTCAGTGGTAGAGCATCTGACTTTTAATCAGAGGGTCGTGGGTTCAAGTCCCCCCGAGATCACAACAAAAAAGCCAGACGTACAGAACCGTACGTCTGGCTTTTTGATTTGTATTCGCTGAAACGTACTTCATTCCGCGATTTGAGCATGCAGAGAATACGGTAGCGCACAAATGCAGTACGATCATTTTCGCGGTTCTGGTGCACCGACATTGCTCCACTGTCCATCCATCACTGGTAGATGCACCTTGTACCGGAAGGACCAACTGTAAACAGTATTGAACAGTCAAGTACAGTATTCTCATTCAACACAGTCAGCACTGAATCGCACAGGATGAATGTGTATCCGGTGCAAGTCTTCCTGAGGAATACATCTTCGTCGTTGCGCTGTTAACTTCTTCTCCTGATCGGCTGTCTGCATGGTATCTGCTATCGCACAACCACAAAATTCTCGCGCTGCGATCCTGCAATTATACTGTAGCGACCACTTGAGAGTGCGCTTACATCAATGGTACTCTGTCCTTTAGAAGGTATTGAAAGGACAACTTCGCCCAACGCGTTGACGATATTCAGGGGGCTACGTCCTCCACTGAGAGCTGATACATTAATATGATCTGCGGCCGGATTTGGAAAGATTCGTGCGATTTTATCGAGCGAACCTTCTTCTACTGCGGTGGCCAGCGAGGTTGGTAAACTGAGTGTTTTAAAGAACTCCCAGTGGATGTCGGCCATCATGAGTTCATGGAGTATACCATTGGGGTAGACGTGTTCCGCATCTTTGATAAGCGTAAAGATGTAGGTCGTGGGCTCTGCGCCGGGCTTGGGTGTGTTGAAGACATAGGAACGCGTCTTAGAATTCGCGTAAAGTGTATAGTTTGTCTCGAGATCCAACACCGACAATGCGCGCGAAATAGGACCTGCCAGATAGTGAAGAGTGCTGTCGTTAAATGGCAACACAGGAATTCCGACACCTCCGGTGTAGGCTTGATCGAGAGTACCGACGGAAAACATGAGAGGCACTTTACGCTTTACTCTGGCTGTATCCAGTGCATTTAGAGATCCGGCGTGTGCTCCATATGCACTAAACAAATCACTCGCTTGAACGAGCAGCTTCTGTGTCATGGAGCTACCATTCGAAAAACCAGCTACGTACATCTTCTTGCTGTTTATCTGCAACACTTTTGAGATCGTGTCAACCATCCGACGAAAGAACAACTCCTCCGAGATAAGATCATTGGTATCACCACAATAGCCGTCAAGAAGATCTCCGTTCACCCATTTCTCAATGCTGGGTTCCACCGGACCGTTCTTTTCTTTGTGACACCACTTGAGCGATGATGGAAAAACAGTAACGATTTTATCCGCCTCACCACGCTCCACCCATTTCGAAATATTGTAGAATTTCTCTCCATCCCCACCGGTTCCGTGAAGCATAAAAACCAATGGATAGCCGCCAGGAGGAGCTGTACCACTTGGTTTGACGACAATGAATTCTCGAAGTTTTCCCTGTACCATCATTTTCGCCGCAATTTTCTGGGCAAACAAATGACTCTGCGAAAACACAAAGATCATCACAAGAATTAGCTTGAAAAGCTTCAAGGTGTGCATTGGGGTGTCTCCAAATAAACCTGTTCAAGAATTATCGGAACGCGCGCTGTACGTTCTGAAGGACTGTCAAAATTAGAAGGAAGGTTATCTCGAAACAAGACCACTTGTCATTCGATTTTTCAGCTTCTATACATACAAAAGGACGGAATATTGCCTTTTCCACCTTAAATTCATCGATTTCGCGGCTCAGTTCTACCGGTTCTACGCCTCTTTTTTGCACTGCTCAGTAGACTGCTCGCATGCGTACTAACAGTTCTTGGTGCTAGTCCAGCGTGTGCAGAGCACACGCTTAACAATGAAACTTTGTAGCTAAAACCAACAACATTTCCGCCAATAGTATACCCTACACACCTGCTGAACACAGCATTAATCTGCCTTGAACGATATGACCTCAGAGCAAAACCAGGATGAGCTTTTCGCGCTGATACACTCATTGTCCAAAACCGAGAGACGGTACTTTAAACTCTACTATGGTCATACTGAGGGTCCCGAACACGAACGGTATGTACGCGTGTTTGATGCAGTCGCTAAGATGACCACGTTTTCAAAAGCGGTCCTTCAGAAGCTGGTGCCTGGTGAACTCTGTGGCAAATACTATTCGAAAACAAAGGCAT
Source organism: Chlorobiota bacterium (assembly GCA_044224515.1). Classification (GTDB taxonomy): domain Bacteria; phylum Bacteroidota; class Ignavibacteria; order Kapaibacteriales; family NICIL-2; genus JBBATK01. Next base: position 248,124 of record JBGAKH010000005.1, on the reverse strand, counting down.
ATCTTATTGAGACTATTCTCGATGCTTTGTCAGCATATGCCAAAGGTGGAGGCGAGTTTCAACAGCGCTTAGTATCTGAACTGTCAGGCATTCGGGTCCTTCTTCGCAAGGGTTTGAGTCAGCATGCGGCACGCCAGCTCGCAAAAGTGAAAAAGAAGTGCATCGAATCGGAGAATCCTGTACTACTCCTCGACATCCTGAATCTTGAGATGCAGTTACAGGCCGGTGATCTCGAGAAGACCCGTCTGTTGATTGGAGAGTATGAAGGTTGTCTCCATTTAATGAGGGTGGACGCAGAAGTGTACAGCTTACATTATGACGTTATTGAACTAGAGCGAGCGTGTAGTGTAAGGCCCAGCAAGGAGCAACTCGCGCTCATCGATACATTTCTCGAGCGCATAGATTCTGTTCGCTACGATCAGCTTTTTCTTGATACACGCAGACGATTGGTTTCTACACAAGCTATCTGCTTTCACATTCAAGGTCATCCTCAACAAGCTTACGTCGTTCTGCGAGATTACATCCTGCAGTATTCTGCGCTGCCGATACTGTACCGCTCACTACGAGTTGTGCCATTCATGCGTTTGCTTCAGAATGCTTTGTCGTTTGCTTTTCACACGAATGATCTCCAGTGGTACAGCACTTGCACTAGCGAACTTCAGGCTGCGATGGAAGCAAGTACAGCATCGGAAAGTCAGCGTTTCGAGCTGCACTTGATCAAGACCTTTCATTTGATTGCTTTATCGGGCGATTACAGACACTTGGAAGAATCTGTACAGTACGTAGAACAGAATCACAACATGATCTCGGAAATCAGCCCAGTGCGACGCATCGATCTTATGTTCAACATTGCCCTAGGTTATTTCAAACTCGGTAAGACGAGGGAGAGTCTTCAGTGGCTCGACCGACTGTTCAAAGACGAGGACATAAAACACTTCATTGCTACCCTGCGCCACGCATACCTTTTGGAAATCCTTATCCACTGGAAATTGCAACACAGCAGCTTAGTGATGTCACGCATTCGCAGCTTCCAACGTAGCTTGGCTCAGACATCCGCGCTGAATCCCTTCGAGCGTGTGTTGCTTCGTTTCTTGAATGCAGTAGCTACGAAAGAAAAGTACGGGCATTTCCAACGAGAACTTGAGCGCTTTCGCAGTGACCTATCCTCCCTAAATGCACGAGACTATAGCGGCATCGTTCGTCACTATGAGGACCTTATTCGCTTCGTTCAATAAGCAACACACTCGCTATGCAGTGCAGACCTCGACATACCACAGAGCCTGGTCATGACACCATGAACAGGCTCTCGTTCTTTAGAGCAATCGACTGCTATTCTGCTTGTACGCAGAACTCCCTTCAGCACGAAGACTCAGTGAACGCTCGTTGAGGAAAAGCGAATACTCGTATTATGTCCCGCTCCGTCGCTCGCTTTGAGATCATTCTCTGTCAAAGTCACTTCGAGCGCCCAGTAGGCATTGCCTTTGTCGTCGACCTTTAAGACGTATCTATTCTCTGTATAATTCACCAGTGCTGCGAACTGATTGAAACCGATAGTCATTATGTCTGCACCATTTGTTTGATACCACGTAGAAACAGGGGCTGCGCTTTTCAGACTTAGAATGTAGGTTGACTTGCGACCGCTGCCATTGTCCGGCAGAGATGCAACAATGCGAAAACTATCTATGCGTTGGGTCGTCGTGTTGTAGTGCGCCGTGAAGCTCGAGACACTGTGCGGCAAAAATGCGGTGGCTTTGTTGAGACTTATACTTCCGGCTGTAATCGTTGCATTCGAAGCACTAAGGGTCCAGTCGCTGAACTGTTCACGGACAACGTTTCCGAGCGCATATTCTGATTTCCATACAAAGTCCCCGCGAATGATGAAGTTGTCAAGATTCAAGAGACTCTTTGTCGTGGTACTACTCACCGTGTAAAACGGAGAGTTCACATACACGCCACCCGCGTTGACGACCGCACGAACGCGATCACCGTCCGCGCTCTGCAATGATGTGAAACTGAAGCTGCCCTGTACAGCTGAAACGGAGTAGGCGCTTTTAAACTTTCCGGCTTTGTCATACACTTCCATGCGCACTGGTCCGGCATACACAATTGCAGTACCATACTCGGCATCTGGGGTGTGCTTGACCGTACCGGTGATTCGGGAGGGATTGTTGGTGTTGAGTTCTACACTCAACGTTGGAATAAACAAATCGGTGACTCGAGAGCCAACTGCAATGATTGTTGGTATTAAGAGACGAGCCTGCGACAAAACGCAGTGTTCGTCGACATAGGGATAGCTGCGAGACCAGATCATGCTGGCGTCTCTACACATGTCAACGTGTTGCCCGCCAATCGTGGCGACAAAAGTCTGCGTAGCCCCGTTGTAGTCCATATCCTGCAATCGAGGTTGGGGCAATTCACGTTGTGGGTGCGCTATGTGATACACATGCTTCCCATCGATGTCCCCCATAATCGTCTCATTGGTGAAGAAGTATTTATTGGTCCAGGCTGCAAGCACCTTCGCTATGTCCCTCACCGTATAGAGACCTTTGACGGAACTCACCGTGCCTGCATCCGGCGTTCCGAAAGGAAAGCTCGCTTTGTCATCGACAGCAAACTTGGCAGCCATGATCTCTTCGTATGGATCGCCGTCTCCAAAAAAAGCAGTATAACCAAGCGGTGCCGGATGCGAGTCGTCGCGGACGTGAGCGGGATGTCCGAAGTCAGCAATCATGTGCAAGGTTTCTCCCAATGCTCGCCAAGCTTTTGCCATCAGCCTGGCGCGCGATGCTTCATTGGGTTCCTCCCACGCGGCTTTCATCCACTTCTTGGCGTGCTCCCAGGTGTATTGATGGTTCAGGGGATCATCTTCTGTCATCATGTTGTCTCCAACGAGCGCCCATTCCAGTTGATCGATCTTGGGATTCGGGTAGGACTCTTGAGCGAGGGCCATGATAGGACCCCATGCTACATTTCGCAAATAGTGTTCACCCGCCGGAGCGGTGGGATCATAGAAATGTCGCACCGATGCTTGCACTTCCGGTTCGTCGGCCGATAGTCCGCCGTGCTTAATCCACTCGCGTGGACTCATTGTACGACTTGCCTCTCCATAACTTCGGTAAACCAGACCCGGATTTGTAACGGCATTGCCTTCAAGACTCATTCCATCGAACACAAAAGTGTAATTGTTATACTTCGCAATGTTCGCTTTGTCGATCGTAAACTGATCCACTATCAAATCGTTGATGATTGGATGATTGACCATGTTGCCATAGGACTGAAGTAGAAGAGCACCAACCAGATAGCACATCGCCCCTACCAGCACATAGGCTTGCTTGTATATTCTCTTGGTTTTCATTGTCGTCTCCCTCAAAATCTGACTAGCTTCCACGTGTTGTCGTCTTGTCTACCCATCGCAAAACTGTAGGTCTTGGATGCATAAACGAAGCTGTACTCAGCATAGCGTTCGCTGTAGTTGTCCAGATTCCGCTGCTTGATCGCCGAAGCAAACGCCGCCATTCGTGGAAGAGCTTGGTAGAGCATACCGGCATAACGCTGTCGGGCGTTGGGACTCATACAATCGAGAAGCTTATTGGTATCGTTCGACGCAAACGCGTCTTCCACTGTCTGCGCGCCTTTGTGAATGGTACTCACATCAACATTTGGCTTCCACCGGTTGTCGACGGGATCGGTACTCGAAGAACACGAGTTGAGTGAGATCAAAACGTGACAACAAGCCATCCCGATTATTCCAAGTATGACATACTGTAAGCGCTTCATAACTCCTCCTACAATTCAATTCAATTCAATTCAATTCAAGTCCTGTTCACAGTGTCCACTCCATGTGCGGGAGATCAGGAATCACCCATCTTGCTAAGTCTCGAGAGGCTACGACTGCCAATGAACTCTCCGGATCCGGCACCGCTTGGAGGATGTCGCATTCGACACTCAAATCTAGACCGCTGCGAAAATGTCTGTTATGATTTCCATCAGACAATGGGATGATAGTTTGCATCAATGTGAAGCTTGGACAGCTCATCATTTGGAACTCACAACTCCTTCAGCGCTCTACTCACGTAAGCGTCGATACACTGTTCAACTCCGGCTTCATCTGATGCTCGTCGCGGCGCTGCTCGGGTGCTTCTCTATGCCACAACGGAAAGACTATTTGAAGCGTTCGGTACGAATCATTCGAGCCAAGTTTTTTGCTTGTAGCATGCGCCTCACCTATATTGCGCGAAGGATGGATCTGTGCTTATCGCAACGCTAAGTCATTAGTATATAAGGGGATAGAATTATCTTATTCAATGGCAATCTGTGTGCATCGCAACCTGACTCGTACGACACTGATCAGAACGCATATGCACTTGGGCTGCTCAGCACGCAATTGAGGACCCGACACGCAGTCCAATGTAAGCCGTCTTAAGAAACATCAATTCACGATAAAAGTTAGGCGTTCACGAGCAGCACGCACGGTGAGAATCCCTAGCACTGCTCTTTCAGAATCGCAATCTTCACTTGTAGGAGGGATTAACCATGCAGTCTTTAGCCAAGCGCGTCTCGGTCGGAATTTCATATTCAATACTTTATGCATTGCTGATCATAGGCTGTGCCTCTAATAGTCCGACAGGTCCCGGCAATACACTCAGCTCAGGTCCGGTTTCAACCATCCTCGATAGAAGCGTTGGAATCGGAGGCGATAACATTGTGTACGATGTTCCGAATGACAGCTTACGCGGACTGAGCATCAGCGTTCCGGCAGGCGCATTCAAAACGCCAATTAACCTTCGTATAGGGGTATCAAAAATTCTCAGCCATAGTTTTCGCTCGGATGTCAAGGTTCTTAGTCCACTCTTGACATTTTCCGGACCAACCGGTACTGCGCAGTACCCGCTCAGGATCACGATACCGATTAAGAATCCAACAAACGACTGTGTCGTTCCCTTTCTCTACGACGAACGAAGTCACAGTCTTGAGGCGCTCTCAGTGGTTAGTGCAGACAGCACATCGCTTAGCTTCATCATGATGAATTTCAACAATAATCAAACCGCCTCACTGCGTCCATTTGCCGATGAGCCACAATCTCAAGTTGTCGTGCTCAGCACCTCTGCTGCCCTCCTCACTGAGACATTCGATAGCGGTTTTAAGATGGATGAAGACAATTGTCAGTTTGTTAACTACGGCTCGGAAATAGCCATTAAAGGACACTGTGGTGGACAAACCATTGCCGCAGCCTGGTACTATGAAAAAATGAAGAAGAACGGCAGTCCGGATTTGTTCGGTCTCTATGACAATGACGGAATCCATCGTACGCCGAAAATGTGGAACGACGATCAAGCGCTGTATCGTTTTTGCTCACTAGTGCAAAATCACTCATCGTGGCACGGAATAAAGTACTGGGGAGACAACAGTAGCGATCGAGACGAACGCACGTACAAATCGATTGCCTTCGCTATTCGTGAGACAGGCAACCCACAGCCACTCTACGTGTATGACGGTGATAACATCGCTCATGCCATTCTCGCAATTCGCACATCCAACGGTATCATTACCATAGCCGATCCCAACTACTTGGAAGAGACTTCGATAACTCTTGATAAACGACTTGGTGACTTCGTTCCGTACAATTTGTCGCGCTACGTCGGTGATACGAAGTACAACTGCATGAACATCTACCACGCGTGCTTGAGCCAAATCACCGATTTACAATACTGTGCTCAGCAGTGGAACAACGTTCTCAATGGTAGCTGCGGAAATGCGGAGTATTCGAAGGTGAGAATCAAGCTATTGAACACGGATGGCGACTACGAAGACGCCACAAGCGCCAAGACTATAAAAGTGTATCAGCACACCACCGTCGATCTCAGTACCGGCACGTTTCAACCAAGTTATATGGTTTACGATCGTGAAACACAGAGTCTAATGGATAGGGAAGGTCGAGACCTCAATCTTCCACTGGGAAAGCATACGATAGGTATATGCACCTATGTCGAAAATCAAACATTTCCATTTAGTGGATACATCGGGTTTCAGTGGGTTGATCTAGAAGTAGTTCCCGAAGACGGTCCGATGTCCGGCCCAATCGTACTCAGTGTTTTTATCAACGGGGTCTCCTGTCCTGTCAAAGATGCCGGCTTCGAAATGAATGGAGACGCTACACATGGCTATCTGCTATTTATCTCCGGCACAGTGCGTACTCCAGTGGGTATTGACGAGCAATTCACGGTTATGGGCGGTACGCTCAGCGGCGGCACGTACTCCGGTCCACCTTCGCCTCTCAGTGGAATCGTCTATCGCGAAAATGCATCACAGCTGGGCACTCTCTACAGAGCCGGGAACAATAGCGACGGCACGATCAATGTTGTAGCCTGGCACCCCGGTGCACTTGATGGTAGCTTTGACTTTAAAGCAACGAAAGACGGCGATGCAACGAAGTCTTTGCAGCTTCGTGGGTCTTTTCATCTACCGTGATGCGACTGCTTGTCTCGAGTTTGTCTATGTTAGCTTGCGTGAAGCAATAAATATACCCGCAAACACTCGAGTCACGCGCAAGCTTTGAGCGCATGGTATCCCTTGCCGCCTTGCAGCATGCTAAGTCGAGAGTTGTGTCTCGGTTCTCAGGTAGCTCTCGCAGAAACATTGGTACCATATCACTACAGTGTCGTAAACATGTGTAGTCCGCCGTGTTCCTGATCCTCTCGGTAAATGCACTGTAGAATTCCGAGTTGAGCAATACTCGGCCCTATGTCGCCGCTACTCACAATGCGTAGAGGGCGACCGCTTGTGTGCTGAAGAATACGCACTAACACTTCGCGAAGGATAGTATCTCTGAAAGGAGTGTACAGGTAGACGACGCTGGCATCTTGAAACTCAGCTTCTCGAGCATCCATGCATCGAAAGTCAATGAAGGATATGCCAAGTGCCGTCGAACTATGTTTCGCAAGCTCATTCAATGTCTTGTCGACTTCAATGCCTATGCAGCGCGCAGGGCTCAACATGCCTAAGAGGAGAAGGCTCTGTCCTAAACCGGAACCAAGGTCATAAACTACATCGTGCTTGCTCAACTCGCAAAGCTCGATGAGACGCAGAATGAGTCGTGCGGGCGTCTTTTGAAAGCTAACGAGTCCCGGACGCATTGCCACGAGCTCTTCGTTGACCTGCCCCACGCTAAACAGTACGTTGAGAAACTCATCAAGTTCGTCATAGTCCACGCCGGAGCTCTTACGCTGCGCGTAATACTCAAGCGACGTGCCGAGTACGTCATGAACCTGGCGTCCCAATACTAATCTAAGCCCTTCCTTATCTGCTTGATGATTCGTAACGGCGGTGCGGAGTTCGGCACGTAACTGATCATAACTCCGTTGCTCGGCATGCTGTAGTTCACTCTTCATCCGGTGCAGACGCTCTACGTGCTTAAGTAGCGGATGAAGACCCGTCGCCTCAACTTGCGTTTCCAACTCCAAAAATTCAATGCGTTCTAAGACATTTCGTTGTTCTCGATACGATCCTCGACCGGCATCTTTAGCACAGCGCTCGAGACGCTCAAGCTCTGCAATGAAATCTCGTTCAGTCATACATTCTTGCTCATATAGACCTACACTGTAAGAGCATCAACGTGCTTTGAGTTTCTCATACTCGGAGAGCATGTAGAGGTCGGATGGCTCATTCTTCATGGCTTCTTTTCGACGTTTGGAATCAGAAATCCAGCGGTAGACCCATGAAATTCCGTGCTTGCCGTGGTAGTAAGTCGGACGATTATAGACACCTTCTTTTAATACGCTTTGCAAGCTCACGAATTCAAATCCCATGGTTCGCAGCATAGTCACGAGGTCCGGTAGCATATCGCGATTTAGTGCATTGTCATGACACAGATAAATGTGCGAGAGCTTCTTCTGACCGAGTGTGAGTGCGATGCTGTCCAGGTAGAGCAGAATCTTTCGCGTGCTGCGCACATAGTTCGCTGCGAAGATTTTAGCTGCAACTGTGTCTCCACGATGGAGGTAGGAAGTGTACACTTCGTCGTAGGCGTAGTCCGCACTTTCGAGACTAAAAGGTGCAATGCTATAGCCCCTTCTTGTTAAGCCGACAGCTACGCTGTCGGCTTGTAATGAATCTAAACCGAGATCGTTATAGGGAAATCGAAAGTAGTCCAATGACTTCCCATGTTTCTTCACGAGTTGTCGTGTATGCTTTTCTCCACGTTCCACATCTCGGAGAAATGCTTCGGAGCCAATACGAGAAAGAGCCGGATGAGAGTAGCTGTGATTGCCTGGGCTTACCAGTGGATGCGCTATCCATTGTTCCAGTACTGAGATATCTCGTCCGAGAGAAAGCAAACTGTCCGCATTTCGCTCGTTGAAAAACGCGCAAACCGGAACCTTTAATGAGTCCAATCGCTTGAGCAGTTCACTGCCTCCTACCTGCTCTCGGTTCAGCTCCACATTTGGAATGTCGTCAATCGTTAAGGCAACACGTCTCTGAGCCTGAAGCCCTGTGCCAAGCACAACAATGAGCAACAGCAAAGCTCTAACGAGCATACGATTTGAATTCATACGTAGATGCGGGAAGCAAACAAATCGCTGCAATGAAAGCACAGAGTTAGCTTTCATCGAACGTAGTGTTATACTGCGTGCAAAGTTTTTGAGCATAGTTGCGTTGAAGTGTGACCTACCGTATGCGGTCAATCTATGGACAATGGGCTAGACCTGCAACCGGTACACGCATAACGATATACTGCACCTCTTAACAAAAAATGTCCTAGGTGGATGTTTCCTGCCTCATGAAAATACCCGGGAAGTTCTTCGTAGAAGCCATGTATGAAAACGCCATGGCGCGATTGCGGCCGATCATGGTGTTCTACGCTTACACTAACGCATCCTTCGCTCTAACGAGATCTTCTTGAAAACCTCCTCATCGACGCAATGACTCTGTGCGCAGAAGCACTGTCTGTGTTGGTTCCGGCAGGAGCAAACTCTTTTCGTTGAGCAGTGCAGGATATAGACGCTCATTGCTGCGATTCGCAAAGCGACGTTAGTGAATCGAGCATCTTCCATACAATCGTAAACACTCTTGTGATTCACGTTGAACTAATGAGGCGCTGAGTTGAGCGCCGGCACAAAAGCTACGCGTGTGAGCGTAGCTAAGCAAAGCTTAAGACAGAATGCTTCAGTTGTCACAATCGATCAGACATCAGGTCAAGCATGAATGAGAGCGACTCATCAGAATCGGATGTGAGTCCTGCTCGCCCGGCAGCATGTACAGTTGCGAAGAGTCAAGAGTTCGCGCAATAAAAGTGGTTGCGGCACTCTGTAGACATGGAGATCATCGAGCCTAACGTCTGCGGTTCACGATTATCGACTTTGTTCGACTATAACTTTGGAATTCTTAAAGAAGTCTATCCACTTTTTTTCAAGTTCGGGCGGTACGGCGCCAAGCTTGACTCCCCTGAAGTTGGCGAAGAGCTCATTCTTCGTCTGAACGTAGTACCACACTTGCGACTCCGTGCGACTTTGTTCGTTGGACTCAATCTTAAACAGAATCCAAGGGAACTGCGCCTTTTCGTCTTTCTCTAGAAAGGTCACTTTAGCGCTCGGACATCGCTTGACAGCATTTTTATGTAACAGCTCCATGTGTGTCTCAAGCGGTATAGCCATTGAAGCTTTTACATTCTTGTAGACGAACATGGTCCCTATCTCAGACCAGTTTTCAAAGGTCTCATTGCCTTTAAGCAACTCGATCATGAGCAAGTCTGCACCGTCTTCTTGATTAACGACTCGCCAGGCTTCATCTGCCGGCCAATCCAAGCGAAGCGTGGCATGCTGTCGTACTGACGTTGTGTCGATCGATGTCTCTGAGTTCGACGCGGAGCAAAACTTGAGCAAGAACTTGTCGACATCATTATTCCCTAGCTTTTTCGCCCTCGTCAAATCCATGCAGCCACGATCCAAATCGTTCTGCCGAAGGAAGATCTGACCGCGTCCCACATAAGCATTTGCCCTCGTTGAGTCCAGTGCAATTGCTTTATTGAAATCCTGCAATGCATAGGGAAGCTTCTCATGCATCAGAAGTGCAAAGCCTCTATTGATATAGGCGTTTACGAACTCCGGATTCAGAGTAATCGCTCGACTGAAGTCACGTATTGCTCCCTCAAAGTCTTTTGTTGTTACTTTCACGTTGCCTCTATTGTAGTAGGCATCGACAAAGTTTGAGTCAATGGCAATAGCTACGTCATACTCTTTCAGAGCTTTGATGTAGTCTTTGGAATTCACGTAAGACATCGCCGTGTCGTAGTGCTCTGAGGCCGTTTGTACCTTGATCGACTGCGCAGAGGCCGGAATAATCAGCGCCATTGCACATATGAAGCGAAAGGCGGCTTTTCTAAAGAAGTGTTGCTGCATACGAGACCAATCGTGAGGTGTCACTCGAATAAAGCTGAGATACTGCTCTCAAATCTACGCAGTATTGCAGCTTTGCTCGATATCAAGTCTGGTGTAGCTATTGAGGGATTCAGGCTACGCGGCAAGTCGTGCTTGTCACTTCAAGGGTCGTCACAAGCTGACGTGAGTCTCATAGTGCCACAATGCAGTAGTCCCTGTCATATGAGTACTACAGCGACGCTCATTTATCATGCGCAGGCCATAGGCCTGCGCATACTGCAAATCTCTTCGCCGACACAAGCTAGAATGGAATATTTCTACATCAATGTTCTATTCGATAGAAAGATCCGGCTGATCCGGCTGATCCGGCTGATCCGGCTGATCCGGCTGATCCGGCTGATCCGGCTGATCCGGCTGATCCGGCTGATCCGGCTGATCCGGCTGATCAGTCAGCTCCGCAAACTCCATCTCCTATTCGTTTTAATCGCATACAACGAAGCTGCGGGTTTGTTGAGAAAGGAGACCACGAACGAGATACACGCCACTCTTGAGTGAGCGTAAACGAAGTATGCGTCGTGTGCCGGCATAGTCATAATCTTGGCTTTCAATGACAAGGGATTGTCCTAAGGAGTTGACCACGCTTAGCTCTTCGCTTGAATTGATGATCACATCCCCATAACTCGGGTTCGGGTAGACAGCGAGTGCACCATCGTTAAAGGCCAGTCGCATCAAGTCTGCACCGCAGATCTCCTTCACATACAGCTGAAGATAGTCTTCACGAATCGAGGAACACCGTGTATCAAGTGAGATAGAAGAGTTATCGAGACGTACACTCACATGAGGCTCATGACTAATGAGAACCATTCCGTCTAAGGTTCCGATGCGTGTCGCAGCTTGAGAAAGATTGACCAAGGTGTCGATACTCCATACCGCCTCGGAGCCGATGCGCTGCGTCAGAGAGGACTGAAGCAACTCAGCCGGCATCGTCACACGAGTACGGATGCGAAGACCGTTGAGCTGGCGATCTGCGGATGCTTCAAGCCATAGTTGAGTAGGAGCGCCAATAAATATCGTATCAGCTCCTCGAAGTTGAAGATGCACCGTAGCGTGAGGCATGACAGAAACCAGCAGCGTGTCCGTGCTCGTACACCCTTGGAGTGATCGCGCTCGAACGACGTAGCTACGCGCTGCGGCAGATTCGATGCGAAGACTTCTGTTTTGTGAAACCAGCGTTCCTTTCTCATCAAACCACTCAAGGAGATCAGTGACACTTGAATCTTCTGCGACCACATCCAAAGTACTGCCCTCACATACCGTTGTGTCATGCACCTGAACCTGAGGTCGGTTGTATACGGTCAACGCAACCGAGTCCGTGCTCTCATTGTGTCCATATTGCTCACGTACATAGTAGACGGTTGATTTCACAGCAGCTACGACAATAGAATCACCGGAGCTACTGAATGTTGTATCTCGGTCGATCCACGAGTAGCCGGCACTTGTTTTAGCTTGAACAACGTACAACAGCACGCTGTCCCCAAAGCAGGCCGACCGCGCTTGACAAGCCTTGACAGGTGCATAGGCGACTACCCGAACATAGATTGAATCCCAGGCATCGCAGCCGCCCTCTTGAGCATGCACGTAAAACCATGATGATGTGTCGAGCTTCGTATAGTAGTTATCACCCACACTTAGCTTTTTACCTTGTGCATCATACCAGGTGTATGTGATTGAAGCCTGTGGTTGCACGATTGACAGATGAAAGCTCTGATTCGGTAGGACGTCAGCTTGCGGATTAATACTGAAACGAAGAATGTTGCGTACGGTAACTCGCACGGTGTCTCGACTAATACATCCGTCTGCATTACGGGCAGTGCATACATACTCTGTTGTTGAAATCGGCGACACATCCACAGCCGTACTCGTATTCAACAACGAATCACCAAGTGTGCGCCATTCGTAGCGCAGAGTTGGGTCACTCATACTTGAATCGAGGCGACAGTTCAGCACCACGACTGAGTTCGGACAGACCGTTGTGTCTCGTGAAGCTCTCAACGTGGGAAAATCATAGACTCGTACGTGAACGAAAGCTGTGTCTCGGCACGTAGCTGTACCAAAATCGCCGCTCCAGCTAATGAGGGTGTACTTTGTGTCTACCAATGGACTACAGATTGGTGAAGCAGACAAGGGATCGCTGAGTCCGGTGGTAGGCGACCAACTATACTGCGCACCACCGCTTGCTATAAGTTGGATGCTTCCTCCTCGACAACAGATGCGTTCATCTTGGACGTGCAGATCCAAAGAGTTTTGCACTTTGACAACCACACTATCGCGACGGGAACATCCGAAGGCATTCGATACAACGCAGTAGTATGTCGTCGTTTTCAACGGACTCACAGTAGGGTTGGCAGAGCTTGGGTTAAGCATTGTGCTCGTTGGAGTCCACGCATAACGAATACCGACCGTGTCCAAAGAATCCTGGGCTGTTAGTACCAAGCCGAGCTGTGTCGTGCCGCCGGTGCACAAAATTGGTCCTGGGTTCATGACGAAGCGCGGAGCGTGACTAACCCCAACTCGAACGTGCAAGGTGTCAACACAGGCCGCATCTGAAACTACCACATGATAGTAGGTTGAGCTTTGAGGTGTCGCAACAACAGTCGAACCTTTGGTAGTGTTGAGTCCATTTGCCGGATACCAAGAGTATGACGTAGCTCCCGATGCCTTTATCGACACCGAAGAGCCGGCGCAGATTACCGTATCGGAACTTAGTTTGGCATTGACATTAACGACGTAGACTTGGAGAGTATCCTCCGCAAAACAACCGTCCGGGTTGATGCCTCGCACCACGTAACGCATACTCTTCGTCGGACGAATCAATGGATTCGCAATGGTCGAGTCACTCAAACCTGTACCGGGCGACCAGATGTATTTCGCAGCTCCGCTGGCTTGAACAATTGCCCCACTATCCTTTGCACAGATGTAGCTCGTTTTTGGATTCACACTCACAACGGGTTGCGACTTCACAACAATCGTTGTGTCGATGTATGCGGTATCGGTGCCACCATAAATTTGTCGAATCGTCACATGGTAGGTACCATTCTTCTGATAGATGTGTGCTATTGAACTGCTGAACGTCGTGAAATTCGTACCATCGCCAAAACTCCAACTGACACCACTGAGGTCGCAAGTAGGCGTTGGTGAGGTTGAAGTGCTAAAGAGGTACTCGCCGCAATGTGTGCCTTGACTTATAACCAGCGTATCCGGATGGGAAACACCAAAGACAACCATACCGGTATTAAAACAGTCACAATTGTTTCCCCGATACGCACCGGTGCTCACCGGAAAATCCGTCTTCGACGTTATCTGGTCAAAGCACATGGCAATACGAAAACCACACGCACTGGATTCGTTCAAAGCAAGCGCGCAGCAGCTCTCGTATCCTGAGCCTCCGAAAAAACTACCGTATCGAAGCTGCTGACCGGTTGGTGATGAACCAATAATGACCCCGTCAGTGTTTTGCGATGTGCTCTTGATCGCGGTCGAGGACAGTGGTATAAGCGAGCTTGTATTCATCATACTGGCCACCACATAGAAATCACCATTGGATCGAGCGGCAACTTGACTTGGTCTAACAGTCGCTCCGATCATCGTGGTGAAATTCAAAGATGTCAGCCCAGGTGATAAAGAACTCACAAAACCACCTGTTACCGCTGCTGGAAGAAGCTGTGCTGTCCAAGGAAAGTTTGACGAGCTACTATAGCCACAAAGTAGCACGCTGTTGGTGCTTGTGCTATACGCCAGACCGTTTGCATCCTCTGTTCCTGATCCACCGATAGCGTAGCCTGCCTGAGGAGTGGGGTTTGTCCCGTTATTCCAGCTCATGATGAAAGCGTCATACGAGCCGTCAGGCGGTTTGTTTGTCACGAACGGAAAGCTTGTGGAGAGTGTGCGTCCACTAATGTAAATGGTATTGCCGACTGACAGGATACGTCGCGGTTCATCCGACGCTGTACCACCTATATAGGTTGAGTAGAGAACCGTACCGTTCGAACTAAGCTTCGTGAGCGAACAGTCAGTACCACCGGCGTTGGTGGACTGATAGGCGTTTGCTGTGGTGTGGAAGTTTGTCGTGCAACCTCCCACCACCACGATGTCACCATTTGCGTCAAACACAGCGCTCACAGAGGCATGTGCAGTTACTGCACCGTAATTAGTTGTGGAATGATAGGTAGTGCCTGCTGTTCGTGAGAGTAAGCGACTAAATACAAGCTGAGAACCGTAAGGATTCAGCTTTGCTACAAAGTTGCAAGCAGCACTTTGGCTCAGATACTGTTGATCACTTGCAACCGTGAGGGGAAAACTCGGTGACGCCGTAGTTCCGGTTATCAAAACTTCACCGGCAGAGTTAACTGCTATTGAACCTGAACAATCGGAGTAATTCCCTGCGAGGTATGTGCCCCACAGCATTGTAGTAAGCGTTGGATTAAATTTCGCCACGAACACGGTTCCGTTCGCTGTATGTGTCGTCATAAAGGCGCCGGGTGTCGTTTCTCCTGAGAATCCATAACCGACTATGTAAACATTCCCCTGCGCGTCTGTTGTGATATCAGTTAAGTTTTGGTGGTTCTGCAGCAGGGCGGTAGCTGTTCCGTACTTTGAACTTCCAAGGACTTTAAGTCGGTCGTAGTTCTGCGCATCGCACTGCTGTAATGTGCTAAGACCCATCACAATTGCAAGGGAACACCGAATGAGTATGCTCATGCTTCGCATCGTATACCTTTCATAGCAATAGTGTGATACCAACATTCTTTGCGCAAAGTCAATGTAGTGCAAATCAATTCCACGACAATGCCTCCTCCGAATGAATTCGGTCCATAGGGTCACAAGGCAGACCACCGGAGTGGCGCAGAACGAGGCGCGCCGGCTCAGTGTTACCATATGTGAGTTAAGCTGTTACTATGCGAAATTGTATTTACTGGTGGGTTGCGTCCGCTACTGCTTTGTAGTACGATGTAGTACGATGTAGTACGATGTAGTACGATGTAGTACGATGTAGTACGATGTGCTCAAGTCAGTACGAGGTCATGCGAGGCGTTCGAACACTATTGTGAGCTTGGTTGCTCTCCGGGAGCGAATGCTTTAATCGATCGGAGCCGGAGTCCGGTCGGCAGCCCGGCGGGAAATCTCGCATACTTCCTCTGCTCTTGCCACCACGTCGGTTCTATACCGGTGAGGAAGGAACTCGTTCCGGGATGGCCATCGGTTGTGCCGGCCACATTTGAAATCAAACCGGTAAGGAGCGATGCGGTTCCCGTTATGACGCAAAAAGCGCCATTGACCCAAGGAGAACCTACCATCATAAGAAGCCCCACTAAGGGATAGCTACCGGCATGATTCTCTGTAACTGCGAGTCGAGCAACGTAGACGATCGAATCCGGTACGACAACGGTGCTGTCTGCCGTAGCGACGACAATTGATGAATCTTGAACTGCAATGAGCTCGCCCTGTATAGACCACTCACGTTGGCTATCGCGAGGTCTGGCGCCTTCGATATAGACGAATGAACCATACACGGTCGTGGTAGCTTCTTTCGCAGTTGGCTCTTTCCATGTATCCGGAGGATGCACGACGGCACAACTACTGAGCAGTAGACCCGCACTGCAGGCGAAGAGCAGATTGCGAAAACTATGGTTCGGCTGGTACACGGCTCCTCCAGAAAGTTTGTTCCATGTCCGCTTCAACTCGCTTGAAGGCTTTTGTTTCCGACTGAATGTAATCAGCCGGTCTTAAAAACAATTGCGCCACTTTACGATCCGACTCTTCTCCCATCCATTGCTCGCGAATCCACTCTAGATAATACCCTTTTGCATCGACAAAGTACGAGAACTGCTTAGAGCTCTTTGAACTCGGGAGTGTGTAGTGCAAATCATAGGCATCACCTGAAACAGTCACAAGAGGCGCACTCTGTGTGCGCATCTTCTCTACAAGAGCAGCATAGTGTACCGTGCCTCGACTAATGTCTTGAGGGTGTATGCGATGCACCGAGCTATCGGCATTCGATTCTCGAGCTACGCGCTGTACATCCACGAGTTCAGCTGAGTTTATTCTCCAATAACCTTTTGCGACTCGTAGACGTAGTTTGATAAGCGGGTTGGTGTTCTTCGGCAGAAGCAGGGCCATCTGATTGTGAGCTATGGGACCGGCTTCGAAGATTTGACCACAGGATTTCCAGCGTTGTCCATCGTACATCTCGACATCGATATCGCCTAAGACGCGCCGTATGGACTGAACCATGGCACCGGGATTGTCGCTTCGCTGCAGGGCTGCGAGGTGAGTTCCGGCGTTCTTTCCCATGTAGCTCAAGGTGCGATAGAACAGGTAGGTCGACATTAACGATTGTCGAAATCCCAAAACCAAGGCCTTAGGGTCATGATTAGAGTTTAAGAAATCGAGTTCTATTGTCTCTTTCGTAGCCAGGTCTAAGGAATCGGCACTGCTGCTTCGTTCCAATTCATCTTTTTTCAAGAGCAGCTCCCGAACATCTCCCTCTTCAGCGCGGGCGTTGAGAACTTCGTGAATGTTTTGTCCCACAATGTACTCATTTGTACCGCTGTAGTAAACCTGCTCTGTTGCATCATGTTCCACTGCAAGCACATCTACGTAACGAAGCACGTGAGTTTCGTAGGCTTCATTCTTCATGCGAATGACGATTTCCGAGTTTAGCGGTTTGACATCATATAAAGCATCTACATCGCTCTCTTCCAAAGCGGGCAAAATCGAACTCGAAAAAGACTCTGCTTGCAGCTTCCACTCGGTGCCATTCCATGTATACATTGTTGGGCATGAACCAAAACAGGCTTTAGGATTTACAATGCAGACCAGTCCGAATGCGCCAATCGCCATTCCCACAACCAGCAGCGCAGTAAATCCACTGGAAAGCTGCGCACTATTTGTTTCAAAGAGCGCAACGCGTGAAAAGTCCAACGTGTCGAAGCGAGTGGTTGGTGCGATTGCAACCCGAAGCGCAGTAAATTTTGAAGCCTCGCCAATCACTCGGGAGTGCAGACTATCAAGCTGAAACTCCTTGTACACCCACACTTCACCGTTGTAGAGATGTGCTTTTAAGATGGGCTTTACCTGAGGGTTGATCTCGGAAGTGTTTTGAGGAGAGACGAGCTTGCGGTGCAAGCTGTAACATCCGCTGTTCCATAGAAGCACGATTGCCATGCCAATGGATACAAGACGAAATAGTAGAGAGGAAGTTATGTGTGTCATTTTTAAGTCCTCCACAGTGACGACTAAAAAAGACTAACTCTATGTCCACTACAAACATACGTACATTTTATATGTTTTTGTCCTATTACAACAGCATAATTGTTCATAAAGCACCTTTCAAATGCGATTTTTCAAAGTCTCCGGCCTCTTCGTGATTCAGCTCGTTTTCAAATGCTTCAGCATCAAACCCGGTTTTGACTAAGATTATGCAGAGCTTGGACTGAGAATATGCAGAGTTTGGATTGAGTACACGTAAAATGTAGAAAGTCCTCCGGCAACCGAAGTCCATATCTGATAGTGCTTGAATGAGTCAGAACTACTGATCAGCCGACGGTCGGCTCTCTGATCTGAAGATCCTGTGTTCTTTCCTACAAGCAGTTCGGACGACACTCCATAGTGCCCCAAATCGACTATTTTCGAAAGTGCTCAGTTATAAACGTTAGTGCTTGTCCATGAACATAGTCTCAGCCTTTGTATTGTTTATTGTCTTCGCCTGCACCGCATCAGCGCAGATATTTGTCCCAAACGGTGACTTCGAACGCAGCGTTCCCTTGAGTCCAAATCGCGTCGGAAGATGGAATCTCCAAATGGGAAATGCAAACCTTGAAATTGACAGCGCAGTTGCACTGCGGGGACGCAAGAGCTTACACTTTCGAAACCTCGACTCTAGCGCAGCTGAATGCGTCATGGAGATGCCTTTTACGACGCCCCTCCCCTTACGATTCAGTATGAAGTGTTTTGCTCGATTGCGTCAGGCTGGAGACAGTGTATCGCTTCGAACAGAGTTGTTGGACAACAACGGCATGATCACTTGCACGCATTCTCAGATCATTCGTTCAATGGATGGCGTTGATTGGATACCCTTGGATCTCGGCATTATCGCTGACGACAATGATGCCACCCTGCGCATTGTTGGTCGTCTCGAGGGCCGAGCTGAC
Source organism: Chlorobiota bacterium (assembly GCA_044224515.1). Classification (GTDB taxonomy): domain Bacteria; phylum Bacteroidota; class Ignavibacteria; order Kapaibacteriales; family NICIL-2; genus JBBATK01. Next base: position 229,541 of record JBGAKH010000005.1, on the reverse strand, counting down.
TTGTGGTTGGACGAATTCGACATCACTGCCCGCTTGGAAGAACACACTAAAGCTCCTGTGGCAGTCCGAAACTATCTTCAGGACGTCTTCCACTGTATACGCAGCTACGCTGTTCTGAGTGATAGCACACTTCTTGCCGATGTACAGGCACGCACCCTCTTCATTTGTCGATACAGCCAGAACATTCAGGATTGTTACCCGGTACTGTCGGAGTATGCGCTCCCTCATCTTAACACGGAGTCCTGCGTCTTTGTTCCAACGGTACTCAACAACAAGCAGCCTTTGCAGTCCACAACTCGTATGGTCTTACAACCCGGTGTCCTTGAGCTTGCGGATCGTGACGCGGAATCTCGCGCAGAACAATACCCACAGCTACTGAGCAAGGAGTTTAGAAGCCCGCAACCATCAAACGACTCTTCCTCTTCCCCGGTTGTCATCAGGGTTCTCTCAACGGGTACGCTCTACATTGCTCTTCGTGAGTGTCTTGCGTCGACAACGGAAGATCTCGAGCGCTACATGACGGATTTCTCGGCGGCTGTGAAGTCCATCCGATCTGCCTCGTTTAGTCGTCTAATACTGGACCTTCGCGACTGTAAAGGACACCATGCAAACACACTTTTGAGCTGTATGAGTAGCGTTCTGGGTGATGGGGTTCAAGGCTATAGTCTGCGTGCACATTCAATGAGTCACACGCGCAGGATTGTAAAAGGACGCTGCTCTTGGGATTCGATAGAACGACGGAGCACTTTGGCGACTCCGCCTTTGGTGCATGTGAATCCCAAAGCGCAGATTGCTGTTTTAATCTCGGGAACTACCGCCGGCGCCGGTGAGGTGCTGGCACGTGCCTTCAGTTCAATTGCAGGCGCGAAATTCTTTGGATCGCGTAGCGCCGGAGTCACGTCGAGAGTCGAAGAGTTCGTAATGAGAGACTCCTCACGACTTCGCTTGCTAACGGCATATGAGCGCGACCGCTTTCTTGAACCCTATTCAAGTGGCATCAACGTCGACCAACCCTGTGATTCTGAAGACTGTATGCAGCAAGCACGAAACTGGTTTGGACATCATTAAAGACGTTCTGTGCGTGTACAACCGAATACTTGCCTACGAGTAAGTTTCAAAGCACGTGCGCATCTGACACACAAATCTCTCACACAGTGGACCGGAGTTGCGAGCTTGAGACGACACTTTGCCTTCTGAACAAACCCGAGTAGTATGCTATTCTCTTGACACGAGCTTGTCATCAACAGAATTCGAATTGATGACAACTCTTCCGCTGCTCTATTCGATGAGACCGCTGTCGGACGGCGAGCGCTTGAATGTGAACGTCATAGCATGGTATTAATCCTTAGCTTCACAATCCACAAATGACCACTTCCTTAGTATGACACTAAAGACCGGCATCGGAAGCCTAGGTGAGCTTAGTGCTTTCACCTTTCGTGCATCAACGAGCGCACTGATCGTTCTTGGCATTGCCCTGTGTTCTCTCTGTACTGCGCAAGAGCACCCGGAACCTGCTGCACATAACTCGAGACAAAACAATGCTCTCAACGCAGATTCCGCGAGACCTTGTATTGCATTTAGCTTCGACGACGGCTCGACAGCCTCCTTTCCCGGTTGGACTTCGCAGCGTTGGAACGACAGCTTAATTCGGACATTGGCTTCATACTCACTGAAAGTAATGCTGTGCGTTAAGGGTGTGCAGCTTGACTCACCTCGCGGACGGGAGATCATGCAGCAATGGTCCGACAATGGTCATGTCCTAGCAAATCATACCTATTATCACTCCAACTATGGGTCGAGTCGTATTCGGTTGGATAGTTTCGTTCATGAACTCGTTCTGAACGAACGACTGCTCTCTGCATACCCAAGTTTCAGACAGACACCTCATTTCATCCGCTTCCCCTATCTCAAAGAAGGTTCCGGTCGAGCAAAAGTCGATAGTCTTCGTGCATACCTAAAAGATCACGAATACCGTAATGCACATGTCAGCATAGATGCATCGGACTGGTATGTCAGCTCTCGCCTGGAGAAGGCACTGCGACAGGACTCCTTGTTGAATCTACAAGGTTTTCGCTCTTACTACATTAATCACTTGTTTGAGCGTGCATGTTTCTATGACTCCGTAGCAACACAACTCAGTGGACGCAAAATCAAACACGTCATATTGCTACACCACAATCTGGCAGCAGCACTATTTCTGCAAGACCTCCTTGAACACTTCGTTCAAAAAGGATGGCGTCTCTGCAATATCGACGAAGCCTATACCGATCCGTTTTACCTACAAGAGTCTCCCACTCTACCGGCCGGAGAAAGCCTGGTGTGGTCGCTCGCAAAAGCCCGAGGATCCTTCGAATCGGTTTTACGTTATCCCGCTGAGGATGGCGATTATGAAAAGCCATCCATGGATGCTCTCGGTCTACCCTGAGCTTGAAAAAAATTCCGGCATACACAGAGACACCGTCGACCACTTTCGAAAAAGACCAACGGTGTCCGCAAGACAATGTGAGACCCTGAGGTCTTGAGACACAACCATCTGCCGACTTGCAGTGACCTCTCTAAACAACGAAAAAACGTCAATTCCTCAATTCCTCACCGTAAGAGTTTCATTGCTCAACAGCACTTATGGACATTTCGTACACAACGTAGTCCATTGTCGCATGCCGCATTCAACATGCACCAGGTACACTCCGGGGTTAAGCCCCTCGCCAAAGGTGTATTCTCGACCAACAATAGCCTCGCATGTGCACACACATTTGCCGTCAAGGGTAAATACACTAATCGACGCTGTTGCAGCCGGCGCCGACGTCGGCGCATTACAGCAGACCTGCTGTTCAGAGGACTTAAGGCATCCGTCGCACTCGACAGTGTTCCACAGTAATGTAGTTTTTTCATGAAATGGATTCGGAGCTAGGCCGCAAGCGAGTGCAGGTGGTACATCTGCGAATGCTGAAGAATCTGAACCTGTACTAAAAAGCCTTTCGTTAGGGAGTTCATAGAAGTTGTCGTGTTGCGCGCTGTCCACATCAACTTTGCCTTGCGGCAGCACTTCATCAACTTCAACCTGCTGTTGTGAAGAGCTATCATCGAGTACGAGATACACATAGGCCAAGCTCCGCGCGGAATTGCCTGCGGCGTCTTCTGCCTGGAGAAAGACCTGATGCAAGCCGGCGTCGAGAATGGAGAGCGACGACGGCTCAACACGAACCCAGAGCTCACCGCTGTTATCTTCAAAACCGGCGTCAAACATCGACGGATCGAGCTCAGCGATCTTCGCATACCCAAGATGCAGAACGTAGTTTTTTGTCGGAAGTAAAGGTGCGCAACTGTCGATGTCGCCGAACGGCACAAACATCTCTTCGAGCGCTATCAGACGCTCTTCACCACCGCCAAGAACCTTATCATGACTTTGCTTGGTCAAGTCCTGACATAGAGCGGAGCACATAGCGCGCGATTCATCAACGACAATGCTTTGCAGTGCGGTTGATTGCTCGAGTTGGAAGGTTGTGGCTGTGTAGTATCGTGTAATCTCGCTAATCTTTGGAGCGAGCTGACGAATGCGTTGAGCGCTACACCGAAAATCACTAACGAAACTGTCGTCACAAATGACCAGTCCGCCTTGCTGCTCAAATTCTTCCAGAGACCGGGCAACGGGAAAGACTGCCTGCCGACAATTTAAAGTGCTGTTCGCCGGACATTCGATGCGAGGAGCGTCGGCTCTGAGGTAGCCGGCGCAGGCACAAAACACAAAAACGACACACAACCTGAGTCTCATCGTTCGTATCCCGACAAGAGGATAGTCATCTAATCGGCGAGCGCGGAGCGCGCGCATACCATAAAACTCCTCTCTCAAATCTCGACGACGATACACGTTTCTACGCAGATGCACTGAACCCTTAACTAACACTACCGGAGTTCGACGGACTGTCCGACAGAAGACAGCGAAACCATTGCATCTCAACAAGTCGGAAAGAGAAGTGCATGACTGTCTATACAAGAGCAAGACTGCGTCGAGGACAGCACCATACACAGTTGATAAGAACTCATAAACTAGAAACAGCGGTTTAAACGTAGCTTTTCCCAAAGCCTGTGCCTTCGATGTGCGTGGAGCAAAGGAGTTGTCGCTACTGCGTTTTTCTAAAGGACCTCGTGACGAGATTGGGTTTGAATTCATGCGCGCTCCAAACAAAGGTGATGAAGAAGTCAATGACGGAGGGCACGGGAAGCTATGGACTTAGCACACCGATACCCCCTATACACAAAACGTTTGGCGCGGTTCAAACTGGACATCGAATACAACAAATACCACGTAGAGTGCTCCTACTTCGAGAAGCGGAGATAAGGAAGACTAAAAATCAAGAGAGAAAGAGTGCGAACCGTACGAATACGGTGAACAGCGCGAAGGCTCCATGCATCAGGTTACTCACTTCCACGAGTGCCGCCTTGCACCTGTGCACAACTCTACCGCATCCATCCCTTGCCCTTGCGTTCATTACCCGTAGTTTGCATCTTCCCACGAACGAGTAACGAGGAAAAACGGCGTTGGCAAAGGCAGTTCAGACCGAGAGCACGGAAAACAAGCCCAATTATGGTTATTTGGGACGACTTTTACGATACTTGGGACCCTACCGCAAGTGGGTTTTCCTCGGTCTCGTTATCTCCATTGCAAGTAGCGCTCTCGGACCACTGCGTCCGCGCTTGGTTCAAATGGGAATCGACTCGTACATAAAAACCGATGACGGCGAAGGCCTTCTCCTTCATTGTCTTCTGATTTTTGCGGTGCTCATCGCGCAGGGTGTCCTGCAGTTCGGCTTGACTTTTCTGATGCAGTGGGTAGGACAGCGCGCATTGTTGGATATCCGCATGGTCGTTTTCGACCACATCCAGGCTATGAGTTTGCGCTACTTTGACAAAACACCGGTGGGACGACTCGTTACGCGTGTGACGAACGACGTCGAGGCTTTGAATGAGCTTTTTTCATCCGGTGTCGTTCTCATTTTCAGCGATGTGTTGGTCCTTGCGTGGATTTTGGGATTTATGTTCAGCATCAACTGGCAATTGGCCTTGTACACCATAATGGTGGTCCCCTTCTTGTTGACAGCTGCCACAATTTTCCGACGCAAAGTACGCGTTGTCTATTCACAAATACGAGTCCAGGTTGCCCGCATGAACTCATTTTTAAATGAGTACGTCAGCGGTGTCGTTACTGTGCAGCTCTTCAATCAACAGGCAGCGCAGTCCAAGACCTTCGATGACGTCAACGTTGAACACACGCGCTTGCAAATAAAATCTATCACCTACTATGCGGTCTTCTTTCCGGTTGTCGAGCTATTGTCGTCGATCGCTATCTGTACCGTGTTGTGGTACACGGCCGGACACTACCTTTCCGGCTTTATGACTATTGGGACTCTCGTCAGCTTTGTGATGTACGCAGAAATGTTCTTCAGACCCGTGCGCGACCTAACGGAGAAGTACAACACCTTACAAAGTGCCGTGACCGCCTCGGAACGCATTTTCGAACTACTGGACACCGAAGCGGTTCCGCACGACAAAACCATAAGCTCAGCGAAACTTGCCCCCTTTTCGAGCAGTATCGAGTTTAGAGATCTGAGCTTTAGTTATGATGGTTCGCGGGACGTCTTACGCAACATTAGTTTTAGCGTTAACAAGGGAGAGATGGTCGCAATCGTCGGAGCGACAGGTTCCGGAAAGAGTACCTTGATCAACTTGTTGTGTCGCTTTTATGACTATGAGCGTGGACACATTACAATTGATGGTATTGAATTGCATGACCTCGATGCAGAGGCACATCGTCGTCGTATTGCTCTCGTTCTTCAAGACGTCTTCCTCTTTTCACGTTCTGTACGCGAGAACATTCTGATGGGACGTGAAGAGATCAGCGAAGAACACATGCAAAGCGTGGCGCGCTCACTTGGGGCTGAGTTCATTGACGCATTGCCGCAAGCCTATGATACCCAAGTCATGGAACGCGGCACGACACTGTCTACCGGTCAAAAGCAACTCATTTCCTTTACCCGAGCTGTTGTCGGTGATCCTGAGATCTTGATTTTGGACGAAGCCACATCAAGCATCGACACCGAGACAGAGCAATTGATTGACGCAGCCATAGCGAAGACACTTGCAGGCCGTACGTCTATCGTCATCGCGCACCGTCTCTCCACAATCCAACGTGCAGATCGCATCATCGTTTTGCACCATGGTGAGATCGCCGAACAAGGTCGTCACGATGAACTCCTCGCCAAAAACGGACTGTATTCTAAACTGCATCGTCTGCAATACGCTCCTCGCTAAGCACCAAGACGAGGAAGACAGCCTCTCCTTCACAAAAGACTCTTTACAATGGTCCGGCCGAAGGCCGTCCCGGTCTGCAGCTCTCAGCTCAGATCTAATCCATCAAACCCGTTGTTTTCAGCGCTTTTTTCTTTTTGTTTGCGTCGTCGAACTATTTATCGTAATATTGCGATAGGTATGGGAGCATCAAAAACAGATCACTTCAGTTCAAGCGAGAACGAACTCGCCAGATATGCCAAAGCACTGGCGCATCCGGCGCGGATTGCAATACTCAACCTCTTACTCAAGAAGCAGGTATGTGTGTGCGGCGACATCGTGGACGAACTGCCACTGTCGCAGAGCACAGTCTCGCAACACCTAAAAGAATTAAAAGCCATCGGCCTAATACGCGGAGAAATCGAAGGAGTCAAAATTTGTTATTGTATTGACCCGGTCGAGTGGAACAAGGCGAGAAAAGTCTTAGAACAGATGCTAAGTGTGCAACTCATTGAGCGCGAGCGCTGTTGTTAGACATATTTTTTTATTCTATTCATCGTAATATTACGATAAGGAGTTAATGTGAAGACTGACCAAGAACTTAAAGACATGGTGCGTGAAAAGTACACCGAGATAGCGCACCAGGATCTTGAAACCAATCGCAGCAGTTGTTGCGGCGCGGGAGGTTGCTCAACCGAAGTGTATTCAATTATGAGTGACGATTACACGCGCGTTCCGGGTTATCAAGAGATCGCGGACTTGGGTCTGGGTTGTGGCATACCGACCGAGTTTGCCGTAATCCGTGAAGGAAATACCGTTGTAGATTTAGGAAGTGGAGCAGGCAATGATTGCTTTGTGGCAAGAGCACTGGTTGGTGAACAGGGCAAAGTCATTGGCATCGATTTCACACCCGATATGGTCACCAAAGCCCGCATCAACGCCGACAAGCTTGGGTTCAACAACGTCGAGTTTCGCCAAGGTGATATTGAAGACATTCCGATGGCGGCAGATCGCGCGGACGTGGTTGTCAGCAATTGCGTACTAAATCTAGTACCCAACAAAGCAGCTGTACTGCGTGAGGTGTACAGAATCCTGAAACCCGGCGGACACTTCTCCATTTCGGACGTGGTACTCAAAGGCGAACTGCCGGAAGCACTACGAACAGACGCGGAAATGTACGCCGGATGCGTTTCCGGAGCTCTTCAGCGAGACGAATACCTGCGTTTGATTGACGCTGCCGGATTCGTCAACATCGTTATCAATCGTGAGAAGTCCATTGAGTTACCGGACGACATTCTGAATCGCTACCTAGATGCTGAAAGTATGCTGCGCTATCGCAATTCAGAAACCGGTATATTTAGCATTACGGTGTACGCTGAAAAGCCACTGAGTGCCAAAGACTGCTGTGGACCTGATTGCTGTTGTTAAAGTTTCACACTGTTCAGCAACACGAGCAAGAAGAAAGTACTAGTCCGAATCGTTCATTGAATCTTGACAAAAACAGAGAGAGCACCTGTCGGCGCTCTATGACCTTCGGGTTGTAGAGCGTTCGCTCTCTCTGAGCACCACGAGGAGCGTAGACAGCCTTTTGATCAAGCTTCAGTCCGGCTCAAGTCCGCTTGCGATGTTGATCTCATCAGACTTTATTCTGTGCTCAAGCTGTTCCGGCGAGAAACAGCTCAACTCAATCTTTCCCCATCCTCCATTTTCACCTACCCTAAAAACCTGCGCTGAGCTAGTTTGCTTCACTGTGATGTCTGCAAACATCCCATTTCCGGTACTCTTGTGTCAACACTGCGTGGTCAGATGTTCACCGGTGTCGACATATGTGCCGGATTACACGTCCATGCTGATTCTTTTCACGCTTAAGCATACGTAGAGAGCGAAACTGTACTAAAAAGAGCCTATGTGGTCGACCGTCTTAGGACAAGAACGTGCGAAAGACAATCTTCAGCGAGCATTGCTTAGCGGACGTGTAGCGCATGCCTACTGCTTTTGGGGACCTGAAGGTGTAGGCAAAGATGCCATGGCACTGGAACTTGCCAAGTGTCTGAACTGCGAGGCTCCGCTTCGAAGCGCAGACACTATTGAAGCATGCGGCACTTGTCGTTCATGTCTGCAGTTCTCGCATTTACAACATCCCAACTTGAAGCTCATATTCGCTCTGCCCGCCGGTAAGGGCAGCGGTTCCGATGATGACAGTGCAATAGGCAAGTTTAGCGAAGAGCAATTGGCACAATTACAGGAGCAGATACAGCTGAAGGCGGAGAACCCGTATCACAATGTCTCCATGGCCAATGCCTCACAGATTCGCATTGCATCCATCCGTGAGTTGAAGAAATCCGTTCAACTCAGTCAAAGTCAGGGTGGCCATCGAGTGATCGTGTTTTTCGAAGCTGAGCAGATGACGATGGAGGCTGCCAATGCCTTCCTTAAAACTCTCGAAGAGCCTCAGCCGCGGGTGACAATGATTTTATGCAGCTCACGAAAGGACATGCTACCGCAAACGATTCTCTCTCGGTGTCAGCAAATTCAGTTCGATCCACTGAGCGATGACGACATACGCGCAGCACTAGTCGAGCGTGTGGGGATGTCTGAGCAAAATGCCAGACTCTGTGCGTCACTTTCTCAAGGCAGCTATTCAACGGCAATGTCTTTGCAGGACGATGATACGCAGCAGTTGCGCAATGACATCGTTGACTTGCTTCGTTCAGCAATGCGCGGCGGAAACTATCGCGTGGACATTCTTGGCAAGCTCGATGCGTTGACGCAGAATGCTGACAAAGGCGACATGGAGCGGATGTTGAGTTTGCTTATGATCTGGATTCGCGATGCCATGTTGATACAAAGCGGCGCATCGGACGTGCACCTCATCAATCAAGATCAGTCGGAGATCTTGAAGAAATTTGTCGGCGCATACGCTCAACGCGACTACCATGCAGCCCTCGAACGAATTGAGGAGTGCATACGAAACATCCGCGGGAATGGGCAAATCCACTTGAACCTTGTAACCCTCGTGTTGAGTCTACGTCAAATCTTCCTCATCGGATCGTAGTAACGAACACCCTGATCAGCACCGACAGTCCTTTCCTCTCAATTCTCCACATGGTGCACGAATCTGTGCCGCAATTACTAGGGGCCGGCACTTCTGCGTCGATCTTCGTCAACGTACTCTTCCAACACTCTCTTCCAACACTCCCTGCCAAGATTTTTGAATTCACGTCGGACTGATCAATATCAGTCGAGACCCTAAGTTCAATCATAGTGTATGCTCCCGCGTAGCTCGACTTTTGAACCGTGAGCTGATGCTCCACCGGCACAGTTGAGTCACAAGATTTTGAAAAAGTTGAGTTGTTGAACTTTATGGGAGCACTTGTTATGAAAACTCTTTATCGCATCGCTCTTCTGGTCGGACTGGTTGGCATGACATCCGGCGTCCAACTATGCGCAGAAGGTCCCATTATCACACGTTCCATAGTCCCTGCTGTCGGACGAACGATTAGTCACCAAGCGGCTCGAGTAGCTTCCGTGAGCATCGGTGCTGCCGGACCAAATGCAACGTGGGATTACACGTCATTAACAGACTCCGGAGCAGTATTTACAGAAACATACATGGCTGCAGCCGGCACCCCGGCCCAGTCACTGTTTCCACAGGCAAACATAGCGGTGCAAACTCAACAGAGTTCAATTGCATACACCTATTTCTATGTGGATGACTCCAAAATGGAAGCATATGGTACAGCCTCATCATCGGATACCGACCGCATGTCAAATCCTCGATTGATCACAACATTTCCTCGGTCATATCAATCAAGTCTAAGAGACGAGTTTGCAGGTGTTGTAAGCGGTTCTTCAGGTATCGTGTACTCCGCCATTGACAGCTCCTATGTCGATGGCTATGGCAGTTTAAAGCTTCCGCATGGACTGCAGTATGACAACGTCGCTCGCGTTGTGAGCTATTTGACCTATACGATGGCGTACAGCACTGACACAACGCAAAAGCTGACCATGCATATGATTTACTACTCGCACTTCTCTCCGAGTTATACGGGAGGCTCTTTGCTCAGTGTACATCAAATCAGCTTTGCCGGTTTCGGAACACGGACGACTAGCGCGGAGTATGTGAGTGCGATCAGTGATGATGTGTCCAATGAAAATACAGCCCTTTCGTTCAGCCTTCTTCCGCAGCCGGCTCAAGAGTACCTACGCATTGTTGGCACCGACCCTTCGGATCGTATTGGACTAGTTGAGATCTATGATCAGTGCTCTGCTTTGGTTCAACGTTTCGATGCGGGGAGTCACTCCAACTACCTGATAAACACTACCTCGCTGGCGAGTGGTGTGTACATGCTTCGGGTTGAATACAACGGACGCACCTCGCAGCACACACTATGCATCATTCACTAGTGCGCTCGATAAATTGAGGATCGGGGAACCCCTCGCCTGTGGGCAGGGGTTCTTCGTTTAAAGACCTATCGGCGCTATACTACCATTGCATCTGATATCAAAACACTATCCCGTGCATTATATGGGATTGAACCGGCAATGAGTCGCTTCAGTACACACAGAAGTGATGTATCGGTTTGACTCGAGTAAAGTGTTTGGTTTGGTTTGGCTTGGTTAGGTAAAGTTAGGTTTGTGTTATACGACCGCAAGCAGGATTCACCGAAAGAACAAGCTAGTATCCGATCGTCGTTTACACAGGAAACTCACGAATCACGATGTCGTGACGATGTTTAAACCATACCCAGTTCATTAACTTTGTCCGGCGGTATGGGCATTCCCAGATCCCACAATTCAACGATTCTCTCGTTTTCAAACAGCATAAAATGCGCAGTTATCATTTCGGGTTGTCCGGGTTTAAGGACCATTACGGAGTGCACTGCAACCATTCCACCCTCCTCAACGATTCTGCGTACTGAAATAGTACGTTCGGGAAAAAGCTTGGCTGCAACGCTCATACCATCCTTAAGCGACTCTCTGTCGGACTTGTAAAACGGATTGTGGTGGATGAAACGAAACGCGACATAGTCGGCAAAAGCAGTGTCGACACGCCCTGCACAGACTAGTTCAAGAAAATGTTGTGCGCGTTCCTTGTTCGTTGAAGGCGGCATGCCATGCAATTCAATGGTATAACAAGAATGGCAAAGTACAACACAAGACCTGATTCTCCAATAAAGAATCAGGGCTATTGCTTCGCAATAGCCCTGAGAACAAAGCGAAATGTGTTTTCTACATGGAATACGGAGGATGTATCAGCAGTTGTGGAGGACAATCTTCCCGTGTTATACTGTTTTACTCCGAGCCTTTGGCGTCAAGAATCAGTGGTGTAGACTTTCCACCCATGACGATAATCTTCGAGTTTGGTGAGTTTACGAGTTCTTTCTGAACTTTAATCGCTTCAAACTGCAGGATCTTATCGCTCAAACCGGAGGCTAGAATCTTTTGTGCATCGGCAGTACCTTGAGCTTCTTGGCGCTTCATTTCTGCTTCTTTCTTAACCTTTTCCAGCACATAGTCTTGGCGCTGTGCTTCTTGGATAGCTGCGATCTTGCGTTCAATGCTCTCGGTAACGGTTTGAGGAAGAACGACATTTCGAATCAAGACTTGCTTGAGCTCAAAACCATTCTTAAGAAAGTCATCTACCAGCATATCGCGCAATTGTGATTCAAACTGGGCTCGTCGGCCACTGTACAAGTCTGTTGCCGAGTAGTACACAGCACTTTCACGAATACGGGATCGGATAACCGGTCGAACGAACTGCTCTTCAAAGGCCGGACCTAAAAGTTGAAACACGTCAGGTGATTTGGCAGGCATTAGACGATAGAGAACAGTCATGTCGATCGCAACTTCGAGTCCATCATTGCAACGAACATGCACTGCATCATCTCCCTCTTTGTTGCCTTCATCATGGACGGAGCTCATAGTATAATTGAGCTGACGAATGTTCATTACTTCAACATTGTAAAGAGGGTTAACCAAGTTCAATCCCTCATACAGCACACGATCCTTCTGTACTTGACCAAACAATTTTAAAACACCAACATTTCCGGCGTCGATTTGTCGGAAGGTCGAGAAGAAAAATCCAATCACGAGCAGAGCCAAACCTCCAACTCGAGCCAGTACTGAAAAACGATGCAGGTTGGCGTCCGCACGTCGCAACGCAAAGCCGATAACGAAGGCAATGAGACCAACAACCATCAAAAACATAAATCCTCTAATGAGTAGTGAATGAAAGTCCGGCAACAGCCTCAGGATTTATCCCGAATGCTTTGTCAATTTATAAATGATCATACGTATTTGCCCACACCCTAGTTTCATCCTCACAGAACTATTTGTGCACAGAAAGTATTTTGCAGCATTGGAATGCAATACCTCAAGCCAATTTCACACCAAGCAGGGATCATCATGCGAGCACTCGTTCAAAGAGTTCGATCAGCCTCGGTTCACATCGATTCACGGCTACACTCTTCCATAGAGGAAGGATTGTTGGTTCTGCTGGGTGTTCATAGCTCCGACGACGAAGATCGTGCGCGTTGGGTAGCGCATAAAGTCGCCAATCTTCGCTTGTTTGCGGATGCTGACGAGAAGATGAATCTGTCGACAATAGATACGGCGCGGGAGATTTTGGTCGTCTCGCAATTCACTCTGTACGGTGATTGCTCAAAAGGATTTCGTCCAAGTTTTATCGAATCTGCGCGACCCGAACACGCTCAGCCCTTGTACCAGACGTTCGTTCAGCAGCTCCGCAGCGCATATGGTCTGCGCGTGAGCACGGGCGTCTTCGGAGCTATGATGGATGTGTCGTTGGTGAATTGGGGTCCCGTAACAGTGATGGTCGAGAAGTAATGCGATCTACGTCGGGTCCACTGTCTAAACATGCCGGTGTTGCGTAGCAATCCGCGCCGGACTTTCAAAAGGTAGACTTAACGTTCGCGGAACTCATGAACGTTGATGCCGTACTTGCGAATCTTCACATGAAGAGTTTCGCGGCTTACGCCAAGCTGTGCAGCGGTTTTACTGACATTACCACTAAACGTTTTGAGCATCGACTCAATTTTTAACTTGTCGACTCGCTCAAGGTCTTCACGACGTGTACGATCCAACGAAATGATGGACCCGGGAATTCGGGAATCATGTACTTGAGCAGAAGTTGCAGCTGAGTGAATGTCACTCACCTCGATCACCTCGTTGGAAGAAGTCTGAAGGATGACCCGAAGTACAGAGGAGAGTTCGCGGACATTTCCGTTCCAATCCCTGTTTTGCAGATATTCCAGAGCCGAGGGTGAAATCACTTTTTGGTCATTGTGCTCTTGGTTGTGTTTCTGCACATAATGCTCTGTGATCAAGGGAATGTCGTCGCGACGCTCCGATAAACTCGGAAGGTAAATCTCGCACTCGCGTAGACGGTGGTAGAGCTGCTCGCGGAACTGTCCCTTTTTCATCGATTCAACCAAGTCCTTATCCGTAGCGGATATCAGACGAATGTCGACAGATTCAGCTTCGATGGAGCCGACGCGACGTATAATTCGCTCTTCGATCGGCAACAATAGGTATGCTTGCGATTCCAGCGGAAGGTCACCAATCTCATCGAGAAACAAGGTTCCACGGTTGGCGTGATGGAAGAGTCCTTTTTTGTCCGACAGCGCACCGGAAAAAGACCCGCGGAGGTGTCCGAACAACTCAGATTGAAACAGCTCACGGGGAATATTGGGTATATCCACCGTTACACAACTATACTTCGAGCGTTTACTCACTGCATGCAGCGCATTCGCCACAAGTTTCTTGCCTGTACCGGTTTCACCGGTAATCAAGACGGAGAGCTCTGTGCGACCGTAGCGAATGATTTTATCGGCTACAGCTTGCATGGCTTTGCTCTTCCCTACAATTCCATGCTGCTCAATCAACAGCATGAGCTCGTCGATTTTCGAGTTTTGAATGGAACGTTGCGCGGCACTGCGAATGACATCTAAGAGATGATCTTGGGACAGTGTGCTCTTCTCGATGAAATTAAGTGCGCCAAGCTTGGTTGCCCGAACTGCCGTTTCAATTGTTCCTTTTCCGGAGATCATGATGACCGGGATCGCCGGATGGTGCTTTACAGAGTGAGCTAGGATATCCAGACCGTTGAGTGCTGAACGATGATCGAACTCTATGTCTAGCAAAAGAACTTGGACTTGTCCGGCATGTGCGGCTAAATACTCAATAGCGGATTCAGGCGTATTGAGCGTCGTTGCATTCCATCCCTGGGAGTGAATAATATCACTCAGCGTGGAACAGAAATCAGCATTATCGTCTACTATGAGTACGTTCATTCGCGTCGTGGTGGAACGAGAGTGGAAAGCGAGTCAAAGATAGCACGAAACTCACGACTACCGTAGGTCTGAAAACGAGAATCCCAGACAGCCCTTAAACTCAGTGATGCCTCCGGGTTCTGATACTCCACGTAGCGCATGTGCGGAGCGTGCACCCAAAGGGTCTGAATCTTTAAGAAGGTCTTTCGGACTGTGTCGATCGACATACACAGTTGCTCCCTTGAAACGGTTCCGATTGAGTCACGCAAATACTTCTGAGAATGTGGGGAGGCAGAGTATTTAAACAATCGTCCTTGGGCGTCAATTTCGTAGCCCGACAAAACATCTGTTGAGTCTATCCAATCTCCCCAGCGTACCCGAACCTCTTTCATATTCGGTCGTATGCAATCCGTCACGACGCGATCACCTGAACCCTTCACCGATGAACTGCTACTTCCACAGGAAAGACAGAAAGCTAACAGTCCGAGGCTCAGTAGGAAATGAAGATATCGTGTGATCATAGTTTAACTGACTCAACTAAAATTTCGTAGAGAAAGGAAGCGTATCTCACTTCAGCTTCGATCTTAAAAGTCCATAAAACATGCTAAGTACGCAGTATGATGATGCACAATGACTCACAATGACTCATCCTAGTTTGTCATACTACGCATCCGATCCACACAGCGCACTTTACCCAGCACTTCCATGGTGTCCATCATACCGGCGCCCACTGACTTTCCGGTCAAGGCTAGGCGCAGGAGATTGGCGATGTCTTTGAACTTCAGCCCTTTCGATTGTAAGTACGCTGTGATGGCAGCATTAATCGTATCGTGGGTGAACGCTGAAGCATCGAGGGATTCAACAACGTCGGCTAGTTCATGGAGACGTTCGGCCGACAGCTCGTTCCAGGTCTTGTCTTTAAACTCAGCATCAACTACGCGATCGCCGAAGAGATAGGTAGTGAAGTCTGCCAGCTCGTTGATGTTGCCAATACGTTCGTGTACTAAACGAATAACGCGAGCAACATAAGCGTCGTCTGCCTGAGTTCCTCGAGCCTGCAGTTGGGGCTGGGCCAGATCGACAAGTCGTTGTATGTCATTTTCGACATAGTGCTTCAAGTACTGCGTATTCATCCAGTCGAGTTTTTTCAAGTCGAAGACTGCACCGGATTTGTTGACGTTCTCCAGGCTAAACTCTTTGATGAGTTCTTCTATGCTGTAAATCTCTCGTTCACCACTTGGGTTCCAGCCCAGCAAAGCGATGAAGTTGATAAAAGCATCTTTGAAGTATCCTTTGTTGATGTAATCGTGCACTGCAACATCACCCTGACGCTTGCTGAGCTTTGTTTTATCGAGGTTCAGTAAGAGCGGCAAGTGAGCAAAACTCGGTGCTTGCCATCCAAATCCTTCATAGAGCAGAACGTGTTTGGGTGTAGAGGGTAGCCACTCTTCACCACGAATAACATGACTTATGCGCATCATGTGGTCATCAACCACATTGGCAAGATGATAGGTCGGGAAGTTGTCGCTCTTGAGCAGAATCTGATCATCGACGTCTTTGCACGGCACCACGATAGTTCCGCGTATCATATCCTGAAACTTTACTTCACCGCTGATGGGCACTTTCATGCGAACTGCAGCGGGTTCGCCGATCGACAACAGACGCGCGGTCTCGTCGGGTCCCAACGTAAACGAGTTACGCATAACCGAACGATCGTAGCGAGGAGCAATGCCCGCAGCTTTTTGTCGCTCGCGCATACGATCCAACTCTTCAGCCGTGTCAAAAGCGTAGTAGGCCATACCCTTTTCTATCAACGTGGCAGCATGCGAACGATAGAGTTCGGTGCGCTCGCTCTGAATGTAGGGACCACAGTCTCCCGGGTTGTCCGGACTTTCATCGGGCCGTATACCGGCCCAATTCAACGACTCGATAATATCCTGCAAGGATCCTTCAACGTAACGCGTCTGGTCTGTATCCTCTATTCGCAGTAAGAAGCTACCGCCATGGTGACGGGCAAAGAGATAATTATACAACGCGGTACGCAATCCGCCTACGTGCAGATAGCCGGTTGGAGATGGTGCGAAACGTACACGGACAGACATGTCAATATCCTTAGTAACACTATAATAACACTATAATCACACTGCAATCATACTACGATTCAGAACTGCATTGGAGATGAAACACTCGATGCACGGTAGCATCGTTTCGAGGTGGATCGCCGGCGTGCTGTCTACCGCAGAACAATTGTCCGTTCAGCCCAGGCGCGTTCGGTTTCATTTAGACGAGCACTGACTGAACTGATACGAGGGTTTTGCTTGAGCTTTTCAACGATGCGTTCGAGTATCCACGAACAAATATTCTCGGCTGTTGTGACAAAAGGCACGACCACCACTTTCATCGGATTATTCAAAAAGAACTCAATCATCACGCTGTCGCCTTCATCACACAGAAAACTATGATCCAGTTCATCGATGATTGGTTCCACGATGGTTGAGAGATCATAGAAGTCCAAGATCATTCCGTTTTGATCGACTTCCCCTTCGAGTTGAATACGTAGACTGTAGGAGTGACCGTGAATGTTCTTGCACAAACCTTCGTGAAAGACCAGGCGATGTCCCATCTCCCAGCGATATTCATTAGCGATACGCGTCATCATGCGCGATCTCCACTTTTATAGCGTACTTCTATGATGCTGTGAATGCCTCCACGTGTGCTCCATTGAGAACGAACAGTCATCTCACGCGGTTTGCAAAGTGCAACCAGATCGTCCAAGATCTGGTTGGTAATGGCTTCATAGAAAATGCCTTTGTTACGAAACTCCAAGTAATAGTACTTCAGAGACTTCAGTTCCACACAGAGTGCGTCCGGCACGTACGTCAGCTCTATTGTGGCGAAATCCGGGAGACCGGTTATCGGACACACCGACGTGAATTCAGGATTCACATGGCTTATGATGTAGTCTCGATTCGGACGCGGGTTGTCAAATACTTCGAGTTTCATAGCTGTGTACTAGGCAGTGATTCAAGAACTGTCGGGATTGTCAGACACCTGTACCAATGCTGAAAAACCCGAATTGTTGACGTTTTTTGGCCCTTTACTAACATTTTCGGGGCAAAACGGCTTGCAATTTACGCAATCCGGACCTTCAGAACTTCAGGATTTGCGCAATTCAAGCTTTTCCGTATATTTGTGATCTCTATTTGTTATCCTTCCGCCAAACCACGGTTTGCCGGATAGTGTGCAAAACCAAAACACTAACCACAGGAGTCTGTTCCATGAGCGTTCGTCGCCAGTACGAAACGACCTATATTATTAACGCTGCTCTCGAAGACAACGATATCGAGCAGGTTATCAATCGTGTCAGCGAGTACATCACCAACCACGGTGGTACCATCAGCGAAGTCAACAAATGGGGACGTCGCCGTCTAGGCTATCCTATCGCTAAGAAATTCAACGGATTTTACGTTCACTGTATCTTCGATTCAGCTGCCAGCATCATTCCGCAGCTTGAGCGTTTCTTTATCTTGGATGACAATGTTTTGCGTCACTTGACCATGCAGTTATCGGACAAGCTCCGTCAATTCCGCGTAACCCGCGCAATTGCTCAAGCAGAGCGCCAGGTAGCACTCGACAAGGCAAAGGCTGAAGGTACAGCGCCGCAATCAAACAAGCGCTTCTAAGAGCCGGTCTCACAGATCCGATCTCCGTTTAGAATTACTGACGAATAACAATTGACATTGCCATGAAAATCATCTTACGACAAAACATCGAGAAACTTGGCTCCATCGGCGACTTGGTGACGGTAAAAGACGGCTATGCCCGTAACTACCTCATCCCGCGTCAAATGGCGTACTTTGCCACTCCGGGTGCTGAAAAGCGTTTGGAAATTGAGCGTCGCCAATATGACAAGAAAATGGCTCGCGCCAAGGAGCAAGCTGAACTTACAGCAGCAAAGCTGGCCGAATTGCAAATCTCCGTTCCCATGGCTGTGGGCGAAGAAGGCAAGCTCTTCGGCTCGGTAACACCGCAAATGATCGCACAGGAGTTGGAAGTACGCGGCTTCACCATCGATCGTCGCTCTATCACCATTGAAGAGCCGATTAAGTCACTTGGTGTCTTCGACGTTAAAGTTAAACTGCATCCTGAAGTCAGCGGCAACCTTAAGGTTTGGGTTATCTCCCAAGAGTAATCGCACGCCTGAGTTCTTTGAATCTCTTGAAGCGTCTTCATGGTAGTGAAGACGCTTTTTTTTTGTACTAAATACTAGCGCCTGTCTCATTTCCGACTTTGCCCCGTGAAGTGGGAACTGTGGCACCGACCTATGTTCTGTGCAAAGGACAAGAGAGCTCGACACCATCATGTGAAATAGGTTGTATTAATCTGATGAGAATAACTCAACAGTCGATCAATTTGCTCTAAACTCCGACAGTATCGTCGTCAATGAAATTATGATTCATTCGTCTTCAGGTCCTCACAGGAAACTCATCCATGTCTACGTATAACGTTGTCATAGGCGGTGCTAGCGGATTTCTTGGACGCGCCCTAGCAACTGCCTTTCGTTCCGCCGGTGCACGTGTGAGTGTTGTCGGACGAGATCGCGAGCATCTACAAAAGCAACTGCCGGGCATGGATGCATATGCCACATGGTCGGACAGAGATGCAACGCTGAACGTTGTAGCTGAAGCGGACTGCTTGATAAACCTCGCAGGAGCAAACGTCGGAGAACTTCGTTGGACAGATAAAAACAAACAGCTCTTTGTTAGGAGTCGCCTAGAAAGCACGGATCGCTGCATCGATCTTCTGCATAGCAGCGCTCAACGTCGTGCGGATCTCGGAAAAAACATCGTCTTTGTTTCTGCCAGCGCAGTCGGTATCTACGGTTTTTGCGGAGATGAATGGAAGACAGAGGACGACGCACCCGGCTCAGACTTTCTTGCCCGCCTCTGCTCCGACTGGGAGCAGCTCGCAAGACAAGCTAGTGCTATCGCCCGTGTCATCAACCCGCGCATCGGAGTTGTTCTGGACAAAGACCACGGGGCTCTGGCAAAACTGCTCCTTCCGTTCAAACTCTTCGTCGGTGGCCCTCTTGGCAGAGGCACACAATGGATGTCGTGGATCCACCGCGATGATTTGGTTCGCGCAATTCTCTTTGGCATTCATACGCCAACGATTGACGGAGCCTTCAACTGCGTTGCACCAAATCCCGTGACCATGGATGAGTTCGCACGCACACTTGCAGAAGCACTGCATCGCCCGGGCATGATGCGTGTACCTGAGTTTGCGCTGAAGCTGGCACTCGGTGAACAGCATAGTATTGTCACACGCGGACAACGCGCCACTGCTTCAATGCTTCTGAACGCCGGCTTTCAGTTCAACTTTGCGAGTTGCAAAGATTGTGTTAATGATCTTCTATTCACGACCCAAAACATATCACACTCTTAAGTTTGTATGGCTGACGCGTCTCTCTCACTTCCTGAATCGACTATGACTCATCGCGGCTATCGTTTGATCGGTATGATTACTCTTGCTTCAGCGTCTCTCCTTAGTCTGTTTGTCAGCTCTTGTCAATCCAAGCAATCCTCTCCTCAAGAAGGCGGAGCTCCGAAGGCTGCAGCACTCAAAGTGCAAGCATACATCGTGGAGTCGAAAGTCTTGGACGACAACTTCAACGTTTCCGGAAGCATCATTGCTTCCGAGCAAACAGATCTTCACCCTGAAATCAGTGGACGCATCACGGCACTTCCGATGAAGGAAGGCTCCGTGGTGAAAGCGGGCGACCTGCTGTTGAAGCTTTACGATGCGGATTTACAAGCGCAACTCAAGAAGCTCAACGTTCAGCTTGAAATCGCTCGTAAAGCGGAACAACGCTCCAAAGAACTACTCGCCGTGAAAGGTGCGTCACAGCAGGACTATGATCTTGCGATGTTGCAGAGTTCGAACATCGCGGCAGACATCGATGTGCTGAAAGCAAACATTTCAAAAACGGAGATTCGCGCTCCCTTTGGTGGACGCATTGGTCTTCGAACTGTGTCGATCGGGGCCTATGTCAATCCATCTACCATCGTTGCAAGCATCCGTGAAGTCGGATCGCTAAAACTAGACTTTGACGTCCCTGAGCGCTATAGTTCTCTCATGAAGCAAGGCAATACCGTGTCGTTCAGCGTTTCAGGCAGCCCTCAAAACTACACTGCTCGCATCTTGGCTACGGAAACGCAGGTCAACGAACAAAGTCGCACCTTAGCTGTTCGCTGTCTGGTGCAAGGCGCGCACGAAAATTTGGTACCCGGTGCCTTTGCAAACGTTCAAGTATCACTGGCATCACGTCCATCGGCATTGATGATCCCGACTCAAGCGTTGATACCCCAAGCACGAGATAAAAAAGTAATTGTCGTCAAAAACGGAAAAGCAAGCTTCGTGAGCGTTACGACCGGTTTCCGCTCTAATAGTTCAGTGGAAATCACCAAAGGTCTGCAGGAACACGATACAGTGGTGACAACAGGGCTTCTCTTTTTAAAGCCTGAGTCGAAAGTGGATATTGCTTCCTTTGTTAAGTAACGAGAGAGCTGCACAGTTTTTCTTTGAGTCTTCGATTTTGATTTGGCTGCGTTCGTTGCTTGAGTTTGTTGCTTGTCGCCTGAACAGTCAGTTTGTGTTTTTATACCGCGCCTGCTGCGCAGTCGCTGTCAACCCGGGTCCTCTATGTGTAGGACAGTCAGCTTCATCTATCCTGGTACGCTAGCACATGACCTTATCGGATTTGAGTTTAAAGAGACCGGTTCTCACCTTCGTCATGAGTATCGTCATCGTGCTCTTTGGTGCGATTGGCTATACATTCCTTGGTGTACGCGAGTATCCTGCTATTGATCCTCCGGTTGTTACCGTTCGAACGCAGTATACAGGTGCAAGTGCAGAGATCGTGGAATCTCAAATCACCGAGCCTTTGGAGAAGTCAATCAACGGCATCGAGGGTATTCGTACCATTAGTTCGAATTCATCGCTCGGCGTAAGTATCATCACGGTAGAGTTTAATCTGCGCATGAGTTTGGAGCAGGCAGCCAATGATGTGCGCGACAAAGTATCGCAGTCGGTACGCAATCTTCCGCAAGACATCGATGCACCTCCTGTTGTCACGAAGTCGGATGCCAACTCGGATCCTATCATAATCATGCCGGTGCAAAGCACCACAAGAAATATCCTGGAGTTAAGCAGTTACGCCGAGAACGTGTTGCAGGAAAAATTGCAGACCATCCCGGGTGTAAGCCAAATCACCATTTTTGGAAACAAACGATTTGCAATGCGTTTGTGGGTCAAACCCGAAAAGTTAGCCTCGTTCGGACTCACCATGGATGATGTACAGTCTGCGCTCGATCGAGAAAACGTGGAGCTTCCCGGAGGCAAGATTCGTGGTGATAATACTGAGCTCACCATCATTAATTACGGTCGACTTAAAACAGAAGACGACTTCAACAACCTGATCCTCCGACAAAACGGCTCTTCAACCGTTCGCTTGCTCGATGTTGGCGAGGCAGTTCTGGGTCCGGAAGTCGAAGAAACATCGGCCAAGAAAAACAACATCGACATCGTCGCACTCGGTGTTGTTCCCCAACCCGGTGCGAATCACGTAGAAATAGCGAAGGAGTTCTACAGTCGTCTCGATCAAATTCAAAAGGATCTTCCCTCCGATATCAACCTAGAAGTTGCGATCGACAAATCGCGATTTGTTCGCAGGGCAATCAGCGAAGTGAGCGAGACTCTTGTCATTTCGATTGGACTCGTTGTCCTCATCGTGTACTTCTTCTTTCGCGACTGGCTTATGGCCTTTCGTCCACTGATCGATATCCCGATTTCGCTCATTGGTGCCTTCTTCATCATGTACGTCATGAATTTCTCGGTAAACGTACTCACGCTTCTGGGCATTGTCCTGGCCACGGGACTTGTGGTGGATGACGGTATCGTTGTCACGGAGAACATCTTCAAGAAACTTGAGCAAGGAATGTCGCGCATGAAGGCGGCCCAAGAAGGCACACGCGAAATTTTCTTTGCCGTCATTTCCACCTCTCTCACTCTTGCTATCGTGTTCTTGCCGGTGGTGTTCTTGCAAGGTTTTGTCGGCTCACTCTTTCGTGAGTTTGGCATCGTCGTCGGTGGAGCCGTACTCATCTCTGCATTCGTTTCGCTTACCCTAACGCCTGTATTGAACGTGAAACTTGGTGGTGACACACACAAGCATTCCAAGTTCTATTATCTCACAGAGCCTCTCTTTGTATGGATGGACAACAGTTATCGCAAAACGCTCGATACCGTTGTTAGGGCTCGATGGTCTTCGGTCGTCGTTATCATGAGTTGCTTGGCTATGATCTACTTCATCGGAGGCAATCTGCAGAGTGAACTTGCTCCTCTTGAAGATCGCGGTATCGTACGTGGACCGATGACTGCACCTGAAGGAACAGATTATGATGCGATGGAGAAGATTAACATGCGCATTGCAAAAGCAATGCATGACTCCTTGGACGATGATATTAAAATGACCTTTCAGGTAATCGCATCGCAATTCCAAAATGCCTCTCCAAATACCGGCTTTTGCAATTCGATACTTAAAGAAGCCGGAGAGCGAAAACGTAGTCAGGCTGAGGTGGCGCAAACAATGGGACGTGTCCTGAAGAAGTTTCCTGAAGTGCGATCGATTCCTGTGCAGGAGCAAACGATTTCTGTTGGCTTTGCCGCGGCTTCGCAACTCCCGGTGCAGTTTGTTTTACAAAATCTCAACTTTGAAAAACTGCGACAGTTTGTGCCCAAGTTTTTAGAGGAGGCAAACAAGAGCTCTGTCTTCCAAGGTGTGGACGTCAACCTGAAATTCAACAAACCCGAAGTGCGCGTTACTATTGACCGATTGAAAGCAGCTCAGCTTGGGGTGTCGATGGCTACTGTTGCAACTGCGTTGCAGTCAGCGTATTCCGGACGCCGCATTGGCTATTTCTTGATGAATGGAAAGCAGTATCAGGTGGTCGGCCAAGTCGATCGAGAGAACAGAGACCGACCTGTCGATATCGCTGCACTGTATGTTCGGTCAAATAGCGGACAACTTGTGCAGCTAGCAAACATTCTTAACATGGAAGAGTCCAGCAATCCCCCACAGATCTATCACTACAATCGCTACAAGTCAGCTACCATAAGCGCCGGTCTCGCACCGGGAAAGACTATTGGCGATGGTGTAAAGGAAATGCAAGCAATCGGAAAGCGAGTACTTGACGATACCTTTACTACAGGTCTTAGCGGTGCGTCGCGTGACTTCGCCGAGAGTGGATCTAACACGAGCTTTGCTTTTATATTAGCTCTGGTGTTGATCTACCTCATTCTTGCTGCACAGTTCGAGAGCTTCCGAGATCCCCTTATTATCATGCTTACAGTACCCTTGGCATTGGCCGGCGCTGTACTGTCGCTGAAGCTGTTCAATCAAACACTCAACATTTTCTCCGAGATCGGCATCATTATGTTGATTGGATTGGTGACGAAGAACGGTATTCTGATTGTTGAGTTCGCAAATAAAAAGCGCGAAGAAGGATTAGAAATTCGCGAAGCCGTACTGGATGCATCCGCTGCCCGTTTACGTCCGATTCTTATGACTTCGCTGGCGATGATTCTCGGAGCTCTTCCAATTGCACTTGCACTCGGAGCCGGTTCTCAAAGTCGTATTCCTCTCGGCGTTGTGGTTGTTGGGGGTTTGCTATTCTCCCTCATTCTCACGCTCTACGTTATTCCTAGTATGTACACCTTCATCACTCGCAAACAACTGAAGAAAGCTGAATAGTGCTCATGGTGGCTCCCTCACATACAACCCATCCTGTAGTTCGTTGCCCTATCGACGGTAGCTCAGGCATGAATTCATCGAAATGCCCGGTCACTGCCTCACAGCGCCAAACCGTGCCTTCCGGTGCCTCGCCTGCGCTGATGAGCATAGTACTTTGCGCGCTTAGTCTGATCTTTTCGTCCGTACTCTGCGCCCAACGAAGTTTAAGTGTAGAGACGGCTGTCTCCGAGGCTCTCAAGCATAATTATGACATCCGATTGGCCCAAAGCGAAGCAGCGATAGCTCAGACCGGCGATAGTTGGGGGGCAACTTCACTCTATCCGACAGTCGTTGCAAGCGCGACGGCCGGTACTAGTCAACTGGCATTGCGACAACAGTTCGCAACGGGCTCCGAACTCAGCAAGAGTGGCATCGGTCAAAACCTCGTCAATGCCTCCCTCCTTGCCAATTGGAAGATCTTTGACGGCATGAAGATGTTTGCTACCAAAGCCAAGCTGGAAGAGCTACGCGCCCAAGGCGAACTCGTCTCCCTGAATCGCATCAGTCAATCTATCTACGATGTGTCCTTAGCGTATTACACCCTCGTGCGTTTGCACCAGCAGAAACGTTTAACAAACGAGTTGGTGTCCGTTTTGCAAGAGCGCTTTAAGATCGCCAAACTTCGTTTTGAGCTAGGCAGCACAGCACAGAACGATGCGCTGCAAGCCGAGATCGACCTGAATGATCAACGCGTGGCAGTACTCACACTTGAGAAAAGCATCGAACAAGCTGAGATAGTGCTCTGTCAGTTGATGGGACTTAGCACCTACGAGAAGTTTGTTGTTTCAGATTCAATCGCATCAACAACTCCCCTCTCGGTTGAATCCCTGGAGCCTTTCATTGCATCCTCTAATTATAGTATCTTAAGTGCTCAACGCGATCTTTCCATAGCACTGCAAGTGCGCCGCGAGATCGCCGCTCAAGGACTACCAACTGTAAGCCTGAACGCTGCATACACCTTTGCGCGTACCGATAACTCCGCCGTTTTGTCCGGCAGTGCGCCCCTGCTGAACCAAAGCTCAGGCATCGTCTTCGGCATTGGCGTCAGTGTGCCGTTGTTCAATGGCTTAAACACGCAAACGCAATTGGATGTTCAGGATATAATTGTGAAGAAAACATCGTTGCAGATTGAGGCTTTGCGATCGAGAGTACAAGCGTCGTATAAATCGGCTCTCTCAGACTTCAGGAGTTCGCAAGGCGTGTATGATCTTCAACGTCAAAGCGCTGAACTGGCTCGAAGCAATGCCGACATCGCCATGGAGCGTTTTCGACGTCAAACCATTACTACAGTAGAGTTGCGTCAAATTCAACTTGGAGTGTTGTCAGCACAAACCGCAATGCTCAACACCCGCTTCGCTGCGAAGGCAGCAGAACTCCAACTCCTTCTGCTCGCTGCCAAACTCAATGCAAACTAAACTGCACGAATCAAGCTCCTTAGAATCGCAATTGGCATGCTGCATCAAGGTAGTGTTTCATTAGGATAACGCTTAGTCTTAGGGTCTAAGACCTCAGACCTGCGGTCGTACAAAGCAACCGCCGGGTAGCGGCTCTCACTCGTGAGCCTCGTGCCACGACCGAACAATCCACCATGCTAATCCGAACACTCGGCACCGCAAGGTTCTCGTACTTTGCCCGAGTCATACAGCTGTGAAAGCCCGGACTCGAAACCGGGGTCGTTTGTTTGTGCGGCTGCATGAGCAGGGACTCAAAAAAACCGTTTCTCGCCACAGCGTAGCCCGCTTGAGACGAGATTGACGCAGTAAGAATACGGGCACTTCTGACTTTTTTGTAGTTCTGCCTAGTCTGAAATTGCACCTACCCGCAACAGCATCCTTAACGGCTAGATGCAAGCATATGAACTCTGTACATTCTGCGCTGCGCCTCGTAGCGCTCATGTCTTTCGCATGTATCGTGTGTGCTCAACAGCTTTGGGCTCAATGGATACCCGGAACGGTTAAACAATCTCGTCCATTGGCCGGACAAGGTGTGCTCTTTGTGCACGAAGGTCGCATGTATCTTTGGAACGAGGAGAAGCACTTCCAGATGTCGGACGACAACGGACAAAGCTGGATCGAGTCTCCTGAGTCCATCGGAGGTGTAAGTCCGCACGTACAGCGCATGACTGCAAGTGGCGCACATGTTTATGCTGCTCTAAACTTTGGAACAGGTAATGGTGTGGTCCTTCACTCCTCGGATAAAGGCATGCACTGGGAAGCTGATACCACCGGTGCTCCCGGACACGCTCTGGGCTGGTCCGGTATGCCTGCCGTAAATGAAGTAAAAGCCTTTGGTAAGTGGTTGTATGTGGCGTGGGACGGTCCGAACTACTTCGACATACAGGAGCTGGGTGGCCCCTTTGTGCGACAAAGCTATATGGCAGGTGCCAATCAACCGCGTACCGTGGTGGCAAGTGGAGATACCTTGTTCTGCAGTGCCAACACCTTTTACTACACCGCCGATGGTGGTAAGAACTATATCACAGCAAAAGGTCAGAACTATCCGGGTGCCGGCACCTTAGTACGAGATGGACACCGCTTTTATCTCTTTGCGATCCGCACCTGGCTCAAGCCGGCTGTGCTCTCGTATTCCGACGATCTTGGAGACACATGGACGGATATTGATATCTCGGCTGTTAGCTCTCGACGTATCGTTAACGGCGACCTCTACTTTCCGGTCGCAGCATTTATTAAAGGTCAACGTATTGAATGTTCGTTCACCTATGAAG
Organism: Chlorobiota bacterium; assembly: GCA_044224515.1. Classification (GTDB taxonomy): domain Bacteria; phylum Bacteroidota; class Ignavibacteria; order Kapaibacteriales; family NICIL-2; genus JBBATK01. The sequence goes on along the minus strand of JBGAKH010000005.1, from coordinate 202,387 downwards.
GCTTTGGGAAGAGTCCCAATACCTGGAAGTCAACTGACTTGGGAAAGACCTGGTCTGTAGACACCTTAGGTCTCACCCCTGCTTATGTGCCAATTGTGAGCTGCTTTGCGTACACACCGGACGGATATCTCTGGTGTTCTCCAAGTTATGAGAACATCTACAAGCAGAAAATCGACGCAGGCTCCGGCTCTACATCGGTAGAAGAATCTCCAAGCGGCTCTCTGTCATCCTCGGACCCACTCATAGAGCTACGTCCGCAACCGGCCACAACAGACTTGCATTGCAGATGGAACACCGTAGGCGCTCAATCACTACAACTGTACTCTCTGTGCGGCGAGCTGCTGATGGACAAAGCATGTACCGCAAACAACCCGGAGAACCACATTTCCGTAGAAAACATCAATGATGGTATCTATGTACTGAAACTCACGTTTCGCGATCAACGGCCCTTGACTCGCATGGTGCATGTTTACCATCATTAATTTCTTCTTTGTATGCGCAGGGCAGAGCCCTGCGCATGAAGAAGAAGACAAGCTTAGGATTGCACCAGCTGCCAAGATCCTACTTGGGTGACAGATCTCTGGCAGTGTACTTGGATTGAATGACCCATGGATTCCGGTCCCCAACCCTTTCTATGGTATCTTTATCTCGCTGATCAGCCAAGGCGTGGTTGAAGAGAGTCCCACAAAAAAACCAAAACCATCTCCACTCACATTGGCATTCGGTGTCGTACCGAAAGAACCAAAAATCTCGTCTCGGTTATTCGAGTTTCCGGCGATGGTTAAGTACGAAGATTCCACGCATTGCATTTTCGTTGCGATGAGAGAATCCCTAGGCTGATAATAATAGGTATACGCGTTTACAATCAGCTTCGACAGGCCATCGCTTCGCGTGGAGTACAACTGAACGAAGGGATCCGGAGTCATCCTAAACTTTTCCATGACGAGCCCGAGAGTATCGCCTCGAGAACGCAGAACAATGCTACCAATTGTACCGAGTGCCGAACCGCTGTACCAGGTTACGAAGGCAGTATCGTAGACAAACATGTCATACATACTTGAATCTCCGTAGTACATTTTTCTCACTCCTGCGCCGTGACTTTGAACTGATGGACTTTGCGGGACCGTCGCAATTGCATCGGCATGCAGCTCGTTCCATTGAACATGCAGTATGTAGCGTTTGCCGACTTGCAGAGCAAGTGTGGTTCTATAGCATTGTTCAGCATCCGAGTATATCATCGTAATGGTCGAGTCGGGACCCTCAAGACGAACGCTTGCATCGCGAACAAGGGCTTTTTCGAGTGACCAATCCTCGGTCAGCGGTAGAGTATGCATGACACACACGCGCTGCACGAGACTGTCTGCATTGGCAAAACCACAGATCACCAATTGGTTAACATACGGTAACTCGGGATCCTGAATGGTCGTCTCGCACGCGCCCAGAGCACACATGAGCGCTATGACTGCATATCTCATACAAAGGTGAAGAAGCAACTTCATCGGTGATCCTTAGAATTGAAAATTCCAGCTGATGGAAGGGATGAGCGGAAAGAGCGTGATTTGTTTGAGCACAGGTCGCGATGTTTGGGTTAGGTTGTTCCACTCATAACTAACATACTGAGCGAAAGGATTCATGTGATTGTATGCGTTATACACGGAAAAATTCACGACTGACTTGAGACCAAAAACGCGACAGTGATAGTTCATTGAAACATCGAGTCGGTGGTACCATGGCAAGCGATATCCGTTTCTGTCGGTAAATGCATACTGTGCGCCATAGAACATTTGACGGTCTTTGTTGAATGGCACGAAGGCAAAGTTTCCGGTTGGCATTGTATAAGCAAAGCCACTACCTAGTACAAAGACAGCTCCGATATCCCAGGTCTCATCAATCACATAGTTTAAACAGATGTTGAGGTCGTGACGTCTATCGTAGCGTGCAGAAAACTCTTTTCCTCTATTGAGTTCAGCGAATGAGCGCGTCGTCCACGACAGACAATATCCAATCCATCCATTCCACGATCCAACTTTCTTTTGAAGAAAAGCCTCTACGCCATAGGCTTTGCCTGAGCCGGTTGTGAACTGTGATTCCAAAGGTTGAAAGAGACTAAAACTTGCCGAGTCGCGGTACTCGACGAGGTTCTGCATGTCTTTATAATAAGCTTCCACTTGCAGAGTATATTCTTTTGCATCACCGAATTGTTGCTCGTATCCGAGAACTCCCTGAAGGGCACGTTCAGGAAGAATCGTTTGTGTTGAAGGGAACCACAGGTCCGTCGGCAGATTAATGTCATTACGTACTACCAAGTGCAAGAATTGGTGCGCCATGGATGCTGAAAACGTAAGCTTGCGGTCGTCGTTAAGGAGGTAAGCCAACTGGAGTCTTGGCTCGAGGCGCGTATAGGAACCGCTTTGAAAATGATAGAGGCGAAGACCAACGTTCGAACGCCACGCATCATCAAAAGCCCACTCGTCCTGCACATACAAAGCTGCATCAAGGGCATCGATATTCATGTTGGTGGGCAGTAGATCACCGGCCACTACACTATCGGTGACTATTGAACTAAATGCATGCTGCGTCAGATCAATGCCTGCTTTTATCGAGTGATTCTCTAGTCCGAACCACTGGAGCTCGGATTTGAGCCCTACATCTTGAATCTGAGAACGACTGTAGAATGAACGAGGATCAAGGTTGTTCGACTTATCGCTTAACTCGGTCGCGAAGTTGTAGGCAGTATAGTAAGCAGTGCTGAGTAGCTGTGTACTCGGTCCCAGCGTTCGCACCCATCGAAGACTTCCCGTAGCATTGCCCCAGTGAATATGAAATCCAAGATCGTTTGAATTTGAAGGTGAGGCAATGACATCGCGACCAAAGAAACCACCGAGAGTAAAACGATCGTTTTCTCCGGCGCGCCACGTTAGTTTGGCGTTGAGATCATAGAAGTAGTAATCCGGTGCTTCCATGGTTGTGTCTGCACTTCGCGCCAAGCCAAGGAGCAAATCCAGATACATACGTCTCGCCGAGAGCATGAAGGTCAGATCGTTCGTGATTGGTCCTTCAACGGTAAGTCGCGAAGACACAATGCTCAAAGCACCCTGACCCTGTATCTTCTCGATACTGCCGTCCTTCATCGTAAGATCTAAGACCGATGAGAGACGTCCACCATACTCTGCAGGAAAAGCTCCTTTGATGAGCTTCATATCCCGTAGAGCGTCGCCGTTAAAGGTACTCAGGAATCCACCCAAGTGAGAGGCGTTATAGACAATCACACCATCGAGTAGGATGAGGTTCTGGTCCGGTGAGCCACCTCGCACGTAGAGTCCGCTCGACATTTCAGATGGCGACTTCACCCCGGGAAGCATTTGAAGCACACGAAAAACATCGGTCTCCCCTAACAGTGCAGGTAATGACTTCACGCTTTCGGCACTGACATTTATACTGCTTATGGTTGAGGTCGATTGAAATTGCTGACGCTCAGCACTCACTACAACTTCCGCTGTACTCGTGCTCTGAGGGTGCATGAGAAATATCCAACGCTTGTCAACGACGGTGTTGAAAGCCAGCTTCTTCTCTCCATAACCGATCGAGCGGATGCGCAAGTACACTCTGGTGCAAGAAACTCGAGGTATGGATACATATCCCTGCTTGTTGCTTACTCCTCCGCGCACAATGGTCGTATAGGTGCTATCGCTAAAAATGGCAATGGACGCGCCGATGATGTTCTCGCCCGATACAGAGTCTCGAACAAATGCACTGAGCGTACAGTATTGTTGCTGACCTAGAAGCGTGCTAGAGCTGTAACACAAGCTGCACGTCGCCACCATCAGCACCAGCATCTTACACAATCGAATTGCGCTAAACAGTCTCGGAGAATGGACGTTCATATCTTCTGTACACTGAATAGTTTCGGAAGGCTATCCCGTCAATTTACAGTCTTCAAGCCTAATACATTACTACGAATAATGCACCGGTCCTACCTGTTCTCGGGCGCCATGAATAATAAGATCTGCGCGGACAAGCGTGAAGAAGCAGCGCCGAACGGAGACGTCACGAACGATTGAGCATGAAATCAATCGAATGCGTGGCTTACACATGCCTTTTCTATCAATGCGGACACGTCTAAACAGCTCTGCTCGCGCAGCGAGGTGAACACCGATTGCTGATGTGTTCAGGCCAGAAGAGCTATGGGAAAGACACGGATGATGACTACACGGCTGAGTTGCGTGATTCTTGGCTCAACATTTTTCCGTCGAGCATTTCTAGCACTCTATCGGTACGTGCTGCGAACTCTCGGTCGTGCGTCACCACAATGATACTTTGTCCTTGAGTGTGGGTGAGCTCATCCAAGATATCAAAAACAATTGCGGAGTTCTCGGAGTCCAAATTTCCTGTTGGCTCGTCACCGATAATCAGTGTGGGATTATTGATCAGTGCTCGCGCAATAGCCGCACGTTGTTGCTGTCCCCCACTCAAATTCTTAGCTGCTTTGAGAGCCTGATCTGCAATACCCATGAGCTTTAGCTTCTCATAGGCATCGTGCTCAATTTCCTCTTTCGATTTCCGCGCGAGCTTCATAGCCGGTACCATGACGTTTTGCAATACGCTAAACTCAGGAAGCAGAAAGTGAAACTGAAAAATAAATCCGATGTGTTCATTGCGGAAGTGTGACAACTCGTTCTGTGTTTTTTCTCCAAGCAAACTATCGTGTATGCGCAGCTCACCGGTGTAATCGGTGTCCATTGTGCTGAGCACATACAGCAAAGTTGACTTACCGCAACCGGATTTACCGACAATTGATACAAACTCTCCTCGCCAAACATCGAAGCTAATAGCATCCAGTACTTTAAACTCCACGGGATCATGAAAGTACTTGGTAATACCGGAAGCCTGCAGTGTCAAGGTTGGTTGAGCGTTCATGTCAGATTAACCTCGGATAATGACGACAGGATCGACCTTCGAGGCGCGACGTGATGGAAAGAATCCCGCTACTCCACTACTTAGCAGTGCGAACACCAAACCGATGAGGTAGTGTCGCCAATCGATATTCATTGGCATATGATCCATGCCGGGAAGAAAATCGTTGTGATAGGGAATGCTCAGAATCAACACGCTGAGTGCAAAACCGAAGAGCATTCCCGCTATAGCCCCAATGACACCGAGCGCAAGTGCTTGACCAATAAAAATCCGCTGTATATCACCACTGTCAAAGCCAATGGCTTTGAGAATAGCGATGTCCTTCATTTTCTCATACATCATCATCGTCATGATGTTGTAAATCCCAAAGCCTGCAACTGCCAGCATGGCAATACTCACTGTATAGGTCACGACACTACGGATGGTGAACGAAACCAATATTGAGGCATTTGCTGTTTCCCAGTCATCGGCTTTATAACCGAACTGTTGTTGGAGCTCCGCAGCATATTCCTTTGCTTGCTCAAGATTGTGCATCTTGATGTTGATATCGGTCAGATAAAGCTCGTCGCGATGTAACATCTTCTGCACCGTTTTTGTCGTAGCGTAGCAGGTGGAATTATCGATGAGTGCAATGCCCATTCGAAAAATGCCTGCTACGCTTAACACGAGTTTTGAACCATTGGCAAGAGTGACGGTGACATGATCGTTGACATGCGCATGAAGTTTTTCAGCTAAAGATCCACCCATCATGACCGCATTTTCCGAAGCCAACACTTTCTCCAATGAGCCTTCGGTCATTTTTTCTCGCAGTCTATACAGCTTGTTTTCTTCCAACAAGTCCACCCCATACACCGTACCGGGGATTTCCGTAGTGCCGTAATTGTAGTACACTTGCGAGGTAACGCGAGGGGAAGCACCGTAAACGCGAGGGTCTCTCTTCATGATTGCAAGCATCTGCACTCCGTCCTTGATATTGCGAGCGCGATCGCGAGGCTTTGGGTGCAGTACGGACACAAGTGTTGCGCTATCGGAAAACGCACGCTCCGCAATTTGAATTGAATCGACACTGATATCGTTATAAATACGCACATGCGGAGTGGCGCTGAGCATGAGGTCATTCACCATCTTATCTGCTCCCGTCATAAAGCCGACCATGGCGATGTAGAATCCAATACCGAGTGTCACTCCTAGTGCCGCTACCAGGGTTTGTCGTTTTCGTGACACAAGATGTGTTACGACAATTTGCAAAAGCACACGTAGAGGATTCATGCGTCTTGTGTTCATGCGGGTGCAAAGCACCCGCATGAAAAAAAATCTATTAGTATCCGCGAATTGCTTTCAGAGCATTTGCGTCGTTTTGTATGCGAAGACACAGCGTACGAGCACGACGATAGCGGTCATCATCGGAGCCTTGTAAAGCCTTATCGAAGTGTCGTATTGCGCTATCATAGTTACCAATGGCCATATTGACGCATGCAAAGTCATACTGTGCCATGTGCAGTTTTGATGAAGCCGCATGTTTTAGCATAGCATCGTTGTACAGGTTGACTGCACGTTGCCAATCTTTGTCCGAGGCGGCGTCATTTCCTTGTTCAAGCTCAGGGAGATCACTGTCTTCAACCAGCTCGATATTCGCCCACTCTTTTTTTACCAGAAAACTCTGCACGAGACGATCTGCTATTTCGAGCACAGCATCGCGTCGTAGACCCGGTACATAGATATCAGCCGGACGTGCGTTGTCAGCCTTACTCGTGGCGGACTTTTCGATGTCAAAGCTAGTGGACCACACAATGGCGTTTTGTGCCGCGTCACGAAGGCGCAACTGAGCCGACATTCGAAGATTGCCGCGTGTCGTGTTGTGGTATACAATGCTGTCCTTGATCACCGTATCTTTTTTCGTGACAGGATTCTTCACTTTTCGACCAACTGTTTCTTGACTACGGTCCTTTGTTTCATGGTACTCGTCAGCGGAAATGGCTCCACTCAGCACAAGCGTTGAGGCAACGTTGTTGTCTACCGGACGTGCATCACTCACCGCATCAAAGAGCTGCGCGGAAAGGAGTTTGTCGATCAATACGTTGCGCAGCTCAGCTCCGTCATTCTTAAAAGCAGAGCTGCTCTCGATAGGATCGACTACCATTTTTTTGAATGGTCTGACATTGACTTCAGGCGGACGCTCCACCGTAAAACCAACACGTGTTATCGAAGAGCATGAGCTCAACAAAGCGGTCAGTGTGCACAGTGCTAAAAGGAGTCGAAGTGATTTCATAGAAATAGTGTAAAGTGTACGTTGATGTTCTGACGTGATAAAGGAACGAATACGTTTATCCCCTCAATCGATAAATCTGAGCAAGAAGGCAATGCGATGTAACATTCGGCTTTACTTTCTTAGGAGTTGATCCTGCTCAGTAATTCCGGAGCGAATCTCAACATACTCCAAATTGGAGATTCCAATTTGAACATCTTGAAACCGCGACGACGATCCGTCCTTCACCAGTACCTTATTGTTGGCTTGTAAGTATGATCTTGGTATCACAAGTGCATGTTCCTTCTCGGTGATGATAATGTTTGCTTGCACCTGCGTTCCTACGAAGGGCACGGCAGGGCGTTCATCGCAGCGAGCGTCTACACGGAAGGACTGCGTTTCGTTGTCTAAGACCGGATAGACTTTCAAAACAGTTGCACGAAAACTGGAGTCGGGAAAGGCATCGAGGCTATATAAGACACGTTGGCCAACTTTTAGTTTAAGCACATCTGCAGCATCGATCACCAATCGGAGGACAAATGCTCGAGCATCACCCAAAAGCGCTACGGGTTGAGAGCTTGTTACCATTTCTCCCTCTTCGCGGTACAGGGCGTAGACTTGTCCTTCAAACCTGCTTAACACTGCAAAATTCTTCGAAGTTGTGCTGGCCAATTCAAACTGCTTTTGTGCAAAGCGCACTTGGTTTGCAAGACTCTGACGAGTGCTGAGAAGTTTTTTCTCCGCAGCAACAAACAGTGCAGACGAGGCATCGGCGGCGCGCTGCACGCGTTCTAGTTCAGAGGATGTGGTGGATCCGTGTGTGAACAGCAGTTTGGTCCTGGCAGCGAGGCTGGAATCACTCTGCCAGCGGGCACGTGCCGCATCCAGATTGGCGCGAAGTTCATCGAGAGCAGCGGAATGTTCGTCGGCATTGGCTCGCGCGAAATCCAGTGCTTCCTTTGCACTCTGGGTGCGGAGCTGTGGGTCGCGAGACTCAACCTCAAACAACAACTGCCCGCCTGCTACGCTGTCACCTTCGTGGACGAGTACATTCCTTAGAATTCCGCTGGCGTTTGCGAAGGCTTTGTATTCGTTGAGCGGATGGATCGTGCCTGCCGCATACACGGCCTCGACGATGTTTTTGTGCTGAGCGCGAATAGTGTCGGTAGATTTTGTACAAGACCAAATGGTCAGCAAGACAACCAAGAGAGCACTATTTCTGAGGAAGGTCTTCACTTTTGCTTCCGTGGTGATTGACAGCTAGTACAAAATTAGAGACAAATCGGTCACTTTAGTCTTCTTTTCACGATTTGCGTCTACCTCCGATCGTACAGAAGCACTTTGCAGAGTTTTGGAGTGCAACCACTGTGCGGATGCAAAGTATTTCCGCTGTCAACGAAGCTTTTAGCTTCGGGGTCTGACAAGCGACTTCACATAGGACCCACGACCGGACATCCAGGCTTTGATAAAGAGGTGCGTTGCCTGTTCCTAAATGCCTTGATCCCCGGAGATACACCACATGCACGGACGCCATAGGTCGAACTAGGAGGTGGCAGCATGCACCATTGCCATGTTGTGGAGAACGATGCAGTATAAGGTCAACTGGTGATAACTTCTCGCTTTCACTAGCGCTTCAGAGCTGTCGGAAGGCTCATCTGCGGCGTATTTTTGAATTCTGCAAAGCGGTGAAGTACGAAATCGACAATTCCAATGGCAAAAACACGCTCAGTACATACTTGTCAGAACTGCGGACATCAGCTTCCCAAGTGGTCCGGCAAGTGTCCGGGCTGCGGTGCCTGGGGCACTATGGTCGAAGAGATCATTCAAGAAGATCGCAAGTCTTCTGCAGCCGCTCGCGTTGCCGGAACCAACATCACAACACTTGCGGAAGTGAGCACGGAGTACTCGGATAAGTTCACGACAGGCATCAACGAACTTGATAGGATTCTCGGCGGCGGTATAACGCGCGGGTCATTGATATTGGTCGGTGGAGATCCGGGCATTGGTAAGTCCACCCTCATGCTGCAACTCTGCGGCAATACGCAGCAGTATACTCCACTGTACATCACAGGCGAAGAGTCCTTACAGCAGATAAAGATGCGTGCTCAACGAATGCGATCCGTCTCGTCTGATCTTTTGCTTCTTGCCGAGACGGATATACACGCTGTGTGTGCTGCGATACGAGAAAGTGATGCCGGATTGGCGATTGTGGACTCAATTCAGACCATGCAATCGGCCGATATTGAAAGTACGCCGGGTTCCATTTCGCAAGTCCGCGAATGCAGTATGCGTCTGATGGAAGTCGCAAAGAAAACTCATAAGCCTGTGTTTATCGTGGGCCACGTCAACAAAGAAGGACTCATCGCCGGACCCAAAGTGCTGGAGCACACGGTTGACACCGTACTGCAGTTTGAGGGAGAGGGCATGTATTCCTATCGCATCTTGCGTGCTTTAAAGAACCGCTACGGTTCAACGAACGAGCTCGGCATTTTTGAGATGGATGAGCACGGTCTCAAGGAAGTAAGCAACCCCAGTGAGATATTTCTCACACGGAGGTCGCAGGAGGAGTCCGGTGTCGCGGTCTGTGCCAGTATCGAGGGAACGCGACCATTGTTGGTCGAAGTGCAGGCCTTGGTGACACCGACCAGCTACAACGTGCCGCAGCGCTCCTCCACCGGATTCGAGTACAAAAGATTGCAGATGATCCTGGCTATTCTTGAGAAGCGTCTCGGACTCAATTTTGCGCATAACGACGTATTTGTGAACGTTGCCGGAGGTATCGTGTTGAACGATCCGGCTGTTGACCTCAGTGTAGCCGCAGCTCTTGTCAGTTCCCTTCGAGATTGTCCACTGGCACCCGGCGTAGTCTGTATAGGCGAACTCGGTCTAACCGGAGAAGTGCGCTCGGTCACCGCAATCGAACAGCGACTCTCGGAAGCGGATAAACTTGGGTTCAAAACGGCCTATTTGCCGAGCGGAAATGCCGAGAAGTTAAGCAGGCACTACCAGCTCAAACAGCATGCGGTTGACAGAATTTCAGTAGCTTTATCTCAGATTTTTTCTTAACGATGGAACTTGTGCTTCCATCGCCTGTATAAGTATGGATCTTGTTTCCCGAAATACGGAAGCTGAGCTCGACCCGAATCTCAATAAGAACTTGGGTGTGAGTGCTGCACCGCAAGCCGGCGGTTCCTTGTACGCTTCGACTGCTGTGCAGCGCTCACGCTTGAGTGACCGCGAGCTTATTGCACTCGTACAGCAATCGGATGAGCCGGCTTTTGTGCAACTCATGCAACGTCACAAGGAAGCGATCATCAATTTTGTCTATCGTTTTGTCGGCAACTGGGACGATGCGATAGACCTAGCGCAAGAGACCTTTGTTCGCTTACATCGCTATGCGCACACATACAATGGCGAAGTTGCCTTCTCAACCTGGCTCTACACCATTGCTTCAAACCTTGCAAAAACTGAGCTCTCACGCTATTGGCGTAAGAACTCACAAAGTTTTTCGTCGTTGAAAAAGACGGATGACGATGATCAAGCAGATTGGGATATCGCATGTCAGGACTATTCTCCGGACAAGCGAATTGATTCGACCATGATAGCACAAAACATTCAACGTGCTCTCATGGCCATTTCTCCCGCCTATCGTGAAGTCGTTATCCTTCGCGATATGCAGAATCTGAGTTACGAAGAGATCGCAGAGATAACCAATCTTGAAGCCGGAACAGTAAAGTCGCGCATTAATCGTGGACGTGCTCAGCTTCAGGAAAAACTACAACCACTATACAGCGAGCTATTCGGCTAAGATGCTGGAGTTTCGGTTATCAGTGGCTTGAGCGTAGCGTCGACATCCTATATAGCGGTCGGATACCGATTATAACAGCAGCAGACGGCAGCAGACAGCAGCGTAAACACAACAACCTCAGTTATGACAGAAGAACCTGACCCGGCGTCGGAAGGACTTGGCAAACTCCTCAAGAGTCTGCCTGCAGCTGCAGCGCCTGCATCCTTTATGCAGGATGTAGTTACGCGTTCTTTGTTGCACAAACTGCCCACCTTGACGGCACCGCCGAGTTTTGAAGCTGATGTTTTGCAGCGCATTGCCAACAATGCTACCGAGAGCGATTCGAGAGAGCCAAAAAATACTGACTCAGCGGAGCGTAGTCCGCGAAACACTCCATCTGCGCATGGATCCGACTCAAGTCCCGTTCAAGTCTTGAAACCTGGTGGTGCTATTGGCACAGGTCTTTTAGTCGGGACCGCAGCATGTCTCGTGGTCTTAAGCTTGAGTTTTTATTGGTGGCCGCGAGGAGCTGTACAAGCACAGGCGGAATCAACATCCGACGTTGAGACGACGATTCCTGCATCCGGGACACAGGGCGCAAGCGGCTTCGAGACTCCTTCGACGCTGCCGCCACAAGACAATGGCGCCACAAGCAAGACTGCTTCCATGACAGGCTCTCCTTCGAGCAGAACCAACACAGAGGATCAGAAGAGCAACGATGTAATGACGAGTCGGACACCGAACTTGGACACCCGCATTAGTATAAGCACGACCAAAACCTTGGGCACTGTAGCAGGAGTGAACAAAGCGAAAAGAGGCCTTCGCCACGGCAAATCACTTCGTTTGGACTCCACAAAGCATGAACACGTCATTCGCGGAGTCGATGTGCCCGCCAATCGTAAAGACGAGGAATAAGTCGATCGCGGGGAACCGAGCAGTCGATGACAAAGCAGACGCGTTGTCAAACACCCTTGCACTGCATCTTTGTGTTGGATCTTTACGATTGTCCGAAAGCCTTAGGAACATTGCTCAGGTCCTTTTTCTTCCCCCATCGCTTTAAGCATGTTCCAAGGATATCAGTTTTCGTATCTTGCGTATGGACTCTTCAGCAAACCCTATTAGGACGCACGGGACATGTTCGAATCCGATATCGAGCGTAGTAAAATCCGCCTTCTTGAACTTGTAAACAGTACACAGCCTACCGTTTATCTCAACGATATCCTTGGCAGAGCCTCTATTGATTACGCGTATAAGCAGTATTTCGAAGCGGAATTCGGTTGGTGGTTGTATGAAGAGCAGACCCTTCGTCAGACAAATCCTAACCTAGATCTAAACGACCCCTCGACGGTTGGCATTCTTAATAATCTGGACACGCAGTACCGTAAACACGCTCGCTTCGATCGTGAACAGCTCATGCTGATCATCGATTCTGCGGTCAAATGCGTCTTGAATTACCGCGTGCGCCCTCGTACATCGTTGAAATGGTTTGTGTTTCGCGGTGAACCCACAAAGCCCATCTACGAAGTGTACCTTCGTATGCGCTACTTCGCGGACTATCGCTATTTGCATGAGGGTTTCAATCAATGGTTGCTCAAGCGCGGTTTGCGCTATGATTCACTTGACATCATTTCGGTGCTGGAGTTTGAGCGCCTGATCAAGAAAATCGACGACGACACGATACTGGAGTTATCTCCTTCGCAGTTCGTCGACCTCATTTCACCGATCAACTATTTCTTTGCGGAGCTCTCGGCCGACCCAACTGCGCAGAGTATTCCTATCGAAGCTGTTATCATCTTCCTTGACGACAAAGAAGTCTACATCATCGCTCAAAAACTTGAACGCATGCTGTATCAACAGGGCATTCGGCAGCTCACCAAGGAAATGTTTCTCTCGGTAGTAGACGAAGTGTTGAGCGAGATGGAAGGTGATCGCGTCGATGAGTCGACGAATACCGAAGCAGATAGCGATGGCAGTGCTGAGGGCGATGCTCCCTTACGCCAGCGGAGTTCTGCATCTGAGCTTATTCGTCCTACCGGCAGCGTTGAAAGTGAATCCGTACTGCGTGCAGGTTTGAGTGCAAGTGCCATAATAGCAGGCCTCGATAGCGGCGTTCGCGGTGGCGTAGAAACAGAGGGCGATGGTCTTTCTGCTGTTAGCGTGATCGAGCAACTGTCTCGTCGGACCGATGAACATTCCGAGGCACAACAGCCATCCGAATCCGATGAAGACAACGAAAGCAACGCAACTCTTTCCGGACATACAGAAAGCGCCGAGACATTGTCAGGGCATGGCGCTGACTTCGCAGATGCTGTGCGTGTTCCCTCGGTTGCAAGCGAAGAACCCACGGCGGTGTCAGCATCCGGCGAAGAGGCACCGAGGAATCAGGTAGAATATGCCGTCGACGAAGCAGGCGAGCTACCCGCTGCTTCTTCTCCACACAACCCCAGTTCTTCGCTGTTTACACAGAGTGCCCAAGCTCTCTCCGCGGATCGTGGAGGATTTGTTGTGAAAGATGCAGTCGGTGCCAAAGCACCTTCAGATTCCGACGGAAGCGCTTTTACTAGTATCGATAGTTTGGAGAGTCATGGTGGAACTGAGTCTTCGCAGTCAGTAGCTACACATTCAAGCGAGCTTTATCGACAAGAAACCGACGCAGAATATGATGACTTGCGTAACCCGTCTCACGATACCGTGCAGACGGAACCAAAAGCTGCGGACGCCGAAAAAGTGACCGAGACATCTGCTGTTGATGAGAGTGTACCTGTGCGTGAGGAGAATACAGTAGACACTCGCTCGGCATCTGCGCTTCGTCAACCCGACAATGACAATCCGCCAACGCTGGACATCATCTCCCGAGCGCTTGGTACGGATCGATCGACAGATGTGGATACTGCACGCTCGCCGTACTTTGAGAATGCCGTTCGCGTGCATACCCCGGAAGAGCAGAGCGTAGATACTCGCGTCTTCCCTTCCATTAGTAGCTTTTACGACGACCGTCAACGAGAAGGCTACATTAAACGACTCTGCAACAAAGATGCTGCTCGTTTCGATGAGCTAGTAGGTGCCATTGACCAAACGCGTAACTGGAAGGAAGCCTTAGCCTTCTTGGATAAGTTCTATTCTCAGCAGAGTATCGATCCAAACGCAGCCGTCGCACGAGATTTCCGCATGGCCGTGTATAAGCGCTTTATCGCACTGTAAGAGTTTGCGTTGAACGTCTTTCCCAAAGGTTTGCTCGCAGTTGATTTTGATGTATGCGCTGCTGCGCAGCGCCGGCCGGGAGTGTTGAAGCATACCATAGCAGCCGAAGCTCCGAATCCCTCCATCCGCAGCTAAACCCTGAATTTTCCGTATATTGCGAGTTCTTCGCTTTGCACGCTGCCAAAGCATCTGTTTCACACTTGCAAGTGCTACCATGAATTTTGTCGATACCGCGCGAATTTTCGCGAAATCCGGAGACGGTGGACGAGGTCACAGCTCGTTTCGTCGCGAGAAATTCGTTCCCAAAGGTGGTCCGGACGGTGGAAACGGTGGCCGTGGCGGCGACGTGGTTTTCAAAGTGGATCCGCACTTAAATACACTGATTGACTTCCGCTTTAAAAAGCGCTTCGTAGCGCAAAACGGCATTGAGGGTTCATGGGCGCGTAAAACGGGTCGGGACGGAAAAGACATTGTGATTCGTGTACCCCAGGGCACCCTTGTTCGTGACGCGGAAACGCAGGAAATCCTTGCCGACTTAACGGAACGCAATGAGCAAGTAGTTCTGATGAACGGTGGACAAGGTGGACGTGGCAACAGCGCCTTCACTTCGGCAACAAACCAAGCCCCACGCAATTTTGAGCCGGGAATTCCCGGACAAGAGCGTTGGTTGGAATTAGAGTTAAAACTATTGGCCGATGTGGGCTTGGTGGGATTCCCCAATGCCGGTAAATCAACATTGATCTCGGTGATATCGGCAGCAAAGCCAAAGATTGCCGACTATCCCTTTACGACACTCATTCCAAATCTTGGGATTGTGTCGGTAGCCGAAGACAAGAGCTTTGTTGTAGCTGATATTCCCGGGCTTATTGAAGGAGCAGCTGCCGGAAAGGGTCTAGGTACCCAGTTCTTGCGCCATGTTGAGCGTACTACCGTTCTTGTCTTTCTCATCGATGCTCGTAGCCAAGACCCTAAGGGCGACTACAACATTCTTCGCAAAGAGCTTGCGCAACACAATCCGGATCTGGAACACAAGCTGCGCATTATCTGTTTATCAAAGTGTGATGAATTGGATGAAGAGGAATTGGCAAAGCTCGCTAAAGTCAAGATTGATCGCCGCTCTCCCCTCTTGATATCTTCGCTCAACGGAATGAACATCGACGAGCTGAAATGGAAAATGTGGAAGCCGCTGGAACGCGACTAAAAACAAGCGCGATCCTTTAGCGACCGGTCTGCATATTCTTACGAAGTGGTGCTTTCTGCTTGGCAGAGTGACGCTCCATAACACGTCTACGAAATGCAACGAAAATGATGAGGGCAACGATCACGGAGTTCCGACCTATCGTTGTCCACGAGAAGGTCTCCTCCGCACTATTCTGCACCAACAAGTATTGTATTCCCGCGGTTGTGATGCTCACCAACACCAACAGAATCAAAAAGTAGGCTACGAGCTTTAGGGTTGTCATGGTTAAAGAGTCGTGTGCTGTGCTGTTGTATCCGGCGTATCTATCCTGTCTGTCCTATCGTGCCTATCTGTCGTCAACCATAGTCCTGCTCGTACGCTTCCGTGATGTCACCTCGCATGCCAGCTTAGTGCAACACTTCGGCTAGTAGCCTAATTATCGTGGACTCTTCGAAATGAGCCGATCAAGGACTGCATACCCGGTTGACGACTAAATCCTTTCGTTGCACGATCAACAAGCGTGTAGACAATCATGTAGTACAAGGCTATCTCCACTTGACCAAGAATCCAAGCATTGTCGTGCAAGCCGGAGCGATCAAAAACAAAAAGCTGTAGTAGGGTCGACACAGTGAACATGAAGGCAAAATTCCGAATGATATCGCGGACCAATCTGCCGACCACTGGATAACGCAAACTAAAGGTCATGGACGTCTTCTCAAGTAGTGTGTGTGCAACATAGACATTCACCTTCTTACCACAAAATAGGAGCGTCTTCATCGCTCATTTACTGAGGCTCGGAGCCCTTGTTCAGTTTGATACGTAGGTCAGCCTCTCGTTCCAGCAATGCTTGCGTAAAGCAAAACGAAGAGCTCTGTTTCTTAAGTGCGCATACGGAGAGTTCTCGACGCTTAATCTTTTCTGCGACTTCGTTGCCACCGACGCAAACGCAGACGCGCATTGTTAAAGGGAGACGAGGAATTGAGTTGAATAAGTCGACCAAGTGGATAGTGCTTATACCAAGCTTCTTCGTACAGTTGGCTTTGACTGCGTTTTTCGACTTCCGCGACAATGAGTCCTGTAGCATGATCGAGTCGCTTCAACAAGGTCGAATACGACAACGAGTCATAGTCGCGATAGAATTGCCCTGCCAAAGCACCTAGCTCATTCCAACCGTAGTTCTCGTGCGGGTAGCACACTTCTAAGCCGCGTTCATGATGGTCGATCCAGCGCAGCACAAGTTCTTCCCAGCCTATGAGGTATGACACGAGGTTCTTGACACTCATGTGTGTAGACTTTGCGTGGCCTTGCAACTCAGGAATGCCGGCCTGCTTCGCTGTGATCCGGTCTAACTCAGCGCGGAGTCGTCCATAGTTCGTGTGAATGGCATTCAACAGTTCAGCTTTTGTAGCGGGTATGGACATGGTTCTCGCAGATTGGCGTATCTTCTTTGGAAAGTGATGACGACAAAACTAGGATGCGAGGTCAGCTCACACAAAGGAATTCCCGCCGTTTCCATGCGATAGTCGACCTCTCACATGCATATTTCATTTGGTGTGCATGACAACTCCCACCGAACGACACACTCAAGAAACCATACACTGATACGACGCAGACAAGATATACTTTAGTGCTACTAAAGAGGAAGCGGATGGAAAAGCAGATGTAGTAGCAGCAGCCGCAGGCTGATGCATAACAAGAGACGCACAATGCAGTGCTCCATTGCGAGAAGTTGACAACACCACTTCAGCTTCCCTAACAAAAAACCTCGCATTCCGAAGAGCGCGAGGTTCATAGACATTGGTGAAGTGCGTGAAGAGCTAGATCACTTCGATTACTTTTTGTGAGCAGCCAGCCACTGATCTAACAGGACTTGTTGGTCGGCAGTTAGAATTGCACGGAGGTTCTCAATGAAGGTATCGTGACACGCCTTCAGAGCTGCTTGAGCTGTGGCGCGATCCGGATTTGCTTGCAGAGCAGCTCGAAGCTCATCCTTCAATGCATGGAAGCGTACACGTGCAGTTGCTGAGTCAATGGTGCCGGCAGCAAGATCAGCGCGAACAGAATCAAATCGTGGTTTAAAGCTTTCGAAAATCAAGCTGTCCGAGCTGCGAAGCACCGCAAGAGCTGCTTTCGAGCAGTCTTCATGCTGTTGTACGAGGATGAGCACTTGGGCTTTTTGTGTATCGCTCAAATTCAAGCGACGGAGCAGACGTGCGCCAAAATCATCAATGCGTCGGTGATCGCTCTTTGGATGATCGAGGCGACAACCTTGTTCGAGACCCGAATCACTGACCACAGACGGAGTATTGTCTGCATCGGGAAGAGTCATCGTGTAGAGAGCTGTATCACTTGATTCAGCAGGCGTAGTGCTATTGGTACAACCGGTGAGAGCTGCTGCAAACATGAAGACTGTTGCGGCAAACATCACGTACAGTGGTTGGAAGAAAGAGGTGTTGGTGTTCATCATGGACGTTTTCATAACCGCTCCTATCAATGAGTTCGTGGTGTAGAATGTGGTGTATACTGTATACAGGGTGCGCAACACATGTAGGGTCTGTATTCACTCACGATACGTTGTTTGTGAGCTCTCCTCTCATTGCTTGGCGCCTAGTGCATAATGAAAGAGCTCATACAAGAAAACCTGTATGAGCTCAAACGTTACAAACAAATCACAAAATATTTTTCAGCTTTTGTTTCGCGTGCTTAGTGCATACCAAACAAACGTCCGCCATACTCCTTGAAGAAGGGTACGAAGACCAACGAAATAATTGCCATCAGCTTGATGAGAATGTTGAGTGCGGGACCTGATGTATCCTTGAACGGATCACCGACAGTATCACCAACGACTGCTGCCTTATGAGTTTCAGAACCCTTGCCACCGAGTTGTCCTGTTTCGATGTACTTCTTCGCGTTGTCCCATGCACCACCGGAGTTCGCCATGGAGATTGCAAGCATCACGCCGCACACCAAAGAACCAATCAACATACCTGCGAGCATTTGAACACCGAACAAGCCACCAATGACCAGTGGAGCAAGAATTACCAAAGCACCGGGGGCAACCATCTGCTTCAATGAAGCTGCGGTTGAGATATCAACGCACTTACGATAATCTGCTTTCACACCGGGTTTACCTTCGAGCAAGCCCGGGATCTCACGGAACTGGCGACGTACCTCTGCGATCATATCGAATGCTGCTTTACCAACCGAACGCATCGTCAAAGCCGAGAAGGCGAAAGGCAACGCGCCACCAATCAACAAGCCACATAAAACAGTGGGATTGGTCAGACCGATTTGATCGGGAGTGATGTTGGCACGTGTAAGGAATGCTGAGGTCAATGCCAATGATGTAAGTGCGGCAGAGCCAATTGCAAAACCTTTACCGATAGCAGCTGTTGTGTTTCCTGCTGCGTCCAATGCGTCGGTACGTTTACGAATATCCTTACCCATTTCAGCCATTTCAGCGATACCGCCTGCGTTGTCGGATACCGGACCATAGGCATCGATTGTAAGACCAATAGCGATGGTACCAAGCATCCCAATAGCACCCATAGCAATTCCGTACATGCCGGCGAAGGTCACACCTACGACAACCGTAACAGCAATGAGGATCATCGGCAGAACCGAAGAGTTATAACCAAGTGACAAACCATAAATGATATTGGTCGCCGCACCGGTTTGCGATGCATCTGCCACTTCACGCACCGGCTTGTAACGGTGTGAGGTATAATATTCGGTTACCAAACCTATAAGCATACCGGAGATCAATCCTGCAAACAATGACCAATACACGCCACTGGCATGATAGGTAATCATTCCACCTTCGAGGGTGAAGTTTTCAGGAATCATATTCATGGTAATGGGATACAAAGCCACAGCCATGATGAGAGTAGAGATAATTAAGGTGCTCTTCAGAGCGCCTTCAACTTTTTCTTCAACTTTCGGACGAGCAAAGAAGAGCGACACAACCGACGCAACGACACCGATGGCGGATGCCAAAATCGGGAAGAGCATTGCATTCATCTTCATGTCTTCAGGAACCGTATTGAAGGCAACGGCGCCAATAACCAGCGCAGCGCAAGTCGATTCAGCAACCGAACCAAAGAGGTCGGCGCCCATGCCAGCGATGTCACCTACGTTGTCACCAACGTTATCCGCAATAACAGCAGGATTACGTGGATCGTCTTCCGGAATGCCGGCTTCAACTTTACCTACAAGGTCAGCGCCTACGTCGGCAGCTTTGGTGTAGATACCACCACCAACACGACTGAAGAGTGCAACCGAGCTACCACCCAATCCGAAACCGGATAAGATTTCCATGAGCACGTGCTTCTCAACACCCGGTAAAAGTGCGTTCAAACCAAGGTAGACCAGCACCAAACCGATGATGGCAAAACCGGTTAGACCAAATCCCATAACAGCGCCCGAACGAAACGCGATCGAGAAGGATTTTTCGAGAGAGACGCGGGCTGCGGCAGCAGTACGAACATTGCCGACTGTTGCGATACGCATACCCAAGTAACCGCTCAACATCGAAATGGCTGCTCCACAGATGAAGGCCATCATGGTGTATAAACCATTAGCAACCGACAACCAGACAACTACTCCGAAGATGACCATGAAGAGCGCAAGAATGCGAAACTCACGTCCCAAAAAGGCCATGGCACCGTCGGCAATTGCCGTCGATATCTCCGTAAGACGGCTTGCTTCGGCTTCCGAAGCTGCGCCTTCGCTAATGGCAATGGCATTCACTTGTCGCGAAAAAATAAACGCGACGGCCAGTGAAAGCACGCCCAACCCTATGATAATGGGTATCAACATAGAACACACAGTGATAGGTTAAACAACACGTTTTTTTGCGGAAAAAGCAAAGGATAGAGTCCCCTCTACGCGCCATGCAGCGCTGTGCAATATACGGAATTGAGAGAAATTTCTTGGTTCAATGCTCGCTGACCGGTAATTTCGCGGTCCGCGGTCTTAGCTCAGTTGGTTAGAGCGTTACGTTGACATCGTAAAGGTCACAGGTTCGAATCCCGTAGATCGCACTTCACATGAAATCAGAGTCCGTTTAGTTTGATTCTGGCAATAAACGACAAAAGCCTGAGTATAGAGCTCAGGCTTTTGTCATTTTACGTGGATTTGAGGATGTGGCCCCGTGTTAAACCTTTCTGTGTTGCGGACTTGATAGCCGGCTTGACGCAAAGGAACGATCTAGAGAGACTTACTACCTCAGCGACTAGACGGCGTTCGAGGCAGAGACTTCTTCATGAAGTGCGTTCTTGACGGCTGCCATTTCGACTTCCAACTTCTGGATGAGATCTAAAATCAGAGCTCCATCGAAACTCTTGAGATGTTGTAAAAGGTGACATATATCCACCATCCCAACCAGACTCATCGATTGCGCCCCGCCTTTGAGTTTGTGACCTATCGACGTAATCCCTTCAAGATTTGCCTGCTTGTAAAAACCATAGAGGTTTTTTAAGTCGGCATCCAAACTTTGTGAGATGATGGGTATTGTTTTTTCAAGCATTTGCGGAGCGTGCTTCCCCATTCGACGATAGAAATCTTTTCGATCGAAGTGCGGTTTTAAGGCTAAGCCGGAACGTACTAGTTCTTTGCTGATACGGTTTGATTCCGGGACACCAAGCCATTTTGACAAAGCCAATCCAATGGTATCTCGTACGACCGGTTTTGTGATGTAGTCGTCCATTCCGGCGCGTAAACACTTCTCTCTTTCGCCGGATATTGCACTTGCCGTAAGTGCAATGATCGGAACGTGACCTTCTTTTTCACCGCTGCGCATGACTGTTGAAGTCTCATACCCGTTGAGGTCCGGCATCTGAATATCCATGAACACCAAACTCGGTTTTCTGCGCATGAACTGTGCTACGGCATCAACGCCATTGGTGGTTTCAACAATGGTGGCATCCGGCAGTAAGTCCTTGATAATCGTGGTCAACAAGAACATGTTAACCGGCTGGTCCTCTGCAATCAGAATAGACAGGTTTGATTTGTGTTCTCTTTGCAGCACGAATGCATCTTTAGATCCGGTGCCCTGGGCGTCGTCGGTCGAAGCTCGAACGGCTTCCAGTGCAGTGTTTGCACCCATGAGCGTGCGGTCAATTCCCTGAACTGAGTGCGGACTTGGACGAGGAGTGTCCCAAATGCGACTCAAACACTCCTGTACATTCAATGATTGCAATGGCTTGCTGAGGCGACACGCAATGTCGAAGTCATCACAAAGATCATAGACCAACTCTTGATCAGTTGGATTGAACATCGCTATCACAGGAAGATCGTCGTCGCTAAGTTTCAACTTCTTACGAATTCTGCGTAGAGTTTCAACGCTGTCGTCCAACGGCAGTTCCATATCAACAAAAACTGCATCAAAATCCTGTGTACCCATCAGGTGTTCTAAAGCCTCCGAAGCATTCTCTGCAGTGTGACACTTGATATGATACATGGTTAATGTAGACTCAAGTGTACTCCTGGTTCCGGCATTCCCGTCTACTATCAAGACGTTGCGAGGATGCGCAGGTGTCGACAATTGATCTTGAGCAAGCTCGTAAAGAGGTATATCCAGTGCAAATGAAAACTCACTACCCTTTCCGACTTCGCTGCGTAAGCTGAGCTTCGTGCCCATCAAATGCAAGAGCTTGTTTGATATTGCAAGACCTAGTCCGGTACCACCGTAACGCTTCGTCGTTGATGAATCTTCTTGCGCAAATGCTTCAAAAATCTTCGCTTGATTCTTTGCGTCGATGCCTATGCCTGAATCGCGCACACGGAAAAGCAAACGTGGCGCAGCATCTGCTTCAGCATCAACAAAGTCTAGCCCAAGTTCGATCTCTCCTTCTTCTGTGAACTTAGTGGCATTACCCAAGAGATTGATGAGGATTTGTCGCAAGCGATGCTCGTCCGCCCACACGTAGCGAGGAACATCCGGCGCAATAGTGAGCAAGAGCTCGAGTTTCTTCTGTTGTATTTGAAAACGAACGACATCCATCACGTGCGTACACATTTCCAGCACGTCGAGACGATCTTTTGCCAGCTCAATTTTGTTGGCTTCAATCTTCGAGAAGTCGAGGATATTATTGATAATCGAGAGCAGGTTGTTCGCTGACTGATGGATTGTGTGCAAATACTTCGTTTGTACTTCATCCAATCGAGTCGTGGTCAAGATGTCGGCAAAACCGATTACACCGTTAAGAGGTGTGCGAATCTCGTGACTCATGTTTGCAAGGAATTCAGACTTGGCGTGGCTAGCCTGCTCCGCTGTTTCTTTAGCTGCCAGAAGTTCGAGATCCACCTTCTTTCGTTCCGATATGTCCATCACGAAGCCATCGAGACCGAGCAGCATGCCATTGTCATCCAACACGGCGTGACGTCGCTCTTCAACCCATAACTCTGTTCCGTCTGCTCTCGTTATGCGGTATTCGCGCTGCATTTGTCCGCTTCCCTGCCAATCGCAGGACCAAAGTCCTTCATACTCGGCTCGGTCTTGTTCGACAATCAAGGACTTCCAGCGATCGATACTTTCTTTCAAGAAGTGAGCAACTCCGTAACCGCTAAGGTGTTCAACTTCATCGTTAATAAAAACAAAGCGCCAGTCACAACCTCGCTGCACACATCGATAACTCACTCCCGGCATGTTGGAAATAGCCGACTTGAACTGCAACTGACTCTCCCGTATATGCGCCTCGGCATCGCGGCGTCGTTGCACTTGACCTTGGAGATAGTCTGCTATAACCCGCAAGTCGCGGTTTTCGTATACTTCTTGACTTACCGTACCTTCTTCATCCAAGGTGGCGATAGTACTGAGGAGCGTGCTGATACTCTGCTCGCGCATTGCTTTTTCAGCGAGCAGATTCTTCGTCATGTCATAGTACTCCTCGTCCACCAAGATTGTTGCTCGGTGAAGCTGGGCAATCTCAGACTCATACTCTTTGTATGATTGACTCACTGCTGCAAGAAAGAGCTGCAACTGCGGATCATCACTCCAGGGCGTAGCGCTTAGATACTTTTTGACTTGTCTGTGAAGGAGCCTGTGCTTCTCCATCTTAGACCTCGCTGATAGTCGTTATGGTCATGGTCTGGTTGTGCAGTTCACATTTCTGATAGGTTGAGAAGGGTGCGATTTCGCCATACGAATAGAAACCGGTGATGACCGTTTCCGATCCAAAGACGTCGCGCGCTGCCTCGACTTCTTCATCGATACGCGAACCAAAAATCATCTTTCTTCCGACACAACTCACCATGATTGCCAGATCTGCTTTCATGGTGTCGATGTCGTCCACACAGAGTTCCGCAGCATCCGACGCTGCAGTTACGAGATTGTCGAGGTTGCTCCGCATCAAACGCACTTTGGCATTGTTTGGAATGTTTCCTGCGAAAATCATCGACTTATGATCCACGTCGATGTTGAGAATAGTACGAACAATCTCGCCGTCATCCGCTTCTTGTATCGCGAGCGGAAACAAGAGTGCACTGCTAGGCAGCTGTTCTGCGTAGTGACCTAAATACTTTCGGTAGAGATCAAGAGCGTTTTCATGGTCGATCTCATAGAGAACATTCTGCTCGGCTTTAGTGATCGTACGCGGTGGACCGAACTTGTCCCAACCTCCACGTGAGCCAATTCCAATGCGCAAGTGCTCTCCGTACAAGGCAACTCCGACGATGTTTCCCACTCGAACGTCTTTGTTTAGCCCAACAATGGTGTGTTGGAAATTGTCTCCGTCGCCTGCCATACCGCCAACAATCGGAACTCCTTCGAGTGCAAGGTTCAATCCCTCTACGAGCAGACTACCGTTAACGAGTTGTCCATCCGACAAAACGAAAAACAACTTCATTCCCTCTCGTTCAAATTGTGAGCTCAACGCAGCAGCAGCCTCTTCACAAGAGGCATAGTCCTGAATATTGACACTGTGCGCCACAACCGAAGATTTCTCAAAACGAAGTGCAGTTGCCACGATACTTCCGTTAAGCACACGGTCGTTACTGATCTCTCCGGCTGTGGAAGAAACAACGAGCTGTGAATTGGGATACTTATCGTAGAGAAACGCGTAGCTACCGGGATCCGTGAGCGTGAAACGATCTCCGAAACAGAAAATGAGATCAGGCTGTCCGATCTCCGATGAACGTTGACACTGTGACCAGCGTCCGTCCTCGCGAATCGATTGACAAACAATCATTACGGTGCGTGTGTGTGGAACAAGCAGAGACACTACCGTGTCGCAGTGCATGTGCATTTGACACGTGAGCATAGTAACGAGCACGGTATCCAAGAGTCCGCTTTTCGGACATAGCGCTCCACTGTTAATTGTCGGCAGAATACACGCGTTATTGAATGAATTGTGGCGACTTAGCGATTCTCACAAGAGATGTGGACATCCTCAATTGCGTATTATACGCTTTGTCATGTATGCAAGTGGGTTTCCAAGCAGGAGTCAAAATATATGGCGCTGAATTGCAAAATTTTCGCATTCTTCCTGTCTCGAGGGAAATTGAACACTCCAAAAAGCCGTTTGCTCTGCTCCTTGTCCTGAAGCACGATGAGCTAATCCCGGTGTGCATGCAACTGAATCATGGACTCGCGTTGCTTCTGAGAGCGACGGAGTGCTAACGAGACAAAAAGCCAGATTCTTTCTCGAGTGAGAGGCCTGGCTTTGGCTGGGGCCAATTGAGTGAGTCAAAGTGCGCGTAAAGTTCAGTAAAGGCTTCGGTAAGAGGGCGACAACGCAGTCCGCTATCGTGAAGTATGCGAGTGTTGTCGATGTTCATGGGCACGCCAAAGCACATGGGCATATGCAGTCCCGGATGGATCTCTGCTTCGATCAGCTGTCGCCAAGAGTAGGCTACGGCAGTGGAGCTAGTCCCTAAGGCTCGTTGCATTTGTAGGATGTAGTCCGAGAACGTACTAGGGTCATGAGTCGTAACGTTGTATAAGGGGTAGACCGATGGCATCGACATACACGCTTCGATCATGCGGCAGAGGTCTTCGAGCTCGGAAAAGGCACACAAGTCCCCTCCACCTCCCGGCAATACAAATCGTCGCGATTGTGCAACCCGATACAACCAGTAATAGAATCGCTCGGTCCAGTCGTACGAACCGTAGATAATCGATGGTCGCAAACTTGTTCCTGACAGCCAATCGGCTTGACAGAGTATGCGCTCGCACTCCGCTTTTCGTGCGCCATAACTCATCATGGTGGTATCTATTGACTCCTCTTCGGTACAACCTACAGTTGGTGTGTCTTCATTAATGATGGTCGGAGCTGAGGAATCGAAGGGAAAAACCGAGAGGGTGGAGATGAAAACATAGCGTTGGGCTCTGCCCTTCAAACATTCTAGAAGTTTAGCAAAAGACTTTGGATAGTAAGCGCTAAAATCCAGCACTACGTCCCAGTCTTGCGCCGACAGTACTCGAGGATCGTCCTGCTCACGGTTGAATTGTATGCGCGGTATTCCGGCGAAAAGCTCCGGATTTGTTTTTCCTCGATTGGCTAGTACAAGTTCGATTCCATCCTGCTGCTGCAGGCGTTCCACCATGCGTCTACCGAGGAACTGCGTACCTCCCAAAACCAGAACCTTCTTCATCTCGACCTCCTAGCGTTATGGTGTTCAGTCCGGCGCGCACGCGAAGCGGGCGCATAACTAAAATCTTCCGGCGTAGTAGTGCGCCAATCATGCTAGCCTCATCTAGTCACGAATGGTACTATGCACTCTGCGTAGAATCTTCACTTGTCTCATCATCAGATTCTATCTCAACGTAGATGCGACGTGTGATATCACGTAACGTTGCAAACTTCTCGACAGCATATGGAATGGTATCGAGTCCTGAAAGGAACTTCAGGATGTACGAATAAATACCAACGATGTCACCTGCCCACAACCCTTCTCCTTCTGTGCGCTGATGTGAGAGCAGTAGTGCCGAACCCATGACGATCATCACGGTGATTTCCATGAAGCCAAAGTTCCATGCTTGCTGATCGGAGAGCTTGATTTGCCAACCCTTCAGCTTAGTATAATGGTCGAGGATCGATGCTTCGTCGCGCGATGAAATGATGTCAACTTGATTCTCCAACTCATCGTTTCGTTGTCTTGTGATGCGCGCCATTTTACGACCATAACGACGACTCAGGATCAAAACGGGAATCAATACTGCTGCACAAATACCAAGGACCGAAGGCTCATAGAAATAGAGCATGAAAAGCGAGCCAAGGATGTTGTATGCGGCTTCTACAATATAGACGATATCGAATTCCATAAAGTCCGTGAACTCACGCGCCAGAACGGAGCGCGCGCTGAGCACAGATACATCTTCTTTTTCCAGGTGGTGCTTTAGAAAGCGGAGGACGATGTCGGAGTAGATGGTTGTGTATGTACGTGTGTCGTACATCTGTCGGATGGTACCAACCACCATCCATCCAAAGTGTGCGGCGAGTAGGTAGACGAGTCCGCGGTATGGACCATAAAACGAAGCAGATCCTTCTTGAAGGTCGTTGACTGCTTCACCCAAAAAGTAGGGACGTAGCAGCGCACCGATCATTTCTATCGAGAAAAGAACGTAGGTAATGGATAATCGTCCTTTGTGCTCAAGGAGGACCCGACGTAGAAATGTAACGGCCTGCATTGGAACTGATCTAGGAAAACGCTTTTTTTGCCTGTTTTGGGTGGTTTGAACGAAAAAAGGCATGTCGCGCAGTACATCGACTCATGCATCCGGGTCAACCGCGCACCTACACCACTTCACGCTATAGAGCTACAATATACTCAGATCGCTGAGGCCGATCGGTGTCTTTCGCGGAGGCTTAGGGTATTGCCGCTGCTTCCGACGATTTGTCCTCTGCAGTTCGCCGATCCGCATTGGCACAAAAAAGGTTCGGCTGTATCGTCCAAAATTTGCGCATAATCGATACACAGTTCTTCGCCGGCTGCGATGTTTCGCCGTGCCACGACGTTCAATCCATCGAACTCTGTGTTGGCATCACAGCTGTGATTCTGTGGTGCCCACGAAGCCGGGTCTTCATCCCATAGTATATACACTTCCGGACTAATCGGATATGCATAGCGACGAAAATCCAATTTGGCGGCAGGATCCCAATGTGTGTCAATCCAGCGTTTGGTTGCAATGCGCTGTGCACGTTCTTCGCCGGGAAACACAATTTCACCTTTGGAGATCGGTCGGTTGGCATAGATACCGTAGCCGGACAATGCATTGCCACGCATCTCGTAGCACGTATGTCTACGCTTATGTCTGGCAATTCCCTCCGCAATAATATTCAACAAGAAACCTCGTTTGCCACTCGGGTCATTGTTCAATATGTGGTCCGCGCTTCCTTCGTAACCATCTTCATAAAAAACAGAGCAGGTAAAGTTAACTTCCAGAAAATAGATTCGTCCTTCCTCACTCACTCTGAAATCCATCCGTGCGTAACCGACTCCGCGGAATCCGCGAAAGATGTTCTCTGCAGCGCTGCGCAATCGCTCTTCAAGTTCGGGGTCGTCGCAGGCAACATTGCAATCTCCATGAAGCTCGCTTGTCTTGAGTGCATAGGTTTTAAAGCTGCGATCCGGCGGAAATCGATACTCAAGAGGTTTATACACTGTACACAAGCCCTCATTCTCTTGTGCCGAGACGAGTACGGTAAACTCTCTGCCGGCAATGTACTGTTCAACAAGGACCTCAGGGAACTCAGGACTCAGGCTCAAGACTTTGTGTGCGAGCTCCGTTTCGTTATGGACTAGCGACTTGTCGTCAATTCCTAAGGAGTCCCCGGCTTTGGCCGGTTTGACAAACAAGGGATAGGGAATATTCTGTATGCGCGCAGCAAGCTGCCCGCTGCGCACATCCGCCTCGCCCAGTACAACACCGGCCGGTATGTCCACGCCTTGACAGTACGCCACATACTTCATTACGGACTTCTCAGGATCATAGAGCGAGGAGCTCGGACCGCTAAAGGGCATCTGAAGTTTCTCAAGAAAGATGATGACTTCAATGCTCGGAACTTCCCACTCTAAATACCCTTCGCATAAATTGATGAAGCAATCATAGTTCTGCGTGCTGAGCTCTTTGAGTTGACGGTACGTTGTTAGCTTATTGAGGAACACCGTATGCACTTCATGTTCAGGCAACAAGGTGCTAAGATCACGCGGTGGATCATAGTGTTTATAATCAACATCCGTAGTTGAATAATCCGGCAAGAGTACGCATAGCTTCATAGCTGGACGGGATGAGACAACCGTTTTCTTAGGGTTGTCGTTCTTGATAGAGAGTTATCGCGTCATTGAGGATGGCGCGTGTAAGTTCTGCAAAGCTCTGTTCTTCGAAGCGCAATATCGCTCCGATCGAGGTATAATTTTCGTCCTCACTCAGACCGCATTGGGCATTGACTTCCAGTACATAGAGTTCCCCGCTCACTGCATCTTGCCTAATATCCAGTCGGCCATACCCACTGCCCTGCACAGAGTGGTAGGCAGCCAACGAGACCGCTTTAAGACCTTCGTAAAGGGCATCCGGCACTTTTGCATATGTGTAGACAAATCCATCGTCCGGCATTGCGCTCTCGGTTTCGTAGGTTTCCCAGAGTCGATCAAAAGAGAGGAAGGCTTCGTTAGGTTTTAGTGACTCGTGAAAAATACGTTGTGCCGGGGTATAAAA
Organism: Chlorobiota bacterium; assembly: GCA_044224515.1. Taxonomy (GTDB): domain Bacteria; phylum Bacteroidota; class Ignavibacteria; order Kapaibacteriales; family NICIL-2; genus JBBATK01. The sequence goes on along the minus strand of JBGAKH010000005.1, from coordinate 173,403 downwards.
TCTAGCACGATCGCCGGTACCCACAATAAAGGTTGTGTACTCCGGACCCGCAATAAAGCGTTCAGCGAAAATCCCTCCCTGCTCCAAATTCCAACCATGATAACCGCCTCGCAGTTCATCAATAATTGCCGACAGCTCCGCCATGGTCGAAACCACATTGCGAATACTGAGACCCATGCTGCCACCTGATACAGCCGGCTTGACGATAAGTGGGCATCCACATCGATCGAAGACACGTGCCAATGAGTCTTGATCGTGAAGTACGCACCAAGGTGCGGTAGGAACCGAAGCTCGATCGAAGGCCTCCTTCATGGGGATCTTCGACGTCGTGATGTCATAAAAGTACTCTCTGGCTCCGGTGTAACAGAGCCCCCTTCGTTCAAGTGATCGCACGACACTGCATCCGGGAACTCCATTTATCTCGTCACCGTCACAAAGGTTAATGATGAGAGGAGGCTTTGCCCCAGACAGTTCATAGATCTCGTCCAAAGTCTTTTCATAATTCTGAAGACTTACTGCGCGCCACTGCCACGAACAGCCCAAGCTCGCGAAAGCTCGCGTGTACTCGGCTAGTGCCGGTTCAAAATCGTAGTAGTATCGCAGATTGGGATCGTCTGTTTCCAAGGTCGGCAACAGCACCCATAGCTCAAAATCATGATAGCCGGGCTCGTCTCTATCCACGTGCACGCTCTTCCAATTTCGCTTGAATAAAGTCAGTTAAGCGATACTGTCTGAGGGCCTTCTCGTTGACACTATCAGCTCCGGCAATTATGTGCAAACATGCTCCGCTGCCGCAAAGACACTCAAATGGTTGAACCATGTGCCATTCCGAGGAAGGATAGAAGAACACAATCTCATCTCCTTGTGCTATATCTCGGAGTGCAATCACTTCCATTCGCGTGGTATCAAAGAATGCATTCGGATCGCATGAATGATTCATGTACTGCAATATGGGCGGAAACAGCTCGATATGCTGCTCGTCCCCTACTTGCACGGTGAGATAGCTTGGAACCTTATGTATGGAGGCAGAACTAAATGCAGATATGATCTCTGCGACCGCAAAACTTCGTCGTGCAAACAACGCGTTTTGTCCGTTGTGTAGTTTCTTCACTTCCAAGACAGATGTCGCATGGTCGGACAAGGTCTGTAAGCCGTCGACACTAGTTTCTGTGTGCATAGGATCCTATAGATAAATGATAGGACTTAGTCGCATCTATCCCTGCAAAGGTTTACTGTAAAGGCGGTTTTATAGGACTCGTTTTCGGAGTGTCTGTACCTGTTTGATTCCCACATTCAATCGATGGGCAAAGATAGCGCTATGTCCTATCTGTCGTTCGGTTTATGGCTTAAAATATTCCTATGTGCAAAACTTATTGCTTGAGCGCTTAATGCCTTGATGGTGCGCTTGGAGGAATGCCTATACTCAGCCGGTTTGTGTATTGCATAGATGATCACCAGATGGGTAGACGGAGAGTGTACATGTCTCATCCAATCACGGTGTGTTGCTCATCATCTTGACAGCGGTCCCTGACTAATACTTCTTCGGCACCCAACCTACTTGAAGCAGCCACTGAGGTTTTGAGGTGGTACCGTTAGGCCACGCCACACCCACTTCGAGGAGAAACTCGCGCGAATGTAAAACGTAGCCTATACCTTCGAAGGTCCACTCATTGCGACCGGCTTCATACCAAAGAAATTTTTTCTTTAGGTCAGCGTACTGGTAGCCCGCCATGGCGCTTAAATAATGTTGCGTGTGGTTTTGCTGCCAAAAACACCACATGAGGTTACCCTGCAATCCTACGAAGGCACTGTAGAACATACCGGATATGTGCGTAGCAAAGGAACTGTCATGTTCACCACCTCGAAGGTTTAATAGGGCCTGACGTCCTAAAGTTGCTCCAAAGCAAGAAAAGTGCGCAGGTGATTCGGGAAGCAGTTTCATGCGCTCTGAACGCGAAACGACCTTGCTAACGGTAAAGTCGCGGATAGCAGTACGTCTGAAGGTTCTGCGACTGCCGTCTTTAAACTCCAAGACGATTTCAGAAGCCGTGTTACTCACAACTTTTCCGCTAAACGTCGAGTCATTTTTCAGCACAACATTACCCACATCATCTGCCTTAGCCATTACGCTCAGCACGAGCATAAAACACACAACAACCACCAATCGCATACAACACTCCTTGAGTTCGGATATAAGATAGCAAAATCCTTTCCCACAGAGTGGATTGAGACCCGTAATTCGTGCGCAAAGTCCGCGTTCCTGCATTAACAGAACCATGTTGCCGTAGGCGCTTGGCTATGAAGTGATCTCGATCAGAGCGTCCATGTAGTGTGATTGACGGTGCGCGAAAAGGTGTCGTCCGGCAGAACATACAAATTCATCTCCGGCTTCCTAAAGACATCTGATTCTTCAAGGCCTCGTAGATGTATGTTTAGACCTTCTGCAATCTGCCTTTAGTGCGTCACAAACTTTTGGTGATGTGCTTCTGTACGAGGCCCCCATTGCCAGATCTTGGGGAGCATGTAGTATAAAAGATGGTGATATACGTTGCGAGGCAGTAAGCGACGCATGAGTGCAAAGACGCGAGCGTCCGGCGTTGCTGCGATACGAAGAGCAGGTTTTGTACGACGCATCGTGCGAAGGATGACTTCAGCGACATCTTCCGGTCGGCTCTGAGCCCACCTCATCATCGTGCTTATGAATTGTCCCATGTTTCTATAATAGGCTTCATAGATCTGCGGCCCGGCCAAATCTTCCTTAGTGCGTTCGGTGACATAGACATGCGTAAAGGAATCAGAGTGTACGAATCCCGGTTGGACAAGACTGACGGCAATGTTCCACGGTTTGAGCTCGTACCACAGCGACTCAGTTGCACCTTCCAAGGCGAATTTTGATGCGGAGTACGATGACATTGTGGGCATTGCCATCATACCACCCACAGAGGAGACGTTGATGATGCGGCCGGCACGCTGTTCACGCATGTACGGAAGCACGCTGCGTACCAACTCCATCGGACCGAAGTAGTTTACGTTGGCTTGATGATACTCGTCTTTACGAGACATATGCTCGCTTACGGCACGGTAGGCAATACCTGCATTATTGATGAGGATGTCTATGCGACCGAACTCCTGAATGCAGCGCCTCACAGCTCCTTCACGCTGCTGTTCAGAGGTGACATCAAGTTCATGATGAATGAAATTCTCTCGTTGGAATAACTCGTTGTCGTTCAATACATGCAAAGACTGCGCTCGTGCAGTGGCCACAACACGGAAGGAGCTTCGATACAGCTTCCCGGCAAGCGCCAATCCTATTCCACTGCTGGATCCGGTTAGAAGTACAACCGGATGATGTTCCTGCTTCAGCATACAACCTCCGCATTAGGGTTCTCATCTCCATTCTTCGAGGAGCTGACAGAGAGTGGTGCGGCTTCCGCGCCTAGCATGACCTGACCTTTCATGCTCTATTCGAAGCTCTGCTCCACCGCAACGACGAAGTACTACCTCTAAGCTTGGACACGAAGAGTAAACCTCTGTCTGACGAATCGATACAGCAGACCGTGTTAAAGCATGTGAAATCTACCTGCTTAGGACAGCCTCAGCCGTGAAAAACTCATTGTACTTCCAATACATACGACAAAGGAAGATATAGGCACATACAGCAAAGGCGCTGCAAAGCAGCGCCCTTGTTAAAGAAAATATAAAAATGGACTCTCCACTAGTGCGATGTCCTCGTTAAGAGAGCGAGAATTGCAACAACACCGGCTTACTTGGTGCTAAAGACGAGGGATTCCACGTTGGCAGCTGAGCGAGTGCCTATGAGGTCCAAAAGATCACGAAGCTTTTCCTTGGGATAGGTTCCTCGATTTTTCTTCAACACACTCACGATGGAAAGTTCTCCTGCCGAGCTAGCGTCGTACATCACCGATGAGGTTCCCAGCTCACTTTTCACATTGACGTCTTTCGGCAGGGCGCTAAGTGTCCACTCCTTTGGATAGTGCATGCTCAGATTGAGTTTCCAAAACGTGTCGCTGGATATCTCGATCGGGTTTGTACGCTCTGCGTTTTCGAGTGAGGAGTGATAGCTATACGAAGCGCTATAAACTCCCGGTGAAAATAGAACGCGCTGGTTAGCTACTGTGGCTACCATAGAGCCAACAACGTAGTTAAGCTTAATAATGAGTGGCTCTGTGTTCGAATTCAGATTTTTAATCTCGTAAGACTTTAATGTGCTTGCGCGGTCGATAGACACCATAGACCCGAGCAGATAGTCGACCGTTTCCAGGCTGTCCAATTGTTGCATTGTCTTTCGATACAAGTGCGCATCGCTGCCTCCGAGAGTGAGCGTTGAACTCACATCCGCGGAGCCATCGCTATGCAGAACCATATCGTTGTCCAAGGTTGTTTGTTGTGTCGTCATATTTGAAGTCCATACCGACATCAAACGATGGTTCTCTCGTTTCTCAGTTGCGTCTTTATCGAATCCGCCAATAACGAAGGCTTTGGCACCTCGATAATCAGGACTCACATAATCAATGGTTTGAGCTGCGTCGTCAGCAAACAACAAGTAACTGGTCGTGCCATCATAACAAATGATACCAAGATCCGGACTACTAAAGAACTCAGGGCCAAGCTCATCCATTTGATTGGTACCTTTTTGCTCGATGAGTGCCAACTCGCAACGGAAGCCCAGACTTATCAGCATAGCCATCTCAAAAGCAGTGGCATAGGCGTTTGTGGCAGAGTTCATGGTTATCAAATCTTGGAATCCATCAATGCGATCCATTCGGTCTTGCAAATCGCTTGAGTTATCGATTGAGAGATGTTTGTGAATCCAGGTGTGAACGCTGTCGATGGCTTCACGTTTGTTACGGGTATTTGCGGTTATGGATTTGGCGAAATCCTTTACCTTGTCGTTGACCAAACTGCGATAGGTTCTTCCTATCAACATATTATCGCTGAATTCCTTCATCCATAATTCGTCAAGATCGTCGTTGAGTACGGGTTCGATGAAGGTCTTGGGACTTGCACTCATCTTTTCATAGAGCTGAGCACGTGATCGTTCACAGCTACGGTATTGATAGATCGGTCTGTCAATTCTTTGCTGAGGAGCATAACTCTCGCTTCGCAACCCGGGAACATTCTTACGCGAGTAGCTTACGCGCATATTGTCGGTTGCAGCATAAGCACTGACCTGGAAGTCACTTGACTTCAACCAGGGTGTATTTCGAATCATGATCGACAAATGGTCATCGTACAAGTGTTCAAATTGGACTGATTCCGCGGGCAGAGAGAACTGTAGACTAAAAGTACGTTGAATACTGTATTCGATTTCGTAGCCCTCCATCACGATGCTTCCGGGTACAGCGTTCACATACTGTATACTATAATCTGTTGAATTGGAGTTATACTGTTTGATGCAATCCTTTACGGAGTACTGCTCTTTTTTACCGTCCGGAGAAACAACGATCGCGTACATCCTCTTTAGTTTTTCCGGTCCGTAGGTTGTCAGCGAAAAGCTCTGTAGTCCTGTATGATCCGCAGACAAAACAACATATTTAGTACTCTGCACTCTGCTCGTCACATCATAGTAGTGTGAGCGATAGGGCAATTCATACAAAGATTCCACTCGCTGGCTGTGGTTCAGGTAAACGCCGGCATCTTTAGGATAGGTGCGTCGCAATGCCTCAAACTCCGTTGTGCTGAGTGGGACAATCGTCGTCGTGTCAGGCTCGATAAGTGTGATTGTGGCTTTTTTCGGGTTGAGCGACCGTTGACCGCGAGGCGCACAGGAATGCATGAAGAGAACGACGCAGAATATGGCAAGTATGGGTCTGATGTTTTTCATGCTTACTTCCTTTGAAAACTGAACATGGTAGACGAGCTCGAAAAGTAGGCTGCGCATAGGTCCAAGAAAGCGCTCTGTTGCGACGGTTGAACTAGTCGTGTCGGAATGTCTGCGCGATAGGAAAAGAGGATCTCGCTATCCGACACTCCTCGGGCCATTGCGCTGTACAGAAGTCCATCACCAGCTTTTCCAACGGCCACTTGCCGGCCCTGCACGCCTTTTGCGTCACGAATCATCACATCCAACGACACACTACGCGAATCGTTGAGGTAGATGCCGAAACGATCATTCTTTCTACTCAGTATCTCGTCATTGATAAGCCTCACAGCGCGAGCGGGCACAAAGCAGCTTGAACCGGAGCTCACGATAAAGCGAGAGAGATCACAGCGAGCGCTGAATTGCACTTCAGTTTCGCTCATACTTTGCTGCTGTACGGAATCAAAGCGAATGTGCGCCAACTTCTCTTCGCAGACGTTTGCCACGACGTTGTCAAGATAATCGTAGGTATTTGCCCGTAGCCACGCCCGATAGGCCCAGAGCTTTTCGTTTCGAAGGATGATTTTTGCGGTACCGGTCGACAGTTTATCGGATGCCGCGTCGATTCGAATCTCGACATCGGGTAGTTGTTGGGGTCCAGGAACGCTTTCAATGAGGGCTGCATTGTTCTCGGAAAGCACCAGCGCTACTTTTCCCACGTCGTGATCCGGCAGGTTCCCAAATTCACAGTCCTCGGTCGTAGCATCCATCCACACACGCCCACCTTCAACATCGGCCACGCAGATAGCATGGTTAAATAAACTGGAATGCACACCACCAAACTTCGGGGCGACACCCGTATGTATCAGGCACATCGTGGCACTTGGTATACCATATTGTCGAGCAATCGTCTGAATTCCAAATGCACGGTCTTTACAGTCACCATAACGTCGCGCCAATACCCTCGAAGTGGAGGCAGGGACAATTGCTGAGAGTTGCCGCACATCAGAAATATATCGCACGCTCGTGCGAATGTAATCGTAAATGATTTTTAGCTTTTCACGCTGGGATGCCGCACTGCGAATGGCTTTATCGGTGCTTGCAGGTAGTTCAACGGCGGCTGTGTCCTTAGGTAACAAAGACAAATACCACTTTCCAAAAGCCTGCGGTGAAGAAGCAGTCCACTCCGATGCTCCTTTAAACAACCGAATGCGGAACCATGCACGAGCAGTGTAAGGAAAATCAACCATATCGGAGCTCTTGTCTACACTATCGACAATCAGTGTTGATGAATTCTCGTCGTTGTCGACGTGATAGTACACTTGCTTAGACGAAATGAATGGCTCGAATTCGACATGATATCCTTTAGGTAGTTTGAATTGATATTCCATTTTCCCAAAAGAATCGAAGTCTGAAACTACGAGCATCGGCAGATAATCCGCTGAACGATAGGTCGTTGTATAATCAATCTCTAAGACGTCTCCTTCGCGCACTTGTGGTGGACTTGTAAACAGCCATGTTTTACTGTCACTAATAAACTCGTCGCGACGGGCAGGGACTTCCGCCACAAAACTGAAGTTGGACAGTTTGCGCTCACCCAAGTAGCCTACAATATCCGTAACACTTGTAAATGAGTTTTCGGAGATGGGGATTCGAATACGGTTTTCCGGTCGTCTCGTGAAATTAATCATGATGACCGTGGTACTCGAAACATAAAGCTTGGTATCGCTGTCTGTTTTCTTTTCGGTAATGGTGTAGGTCGAGTTCTGCGAGTACACATACGGTGCAGTCTTAGACTGCGCCTTTAGGGTCCCCGACGCACAAGCTAGGCTAAGTGCAACTACAATCCACAGCGTAAAATTCCGAAGTCCGTATGTCGTTAGAAGAGTGGTTCTCATAACATTATAAGTTGTGTCGAAGTATTTGAGGTATGTGGTGTATTTAACCGATGTTCAGGCACGTAGTGGCTGCAATTGATAATACTCTTGACAGCGACCGGAATGTAGAACCCTGCTACAATATACTTTATTCCTCTTCCAAAGATTGCTGTGAAGCTATGTAATCTTTTTCACCACAAAAGTTCAGTCTAGCTGTTGTGCAAAAAGGCGTGGGTTTCGTTGTGCTCGGTGCTAATTGCTCGCTTTTCAGAGAATGTATGCGTGTTAACGAGCGCGACGTCGTTCCATACGCTCGCCAATAAGTTTGGATAACGTTTCGCGTTGCCAGTGCTCCCAATTTCTTGACCGATAATAGTCGACGAACATCTTTTTGTACGCACTTTGTTGGACCCAATACTCGATCATTCCACGCGCCACGTCGGACAGACGGTTATTGGTACTCAGCAGTGACTCAATTGTCCAGCGAACGACGGAAGTATTACAGTAGTTTAAACGTTTCAGTGCGTTCATCGCGTTTTGTCGCGTTTGAAACTCAAATCCGCTTGTACTGTAGTCTACAAGAGTATCTAGCGCAGTACTGTCGCCGAGGGTCACCGCGCGCTCCAGAGCAGCGATTCGAATACGTTCAGCAGGTGAATGCGTCATTCGCAATTGCTTCACATAGGATGCAGTGCGCTCAGGGAAGGACTCGCACAGGCGTGTGAATGCGTTTTCGGCTACATTATATGACGAATCATTAAGCAATCGTTCAAAAGTGGTACGCAATGCTTCGCTAACGCGACGCACGGAATTCACAACGGCTTTGCGCACATCCACGTCTGCGTCTGAAGCCGCCTTCATAAGAACTCCATGAGCGAGGTCCGAACGACTCTTAGCCATACGCGACACAATCTCACTTTTCACAGCTTGAAATTTCTCTCGTTCGAAGAGTTGCTTGAACAGGTCTTCCGTTTGTTCCTCGCTAAAGGTTGAATCGTCATGCATTTGTTTTATTGCATCATAACGATCAATCATGTTGGGAGCCGACTGCGCCTGTTGACGGAGCTCCTCGAAACTCTTCTTAAAATCAACCCGTTTGAGGATGTAGGAGCCCGGATCGAAGAGTGCAAATGCAATATCCTTATTGTTCGGATTTGGCACTCGTACGGAGGTATGTTGCATCGCCACCGTTTCTTTGACACGGGACGAACTGCCATCTTTATAGAACACTTCGAAAACGATAGGCATGCGAAACAGTGGACTCAATGCATCGACCATTTGCGTCTGCTCGACACTGAAGACTGTTGTTCGCTCATTCGCCCCAATAGTTTTTACATCCTGATAACTCACTGTGTATGAGGGCTCGTTGCCGCGATACAACCACTCATCAAAGAACCAATCCAAGCTCATACCAAGCGCATCTTGGAATGCAAGGTAAAACTCGTCTGTGTGGACCAGAGAGTAAGCGTGACGCTGAAGATAGTACGTAACGGCGTGGTCAAAGTTCTTCTCCCCTACCACATAGCGCAGCATGTCAAGTACAGCTGAACCCTTCGGATAACGTCGCGTAGTTCCGGACTGCAAATGCACAATGGGAAGTCGATCTTTTTCTCCTGCACCAAGAGCTTGGTTTTGCTCACCTCGACGCATCCACTGATAGGCATCCTCTCCAAAATACTTTCGCTGAAACATCTTTGGATAAAAGGTTGCGAATGACTCATGAAGCCAAATACTTTTCCAATCTCGCTCTGTAATGAAGTCGCCAAACCACTGGTGTGTCAACTCATGAACGTTGGTGTTCAAATAATTCCTATCGAGCACGCCTCGCTTGTCACACAACGAGAAATCACCAAAGACGGTTGCAGTGGTATTCTCCATCGCTCCGAAAATGTAATCCTGGACCGGTATCTGAGAGTAGGATTCCCAGGGAAAGGGTACAGCCAGAAGGTCCTCCATAAACTCTATCATCTCTGTCGAGTATCGATAGGTAGGCTCGACACGCTCGGGGAATTCGGGATAATAGTACAAGTGTAGCGGAAGGCCACGTACAGTCTTGCGCTCTTCAATTGCATAGGAACCGATAGCTATCATGATGAGGTAGCTCGCATGAGCTTTGCTCATGCGATAACTCCAAGTCTTCGTTCCATCACTATTGTTGCGCGTCGACACAAGGTTGCCATTTGAAAGAACGTTGTAGCTCGAGTCAAATACAATTCGCGTATCGCTTATTGTTTTGTCATTCGGATAATCATAGAGTATACACCAGTGCCTGTTATCCGAGTCCTCACCTTGGGTCCACACTTGTTTTCGCGCACGATTCGTAGAGTCGGTCCAGCCGGTGAAATGCATGCCCTTACGCGGGGTGCATTCGTACTCGAAGCTTATTGTATCCACTTCATTGTATGGTAGCGAATTTTTTAGTCTCACGGTTACGGAGCTATCGCTTGTGCTGAAGGGAACCGGAACTCCATTGAGATGCGCGCTCAGAACATTCATTCTGACCCCATCAAACATGATTGAGTCAACTCGATCACGTAGAACACGGAAGACGTGCTTCACACCACCACGCACGAATGATTTTGGAGCATCGATGCGAACATCGATACTTGTTGTCAAGATGTCCAGCTCGTGATCCCTTCCCTCAGAGCCCATCTCCTCATAACGTGAGGTCATGCGCGTAAAGGTGTTTTGGGCGCTGAGCCAAACACCGTGTTGTATGCTAAGAATGAAAAACAGAAGAAATCCTGTCGACAACGATTTGCGTGTACTCATGATATCCCCGAAAAATGGAAGGCAGAGCTACCCCGGCACTGCTCTAGAACAGCCAACAAAAATAGGACTACGCTTAAGCTAAACAAAGGAGGGATACGGAGAAGGCCGGTTGCGAGCTCTGAAGGCCAAAGAAAAGCAGAAAACAGGATCCGGCATGCGCGAAGCGCATGCTTATTCAATATCCTCCAAACCATACTCTTCCATTTTGCGGTAGAGCGTACGTTCGCTCAATCCTAGTGCTCGCGCTGCGTTACGCCGGGATCCATGAAATCGCTTGAGGGCAAGGATGATCAGTCTTTTTTCCATTGCCTCTAAGCTCAGGTCTTTCTTGTCCCACTCCAATTCATCACTCTCAACCGGACTTTGGCTTCGAAACTGTAAGTCGGCCAGACGTTCCACAAGGGTCGAGAAAGCCTGCTTAATGGCACTGACATCGTTCTGCAGTTGCAGGAGACTCTGGTAAAGCAATCCCATCGTCGGATCCGCAGAGCCCATCGAGGCATGGACTCCCGGCTGCGGCACATGGACGAGAGCATTTGAAGGATAATCAGTAACAACTACTTCGTGTCGTTCGGGTCTTAGATAGTTATGTACTTGCTCAGCCGTGATATACGCGCCTTGTCCAATTGTCACTATGGTCTCGACAAGATTCCGCAGCTCACGAATGTTACCACGCCAAGGATGATCTCGAAGAACATCTAGGGCAGCGTCTTCAATGCCATCATAGGAATATCCGTTGCGTTCACACACTCGTTGCGCATAGAACTCGACCAACTCCGGGATGTCCTCGAGGTGGCGACGCAAAGGCGGTAGGTGGATTTGGACGGCATTAAGTCGGAAAAACAAGTCTTGGCGGAAGTTGCCGTGACGAACTTCATACTCTAAGTCTCGGTTTGTAGCGCCTACAACGCGTACGTTAACGCGTTGCACCTGTGTCGAACCCAGACGATTAAACTCTCCACTCTCAAGAACACGCAGGAGCTTCACCTGTGTTCCAAAGGGCATTTCGCCTATTTCGTCCAGAAATATAGTGCCGTTGTTGGCAACTTCGAAAAAGCCTTTGCGTTGTTCGGTGGCACCAGTAAACGCTCCTTTTTCATGTCCAAAAAGTTCGGACTCGAGGAGGGTTTCGGGTATAGCTCCACAATTCACGGATACGAAGGGAGATTTGCGTCGCGGACTGAGTCCGTGCACGGCATTGGCGAAGACTTCTTTGCCGGTACCGGTTTCGCCGCTAATAAGAACAGTGAGGTCGGTAGGCGCTACTTGGTTGAGACGTAACACGGCGTCTCGTATAGCCTTGGACGAACCGATAATACCGTAGCGTTCTTGTAGGATTTTAAGGATGTTGTCGCTCTTGCTCATGCGCTGGACTCATTCTATTCGGTCATGCAACGGTACATGACGCACAAAAGTACTGCCTCGTGTACAATACTCATGCTCTTTCAGCTCCGAGTCCGCAGCATTTGGTACTACTTTTTGATTCCCTGTTTTTCTGCGTATTCGTTCCATCCACCCAGGTAGATGAACACTTTTTTGAAACCCATTTGAATGAGCACATCACAGAGCTCATGACTCAGCTCACAATTGCCACCACCGCAGTATGCAACCACAACTTTTTCTTTGGGAATTGAGTACAAGAGGCGCATCGATCGACTGCGATATTCCGGATCTGCCGGAAACTGGAGCATGTCGACATTCATAGAATTGGCAAGAGACCCTTTGGCATGTTCTTCTTCTTTGCGTGCATCGATGAACGCCACACCGCCGGGATTCGCCAGCAACTTTAAGACCTGCTCGTAGCTCAACGAAATGGGAAGTTTGGTAGCAGGCGCATCGGCAGCTGTCGTTGTTGAAGTCTGCGAAGTTTGCTGACTTGGTTGTCCCCCGCTTGTTGGCACTCCCGCAGCGGCATTCTGGGGATGTTGAGCAGTTGCTTTCTTGAGCGAATCCTGCTTTCGTAGAAGGGCGACACTGTCTTTATGACTCAATGCCGGACTTGTCGCACTATTGAGAGCTTGAACACTTGCTTGTGCAGGAACTGCGCTTGTACCGGTGCCGGCTTGCGTCGGTGTCAAGCTTGTCTGCGAGGGTGCGGAACCGCTTCCCGCAAGCATGCTGTTCAACAACGAATCGCTTGACGCTGTTACCGGACGCTCCTCATGCACCCACGGGAATGGCGTTGGATTGATTTTCCAATTCACCACGACTGCACAGAGGATGGCTAGGACAACTACAACAATCACTTCTTTAAGTGTCTTCATACGCTATCTTGATTGGAAACTCGTAAATATGCCGGGTCGACCGTGTACTATGTCTATTCTCCTCGTCACAGGGGAACAATATAGGTAAAGCTATCGAGGCTCATGCGTCATTCAGATAGTCCATACTCTTCACGCCGCTGATACGGGCATGAGCAGAGATTAGAAGGTTGCAAACCTGATTGGGTTGACACGGTGGACGCTTTGCTCGCGAAAAGTTACGCGATGAGCGGCAGCTCCAACAGCTACGAAAATCCTCTGATTTTCGCAAGTAGATCGTACGCAGCGTTCAGCTCCTGAGCTTTGCGTTTGGCAATGTCTTGCTCTTCTGCAGAAGCATTGGCAACTCGGTCCGGGTGAACTCGGCGCATGGCACTTCGGTAGGCCTTTTTGATGTCATCGACGCTCACACTTGGATCCAATCCAAATACCTTATAGGCACGATAGACCGCTTGCACTTGTGCTTGATGACGCGGATCCGGAGGAGGCGCAGACTGCGACTGTCCGGCACGACCACGAGTTGAGGAAGTGTCGGATCCTGATTCCGACGAACGAGCGCTTGGACGTCGTGGCGGCCTATCCGTCGTTCTGTGGTTCTCTTGGGATCTGCCATTGTCTTCCTTTGAAGACTCGGCTGTTTGCGCGCGCGTGAGCTCGTCAATCAGACGTTTCAGTTCCTCATCGCTGTCATTCAGGATTTCTTCAAAGCTACGCGTACCCGCATGTACATTGGCTTTTACGATTCTCTTAAGTCGTTCAAAAATGCCCATGTCTAGCTGTTCCGACGATAGACGTTTTGGGTACTTGCTTGATCGCTAGGCATGACGAGGATGTCATGAATACTGACGTGTGGCGGCCGCGTAGCACAGAACACTGCCGTCTCAGCAATATCCTCAGCGTGCAAAGGGTGCATTCCGTTGTAGGTCTGCGCTGCCCTTTCCGTATCTCCGTGATACCGTACGACGGAGAACTCAGTCTCCACCATGCCGGGGTCGATATTACTGACCCGAACACCGGTACCGAGCAGATCGTACTGCAAGCCTTCGCTGAGTGCTCGAACGGCGTGTTTGGTTGCGCAGTAGACATTTCCTTTTGGGTAAACTTGACGACCGGCCACTGAGGCTATGTTGATGATCATACCGCTACCCCGAGCAACCATCGAGGGCAAAACAGCTTTGGTCAAGTTCAAAACACCTTTAATGTTTGTGTCGACCATCTCATCCCAGTCCTTCTCATCGCCTTCTTGCAGGGTACTGAGTCCACGCGATAGCCCGGCGTTGTTGATGAGTATGTCGACATCACGAAACTCCTCGGGCAACGCTGACACCGCCGCGCGAAGCGCTTCTCGGTCGCGAATGTCCACGCATATGCAGTGACAAGCAGAGCTGAGTTGCCCGGCCAGATGTTCAAGGCGCTCTGCTCGTCGAGCCAACAGCACAAGCTTAGCTCGTGTGCGTGCAAAGCTTCGTGCGCACGCTTCACCAATGCCGGCTGAGGCACCGCTAATAAATACTACTTTGTCTTTTAACATGGTTCTCTCCGTGTACGTCGACAAAAATAGGAGTCCAATGCGCACGAGCCTACGAGTTTTCACAGAGCTTAACAGGCTTCACGCAACCGCTGTAACGATAGTGCTTCCTATCTTTGTCAGCCGCTTCAACAGCGGCATTTTTTTGTCTTTTCACCATTGTTGAGACTATCGCACACTCTATGTCCGCGCCCGTCATACAGGATTCTGTTAGCGCCCTTCGCTTCCCACCATATCGCGTTTTGCGTCTCAGCGGTGGAGTAAAGGTATACTTGGTTCACGACGATTCCCAGGAATTGGTGTCGATGTCGGTGATCGCCAAAGCCGGGTCCACGCAAGAACACGTAGAAGGCCAAGCGTCCATGAGTGCTGCCATGCTCAGCCGCGGAAGCGTTCGACACTCTCCGACAGTCTTCGCCGAAAACGTTGACCGACTAGGAGCTTCGGTTCGCTCAATGGGTCATCGGGACACAACCGGTGTTGCGTTTACCGGACTTGGGTCGCATACAGATGCACTGATTCGCTTAGTCGCCGAGTGTGTTCACGAACCTGCATTTGATCCCGACGAATTCGAGCGTTTGAGATTTCAGATGATGAGCGATCACGAATACTCGCTCTCCGATCCGCAGTATCTGGCGCACAGAGCTTTTGCGAAAACCCTGTATGGACAGCATCCTTACGCTGCCTCGCGCAACGGAACTCTTGAATCCTTAGCCTCGCTAAGCGCCGAGCAGTGCGAGAGCTTTTATAGCGCGTTACGAGACAGCTCGGAATGGTTTATTGTGGTTGTCGGAAACTTCTCAGAAAACTCTATCGAGAACAGCCTGGAAGAGTCATTCGGACGGCTACGCTCAGCGCTAAGCCCGCGTACGCCCATCGCACCGGCGGAGCACAAAACGCTTAGCTGTTCCTATGCGGCGTATGAGAGTGCCCGACAAGTGATTGTAAATGTTGGACAGTTGTGTATCGACCGACACCATGCCGATTATCCGGGACTGCAGTTTCTCAATACTATTCTTGGAGGCTACTTCCTCTCGCGATTGAACTCCATCATTCGCGAAGAGAAAGGGTTCAGCTACGGTGTCCATTCTTCGTTGGATTCCATGTTTCATGCCAGCCGCTTCGCAGCCGGCTGTTCGGTAAGCGCAGAAAATCTGCGTGAAACCCTTTCTATCCTTCGTGGCGAATGGACGCGATTAGCAAGCGAGAAAATTTCCGAGGAAGAGTTACGTCGATGCAAACGATTTATTCTTGGCTCTTTCGCTCGCAGCATGGAAACTCCGCAAGAAGTTGCCCAAGCTATCGGGACAGCGGAAGAGGCGGGCTTGGAACCCGAGTATTACGCAGAATTCGCAAAACGAATTGCGGAATTGAGTGCCGAAGATTTACTGGGCGTGCAACAACGATGCGTACATCCACGGCAACTTGTTATCTCGGCTTCGGGTAGAGAGTCCGACCTGCGCACGATACTTGAAGAACAAGGTCCAACGCAGAGTCTCGTTATACTCTAGTTTGTTGTCCGGCCAAGCGCTTGCTCGCAGGGTTCGCTTCTCTTTGAACGTGGAACACCGGTAGATAGGCACAAGAAGTCTTTGGTTGGGTGACCGGTCTCGTTGGGCATGTAGGTCATGCAAAGTGTAGTAGAGTTTTAAGAGTTTGGTTGAGTATAGTTAAGTCTCGTATCCTTCATAACATTGAAAGCCATGGCAAACGACGTAGAAGATATCAAGCGAATGAATGTAGCGGTTACAGCAGTACGCGAGGAAATTGCAAAAGTGATTGTGGGACAAGATGAGATCGTGGAGGAACTGCTGATTTCGCTCTTCGCTCGAGGCCATTGCTTGCTTGTTGGTGTTCCCGGTCTGGCGAAGACTTTGCTGATTCGCACCCTATCACAAGCATTGGATCTGGGTTTCAACCGGGTTCAGTTTACACCGGACCTCATGCCCAGCGATATCACAGGAACCGAGGTAATCGAGGAAAACATGACAACCGGAGCAAAGGAGTTTCGATTTGTCAAAGGACCCATCTTCTCCAATATTGTCTTGGCAGACGAGATCAATAGAACACCCCCGAAAACTCAAGCTGCCTTGTTGGAAGCCATGCAAGAACATTCTGTTACCGCTGCAGGCACCACCTACCGTCTCGACGAGCCCTTCTTCGTCTTGGCGACGCAAAATCCCATCGAGCAAGAAGGAACCTACCCATTACCGGAGGCACAGTTGGACCGATTTATGTTCATGCTGAGTCTAGACTACCCTTCATTCGAAGAGGAAGTGAACATCGTGAAACGCACTACGACAGCAGCAGATGTGATCCTTCGCTCAAGGATGAACGCATCTGACATTATCGCGTTTCAAGATCTGGTGCGTCGGGTGCCCGTGGCAGACAACGTCATTAACTATGCTGTCAAGCTCGTCCACGCCACCAGACCTAAATCAAGCACGCATGAGATGGTGAAAAACTACATCAGCTACGGTGCAGGACCTCGAGCATCACAGTATCTGATTCTTGGTGCCAAAACACGCGCCGCAATGCAAGGACGGTTTAGCCCGGAATTGGCAGATGTGAAAGCTGTGGCTGCTTCGGTGCTACGACATCGCATTGTGACAAACTTCAACGCGGAAGCAGAGAACGTCTCGACAACAGACATCGTAAAATCACTCATCGCGGCTATGGCCTAACCTTTCAACCAACGCGATTTGAACGACAGGTTTCGGTAACAGAACATGAAACAACGTGTAGCACAGCTCATTTTTTCCTTCGCTCTGGCAATGTCGGCTGTTGATGCCAAGATCATTCTGACCTCGCCTATTCCGCACGTTCAGTACATCGACGCAGATCCACTAAGTCTGCGCAAACGTCCACTACGTCGACGATACTCCAAAGTATGGTCCTAAACCCATTGAGTCCGATTACAACAGAGCTGGAAAACTGAGCGTACTTTGCATAGCTATATTTGTGTCCGGAGTTTGGTCTCCTATAAACTCTTCAATCCGAGTATTGCTTTTACGGAGTAGCTCATGAATCGTCGCATGTTTTTTCTTGTTGCCGCAGTCCTCGCGTTTTTCTTTGGACTCTCGATGATACTCGCACCGGCACAGGTCACGCGTTCCTTTTCAATGATTGGAAGCACCGAAGTGTCTGCGCTGTTTCGTGCAATGGGTGCGCTGATACTTAGTACCGGTGTTTTGAATTTTCTCGTAAGACAGCACCCGGATTCCTTAACTCTTCGTAGTGTTCTGCTCTTCAATATTGTCAGTCATATCTTGAACATCATCGTGGACTGTTGGGGCGTCATCGACGGTGCAATGCCCGTATCTGCGATTTTGGGAGCGCAATTCGTGCATCTCTTTATCTGTATCGGAGCGTGGTATTATCTTTCGGCGCTTCGTCGCGAATCCGCAATGTATCCCTAATCCCCCCACGCCAGCTCAATTCTATGATCAATGGTCGCGCCGCCGTCGACTCGGCTTCGCCCCTCCTCGCGGATAATACCCTAACCACTCGAACGTCTACTATGCTTTAACACAGTGGCACAGGCTCTGTCTGTGCGGCCAACTCTGCGTATATTCGCGGTTTGCGAGTTCTGATCTATCATTGAAAGCACGACATGGCGAAGAAGTCACCATCCTCTAAAAAAACACAAACACTGGGTTCACCGTCTGCCTACACAATTCTTCCTTTGCGAGATGTGATCATATTTCCAAATATGATCTTTCCCGTACTGATTGGTCGTGCAAGCTCTTTGAACGCTGTTACGGAAGCCCTGGAACGTGAGAAACTGATTTTCGTGTCGGCTCAGCAGGACGCTACTATCGATGACCCCAAGCTTGAGGACCTGAACGAGTACGGCACCGTTGCGCGCATCATGCAAGTGTTGCGTTTGCCGAACCAACTGCTCAAGGTTCTCGTTGAAGGTGTGTACCAAGGACGCATTGTTTCTCCATTGGCGAACGACAAGTGCATGGAGGCGACAATTGACATTATCAAGCAAGATGCCGTTCCGAGCTCCAAAGAATTTGGTGCGTCCATGCACCGCGCGCGCGATCTCTTTTTCGATTACGTGCACGCATCAAGGAACCTGCCTCCGGAAGTTGCCGCAGCACTTGACACCATTAGCGATGAGTACCACAAACTGTACTACATCGCTGCCAACATCTCCACCTCGGTTGAGAACAAGCAGAAAATCTTGAATGCGACAAATATCAGTGAACAGTTTCTGCAACTCAATACCCTCTTGAGTACTGAGCTTGAGCTCCTCAAATTAGAGGAGGAAATCGATGTGAAAGTCAATGACAGCATTCAAAAGAACCAGCGTAAGTACTTCATTCAAGAACAAATTCGTGCCTTACAAAAAGAGTTGGGCGAAGAAGACGAGTTTGGTGCAGGATCGGAGTTGAGTACCATTCGCGAAGCGATAGATGCAGCGTCCATGCCGGAAGGTGTTCTGACGAAGGTGAATGAAGAGTTTGATCGATTAAAGAAAACCCCACCTATGTCGCCGGAGTACGGCGTCACCCGCACTTATCTGGAGTGGATGACTTCGCTTCCATGGGCTCATAGCACCAACGACAATCTAAACATCGCGAATGTGCGTGCTGTGCTTGATGAAGACCACTATGATTTGGAGAAGCCCAAAGAGCGCATTCTGGAGTATATCTCCGTACTTAACCTCACAAATTCCGTGCGTGGACAGATCCTGTGTCTCACCGGACCTCCGGGTGTCGGTAAAACCTCGCTCGCTTCCTCCATTGCTCGAGCCCTTGGACGCAAGTTTGTTCGTATTTCGCTTGGTGGTGTTCGGGATGAAGCTGAGATTCGCGGTCACCGTAGAACCTACATCGGCTCCTTACCCGGCAAGATCATTCAGAGCATGAAGCGCGCCGGAAGTGTAAATCCGGTCATCCTGTTGGATGAAGTGGACAAAATGAGTTCCGACTTCCGTGGTGATCCTGCGTCTGCCCTGCTGGAGGTATTGGATCCCGAACAAAACCACGCCTTTAACGACCACTTTATTGAAGTCGACTACGATCTTTCAAAGGTGTTGTTCATTGCCACGGCCAACGTGAAGTACGATATCCCCTTGCCATTGTTGGATCGCATGGAAGTTATCGATTTGAGTTCCTATTTGGATATCGACAAGCTTGAGATTGCCAAGCGACACATTGTTCCCAAGCAGATTGAGCAACTGGGGTTGAGTGGTGTCGATCTCCGTTTTAAGGATGATGCAATTATGAAGGTCATCCATGGTTACACGCGAGAAGCCGGTGTTCGTCAACTGGAACGAGAACTATCAGGTGTCCTGCGCAAAGTCGCCAAGGAGATTGTGGCAGATGTCGGAGCAAAGGTATCCGCTCGCAAGAACTATGATGCTTCACAGCCGCTTCGAGAGAGCGCCGAATTCAAAAAGTATGTTGCGAAAAAACATGTCGTTGTCGACATAAAACTCATCGACACCCTCCTCAAGGCTCCGAAGTTCAAAACCAAAGCTTCTGAGCTGCAGGATAAGGTTGGTGTCGTGACAGGTCTCGCTTGGACAAGTGTTGGAGGAGACACCCTACCTGTTGAAGTAACCATTATGCCCGGCACGGAAAAGTTGACCTTGACAGGCAAGCTCGGCGATGTCATGAAAGAGTCCGCGCAAGCAGCTCTATCTTTTGTGAGAGCTAACACAACGTTGTTTGGTATCGACGACGAATTCGCTAAGGGCAAAGAGATTCACATTCACGTTCCGGAAGGAGCAATTCCCAAGGATGGACCAAGTGCCGGTATCACCATGAGCATTGCGCTCATCTCGGCGGCAAGTGGACGTCGCGTGCGCGGTGACGTGGCCATGACAGGTGAAGTCACGTTGCGAGGAAACGTACTTGCCATTGGCGGACTCAATGAAAAGCTCTTGGCTGCTAAACGACATGGCGCAACCTTGGTGATTGTCCCACGTGAAAACGAAAAAGACGTGGACGATATCGCACCACAGGTTAAGGAGGGTCTCAAGATCTGTTTCGTGAGCTCTATTCAAGAGGCAATACCCTTCGCGTTCAGAGAGACCTATGTGCTACACAAGAATCCGGTGCGTAGTGGTTCAACCGGACACAAACTCATCGCCTAACCATTCAATGTTTGCTCACATGAAAGTATCGCTCTCGCTACGCACAATATTGTTTTCGGGCATTGGGATTCTAGTGTGCGCTGTTTTCCTGGCGTCGTGCTCAGATGACAAGGAGCTAAAACATTTTGAATCAACCTACAGCCAGATACTGCTCGTTCGCGAACAGATACGTGATACAGCGGTTGCGAACCCAAAGGTCGACTCCATCATGAAGGCTAACGGATATACTCGCAATTCATTTGCTGCGGCCTTCATGCAGTTTAGTCGAAACAATGAGTCATTTCGAAAAATGATGGATAGCGTGCACTCAAAAGTGCAACGCCCTCAATAGTTGCCCGGAACATCAGGAATTGCTGACATAACTGAGACAGTTGTTATGAGTCTTCTTCTTCATGCGCGCGCGCAGCGCTCGCATGAAGAAAAGCAAAGCAATGAAAATTCTCTTAGAGACGTATACGGCAGAGGGCTGCGGAGAGGCTGACGGTCGGATTCTTGTCGACAATGTACGTCAGGATATCGCGAGTTGAGATTCCGAATTCCCACAGACCGCCAAAGATAGAAATCATGGCACCTGCCGGCATGTTGAAACCCATGGTTCCCCCAAAGGTTATTCCTCCCTGCACGTAGAGCCAGGGAAGGACACAGTGATTGAGTCCGGCTGATACAAACACCGTATTGAGATTTGCCGGATCCTTCGTGTTCAGCGGAAGAATAATATCGACGCCGCCGTACTGAAGATTGCCGTACTCATAACTCGCACCGACGCGCATTCGTGAGGGCAAAGCCGTAGATACTTCTTTGAGTCCAGCCCATTTGAAGTACGAACCGTTACCGGTGATTTTCTGAGCTTCGGAAAAAATATTATACGAGTTAAATCCTGCTGAAGAAACACCGTTCATGATGTAATCTTCCGCCGCGTAAACGTTCCCCTTCCATGTGATACTTCCTACATCAAGCACACTGAGTGCAAAGCGATACTTTCGTCGGTAGACCCAAGTCGTTCCAAAATCAAAGCCGTATCCTTGACCCACAGGAATCATACCCGTCCCATCGATATGCGACGGGGTGACAGATTTTCCGTAGTTAATGTTGAATAACGGAGTGATTGCACTGTAGGCAACTAAATTCTTTTTCTCGTCGATGTATGAGTTCAAAAGCGCAAAGCCTTGGATGTACTTAATGCTAATGCCGAAGTACACCTGATTGCGATCATTGTACAACACATCTCGTCCATAACCTACACACCATTCACGGGTCCACGACATTGAGATACGCGTGGAATCGAAAAGCTTCGAGTAGAGCTGAGGGTGGCGCGACACTCCGACGGTATCAGACGGAGACCAATCGAGAACATAGCTTGAATCGAAGTACGGAGCTTTACGTCCAAGAAACGCAAACTGAGCGGCGAAAGAGTTGAAGACGAACTGCGCTGAGATACGGTCACGTTGCTGAAAGGCAAAGCCACCACTAAAATCTGTCTGATAAGCCAAACCTAAACCAATAATATCAGCGTCTACATACACGCCTTTACCTGAAAAGCGTTGCGCAGCGCGTATTTTATCCGCCTGATTAAAAGTCTGCGAATTGACGGAAAACATTGAATTGATCAGATCCGTACTGCCCATTGCGTCCGAGTGTACTGCGCCACCTACTTCACCGACGGAGGCTGAGAAACGGCGCTTCTTCCGCTCCAAACCACCATCAATAGGCGAAGTGGCTCGGAACTCTATACCGGATGGAATGAACCCTAGATTTGCCGGATTCACACCCAGACATTGATAGTCACTCACAAGCGTTGTGCCGATGGCTGATTGCCCTACGCGACTATAATCATTCATTTCAGACTGTGCGCAAAGGTGCACCCCCGCACGGCACAACAGCACAAGTGCCAAGCAAAGTCGACGAGTACGGAAGAGTATTCTCAGCACATCGAAGCGATATGACCGGCTTCGAATCATGGCTTCACACGACGGGTTTCAACGAGCTCTGCAATGGTTGCGGCAATACGTAAGGCCTCTGCAGCATCGGCCGCAGTCACAGATATGGGAGCAGCATCGCAGACGGATGCAACGAAGCTGCGTTGCTCCTCAGCAATGGCGTTAAGACTTGGAACTTGAGGTTGTTCAAAGACGATTGAACGATTTCTCGTACCGGCATCGATTTGCCCGAGCATCATTGCGGGTACACCTTCGGATGAAGCCTGGCCTTCGTCCAACAAGCGATACACTTCGACGGAGGGTTTTGAGAAGTCGAGCGACAGATAGGCGTCTTTTTGAAAAATGCGCATCTTTCTCATGGCGGTTGCGGAGAGACGCGAAGCAGTCAGGTTTGCAACAGCACCGTTTTCGAACTCAATGCGCGCATTGGCGATATCAGGAGTATCCGTCACGACGGCAACTCCATTGGCATCGATGCGACGTGCCGGTGAACCGACAAGCCACAGTGCAATGTCGATATCATGAATCATCAAATCGTGGATCACGCTGACATCTGTTGCGCGAGGACGAAACTGACTTAATCTGTGTGCTTCGATGAACAAGGGTTTAACACCGTAAGAGCGAGCTGCGACGAAAGCGGGGTTGAAGCGTTCAACATGTCCCACCTGTATCAACACCGCATGCTTTTCGGCGAGTGCAATCAAACTCAGTGCTTCTTCGTAGGTCTGCGTGATCGGTTTCTCGATCAGAACATGTTTGCCTGCTTGAATGCATTGTTTGGCAACCTCGAAGTGCAGACTTGTCGGTACCGCAATTGTCAAGGCATCGGACTCCGAAAGAAGTTCTTCCAAAGAGGTACACGCTCGAAGACCAAGTTCTGTGCATTTGGCATGAAGCGATTCCGAGTTTGTGTCGAAAACACCACTAACGACAACACGTTCTTGGCCTTTCCACAATTTCGCGTGAATGCCACCAAGGTGTCCGCATCCTACTATCCCAATTCGTACGTCTGACATAACTCACTTTTTGAATGCAACAAATCAATTAGACCTATCGCCGAGAGAACAGGTTCCCAACAAGCGCCCCGTTTATCCTTTGCTACGCCCGGCTTTTCTGAAATAACACACAAGACTCTTTTGGATACAGCTACACCCCGAATGAAAAGAAACAACGAAGCATGTGTTCCATCAAGAGAGCTCTATATCTCCTACTACACCTCCGCTTTGGGATGTGCTTGTTTATACGCAGCTTTCAGGCGTTCCACCGAAACGTGTGTATACACTTGTGTGGTGCTGAGCGAGGCGTGTCCAAGCATCTCACTTACCGCTTGAATGTCTGCCCCATTGTCGAGCAAGTGCGTTGCAAATGAGTGTCGTAGCACGTGTGGAGACTTCTGAGCACTTTCCGTGACACCTTGCATGGCATCATGAATGATCGACCAAGCCTGCGCAGCGCTTAAACGACGTCCACGGCGATCAAGGAACAACGCTGTGTTGCGGGCGGAATTCTGTCCGAGAGGAACAGGAGCGGAAGCCTTCGAAGAAGCAAGATTTTCTGTTGAAGGATGCTGTGCCAGCTTGGAACGAAGTTTCATATAGCGATCCAAGACCTTCAGCGTTGGTGAGCTTACAGGTACAACTCTATCTTTGCGGCCTTTGCCTCGAACCCGGACCAATTTCTGCGTCGTGTCAATGCTCCCAACGTTGAGTTGCAAGGCTTCACTGATACGGAGTCCGCTTCCATACAGCAACTCAGCCAAGAGAGCATTACGACTTCCCTCGGCTTCATTTTGATCAAATTTTTCCAAGAGATGCTGGACTTCTTCAGGTTGAAGAAAAGACGGCAGCTTCTTTTCTACCCGCGGAGCGCTGAGTGCGGCTGCAGGATTTGCGCTGACGAAACCTCGTTTTGCGCAAAATCGAAAAAAGGACTTCAGTGCGCTGACGTGGAGGCGCAAACTCTTTTTCGCAAGACCTTTGTCATGCAACCAACCAAGAAATGGGCGCAAATCTTCGAGCCGCACTTCATCAACAGAAGGTAGTACTTGTCCGTCTTCTTCAAAAAAAGAGAACAAAAAGTCAAGCGTATGCGCGTAGCGGTCCTGAGTATGCAGAGAGTACGCGCGTTCCGAAGCGCAGTATTGCGAGTAATGTTCTCGGGCGTCACGAAGGGTCATATGCTGCAAATCGAGACTCAGCGATGTGTGCATCGACGTCTCATTCCCGGCGTTGTGAGTAGCTGCCTTACAAAATACAACCTATTGTCGTTCCAAGCAGATGCATCCGTAAAAAAGCGTATTTTTGCATAGAATCCAAGGTGTGTGACAAGGTCCCTGCAACCGGGGTCGATCGCATCGTGGGCTGTGCGAATTCGGCGTCGAGCCTTGCCAATGAATGACATTATGCTTCTTCTTCGTAATTACATCAACGCTTCGTTTTCAGATGCACATCAAGGGGCATGGCTCGACAATTATGAGCCTGCCACCGGAGCTGTATACTCGCGACTCTGCGACAGCGATTCATCAGATGTGCAATCCGCAGTTGAGGCTGCGCAGGCTGCGTTTGGTGAGTGGTCACAACAAACAGCAGCTCAGCGCTCCGCCTACTTACTCCGCATAGCCGATGGAATCAACGAGCGATTTGAAGAGTTCGTTGCTGCGGAAAGCAAGGACCAAGGTAAGCCCGAGTGGCTGTGTCGGGTCATGGACATTCCCAGAGCTATTTCCAACTTCCGATTCTTCGCCACCGAAATTCTACACACACGTTCCGAGATGCATAGCGGCAACGGCGAAGGTTTAAACTACACCCTTCGCTCACCCATCGGTCCTGTCGGCTGCATCTCACCATGGAATCTCCCGCTCTATCTGTTCAGCTGGAAAGTTGCTCCGGCATTGGCCGCGGGAAATACGGTTGTTGCAAAACCATCCGAGATCACACCACGTACGGCTAGTCTGTTAGCAGAAGTCATTCATGGAAGTCAACTCCCTGCCGGGGTGTTTAATCTGGTTCATGGCTTGGGTGACAAAGTCGGCGCAGCTATGGTGGAACATCCGGCTTTGAAAGCAATCTCATTTACGGGATCTACACGTGTGGGAGAATACATTGCGCGAACGGCTGCGCCTATGTTCAAGAAACTTTCTTTGGAGTTGGGAGGTAAGAATCCCACTCTCGTCTTTGCGGATGCAGATCTGCACAAGGCAGTAAAAGAGTCGGTGAGAGCATCGTTTTTGAATCAAGGTGAGATCTGCCTTTGCGGTTCTCGCATTTTGGTAGAGAGAAGCATCTACGAACAGTTTCGCGATGCCTTTATACAGCAAGTGCGCGAATTGACTGTTGGAGATCCAATGGTTCATGGCTCTCGAATTGGTGCTCTGGCATCGGAGGCGCACATGAATAAGGTGTTGTCGTACATCGAACTCGCCAAAGCGGAAGGTGGTCGAATTCTATGTGGCGGGGGCAGAGTACAGGTTGACGGACGTTGCCAAAATGGATGGTTTGTAGCACCTACTGTGGTCGAAGGACTAGATCCATCCTGCCGAACCAACATGGAGGAGATTTTTGGACCGGTGGTCAGTCTGACGCCATTCGATAGCGAAGAAGAAGCTCTTCGCATCGCGAACAGTACAGCTTATGGTTTGTCTGCCGCAGTATTTACCGAAAACCTGCGCCGCGCACATCGCGTGGCTGCTGCAATTCAAAGCGGTATTGTTTGGGTAAACTGTTGGTTGGTACGCGATCTTCGCACCCCCTTTGGTGGTGTGAAAAACAGTGGAGTCGGTCGTGAAGGCGGTGCTGAATCGCTGCGCTTTTTCACTGAAACAAAAAACGTCTGTATCGATCTTTAAGTCAGGTTCGGCACCTTCAGACCGGAGCATTTCGATATGCACCGCCTATGAAGCGATTGTTCGCCGCGATACACCATTACCAAGAAAAATGTTGTTTTAACTCTTTACACTAGCATGAAAACTATTATCACGCTCCTCTGTGCGTTTGCTCTAAGCGCGAGCGTCGGTGCGCAAGACTGGCAGAAAATCGCCCAGAAAGATGGCGGTGCGGTAACCGTCTTGACAAGCAACAAGTACGGAGACTTGTATTGTGCCGCAATCAACCAAGTATATCGTTCCGTGGATCAAGGGCAGTTCTGGCAGAAACGTAAAACACCCATCGATAGCCTTGTGAATGTTCAGATATACACCTCGTGTGATTCCAACGGAATCGCCAACCTCTTTGCTTTCGGTTCCGGTCAGATCATGCGATCAACGGATGACGGTCAAAGTTGGTTCGTAGCGTCCGGCTTACAGGACTCATTGAACCAACAGAAGCTGATGGCGATGTACGGTTCGCGTTACGGAGATCTTGTCATTGCGACTCGCGGTACAGGAAGCGGAGTCAACCTCTTGCGTTCACGTGATAACGGAATCACCTTTGAAGTCCTTACAAGTTTGGAGTCGACCCCGATTAGTGTGTTTCAAAGTATTGACTCTACCTACTACGCATTCAACGGTTCAGCTGTCCGCATCAACAAAGATCATTCGACAGCGTCGATTGGTTCCGTCATGATAAGTGCCGCAACACAGGATTTCTTCAATGCACCTGTTGCGGTTTGGGGCATCGCTAACAACAAACCCATGAGATCTACCAATAAAGGAGATCAATGGAAGGACATGAGCTACGATTTGAAAGAGAGCGGCGGCAGCTTGCTGAGCTTGGTGGGCGGACGCGAAGGAACGATGTATTTGTTCTGGCTCGTGCCCGGTGACAGCATGCATGTCTATCGATTGAATGCAGGATCAAGTTCTTGGACGCGTGTTCGTGACCTTGGTTATACGTTTCGCACCGTCATCGGATTGTCGAACGGCAGCATGGTTGCTTCTTCCACGCTAGGCATATTTAGCTCCGAGGAAGGAGCAACGAGTTGGACAAATTCTTCAAATGGCATCTCTACCTATCCGCTGAATGGCACGGCACTGTGTCAAAACGCCATTGCCGTTTCCGGACAAAACGGAGTGCTCTCACAGACTAATTCCGGTGGCATTTCATGGTCAACATCGAATGTCGCCGCCAGTTCAGGTGCCAATCAAGTGGCCGACATGATTGGAACCACTAACGGTCACTTTGTTGTGGCCGGATCGAATGGACTCTGGGTCTCCAACGACCTCGGATTAAACTATGCCTACGCTCTATTGAGTGGATCGTTCGTGAACACGGCTGCATTCTGCGTACAAGAAGTAGCACCAAAAGTAATCTATGCCTCTACTTCACGCGGCTTGCTGCGCTCCAATGACGATGGACAAAACTGGTTTGTCGTTGATAGCACTGCAATTGGTTCATCGCTCTTCTCACTTGGTGATGGTCGTTTCTTATTGTCACGCACCGGTGGTGTGTACGTCGGCGACACGTCGAGCGCTGTGCTAACACTGCTGGCTCCCCTGCCCGCAGGTAAGTTGTGCGCGACAAAAGAAGGTGACATGTTTCTCGTAACGTCAGAAGCTCAAGGCAGTGGATCGAAAGTCACACTCTATCGCAAGAAGGCAAGCGGAAACATCGAAACAATTTCAATCCCCAGCGCCTCGAAGTCAAGCGGAATCACGCCCTGGGTTGTAGCAGGCAAAGGTGCCAATGCCTACGTAAACACGGATGCAGGTTTGTTCAGAGTGTTCGGAGGTTTAACGACCGCCGACAAACTTGAGGAGAGCGGCGAAGTCTTTAGTTACCTCCGTTCCCTTGATGCTAACTCTGCCATCGGCTGTACCATGTTTGGCGGAGTGTATCGCCTGGACTACAATACAGGAATCGATGAGCAGGCAGAACCAAGCCCAAGCCTACTTAGCTGCACTCCTCAGCCGGCAACACTCTCATTGAAGATCCACAGTCACGTAGCAATTCGTAATTGCACAGCGTATACAGTGGATGGTCAGGCACTGAGCCTGCCAACGAGTACTCCTTCATCGCATGATGTCGTGCTTCACACCGCCGATCTCGCGGTTGGGGTGTATGCACTTCACATCCTCACTGAAGACGGAAGAACATTGTGTCGGACTTTCGTTATTGCACGCTAAGGCCATGATTGACATTCACATAAACTCAGAACGAGCACCCGAAGCTGTAGGTGCGTATCCTCACGCGAGACGTTTAGGGAACATGCTGTACCTCAGCGGCGTAGGACCTCGGGAACGAGGTACCAAAGTCATACCGGGCGTATCGCTGAATGAAGCAGGTGAAATCACAGCATACGACATCGAGGCACAAACGCTCTCGGTCTTTCGAAACATTCGCGTGATACTCGAAGACGCCGGCGCTCAGTGGTCGGACATCATCGACGTGCAAGTGTACTTAACAAATATGAAAAAGGACTTTCAAACCTTCAACAAACTTTATGCTTTACATTTCGACGGTGTGCAAGCATGTAGGACCACCATCGAGGTTGGGGCACTGCCAACACCAATCGCAGTGGAATTGAAGGTTGTGGCTTATATCAGGAATCAAGACTAATGACACCATACTCGCAGCATACTCTTAACGTTATCTCAGTACTTCGTCGCGTAGGGCGACGTGGCTTCGCGCTACTCTCAGCCATGGTTCTCGTGACTGTATCGTCAGCCATTACTCCTGCACAGCCCGTGATTTCGTACATGACACCCGACGTGGGTGCACCGGGCATGACCGTAGCGATAGATATCATTGCACCTAATACGGCGAATGTCGACGGCAATAATTTTTCAACTACTGACGATATCTTTCTGAACAATGCATCGGATGGATTTCGTCTTGAGTGTGTACGCCCTGCCGATAAAGCGAAGGTCACATTTTCGCCAATCGTCGTGAGTTGGAATGGTCGCTTATTGAGCACAGTGGCGTTCATTTCACCTACCTGCTTTCCCAACTCGACAGACTGGCGTTTACTTGCTGACAGTTGGCGCATTCCGGTGCAAGTCATCACTCCAAATTTTAGCTCCAACGTTGATACCTTCTACATCGTCAGTCCGACTCATGTAGGAGATCTGAGTTCTGTGACCTCTACAGTCTTTGGTAGTGGTGGCTCCATGGGAATTCGTTCGCGACGAGGAGCGATGGTAGTTGACAGCATCATCCTCAAGAACGCGAGCTATACCTTCTCGACCTCTGATCCGGACGGCAACATCAGTAACGGAAATCAAGGCTACTTACCCGTAGTTCTCCTTGCCCAGGGCAGAATTGCCGGCAGCGGCAGCTCATCAAGAATCGTCGTTGATGCTACCAACGTCGACGGTGGTCCCGGAGGCGGCGGAGGGGCCGGAGCTTTCTGTGATGACGTTTTGATAAACTCGCACAGCGGGACACCGGGAGGTGCCGGATATACTGGAGGTGGTCGCGGCGGACGAAATGGAACTGCAGGTGCT
The DNA here is from genome assembly GCA_044224515.1 of Chlorobiota bacterium. GTDB lineage: Bacteria > Bacteroidota > Ignavibacteria > Kapaibacteriales > NICIL-2 > JBBATK01. The sequence goes on along the minus strand of JBGAKH010000005.1, from coordinate 143,717 downwards.
ACCAAGAGTTTTAGTGCTTACGGACAAGGCAGCGGCAGCTTCGATGCAAGTGGAACAGGTAATTCTTTGAATAAAACCCTCGGACCGGTTGTGACCGGATATGAAGCTGCCGGCGGTGGCACCGGCCATCCTTTCGGTAGTTCCGGTTCCGGATGCGTAGATGGTGTGTCATGCAATCCTCAAGGTGCATTTGGCGGTGCCTCCGGCGGAAAGAACACGGTCCCGGGAGCTGCAGGTGGACATAAAACTAAAGGCACTTCAACCAACTCTCCCGCTTTCGACAATGGTGGTCAAGTCTATGGCAATCTGATGAACGTACCCCTTGGCGGCGGCTCGGGTGGAGCGGGTGGCAATCCGCAAGCAATCAACAACTGCGCAGGAAATGGTGGCGGTGGCGGCGGCGCGATCAGCGTCTATGCTCGATCCCTTTCAAACCTGACCTGCAGCGCGCTCGGTGCTAACGGTAATACGGGCATCATTAATGGTGGAAGCGGAAGCGGCGGCGCAATTTCCCTTAGCGCTAAGTTGAGCTCGAGTTCCATTGGTGTTGCAGTAGCCGGGGGCAAAGGAACACTCATTGCAGCGGGTGGAAATGGACGCGTCAGAACGGATGGCTCAATTGCTATTGACGCAAGTAAGAGCGATGCCGCAACGGATTATAACGGACCCACCATCGACACAATCACGGTCGTTAAAGGACCATTTACCTTAAGCGGCAGAGGAAGTAGTGGTGCTACTATCGCCATTTACATGAAGAGTGATAATTCTCCGTGGGCCAAGCACAGCTCTGTCGTTGTTTCAGGATCAAACACCTGGAGCACAGCCGTTAACTACGGTGGTATCGATCAGAACTTGTACTTCATTGCTGCACAAGAAGTTGTCAACCCGAATAAAGGCAGCAATACCGCTGAGCCTAACTATATTCTTTCATCTGCTGCAGCTGCAACAGTCAACATTGTCAAAGTTGCAGAAGTAAGCTGCGATGCGGCGCGTAGCTTTGGAAACGTAAACTGCACCAACGGCGGTGTGCGTCTCGATACATTCTATGTACGTAACATGGGAACGGCAAGTGTCGTTCTTGATAGTGCAGCCTTTGCGACAGGAACCCTGGGATTCTCTATTGATAGTCCCAAACCCATGAAGTCGATTACGATTAACGCGAAAGACTCGATTCGTGTTATCGTACGCTTTCAGCTTGCCGCTTTTCAAGCCGGAACGGTTAAAGATCGTATGATCATTCACTTCCCTATTGGTACGATTCCTCAAGTGTTGACTGTTGACTACACGGCGATCATAGATACGGTGGGACTTTCGTTTATCAACGTCGCAGCCAATACTGAGAGTCGAAATCCGACGTCAATCGATTTCGGTCGAGTCTGCGCCACCTTGGGTACTCAACAAGTTCATGCCGTACGCAACATTTCGAAAAACGCGGCGAGCATTAAGACCTTTAAAGTGCTTGGCAATTCGGGCATCTTTAATGCAACCCTTGACAAAACTGTATTGCCGTCAAACGACACCGCGCAGTTTCACATTCGTGTCACGCTCGGTGCTGCGAAAGTGTATTATGATACTCTGCAAATCAGCATGATGACCACGGATTCGTGCACGATGACCTATCGCATTCCCTTGTCCGTTACTTTGGTCGACACGAAAGTCAACGGTTACGATTCCAAGCAAGAGGACTTCGGTTATGTGAAAGTAGGCAAGACTGTAACACGTCGGTTTGTCATACGCAATACCGGTAGCGGTTTAGACTCAGCGTTTTTCAGAGTCGTTCCCACGGTAAGTGCGCCCTGGTCGTTGTCTATGGTTGCACCCGATACGGTTCCGCGCGTGCTAGCTCCGGGAGACAGTATCGTATTCATACTCAGTTTTACACCCGACTCCGCACGAGCATATTCTACGACACTGGATTGGCTCGTGGAAGAACTAGGTGCTTCTTGTCCGGCGAAGGTTAGCTTCCACCCTCGTGGAGTTGGAACTGCTTCAACAATCATTCCTTCGCTCGATACCGTTCGCTATGGCATTGTTTTCCGTTGTACTGTAAAGCGCGACAGTTTCTGGATCAAGAACACGGGAAATACACCAGGTAAAGTGTATGGTCCCGCGCAGCTAAGCGGTCCAGACGCTGTTCGCTACAAGATTGTCAAGCAACCGACGAATGATTCTATAAGCTTGAATACGCTTGCGGACTCCGTTCTGTACATCGTTGAATTCGCAGGAGATCCCGCAGATGCCTCTGCATCCGTAAAGAGTGCGCAGATTGCCATCCGAGTTTTCGACGACAGTTCTCGCACAATTATCATTCCGCTTCACGCACAGCAGATTCAGTCAAAACTTATCGTAGTGCCTGTGGCACCTTTCAACAATGCTCCGGTCAATAGTTTGTCGAGTCATCCCCTTGAGATAACAAATCCTAGCGACAGTACAATCTGCATTACGGACATCAAGTCTCAGCACAGTGAGGTTAATGTTGTGCCCAACAGCCTGGATGTAATCTCGAAGAGAACCGTAGCGCTTGCTGTCAATGTCATACCAAAATCACTTGCTGATATTAACGACACCCTAACAATCTATCTGAACTGTCCTTGTATTGACTCTATCAAGGTGCCCATTCTCGTACACCCCTCAAACAATGTGCTGCAGTTCAACCCCACAAAGATTTCCTTCGACACCGTCAAGCCATGTCAGGTGGTCAAGAACATCCGTATCAGCGTAAACAATATCGATCCGACAAGTCAAGGTTTCCTCGACACAGTATATCTCGGCGGCATGGATGCTAAACTCTTTAATCTAACCTTCTCGTTCTCGACCTTCCCCTATGTGGTAGCACCGAAGGGTGTTGACTCCGGTGCCATATCCGTGAGCTACAACGGAGCCGGTACACCGGCCGGTCAGAAAGACGCATTCGTTGTGCTACGCTATCATATCAACAATCAAAACTTCCAAGACACCATTCCAATCTTTGCCTATCGATTGGTGCCTCTGCATTTGGATTCGCTCAATATAGACTTTGGGTCCGTCAAGCAGGGACAGAATAAGACCCTTCCGGTAACGGTGTATAACGACTATGTACAGTCGTTGGAAGTTTCATTTGTTTATAGTGCCACATCTCGGAAGATCTTCCAACCGACGCGTCCGATCTTGTCCCCGCCCGGAAAAACCAATGACACCATGCACGTAGAGTTCATTGCGGATTCAACAGGTGATTTCCGCGATACACTCTTTGTTCGCTATTTCGCTGCCAGCCTTGGCTGTACCGATAGCATACCCTTTGCACTTCACGGCACCGTTCTTCCGGGAGTGAATTATCGCGTGTGGTTGGATAAATCGATTGTCGTAGACCCCACGGACACTGATGTTAAAATTCATATCTGGGCGGCGCTGGACACAGCGTTAAGCTTTAACAATACGCTACAGTTTAGCGCCAAGGTTGATATCCCGGCAGACATGTTCCATGCGCTCCGCATTGAAGATGCTGTTGGCCGTTTCATCCCTGATCCGGCCATTGGCAACCGACAAACGCTGACAGTCACGGTCGATACGCTCGGAAGCCCTCTCTCCCCGCTCGCTACTAAACTTGCTACCATCAGCGGTGCAGCGATGCTAGGAGCTCAAGAGTGCGATTCGCTCTACTTGGTCAACTTTAGTTGGACGAATTCCGGAGTGCATCCGACAACCATTTCCAATGCAGGTCAGGGTAACGGTGAGTATTGCACCACCTTCTGTTCAGTGAACGGAAAGAGATTGCTTGGAACGAGCGACGTTCCCCTGCAGTTTGTGCTTGGTCCTAACCCAAGCTCCGATCATTTCAATATTCTGCTTCACAGTGTGGAGGCAGGACTCTATCGTTTTGAGTTCTTTAACGAAACCGGTCAATGCGTCGATCGATTTGAGACACACGCACTGGCCAACCGGAGCTATGAGTTCAATCGGAGTATTGCTTCGCTCAGCAGTGGTATCTACAGCGTTCGCATGAGCACCGACACACGTTCACTAACAGTACCTGTGGTCGTGATTAAATAACGTAAACAGAAACGTACAGTGTAAATGATCGAAACAGCGACGAAAAGTGCTTCGTCGCTGTTTTTTTTAACATGCTTCGTCAAAAAACGATTGAAGATACGCGCTTCTGTTTCCTCAAGACCTACTTGCAGGAGCAGTACCGAAATATTCACGATATTTGTCGCCATGTACGCTTCGTCTTATCATCTTGGATCTATGCTTCAGCGCTTTCTCAGTGCGTTGTGCGTAACCTTTGTGATCGGACTAAACGTTGTCGACGGTGTTCACGAACATGAAGAGCGGCTTGTTGACCACAGTCAGCACAGCTGCGCTCATACGCGCCACGCTCATGAGAGCATCGACGGAAGTCACTCGAGTTGTGACTGGTGTTCGGTAAGCCTGCACAGTTTTGCGGTGCCGAAACTCGTTTGCTTTGCCACTCTTGTTGGCTCAGACACACATGAAATACAGACCTCCGCGTCCGTTCCAACCCTCCGTTGCTCGTACAGAACCAAAGGACGCGCACCTCCCTTGAGTTAACAGTTATTGAGATCGTCACTATAGACAAGACCGCCTGTTGTCAGGAGTGGGTCTCTGTCTGTGCTTTCCGTTCCTGCTCTCGAACTTGTTACACTCATGATCATTACACAATGCGATTTAGAATAGTAGATATCTGCTCCGTCCTCTTCTTTTTTGGAACTTGGATTGCACCACACCCAGTGTACTCACAACCTTCTCATCCTCCGGCGGAAAACAACATTCCAAAAAACTCACAGCATGCAGCCGATGAAGAGGATCATGTGCTTAGTGGAATCATCACCGATAAAGCCAGTGGCAAAGCCTTGCCCGGTGCCAGAATCGCCGTGAGTGAATCGAAGCGCGGGGCAATCAGCGACGCACAAGGTCGCTACCGCATCAGTCACCTTGCACACAACACTGTTGCGGTGCGTGTCAGTTTGATTGGATACAAAGTCATCGTCGCAAACGTTGACTTGAACACCGAAGCTCAACGCAACTTCGAGCTGGAAGAATCGCACATCGAAACACCTGAGGTGGTTGTAAGTGGCGTTTCACAAGCTACTGAAAAGAAACGCATGCCTTTACCGATTACGATCTTGAGTACCAACGATCTCAAGGACCACGCACGAAACAACATCGCCGATGCACTTTCAAGCAAGCCGGGTATCGATGCCCTACAGAGCGGTCCCGCCCTGGCAAAACCAATGATTCGAGGATTGGGGTACAATCGAGTGTTGGTGCTCCATGACGGCGTGCGACAGGAGGAACAACAATGGGGCGACGAACATGGTGTGTCAGTCGATCCATTTTCCGTTAACACTGTTGAAATCCTGAAAGGACCCGCAAGCTTAATGTATGGTTCCGATGCTCTCGCCGGTGTGGTTAACATCATGAGCACACACAGTGTGAACGAAGGCGTGCGCCACCTTGAGCTGCAATCTGAGTTCAGTACCAATAACGGCGAGCGGGCATTCAGCGTGTCTACCGATGGCACCTATCAACGCTGGCTGTGGGACGCTCAGATCAGCACGCACAGCGCACACTCCTATCGCAACGCGGAGGATGGCTACGTTCTGAATTCCGGATTCAACGACACAGCCATGCGGGCGATGATAGGTTATCAAGGAAGCTGGGGGCATGTCAATCTCTACGCCTCGCACTTTGCGTTAACGACAGGCATCGTTGAAGGCACACGTGATACAAGCGGCTCGTTCACAACGGAACGAATCGTCAACGGTATGGTTGAGATCGTACCCGGCACTGAAGACGACGATTTATCTCGTTCACCGCTCTTTCCTTATCAACGCATACTTCACAACAATATGCACGTGGAGAGCTATGTCGATCTTGGTGCGATAGGACTGTACGCAACCCTGGGTTGGCAACAGAATCTCAGACGTGAATTCGCTGATGTGTCGAGTCCGAGCCAGGCTGGTCTCGAAATGGACTTGGGGACGTGGACCTACGACTTGCACACACTTTGGCACTCCGCGTCCGGACTTGAGCTTAGTGCAGGATTCAACGGAATGCTGCAAAAGTCGACCAATAGAGGATCGGAGTTCTTGATACCTGACGATCAGGTATTTGACATTGGTGCATTCGTGCTAGGCACAATCCGCTCAGCGGAATGGGACTTTTCCGCAGGCATGCGATATGACCGGCGTCACACACGCGCATTCTCCATGTATCTTGATTCTGTCGGACATCGCGTTGACGCTGCAAACGGAACGCTTCTCTTTTCGGATCTGGATCTGACAACTCCGGGATTTTCAGCAAGCATAGGTTTAAGCCGTCAATTCGGCGAGAACTTGACGCTCAAAGCAAATCTTGGACGTGGCTTTCGTAGTCCTTCCATCAATGAACTTTCGGCAAACGGTGTGCACGAAGGCACCTTTCGCTATGAGACAGGAAATGCTGCGTTGCAATCCGAGACGAATACTCAGGTGGATTTAGGCTTGCTCTTCCAAAACGAACATCTTCACATCGAACTCTCGGGTTTTATGAATGATGTGAATAATTTCATCTTTAGTCACAGTCTTCTTGGCTACAATGGAGGCGATTCTCTTCGTGAGAGCTACCGCGTCTTTCACTATGACCAAGCATCCGCTTTCCTCTACGGCGCGGAGTGCGTCATCGACGTACACCCGCATCCACTTGATTGGCTCCACATAGAGAATTCCTTTGCCTATGTCATATCCACTATGCCCGATCAAGCAGATAGCGCTCACAGTCTTCCCTTTACACCGGCACCAAAATGGAACTCGCGAGTTAGAGCAGGTGGTCCGCTTCAAAACTCAGTGTTTAAGCATGCGGAGCTCAGCGTTGGAGCTGACATCTACTTTGCTCAGCATCGGATTTACAGCGCATACGGAACAGAGACGGCAACGCCCGGCTATGCACTATTCAACATTCATGGCAACTTGGAATGTGCGCTCTCGAAGGAGCTTCACATTGAGCTTGGCTTAGGTGTAGAGAATCTCTTCGATGCTGTATTCCAGAATCATTTGAGTCGTTTGAAGTATACAGACATCAATGCTCGCACACAAAAGGTTGGAGTGTTCGGGATGGGACGTAGATTTGTTGCACAGATTACTATCCCAATAACTTGGTGATCGTGAACCGCTTGCACCTCCATCATAGTATTGTCCTTCTCGCATGTGCTATCCTAGCGATGGGTCTGCATGCCCAGACCAGAGTGGACAACAAACTCTGCTCAGATTGGGAGCTTGAACGCTACGATGTACATCTGACGAAATCGCTGACACGTTCCAGTGAACGAGTCTTCTTGCGTGAGCGTCGTTGGGATGATTCCATGAATGTTGCCATCGAATACAACACAGCTCGTATCGTACTTGAGTTGCACTGCGACAGCACCTACAGTTACAAACACATCTTCAACAAGCATGTAGAGTATTTCGAGCGTGGCAGCTGGAGCATGAGCGGTCAGACTTTCCACGCACTGAGTACCACTCACGATGACCCTTCGATCCTCGACGGTGCGACTGTATCCACCACGGACGACGGCCACCTTCTTCTCGTCTTTCGACTTGGAACAAAAAGGGATGGACTTCAGCAACACATTCGTTTTCGTCGACGCACTGAACAACCCTAAATAGACTCGTGTTTTGTAGTCAGCTGAGGATTGAGATGTTTCATTATCAAGCGCGCTGCGAAGCAGCGCGCTTGATAAAAAACAGATGCCCGAAACTCAAAATCGTTGCAACCTGTTAGAGCCCGCAACCGGAAGTACTCAAGACGTTTATACGTCACTATAAAAACACAAAGCGCTGCGGAATGACCGCAGCGCTTTGTACAATTCAATTCATTCGACACCTTGGAGTACAACCCGATCACCATCTATGACCGGACCCAATCGGGTGTTTAGACTTTATAGAACAGCGGAAATCTCGCCGGCTGTGCTTCGTGCATGATCTCATACACAGCATCAAAGACATGTTCGGCTTCAGGTTTGGACCAGTAGTTTCCGTCGGTGCCGTAGGCCGGACGGTGAGCTTTGGCACATAGTGTTTTTGGTGCTGAGTCTAAATGACGATAGCCGTTATGATTCTCAAGAACCTGTTGCATCATCAAAGCGGTGATACCGCCGGGTACGTCTTCGTCCAGGAACAGAACTCTATTGGTCTTGGCCAAAGACTCAACAATCTTGCCGTGACGGTCGAATGGAAGAAGGGTTTGAACGTCAACAATTTCAACGTCGATCCCACACTCACTCAGCATGTCTGCGGCACGGAGTGCAACGCGGCAGCTAGCACCATAGGTAACTATTGTGCAGTCGCTTCCATTTCGCAGAACTTCAGGAACTCCGAGCTCAATGGTGTGTTCACCGATGTTTGAAGGTAGCTTTTCTTTCAGTCTGTAGCCGTTCAGTACTTCCACGATGATACCCGGTTCATCACTTCGCAGCAAGGTATTGTACATTGCGGATGCTCGAGTCATGTCGCGCGGTACGCAGACGTACATTCCGTGTACCAAGTTCACGATGCCGGCCATAGGAGAGCCACTATGCCAAATGCCTTCGAGACGGTGACCACGAGTGCGAACAATCACCGGGGCTTTTTGTCCGCCCTTTGTCCTCCACTGCAGTGTAGCCAAATCATCACTCATGATTTGTAGTGCGTAGAGAACGTAGTCCAGATACTGCAACTCACAAATGGGACGCAATCCTCGCATTGCAAGACCGATAGCTTGTCCAAGAATTGTACACTCACGTATACCGGTATCAGACACACGCAAGACGCCATACTTCTCTTGAAGTCCGAGCATTGCTTGATTCACGTCTCCCAACTTTCCAACGTCTTCACCAAAAGCTAGAACGCGAGGATCGTTCTTGAACCAGTAGTCAAACGTGGCATTCAACACTTCAAAACCAACTTTAACGGGGGCGTCATCCGTGAAATGAGCGTTTACCGGAGCTACGCGTAGTGCAGACTGATTTGAGTCGCTGTACAAATGGCTTGAGTAACGGTCAGTCTGCAAACTTTGCTGAGCGTCTCTGTAGGCGATGAGTTTCTTGGTTGCAGGACTAATCGTAGGACGAGTCGTTCGCAACGCTTTGTGAATTGCGCTGAAGTAGTCGCTCCTAAATGGTTCTCGAATGGACCGGAGCTCGGCTTGCGTAGCGGACAACTCGGCTGACACATTTGGATTTTCGGCGATCATCTCATCGAGTATCGTCAGCACGGAATCAAGCTCGGATTTAATAGGCTGCAAAAACGAATCCCAAGCCTGTTGCTTCCATACTTTCACATCATCTGTGGCTTTGAGCTCAATAGCATCGAGTTCTTCCGCAGTGGCTAACGACTCTGCGATAATCCAGTCACGCATGCGACTTATACCATCGAAGTCGCTTTCCCATTGCAATCGTTCCTTCGACTTGTATCGCTCATGCGATCCGGATGTCGAGTGACCTTGTGGTTGCGTCAGCTCCTTCACATGAATGATAGCCGGGAAACCTTCGTCACGAACTTTTGCTGCCGCTCGCACGTAGGTATCAACCAATTCCGGGTAATCCCAACCTTTGACGGTGTAGATATCGTATCCGCTTTTGTCTTCAGGTCCGCGTTGGAATCCGCTAAGCAGAGCTCCGGGATCACCCTTGGTATGCTGAAACTCGTTTGGCACTGAGATTCCATAACCGTCATCCCATATAGAAATGATTGCCGGTGCTTTCAGCACTCCGATGGCATCAACAGCTTCCCAAAACATACCTTCCGCAGAACTGGCATTTCCGATCGTTCCGAAGGCAATCTCACGTCCGCCGCGAGAAAACTGCGTCAGTGACTTGAGTTCATCGACTTCGCGATATAGTCGTGATGCGTAAGCAAGACCAACTAATCGTGGCATCTGGGAGCCGGTGGGAGATACATCGGCAGATGAGTTGAATTGCTCGCACAGGTTTTTCCAGGATCCGTCTTCGTTCAGACTGCGTGTGCCAAAGTGGCCGTTCATTGAGCGTCCGGCTGATGAAGGTTCAGCCTCAACGTCAGTATGAGCATAGAGCTGCGCGAAAAACTCTTGAACACTAGAGATCTCCTTGGCAAACATGAAGGTTTGATCGCGGTAGTATCCACTGCGGAAGTCACCCTTTTCAAACGCTCGAGCCATAGCCAACTGGGCGATTTCTTTACCGTCTCCGAAAATTCCAAACTTGGCTTTTCCGGACAGCACTTCCTTACGACCCAGCAAACTTGCCTGACGACTTTCGACTGCAATCCTATAATCACGCAGTATTGCGTTCTTGTCGTGCTTCCACGAGGATGCGATCTGCGAGCTTGTATTCATACTTGTTTTCGAGCTTCCATTCACTGCTTTTTGAGGAGCAGACGTGCTCGTTGATGAGCTTGAATTTTTCACGATGATGAGTCCAACGAAACTGTTCGTTTTATGTGATTCCCAGACTACAAAGATACGAAAGATCGATGCGTTTGGAGGGACCGAGTTGTGCACCGTCCGGGCTTTGACACGAGGTGTCTCTCTGAGCTTTTTAAACGTAAAAAGCGTTGAATTCAGCTCTATATGAGAGCTTTTATTCTTTTACGATTCTAGCATTCCGGCTCCGTTGAACGAAACATAAGGTGTACGCGCCTTTGCGATTGCACCATCATTGTGCAGCAACAGTTCGGTACTCAAAGAGGCACTTGAATACTAAAGAGAGGTCCTCGTGGACCCGGTGCTATGATTCCCTCTTTTGGTAGAATCTTGGCGCTGCGGCTCGCAATCGCATCTTGAACTTCATAGGCTAGAATGCCAACAACGGAGCCAACCAGGGCTCCAACGAGAATGTCGCTCGGGTAGTGAACGCCGAGATTCATACGGGCATAGAAGGTATAGAGCGCATAGCCCGAGGCGGGTGCTATGACAAACCATTTTGGATAGCGCAAACCCAAATAGGTAGCCATGACAGCAGCGCCGCATGCATGTCCGGATGGAAAGGAGAAGCGATCAATTTCCGGTTCGGCACTAACGCACCTTGGGTAGCTAGTATAGGGTCGTTCTCGGCGAACGATATTCTTAACGGCAAACGTCAAAGCCAATGCGCCGACATCGGCGCAAGCCATTGTAATACCTGTAATCGCGGCTTCCCTATCGGCTGCCAACGTCCCATAGGCATAGAAACCTGCGGGCAGACCGAGTGCCAGGGGTATCATCGTTGCGGATACTGTTCGCGACAATGTCTTGGTTTCTTCGACTCTGTTGCAGCACATGACGAAGCGAGGATCAAAACCAAAGCCGGAGCTATCGCACAGACTTTGCGTGCAGACAATCTGCGAGAAGACGCACGATACAATCGACACAACGTAAAAAGCAAAGCACTTCATACCAGAAGAATTTTGAGAGCACACAGGTGGAACAAAATACATTTTGAGTACTTTTGAGACAGTACTTTTCTTCATGGATGAGTCGAGCGTGGATCCAACCCTCCTTCGTGCTTTTGCAACCTTGATGGTATGCGTCGCAGCTATCGGTGCATTGCTGTGGTTCGTTCGACGTCGCACGAGCCGTGCACAACTGGGAGACACTGCCGTTGATGTTCGGGTACTGTCGCGCCAAGCTCTTAGCCCCAAAGCGCAACTCAGCATTGTCCAAATCGGCAATCGAGTCATCCTGCTTGGAATCACCGACACCCACGTATCGATGTTGGGCGATCTGGATGCTCATTCCAATGCTCAACCGGACAATATCGTGCCTGCTGCACTGAGAACAAACACACCTCAGCCCGGCGTTCAATTCCCTAGCAAACTGCATGAAGCAGAGTCAGCGCCGGAGAATGCAAGCAAGCGTCGTGATACTGCAGCCACGGCCACGCAGCACCCGACTGCAGCCCAATTGGCTCAGGCGGCGGCGGCTTCACGTTCGCAGGCCCGAGACTTCGAACCTGCATATGGACCTGATCTGCAGCAGCACACATTGAGAGGCACGCCGGACCTCAGCGTCGGCGCCTACATGCGTAGCGTCTTTAGACGTTCGAAAAAGTCGTAAACCTCAGTGCCCTTTCTTAGCGTATCCACCTCTGAATGAAATTTCGCCTCTTAGCGAATCCTCTGCCTTTTGTAAGTTTGCGCGCACACAATTTGGTCGGTTTTCAACCGATGACCTACCACCCTTATGTGCAGCCAACTCCCATTAGGCACAAGCAATTGTGCGATAACGAGGTGGAGGCATGGATGCGCTGCTGCACTTCTTCTTTATTCTTGACGAACGAATGAGATTCGGTTTACTTTCTAATGATGTAGCGATGGACCTTGGCACTGCCAACACCTTGGTGTGGATGAAGGGCAAGGGCATCGTACTAAACGAACCTTCCATTGTTGCTTTCGACCGTACGACAAAGAACATCATTGCTGTAGGTCATGATGCTCAAGCAATGGTAGGAAAAACTCACAAGGACATCCGCACGATACGTCCGCTGAAAGACGGTGTCATAGCCGACTTTGAAATTGCGGAAGGTATGATGCGTGCCTTCATTCGTAAGGTATCACAGAGTTGGCAGCCCGTACGCCGAGTAGTGATCTGCGTGCCGAGCGGCATTACTGAAGTCGAGAAGAGAGCAGTACGAGACAGTGCGGAGCATGCCGGAGCAAAAGAAGTGTATCTGATTGCCGAGCCCATGGCTGCTGCCATTGGGGTTGGTCTTGATGTTCACGAGCCCATCGGCAATATGATTGTTGACATTGGTGGCGGAACGACGGAGATCGCCGTCATAGCACTGAGCGGTATTGTTAGTGAGGAGTCGATTCGAGTTGCCGGCGACGAAATGACGCAGGCCATCGTACAGTACTTCAAGAAAAGTCACAACATTCTCATCGGTGAGCGCACTGCTGAGATGATCAAGTGCACAGTGGGATCCGCTTCACGTCTGAGCGATGAAATAATTATTGAAGTAAAAGGACGTGATCTTGTAGACGGTATTCCAAAGATGATTGAAATTAGTTCAGCGGAGATCCGCGAGGCGCTGGATGGTGCCGTCACGTTGATAGTTGAGGCTGTCCTGAACCTCCTTGAGCGTACACCGCCTGAACTCTCGGCAGATATTTTTGATCGTGGTATAATCCTTTCGGGTGGTGGAGCTCTGCTCAAAGGTCTTGATGATCGTCTCTCCCGCGAAACACGATTGCCTGTTCACGTTGCCGACGATCCGCTCACCGCAGTTGTGCGAGGAACCGGCAAGGTACTGGAGGATCTCAACGATTATCAGACAGTGCTGATTAAATCCAAGCGCTACTAAACTTCACTCGTGCCCTACGTGCAGCCGTTTGGCACAGTTCATGACACCAATGACGATAGGTCGCGTATTCAACGACCATGCAACGACTATTTGATTTCATTGTTCGATTCAAAGAGTACATCACCTTGTTGATCTTGGTCGTGATGTGCTTTTCGTTTATGTCCTACGGTTCCGCCGCAAAACTTGGTGGCTTCCGCAGCATCGTCATTGCCGCCATTGGCGGCGTGCAGAGCGCTTTCTCATGGCTTCCGAACCCGGTTGCCCTGAAGGCCGAAAACCAAGCGTTGCGTGACCTTAATATGCAGCTCTCGGGCGAGGTTGTGCGCATGCGGCAGAGCGTCATTGAGAATGACAAACTCCGTTCAATGCTGGATTTCCGCAAGCGAGCCGACTACGACCTACAAGTAGCCGAAGTCGTTGGAAAATCCGCTTCCGAGTTTCGCAACTATGTAACATTAGATCGTGGGACCGACCAAGGAATACAGGAAGGAATGACGGTTGCAACGGACGCCGGGTTGGTCGGCATCGTTGCCGCCGTGAGTCGCAGCTATGCCCTTGTACAGGTTGTGTTGAATCGTGATTCGCGTATCGCTGTTCGTAACCAACGAACACGCGAAGAAGGCATCATAGTCTGGGATGGAACCGATAACTTGGTGATGAAGAACATTCCTCGCAGCTTTGATATCAAAGCCGGCGACGCAGTAGTCAGCAGCACCTTGAGCAGAAAGTATATGCCGGATTTTGTCGTCGGTTATGTGCTCGACATTGTCGGTGACCCAAGTTCTCTCTTTCGCAAAGTTGTTGTACGTCCGGCAGTGAACTTCTCCTCTCTGGAGCAGGTTTTTGTCGTGATGAAAGCTCCGGATACCGAACGCTTGCAATTGGAACATCAAGTGGAAGAAAAGATTCGCAAGAAGTTGCACTATGAATAGTAACGGTCACATAGAAGCTACACTTATATCCATCACACGAATGGTTTTACAGCTCTGCGCCTCTGAAGGAGTGTGCCTGTGATTCCTCTCCTAGCCGACCGTGAACATTTGACGGCGAATCCGCAAATGCGTTTTTTGGTGTATGCCCTGGTTGCACTCCTCCTCACGGTCATTACGATTGTCTTTCTCAACTTCTTGGCGATCGGTGGCGTGGCACCGGACGTCTTGTTGATCCTCTGTGTTTGGGTGGCCTTAAGTGAAGGACAATTCGCGGGAATGCTTTTTGCATTTTCGGTGGGAATGATTTTTGACATAGCCTCGAGCGACACTTTGGGCTCGAATGCACTCGCAAAACTCATCGCAGCTTTTGTTGCCGGTTATTTCTTCAATGAGAAAAAAATAGACGAAACATTGGGCACGGTGCGGTTTCTCGTAGTTGTGACCTTATCCGGCCTCAGTCACAACCTGATCTACTACTTCCTTTACATCCGTCCATCGGAGATCTCGTTTGCCGGCTTCTTCATAAAGTATGGCATTGCATCAACACTCTATACGACAGTGATTTCCATCGTACCGATGCTTTGGAAGTCACGTGACATGGATCGTTAAGCCGAAAGCGTAGCTCTTTCCTTCACTTCTCAACTCCGCACGAAGCACAACGCTTCATCTAGTCAAAGAATCTTAGCATTCGAAGAGCATGCCGGTAGTGGTTCCCGACTCGGCTGTTACAGGCGATAAATAAGAGCACCTCTCACTTACTTCGATCCGGCTACAGGACCGTAGTGAATTTTAGAGTAGGTTTCCGTTCCGCTCACACCAGCGCAGTTCACGGATCTCACTCGAATCTCATTCACACCCTCACGCAGACTCCAAGTGTACGAATCCCCTCTGATGCGCTTCCAATCGCTTCCGTCGATCTTCACTTCGTAGTGATCAAACCAGATGCAGTTGTTGTTGAAGTGCAGTCGAAAGTCCGGTCGAGCCGCAAACTTGGGCATCGAATTCATGTAATCATCCGGGGTCTTGATATCATAGCGAGTAAAAATCTCAGTCCAATTCACTTCCTTCTCGTAGTCAAATAGAATGACAGTCGCATTGGCACTGAAATACAAATTGGCTTCTCGGTCCGTGAAGATTCGTCGGTTTACCGAAACTCCCTGAAAGGTAATGTACTGCTCTTTGGTTTCCAGAGGCAAGAAGAGAAAAACAAGTCCGCCAAAGCGATTTGCCACAATGCCTTCATAACCAAAGTACTGACTGATAAAACTGCGGTACTCACTATCATAAGCTTCAATGCTGCCAACGCTGTCACGGGCCATTACTAGTGACGACATCATGAACTGTACAGAATCGAAAGAGTGCCGCTCCCTGAAACGAAACATTTCGAGAAAGTTCAGACGATCTTGTTTCGCTATCGCCGCAATGCACCATTGAGGATCAAGGTAGATCCACTTTGCCAAAGTATTTGAGTACACTTCAACAGCTACGTGACCCGCACCCGGAGATCCATACGCAGCATCGCTCTTTCGGATTTGCAGCAAGCGTGACACATAGCCAAACGCTGTCAGAATATCATGCAGCACTTGAGCATACTCCTGACAACGGAATCGCTGACCCGAAGCCGCCAACTGCAAGATTTGTAATGATGTTGATCCGGCAGGTGGTTCATGCAGAGGATCATGGGCCCATTGCAAACACGTCCATTCCATTAAAGACATGAAGATATCCGGATCCGACAGATCGGCTGTGCGAGCCCGCTTTTCAACAAAGTCCCTCAGCTTCTTCATTTCCGGGTCTTTAGGACTCTTTGGGAGGTACAAATATTTATAGCGGTCGGTATAGAAGAGGTTATTGGTCTCTACAATACTAATCTTCTTCAATTGCGGCTGTTCCCGGTGCACGGAGTCGCTTTTTACAGCCATGCTGTTGCTCACACTCCATGAACAAAACAGAAGGACAACTATCGCCCTAAAGGTAAAAGGCACTGGATTAACTCCTCCACTATATCAGTGTAGCACCGGACAAAACCAAACGGTTATCTCGGATACATCCCACAATTCACAACTCCAACCAACTACGGACACCACTACGACCTTCGTCGAGAACTTCTGAAGAATTAATGAAAATCTTCAGAATTCAACGTTTTTCTTCAAACGATTGTGTCCACAGGCCTGATTTGCCTGTATCTATGCAAACGGAGCCGTTGTGCTTGATTCTTCAGTAACACCGGATTTGGAGTTCGTTACAGAAGACTCTCCAATGAGCGGTGCGCATCCGAGTACAAAATTCACGATTTTTTCATCAAAGAGCTATCGAGGTGGAAAAGTTCTGTAAAGCTCGGGCCCTGTGGAAAACCTTGCTTCGGCTATATTTGTCGGCTGTGTAGTCCTCCCGCCGACAAACAGCAGTTCTTAGCTACTAGCCCCCGATACAAGCATGTACTTATCTAAACTTGAAATACACGGATTTAAGTCCTTCGCGCAGAAGATTTCTTTAAAATTCTCAGATGGTCTCACGGCGATTGTGGGTCCCAACGGTTCCGGCAAAACGAACATCGTTGATGCCTTACGCTGGGTGTTAGGAGAGCAGAAATCGTCTGTCTTGCGCTCCGACGGAATGGAGCAAGTGATCTTTAACGGTACGCGTACACGAAAACCACTCGGTATGAGTGAGGTCTCGCTGACGATTGAAAACAACCGCCAAATTCTACCCACTGAGTACTCTCAAGTAGTTATTTCACGACGATTGTTTCGTGATGGCGAGAGTACCTATTTGCTCAATCGTACGCCGTGTCGCTTGCGCGACATCGTTGACCTTTTTACCGACACAGGGATGGGCGCTGATGCCTATTCGGTGATCGAGTTGAAAATGATCGAGCAAATTCTTAGCGATCGTTCCGACGAACGTCGACATCTTTTTGAAGAAGCAGCCGGTATCGTGAAGTACAAGCAGCGTCGCAAGGAGACCCTTCGAAAGCTGAGTTCAACGCAGTCGGACCTTGAACGTGTGCATGATATCATTCGTGAGGTCCAGAAATCCGTGGGCTCACTATCTCGTCAAGCCGAGAAAGCAAAGACCTATTCCGAGGTTTCTACTAATCTCAAGCAGGAAGAACTCACTCTGTTTCGCTATGAGTATTCGGAGACTCTTCACCACGTGAATCAGATTTCCGAATCCTTGAATGTGGTTCGTGCTGAGCGCAACCAGTTCAATACCGAAGTCGAACGGTGTAGTGCTGACTATCAAGTATTGGAAGAAGCAAATACGGTTGCCGAGCGTGACTTACAGCGCGTTCTCGAACATGAACGTTCAGAGAATGCCGTGTACTCAAGTGCGCAGCAGGAACTTGCAGTTTTACGAGAGCGCTTAACCTCGTTGCAGCGCGACACCTCGCGTATTCGTCAGGAAAAAGTCTCCCTGCAAGAACAAGTACATCGCATCACCCAAGAGATCAGCGATACTGAGCGCTTTGCCCTTGAGCTCTCCATACAAAAACAAGAGAGCGGCGTCGCATTGGACGAACAGCGTCTACGTCGCGACGACCAGTGGAAAATCGTGCAAGACATGCGCGAAAGCACACGTAAGGCAGCTGAACCTATACAGGCTCTTGAGAGTCGCATACATTTCTTAGCCAGTGGACGTGACCGCGTTCGTGGACAAGTCAACAGCTCGCATGAACAGAGTAAAAACATCGCCGAGCAAATCTCTCAAGCTGACCGCCAGAAGGCTGAGATTTCTGCCAGAATGCAGCAGACCCAGCAGAGTTTATCAGAGTCGGAGAGCGCCGTTCGCGACGTAGAACAGCAACTCAAAGACTCACGTCAGCGCGTTGACGACCTAACCCATCTTATCGACGACGCACAAACGCAGCTTTCGGTTTTGCGTGAAACGAGCTCCCACCGCCAAGCTTCGCTTGAATTTCTTCAGGGTCTCACTGAACAAAGTGAGAGTGCAAAGTTTCTCTTGGGTGCCACGGAATGGAATGTTGCTGACAAGAAGCTTTTGTCAGACTGCTTGAATGTGGACCAGAAGTTGTCCGTGGCAATAGAATCTGCCCTTTCAAACGCCGCCGGTTATTTCGTCGTCAACAATCTAGAAGAGGCTGCTGCAGCTCGTGAAACACTCCGCGCCAAAGACAAAGGAAAAGCCTCCTTTATTTGTCGCAATGCCGTACCGCAGCTTAACGCTCCCGCAGCACTGAGTCCTGCGGAGGGATTGATCGGTTGGGCAAGCGAGATCGTGGAATGCGATGAAGTGATTCGTCATGCGATCCGACACATTCTTGGTCGCACTGTTATCGTTCAGAACTTGGAAGCTGCTCTCAGAGTTGTTGATCCTTCAATCGATGCAGCCGTTACATTGGATGGCGAAATCGCCACCTATTCGGGTATCGTGCGCGCCGGTTCAGTAAGCAAGCTTGAGGGTGTTCGCCTAGGTAAACAGCATCGCATGGAGCAATTGAGCACTGAGCTCTCAACCATGCGCGAACAGATCACCGAATTCGAAGGGAAACTCAAGCAGTGGCGCTCGGAGCGCGCATCCATCGATGTGCACGCAATTAGTGATCGCCTGCGTCAACGTGAAGCAGCCAAAGCATCGCTCACCCAGTCGCTGAACGAACTTTCCGTCCGCTCCGAAGCACTCGACAACCGCTTGGAGCAACTCAACATTCGCATACGCGATTTAAGTAATGAGAACGCAGACTTCTTGCGCGAGGACGAGAACATTACTCGCGAAACGGAAGAGTTACGTAGCAAGAAAGAACAAGCGCAGGCAGAATACAACATCCTGATGGAGCAGTTCCGCGAGGCGGAACAGCATCTGAGCGACAACGAGGCTGCATTGCGCAGTGCCGAGTTGGCAAGTGTTCGTATCAATACTGAACTTAGCGGAAGCGAAACAACGATCTCCCGCTCCAAGGAACAGTATGAGAGCTTGCAACGTCGCCTGACAAGCATCGATGCGGATATTATCACGACGGACGAAGCACTGGCTGCATGCGCTGTCGACTTTGAAGCCAAAGAGAAAGAGTGCTCTGTTCTTGACGAGAAATACCGTACCGCTCGTGCTGAACGTGTTGCTATTGAGTCGCAAACACAACAGACGCGCGAGAGTGTCCATCACAAGAATGAAGAGCTGAAAACTCTACGTGCAGAGCTTGAGGATCGCACCAAACGTCTTCATGAATTGGAAGTCAGTGCTGGTACTTATCAGGCGCGTGTTGAAGAGTTCATTCGTCGTGCTGCCGAAGAGTTCCAAATCGAGTTGGATCAAACCGCTCCTATGCCACTCGAGCAAGAAACGCTTGAAGAAACACGTCAACGAGTACAACAGTTGCGCGGAAAGCTTGGCTCTATGGGTGCGGTGAACTTCTTGGCTCTGGAAGAGCACGGTCGCGAAGCTGATCGCTTACACCAGTTGAAGGCGCAGTACGATGACCTTATCGAGGCAGAGAAAAATCTCAATGATACAATTCGCGAAATCAATTCGACGGCGAAACGTCTCTTCCAAGAGGTCTTTGACAAAGTTCGCGTTCACTTCAAGGAACTCTTCGCGATTCTGTTTAACAACGATGGCGATGCTGACTTGGAAATTGTGGGCGACGATGTGCTCGAAGCTCAAATCAATATCATGGCGAAACCCAAAGGCAAA
This sequence comes from Chlorobiota bacterium, assembly GCA_044224515.1. Taxonomy (GTDB): domain Bacteria; phylum Bacteroidota; class Ignavibacteria; order Kapaibacteriales; family NICIL-2; genus JBBATK01. Next base: position 123,860 of record JBGAKH010000005.1, on the reverse strand, counting down.
CGTCCACACTCTATCGAAATGTTGAGCGGTGGTGAAAAGACTTTGACAGCTATTGCATTGCTTTTTGCCATTTACTTGGTTAAGCCATCTCCTTTCTGTATTCTGGATGAGGTTGATGCGCCGCTCGACGACGCGAACATCGACCGCTACTTGAATCTCATTCGTAACTTCAGTAAGAACACACAGTTCTTGATGATCACGCACAACAAACGCACAATGGAAGCTGCCGACACTTTGTACGGAGTGACCATGGAGGAAGCCGGCGTGTCGAAGATTGTCTCGGTTAAACTTCGAGAAGGACGCGAAGAATCGATGAAGTTAGATGCCGCAGGAGACGCAGATACGGTAACGGAGCAAGAACTCGTCTAAGTTCCTTAGGTGCTGCCGTTTCATGTAGTATTCGATTATCATAGACTTTTATAGCGTTCAAAGGGTTGCTTCGCAACCCTTTGTCGTTCTCCATCACTTTGTCGATCAATGTATGAAAGCATCCGTTAACTCTTCTTTCGGTGTTTTTGAATGCGTGGTGCGTGAAGACATGTGCGCACATCTTGATGGCACGCCTATACACCCGGTGTATTCAACCTTTTGGTTGGGGTATCATGCGGAGGTGGCTGCACGACGAGCAATTGAGAATCACTTCGAACAGGGCGAAAACGCAGTTGGTGGTGAATTAGGCTTGCGCCATGAAGCAATGTGCGCTGTGGGTGACAGAGTCCGTATCGAGGCTCGTGTTGTGGAGGTAAGAGGTGCAATCATCAGATGTACTATCGAAGCATTCAGCTCGAAGCGTCGTATTGCGATAGGACATCAGACGCAGATCGTGATGTCGCAAGAACGCATTGACAAACTTGTTGAGGAAGCCTACGCAGGGCTCACCGATGATGGTGGCAGCGGCGACGGCGAAGCCGGCGCATAAACAAAGCATCTCAGCAAACCGCATACATACTTTCGAAATTCAGAGCGCGACTGTTCAACCAATGACTCTTGAACTCAAGTACACAATGCCGTCATGTTCGGAAACGAACAACCGTTGCAGGGCTTTGCGAGGTGGTTCGGATTTTACAGTTCCATCGGCGTGAAAGGCACCCCCATGGCAAGGACATTGAAACTCCGATGCCTTTTCGTCAAAGCGCACTGTGCATGAAGCATGGGTGCACAGCATGCTCAGAGCTTCCAAACGATTCTCGCGTCGAAAAATAATGGCAGGAGTATTGGCAAGTTGTACGATCGTGTAGCTCTTTGTCGCAAACAGTTCATCGGCACGACCTACAACGATTTTTTGTACGGTATCATCCCAAAGTTGGGGAGTCAGAGAGCGCACGCCAATCCATGCAAGAGGACTAAGAATAAGTCCCTGCGCGAGACGTAGTAGAAGTCGGCGACGATCCATAACCGCGTACGGAGTTAACTGTGTCTGAAAAAAAAAGAGGCTTGACGAAGTGGTCAAGCCTCTACCATAAGGCACAAGACGTTAAGGCACGATCCGATAGATCATGCGGGGGAACGGAATCACTTCACGAATGTGTTCTGCTCCGCTAATCCACTTTACCGTACGCTCAAGTCCTAAACCAAAGCCGGCATGCGGAACACTTCCAAAGGTGCGTAAGTCGAGATACCATTGGAAAGCTTCCTGCGGCAGACCTTCGTGAAGAATACGCTCAAGCAACTGATCGTGATTGTCTTCGCGTTGAGAGCCGCCAATAATCTCGCCGGCGCCCTCAGGTGCCAACATGTCCATGGCCAGAACAACCTTCGAATTTTCCGGATCACGCTTCATATAAAAGGCTTTTACTTCGGTCGGATAGCGGTGAACGATGCATGGCTTATTGAACTGACTCATGATTGCTTCTTCTTGTGGAGCACCGAAATCTTCTCCCCAAGGGAAGTCGATTTGATACTCCGTGCCGTCGCTGTGCTTCTTTGTAAGCTTGATGTTATTGTCGTTCAGCCACTGCACAGCCTCACTGTAACTCATACGATGAAACGGACGCTTGACTTTCTCGAGTTGAGAGATATCGCGCCCCATCACGGCCAGCTCTGCTTGGCAGTCTCGCAGACAACAGCTGACGATATATTCAACAAGATCTTCAGCCAGATCCATGTCGTCGTTCAAATCGAAATAGGCCATTTCCGGTTCAACCATCCAGAACTCGGTCAGGTGACGCTTGGTTTTGGATTTCTCTGCGCGAAAAGTCGGACCGAAAGTATAGACTCGTCCGAGCGCCATTGCGCTTGCTTCTGCATACAACTGACCGGATTGCGTCAAGTAGGCTTTGCCGAGATCAAAGTACTCCGTCTCAAACAACGTCGACGTGCCTTCGCAGGCATTGGGCGTGAGAATCGGAGAATCCATCAAGCGGAATCCGTTTCCGTCGAAGAAGTCACGAATGGCTTTTACGACCACGCTACGGATACGCATAATTGCGTGTTGTCGCGTTGAGCGCAACCACAGGTGACGTTTCTCCATGAGAAACTCTACGCCGTGATCTTTTGGAGTGATTGGATATTGCTCGGTTGGAATTTGGAAAATGACCACATCTTGAACGTCTATCTCTACCCCACCTGCGGCTCGGGCTTCGGCGCGAACTGTTCCCACGATGCGAAGTGAAGACTCTTGGACCAAATTCTTAGCATTCTCGAAAACCTCTTCGCTGACATTGCCTTTGAAGACAACGCATTGAACGATTCCACTGCCGTCGCGCAGTTGAATGAATTGCAACTTGCCTTTGCCGGTAATGTTGTGGACCCAGCCATTTAAGGTGACTTGTTGTCCTACCAAAGCAGGCAGCTGCTCGACGTACTGAAAGGACTTATATCGAGAGAGCATGAGAAAAACCTTTGAAAACACTAAAATTGCTGCAGAACTGCACCTACTTGGTGCTTCGTCTGCTTCTTAACCTACAAATATACTCCTTGGGTCGCGTTTGAAGCTGAATTCGGGCTTTCCGGTCCGCTTGCTGCGCGCTAAATCTCAGACTTTGTGAGTGCACGCCAGTGCCTGATTTCGGCAAGAATCGAGTTTTCATGGACTTCGCCGAACCAAGCTCCCAAATAAAGCCCCTCGAGGCAGCCGAAAAGCTGTATTTTTGTAGACATTACCACCGTATCACCAGTTGATGAACCCCTTTGAACAATTGGGACTTCGCGAAACACTAGTTCGCGCCGTCTCCGAGCTCGGCTTTACCCAACCCACACCAATTCAAGAACAGACAATCCCTGCCCTCCTTGCTAAGGACACAGATTTTATTGGATTAGCCCAAACCGGCACCGGAAAAACAGCCGCCTATGGTCTACCCTTACTTGAAAAGATTCAGCCCGGCACTCGCAATGCACAAGCTTTAGTCTTGGCTCCAACTCGCGAACTCTGTGTGCAGATCGCCAATGACCTCCAAAACTTTGCCAAGTACAGCGGACGCTTAAACGTCGTTGCTATTTATGGAGGCGCAAACATCGTCAAGCAAATGCGTGAGCTTCGTGACGGAGCTCATATCATTGTTGCAACACCCGGTCGTTTGATCGACTTGATTGAACGCAAAGCAGCCAACATTTCCGATGTACGCTTTGTCGTACTCGACGAAGCGGATGAAATGCTGAACATGGGTTTCCGTGATGAGATTGATTCGATTTTGCAGAACACTCCGGATGATAAGCATACCTGGTTGTTCTCCGCTACTATGCCCGATGAAGTTCGCTCCATTGCATCGAACTACATGCATGATGCAGAAGAGCTACAAGTTGGCGTTAAAAACACGGGCGCCGAGAACATCGATCACGTCTACTATGTAGTGCAGTCACGTGACCGCTACGAAGCGCTAAAGCGCTTGGTAGATGCCACACCGGACATCTTTGCAATTGTATTCTGTCGCACGAAAAGCGAAACTCAAGACGTCGCCGAGAAGCTGGTGCGGGATGGCTACAACGCAGATGCGTTGCACGGAGATTTAAGTCAACCAATGCGTGATAAAGTCATGGCGCACTATCGCCAACGCTCCTTGCAACTCCTTGTTGCAACAGACGTTGCGGCACGCGGCATTGATGTAAACGACGTCACTCACGTTATTCAGTACAACCTTCCGGACGAAATCGAAAACTACACTCACCGTAGTGGTCGTACGGCGCGCGCAGGTAAATCCGGTGTATCCGTCGTCCTCATTACAGTCAAAGAGATGTTCCTCATTCGCAAATTAGAGCGAGTGATTGGAAAGAAGTTCCGATTAGGTCGAATTCCGGGTCCGGCAGAAGTCTGCGAAAGCCAGCTGATGTCGCTCGTCAAACGCATACACAATGTTGAAGTTGACGAAAAGGGAATTGAAAAATTCCTCCCCGCAGTTCGAGCGGAACTTGAAGATCTCAGTAAGGAAGAGCTTGTTACCCGCTTTGTGTCCATCGAATTCAATCGCTTCCTTGAGTACTATCGCAATGCTCAAGACATCAACGTAAACTTGTCGAGTCGAGACCACATGCGTGACTCCAGTGCACGTCGCGGTAGCGGATCGCGAATGTTCATCAACTTGGGAAGCATGGACGGATTTGATCCGGGGCGTTTGCTCCGATTCCTCTGCGATACCAGTGGCGAGCGCAGTTCGGCATTTGGTCGCATGGACATCAAGGATACCTATACCTTTATCGATGTAGCCCCCGAGTCGCTGCAAAAAGTCGTGGCATCCTTCCAAGGAGAAGTATACCGCGGACGTCGCATTCGCGCTGATGTCGATGGCGGTCGTCCCGGTGGAGGCAGCCGTAGCGGAGGAAGCGGTGGCTACCAGCCTCGCGGAGGCAGCCGCGGCGGTAGCAGCTATGGAGACGCAGAATCACGCGGACGTCGCAACTACACAAGTGAGCGCTTGGGTGGTGAACGGCGTGGCGGTGGTCCTCGCTCCGAACGTGGTTCTTATCGCTCAGATCGTTCAGATCGTCCCGATCGCTCAGATCGCCCTGACTACAAAAAACGATATCGAGAGGACTAAGGGTTGGTGGAACAGCCGACGCATAGCACTTTTTTCAAAGCGGAGCCCTTGGCTCCGCTTTGTGTTTGTGATCAAGCTAGCCGGCTGACAGGGCTGAACTACGGGGTTCAATGCTTTTTCAGGCACAATTCTTGGTATTTCGTGCAGGCTGTCGTATATATGAAGTCTATAACGGCTTAGGCAGCGCAGTGAATGTTTAGCTCTAAGACCTTGAATTGACCATGTGCACCTTTTTCGAGGGAGCACTCAAGCAACGGAGAATAGTCTCAATGGCGAAAAATAAAAGGAACAATAAGTCGGTAGGAAGCGGCGATGCCTCGTCTACCGCGAATGCTACGATGCACCGTACTCAGAGTTCAGGACTACCTACTGTGAATGCAGGACATCCTCTCCTTTGGATCATTGCTGTTTTGGCACTCAGCGGGCTGTGCCTATCCCCCATGCTGAGCAACCAGTTCACGAACTGGGATGATCTGTTCTATGTGATCAACAACAAACTTCTCGTTGGTCCGGATTACAAAGGGATCTTTGATGTCTCTCAACCGGTGGTCTCCAATTACCATCCTTTAACTGTGCTCTCATTAGCATGGAATTATCAAAGCTCACAGCTCAATCCCTCGAGCTATTTGATGACGAACCTGATTCTGCACCTCCTGAATACAGCCTTAGTGTTTTGGTTTGTTTTTAAAATCTCGAATGGACATCGCTTGACGGCGCTCTTCTGCGCAGTGATTTTTGGCATACATCCCATGCACGTTGAGTCAGTGGCCTGGGTTTCGGAACGTAAAGACGTACTCTATACCTTGTTCTTTCTACTCTCGTTAATTAGTTATTGGGAGTATCTGCTCAAAGAGAAGAGCGTTTATCTGGCTGCATGTTTGATACTGTTTGTTTTGTCTCTGCTGTCAAAGCCGGCTGCCATCGTGCTTCCTTTGGTCCTTGTACTGCTGGATTATTATAAGGGACGACCTCTCGTTGGAAAAGCATTGCTTGAGAAGATACCTGCATTTGTTTTGTCACTCATTTTTGCATTCATCACACTTAAGATTCAATCAGCCAAAGCGGTATCGAGTTTAGAAAGCATCTCATTGGCGGTGCGACCGCTTTTCGCGGCTTATGCTGTCATGACATACTTTGTCAGATTCTTTGTTCCTTATCCCTTGTCCACCTACCACCCTTATCCTCCCATGGATAACCTCGGACCGGCAGTGTATGGTGCTCCGTTGGTGGTGGCTGCTCTGGCTTTTATGACATGGAAGTACCGCAAAGACAAAGACATAGTCTTTGGAATGTTGTTCTATCTGGTAAATCTCTTACTGGTATTGCAGTTGGTATCGTTTGGTAACACTATCGTTTCTGAACGCTATACGTATGTACCCTATATCGGACTCGCCTTTATGTTGGCACAACTTGCGTCAAGAATGAAGAGCGCCGTTGTCCTGATGTCCGCACTGACGCTGAGTTCAGCCGCAATTTTTGGATACATGAGCTTTGAACGCACAAAAGTGTGGCATGATAGTGAAACATTGTGGACGGACGTCATAGCAAAGTACCCCTACACGTCCGTTCCTCGCACCAATCGCGCCAACCATGTAAGTAGCTTGGCCGGTGATCCCGCCTATGCTACGCGAGCAAATGCAATGAATCTTCAGTCCTTGGGGGACTGCGACACTGCGCTACGCGTAGATCCAAAGCATGCAGCCGGATATCGAATTCGAGGAATTGTTCTATTGCGATTGAATCGACCTGCAGAAGCGTTACAGGACGCAATAGCACTCAAACGACTCATGCCGGATGATCCCATCGGTTACACTATCGGCGGTACGGCAAATCTCAGAACAGGTCACGCTGACGATGCACTTCTCGATTTCAACAAGGCACTGCAGTTCAATCCTGATGATGCGGACGTGCTTAATAGTCGAGGAACAACTCTCTTTAATCTCTTCAAAAAGTACCCGGAAGCTTTGGCAGACTTCAATCATGCGTTAACGCTCAAGCAAGATGGAGGAACGTATCTCAACAGGTCTCGCTGCTACTACATGATGGGGGATATGGAGAAGGCACGACAAGATGTTCGTCAGGCTCAACAGCTCAAAACCCCTGTTGACGCCGGCTATGCAAAGCTGGTCGGACTATAGACTGATGCTCGGTGCAGTGAACGCTCAGTGCTTCGCTCGCTTAGCTGTCGCTAAGAGATTTTCCTACATGCGGAGGGCAAGCCCTCCGCATGTAAGAAACACAGTGATAGCTTGCCTTTGGGAGCACAGCTATTTTGGTATGAACATTGAAGCGAATGAAGAGGTAGTGAACGCGGGTTGACAATTGTATTGTTGACCTTGTTCGACCCGATACTTGAACACCACAACGGATTGTCATGAAGCACATTATTTCGGTCGTTGGAGCTCGCCCAAACTTTATGAAGGTAGCTCCACTGCACCGCGCATTTGCCCGCTATGCTGGATCGATTCAGCATAGTATCTGTCACACCGGACAGCACTATGATGCAGCTATGTCGGATGCATTCTTCCAAGACCTCGATATGCCTGCACCACGCTACTTTCTTGGTATTGGAAGTGGTTCGCATGCAGAACAAACCGCTAGGGTCATGGTTGAATTTGAGAAAGTACTTCTAGAAGCTCGACCTGACTTAGTGATCGTAGTGGGTGATGTCAATTCTACCATTGCATGCGTTCTCACTGCAGCCAAGCTACATATCCCGACCGTCCATGTTGAAGCCGGTTTGCGTTCTTTTGACAGAACCATGCCTGAAGAAATCAACAGAATGGCTACCGATGCAATCTGTGACTATTGTTTCGTCACGGAGCAGAGTGGAATGGACCACCTCCTACATGATGGTATAGCCGAGGATCGCTGTTTCTTCGTTGGAAACACGATGATCGACTCGCTGCACTACGCCCTACCCAAAGCAGAGCAATCGACTATCGTGCAAGATTTGGGTTTGCAGTCGGGATCCTATGTCTTGATGACCATTCATCGACCAAGCAACGTTGATAGCAGCGATCAATTGCGAATGTTGCTTGAGTTGTTCTGCGAGCTCAGTGCAGAGCGTGATGTCGTTTTTCCCGTTCATCCCCGCACTCGCAAAAACATAGCTCAGAGCGGGTTGGAGGATTTGTTGTCGGCACACCCTAGAGTCAAACTCATCGACCCGCAAGGGTATGTGCCTTTTTTGGCCTTGATGAAAAATGCAGATTTCGTGATGACCGATTCCGGCGGTATTCAAGAGGAGACCACTGCTCTTGGAGTCGGATGTATTACCCTGAGGACAACGACGGAGCGTCCGGTGACCGTTGAGCTTGGTACAAACGTGCTCATAGCTCCAACCAGAGAAAACATGCAGCGCGAAATCGAGCGTATGCTCCACGGAAAGCGCAAAGAAGGAGTTGTTCCATTACTATGGGATGGACACGCCGCTGAGCGCATTGCCGATATCGTAGCACAGCAAATCCTGAACAAATAGTGTGCTATTTGGTCTGTTTTTAAGGTTTTTCGATTCTGCTTGCCGACAGTGCCCACCTTTCGTGTAGTCGGGCACAACAAAAACAACCCGGAAAAACGGAGACGTGGCTACGGAAGAACTAACACCCTTTAACAGCTTCTAAAACCGCATTTATTCCTAAAAAATGCGTAGTTTCGGAGACTTTTTACATCAACGACACTGGTTGTTTGCGGAGCCCTGCGGTGGCCACACCCACTCTGCCTCTGTGCTATGCTTCAATAGCTACCTCTTTTTTATCCACTTCCTCCGGAATCCGCGTGAACACACGGTCATTGCGACGTCTTGTGCTCGTTGCATTTTTACTTTCTGTCACTGCATATAGTCAGAACACAACCATTGGCGGTAGTTCGTTTGATATCGAGAAACTTTCGAGTGCCTCTCAAGGAAAGTCGGCTCTTGATGTTGCTCAAAGAGGTGAGCAAGTACCGGCAGATAACGTTATCCAAGCCCAATACTATCGTGTTGGACCCGGCGACGTTCTCTCTTTTTTGAAGTTAGACGCTGCCTCTTTGGAAGAGCCCATTGTAATCAGTCCGGAAAACATGCTTTTTGTTCCGCGTTTGGGTGCCATCTCCGTCGTAGGAATGACCCTTGAGCAGGTTCGCGACACCGTGACCAAGCTTCAAAAAGCTAGAACACCCGGCATTCAGGTATATGTGGGATTACGTCGTGCACGTCTGGTGTATGTGAGCATTCGTGGCAATGTTTTATCTCCGGGCATGTATGCTCTCCCGGCCAGTTTGAGCATCAGTACTGTGCTGAGATTGGCAATGCAGCTTAAGGCCGCACCTACCGATCCGACAATGCTTCGGGCAGCTGCGCAAGCGATGGGACAAAGCGACGGGCAAAGTGATTTGGCTTCGATGCGTCAGCGAACCAGCCTGCTTCCTCCATCTGTTATGCGCAACATCGTGGTGCACCACTCAGACCGCAGCACGGACATCTGCGACCTTCAGCGTGCGGAGGCCACTGCATCTGCAGCGGACGACTTATACGTGCGTGAAGGCGACGAGATTGTGGTTCCTTCGGAATCGCATATGAGCTCAACAATGACCATTACCGGTGCTGTCACCAATGCGCAAACGACTGTTTACAAAAAAGGTGATAAGCTTTCAATGCTACTCAGGCTCGGCGGACGTTGCACAAACGTTGCCGGAGGCAACAAGGCTTTCTTGGTTCGCGATGGATCGCGCACTGAACTGTCTATCGATGACAAACTTAGCTTGCTTGGTAAAGACATGGATGCACAGCCCGGCGATCTTATCGTGATTGAGCAAGACCTCCCTACCAGTGTTCTGAAGTTTGGAGCTGTGAGCGTTCGCGGAGAGGTCCTACATCCCGGATCATTTCCCATCGAGCAGAATGTAACGCGCGTCAAAGATGTTTTGGATCTGGTTGGTGGCTTTACGAGTGATGCATACTTGAGCATGGGATTTGTGTTACGTCGTGAACAAAACGACGCCCCACTTCTTCAGAATGAGTATACTGAACGACTCAAGAAGATGCAGTACACGAATTTAGTATTGGAAGATACCGTGCGCTTTACCATTGATGAGCTCGCACGCAAACCCTTAGTCTCGTGCGATCTCTCAAAGGCACTTTCGAATCCCTCCAGTCCGGACAACGTGGTGCTGCAGGATGGCGACGTTGTTGTCATTCCTCGGAACCCTCGATCTGTATTTGTATACGGACAGGTCAAAAACGGAGGCTACTTACAATACGTCCCAGGCCGTACCATGGAAGAATACATCGCAGCAGCAGGAGGTATGACAGCCGAAGCTGATAAAGGTCGCGAGCGTATCATCAAAGGAAAAACCGGAGTCTGGCTAAAATCAACAGAGACGGTTGTTGAAGCCGGAGACAAAATATATGTTCCGCATCCACCGGATGAGCCTTTGGGTCAGCAAGTACAACGCATGTCCTCATACGTTACAGCTGCCTCGGCTATTGTCGGAGCAATCATGACGGCGATCAACATTTATCTCACGTTGAAGAAGTAAGTGCGTGCAGGGCGTAGAATCTCATAGGGCTGCAGGTACACCTCCGCTTTCGAGCGCACAGATCTCCTCTGCTTCTTCCGGAGCCGGAACGCTTGGTGGCGGCGGTATGCTGAGGCGATTTGGTTCGCCGACATTTTTTCAGATGGCGAGCGATGTATTGAGTATAGCCGCTGCCTTCATCTTTTTCTACTTCTTAAAACTATCATCGTCACAATCACATCCGGCAGTTGGGACCATAGAGTTCTTCGTGACGGTATTGGGAACCAGCATTGCCTTTTGGTTGATCGTGTATTGGTTAAGCGGTCTTTACAAGAATTGGTACATCCGTTCGCCATTCGATGAGTTTTTCAGTGTGTTGAAATCCAGCTTTGTAGCGGGCGCGATTGTCATGCTTGCCATGTACGCTGAGTCCGGCTATATGCGCGTGAAGTTTCTGCCGTATTTGCTCCTCCTGGTTTCGTTCATCTGCACAGGACGCCTGATTGCACGACGAGTGCAACGATCCCTTCGCATTGGAGGACACATCTCGCTTCCGACTTTGATAGTCGGCAGCTCACAGAAGATTCGAGGTCTTTTACATCAAGTTGAACTTGAACCATCATGGGGCTACTCCGTGATAGGTGCAGTGGTCGAAGCAGAAGCTCTAACGACAACTGTGGCAGATTGTGCGACCCTGGGAAGCTTTTCAGAACTAGAGCGAATCGTTGCGAACACCAAACCCGATGCCATACTTCTCGCGCTGGATTCGAGTGACCATGATCTGATGTTGCGCATCGTTTCTTTAGCCAGCGACCACAACATCAGCGTAAAAATCGAACCCGATCTTTACGAGATCATTACCGGCCAAGTCAAGACTTTACAGATCTACGGTTCACCACTTATTGAAGTGAATGCAGAGTTGCTTCGCCCCTGGCAATATGCGGTGAAGCGTTTGTTTGATATCGTTTTCAGTGCCGCCGTGTTATTGATAGGTATGCCGTTGTGGTTGCTCCTAGCGGCAATTGTGGTCCTTGAGTCTAAAGGTCCCGCCCTCTTTTCACAGCCTCGTATCGGCAAGCACGGAGCGAGTTTTCGCATCTACAAATTCCGCTCGATGGTTGTGGATGCGGAGAAAGCAGGACAACAGTGGACAAAAGTTGGCGATCCTCGTGTGACAAAGTTTGGGTACTTTTTGCGAAAGTCACACCTTGACGAGATTCCGCAGATGTGGAATATTCTCATCGGTGACATGAGCTTGGTTGGGCCACGTCCTGAGCAGCCCCGTTACGTAGAGATGTTTAGCGAAAGCATTCCCTACTATAGTCGTCGCCACAAAGTTCGTCCGGGTTTGACAGGATGGTGGCAAGTAAAATATGTGAGTTATCATGAGAGTTTAGACGAAATCAAGGATAGAATTCGGTACGACTTCTTCTACATCGAGAACATGTCATTGCGTCTCGATTTTGAAATCATCGTCCGCACTGTCTTTCTCATGTTTCGTGGACACGGACAAGCCTAATGAAATCAATCGTCGTCATACCTACCTACAACGAAATCGAGAACATCCACTTGATTATCGATGCCGTGCATGCTCAAGTGCCTGAGATGCACATTTTGATTGTGGATGACAACTCCCCGGATGGAACTGCCGCCGCGGTACAACTGCGCATGCAATTGGATGAGCGAATCCATCTGTTACAACGACCTGCAAAGAATGGTCTTGGTACCGCCTATTGTGAAGGATTTGCTGTAGCTTTGGCAGAGGGCTTTGATCGGATTTGCCAGATGGACGCTGATTTCTCACACAACCCTGAGATCCTACGTGTGTTTCTCAATGAGCTTGAGCATCACGATGTTGTGATTGGCTCTCGTTACTATAGTGGCGTCAATGTCGTAAACTGGCCCATGAGCAGACTACTCTTGAGCTACACAGCCAATGTCTACACACGCTTTGTAACCGGAATGCCCATCAAAGATGCCACGGGTGGATTCAAGGGTTTTCGAGCTGACATCCTTCGTCAAATCGACTTGACCAAGATCCGGTCGAACGGCTATGCCTTTCAGATTGAAATGAACTTCCGCGCTTGGCGTTTAGGTGCACGTATGAAGGAAATCAGCATCATTTTTGTGGACCGTGTCAATGGTGTCTCAAAAATGAGTAAGAACATCATCTTTGAAGCAGCCACTCTGGTGTGGAAGCTGCGACTGTCCATGCTCTTCTCCTAACGGAAGCACAGCGAATGCCTTCACTACAGTCATCCTCGCATACTGATTCCCTTGAGGGGACTGTGGATCTCAGTATCGTCATTGTGAATTACAATGTTCGGGAATTCCTACAGCACTGTTTAGAGTCCATTCGTCGATCAACGCACACACTCCGCATTGAAGTTCTGGTCGTCGACAACAACTCGCACGACAATTCCGTTGAGCTTCTCTCGCCAAAATTCAACGAAGTTGAGTTCATCGCTTTAAACGAGAATCTTGGATTCGGTCGTGCAAACAACATAGGCATCGAGCGTGCACGAGGTCGATACGTCTTACTCTTGAATCCCGATACCATTCTACAGGAAGACACTCTGCAACGAATGGCGGAATACATGGACACGCACCCGGACGTCGGTATCAGCGGGTGCAAGGTATTGAATGCAGACGGTAGTTTTCAAGCGCAATGCCGACGCGGCTTTCCAAGTCCTTGGGCGAGCTTTTGCAAACTGTTTGGTTTGCAAGCGATGTTCCCTAACTCACCTCTCTTTGCGCGCTACAATCAAAGCTTTCGCTCGGAAGACGAAACCTACACCGTCGATGCAGTGATTGGAGCATTTATGTTTTGTCGCAGAGATGCCCTGCTATCAATACAAGGTTTTGATCCTGATTTCTTCATGTACGGTGAAGACTTGGATTTGTGCTATCGCATGAAACTTGCCGGTTTTAACACAGCGTACGTTCCCATCACTACGATTATCCACTTCAAAGGCGAATCAACCAGACGCTCATCAATGAATGAAGTGAAAATTTTCTATGAAGCGATGGAGATTTTCGCACACAAGCACTACAGCACATCCCGTCTGTTTCTCCTCTTCCTGAAGAGCGGTATCCGCCTACGTTCGCTACTGGCTTACCTTTTGCGACATAAGCGATCGGTGGTTGTCCTCATCTTGGATTTGATCACGGTCCTCTGCACTTTTCTCGTTGCCGTAAAACTCAGGCGAGGCGATTACTTTGCTTTGCCGAGTTATGCTTTTCCGACCGTCTTCATTGCAATCCCACTGGTCGTTATTCTATGCATGCTTGCCGTGGGTGAGTACTTCGAGTACAGACCGACCATACGCCGAGCCGCGGTTGGCTTACTCCTCAGTTTTTTTGCTCTGTCATCCTTAACGTACTACTGGAACGAGTATGCGTTTAGTCGTGGCGTACTGCTCATGACCATCGGTTTTAGCGCCATCTGTTTGACGCTTATTCGCATCGCTGTCGCATTGTTTGACAGAGTTGCCGGTGATGAATCGGAGCGTCGTTTAGTCTTGGTAGGATCGGGCGAAGAAGTGCAGAGCGCCTCCGAACACCTGACGAGAGAGCATGCTTTGCACATCAATATTGTAGGCGCGGTTTATACGGACTTAGGACCCGGTCAAACGGAACGTAGTGACGCGGAAGGCGGTTTGAAAGCCTTGGGACACATTGACTACTTAGCAAAGGTTATCGAGAGCCAGCATGTGGATGAAGTCATTATTCTTGGCGACGAACAGAGTTATAGCTCACTGATGAGTACCATGCGCCGTGTTAGCGACCTCGGAGTACGTTTTCATATCGCCTCGGACGTGCACAACGTCGTCGCTTTGGGTATTGCAGAGCGAATTTCATCCAAATCCGCGCTCAGTGACCAATATCGCATATTATCGTTCCGCGTGCGCATTCTGAGACGTCTCATTGACATTCTCGGCGCTTTCTGCGTATTGTTCATCTTGTCGCCCGTGGTAATTTTGATACGACAGGATCGTCGTGCGCGATGGAACGCCTGGTGGAAAGTCTTGTGGGGTAGCATGAGTATTGTGGGACTCTATCCGCCTTCGGGTGATCTTGGCGCCGTCGCCAAGGAAGGAATCACCGGTTTGGCGCACATTAGTCATCCGCAAGAACTACGACCACAAACCGTACAAGAGCTAAATCTGTACTATGTGCGCAATTATCGACCGTCGTTCGACGTCGATATTGTCATTAAAACACTATTCTCACACAGGTAATACCGTGGCCTATACTCTTGAATTCGAAAAGCCGATTATAGAACTGGAAAAAAAGGTCGCTGAAATGCGCTCCTTAGCCGGTTCTCTGGACATCGCATCAGAAATTGAGGATCTCGAAAGTCGAGTCGAAGAGTTACGCGCTGAAGTGTATGGCAACTTGACCCGCTGGCAGCGTGTACAAATCGCGCGTCATCCCGAACGACCATACTCCTTGGATTACTTCCAGAACGTTTTTGACGAGTTCATTGAGCTCCACGGCGACCGTGGCTATCGTGATGATCCGGCGATGGTATGTGGATTGGCGCGATTGAACGAACAGCCGGTTTTTGTGGTGGGAAATCAAAAAGGACGCGACACCAAGTCGAACGTCTACCGCAATTTCGGAATGTCGAATCCCGAAGGTTATCGCAAGGCTAAACGCATTTTTGAGTTAGCCGAAAAGTTCAAGAAGCCGGTGATTTGCTTTGTCGACACTCCGGGTGCATATCCCGGAATGGAAGCGGAAGAGCGAGGGCAAGCTGAAGCCATAGCGCGCAATCTCTTCGTTATGGCACAGTTGAAGGTACCCATCATCGTTGTTATTATTGGCGAGGGTGCAAGCGGCGGTGCACTTGGAATTGGTGTCGGCGACCGCATTCTCATGTTGGAGAATTCGTGGTACTCGGTAATCGCACCCGAATCCTGCTCATCGATCTTGTGGCGTAGCTGGGACTTCAAAGAGCAAGCAGCCGAAGCATTGCAACTCACTGCGGAAGATTTAAAGCGACATGGCATCATTGATGTTATCGTACCTGAGCCTGTCGGCGGGGCACATCGAAAACCTGCCGAGATTTTTGCCGTAGTACGTCAAGTGTTGCAAAAGGAAATACAGAGCTTGAAAGCAATTGATACCACAGAGCTCGTGCGTCAGCGACATGCCAAGTTCGACGCCATGGGTGTGTGGACGGAATCGAATGGCTAAGGCCGGCAAACGCGCCCTGATTGTGTATCAGGGCACCTACCCTTGGGAAGTCCGCATTGAAAAGTTTTGTCGTGTTCTATGCGACATGGGTTTCGAGTGCACGCTGCTGTGCCGATGGGGTAATGAACTCCTCGAGCGCGAAGTTCGTGAAGAGTGCACCGTGATTCGCTTGGGTTTCAAGCAAGCATCGTATCGATCCCTCCCTACTTCGCTAAACCCTCTTTGGCGACGAGCAATTCGTCAGTACGTGGATGAGCTGAAACCGGACATTATCATCGCCCGCGAGATGCTCATAGCCGAGGCATGCGGAGTCGTTGCAAAAGAACGCAGAGTACCCCTACTCTTGGACATGGCAGAGCATTACCCTGCAGCAATGCGTTCATGGAAAAAGTATCGTCAAAGTTGGTATGGTCGCCTCCTTGTTCATCATCTTCATCTTCCGGAGTACGTTGAAGGTCAAGCTGTTCGAGTCAGTGATGCAATAGTCGGCGTATGTGAAGAGAATATTCAGCGAGTATGTACAACCTACAATCGCTCTGCTTCAGACGTTCATCTTGTGTACAACACTCCCCCACTCCACAGTTTTGATGGAGTTCGAATTGGGCCCACCAAGCCGGCTAGAGTCTTTTCCTATCAAGGTTACATCACGAGAGAACGAGGGGTAGAACGCTGCATACACGCATTTACCAAGCTTGCCCAACAGAGAGAAGATGTCGAGTTCCTCATTGCAGGTGACGGTGAGTCGTTCGCAGATGTCGAAGTGGCGTACCATGCTTCAACTGCTGCCCATCAAATAAGACTATGGGGTCCATTTAAACACGAAGATCTCATTGAGATCAACTCACTGACCGATGTTGGATTAATAGTATTTGATCAAGATGAGTTTCGGCAGAACACCATACCGAACAAGCTCTTCGATTATCTTATGTGCGCCAAGCCTGTTATCGTCTCAAATTGCAGTCCCATGGCCCGAATTGTACACGAAAACGCCTGTGGCATCGTCGTAGATACAAATTCCCCCGACCAGCTTGTAACAAGTATGGAAAGGATGTGCCGCGAAGATCTGAGCGAGATGTCCGCCAATGCTCGCAAAGCCGCAGAAACGCGTTATCACTGGGAAGTTGACGCGCAACGATTAAAGGACTGTATTCAATCGCTGCTGTGACGATATTTATTTAGTAAATTGTCAGCGACGAACGGGGAACCACCATCACCAGTATTCTTGAGATTTCTTCTTTAGGGAGGGGAAATGAGCGACGACCTTGACGAAGCAGGTCAACGTAGACGTATTCCGCGTGCATCAACACCTGAGAGCAGAGAGTCAGACGATTCTTCTGAGCAACAGCCTTTGTCTTCCGAGTCACCCGCTTATTCACGTCGATCAGTACAGCCAAACGATACTCAAAGCGGGAGTGAACGCTCTAACGATGATTCTTCAAAGCGCTATTCTGGACCTCGCGACAACTACCAACGTCGCGACACTCGAGAAGGCGGTTACGAAAGAGGAAATCGAACTGACAATCGCTCGCGTTCAGAATCTCCTCGTGACTATTCTGGTCCGCGTAACGAAAGTCGCTCGCAGTATGAGCGCCGCGATTGGAATGACCGCGGCAATCGCCAATATGATTCACAACAACGTCGACCGAATGATCAACAGTATGATCGCGGTTATAGTTCACAACGACGTTCATACGACTCTCAGCAGCGACGCGACTACAATCAACAAGGACGACGCGATTACGATTCTCAAGGTCGGCGCGACTACGATCAGCAACCGCGTCACGACTATGATCAACAACAGCGCCGTGGTTACGATCAACAACAACGTCGTGACTACGCACCACAACAACGTCGCGACTACAACCGACCGCCCCGTAACTACGAGCAGCAACGATACAATGATCGCCCGCTGCGATCGGACGATCGGTCATATGGTTCCCAAGGTACGCAGGGACCACAACGCACCTACGGTGATCGACCCTATGATGATCGACACCGTGGTGGCGAGCGTCCCCGCTATAATGATCGTTCGCGTCCACAAGGCTCGTACCGTGAAGCTAACCGCGATAGCTACCGAGATAGAGACAGCTCTTCACGTGGATACGGTGGACGACAAGATTTTCGCGGACGTCGCAGTACGCAGCAACGTCCGACTAACATCACCAAAGCATTGGTGCGTCTGCTCTTTGCTTCTCGCGGCTTTTCATTAAAAGCTATACGCGAAGGCATCGTTAGCCTCAACGATCAAATCGTGCGTAACCCTAATGCAGCTGTTCGCCTCTTGCAGGATGAAGTACGTGTCGACGGCGTTCTGATGGGACATAACCCTTCGAATGTCTACGTTGTCATGAACAAACCAAAGAAGTTTGCCGGGTCTCGTGAGCAGGAGTCTCGACACGTTATGAATTTGATTTCGAAGAAGTCCGGCTGGTATATCCCCGGTGGTCCCTTGGCTAAAAGTGTGAGCGGCATCTTCATATTGACAAACGATCCCGAACAGTCCGATCCACAAAACAACATGTTTGCGTTGATGGATAAAGAGTATCGTTTTAAAGTGAACAAAGTCATCACCAAAAAAGATATCTCTAAGCTCGCTGCACGCGTCGAAGAATTGCACGAGGAAAACAAAGGACGAGTCGTCGTCGAGATTGCGCAAAAGAACACACGCGATAGTTGGATTGGCATCGTAGTTCGCCGCGCCAGAGTTCAACAACTTAGTAAAGCAGTATCCGAATGCGGAGTGGAGATCCTGGCTATCGAGCGACGCCGCATTGGCAGCATTTCTGTTGATGAGCTACCCGCCGGTTCATGGCGACGCATGAGCGAAGATGAAATGCAGACAGTGATTACCTCATCCGTGAGCCGCGCCAGTGTAGAAGAGCGTGTTGAACAGCATCCGGATGTCACCAGCGACGAACCAAGTGTATGGCAGAAGTTGTATCAACGATGGTTCAAGTCCATCTAGCCAGATATACATCCGCATTATCAGTTGAACACCTAGTTATCCGTCGCGCAGCCGACGAGGATGTTTTTCCGGGTTTGTGGCAATGTGTCACCGGCAGACTCTTAGCCAATGAACGAGCCGATACAGCTGCCCGGCGTGAGAGTATTCAGGAAACCGGTGTGACTATACAACGCTTGTGGTCACTCCCCTACGTTGCACAGTTCTATTCGACCCGACGTGACGTCATCGAAACAGTCGCTGTCTTCGGCATCCTGTGTCAACCGGACTGCGAGGTCGTTCTCTCCGAAGAACATGACAACTATGAATGGCTGAGCGCCGAGAAAGCACTCGCACGACTTGTGATTCCGGCCCAAAAGGAAGCGACGACTCTTTTTGAGTCAATCTTGACTCATTATGCCAATGACCCAAACTTCTGTGCGGTATACGAACTTCCGGGGAGCTGAAAGTCTAACGGAACGTACCTATCCTTCGAACACTAAGTCTATTTGAGCTATTGACATAGCAAAACATCATGATGACAGGGCCGGCTCGTTGCCACCAAGAACGACTCTGTTGTATGCAGAAAGTGGGTTCCGGATGTGGGTGTGAACACGATACTGTCCCGGGTTTGCAAGCAAACTATGTTCATCTATTGCAGTTATCCTCTCTTCTCCCAAGAATTTCGCGACTTAGCATCGCTTCCTCCCCAACATCATTCTTTGTGGAAAACTTGCTTACGGTTGGGCACTTTCGACCTATATTAGCAGTCCATTTGCTTCCGCGATACTCAGGAACGTCGGAAGAATCAATACACTCTACTCTTTATTCAATCTTTTTCTGGAGACACTCTCTATGAACGAGCGCGATTTCTTTTACTCTGAAGCAGACGCCGCAGCCGGCAGTCCTGTTCCGGAGACAGCACCTGCTGCTGTAGAAAACACAGTGCCCGTTGCGGATGCGATGGCGACTACCGACCAATCAAGCAATGCAGCGGCTGCTGACAATCAACAACCTACTGAAGCATCAGCACCGACTGCTGTGGCAGATGAAGCTCCGGCTGCTCCTGCTGAAGCTCCTGCTGCTGCTGAAGTACCTGCTGCAAGCTCGGAAGCACCTGCTGCTTCTGAAGCATCGGCTGCCACTGAAGCTCCGGCTGCAGAGGCTGCAAAACCGGCACCGGTCGTTATCACCGATGAGATTTTGGCTCGTCTCCAACAAGCCAAAGACAACAGCGAAATCATCAACGTACAAGTTGCAGAGCGCGTACGTGGTGGTCTGCGTGTCCTCTTCGACAACGTAAAACTGTTCCTTCCGGCTTCCCAGTTCTTTATTAAAAAGACGCCAACGGATGATGAACTTCAAGCCGTTGTTGGTAGTTCTATTCCGGTACACGTATTCGAAATCCAAAAGGATGACACCGGAAAGATTTCTATCATCGCTTCACGTAAGAATATCCTCAAGGCTGACTTCCTTAAGAACATCAAGGTTGGCGATACTGTTGAGGGAACCGTTTCCACGATTATGCCCTTCGGCGTATTCGTCGATATCGGCGGATTCGATGGTTTGATTCACATCAGCCGTATCTCACACCAGCGTGTTGAGAATCCTCACAATGTATTCAAGCGTGGTGATCAAGTGAAAGCAAAGATCATCGAGATCGACACCGAGAAAGACAAGATTGCATTGAGCACCAAGGAGTTTGAAGAATCACCGTGGACAAGCGTTGAGACTGAATTCCCCAAGGGCTCAAAGCATAAGGGCGTTGTTCGCCGCATTAACGACTTCGGTGCCTTCATTGAACTCAAGAAGGGCATTGAAGGTCTGTTGCGCGTGAGCGAGTTGTCGTGGACAAAGCGCACCGGGCACCCTTCTGAGGTTGTCAGTGTTGAACAAGAGATTGAAGTGATGGTAGTCGACGTGTCTGCAGAGAAGAAGCAAGTCGGTTTGTCCATTAAGCGTCTTTCTGACAGCCCTTGGAAAGGCATCACAGAGAAGTTCCCCTTGGGCGCCGAAACAACCGGCGTTGTCAAGCAGGTTATGGGTCAGGGCGCAGTCATCACCATTGGTGGTGAATTCGATGGCTTCATGCCGCGTTCCAAAATGCGCGACGTAATGCGTGGCAAGCGCATTCCTTACAATGTAGGCGATATGCTGTCAGTTGTTATTGCCGACATCAATCAAGACGACGAGTCATTGATTTTAGCTCCGAAGGTAGATCCGAACGAAGCGATCTTCGGTTCGTCACGTGAAGGTGGCCGCGACCGTCGTGCACCTCGTGAGGATCGCGAACCGCGCGCACGCGTACCTCGTGAAGCTGAGGCTAAAGCAGATTCAAACTTCTCGTTGGCAGATCTTCTCTCCGACTCCGAAAAGAATAATCTGTTCGGCAAGTCGTGATCCCCAAACAATTTCTATATTGATCCGTCTGACAACCGACGCTGAGTATCAGCGTCGGTTGTTTTTTTTTGTGCCTTATCACGTCCTCAGCCTGCATGAATGTGTCGCCCGGAATAGCGATTCTCCTCCTTTGTCTCAACGCCACCGTCCTCACGGCACAAGTCCACAGGGTAGAAGACAACCCCATCCCGCAGATACCCAAAGTTCTTAAACCTGAAGAAGTGATTCGTGCAGATACGATGCAGCACCCTGTAAACATGCTTGTTGACTCGCTGCCGGGAGGTTCACGCATAACAGACTATCCGTACACGGCGGTGCAAGATTCCAATTACTTCCGCGCGTTACGCATAAAGATGTCGCCTAAAACGCGACTCGCCATCGATGCCGCCAAAGCGTGGTCCAATCTTGCTATCCTGAGACGCAGCTTGCAAGAATCCCCGTGGCAAACGGCTCTACGCAACATGACTATTCGTCAAGAACTGCTACGAGCCGATCCGGTTGAGTCGGTGAATAGACAACTCACTATCGAGCGCGCGATGGATGCTGGCTTGTATCGTCCAAATAGCACGCAAAACTTAAGTGCCACTTTCGAACAGATTGGTACCGTCCTTGGTTTAACAGAAGATGTTAGCCCAACCTTGCAGTATGAAGTCAAGCAAAGTTCTGCTGTCGTGATTGTCGTGTACTCGACAGCCGCAAGTGTCGTCGCAACACTGCTAAAAAAGGTACAGCAGCCCGGACAATACTCTGTCACATGGAACCTGCGCAACGACGCAGGCAAGGAGCTGGCTGATGGAGATTATGTTCTGGAGGCTCGCGTGGGTGAGAGCATTTTCTTTCGGAAGCACGTAGTCATCGGTTCGCGACCTTAAGAGACCAAATACCTGTTCAATTCTCCCCTCATAGACACGCAGTATGACGAAGAAGTAGTTGGTTCAGAATCGCTACACCCTGTTTAGCTTTCCATCAATTCAGCCACCAGGCAACTTGCCATTCATTGGACGATGAAACGCTACACTCCTGCACGTATCACGTAGTCCGGTGAGCGTCGTAATGACAGTAATCCGACTCGATTGTGAACTAGCGTGGCGCGAAGCGACACGCATAAAACAAAGACTCAGAGGAGGAACACAAACGGCTACGCGAAATCTACATTGAGATCTCCGTTGTGATCTACGTTGGTATCTAGGTTGTGATCTTCGCTGTGATCTTCGCTGTGATCTTCGCTGTGATTCTCGCCGTAATCTAAATCGGGATAGAGGCTTACTCGTATCGTAGTGCTTCAATTGGATCCAATTGCGCTGCTTTCCAGGCCGGGTAGGCGCCAAAAGCCAGCCCGATTACCGTACAGAATGCAATACTGAGCATCACCCAGAGCAATGGAAAGGTGAAGTGAATAGGAGTCAGCACTGTCATCACACCAATGACAACAACTCCTCCACCGATTCCAATGAGTCCACCAAGTTGACACAAGGTCACCGCTTCAACAAGAAACTGAGAAAGTATCGAGCGATTCTTCGCTCCAACAGCTTTGCGAATACCGATTTCTCGTGTTCTTTCTTTTACGCTGATAAGCATGATGTTCATGATTCCCACACCCGCGGCTGCAAGAGCAAACGAGGCGATGAAAGCGCCGAAGTAACTAATGGCGTCAATGAAGGCTTGGAACTGCTCCTTCACTGTGGAGTTGTCTTCTATCTCAAAAGAGTTTTCTTCCCAAGGTTTACAGGAACGAATCATACGCATCAAGCCGATTGATTCATCGAAGACCGATTTGAAAGCTTCAGCATCAACAGCTTTCACCGTGATTGTCGCAGAGAAGTGCGAGTCGTTGGCAAAACCTTTGATATAGACTTGCAAGGGAATAAAGACTTGGTTGTCCTGACTCTGACCCAGCACAGCACCGGAGGGCTCTAAGACCCCGATCACTTCGAATCGATAGTTATCGATTGTAATATGCTGACCAATGGCAGAGCCAAAGGGAAAGAGCTTAACTTTAACGTCATTGCCTATAACTGCCACCATACGAGAACTGTGGTTATCCTCGTCGAGAATGATGCGTCCTTCAGACACGTTCTTGTTACGCAAGCGAAAGTAGTTTTCATCGGAGCCCCAGATCATCACATCGGGGTCCGTGCTAAGATTTCCACTCTTGATGACTTTGTTCGGATCTTCATCAGCTATGGACACAATAGCAGCTGCACCTATGCGACGCTTGTACTCTTGCGCTTGTTGCACTCCTATAATTGGTCTCTTCTGAAGCTTTCTCCAGCTGTGTCCCATATTGATACTCGGGAATCTCTGTATCACAAACGAGTTACCGCCGACTTCATCGATCGCACCTAGCACGGAGCTGCTGAGCGTACTTGTGGCTATGCCAACCGACATGATAGCAAAAGTCCCAAGAGCTATACTAAGCAAAGTGAGTATACTTCGAAGCAGGTTTGCGCGAAGCGATGAGATGGATGATATGATAATCTCTAGGTAGTTCATACTCAGCTCCAGGGCCTACTCATAGCGCAAGGCTTCAACGGGATTCATGGATGCGGCGCGGATTGCAGGAAACAGTCCGGCAAGTACACCAACGGCAACAGAGACGACAATTGAGATCACCAAAATTTGTGGCGGAACGTAAGGTGTCAGGAAAGCCAATTTATCGTTAAAGATGAGGTAAATAACCAATGCCAACACCATACAAATGAGGATAGCAGCAATGGCGCCGGCAACGCAGAGCATCGCTGCCTCTAACAAGAATTGCAGGAGTATTGAAGTCTTCGTAGCGCCAATCGCTTTGCGAATTCCTATTTCACGAGTACGCTCCGTTACGGAAACTAACATCACATTCATAATGCCGATCATTCCCACGAAGAAACTCATCATCGTGAGGAACAGACCAACACCCCAGATCACGACGCGCAAGCGAGCGACTTGATCTCGAAACATCTGCGTTTCGTTGATAGAGAAGTCATCATCCTGCGATGGCTCCAGGCCACGCACCATTCGCATCATACCAATCGTTTCCGAGCGAACGTCATCCAGACGATCCGGAGAGCCAGCTTTGACGGCAATCGATACGGAGCGCACATTTGCACCGTACAATGCAAAAAAGGAGCTCATGGGAATAAACACCTGGTTGTCGACGAAATCCATCAATGCAGTGCCGCGTTTCGGAATCACGCCGATGATGCTAAACTGTACGCCATTGATTTTCAGAATTTCTCCTACTGGATCGACATTGGGAAAGAAGAGCTTTTGAATTCCATATCCGATCACGACCACGTTTTGTCGGTAGCGATCTTCCGTTTCGGAGAAGAATCGTCCGTTTGCAACATCGCCGGCAGGTGTTTGTGCATAGGTTGCTCGCGTTCCGGTTACCGTAAAGCCGCTTGCTTTTAGGTCACGATAGATGAGCGTGCGACCCCATAATGAACTCATGGGAACTGCAAGCTCAGCGCTGTTCAATCGCTTTATCAACTCTTCTGCCTGTTGAATGCTAATGTTCTTGCGAGCCATGGTGGTCCGCCAATTCGAGCCCCCGGCCCACTGCCATTTGTCAACATACAGCATGTCATTGCCGAGGATGTTGATGGTAGACTCCCATGCAGCGTCCAAACTATTGAGAGCCCAGCCCATGAGCGTAACAATCGCGATACCAATCACGATTCCCAAGGCAGTCAAAATAGAGCGCAGCTTGTTTTGCTTCAATGCGTCCGCCGCTATTCGAAAACTCTCTATGTAGTCAATGTTCTTGATCATACAATCTTAGTGTAACGCCAACTCTCAATGCAATACAGTTCTGAGCTCAGGATAGCACAAACACAGAGGACGGGCCCGCTATTCAGCAGTGGGCTGAGCTCTATCTGTATTCGTCGTTGCTTCGTCGCCTGCACTGCGAGGATGCGGATTTACGGTGTCGCTTTCAACATTTCCGTCGCGTATGCGAATGATTCGACGAGCATACTGCGCCACATCGTCTTCGTGGGTAACCAGAATAACCGTATTGCCTTGTCTCCAGATTTTCTCGAACCAGCGCATAATCTCGACGCTCGTTTTTGAATCAAGGTTTCCTGTTGGTTCGTCTGCCAGGATGAGCGCCGGATTGGCAACTAGGGCTCGAGCGATGGCAACACGTTGACGTTGACCACCTGAGAGCTCATTAGGCTTGTGACCCATACGATCAGCCAGGCCAACCCCTTTCAGCGCTTCTTCAGCGCGGCGACGTCGCTCTTCAGCACCAACACCGGCATAGACCAAGGGTAACTCGACATTCTTCAACGTCGTTGCACGAGGCAAGAGCAGAAAGGTCTGAAACACAAAACCTATTTGTCGATTTCGAACTTCAGCCAACCCGGAGTCATCCATCGTACTGACGTCCTGACCGTTCAAGAAATAACTACCACCGGTCGGACTATCCAGGCAGCCGATCATATTCATCAACGTTGACTTCCCGGAACCTGAAGGCCCCATAATAGCCACATATTCATTTCGATCTATTCGCAGCGTAATATCGCGCAGGGCATGCACGGTTTCGCCGCCCATGTCGTAGCTACGAGAAATGTTTTTAAGATCAATAAGATGTTCTGACATAGAGGATCGACCTAAGTGCGTGGTTTGGATATCGTTTCAGCTGTCGAACGAGACTTTACTTCTTTTTCTTTTGTACAGAGTCGATCTGAATTTTCATATCGTCTGCCAAAACTTTTGAAATCGTATTGTAAGAACCCGAGACTATTACTTGTCCTTCTTGAACTCCACTGGTTACTTCAATGTAGCCTTTGTCGCTGATTCCTGTCTCTACTTTGATCTGCTTGACCTTATTGTTGTCAACTATGAAGACGACTTGCGGAGGACGTTGGTCTCTTTGTTTTTCCTCGCCTACCTTCTCGGTCTTGATTTCATTTCCCGGTTTGTCGTTCTCTTTCTTTTGATCATCAGCTCTGATCGTCACGGACTGCAGTGGAACGGATAAGACGTTCGCTCGGGTATCGGTTTCGATTTCGACGTTACAACTCATTCCCGGACGTAGTGCGATTTCTTTGTCGATCAATCTGATCTTTACTTCGAAATCGATGACTTCGTCCTGTGTACCAATACCTTTTTGTTTTGGTGAATGGGAGATTTCATACACGTAGCCACTGAACACTCTATTGGGGAAGGCATCGATACGAACCCGTGTGGTATCACCCAGCTTAACTTTCACAACATCGTTTTCATCGACGTCCACGATCGCATTCATGATGTTGAGATCTGAGATGCGCATCATCTCGGTTCCCTGCATCTGTGCCGTTCCCACTACCTTCTCACCATTTTCAACATCCAACTTGGTGAGCGTTCCGTCTATTGGCGAGAATAATGAAGTGCGAGACAGAGATACTTGTATTTGCTTCAGTGCGGCTTGATTACGAGCACGGTCACTGAGCGCGCTTTGGTATTGTCCGCCGGCGCGATCATATGCTGCCTTTGCAACTTCCATGTCCTGCTTCGATGCATACTCTTTTGCATAGAGCGCATTGACGCGCTTCAGCTCGGCTTCAGATCTGTCCATCTCAACTTTGGCAATTTCGATGGCAAC
This sequence comes from Chlorobiota bacterium, assembly GCA_044224515.1. Taxonomy (GTDB): domain Bacteria; phylum Bacteroidota; class Ignavibacteria; order Kapaibacteriales; family NICIL-2; genus JBBATK01. The sequence continues at coordinate 97,276 of JBGAKH010000005.1, read as the reverse complement.
TTCCGATGCCTTCAGGGTTGCTTTGTATTGGTCCAATTGTGTTTCGACCAAGTCCGGCTTGATGCGCGCGAGGAGTTGTCCTTTGCGTACTGCATCGCCTTCTTTCGCCCCAAGAAAGATGATTTCACCACTGGCTTCCGAAGAGATTTTCACTTCGGTCTCCGGCTGAATCTTTCCGATTGCCGATACGGTTTGGGTTATGGTGCGACGTGATATCTTCTCTACCTGAACTTTGGTCGCACTGTCGCGCGTCTTCATGACAAACATCGCAACAGCTATAATAAGCAAGGTAACAACGCTGCCTACTGCTATCCACACGCGTTTATTCGATTTCTTGGCCATAGCAACTTGAATGAGGAGTTAGAATTCTCTTGTTTATGCAGCAGCTTCGCTGCTGCGGACTAATCACGTCATAGGACACGGATCTACAACACAGCTCCAATTGTATTGCGGAGCGAACAGTATCCGATGCACTATCAATTCTCTGCCAAGGTTCCGATTGCGGAGCGAAGTTGAACCTGAGCATCATAGTAACTGTACACGATACTTACTTGGTTAATACGAGCATTGATAAGCTGTTGGTTGGCTGTCTGATACTCAAGTTGAGTTGCAGCACCTACGGCAAAACGTTCCTTTGTCGCATCGAAATTCTGAGTAGCCGAACGGACTGCCCTCTTCGAAACGTCGAGCTGTTTTTCTGCGGCGTCGAGATTGAGAAACGCTATCTGCACTTCGGAACGCATCTTCTGTTCTGCAAGCGCGCGATCCAATTCTTTTTGTGTGACTTGTATGCGAGCTGTTTGTACTGCCGTCGTGGTGGAGAAATTGTCGAAGAATGGAATGTTCATGTTCATTGCCACATAGTATCGACTATTTTCTCCGAAGGTGTTTGCACTTGAGCTCGACCAACCGCCACTTGCATTGACGTTAGGATAGTATCCACCCTTTGCAGAACGAACACCGTTTTCTGCAGAAGCGATGCGGAGAAGTGCCGCTCTATAGTCAGCTCTCGAAGTAAGCGCTGATTGAATGGCATTATTGTAAGGACCGATGTCTCGACGGAAGTCCGTAAGACTCTTATCTTCCACTGAGGGAGCAAATGAAGATTCAAGAAACTCGGATCGTGTATCGGGTGGAACTGCCATTGCACTGAGAAGCTGGGCCTTTGCCTGATTCTCAGCATTCTGGGCGCTGATCAAATCTATTTCACGGGAACCTAAATCAGCCTCTTGACTATAAACAGTTCCGACAGCAGTTCTACCGGCTTCATAAAGCGCACGCGCACGCTCAACTTCCTTTTTTCCCAGCTCAACGTTCTCTTGTCGGATTTTCGTGACCTGCATTGCTTTCAAGACGGACAAGTACGCTGAACGTACACCGGCAGAAACGCTTTGTCGGGTTCTGCGCAGACTGAGTTCCGCCGCGTCAACGTCTTGCTGCGCGCGCGAGTAATTCGCCTCACGCGAAAACCCGTTGAAGAGCAAGTACGATGCTGAGGCACCCATGGTATAGGAGTTTGGTTCGCTGTTCGGAAGGGTGATGACCTGTCCGCCAAAATTGTACGTATTGGTACTATTCAACGAGCGAGAGTAACCCACGTTTGCATCCAGAGATGGCAGGTACGCTCCAAAGCTTTGGTTGAGTGATGCAACCTGCAATTGATACGTTGCTTGCGCGCCACGAACCTCGTAGCTATTCTCTAAGGCGATTTTGAGACACTGGTCCAAACTGAAGACTCGGGCATCGCCGCTGAGTTGAGTTTGACTTTGGGAGTGTGCGGCAAGGCTTGCCAAGAAGAAGATACCAAGCTGAAGAAGACGTACGCTCATAGCTGCGAGAGAACTGAAAGACATATGCGAGAACAAATATCCCAAATAATGGGCACAGCGAACAGGAGTAGTACGGAACAGTGCATGAATTGTTGCAAGGTAGTGTAAAGTGCACTCCGGAGAGCTTCAGTTCGCTTAGAATAGGTCAGTCACCTCAATTTGCAGCCCACAACTGAATATGTTCCCATAGCACCTTATAGAGAAACGACTTGTCTCAGGATTTGAATAACAGAGTCCTACTCTCCTTTTTGACAATTGGTGCTGCTCCCCTCTGTATTTTGCAAGCGAACCATTGTGGATGCCGTATGAATTCTGAAAACATTAAGATCATCAAGAAAGAGAGCATCACGGTGCGCCGCTTGCTTGAATCTCCGCTGCAACTACAATCCCTTACCGGAGAAGTAGGTTTTGATAACCTTATTCACGACGGAAACATTCACCGACCGCAGTTGGCGCTGACCGGATTTACGGCTCTGTTTACCAGTCAGCGCGTGCAGCTGCTTGGTAACACCGAAACGCATTATCTGGAAATGCTGGATGAAGAAGCTCGTATTCAAGCATTCATCAATATTGCTGATCGCAACGTGCCCGTTATTATCCTTACGAACAATAACAACCTCGAAGAGCGATTAGTCAAGATTGCCGCAGACCACAATATTCCGGTCTTGCAGACGCATTTTGAGACTATCAACGCAATACACCTTATCTCCGATTTCCTCGATGATCACTTTGCACAGCAAGGCGTTGTGCACGGTTCCTTCGTTGATGTTTATGGTGTCGGCATATTGTTCGTTGGACGCAGTGGCATTGGTAAGAGTGAGATAGCGTTGGATTTGGTTGAACGTGGACACCGTCTGGTTGCAGACGATGTGGTTATGCTGACCAAAAAACGCGACGCGGTCCTGATGGGCACGGGCACGGCAACAGTCAAGCACTTTATGGAGATACGCGGACAAGGTATTATCGATGTTCGGCAAATGTTTGGAATTCGTGCCGTACGTTTTCAGAAACGTCTTGAAATCGTTGTTCAGCTCGAAGATTGGGATCCCACAATTGAGTACGACAGAACGGGTCTGGATGACAATCCACACGATATCATGGGAGTGCCGATTCACACGGTGAGACTCCCCATTTTTCCCGGAAAGAATATCACCGTTATCTCAGAAGTCATAGCCCTGAATTATCTTTTGAAGACCTACGGTTATAACGCCGCTCGCGAGTTTTCGGAGCAGTTACGCGTTGAAATTGAGCGCCGGGCTTTGTACCGTGAAGGAGCAGGTGATCAACGCCTTGTTTCGTATTTTCAGGGTGATGACGAGTAAGAGCCTGCTCCGGTAGTGCAGGTTGGCTGCCTACACACTATTTTTGTAGTCAAGCGTCTTTACAGTAAGCGCTTAAAGCTTGTCCATCATCAGTGTGCCTATGCCCCATTGATACTCCTGTGATCAATACTGTGCTTTTTGCATGAAACGACAGAATCTTCTCATTGTTGTGTCCCTCAGTTTACTGTTGGGCGGTTGCCGCTTTTGGGACAACTCAATGACCTTCTTCAATACCTATTACAATCAGAAGAAGCTGATGGCCGAAACTGAGGAGGAATTCGGCTACAACGACTACATCAAGCCTCCCAAGCCCCGCGTCATAGCCCCACAGGAAAGCGATATCACTCTTGAAAAAGGCAATGGTGAGTTACCGCACTACTTGAGTGACATGGTGATCAAGCCGGCAAAATTGCAGCCTGTTCAAGTCAAAGTTGACTCTATCATCATTAAGGGATCCAAGATCCTGGCAACGCACCCTAAAAGTGCCTTTGTTGATGCGAGTCTTTATCTAATGGCAAAGGCCTTCTTCTATCGTTCCGAATGGTTGCCCTCAAACATCAAGTGCCTCGAGATAGCAGACAATTATCCAAACTCGCCGTACTCGCCGGATGCGCACTTATTGTCGGCAAAGAACTACTTGCTGCAACGCAATATCCCCAAAGGCAAAATCATGCTTTCGCGTACGATCGACGTCGCCTGGCAACAAGATCGTTACGACGTGCTCTCGGAAGCATTTCAGCTCACGGCTGAGGTAGCAATTGAAGAAGAGGACTACGACGCTGCTGAGCGCCCGTACCGACAAGCCATCACCCAATGTGACGACGATCAACAAAAAGCCAAGTGGCAGTGTGATCTTGGTCTCGTTCTCTATCGTCTACGCAAATTCGAAAAAGCGGAAAAAGAGTTAAGCAAGGTCTTAAACTTTGAGCCAACCCCTCTAACGGAGTTCGAGGCTAAGTACTATCGCTCACTCTGTTTGGCAGAGTTGAAACGTTACGACGAAGCTCTTGAAATCGTTGACAAGTTGGACGCCAATCGCAATTTTGACGACTACTCCAAGCTCGGTTATCAAAACGGTGCTCGCTTGCAAATTCTGCGTTTGAAAGGAAGCAAGGATTCCCTGGAGATGGTGGAGCGAACGACTGACTCTGCTTCCTCCGGATCGGTTCCAATTTTAGTTGCAAACTTTGAACGTGGAATGGAGCTCTACCGTGCAAAAGATTACGATGGTGCGCGTCGTTACTTTGCAAAGGCAAAGGTAGTGCGATCACCTGTGTTTGACGGAGCAAACACCCTCTTCAATCTCCTCAACACACGCGAGCAAAAAATGGCGGAGGCGCAGCAAGCCAAGGCCGCCATGCAGCTTCCGGAAAACGCCACCAAGAAAGACAGTATCGCCTCGGCCTATGCAAAGTTCAACTTCGAACTTGCACGTACACACGAAATGTTGAATAACGCCGACAGTGCGGAACAGTATTTCTTAGTCGCTATGAATGAGGCACCGGAAAAAGACACACTTCGTGCACAATATCTGTATTCGTATGCGAGAATGGTTGAGGGTCGTAATCGTGACCTAGCAGATTCGGTGCATGAAATCATCTTCGCGAAGTATGCCACTACGGTGTTTGGACGTGAGTCGCGTAAACGTCTAGGTATTACAGACTATGCTGTTCTGGACTCAGCGGAAGAGCTCTACCGTTCCGCAGCCAGTCTTCGTAAGGTTGGTGATTACGCGATGGCATTTCGACAATATCAGAGAATTCGCGAAAGTTATTCGTCGTCCAAATACGCTCCGGCTGCTCTGTATTCCACGGGCTGGACCTATGAGAATAGCATAAAGAACCAAGACTCCGCCTTGTATTATTACTCGCTCCTGTTGAAGCTGTATCCGTTTTCCGAGTATGCGGATGACATACGCTTTGCGGTGGCTTATGGAAATGCAAAGCGAGGACTTCCTGCCGACACAACGAATTTGATGTGGGGCTCGCGGCGCAAGCCTGGCGAAAACAAAGATGCCGCATCCCAACCCGGATCCGACAATTCCGGTAGCTCCGGAACCACTCCCGGCTCCGCACCGGGCACAAATCCCGGAAATTCCGGGGCTCCCCCAATGCCAACGAACAGACCGCAATTGACTCCAAAGGATCTTTTGCCTAAGTCTGTTATGCCGTCCACACAGCCCTTTTCTAGCCCAAATCCCATGTCAAGCCCGAATCCGGACGTGGTTGTACCGTCTGATTCTAGCACCACAAAGCCCAAATAATAAAGGACCTGGCGGAAAACACGGTTATTTGGCACAGCTCTTGTCTGTTGTTTGTTTGTAAACACAGATGAGCGAACAACACCTCCATACAAGAAAAAAGCCGCAGCGCAGCATTGAAAACGTCGATGCCCTGCGCAAGCAGATCACGTGGTATAAGTCTGTCTTCGACAATGCCGCCGATGCCGTGTTTTTTATACAAACAAAAACATGGACAGTGCTTGACGCCAATGAACGGGCCAGCACCTTGTTTCGCATCCCAAGACTGGAGCTAATCGGTCGCACACTCCCCCAGTTCAAATCCGTCTTCCATCTGCTCAATCGTTCCTCAGCGCCTCATGCTTTGGCAGAGATTGGTTTAGTTGATGACAAAGGTGAGCATGTTCAGGTGGAAGTGAGTGCTCGTTTCGTAGAGCACGACGGACAACGTCTGATCTTAGCGATAGCGCGCGAACTAAGTGACAAGCGTGCGTTGACGGAAACCTTGCTGCAGGCAGATAAGATGATGTTGTTGGGACAACTCTCTGCCACTGTCGCTCACGAAATCCGCAATCCTCTTGCTGCCGTGAATCTCAACTTGCAAATGTTACAACGCAAGTTTGAATCTGATGAAAAGGCTCAGCATCACATCAACATTGCGATGCGGGGTGTTGAGCGCATTATGAACATCGTGACGACCACTCTTGACTTCGCAAAGCCTCAGGCACCGCGCATTCAAGAGATCGATATTAACGATGTGCTTACAGACTCTCTAGAGCTCATTTCCGATATTCTCTTCCGTAAGATCATTGCCGTGAACCTGGATCTGGAACATCAACTGCCGAAGTTGCGTGCAGACCTGAACCAGATGCAACAAGTGTTCATAAACCTTCTTACCAACTCCTGCGACGCCATCCAGGCCAAAGGCCACATTGACATTCAAACATCGTGTGAAGTCGAAAACGACCAAACGTCTGCCATTCAAATCGCAATCAGCGACAACGGCTGTGGTATTGTCGCGGAAGACTTGCCTCGCATCTTCGAACCGTTCTTCACTCGTAAAGCTGAAGGCACCGGTTTAGGCTTAGCGATCACCCATCGTATCATCCAACACCATGGCGGTACGATCGATGTGAAAAGTGCACGCGGTAGAGGATCAGTATTTACTATCCGTATCCCGGTCAGCGGACGTTCGTAGTCAGACTGCCCGGTGGCACTGAGCACACAATGAGATCCGAACTCCGCTATTCCCCACTGAAGTGAACCTACGATTCCTTTATACGACCATTCATTCCGGAACCCGGATACATGAAGACCTAGTTCAAAGACCGTATCCGGTGTCTCCTTCGAGAATGGCGAGGTTCCGAAACAACACTCTGACTCGTACCTCAACTGCTCATTCTGACTCGTACCTCAACTCCTCAAGACAGCTTGCTCTAAGCATGCGCATTTTGAGGCAACGCCGGCATAAACGAGAAGGTCAGCAATCACCAGGCGCAGGGCGCAGCCCAAGCCTTAACAAAAAATCTTCACTGAAAATCTTGAGCGCGAGAACTGCTAGCTGTTCAGGGACGATGCACGAGTGGAAGTACTATTGGACAGCACAACCGGCAGGAGCCTTACAATAGTTTGTCAGTGGCTAGTTAAAGAGTGGGCTCGTTCCTCTCTACTTGCCTAAAAGTCCGGCTACCTACAACTTACTTTCCGTAGGGCTTCTGCATGTACTGCTTTGCTTCGGCGTGTGAGTTCTGCGTATCATTCCACGACAGAACCTTATTATACTGCATCATAGCCAAGTCGCGTTTCCCTTGAAGGTCATAAATCTTGGCAACATACAGATTCAATTTGACCATGAAGCCGGATGGATCTTCATCGAGAAGCCTGCATGCTTCGTCGCATTTATAAAAGTGTTGGAGCGCGTCGTCGTACTTGCCTTTGTTGAAGAGAAAGTATCCCAAGTAGTATAGCGATTCTCTAGCCGCATAGGCATCGTAGCCGAAACGCTTGAGCCGATAATTTCCAAGAATCATTCTCCATTGGGTTTCGCTTGAATCCAGATAACCCGCTTGCAGCAATCCCGTGGCGTACTTACGATGAAAGAATGCGTTTTTCGGATAGCTAAGATAGAGCTCCGAACTCAAGCGCAGGAAGTCAGACGTCGACCGTTCGAACTGGTTACCATAGACCATTTGCAGAACTACTTTCGCTTCAACTGCAGCGTAGCGCGCACGCTTGGATGCTGCCTCCAGTTGTAGCACACCTAGTTTTTTGTCGCCGCTTGGCAGGAACACCATAATGGGTTTAAGGGCAGGGTACTGATTTGGAAGCGCATCGGCGAAGTAGTTATAGATACCTGTACCAAGCATGATATCGTAGTTCGATGGCGCAAGTTTGTTGCACTTGATAAGTATATCTAGGGCTTCGCGAGCATCGTTGGTCGCTTTGAGCCAACTTTGGTTTGAAGCATAGTAGCGACCGCGGTATCCGAGAATTCCACCCTTAAAAAATAGTCCCGCGATATCATAGGCGTTGCTATCAAGCATACGATCGCATATCTCAACGACTTTGTCAACCTTGTGCAGAAACTGTTCACCGTAGCTCTTGTTGCGCTGATCAATTTGCATACGCCACCAATCAACCATCGCTTCCATGAAGTACCCGGCAGGATAATTTGGGTACAGCGTGTTCACTTTTTGGAAGCAGGCTGTCGCGCTGTCAAACTGCGTATTGTAAATGTGATTGGTCCCGCGTGTGATCAGCTCATCGGCATCAGAGTGCATGAGAGCCCACTGGGCTGAGACGGTGGTGCTTAATCCTGCGACCACTACCGCGAGACAAAACACAATGCGAGTACTATATCCGGAGCGCAACATGACAGTAACGAGTGTGAAACTCAACGATGATTAGACAGCAGGGGTGGCGTCCGACGTTGACGATTGTGCTTCCAACGAAGCAATGTGTGCTTTAATCTTCTCCTTCATTGCCTCTTCCACTTCTTCGTGCGCGGATCCTTTTATCATAACACCCAACTGTGGACAGTAGGAGGCATAGCGATCGGCCATGTCATAGCGGCGAATGAGGATTTCGTAGTCAAAAAGATTCGTACTTGATGAGAGCTGCATGGAGAAACCTCGAAAATGTAGTACAAGAATAAGAAATAGTGTCGGAGTACTCAACCCCGTTCATTCAACCGATGGAGCCGTATATCTCGGCGAATCGCTGCACGAGCAGCGGATGACGATCATATTGGTGCACTATTGGTATCACCGTCCCATCGCGATTCAAAAGTTTGCCATCGTCTGACCAGCGGATGTCTCGCTCATCTATCAATCCCACGGTCAAGACCTCACTCTCAAAACATTGACCTAATCGCACAGAAGTCAACTGATGCGTCCATATCATAAGGTTGTGAAATCCTTGATCGAGATCGAGTCGATCGATGTGTTCTTCCAAATGTGCGCACATAGTATTCAGGTAGGTTCGCATCACTGCTGTTCCTCCAAAACTCACACCTGCACAACTAATCTGTTCGTTCCCTATTTGTCGAAGTAGCGCTTCCCCGCCAATCTGCTTTGTCCAATAAGCATTCCAATGGTCCGAAGCGATTGTCCTTCCTTTGGCTTCCAAGAAACAGTGCAGAATTTCCGGATTCCATGATGTCGCAAAAGGGTCCGACTGGAAAACGACGTCACGAGCATCGGTGAGCACAATGCGATCGTAACGCTCAGCATTAGCCTCAACAAAATCTCGATAGTAAAAGAAACGCATCGTGCAGATTCGGCCGAACAGCTTCACAAATTCGCGCTTTGTGAGCTGTTGATTCTTCGATAGCATCTTCGCAGCAAGCAACTGCACGCTACGATACAGACGCATCAGAGGAAACGCCCACTTTAAAAGATTCAATTTCCGTTGCACGAACGGTAGTTTGACAAGTACTTCTCGCATGCCGTGAACGATTACTCCACTCTCACGTAGAAGCTTCAGAGTTTCAGCATCGGAATCGCCGGCAAAACACACGACATCTGCATCGATGCCGGCTAATCGTACACTCGTCAAGAAAGGCTTCAGTTCAGCAAAGCTCAGTTGACTTATGGCAATTAGTATTGCATTGCGCGATGTTTTGTGTGTTGGCATACAACAGTCACTGTCAGTTAGGAAGGCTCAGACAACTCTGGGTCGGCAGAGGATGAACCTTCAGTGTCTACCTTGCCATCCGGTGATATAGCGGTATCCTCAATAGACGCTGAAGCACGGCTCGTAGACTCAGACCCTATAGTATCCTCCGGAGAATCTTCGCCAATCCGCGCATCCACATGTTGCTCAGTTTTACTATTGTCGATCCTCGAAGATCCAAGGAGGGCGGTGGGTCCGTGCCCGAGCAGGAGCGTATGTGCATTGGCTCCGGCCGCCTCTTCCTCTAACAGCTGCTTACGAACGATACCCAGCGCAGCATAGCTAAAGGCGAGCACGAAGGTAGTTGATCGAGTAAAGAACACCGTGTCGGTTGTACTTCCGAGAAGAATACAGACCAATGTGAACAGTGATGCGATTGCCACAGTCCGATGAAACGGATCTCGACTTCTACGGATAAGAGTGTAGGCTTCAGCGGTGATGTACAACTGAGTAAGGAAGTATACGACCGAGAAGATGATTCCAAAACGATAGAAGAACGAGAGGTAGCCATTGTGGATATAGGAACGAACGGTCGAGTACTTGAGAATCGGAATGTAGGCTATGTACGGCGTCGCAAGACCGTATCCACTGATTGGATCTTGTTGTGCCAATCGCCACACTGCACGGTACTCATAAAAACGTGCTTGCACTGAAATGTCTTTAGTGCCTTTACCGGATGAGGTAAGACGGTTAACAACCGCTACCTGGGCGAACTTAGCTAGCCGTCCCAGAGCAAAGGGCATGAGTACCAAAGGAATCAGTGTGAAGCAGGCAACCAACACACCGAGGCGCAAACGTTGTTTGGCTGTAATGAAAAACAACATGGCGATGCTGCAAAGCAGGATGGAGATCATCGCAGTTCGAGAGTAGGTAAGAAACACACCTACGAAGGAGGCTGCCGTTCCCAAAGCAAGCAGTAACTGCAATCCAAGTTTCTTGACGTGTACAGCGTAACTCAGAAAGAAGCACGAACTCATGAGAAACAAAAAGGGCGTACTGCGACGTCCGACAATCTGCCACGCATACTCAGCATTGCGCGTTGCCTGAACAAAGGTATAGGCATTTTGACCTATCTGAACGATAGCTACGATACTGGCGTAGGCCAGCAAACGGTTAAAAGCTTGTCGCTCATCGAAGTACTCTCGAATAGGAAAATAGTAGAGGATGGCAACACCGATTGTCCATTCCCGCAGCCAATTCATGAAGGGCGTGCCGTGACTCATGGCTACGAACGCATTTGCCGCAGAGTAGAGGTAGCAAGCGAAGAGTAAATAGTCGAAGAGAGACCTAAAGAGAGGCTGACGCGAAATCAGCAGCCGATGCATCAGCCACAGAAACAGGCTACCTTGCAGTAACAAACCGAGGGCGAAGTCAAGAGCCGAACCACCGTCTTTTGAGTCGGTGAAGTACACGTAGAAACTCGTTACCACGCAGTAGATCCAGAACTTCGGATAGCGTATCCAAAGTGCCAGCATACCAATTCCAACAGGAACAACGGGTGTGAAGTAGCCGAGCCCGGCATAGACCAAAATTGCAAAGAGCGCGACTCCAAGTCCAACATACACTCCGAATAGAGTGGCGGAAACTTTGTTCTCACGCAGCGTGTGTATCACACTCATGCAATTCTACTGAAGTCGTTAAACGGTGGACGAGTATTGGGAGAAGCGCTTTCTGAACACTCGGAACTGATGCATGAACAAGACGATCACGCAGCCCAAGAACAGCGAAGCGCCAAAGGTGCTGGCTACGATGATAGTACGTTTTGGACGACTCTTTTTCTGTGCCGGAATCGCTTCATCGAGTAGGTAGAGCGATGGTGATTCTTTGGTCAAATCGAGTTTCACTTGCTCGAAGGAAGGAGCAAGGAATGCTTTGAGTTTAATGAGTGCTTCAAGTTGGGAGTAGAAGTGAAGATATGGAACCGCAGCTCGAGGTGCATCTGCGATACTTACACCGCCTAAGAGCTGCGTGCCTGTCTCCGATTGTGTCAACTTGGACTTCATCTCCTTGAGTACATCGCGTTGGCGAGCGGTTAAAGGATCATCTGCTCCGTATGACTGCTCAAGGTACGACAACATGATCTCTTGCTTCATGACGCTGGCTTTCATTTCGCCAAGCGCTTGCGCTGCAACTTTGACCTGGTCGAGAGGAGAGAAAATCTTTGATGCTTGCGCGTACTTAGACAGCGAGTCTCTGGTTTCATTGATTTCGCGATCGGTAGAAGCAATGCGCGCCTCAAACTGCTTGTAAATCACCTGGGTCTCACGCTTATCGAGCTGTTGAGAGAGCTGATTTGTTAGTGCTATGATGTCGTTGGCGATGTCGGCAGCACGCTTCGGATCAGGATCATCCACAGAGATCGTATAATTCCCCTCAACTTCTACGTTCACCGTGATGTTTGATTCAAACTCTTCTCGAATCTTGTAGAGTGCTGTATCGGGAATATCGTAGACTTTCGCGAGGTTATACTTGTGAATGATGGAGTCCTTCACTTGGCGACTTTGCAGTAGCACGATGAGATCGTAGCCTTCACCATGCTTGCCTCCTAGTTTTGACAAACCAAACTCCCTTAGGGTTGTGCTCACGCTGCTCACAGCAGCATCGAGGGCTGAATTTGATTTACGCGGAGGAACCGCACTTACTTCAGCAGTGTAGTAGTTCGGCATGCGCAGCACCACAATAACTGCAACAACAGTAGCAATCAAGGCTGCCGAGAGGATATACACTTTGTGACGCAGAATGACAGCCAGGGCAAAATATCCATCTTTTTGCTCCAGTGGCTCTGTCATAGTTGGGACTTGATCTTCCATACCTAGGTAATGTAGTTCTCAGATGAATCGGCAAAAAAGCAAAGTACTAGTTGTGCTAAACTACGGTTCGTGTACGTGGCGATCGCAGTCTATTTGAGGTGCTGATTTCGCTCTTGAACGAAGCCTTTTCAGCCTTCCGTAGTGGACTCCGGTCAACGATCGTACATTCTTTAAATCGTCTTGGCGCGCGACAAAGCAGCTAGTTCCTGTTTGTACTGAATCATCGACTCGCGCAAGCGAGGTTCAGAGGCAGACAAAATTTGCACTGCAAGGAGTCCGGCGTTTTTCCCTGCTCCAATGGCTACGGTGGCAACCGGTACACCGGCCGGCATTTGCACAATGGAGTACAGTGAATCTAAACCGGCTAGGTAACGACTAGGAATCGGAACGCCGATAACCGGGAGCGGAGAGTGAGATGCTGTCATTCCGGGAAGGTGTGCGGCACCTCCCGCACCTGCAATAATGACACGAATACCTCGCTCATGAGCGGTACGACCGTACTCCGCCATATCGTCCGGAGTTCTGTGTGCGGAGACAATTCGCATTTCAAAGTCAACCTTGAACTGGCTGAGGACTTCGGCAGCCTCGCGCATGACTTCGAGATCGGAATCGCTTCCCATGATTATTCCGACCATTGGAGCTGAGCTGGAAGAGGTATTCGTCATAGTTCTTAGACAGGTATTCTCGTAATAAAGTTCACTGCTCTTAATTTTCTTCGGAGATAAGTGAATCGTCCGCGCTTGATCCCGTGACATCGCTCTCCGAGTGATGTCTGCTCGCAACTTTAGATACGGCGGATAACTTCTTTGCTTTAGCGCTCACTGCGTTCGCGTGCGTCTTTATGGTGCCCAGTACATAATCCCTACCGATTTTCGACTTCACCGAGAACAAAAGCACTCCGGCACACATACTACAGTTAGAAACCAGATTTTCGATTTGCTCCTTGCGCTCGCTTTGCTCGCGCTCGGAAATTTTATCGACTTTGGTCAGAACAATAACATAGGGACGAGCATGGTTCTCGAGTTGTTCGATGGCATGCAGGTCTATGGGTTGAGGATCGTGCCGAGAATCGACCAACACGCACACCAGGCATAGCTGTTCTCGCTTGAGCAGGTATTCCCATACCAAAGCATTCCAACGATCACGCTCTTCCCTCGATACTTTGGCGTAGCCAAAGCCGGGAACATCAACAAACATCCACTTCGATTCAACCGGAAAGAAATTGATCTGTTGGGTTTTGCCGGGTGTAGCCGACACCTTAGCCATGGAACGATCAAGTACCAGAAAATTCAGCAGCGAAGACTTGCCGACATTGGAGCGTCCGATGAACGCTATTTCGGGGAACGGTGAGGCGGGAAAATCCGCGACGGAGGCGGCACCTTTAAGAAATCCGGAGAGAAGCGCTTTCACAAGGTTTCCTGAGCAAATGAGTTCAGAGGTTCCGGTAGCGAGTCACGGCTAGCGAGGCATCTAGGACCACAGGCCTTGAGGTACCTCGGCGCTATAAACAAAAACACCGGAACCAGCGGTTCCGGTGTTAAAAAGTAGGTCTAGCTAATTTACTCAGCTGAAGCAGAATCGCCACTTGCCTCGCCGGCGTTTTCTGTGGTCGTTTCTACGCTGTCAACAGCATCGTGCACAACCTCATCTACTTGAGCTGCGCTTTCTTCCACAACATCAGCAGCCGGGGCAGCACTTACTTCTTCGATCACTTCAGCAACCGGAGCAGCTGCAGCTACTGCCGCAACTTTGGCGGCCGTCTTACGAGCCGGTTTACGCTTGCGGTCATTCATTGACACGGCGCCGTCTTGCTTAGCAGCCCAATCGACAAGCTGGATGATCGCCTCTTCAGCACCATCACCACGGCGTTGACCGAGTTTGATTATGCGTGTATAGCCACCATTACGCTCGAGAACTGAGGGAGCAATATCATCAAAGAGATACTGCAATGCTTTTTTGTCGCGGATAATCTTAGCGACTTCACGACGTGCGTGAACATCAACGTGGCCATCCGGAAATTGACCGTTGCGCTCTTTACTATAAGCGTTCTTGGCGCGTGTGATCAGCTTCTCTACAAAGGGACGGAGTTCCTTTGCGCGAGCCAATGTCGTGCGAATGCTCTTGCCATCGTGAATGATCAACGAGGTAGCAAGGTTGCCCAACATCGCTTGGCGGTGACTACGTGTTCTTCCAAGTTTACGTCCGGATACTAAGTGTCTCATATTCGAAGAATGTGTTTGTCTGACTAATCTTTTCTACAATTAAGCTTCCGATTGCTTCGGTGAATCCTTGAGGTACTTCTCTACATTCATACCGAAAACAAGGCCCATGCCCTTCACAGTTTCAGTCAACTCGCTCAGCGATTTACGACCAAAATTGCGGAACTTCAGCAGATCGGTTTCATTAAGGACTACCAACTCGGCAACAGTCTTGATATTTGCTGCTTTCAGGCAGTTGTGTGCGCGAACCGACAGCTCAAGATCATCAACTTGTGTTTCGAGTAGGCGGCGTACTTTCTGGAATTCTGCTGACTTTGATTCTTCCTCAACCGGATCGGAAGATTGCTTTGCGGTACCGTCGCTCTTCTGACTGAAATCAAATCCGACGAAGAGGTTGATATGATCAAGGAGAATCTTCGATGCTTGTTGAACTGCGTCCAATGCAGGAATGCTACCATCGGTGGTAACGTCCAAAATCAATTTTTCATAGTCGGTTTTCTGTCCAACACGGAAAGGCTCAACATTGTAAATCACATTCTTGATCGGCGTGAAAATCGAATCAATCGGGATCATGCCAACAGGAAAATCTGTCGTAACATGCTCTTCAGCCGGAATGTAGCCTTTGCCTTTTGCAATGCGCAACTCTACATCGAATTCTGCATCGTGAGCAAGGGTAGCAATGTGATGTTCTGAATCGAGAACGCTTACACTTGATGAGGCGTTTTGGATAGACTGAGCGGTCCAAGTTCCCGGACCTTTGATTTTAAAAGATACACGAGTTGGCTTTGAGTCTTCCATGCTCAATCGTACTTCTTTCAGATTGAGAATGATTTCGCTCATGTCTTCGACGACACCGGGAATGGTCTGAAACTCGTGTACTACTCCGCTAATTTTAACACCAACTATAGCAGCTCCGTGGATCGACGAAAGAATCACACGACGCAGAGCATTGCCAACGGTAACGCCGTAGCCTTCCTCAAGCGGTTGTAATGCGAATTTCCCGTGATACACTGATCCGGTTTCATCCGTCATTACGCGCTCTGGCATTTGCATAGTTGTATTCATACTTCTCTTACGTTTGATAGTTTATAAATTTCTTGCACAGACCGACGATCTAAAACACAGACAACCGACATAGGCCGGTAGTCTGGACGCTTCAGAATCCCATCGATATTAAACGCGGCGGCGCTTCGGAGGGCGACAGCCGTTGTGTGGGATTGGAGTTTTGTCCATGATCGACAAAACCTCCAAGCCGGCTGTGGCGAGAGCACGAATCGCAGCTTCACGGCCGGATCCCGGACCGCGTACGCTGACATCTACTTTGCGCAAGCCCATTTCGAATGCTTCCTTTGCTGCTTTTTCTGATGCAACTTGTGCAGCATAGGGAGTATTCTTCTTGGAACCACGGAAACCGTTGCGACCGGCTGAAGACCAGGTCAACACATTACCGTAGGAATCTGCAATGGTAACAATGACGTTATTAAACGTTGCACGGATGAAGGCTTTGCCATGTACATCAGCAACGATTTTTCTTTTGACTTTTCTTTTTGCGGCTGCCATTCTTTGTAATTAAAATTTGAAACATCAGTCTGTTGACTGCAGCACTCCGCAGAGTGCGACTTCTTACTTACGAGCGGCCTTCTTCTTTCCTGCCACGGTCTTTCTTCTACCTTTACGCGTACGGGAATTTGTACGAGTACGTTGTCCGCGTACAGGTAGTCCCTTACGGTGGCGAAGACCACGGTAAGCACCAATGTCCATAAGACGCTTGATGTTGAGTTGGATTTCAGAACGAAGCTGACCTTCAGTCTTATACTCGCTCACCGCTGTGCGGATGCGTGCAACCTCTTCGTCAGTCCAATTCTGAACTCGCTTGTTTTCATCGATACCGGCTTTAGCCAGCACTTCACGGGCTACGGTATCACCAATGCCGAAGATGTAGGTGAGACTGATCACACCGCGCTTATTTCGTGGAAGGTCTATTCCTGCAATACGTGCCATTGATGCTCCTTATCCTTGACGCTGTTTCATTCGTGGATTCTTCTTGTTGATTACGTAGACGCGGCCCTTACGGCGAACGATTTTGTCGTTCGGATCGCGCTTCTTAACTGATGCCTGTACTTTCATGTCGTTATCCGTTAATTCGGTACTACTTATTTGAATCGATAGGTAATTCTCCCCTTTGACAAATCATAGGGAGATAATTCCACAGTCACTTTGTCACCGGTAAGAATCTTGATGAAGTTCATTCGCATCTTACCGCTAATGTGTGCCAAGACTTTATGACCGTTCTCTAGTTTGACAATGAACTGTGTGTTAGGAAGCACATCGTCAATTACACCGTCTACTTTTATCAGGTCTTGTTTCGACATAAACTCTCGATCTTAAAAATATGTAAGGACTCTCGGGCTTCCACGGTCAACCATGACTGTGTGTTCAAAGTGCGCCGAGGGCTTACCGTCTGAAGTAAAGACCGTCCAACCGTCGCGCGCTGTTTGCACGAGGAAGGAACCGGCATTTACCATAGGCTCAATCGCAATTGTCATCCCTTCCTCCAACGTCGCTTTCGGATAACGATTTCGTTGGAGCAAGCCGGGTACAAAGTTTGGAATCGAAGGTTCCATGTGAAGCTCAGCTCCAACACCGTGACCTACCAACTCTCGAACACAGGAAAAGCGATTCATTTCCACGTGTTTTTGTACCGCCTTTGCGATGTCATAGTTTGTGTTTCCGGCTACCGCTTGAGCAACTCCCGCCTCAAGGGCTTGGAGGGTTACATCGAGCAAGCGTTGCTTTTCGGCGCTGATGTCGCCCACCGCAAAGGTAAAGGCACTATCGCCAAAGAAACCATTCTTCTTGACACCACAGTCGATGGATACGATTTGTCCTTCTTTCAGCTTACGCGCCGAAGGCATTCCGTGTACCACCTCTTCGTCGATAGAAATACACAATGTGTATGGAAACGCGGGTACTGAACCGTGTCCCCCATAGCCCTTAAATGCAGGCTCAGCATCGTGTGATCGAATAAAGTCTTCAGCAATCTTGTCTAACTCAAGAGTAGCAATACCCGGTGCGACAAACTTCCCCAGATGTTGGAGCGTAGCGCTTACCAAGCGACAAGACTCTTCGATTCGATCGACGTCAGTTTGAATTTTCAAAGCCGGAGCAGGTTCCGTGTTCATTGTTCTCGTCTGCGTTTAGGCAGAAAGTGAATGATTGATATTAGTACCCACCACCGACGCGTTGTTGATTGCCACCCATTCCGCGACCTTGAATCTTTCCACTCTTCATGAAGCCGTCATAGTGACGCATCAAGAGGTAGCTTTCGATCTGTTGCAGAGTATCAAGAGCAACACCAACGATAATAAGCAAGCTTGTACCGCCGAAGAATTGTCCGAAAGAATACGGCACATTCAACACATTGGTAACAAAGACCGGCAACAACGCAATCACGGCCAGAAACACTGCACCGGGAAGAGTGATGCGGGTCAAAATATTGTCAAAGTATTCGGCGGTTTGTTGACCCGGACGAACACCCGGAATAAAGCCCTGCGCACGCTTGAGTTCTTCTGCTGTCTGACGCGGATTGAAAGCAATCGCCGTGTAGAAGTAGGTAAAGAACACGATGGCGCCGCCGTAGAAAATTGCATACACGATACTGCGATCGCTAAACAACTTCGCTACAGAGATCAATGTTTGATTTTCAGGAAAGAACTGAGAGATCGTACCGGGAATAAAGAGAATTGCAGAAGCAAAGATGATGGGCATAACGCCGGCTGTGTTTACGCGAAGCGGAATGTAGGTTGTATGTCCACCATACTGCTTGCGTCCTTCAACTCGCTTAGCATACTGCACCGGAATACGCCGCGCACCTTGCGTCACCAAAACGACCGCCGCAATGATTATCAACAGAAATGCTAACAGAATAATATCGATGGCAGCATTACGACCGGAAGCAATAAGCTGTATTTCGTTTGCGATAGCAACAGGTAATCGAGAGATAATACCAATGAAGATGATCAAGGAGATACCGTTGCCAAGACCACGTTCCGTAATCTGCTCTCCAATCCACATCAAGAAGATCGTACCGGCGGTCAACAACACAACAGCAGTCAGAGTGAATAACGGCGCTGCGATAAGAACGACTTTACCGGTGTCAATACCCGTTTGATTATTGAGCTTGATACTCAAACCAATGGCCTGTACCGCAGCAATAGCGACAGTAAGAAAACGAGTCCATTGATTGATACGGCGACGTCCTTCTTCGCCCTCTCGCTGCATCTTTGCGATTTGTGGAACAAACACACCTGCAAGCTGCAACACGATGGATGCAGAGATGTAGGGCATAATTCCCATTGCAAAAATCGCTGCATTGCTGAACGCGCCACCCACAAACATGTCGTACAATCCGAACAAAGAGTTCGCATCGTCCGATGCATGAGAAGCATTCAATGCAATAACGTCAATACCCGGTAGAGTGACATGCGCACCTACGCGAACGACGATTAACATCAATACCGTAAAGACGATCCTCTTGCGAAGTTCTTCGATGCGGAAAATGTTCTTGGTTGTCTCGATGATATTAGCCATGAATCTGCGCCGTGCCTCCGGCCTTTTCTATTTTTTGTTTTGCACTTTCAGAAAAACCATGCGCTGTAATGCTAATTGCTGAGGTGATGTCACCATTACCCAAAATCTTTACAGGTAGGTTGCGATTTGAGATCGCTCCTGCATCGTACAGACTTTCAGGCGTGATGGCGCCATTGAGACGATTTGCGGAAACAAGTTCCTGCAAACGTGACAAGTTCACCGTTTGATACTCAACGCGGAAAATATTCGTAAAACCGAACTTCGGAATACGACGGCTCAAAGGCATTTGTCCACCCTCAAAACCACGCTTGTACTTGTGGTTTGAGCGAGACTGGTGTCCTTTGTGACCACGTGTCGACGTTCCGCCGTGTCCTGAACCGGCTCCACGACCGATGCGCTTCTTCGACTTCCGTGAGCCTTCTGCGAACTTGAGATTGCCAATATGCTTCATAATCGTATCTCTTCTTATTTGCTTATTTCTTCAACTTTGACCAGGTGCTTGACAACATTGATCATACCCAAAATCTGCGGATTCTTCTCGTGAATAGCCGAGTAATTAGGGCGACCCAGGCCAAGTGCCTGTACTGTGCGCTTTTGCTTTTCCAAACGATCGATAACGCTCTTCGTTTGTGTGATTTTAATCTTTGCCATACGTCTGTAAACCTATGATCAGATAATATGTTATTCTCTATGTCGACCGATCCTCGTGAAAGCACTCAATCACCGTTCTGTGTCGAGTACCCCGCTCTGACTGCCATTTCACCATACCGTCGCTATAACCGGAATCTTCGCTGGCTACGTTTTTTATCCTGTCAAACCACGCTCATCGAGAGCCGAATGACTCAGGAAAAATTGCTTAACCGCGAACGACTTTCTCTACGGAAACACCGCGACGCATAGCGACCGCTTGGGCATCTTCCAAAGACTGCAACGCTTGGATGGTTGCCTTAACGATGTTGTGCGGATTCGAAGAACCAAGTGACTTGGTCAATACGTCTTGCACACCGGCCAACTCCAATACAGCGCGAACACCACCGGAAGCTATAACACCGGTACCGGGAGCAGCCGGACGGAGCAGAATTTTTGCTGATCCATACTTTGAAATGACTTCGTGAGGGATCGTCGTACCCTGCAGACGTACTTGAACAACAGACTTCTTTGCAGCGTCTGTCGCCTTTTGTACCGCATCGACAACTTCACCGGCTTTACCAAGACCGGAACCTACGTGGCCTTGGCCATCGCCAACAACCACAATGGCAGAGAAGTTAAAACGACGACCACCCTTTACAACCTTGGCCGTACGACCAACGTTGACCAGTTTGTCCTTCAAGTTCAAATCGGAAATCTTATACTTAGCCACTAATGCTCCTACACTATTGTATTCGTTATGTGTATTCGACTGAGGTAGCGCCGGATAATTAATTGAGACGCTACATCCATGAGGTAACTACTTAAAACTTCAATCCGGCCTCACGCGCGCCATCGGCCAATGCCTTTACGCGACCGTGATACAAAAAGCCGTTACGATCAAAAGAGACCGTATCGACCTTGGCGCTTAACGCACGCTTTGCAAGCAACTCACCAACAGCCTTGCTCATGTCGCTCTTCTTCATCGCGGTCTTTGCCAACTCCTTGTCGTTGGATGATGCAGCAACAAGTGTCTTACGGCTATCATCATCGATGATCTGAGCGTAAATGTGCTTCAGCGAACGAAAGATAGTCAGTCGCGGACGAGCTGCACTACCATGGATGTTCTTGCGAATACCCTTTGCGCGGCGAGCGCGGCGAACCATTTTATTTTGACGACTCATAGATAACTCAACAATCCTGTTCTAATTCTTAAAAAACCCGATGCCGTCTGACCACAGAGTATCTGAACATTTGATACCCGGATCGTCTCCGATAGATTGTGCCATCCATATGAAAGTGCAAAACTCGCATACCGGAAAGCCACCCCATCGGCTCATCAGCCTCAGTATTACTTACCTGCTGCCTTACCGGCCTTACGACGAATGTATTCACCTTCGTACTGCACACCCTTGCCTTTATAAGGCTCCGGCGGACGAATGCTGCGAATTTTCGCTGCAATCTCTCCTACCAATTGCTTGTCAAATCCAACAACCGCAAACTGGGTCGGTGAGCTTGTTGTAAACTCAATGCCATCAGGCGGAATAACCATGACAGGGTGAGAGAAACCCACCGACATGATTAGACGCTTGCTCTTGACTTCGACTTTAAAACCTACGCCGACAACTGCCATGTTGCGGCTGAAGCCTTTTGACACCCCTTCAACCATGTTCGCAACAGCAGCACGAGTCATACCGTGTAGCGAGCGAATTTTCTTGTCATCACTGTCGCGATGAAAGGTTAAGGTGTTGCCGTCTTGCTGACAGCTAATGCTTGAGGGGATCTCAAAGCTCAATTCGCCTTTCGGTCCCTTGACTTTTACAAGTCCCTTGTTCTCAGAAAACTGGACACCATTCGGGATGGTGAGGATTTTTTTACCTACTCGTGACATAGTACTTCAGTCGATGTTTCTTCGTAAAAATAGATTCTTACCACACTGTGCAGAGAATTTCACCACCAACGTTGTTTTGGCGCGCTTGCTTGTCCGTCATCAAACCGTGAGATGTCGAGACGATTGCAATTCCAAGTCCGTTGTATACACGCGGAATATCTGCAGCAGCAGAATACTTGCGGATACCGGGACGGCTAATACGCTTGATTTCACGAATGGCAGGCGCTCCGTTATAATAACGCAGCTTTACACGCAATGTTCCTTGAACACCGTCGCTCACTCGCTCGAAATCGGTGATGTATCCTTGATCCTTAAGAATGGATGCAATGGCTTCCTTCATTTTGGAAGCAGGGGTGTCTACAATTTTGTGCTTGGCACGTTGACCATTACGCACACGGGTGAGGAAGTCACCGATGGTATCGGTTACAGGCATGGTTCGAAGTTCAAGTAAATAAATTTCCGTGGACTCTCAACATTCACAAGCGCTAGGCACTTGGCTGCCGGTCGTATCGGACACCACGTTTATCCGACGTACCGACATAATTTGAACTTTCTGATTCGATTGTCTTGAGAACTACAAATATACAAAGAAATTTGATTCTCTTAAAAGAAAAGTGAAAAAAGGTCTATTCCGAGCATTCGGAATAGACCTTTCAGTATAACAGGCACGTGATTACCAGCTAGCTTTACGCACGCCCGGTATCTTACCCTCAAGGGCCAATTCACGCAATTTGTTACGGCAGAGACCGTACTTACGGTAGA
Source organism: Chlorobiota bacterium (assembly GCA_044224515.1). GTDB lineage: Bacteria > Bacteroidota > Ignavibacteria > Kapaibacteriales > NICIL-2 > JBBATK01. The sequence continues at coordinate 74,814 of JBGAKH010000005.1, read as the reverse complement.
CACCGCGACCGCGACCGGTCAACACGCAGCGATTGCGCACGCGAGTCGGCATTGAGTTACGCGGGAGCTTTTGCAAACCTTCGACGTCACCCGCTGCCTTGAGTTCAGCGCGCTTTGCAGCGTACTTCTCTACCAAGCGTTTGCGTTTATCGTTGCGGGCCATGACTGCGGTTGTTGCCATAGTATTCTTTCGTTTCTATCGTTAGAATGTTCAGTTCTTAGTTGGATCGTGTAAACGGGAAACCAAATTCTTGCAACAGCGCACTTGCCTCTTCATCGGTCTTTGCTGTTGTAACGAATGTGATATCCATACCGGCAATCTTGTTGATCTTATCAACGTCGATTTCCGGGAAAATGATTTGCTCTTTGATACCAATGGTGTAGTTACCACGACCATCAAAGCTCTTGTCCGAGAAGCCGCGGAAGTCGCGTACACGGGGAGCAGCAATGTTGATGAAGCGATCGAGAAACTCGTACATGCGAGCGCGACGCAAGGTAACATATACGCCAATTGGTTGACCTTGGCGAAGCTTGAAGTTAGCTACGGATTTCTTCGCGCGAGCAACTGCAGGGCGCTGTCCGGATACCAACTCAAGTTCATTCAATGCGCTCTGGACAATCTTTTGGTCCTGCGCTGCAGCACCTGCACCAATATTGATACAGATCTTCTTAAGAACGGGTACCTGCATGACCGAAGAGTATTGGAACTTCTTCATGAGTGCGGGTACAACGTTTTCCTTATAGAAAGACGCAAGGCGCGGTGTCAGGTTCTCGTTAGCACTTTCTTCCTGACGCGGACCTTCCGGCTTAAAATCTAATTTCTTTACTGTCTGCTTTGCCATGATGATTTCGCGGAAACTTCCGTTATTGTTTATCGTTCAGAATTATGCCTCACGCTTGCGGGAGACTTCGCCGCCAACCAAGAGCATTACATTTGAATAGTGGATAGGCATCTCACGCGAGATAATCCCACCATTGGGGTTGGACTGTGTAGGGCGAGAGTGTTTCTTGCGGATGTTGATACCTTCCACAAGAATACGCATAGCTGTACGGTCCACTTCAAGCACACGACCAGTCTTGTTCTTATCGTTGCCGGTGATAACCTTCACCATGTCGCCTTTTTTAATATGCAGTTTCATATGAGTTCTATTGATGTAAGTCGTTGTTCGTTCAACGTCGTCCGTTTGGCTTTGCCTCTGCTTTGCACTGTGTTGTAGCATTCTCTATCATCACCACACAATTCAGTCCGGTGCATAACAGAAAGAAAAACACTTAAATCACTTCCGGTGCCAGCGAAACAATCTTCATAAAGTTGCGTTCGCGCAATTCGCGAGCAACCGGGCCGAAGATACGAGTGCCGCGCGGTTCGCCTTGGTTATTCAAGATCACAGCAGCATTTTCATCAAAGCGGATGTATGAACCATCTTTACGTCCAATTTCTTTCTTGGTACGTACGATAACGGCTTTGCATACCTCACCTTTCTTTACTGCACCATTCGGCAACGCCTGCTTGACGGAGACGACTACAATGTCGCCTACCGATGCATAGCGACGCTCATGCCCACCAAGGATACGAATGCAGCGAACTTTACGAGCGCCTGAATTATCTGCGACAACGAGATTTGATTCTTCTTGTATCATGTCCGACCTCTCACAAAAAAATAGTATTCAAAAAATCCACGGAGTACTCTTATTGAGCACGCTCAACGACTTCAAGCAACACCCAACGCTTACGAGCGCTCAAAGGGCGTGACTCGATGATACGAACAACATCGCCGATTTGGCAGTCGTTGTTCTCATCGTGAGCCATGAACTTCTTCGTCTGGCGAAAGTACTTCTTGTACAAAGGATGCATCACCTGGCGCTCAACGGCAACCACGATCGACTTCTGCATCTTGTTGCTCACTACTTTCCCCTGACGGATTTTCTTTCCTTTTGTGGATTGCTCAGGAGTTTGTTCGCTTATCTGTTGTGTATCCATGATCAGTTCTTCTGTGATTCCAATTTACGTTCGTGCAAAATGCCCTTCATGCGCGCAATGTCCTTCTTCAGGATACGCAGGTACGCAGTATCCTGCAACTGCTTGAGCGCATGCTGAAAACGCTGCTTTGCCAACGTTTCCTGAGCTTCTTTCATGGTGGCCATCAACTCTTTATCGTTGAGGTCCCGAAGGTCTTTTGATTTTCGCTGCTTCATACTTCTACCAGATCAATGCGTGTCACAAATTTTGTTTTGATCGGAAGCTTGTGGGATGCCAAACGCATGGCTTCCATTGCTGCTTCCTTGGACACCCCGTCTACCTCGAACATTATGCGTCCGGGTTTTACGACGGATACCCATCCTTCAGGATTACCCTTACCGGAACCCATTCGGACTTCGGCCGGCTTCTTCGTATAGGGTTTATCCGGGAAGATTCGGATCCAAACCTTACCATCACGCTTCAAGTAACGGTTGATAGCGATACGGGCAGATTCAATCTGACGATTGGTAATCCACGCAGCTTCAAGTGCCTTCAAACCAAAGGAGCCGAAGGCTACCTGTGATCCACGAATGGCCTTGCCACTACGACGTCCGCGTTGTGTCTTTCTGTGTTTTACTCTTTTTGGTAATAACATAGTCTACCTTTGCAAGTTCGATGCTTCGTAATTCTTCTTACTCTTTTTCCTGCGTTTGCGGCTTGCCGATCACTTCTCCCTTACAGATCCAGACCTTCACACCGATTGCACCGTAAACGGTGTGGGCGGTTGAGGTACCGTAATCGATCTCTGCGCGAAGTGTATGCAATGGCACGCGACCTTCTTTGTATTGTTCAGTACGTGACATGTCGGCGCCACCGAGACGACCCGAACACATAACACGAATACCTTCAGCTCCAAGACGCATCGAAGCCGATACCGCCTGCTTCATAGCACGACGGAAAGCGATACGACCTTCAAGTTGCGATGCGATGTTGTCAGCAACTAACTGCGCATCGAGCTCGGGACGCTTGATCTCGTGAATGAGAATCTTTACGTCCTTGGTCGTCAGCTTACGCATTTCTTCTTCAAGTTGAGAAATGTCTTTGCCTGAGCGACCAATGATCACACCCGGTCGAGACGTATGAATGGTGATGCGGATTTGTTTTGCTGTACGCTCGACAATCACGCGTGCCACACCGGCCTTTTTCAGACGTGTCTTGATATAGGAACGGACTTTCATGTCCTCAGCAATCTTATCAGCCATGCTGTTTGGCTCGAACCAGTTTGCATCCCAGCCTTTGATAATACCAAGGCGAAGACCAATCGGATTTGTTTTCTGACCCAAGTGTACTCCCTGCAATTAGTCGTTAGTTGAGACAACGATTGTCAAATGATGTGAGCGCTTTCTGATCTTGTAAGCCCGGCCCATTGGGGCAGGTGAAATGCGCTTCAGAGTCTTGCCCTGATTGACAAATACTGACTTAACAATCATATTTTCTTCTTTGTAGCCACCGCCCGCATTGCGAAGATTTGAAATCGCTGAACGCAATGTCATCTCCGCAACCTTTGAAGCTGCCTTCGGAGAAAAGCGCAAAATTGTAAGCGCTTCCGCTGCTGACTTGCCACGGATGGTATCAATCACCAACCGCATCTTACGCGGCGATGTCGGTACATGTTTTGCTGTTGCTCGTGCTGTATTTGATTCCATGGTTATTCCGATGTGTAATGGTGCTCTTCTCTGTTTCACTTTTGTCATCTAAGCCAAATGCTCAGTTGACCGGCTCAACGATTCGAAACGTATATTAATCCTTACGGTTACCGGAGTGACCACGGAAGGTTCGTGTCGGTGAGAACTCACCTAACTTGTGACCTACCATATTTTCGGTAACATACACGGGGATGAACTTGTTTCCGTTGTGAACCGCAAATGTGTGTCCAACAAACTCCGGCGTGATGGTCGATGCTCGACTCCAGGTTTTGATAACCTGCTTCTTGTTCGCATCGTTTAACGCGTCTACTTTCTTTTGGAGCTTGTAGTAAACAAATGCACCTTTTTTCAGTGAACGAGGCATAGTAGCGTATTCCTAGTATTAATTCTCTATTATTTTCTCTTACGAATAATCAGGTCTGTCGAAGCTTTCTTGCGCTTGCGAGTCTTCAAGCCCTTGCTGAGCTGACCCCACGGTGAACGCAAATGCTTACGACCACCACCGGACTTCGAGCGACCTTCACCACCACCATTGGGGTGATCAATCGGATTCATGGCGATACCACGTGACTGCGGACGAATACCCATCCAACGCTTGCGTCCGGCTTTACCATGAAGAATATTCTCATGATCACTGTTACCAACGGTACCAAGTGTAGCATAACAGTTGGAGAGCACGAGGCGAATTTCTCCGGAAGGAAGCTTTACTTGAGCATACTTGCCGTCGATTCCTACCATTTGTGCAGCCATACCTGCAGAGCGAGCCATTTGTCCACCCTTACCCGGCTTCAATTCAATGTTGTGAATGAACAATCCGGGAGGAATCTTGGCCAAAGGCAAACAATTTCCGTCCTTCAAATCGGCGGTAGCACTCGTAACGATGGTGCTGCCAACCTTCAAACCATTGGGAGCAAGGATGTAACGGTACTCGCCATCGCTATACTTTACCAAGGCAATACGCGCTGAACGGTTCGGATCGTACTCGATCGTCTCCACCGTTGCCGGCATGTCTACTTTGTTGCGCTTGAAGTCAATTACGCGGTACTGTTGCTTGTGTCCACCACCACGGTGACGTGATGTGATGCGGCCGGTATTGTTACGACCACCGGATTTCTTCTTCACACGCAATAGCTTCTTGTACGGCGTGGATGTTGTGATTTCACTGAAATCACTCACGCTATAAAAGCGCGTACCAGGTGTAATTGGCTTTAATTGACGAATACCCATGACAAATCTCTTTTCAGTAATTCCGTAATTAATGTGCACTCAGTGTCGACCAAGTCATACTTGGTCAACGTTCCTACTGTTGTTCGCCTTCGCCGCTTACAATATCAATGGTGTGTCCATCTTGTAAGCGAACATAAGCTTTCTTGCGAGCCTTCGTTGTGCCACGCATCAAACCACGCTTCGTGTAGCGTGAGCGGTATTTACCGCGAACGTTGACCGTGCGCACTTGCTCGACCTTTACTTGAAACATCGCTTCAATGGCGCGTGCAATCTCAATCTTATTGGTATCACGATCTACTTCAAACACATAGTGCTTGTGAATCTGGTGAACCTTATTCGACTTCTCCGTAACGATCGGACGCTTAATTAAATGCAACATGTGCTATATCCTTCTTTCTTAGTTCGTTGAGGCTGCTGCGTTTTCACCAAAGGACTTAACAATCGTACCAATGGCGTCTGCACTAATGATCAGCTTCTTGTGATTGAGAATATCGTAGGTCGAGATCTTGTCCGCCAATGCAGCAGTTACGCGCGGAATGTTGCGCGTTGCCAACACGACGTTCTGACGAACTTCGGGCAACAAGACAAGAGTCTTCTCTCCCTCAACACCAAGTGCCTTCAATGCTGAAGTCATGTTCTTGGTTTTGTGGTCAGCAAACTGCAAACCCTCAACGATAATAATATTTTGCTCTTGCGCGCGACAGGAAAATGCTGACTTCCGCGCAAGACGCTTCATCTTAACAGGGATGTCGATGGTGTATTTGTGCGGCTTCGGTCCAAAGATTGTACCGCCACCAACCCATACGGGCGAGCGTGATGAACCTGCGCGAGCTGTACCACGACCTTTTTGCTTCCATGGCTTCTTACCACCACCAGAAACATAGCTTCTGGTCTTGGTTTTAGCGGTACCCTGACGGTGGTGCGCCAAATACACACGCACTGCCTGATACATTACGTGCTCGTTCGGCTCGATTCCGAAAATGTCATCCGGAAGCTCAATCTGACCGCTCTTCGCACCGTCAACTGAAAATACATCCACTTTCATTTAACTACCTTTTTCTGATTGTGCTGTTTCTTGATTATAACTTTACGAGCTCGATCACCGTATTCGGCGCTCCGGGAATACTACCCTTGATCAACATGATGTTTTGATCCGGCATAATCTCCAGAATTTCGAGGTTACGAACCGAAGTACGCTTTCCTCCCATACGTCCCGCCATACGTGTTCCCTTGAATACGCGCGACGGATATGAGGATGCGCCGATTGAACCGGGAGCACGTACACGATCGCTTTGACCGTGAGTGGTTCCGCCAACCCCACCGAAGTGGTGACGCTTCACAACACCCTGGAATCCACGACCCTTACTCTTCGTAGACACCTTTAAAAGATCGCCAACTTTGAATTGCTCAACAGTCAGTACCTCGCCGACACCCGCTTTTACATTGCGGAATTCTTTTAAGTGTCGAACATAAGGAGCGCCTGCCTTGCTAAAGTGGCCTTTCATCGGTTCGTTTACTTTCCGCTCAGGGATCTCTTCATATCCGATTTGCACAGCTTCGTAACCATCGTTTTCTTTGGTACGCAGCATGACGACCGGACACGGACCCGCTTCCACGACCGTGCATGGAATGCTCGAGCCATCCTCGCGGAATATACTTGTCATTCCTAATTTTCTTCCGAGCAACGCGCTCATGAATTACTCCTTCTGTTACACTTTTACTTCGACATCTACACCGGCAGGTAGCTCTAGGCGCATCAACGAGTCAATTGTTCTCTGTGTGGAACTGAAGATGTCGATGAGACGCTTATGAACGCGTGCTTCAAATTGCTCGCGCGATTTCTTGTCAACGTGAGGCGATCTGTTAACTGTAACGATCGTCTTCTCCGTTGGCAGCGGAATCGGCCCTGATACAACCGCACCGGTTTGCTTTACGGTGCGTACGATACGCTCTGACGACTTATCAATCAGGTTGTGATCGTACGAGCGAAGTTTAATTCTGATTCTTTGGGTTGACACAGATGTACCTTTTCACTTTAGAAGTTAATGAGAACAACAGAGGGGGCACGAAGTCCCCCTCTCTTGCACGTTTATATCTTATTCGAGTACCTTGGTTACAACACCGGCACCTACGGTACGGCCACCTTCGCGAATAGCGAAACGGAGTCCTTCTTCCATAGCAACCGGAGTGATGAGTTCGATGGTCAACGCATCGAGGTTATCACCAGGCATAACCATTTCTACTCCGCCCGGCAAGTGTGCAACGCCGGTAACATCTGTTGTACGGAAGTAGAATTGCGGACGATAGCCGTTGAAGAACGGTGTGTGACGTCCACCTTCTTCTTTGGTCAAGACGTACACCTGAGCTGTGAACTTGTGGTGCGGCTTGATTGAACCCGGCTTAGCCAATACCATTCCACGCTCGAGTTCGGTCTTTTCAACACCGCGGAGCAACAAACCTGCGTTATCGCCTGCTTGTCCTTCGTCGAGGAGCTTGTGGAACATTTCGATACCGGTAACGATGGACTTCTTCTGAAGACCGAAACCAACGATTTCGATTTCATCGTTAACCTTTACGATACCGCGCTCGATACGACCTGTACCTACGGTACCACGACCTGTGATCGAGAACACGTCTTCAACCGGCATAAGGAATGGCTTGTCAACAGCACGAACCGGTGTCGGTACGTATGCGTCAACTGCGTCCATGAGTTCCCAAATACAGGTGTAACGCTCATCGGTGATAGGTGCATCGCTTGAACCGGCTTCGAGAGCCTTCAATGCTGAACCCTTGATGATAGGAATCTCTTCACCCGGGAATTCGTAGCGTGACAAGAGTTCGCGGATTTCGAGCTCAACGAGTTCGAGAAGATCTGCATCAGCGATATCAACCTTGTTCATGAATACTACGATACGGGGAACGCCTACCTGACGTGCAAGCAGAATGTGCTCACGTGTCTGGGGCATCGGTCCGTCGGTAGCTGCCACAACGAGGATTGCTCCGTCCATCTGTGCAGCACCGGTGATCATGTTCTTGATATAGTCAGCGTGACCCGGGCAGTCTACGTGTGCGTAGTGACGGTTCGCTGTTTCGTATTCAACGTGAGCGGTGTTAATTGTGATCCCACGAGCCTTTTCTTCTGGCGCATTGTCGATCTGATCGTATGCGCGGCGTTCGTTGGTAGAGATCTTTTGGGAAAGACCCATGGTGATAGCAGCGGTCAATGTGGTCTTACCGTGGTCAACGTGACCAATGGTGCCGATATTGACGTGCGGCTTGGAACGTTCAAATTTCTCTTTTGCCATGACTAGAAATCCTCCGATATAGAGAGTGTGAATGAACTATACTAAACTTTGATTCTTTACTTCAGTAGCGCGATAAAGACCGACGACACTTCGTCGTACGTATCTCTATCCGTTTGCTCGTGTGTAAACCAACAACTCATCAGCGACCGGACTGTGTGCCTTTGCCGGAGAATCAGTGCTATCTCTGATCTCGTTGTGTGCTCTGGCACCGGATGTTATCCACCGGCATACATGTTTGTTTTGACAACCGCTTGTTCGTAACGTGAGAAGGTCATGACAAACACTGCTCGTCCCTGAGTCAGCGATCGCAACTGTGTCACATATCCGAACATTTCAGATAAGGGCACGAGCGCTTTGATAATTTGGCGTTGCGCCCGACTGTCAATACCTTCGATTTTTCCTCGCCTGGTACTGAGGTCGGCAATCACTTCGCCTAAGAATTCTTCCGGAGTTGCCACCTCTACTAAAAAGACGGGCTCCAATACTAGCGGTGCAGCTTCACGACACGCATCTCGCATCGCCATCGAAGCAGCAATCTTAAATGCAACATCGCTTGAGTCAGCAGGATCAAACTGCGCACTATCCAATCGAACTTTGATGTCTACCAGCGGGTAGCCCATCGTCGGACCGGCACTCATTGCCTCGCGTGATCCTTGCTCTATTGCTGTGACATACTCCGCAGGAAAGTCCTTAACAGTACATGCATTTTCAAATTGAAAGCCGTGTCCGTTTTCATTGGGTCCTACAGTAAGCGTCACGATTGCAAACTGACCCTTTGTGCCCTGCTGCCTTATAAACTCGGCAGTCTTCGTGCATTGAGCACCCACGGTTTCGCGATACGACACCTGAGGTTTGCCAACCCTTGCAGGAACATTGAATTCCCTATTCAATCGGTCAACCATTATCTCAAGATGAAGCTCTCCTACACCGCTGATAATCAGCTGCCCGGACTCCTTGTCATTGCCAAATCGGAAGGTAGGGTCTTCTTCGGATAACGAAGTCAGTGCACTTATGAGCTTTTCCTGATCAGCAGTCGTCCGCGCCTCAATCGATTGATTGATGACAGGCTCCGCAAAATCGATCTTCTCAAACAATATGGGTGCCTTAGGATCGCAAATCGTTTCGCCGGTTCGAGCTTTCAAACCGGGAATAGAGACGATGTCGCCCGCATAGGCTTGCTTGACTTCTTCACGCTTGTCCGCTTGCATTCTCAAGATCTTAAGGACTCGCTCCTTCTTGTCGGTCCCGCTGTTAAGGACCATCGATCCTACATCCAGCGTTCCGCTATACAAGCGAATGAAGACCAATCGTCCGGCATGCTTGTCACTTATGACTTTAAATGCCAGCGCTGAAAAAGCCTCATCGTCAGCTGCCCTTCTCTGAAGACTCTTTTCTTTTCCGTCTGTCGAAAAACCGTGCGCAGGCTTTGCCTCCGCTGGTGAGGGCAAGTATGCCACAACTGCGTCCAAAAGCTGCTGCACGCCTTTGTTTCGATAAGCGGAACCGCAAAGAACCGGAACAATCGCGTTTGCTACCGTTGCCTGTCGTAAAGCAGATCGAAGCTCAGATTCGGGAAGCTCTTCGCCGGACAAGTACTTTTCCAACAGTTGATCGGAGGTTTCCGCTACAGATTCAAGCATATGTGCCCGCGCTGCCTGCGCATCTTCCATCAACTCCGCCGGAATCTCTCTCTCTTCAACATTGGCCCCTAGCGATGACTCATCAAAGTAGAGTGCCTTCATACGAAGGAGATCAACAAGTCCAACAAAACTGTCTTCCTGCCCTATCGGCATCTGAATGGGTACCGGCTTTGCCCCAAGTCGTTCACGAATCATCGTCACAACATTGGAGAAATCAGCTCCAACTCGATCCATCTTGTTGACAAATGCTATGCGCGGTACGCTGTACTCTTCAGCCTGATGCCATACGGTCTCAGACTGAGGTTCGACACCCTCGACAGCCGTGAATAGTGCTATCGCACCATCCAAAACTCGTAGGGACCGCTGTACTTCAGCCGTAAAATCAACGTGCCCCGGAGTATCAATCACGTTAATCTGATATCCACTCCACGTACACGTTACCGCAGCTGAGGTAATCGTGATGCCGCGTTCCCGCTCCTGCGCCATATAGTCGGTAATGGTCGTTCCTTCATGAACTTCCCCGAGCTTGTGCAAGAAACCGGTGTAAAACAAAATACGTTCTGTCGTCGTTGTCTTACCGGCATCAATGTGCGCCATGATTCCGATGTTTCGAACTTTGTTAATATCTGTCGTTCGAGCCATCGTTCACTTCTCGCGTTGAGTTGTTATGTTTCCAAAGATCACTACTAATCGTTCGTCAGCTTACCACTTGAAGTGAGCAAAAGCCTTGTTCGATTCTGCCATGCTGTGCATGGTGTCACGACGCTTGATTGCTCCACCTTCACCGTTGGAAGCTGCCATAATTTCATTTGCCAAACGGGTTGCCATCGACTTGTCACGACGCTCTTTTGCATAATCGCGGATCCAACGAATCGCCAGCGCCAAACGACGCTCTTCGCGAACTTCAGACGGAACTTGATACGTGGCACCACCAACACGACGAGGACGAACCTCAAGAGCAGGCGAAGCATTTGAAATTGCCTTGCGGAATACGTCGATCGGATCTTGACCGGTCTTCTCGCCCACCAAGCTCAATGCTTGATACACAATCTTACGGGCTACTGTTTTCTTGCCCTGCAACATCACACAGTTCACAAACTTCGCAAGTACAACATCGTTGTATTGCGGATCCGGTGTGACATATCGCTTTTCTGCTTTCTTCTTTCTCATCGCTGATTGTATTCAGTTGCGAACTCCACTCATCGCGAAGTCCAAGTGAGAGATGATGCAGGTGGATTCTCCACCAAGGTCGAACCTCTACTCTCGGCTCGCTCTCCCATCATCTTCGTTGTTTCAATTCACTGTTAACGTTTACTTCTCTTCTCTCTTTGTACCGCCTGCCTTGTTGATGAGACCATTGCTCTCATATCATCTACTCAAGCCGACTTATTTCTTCGCCGGTGCCGCACCTGGCTTCGGACGCTTGGCTCCGTACTTCGAACGAGCTTGCATGCGACCATTTACACCTTGTGTATCCGCTGCACCACGAATGATGTGATAACGAACACCCGGGAGATCCTTAACACGACCACCGCGAATCATCACGATGCTGTGCTCTTGCAGGTTGTGACCTTCGCCCGGAATGTACGCCGTTACCTCGATGCTGTTCGTCAAACGAACACGAGCCACTTTACGCAATGCAGAGTTCGGTTTCTTCGGTGTCGTTGTGTAAACACGCGTGCACACTCCACGACGCTGAGGACAAGACATCAACGCGGGTGACTTTGATTTATACTGAACTTCTTGACGTCCCTTACGGACTAGTTGCGCAATCGTAGGCATGATCTGAATCAACGGTAAACAATAGAATAACTCGCCTTTTGTGCGAGCCGACAAAATTACGACAGGAAAGTGAAAAGGACAAATAAAAATGATAAAATCTCGTACACACCACGAGTCATACAGCGTTTTTGAGCCTAAATGACCGATGTATTTGTCCACATTTGATCAAATCCGCACCTGAAGTGAAAATCTCTTCGGCGCTTTGTCCCTGTACAATACTCACAAATCCCTACTCGTGCCAAGCACGCTGTCTACGATATCCGCTCTAGTTTCCCTCCCATAGCGGCACCGTTTGCTCCCTCTCTCTGCTCTACATTTATCGTCCCTGCCCTCAAACCCCCACTTGAAACCCACGTCCGGGTCCCCGAAGTGTCGGTTCTAGCTTTCTTTCATTTCGCACTTGATGACTTTCTTAATGCGAGCCGAAAGCTTGAAGCCAACTGTACCGGCCTATACCCGTGCGACAACAGAAACTCTGTGCGAAGCCTTTGGCAGAGGAAAAGAAACCCCGCTGAAGCAGTGCTCAACGGGGTTCTATCTTCAAAACTGCGATTCGAGAATTACTTGTTTCCTTCTGCGCGACGTTTTTGATATTCCTTAACCATGTCGTCCTGAACATTACGCGGAACCTGCGCATACTTCAAGAATTCCATGGTAAACTCGCCCTTACCCTGGGTAACGGAACGAATGTCGGTTGAATAACCAAACATCATTTGCAGCGGTACTTCCGAGGTAACCGTCACATACCCGGCTTCGCTCTCGGTACCGACAATAACACCACGGCGTTGATTGATTTGACCGATGGCTACACCTTGGAATTCTTCCGGAACGGAAACTTCAAGCTTCATGATCGGCTCAAGCACAACAGGACCTGCCTGATTGTAGCACTCACGCAAAGCAGCCATAGAAGCCAACTTAAACGCCATTTCTGAGGAGTCGACCGCGTGTGTGGCACCGTCATTCAATACCACACGAATCTTCTGGATCGGCTGACCGATAAGTTGACCGTCCTTGACTTGCTCGGCAAAACCCTTGTCGCAAGCAGGAATGAACTCGCGCGAAATCACACCGCCCACAATCTCGTCAACGAACTGATAGTTATCCTGAATGTCCGCTTCCGTAATTGGCTCAATGTACCCTGCAACGCGAGCGAATTGACCGCTACCGCCGGTTTGCTTCTTGTGGGTGTAGTTGAATTCAGCGCGACGCGTAATTGCTTCACGGAAGGCAACTTTCGGACGTCCCACTGCCACTTCACAATTGTACTCACGACGAATACGCTCGATATAAATCTCAAGGTGCAACTCGCCCATTCCTTTGATGATGGTCTCATTGCTCTCTTCATCACGATACACGCGAAGCGTAGGATCTTCCTTCGTAAAACGGTTCAAAGCCTTCGAGAAGTTCACTTGTCCGGCTTTATCCTTCGGTGCCACTGCCAACTCGATAACCGGCTCAGGAACGAACATCGAGGTCATCGCATAGTTCACGCTACCGTCGGTAAAGGTGTCGCCGGAAGCACAGTCCACACCGAACATTGCCACGATGTCGCCTGCAGATGTCGACTCGATGTCGTGCATTTCACTGGCGTGCATACGAACAAGACGCGGTACCTTAACCTTTTTACCGTTCGCGATGTTAAAGATGGTATCACCCTTCTTAACCGAACCTTGGTAAATACGCATGTACGTCAACTGGCCGAAGCGACCGTCTTCGAGCTTGAATGCCAGACCAACAAAGGGCTTGTTCGGCTCTGAAGCCAACGCAACGGCTTCTTCATTCTTGTCGCGATCCAATGCAACATTATTCACTTCAGACGGATTCGGCAAGAATTCGCACACTGCATCCAGGAGCAATTGCACCCCCTTGTTTTGCTTTGCGGTTCCAACAAAAACCGGAGTAATCTTCATCTCGATGGTCGCCTTACGAATCACCGGAATCATCTCTTCCATGCTGATTGGCTCTTCCATCAAGAACTTTTCGGCAACGGTATCGCTGAAGTCGGAAATTGCTTCTTCCAACTTGTGACGATATTCCTTTGCCTGTGCTTGCATATCGGCAGGAATGGCTTCCTCACGGATGTTCTCGCCATTGTCGCCATCAAAATAGACAGCTTTCATCTTGAGCAAGTCAATAACGCCGGCAAACTTGTCTTCTAAACCAATAGGAATGTTCATCATAACCGGGTTATGATTCAACTTCTCACGGAGTTGGTCAACGACTCGGTACGGATTGGCACCGGAACGGTCGGCTTTATTGATAAAGGCAAGACGCGGTACGTTGTAACGACGCATCTGACGGTCAACAGTGATTGACTGTGATTGTACGCCGGAAACTGAACACAACACGAGAACTGCGCCGTCCAAAACACGCAAAGCGCGCTCTACTTCTACAGTAAAGTCCACGTGACCCGGGGTGTCGATAAGGTTAATGTTGTAATCCTTCCACTCGCAATACGTTGCGGCAGACTGGATGGTAATTCCCTTTTCACGTTCCAAATCCATCGAGTCCATCGTCGGGCCATTGCCCTCCTTACTACGTACCTCGATGATACGGTGAATTTTCCCGGTGTAGAACAAAATCCGCTCACTCAACGTGGTTTTGCCCGAATCAATGTGAGCTGAAATGCCGATGTTACGAACTTTGCTGATGTCAGCCATGGATGCTTCCCGTAGGAACCGTGTTAGTGTGACAAATTATTGGCCCTTAGAACTACAGCCGGTGATGCTGTAAGGCAAAGAGACTTTTACAAGACTACAAAGGTACGAAGAAAATGGGATCTGACAAGAACTAAGGGACTTAGAAGCGCCGCAATTTGAAGCCTTCTCGATGAATTACGTGTTTTTACAGGCTCCCTTCCTTCACTCACTCAGCCACTTCCCATTTGTTGTCAAGTAGGAAACTCACCACACTGCATCATGCTCTACATGCGTAAATTCTCTCTCCACCGGGCAAAACAACGACAGACGCTTCGCTATAGCAGCTCTACACTGCGCTAAAACCAACGTTTTGTTTCGCGTCGCTTTAACCTGAAATCGTTCTACCCCGCGCATGAGAGACCTCGAATTCTCTCATCAAGTGGGCTTTCATCATGCAGCTGCGGAGCAGCTGCATGATAAAAAAACGGTACTCCACGGCGTAAATCCGAGCGTTGGTTTTGACTTTACTGAGGACACCAAGGGCATTCGAGAAGCGCATTGCCAACAAAAAGAGCGAAAAAGTCGGGCTTGGCTCCGTTAGGCGGCGGGCTTCTTGTATCTTTGAGTCTTGAATACGAGGTAGCTGTGCAGGACGAAATAGATCTCTTTCCGCTCAACATTGTACTCTTTCCCGGATCGTGGATCCCACTCCACATTTTTGAGGAACGGTACAAACAACTGATTCAACAGTGTCGCGAAACGCGCGAGGTCTTCGGAGTTAACCTTTTGCAAGGCTCTGAGCTCAGTACAATTGGCTGCACCGCGCGCGTTGCCGAAGTATTGAGAGAGTATGATGACGGCCGAATGGACATTGTTGTCGCAGGTGGACGTCGCTTTCAGGTTCAGCACATTGAAGAACGTCCCAAAGCCTGTATCCATGCTCACATCGAGTACTTTGACGATGTTCCTGACCCGAGCTTCAATCAAGCTGTCTATGAAGAATGCGTTGAGCTCTACAACCGCCTGGTCGAGCAAGTCTTTCCCAATGAACAGCACCTAAGCTTGCAAGAGAACACCGTCAGAAACTTGTCGCTGTCGTTTGTAATGGCGCAAAAAGCCGGCCTCGAGCTTGAACACAAACAACGTTTGCTGGAATCCCAAAGTGAAAACGAACGTTTGCTCATGCTCCTGCACCACATGCGCGAAGTGCTTCCTACCCTCGACCAACAGAACAAACAGTCTGTTCTCGTCCGACTCGATGGTTACGTCCGACGTAGCGAACGTTTTTAAGCTGTAAGGCGGCACATAACCAACTCCGGATTGCGACACGACAGATCGTAACGACCAAGAAACCGGCTTTGATCTTAAGACTTTTCCTATGACACAGCATTTTCCTTCCATAGTCGGCATAGTCAATGTGACCCCCGACTCATTTTCCGACGGCGGCTTGTATGCCGGTGCCGACGACGCCATTGCTCATGGAGAACGGCTGATTGCACAAGGTGCCAGCATGCTCGACATCGGCGGCGAATCGACTCGCCCGGGTGCGGTTCCACTCAGTACCGACGAAGAATGCGTGCGAGTCGTTCCTGTCGTCCGCGCACTTCGGGAGCGATTCCCGGAGTTAGCGATAAGCATCGATACACGCTCGGCTGCCGTAGCACGCGAGGCAATCGATGCCGGAGCCAATGTGTTGAACGACGTTAGTGCCGGACTCCACGATCCATCGATGCTTGCACTAGCCGCAGAGCGCAACCTCCCCATCATCCTCATGCACATGCAAGGCACTCCGCAGACAATGCAACGAGAACCACAGTATGAGCACGTCAGCCGCGAAGTCTTTGACTTCCTGCATGACCGCATTGTTGCTGCACATGCTGCAGGCGTACGCTCAGTGATAGCCGATGTTGGCATCGGATTCGGAAAAACCATTGAGCACAATATCCAGCTCCTACGCGAGCATCAAGCCTTCAAGCATCTTGGTGTGCCCTTAATGCTCGGAATTTCGCGCAAGCGCTTTCTTGGCGCACTTTGTGGTATTGAAAAAGCTGCAGATCGAGATCCCGTAACGGCAATGATGCATGCTCTACTCATCAACTGCGGCGCCGATTATATCCGAGTCCACAATGTCGAATTGCTTGTGCAGCTCAAGAAACTGTGGACTGCACTGCGGTAGCGAGATTGCACTGTTCAGTTGTTGACCAACATCAAGCATAGGGCCGAAGCCTAAAGGTCGCTGATTCTTGTCGTACAAGACCGATCTGCCTTTTGCTGCGAGCCGGCATTTATGTCAGACCATTGACGTCGCTGTCTGTCCTTCGATTAACTTCGTGGCACTGCTCTAAACTTTGTTAGGCATACTAATTACTAGAAACACTCAACCAACCGGAATTGTCGAGTATCAACGCATGAAGCAACTAGTCCATCTGTCAAGCAAGCTTATTTCACTGTTCGTATTCAGTCTTGCCGTAACACCGCTGTTTGCCGAACACCCACTCTTCAAAGCTTTGGTGGCCAATCCACTGGAAGCGCGCATTGGTTGCATGGTGGAGATACCTCGGCAAAAACTTAGACTCGATATTGGACACAGTTTTGACTTGATGCAAATCGATAGCAGCGCAACGATGCAATGGAATGCCGGCGGAGATTTCATGACCTACACGCGTTTACGTTCCGAGGGTCGCTTGAAGTTTCCGGTAGAAACGGTTGACTACTACTTTGGTGTTAACTCTTCGTGTCATTGGCTACGCGACGACCACCGTTGGAGTGCGCGAGCCAGACTGGCGCATATATCAGCGCATCTTGCCGACGGACTGGCCGATACAGCCGGAACCCTCCATCCCAAACCCTATGTATATAGTCGGGAATTTTTAGAACTTATCGGCGCATATGAATGGAAGACCTACAGGTTGTATGCAGGTTGTACCGGAGTTTTTTCAAATCACAACACTGAGCCCCGAATAAACTTAGTCATTCCTCAAATTGGAGCAGAAGCTCGATACAAGGTCTCAGCCGACATGTCCGCCTTTGCCGCGTACGACCTCAAGCTGAGCGGCATCTCAGGCACCTCGTCATTGGTTCACGCTGCACAAGCCGGACTAAGTCTTTCTCAACGAAATGGCTATGACGTCATTGTCAGTAGCTATTACTATCACGGATTGAGTCTTCACGGTTTGTTCTATGCCACAGTAGATGACTATTGGGGCCTGGGCTTTCAAGTTGGGCTCTAACAAGCGTGTGTTTCGAGGCTCTCCTGCGCCATCCAACACAGATAAGCTATGCCGGGTTCTACGTTATTGCGGCGAATGAGCACTAACCGACCTCAGCCATAAACACCTGATCATCGTCTCTTTATTGACCGGGCAGGCAATTCTCGTCGCATCGATGCGGGATTGTCCATGGACGTCTTGATGTGATCTCCTGACGAGACAAGCGATTTGCTTCGTAATTTTGTGATTCGTTCATTTTTTCAATTCCCTTGCCTCTATCTAGAGCGAGGGACACTCGTTTGACTATTATTATCTCGCGCTCTCATGGGTATTGCTTGTGGCATCGTCGGACTCCCAAATGTGGGAAAATCAACTCTCTTCAACGCTCTCACCTCAAACAACATTGAGGCGGCGAATTATCCCTTCTGTACTATCGATCCGAATGTTGGCATCGTAAATGTGCCCGATCCACGTCTCACAGCATTGAATAGGAGCTACGGTTCGGAACGATTGGTTCCGGCGACTGTTGAGTTTGTTGATATCGCAGGCTTGGTGAAAGGTGCCGCACAAGGCGAGGGTTTGGGTAACCAGTTTTTATCGCACATCCGATCGGTCGATGCTATCGCACATGTCGTTCGCTGCTTTGAGGATGATAACGTAGTGCACGTCAGTGGCGGTGTTGACCCTTTGCGCGACATCGAGATTATTGAGACCGAGCTGGGCTTGAAGGATATTGAGTCGGTAAGCAAGCGCATTGAGACAGTGACAAAGAAGGCGCGCTCACAAGACAAAGAAGCTAAAGATGAACTGGAGATGCTTCAACGTTTGGCTGAGCACCTCAACAGCGGTAAAACAGCGCGGCTCTTTGAAGCACAGACAGATGCGGAGAAAGAGTACATGCGCGCGCTGTTCCTTCTGACCAACAAGCCACAGATGTTTATCTGCAACACGAACGAAGAGGGCGTAAAAAATGGCAATGCCCTTATTGATCTCGTAAAGAAACGTGCAGACGAAGAAGGTGCACTGGTCGTGCCGATTTGCGCAAAGATCGAAGCAGAAATTTCTCAGCTTGAAGCTGAAGACCGTGAGATCTTTTTGGCTGACCTTGGTATGGAAGAACCCGGTTTGGACAGAGTCATTCGCGAGGCCTATAGCTTGCTAGGCTTGATTACGTATTTGACTGCCGGACCCAAAGAGGTTCGCGCATGGACAGTGAAAAAACATTCGACTGCACCCCAAGCAGCGGGAGTCATCCACACAGATTTTGAGCGCGGTTTCATTCGTGCTGAAGTGATGGCCTTCGCAGACTGGAATCGATTGGGCTCCGAACAAGCCGTGAAAGATGCGGGTCTCTATCGAACCGAAGGCAAAGAGTATATCGTTCAAGATGGCGATATCATGCATTTCCGTTTCAACGTATAATTCCTATACGCCCGGTCTAGTCAGACCAACGTTTGGTCAGCAAGACTCATAGCTACGGCGCTTGACACAGTTCGAATCCGACTGAATCAAATCGAGGTTACAATCTATTCCAAAGTAATCGCAAATGCTGTTTGCTTAAAGCGCTGCTACGCAGCGCCTGACTGAGAGAAAGAGCAGAGCAAGCATTGAATACACTCCATTATCGTTGCGCCTTCCGTGATACTCAGCTTTAACGAACCACATTTTCGCACCCTCTCAACAATTGCTCGAGAGCAAGGAGTGCAGCTGTATGTGGTCGGTGGTTATGTCCGCGACTACTTCATGCAACGTCAGCGCGCCGACATCGATTTCACTGTGGTAGGTGACGCATTGGAGTTTGCACGAGCAGTGGCTGAGCATTTCCACTCAAAGGCTGTCGTTTTTGAGCGCTTTCGTACTGCAATGGTGCCGGTTGGTGAGTATCAGCTTGAGTTTGTCGGCACTCGCAAAGAAGAGTATCTGGAAGGGTCACGCAAACCCATCGTGCGAGAAGGCACGTTGATGGATGATCTGCGTCGCAGGGACTTCACGGTCAACGCTATGGCCGCATCCTTACAAGAATCGGACTTTGGCACCTTGATCGATGAGTTTGACGGACTCGCCGATTTAGAACGCGCAATTCTGCGAACGCCTCTTGATCCCTTTGTGACCTTTAGCGACGATCCGCTTCGCATGATGCGCGCGGCTAGGTTTGCGGCTCAGTTGCAATTCAGCGTTGAACCAACCGCACTCGATGCTATCGCGAAAATGGCTTCGCGTATCGGCATCATTTCACAAGAGCGCATCAGCGACGAATTCCTGAAGTTACTATCGGCCTCACGTCCAAGTATTGGACTAAAGGTACTGCACGACAGCGGACTTCTCGGAGCCGTTTTTCCGGAAGTGGAGCGTCTTGCCGGAGTCGAACTTGTTAAACAGGGCAGTCGTGAGTTTCACCACAAGGATGTTTTTTATCACACCTTGCAAGTGGTAGACAACATCGCTGCCGTGAGTGAAAACGTTTGGTTACGCTTTGCTACGCTGATGCATGACATCGCAAAACCTAAAACAAAGAAGTTCGTCGAGGGCGTGGGGTGGACATTTCACGGACACGAAGAGTTTGGAGCTCGCTGGCAAGAGAAGATCTTCCGTCGCATGAAACTTCCACTCGAACACCTCAAGATGGTCGAGACTTTGGTTCGCTTGCATCAACGTCCAATGATGTTGGTAGATGAAGGCGTCACGGATTCTGCTATACGTCGTCTAGCCGTGCATGCGGGAGATTGGCTGGAAGAACTCTTCATGCTGTGTCGGGCCGATATCACAACTGCTAACGAGTCGCGCCAGCGTCGCTACTTGAAGAATTATGAAATCGTGTACCAGAAGATTGTCGATGTACGTGAGCGCGACAAGCTGGCAGCCTTTCAATCCCCTGTACGCGGAGAGGAGATTATGCTCCTTTGTAATCTTG
Source organism: Chlorobiota bacterium (assembly GCA_044224515.1). Classification (GTDB taxonomy): domain Bacteria; phylum Bacteroidota; class Ignavibacteria; order Kapaibacteriales; family NICIL-2; genus JBBATK01. The sequence continues at coordinate 54,435 of JBGAKH010000005.1, read as the reverse complement.
CGCCCTCACGTGCCGTTGGAATTATTAAAACAGCAATCGAAGAAGCAATCCTGGACGGCATAATTCCGAACGAGTACAATGCAGCAAAAACATATATGCTAGAGCACAAGGATTCCTGGCTCGCTAGCGGAATTCATCTCAAGAAAAACTAAGAAGTAGAACACTATCTCAACGTACTGTCACACTGAATAAACGCCCATATCGGTCGCTTGTGTATGCCGACAAAACACTATCAATCGCTAAGCGAATATCTTGACGATATGCCAGCCCAAACTCGCGAAAAACTAGAACTCATTCGCGCGCTTATTCAAGAAGTCGTACCCGAATCCATTGAGACGATAAGCTACAACATGCCTGCAGCCAAACGTACAAAGGTGTTCGTGTATTATGGGGGCTACAAACGTCACATTGCGGTCTATCCCGTGCCAACCACCGCCGAATGGCAACAACGATTTCAAGGATATGTTACGTCCGGTAAAGGCAGCATTCAGTTTCCGCTGGACAAAGAGCTGCCACTCGATCTCATTCGAAGCATTGTACTGCATCTTTCGCAGCGCACATTGTGATGATGAGCCTTTGCTCATGCAACGCCGGAACCTCGATGACAGTCAAAGCTGCCGCACGATGACCGCTCAAAATTAGTTGCCTGTGTGATAGTCCTAAGCAACCCCCGGAGTCACAGTCACCGAACTATGTCTCGTTCTTGAGTGTTCAAAGGGGGCCCGGACGTTTACTTGACTTAGAATCATGGCTTCAAATCACGCTTTGTTCGCGAGACCCCTTCGCAACTCGAATAGTCCTCATTCTCCATGAACGTAGCTCAGATAGCATCGAAGCTTGTATGTCAAGCTCCGGCCTCCACTGTAGGATTAGTCGCCTATTGGCTCCCGGCGCAGGTCATTGGTTTGATAAAACTCAGACTATTCCGGCTCAATCTTTCAGGACAAACTTTGTAACTTTTGAGGAAGAAGTTCACTCTGTAATCCAGGCGGAGGTAGCGGCAGTTCATGATACCGAATACCGCAGCCTCATGTTTGTTCTTTTACCCAAGGTTGTATGAAGAATCTCATCTTTTCGTTCCTCTGTTTTCTTTGCTTAGCATTTGGGTTTACGTCCTGTCGTAACGCATCTGAGCCGTCGCCGCAACAGATCCAAAGTTCTGCCTACTATCCGCTGCAAGTCGGGAATCGATGGAGATACATTGATAAGAGTGGCTTCTTCGGACAGTTACGCCTTATTCGAGAGTGCGTTGGAGAGCGACATTTTGGCGACTACGTCGAGTACAGCATGATCGATTCCACCTTGACGAGCTCATCCTTGCAGGTCAACCTCTACACCATTCGAGCTTACGGTGACATCATAGAAAAGCCTGGCGATTGGCTGATAAATTTTGCAAGCAAAACGTCGGATTCGTTCGGCACACATGGTTACGTCATTTCAACTGTTGATTCGATCATGTCTGAGGTCGGGCTGTTACGAAATGTCGCAACCATTTACTACCCGGTTTGCAGTGTGGACGGTATGCCTGTGCAGAACTTTGCGAAGAACGTGGGTATGATCTCCCAATACGGAGAGTGCCCATCCCTCGTACTTATCGGGGCACGAATAGGCACAACAACCTATGGCACACCCTAACTCGTAGCTACGAGGCCCATACAGTAGCTGTTGTCAGAATTTATCGTCGTTTCAGTCTGCCGGCGCAGTGTTGCAACACTTCCACCTTCTGCCCGGCATCGTCCGGGCTTCAAAGCATTCAAACAGGTCTCATCAAGGTCCTTTGTAAAGCTCCGCCCACTGCGTAACTTGCCAGCGCACTCGCTGCCGCGGTTCATCCGCTTCAACCCCCTGGGATTTCTCAGTGGACAATGGCTCAAGCAACTCATAAACTCGCATGCTGCAGTACCTCTTTCGGCGTATTCTCTTGTTCATCCCTACCCTGTTAGCCATCACGTTGATAGCCTTCGCGCTCACGCGTTTGGCACCGGGAGATCCGGCTGCTCTAAAGGCGGGAATTGGTGGTGAGGGGCAATCACAACGATCAGTAGTCAGCAAGAAATCCATTGAGCAGTGGCGAAAGCAAATGCACTTGGACCAACCTGTCATGAAACAATATGTGCTGTGGCTCGGGGACATGCTGCAGATGGATTTTGGGAAGTCCTTTCAGGACAATAGACCTGTTATCGATAAAATTGCAGAACGTCTACCGGTTACCTTAAGCATGAATGTGATGGCAATCTTCATCGCCTATCTCATTGCAATTCCACTCGGCATCTACTCTGCCAAGTATCAAGGTGCCTTTTTCGACCGAGCTGCCGGTTTCAGCATGTTCGCCTTGTACTCACTGCCAATTATCTGGATCTCGCAACTCTGTCTGAGCTTCCTATGTAATCCGGAGTACGTCTACATGTTTCCAAACCACGGTTTGCATGGAAACAAGTATGAGTTCATGAGCTCCGGACAACAGTTTGCGGATCTTGCATGGCATTGGATTCTGCCAATGATCCTGTACTCGTATGGAAACTTTGCCTTCCTCTCGCGTCAGATGCGATCCGCCATGCTGGAGACCATCCGTCAGGATTACATACGTACAGCTCGGGCCAAAGGATTGTCGGAACGATCAGTCATCTTCAAACACACCCTACGCAATTCGTTACTTCCCATCATCACTCTCCTTGCAGGAATCATCCCTGCTCTTGTTGGTGGCAGTGTTGTCATTGAGCAAACATTCTCCATTCCGGGCATGGGTTCACTTTCCTATGCAGCGTTGGTTGCTCGCGACTATCCCATGATCATGGCCGTGTTTACTATTGGGGCAATACTCACCTTGGTGGGCATTCTGGTATCCGATATTCTCTATTCAATCGTTGATCCACGAATCGCATTCTCGAAAAAATCATGAGCACAGGCACGTCATCAGGATCAACTGCTGAATCAGTTGCACAAAGCACGGGTGCGGAAGGCTATGGTGCCTACGTTCGCCGACAGTTCAGAAAACACAAGCTCGGTGTCATTTCGGTATACATCGTCCTTGGACTTGCTGTTATTGCGCTGTTTGCCGATATCCTGGCGAACGATAAGCCTATCGTAGCCTCGTATAACGGACGCATCGTGTTCCCTGTGGCGAAGTCATACGGTGTGTCTATAGGTTTGATGCGGTGGGAAAGCGACGAACAGCAAACAGAGTGGAAGAATGCGGAGTTTGCATGGTCTATCTTTCCGCCGGTGCCCTACGCCATGACAACTGTTGACAAACAAGCTGTCAAAGGCAAAGATCAACAAATGTCCGGACGTCACTGGTTAGGTACCGATGATATCGGACGTGATGTTCTGGCAGGGATTATTCATGGCTCTCGATACGCCCTATCCATTGGTTTCATTGCAATGGGTATTGCTCTCTTGATCGGCATCGCACTGGGAGCTGTGGCCGGATACTTCGGTGGATGGGTTGATATCGTCATTTCACGTCTCATCGAGATCTTTATCTCTCTCCCGACATTTTTCCTTGTCATCACGATCGTTGCGATGACGCAGGACACGATCAAAGAAGGACGTCTGTTGCTCATCATGGCTGTCATAGGGATGACAAGCTGGACGGGAATCGCGCGTTTGATTCGTGCAGAAGTTCTTCGGGTTCGTAACCAGGAGTTTATTCAAGCGGCTGAAGCTTTGGGCTTCGGTACATCTCGTATTATCGTGCAGCACGTGCTGCCCAACTCCTTGGGTCCTGTTCTTGTAAGCGCTGCCTTCGGCATCGCCAGTGCCATCCTTATTGAATCTACATTGAGCTTCCTTGGCTTTGGGGTGCCACCGACCGTTATCACCTGGGGCTCGCTCTTAGCTCGTTCGCGTGGCTTCGTCAACATGTGGTGGCTTGCCACATTCCCCGGTATCATGATTTTTATCACCGTGAGCGCATATAATCTTATCGGCGACGCACTTCGCGATGCAACGGATCCGCGCCTGCGGAGTTAAGGTTAGCACATGCAATCCGGCACAGATCCTAGTCATGCGATACTCGTCCATCTGCGGAGTATCGTAACTATTGTACTGTTGCATATTCTGTGTTTCAACCAGAGCTCTGCGCAGCTTGTTAGCTCTACTCAACGTGCCGATACGACTACTCCCGGCTTTAACTTCATACAATTCGGCAGCACAAAACTCGCGAGCACATTCTTGTTTTCTGCCGATGCGGACTACCAGGCAATGCTAGGATCGGGATTGTTGAACCTACGACAAATGTATCGTGGCTCAACCATACGCACAGCTTCTTCAACCTTTCGAGACGATGAGGCTCTTGCCTTAAGCTATCGTTATACGACGTGGACCCATCTGCAGCCGGTTGCCCAAACCGACATTCAGATTTCTAGGGACTCCCGAGCAGTTGGTTTGAGTTCACTCACCCGTTACAATCTAGGCCTCGGTGCTCGTGTGCTTGCAGATTCGTCCCGTTGGTTCGAAGTACAAGCCGGTGCCGAATCCAATAAGTTGTTAGGCATTCAGGATGCAGGTTCATTGCTTCGCTTGAGCGGTATGGCGCAGGATGTCGACCTAGAACAGTTTCACTTAACATCACGCTTGCGCTCGGAGTTTTCCATCTTTCCACGACGAACCAATGGCGATGTGGACCTCGCTCTGCACTTTGCCCGTGATATCGATGCGCACAATGCTCTCCACTTAAACGTGGCATACCGCAGTCTGAACCGCGATTGGTATTCAATACTGAGTACATCGGGCACGGAGAACACCGTGATAGAGTCACGTCTGGAACAACGACTTGGAATGGACGCTGACCTGCGCTTTGGAATTGTCTCCAATCTTGTTGCAGAAGTGCAATTGGGTTTTAGTCAGGGTGATATCGATCGACAATTCAAGGACTTTGTTGTTGGGGTAGCTGCCACAGCGGCCACCCGACGCTTAAGCGAAATCAGCTTTAATGCAAACGCGATGGTGGTGTGGAAGACTGATCATCAACGACACGAACTCAGCCTAATCGCAAGCACTCGTGATGAGCAAAACTCTGCATCGCGACACTTCGATAGTTTAACGACCCTCCAGTTAGATACCATTCAATTGCAAGAGCGCATTCGAGACAATAGTATGTCGCGCACTCAACTCTCGCTTCGCTCTTTGTGGGAGCTGAGTCGTCGAGATACGTTGAGTCTGCAAGCAACAAGTTCCATGTTGCGATACGATACGCCCAGCACCGCAAACGATGACGATAGAGATGAGCTCAATGAGTTGATTTCGTTGTCGTTTGGGCATCGCTTTAACGAAGGCTTCCGTGCTTCATTAACTTCGAGAGTTCAGCTTACACACCTCGTATATCTGCGCGCTCAGCGCAGTGCCATGAATTCATGGAATCGCATTATACAGCTGAGTCCTTCAGCTGAATGGCATAGCTCGTTCATACACATGAACCCTGTGTTTGAAGTCTTGGCCCAGTATTCAGTCTACGACTTCGAAGGTAAAGCCGGCGTACCGACGAGTTTTTCATTTCGACAAGTATCATATCGAGACTCCATCAGTATTCCCCTTGCCACCTCCACCTTTGCAGATCTGCGCGTGTATTTTCGTCAATTTGAGCGGGCCGAACTCTACTGGTCTTCCTTCGCTGAGTTGCCGCAAAGTCGAAACTTCGAGCAGTATTGCAAGGTTCTTGCCAACTACGCTCCCGAAAGCTCTGTGCTTATAGGCGCCGGAGGTCGCTGGTATGCACTGTCACAACAGAGTTTGATACAGAGAGATGCTGTAAACAACCTTTCCCAATCGTTCGGACCGGAATGTGTTTTTCAATACACTTTGAATTCAGCGACACGTCTCGTCTTCAATGCGTGGTACGAGTTTCAATACCTCAATCACGTACACACTCGAAACGTACCCAACATGATGCTCATGCTGCGGCGAGCACTCTAGCAGAACTCAGCACGTTGAAGCGAGTTGTAGCGAGTTGAAACGAGTTGTAGCGAGTTGTAGCGAGTTGCAACAACGTTGCGGCGAAGTTGTAGCGAAGTCATAACGTTGGTGTAGTGTAGGTACAACAACACGCTTTAGGCACGCTTCAACAGAGTTCTTACAATCGTATGCCGTATACCACAAGCCCCGGGCTAATACGGATGCAGGGCGCAGGAAGCTTATAAAAATTGAGCGCACGCTTTATCATCCTCCACCAAGGCGCGTCTCCGGGTAAAGACTCCACATTGTAATCAAGTGAGATGTACCACTCATGATGTCCGGCATAGGAGTAGTGTGCCGGTGCATCAACAATGCCTTTGACAGAGTGGCCAATAGCAATATTCAAAAACGGAGTCCAATACTTCTGGGCACCTTTAGCCAACCAATCATAGATAGGAAGGCTTAACCAATGATACTCACTTTCATAGTCATTGGTGATATCGCTGTAGTACCCTCCGTTGTTATACACGGCGGAGGGATTGAGTGAGTATTTATAGCGAATACCTTTTAACGAAGGAACATAGTGCTGGAGAAGCGGAAACGACGCGCCGAGCATGTTGGCAGCCATGTCGCCATAGCTGAAACCAAGATAGGGCGCAAAGACCCCCTTCTTCCCTTTGGAGAATCCGTCGCGAATTTCGATCATGCTTTGATGCGCCAGTGAAAATGCCGCTGAGTACCAGAGTGATGGCAGAGTGTCGACACCGCTCCAGAGTAAACACTCATGCAAGCCGGTTTGCAAAAGGTATCCGGCGAAGGCATGACCAAACTTGTCAGCACCGTGCGCGTACTGCCAATCATCGTAGATATTGGTATAAAAAGCGGTAGGGTCTGACCAGTACATACCTGATTGATGCGCTTGAGAAATTCCCACGGCTGTTGCGACGAGAGTCGTAACAGTTGCTAATCGCCAGCTGTTGAGTTTTGTAGAGTCGTGCTGTACGGAAGGCTTTGCGTCACTCAGCTTGACAGAGTCCCTCACTAAACTAGAGTCTTGGTCATCGCTACCAACTCGCGCTCTGATGTCAAGGCACTGCGGATCTGCAGAGTATTTTGACCTTGCGGGCGCTGAAGCGCCCGCATAGAGAAAAATCAAAACGAGAATGATGCAGCTTCTCATCGCTGCAACAAGAATGTTCGAAGCTCCGACTCCGATCCGTCGGCAGCGACAATACTGAAGAGATACACACCGCTTTGAAGAAGCGCTCCTCCCTCTTGCAGTGGGTTCCACTCAACGCCACCATCGGCCAAGCGTGACGAAAGAGATGTAATGAAGACACCTTCGATTGTTTTAATCGCCACACGTGCACCCTGCGGAACTCCGGCAAAATGCAGGACTTCATCCTTTTGCATGCTAAAAGGCTGAGGAAATGCAAACACTTCGGATTCAGCCTCAGCAGCTGTACTCCACGCGAGCTCGGATTCGGCTCCGCTTCCAATGAGACGTTTTGTTGTCGACATCAGCGATGGAACCGCCTTCAACCGATAGACGAATCCTCGGGCCGCAAAATGAAATGCTTTATCGATCTCAAATCGAAGTATACTACGCGAATCGTTCAAGGCAGTGACGCGCATAAGAGGCATATCCGGACTGAGACGAAACCGTGCTACATCCAGAGAAGACACATCAAGTCCTTCACTGAATTCAGCTTCAACCGCATGATCCGAAACGCTGAGCAGACGTTTGAATCCGAACCGACAACAACTATCCATATGCACCGTATGCTCACAGCTTAGAGTGGCATAGATGGGAGGAAAATGCCATTGTTCGATGAACGAATGCAGACTCAGACTAAGTTGTTTTGCTTGTGGATCAATCGGCGAAAGTCCGAGCAAGAGTACTGAATCCGATTCTATCAAGCTACTGAGTACGTGCAAGCGCTGACCACGATCATCATGAACATTCCACGAGACAGAGTTAATCAAGGTGTTCTGAATCGAAGAGTTGAAACGTACTCGCAGAACATTTTCCAGATTCTTGTCCTCTTCGCAGCTACGCGCAATGATATCACCGCCATCATACTGCACAAGCTTCCGACTCATAGGTCCGGTGCTTGTATCTGAGGCAGAACTCTGACTCCAACCCTGCACTTCGTAGTGGTATCCGATGCGACGCTGTACGTTGACGCGATCGGTGCTGCCTTTCACTATTTGTCGTAAAACCACTGTGTTGTTTGCGTCGAGTACGCCAAAGCTTATTGAAGTACTCTGTGCTACCGGATTGGGTGTCCATTGAAGTTGAACGGAGTCTGTTGAAAGTGCTCGCAAGCGAAGATTGGTAGGAGGTGCGGGACGAACGGAGTCGAGGCTCAGCTCCCACCATTGACACGAATCGTTTTCAGAGCTGCTAAAAGCGATCTCATTTTTTCCGTTGCCATCGAAATCAGCGATCATCGGAGAATTCGACCAAGCATTGTCGTGATACCAGAACGGCTCTAGAGTTTTCTTGCTCGCGCTCCAACGAAAAACATAGAGTGAGGGAAAGAGCGACAGTGCAATCTCTTGACCACGAATGCCATCGAGATCGCCGGCTGCGATGCCGTTAAAGTATGGTTTGCCATAGCGCGAGGAGTTAAAGTGATCTGTCCACACTTCCTTATAAGCGTTGGTGCCGGTCGACTTCAACAAATGAAAGACCCATTGACTTGCATCGTACTCTCCATTGAAATTGATGAGGGACGAGGCAGGATAACCATACAGGATTTCCGGGGTACCATCGCCATCTACATCTGCTTCCGTACAGAACTCCGTCCCTGCATCAGCTATGGCAGTGTTCTGAACTACTTTCTCAACACTGAACTGATTGCCACTCCACTCTGAAATCTGCAGGCTACCATTGCCATCACAGAACGCGATCTCTTGCCGGCCATCGTGATCAAAGTCACCCACGGCGCAGCCAGGTCCACTAAATGTACTTGCTGCACGGAAGATCGCGGGAGCTAACACGGATTTGCACGATGATGCAAATGAATAGCCTCCGTCTGTAGCACGAAAAAGTTGCATCTCGTCATTCAATGGTACTGTACGACCAAGACTGTCCACAGTGCTGCGATTGGAACGATAAGCCAGCACGTCGGAGAATCCATCTCCATCAACATCGCTGAAGCGACAAGCCCACAAATCGCGACGCGCTGAATCTCCGAATACGACAGTACCAAGTTTGCCGTCTGGAAGGACGCGCTGTACAGATGTCTGACCTCCACTGTAGACTAAGCACTCAAGCTCTGCACTCTGCGTCGACTTCGTCATACCACGACTAAACAATGTTTTGTTGGTGAGTTCAAGACGACGCACTGTTCCGTTGTTTACTTCAAAGGTGCCAAGAGGGCGCTCAGCTTTGCTAAGATCGGTAGCGAGAAATCGACGACTCAGTGTATCGATCGACTGTGGGTTAAGATAGAGCTGCTGTGCCGTGTAGGGCTTGGCACTAAAACAGGTATCTTGAACTACAGCATCTTCCACGTTTTGTTGCACCTCAAAAAGTGCAGTGTCACCATCGACAGAACGAACATGCAGAGCAAGTGTAGCTTCGGATGAAACGCCGGTCGTCGAAAGCAAGAGAAAATGGTCGAGTCCGAGATGAAAACTGTGAGCACTGCGATGTGTGCTGTCATTATACACCTCCGCCTCGACTGTGCACGGTCGGTCAGCATGAAGCTCTACACCAAGCATGCGTCGCCCGGCAGTCCACACCGCATAGGATTGTAGGCTTGCCGTGATATCACTTGCCAACACGCTGAATCGTGTACTGCGTTGAAGACTACGTCCGTTGGAAAGTTCAATTCGTAAACGCACGACATACGTACTATCATCAAGGGTATTCAGCGGAAGCGAGCATAGTATCGTGCTATCCAAAACACGTTCCGACGAACTTCGCAGTACTTTCCAATGGAGCAGATTGTTGCTGTTCGCTATCTCGACTGACCACGAACGCAACAAAGGAACATTGACGCAGCCAATGATTTCAATCTCGGAGCGTGAAGATCGATGAACAATGGCATCTACTTCAGGTGCACTGATAAAAGCTCGCACAGAACCACGTCGTTCCAGACTACGTAGCAGGTCCAATCGTCCGGCGCCTGTTGTTGGACTCCACGAGAGACTGTCAAGAGGCCAGGCATTGAGCTCCAGTGTTCCACGTAGATCTTCCGCACTCAGAGAAGTGTCGGAAGAAAGCAACACGGCTGCGGCAGCGGAGGTCAGCGGTGCCGAGAACGAGGTTCCCGAAACCGTGGCGTAATCTCCATCGAGTGCCGTGGTAAGGATGCTTTGTCCGGGAGCGATGAGAGAAAGTTGGGTGCCAAACGAAGAGAAGAGCGTACGCTTGTCATCAGGGGTACTCGCTCCGACACTCATGCACGATGCAAAGTCTGAAGGATAGTGAGGCTCAGATCCCCCGGTATTGCCTGAAGAGGCGATGACCAGCACGTCGTGTGCTGCCGCGTAGCGCATGGCATCACGAACGATAGATGAACGAACAACGTCGCCAAAACTGCAATTGATAACTCGCGCACCGTTGTCGACAGCATAGAGCACAGCGGAGGCGATATCGTCCTCTTCCGCATTACCACTGATGTCGAAAGCACGAAGAATCATCAGCTTCGCATCAAAGGCAAGTCCGCTAATCCCGGTGACGTTATTGTGCGAGGCAGCAATCACGCCGGCCACATTGGTACCGTGTCCCACTTCATCATAGGGAAAGGCGTCTCGTTGATGCCAATGTCCGAGATTCGCCGTTGCTTGATCTACGAAGTTGTATCCAATCACATCGTCAACAAATCCGTTGGCATCATTGTCGATGGAGTCTATATCACCACTTACTCCGTCTCTTCGTTCACCGGCAGGCCAGGGGTCAAAGCGTCCGTTATTGTTCAGGTCTTCTGCAGCATTGCAGTGGAACTGCGAAGCCAGGTCCGGATGGAGCCAGTCAATGCCGGTATCAATAATGGCGACGACGACACCGCTTCCAGTTGCACGTTTCCAGACTTGTTCTGCTTTCAACTTGTCCAAGGCCCATTGCTTGGAGCGCAGCGAATCCGTCCCATTAGCATCCAGCGTCCAGACACGCGAGCGCTGAACGGAACGAGGACGAAACTGTGCGCGAAGTGCCAGAGCCATACTGTCACTGTTTGAACTGGCAGTTAGTCCAACTATAACCCATGAACGACACTCACTCTCAATACTTTGACTTTCAGCTTGAGAATAGGCAAGGCGAAGAGCCGAGCTGCGCGCGTGCACCGGCCACAATGTTCGTGCCTCCGGTACGCTAGCGCATAGTCGCTGCGCCTCCTCAGGGCTCGAACACCGGACTAACAGACGCTGTCCCAGATGCGCATACAGCTGCGGGGTAAGCAGCAGGCATGCCACAATTGATAGTTTTATTAACCGAAATAGCCTCATAGTGTAGTGCAATATGGCTGTTTTTTATCGCGTGAGTTCAGGGTATTATTGGAGACATTTGTCTTAATTCATCTCAATTTCGAGGTATTTTTTTTACACGCCCCAAAAAAAACTTGCTTGAGAAATAATCCCCGTGTTAGTTTTGGAAACCGTGTAAACTTTTTTGGTTTCCCGAGTATTTTTTTGAAACTAAAAGAACAACACGTTCGTTACTGGCTGTAATTCTGTTAAAAGATGCTAAAACGGATCTTTTTGGCAGAATTGACAGCTTAGATAGAGCAGGACGGCCTAAGTGCAGCTGTACAAGTACTATAGGTCGAACTCTTCCGCGGTTGACAATTGACACGAAAGGCCGGTATGAGGCACAGGAATCGCACTCTCTGAGCACTGAAGCTCCTCACCACTACCACCACAACGAAAGGTCTCCTTCCGGCCCGTGTTTCTTTTCACTGCGATGCGGATAGCGCTTCACGGCATGAGCGCGTACTTCGAAGAAACACAAACGGAACTCGTTATGAACATCGCTACCATTACACGTTTTACCATCCTTTGTCTTGTTGCGTTCGCGAGCGCACTACAAGCGCAGAACTTGCAATTGTCTCTTGAAGACGCTCAAAAGCGCGCTCTAGAAACCGCTAAACTTCTGAAAGTATCGAAGCAAAAAGTAGTGCAAGCCGAGGCGAAATCAGAAGAGAACAGCAGTGCTATGCTGCCTTCTTTAAAGCTTCAGGGCTCGTACAATCGACTAAGCGATGTTGGACCCTCGCAATTCGACAATCCCTTTTCTCCCGGAACAAAAATCACACTGGCGAACCCGGTGTTGGACAACTATTCCCTTAGTCTCACAGCCACACAAATATTGTTTGCGGGAAACCGATTGACTGCGGCTAAGGACATTGCGGACTACAGCGCAAAGGCTGCAATGTATGATCTCCAGAATGACAAGAGCAGCACCGTCTACAACATCACGTTGACATACTGGGCTCTTTATAAGGCTCGCGATCTACGCAAGTCTGCAAACGAATCCATCAAGCAATTGGAAGCTCGTGTAAAGGACGGCGAGAATTTGTTCAAAGCTGGAATGATTACCAATAACGACCTGCTGAAAATAAAGGTCCAACTCGGAAATGTACGTGTTATGTCGCTGGATGCAGAGCAAAGCTGCAACTCTCTACAATTGGCACTGAACAATTTGATTGGCCAGCCATTGAACACCGCTCTTGAACTAAGCTCTGTACCGGCGGGATCGAACGAATCGTCGTTTGACATTCAAGGTGCCATTGGCGAAGCACTGAAGACACGTCCGGATTTCATGGCGAATGAAATGCGTGTACTCGCTGCCGATCGCGGCATCGATGCCGCAAATGGTGGCTACTACCCGCAAATCGCAGCGAGTGCTCAATACGTCTATGCAAATCCTAATCAACGCATCTTCCCTTCGCACGCTGAGTTCGACGGAACCTGGGCATTGGGAATCAATCTTCAGTGGGATCTGTGGAATTGGATGACACCGAAGCATCAAGCCGATCAAGCTTCAGCGCAGAAAGCGCAAGCGGAAGAAGGACTGAGTGCTATGCGCGACGGTATGAGTGTTGAAGCCACGCAAAACTATCTGGCTTTGACACCGGCTAAAGAACGAATTCGTGTCGCTGAGGAAGCACTCGGACAAGCAACTGAAAACAACTCGATTACTGCCAGTCGCTATAAAGCAGGTACGGCAACCGGCACAGAAGTCATCGAGTCAGAAACTCTCCTCCTGCAATCAAAAGTCAACAAAATTTCAGCAATTGTTGACTACGAACTTGCCGTTGCAAAACTAAACCGTTCGTTGGGTAAGTAAGACCTCGAACATTTGACGGTCTGAACCGAGAGTTGTGCTCTCGGCAGCTATTCTCTTGCCAATTACAACTGTCTTTTATAGGATCACCATGAAGAAATATGTATACATAGGATTGGTCGTCGCAGCTGTGGCCATTATCGTTTTCACTCTTTTGTCAAACAAGAAGAAGATTGAAGAAAAGAACACCAACAACGTGGTACAAACGGAGTTTCCGGTCAGTGTGGCAACGGTTAGCGAAGCTAAACTCGATGATGAGCTCTCGCTTGTAGGTACGACACTGGCAAACAACGAAGTCAACGTGACAGCGGAAGTAAACGGCCGCATCACGAAGTGCAACATTCGTGTTGGACAGAACGTGAAAGCCGGTGAGGTTCTCTATCAAGTTGACGACGAGGTTCGACTCTCACAACTCAAGACCGCAGAAGCAAACTTTGAAAAAGCGCAGAAAGACAGTTCGCGTTCCAAGTATTTGTTGTCTGAGAAATCGATATCCGCTGCACAATGGGATGCAATCGAGTTACAATACAAACTAGCCGAACAGCAACTAGTAATGGCGCGCCGTGCATATAACGATACTCGCATTAAGTCGCCGATCAGTGGCGTCGTCGTGGCTCGTTTTGCCGATGTGGGTTCCATGGTCAACAACATGCAAAGTGGTACCGTTGTGTGTACGGTTATGGACCTCTCCAAGATCAAAGTGAAGCTGCAAGTTGCTGAGCGTGATGTTGTTCAAATGCATGAAGGACAAAGCGTGCGTGTAAACTCCGAAGTGTTTGCGGGCGAGGACTTCAGCGGCACAATCAGCAGCATCAGCGCCAAAGGAGATGAAGCACACACCTACCCTGTGGAAGTTACTGTTTCAAATACCGGAAAGAGCGCGTTACGTCCGGGCATGTTTGCACGAATCCACTTCATGCACATCGACAAAGGTATGTCGCTCTTTATTCCCCGAGAAGCCGTGGTTGGTTCTGTTAAAGACGCACAAGTCTACGTAGTGGAGAACAACAAAGCCTACAAGCGCGCTGTCGTGTTAGGTAGCGATGTGAACGGTAAAGTAGAAGTACGATCAGGATTGAAGAATGGTGATAAGGTTGTGACTGCCGGTCAGAACACCATCAATGATGGATACACCGTAAAAATCGCGTCCTAAGTATAGGAGCTCTGCTCCCCTTATGGTACGACGAATGTAGCGATCGGCAAGCACCCCGTTTTTGTTACGATCACCCTAACAACGAAAAAAAGAACTTTATGACACTTACAGAACTTGCAATCAAACGTCCGTCAATCATCGTGGTTCTCTTCGCGATTCTGACGGTGCTTGGCCTGTTTGGCTACAGTCAGTTGAACTACAACCTGCTACCGAAATTCAGTCCTCCCTATGTCACCATTACAACCGTGTACCCGGGTGGTGCTCCGCAAGAAGTGGAGACCACGGTATCGAAAGTGATTGAAGACGGAGTATCTGGTCTTGACAAGGTCAACACGATTATCACAACGTCGAATGAGAACTACTCGCAGGTTCAAATTGAGTTCTCAAACACTGCGAAAACAGAAATCGCCGTTCAAGACGTAATTCGCGCCGTGAATCAAGTTCGTGGACAACTGCCAACCGGTTGTAAGGACCCGGTTGTTACAAAGTTTTCTCCGGACGAGATCCCCATCATTCGTATGGGTGCTACCTCAACAATGCCTCCGGCTGCCTTTTATCAGTTTGTGCTTGATTTTATCAAGCCTGAACTCACGAAGATCAATGGCGTAGGGAACGTGTTTATTAGCGGTGGCCAGCAGCGAGAAATCCGTGTGAATCTTGATGCGGCGAAAATCCAAGCATACGGATTGTCCCTAAGCTCCATTCAACAAGCTGTCGTGGCCGGAAACCTTGACTTTCCGACAGGAAACGTAAAAGAATCCGGAAATCAATTCGTAGTACGCCTGGCCGGAAAATACACGAGTGTAGACGATTTGTCGAAGCTTGTGGTTGGTCGCTCGCGACAGGGTGGCGATGTTCGTCTGTGCGATATCGGTGAAGTCGTGGATGGTGTTGCGGAAATCACAACATTCAGTCGTCTCAATGGCAAAGACAACATCGGCATCAGTATACAGAAGCAGAACGATGCCAACGCCGTGGAAGTCGCGAAACTCATTCATAAGAAAGTCGCAGACCTTAAAGCGGCTCACACCAATATCAACCTTGATCTTGACATAGCAGTAGACTCATCCATTTTCACCCTCGACGCTGCTAATGCCGTAAAGACAGATCTCTTCCTGGCAATCATCATTGTGGCCTTGGTCATGTTGCTCTTCTTGCACAGCCTTCGCAACTCTCTGATAGTCATGATTGCCATTCCGGCATCGTTGGTTTCAACACTGGTTGGTATTTGGGCATTCGGCTTCTCGCTGAATCTCATGACGCTACTTGGATTGTCGCTGGTTATCGGAATCTTGGTCGATGACTCAATCGTGGTTTTAGAAAACATTTATCACCACCTTGAGCGCGGCGAAGATCGAATGTCCGCCTCGATTCGCGGACGTAACGAGATTGGCTTCGCAGCACTCTCTATCACTTTGGTAGACGTTGCGGTATTCTTACCCTTGTCTTTGGTAAGCGGTATCGTAGGAAACATCATGCGCGAGTTTGCCTTAGTGGTTGTTATCTCAACGATGTTCTCCCTGCTCGTTTCCTTTACCATTACACCCATCCTTGCATCGCGCTTTGCAAAGCTCGAAACCTTAACGAAGGGTACCTTAATGGGTCGCATTGCATTGGCCTTCAATGCTTGGTTTAAATCGGTCGAAGAGAACTACGCAAAGCTGATCGGTATTGTACTGAAGAATGGTTGGACAATGGCCTTGGTTGTGGTCATGAGCTTCGGCTCTTGCGGAATCATTCCTGTATTGTTTAAGAACAAGCTTATCAACCAAGAGTTCATCACACAGGCTGATCGTGGAGAGTTCGCTGTTACAGTTGAGTTTCCGCCAAGTACAGATGTTGACAAAACAAATCAGCTGGCAATCGACATTGAGAAATTCCTCAATGCTTTGCCGGAGCGCAATCGTGTCATCACAAGCGTTGGTACATTTTCAAACGCATTTCTAGGTGCACAAACTCAAAACAACATCGCAGAATTCAATGTGGCGTTGGTACCGGCTAAAGACCGCAAGCGCACAACCGAAGAAGTTGGTAACGCCATCAAACAACACATTCTGGCAATACCGGGCGCAAAGGTCCGTGTAAACCCCATCGGTATTTTTGGTAGTGCCAACGACAGTCCGGTACAAGCCATCGTCAGCGGTGCCGATCGTACGCAAGTCATGAAAGCTGCCAGACAGGTCATGGACACCCTGCGCGCAATGCAAGGCACGACCGACGTGCGTTTAAGCTCGGAAGAAGGAAAGTTTGAAACTCGTATCGAGATAGATCGCGAGAAACTTGCTTCACTTGGATTAAGCATTGGTGAGGTAGGATCGGCGCTAAGCATTGCACTTCAGGGAAATGATGATGCGAAGTTCCGTATCGGCACCACGGAATATCCCATTCGTGTTCGCTTACGCAAGCAAGACCGAGTAAATGTGGATCGTCTAGGAGACTTGACGATCGCAAATCGCGCAGGACAACAAGTGCAGGTGAAGCAGTTCGCTAAACTCGAATTGAGTACAGGTACAACGAAGCTCGAGCGACGTGAACGTATTCCATCAGTTCGTGTAATGGCTCAACCTGTTGGCAAAGGCGCGGGCGATATTGCCAATGATCTTGATGCACGCTTGAAGGATAAACTTCCCGCAGGTGTTAGCTACGCTTACTTTGGTGACGTAAAGAATCAACGCGATGGCTTTGGTGACATGGGTATTGCAATCTTAGGCGGACTCGTCTTCGTGTACCTTATCATGGTTGCACTCTATGACTCGTATACGTATCCGCTGGTGAATCTCTTTTCTGTGTTCGTAGCTCCGCTGGGCGCGTTCATGGCACTGGCCTTAGCAATGAAGAGCATGTCGATTTTCACCATGCTAGGCTTTATCATGCTTATTGGTCTGGTAATGAAGAACTCGATCTTGCTTGTAGACCGTACCAATCAAAATCGCAACGAAAAGAAAATGCTCTTACGAGAGGCTCTCATGGAAGCGGGTGAGGTTCGTTTACGTCCCATTGCCATGACAACGGTAGCAATGATCTTCGGGATGTTCCCGATTGCCTTCAGCCACAGCGCCGGTAGTGAGTGGAAGTCAGGCTTGGCTTGGGCTTTGATCGGCGGCTTGACAAGTTCCATGTTCTTGACATTGGTTCTCGTCCCAACCGTTTACTACATATTCGCACGTCTCAAGCACCTCTTTTCAAAGAAGCACGGTTTGGTTCAAGAAGCCATTACCTTCGACGGTATGGTTCATAGCAACGAAATCTAAGGAGATCGGTACCCGTTAACTAAGGGTACTCGGAACAGGTGACGCAGGGGTGTGAGTGCAAACTCACACCCCTCTTTTTTCGGGGTTCCAGATGAATTTGTGCATCTGAAGTTGAAGGCGAACCGATAAACCATCCGCAAGAATCCAGTTACTGAGCTCTTCAGCCGAACACTTTGCAAACACAGGAGAAAACAAGATCTCAGCGCAACGTCCCTCAAGGGAATAGCTTTTGAGTATCTCCAAGGCGTAGTCGTAGTCGGCTCTGTCAGCAATGACAAACTTTAGCTCATCGCTACTTCTGAGTGACTCCAAATTCTTCCAATGATTTAGACTATTCATAAGTGAGCCCGGACACTTCACGTCGATGATCCGAATAACGCGTTCGTCGACATAGGATGCATCAACATGTCCACCTGTTTCGATAGCTACCTCGTACTGCTCATCGCAGAGTTTCGTCAACAGCGGATAGATGTTGCGTTGTTCGAGAGGATCGCCTCCGGTAAACTCAACAAAGCGACACGGAAGTGTCCGAATGCGTTCACAGATCATTGCAGCCGACATCCACTCGCCATCTTTGTGATGGTCAAGAGCATAGCGTGTGTCGCACCAGCTACACCGAAGAGAGCAGCCTTGCAGACGAACAAATATGCAGGGCAAACCTGCACGACTTCCTTCACCTTGGATCGAGAAAAATATCTCGTTTACATAAAACTGTAAGGAATCGTCGTAGTTCAAAGAACGCACCGATTCATCAGGTTGTATTGCTTTGCTCATTGGCGCTTGAGTACTATCGATTTTTTTTCCGGTCGCGCCGAATCTGGTCATCACTCCACTCATGAGTCATGATGCTCCGGTGTGCAAACCTCAGGACAAGTACCTTACACACCGTATCCGGCCGACAAGGCAAAAATACAGCCTAATGCATAGCCTTTGAGATATAAAGCAGACGTTAGCGCTAGACAGCTCCTAGTTCATCTTAAATCGAATGGGAATCGCCAACGAGCTTGGAACGGCTTGTCCACCATTACGTGCGGGTGTAAAGGTTGTTTGCATGACAGCTTTAATGGCAGCGTTATTAAAACCACTTTCTGTAGTGGATTCAATGCGAGCCCGAACAGCACGGCCCTGCTCATTGATGGCTACGACAACGACAACGGTACCGCTTACACCTAAACGACGCATCATTTCGGGGTATTCAATATGCCCTTGCAGCGCAGACAAATTCACCTGTGCATCGACTTCCGGTATTGCATCAAAATCCGGTTCAACATAGCTCGTTTGAGTGGTCGAAGTCGAAACTCCATTGGATGTAGAGCGTGAAGGCTCACCTCCGCCATTGCTAGTATTGATACTGTTCGAGCCGGTCGAGGTGGTCAAGGACTTGTTAACATCGTTCACGCTCAGGTTCAATGTCGGCACACTGTCCGGTCGACCAATAAAACGATCACCCACCTCTGAACGAGCCTGCACTCTTGTCTCAGGTGCTATGTAGGGCTTCTCACTGGGTATGTCAACGATATCGATACTCGAAATCCCCGGATCTGTAATAGTCAAAGGTGAGTGCTGCAAGCGAATCGCAAGCAGCCCAACCACAAAGAAAGCCGCCATGGTCAACAAGAATCCTTGCAGGGTGTCTTTGCGAATATCCTCTTGATGCAATCGAGCAGCTCGGATGGTGGCGCTCTGAACAAAGGAAACAAACTCTTCCATGGCATCTCCTGACTTGTAGTGAAACACATGCGCAAGACTCTAGGCTAGACCGGTATACTCTACTCAGCTTCGAGATTCTTGTCGCGTTCTTAGCAGGAGGACACGATAGTATTACAAGAAGTTACATCATGGTTTCCCACTTGTGAGCTAATAACACCTGTTTAACACTACACTTCAGAATTGAGGTATAGGAAATGTACGTAGGAGCTAGGTCCGGAAGAGTCTCGGAACGAGCAGTTACACTAAACAACAAAGGCTCCGAAAAGGAGCCTTTGTTGAAAAAACCATGTCATGTAGCACTTTCATGTTTACGCTTATGCAGCGCTCACTGAAGGGATAATATTATCTCACAAACTTTAGATAGCGTTCATTGATACGTCCCCAGTGAAGATTATTGAGGAAATTCTCAATGTACTTTGCGCGAGCGGGACCATCCTTGTGGTAATAGGCATGTTCAAAAACATCACATGCGATCAAAGGAATACCGCCCCAGATAGCTCCATAATGATGCTCATCGACCAACACATTGAGTAAGCGACCGCTATAGAGCTGATCGAATGCCAGGACTCCCCAGCCACTCAACTTGGCAGCGGTAGCGCTCGCCTTGAAGTCAGCCTTCCATGCGTCCATGCTACCAAACTCTTTCTCTATGGCAGCAACGACCTCGGGGCCTTTGCTCGTATCGCCATCGCCACCGAGCACAGACCAGAAGACGTCGTGCAGTACCGTGCCGGCGTGATTCCAGGTTAAGCGGCGCTTGAGTTCGCCGAAGGTCGACCAATTGCCATTTGCTGCAGCTTTGTCGGCATTGGGCAACTCAGCTTCTATCTTATTGAGAAAGGTAACATATCCCTTGTGATGAGTGTTGTAGTGCCAGTCGGATGTTTCAGCCGACATAACATCTTTCAACAACTCTTTTGCTTCTTCATCGCTGTAAGGGCGAGAATTAAACTTCCATTCAGCCATCGTTATTCTCCTATGATTTTTGTGAAGCGTGTGCGAAGCACACGCCTAAAAACAATTCTTCACCTTAACATTTCTTAGACGCCGAACGAAGAGCCACAGCCGCAGGTCTTTGTCGCATTGGGATTATTAAACGTAAATCCCTTTCCCATCAGTCCATCACTATAGTCAAGCGTAACACCCATCAAGTAGAACAAGCTCTTTGTGTCGATATAGACGCTCACTCCTTCTGCATCCAAGACTACATCGCGCTCTTTTGGCGCAGCGTCGAAGCCAAGAGTATAGCTCATTCCGGAGCAACCACCACCCTTAACGCCTACACGCAGGCCATACTCGGCAGGGATGCTGTTTTGTTCCTTGATCTTCTTGACTTCGCCTATTGCTTTGTTTGTGATGTTAATGTTGTCGCTCTCGTCGGCTCCAACAATACCGGTTGAAATGCTGGTTACACCAAGATCTTCGGGTGCAACGCGAGGGTTCAAATCGATAGTCATTTTTTACTCCAATAAATTGTAGGTAAACGTTTGTATATGTAATCTTCTTGTGATCTTCCATAAATAGATCCGAGATCCTCTTCCAAGCACATTATCTTTACGATACGGCGAACACTCACGATGTTGTTGCCGACTTCGGCTTCGATTCAATTGCCCTACCCTTGTGTAAGAAGGAGTGGAACAAAGGTCTCGGTCCGTGAGTGCTTCGGACTAAGCTCGGCTACCGACATCGACTCCAATGCCGAGTCGATAACATGCTGTAGTCGAAGCAAAGGATGTTTTATCGTACAGCTGTCTTCAATCGAACAAGTTCCCTGGTCATGAGAGCCACACTCAATCAATTGCGCGCGGTCGCCTTCAACAGCACGAATCACTGAACGAATGGAGATCTCATGCGCCGGACGTGCCAAAACAAAACCGCCGTTAACGCCTTGAATTGACTGCACGATTCCGTTTTTTGACAAGGTGCTCATGACTTTTGCCAGCAGCTCGAACGATATCGAATAGCGTTCCGCCATGGCTTTAACGGTACACACTTCACCTTCGGCACACGTGGTGTGCTGCAAAGCAAGTAACGCGTATTCAACTTTTTTCGATAATCGAAGCATTAAAACAATCCTAGCTCAAGCTTGACAAACTCCGGCATCATCTGCATGCTCCACGGTGGATCAAAGGTCAGCTCAACCTTTGCATCAGCTATTCCGCTTACCTTTTTTGCAGCATTTGCAACCTCCACAGGAAGAATTCCTGCGGCAGGGCATCCCGGTGCAGTAAGGGTCATAAGGATCTGAGCCACCAGTGAGTCGTCTACACTAATGTCGTAAATCAATCCCAAATCATATACATTCATGGGAATCTCAGGATCGTAGACCGTCTTGATCTGCTCTACGATACGCTCTTTCAGCTCTGCTTTGCTAACGCTGCCGACAGAAGGTATGGACGACAAATCCGTTGCTCCGTTCGGCTCTACTGACGACGCCGCAGGATCTGATGATTTCGATGATTGCTCTTCCGTCACGGCAACTCCTCTTTATTGGTTTACTGTGCCTCAATCGGAAACATGAATGCGACAAGGTGCACATGGCGCAGTTCTTTGTTGGCGACTTATGCTGACTCCTATTGTTGCTCTTCCTCAGTAGAGGTTAGGGATATTCCATGTAAAGCGCTTTTCACGGTATGCATCGCCAAGGTTGCACATTTGATCCGTACCGGAAACTCACGCACACCGCTAATCACACTCAACTTTCCAAGCATTGGTTCTTCTTCTGCATTCAAGCGGCCCGTTACGGTATCTTGAAATGAATCGAAAATTTTTTCCGCTTCTTCGACGGTTTTGCCTTTGAGTTCACCGGTCATAATTGAAGCCGATGCCTTAGATATCGCACAACCGTCACCTTCGAAACGCACATCTTGAATCACTCCATTTTCGATTTGCAGAAACATCTGCAAATGATCTCCGCATAAGGGGTTGAACCCCTCAGCATGATGTGTGGGGTGCTCCATGCGACCGTAATTGCGTGGCGACTTATTGTGATCAAGAATAACTTCTTGATAGAGTTCGCGTAATTCGTCGTTCTCGTGCATCATTTCATCCTCCTACGTTCACTGCAGCCGTGTTCCGAAAATTGTTCGTCGCTCAGACCACATGGCAGTTCATTATCACTTTGACGTGCATCTCAGCTCATCTGTGTTGAGTGAATCGAACATCGTACATCACGACGATCGACCGCACATTAACTTCATAGCCCGGACCGAACCGAAGACCTTCAACTTTGAGTTTCACTCGTGTCTTGAGTCTCCTCTCAGATGCGTTTTCAAGTTTATCAGACTTATTCACCGACAGGTCGGAAGACATGACATTGCTCATATCGACTGTACCTCATGTTCACGCAAAGAACTCAAGAACCTTCTTCAACGCTTGCACGCAGAGGTCGATTTCCTCCCGCGTATTGTACAATGCAAAAGAAGCGCGATTTGTAGCGGGCACTCCAAATCGTTTCATCAAGGGTTGCACACAGTGATGTCCGGCCCGAATAGCAACACCCTCTCGGTCGAGAAAGGTGCCGACATCATGCGGATGGACATTTCGTAAGGTAAACGAGATCACACCTGCCTTGTGTTGCGCTTGACCTATTATTCGCACTTCGTCTAACTCGGAAAAGCGCCGGGTTCCATATGCCAATAGATCTGCTTCGTGTTCTGCGATGCGGTCCAGACCGATCGCATCGATGTATTGAAGAGCGCGACCTAGCGCAATGGCTCCGCTGATATGTGGCGTGCCGGCCTCGAACTTGTTAGGCAATTGATTGTAGGTCGTTTTCTCAAAGCTCACCGAGTGAATCATATCGCCACCGCCCATAAATGGAGGCATGGCATTAAGTAGATCTTTCTTTCCAAAGAGAATACCGATTCCTGTCGGTGCGTAGACTTTGTGTCCGGAGAAAGCAAGGAAATCACAGTCCAATTCTCGAACATCGATCTTCAAATGCGGAGCTGCCTGAGCACAGTCCAACATAACTTTCGCACCCACGGCATGCGCTTTCGCAATAACATCCCGGACAGGATTGATCGTACCAAGTGCGTTGGAGACGTACACAAGGCTCACAAGTTTGGTTCGCCCGTTGAGCATAGTCGCGAAGGCATCCATGTCCAATTCACCGGAGTCGGTAACCGGAATGACGCGAATGTGCGCACCGACACGTTCACAGAGCATCTGCCACGGCACAATGTTCGAGTGATGTTCCATGTGCGAGAGAATAATCTCGTCGTCTTTCGTAATGAAGTGATCTCCATACGCACGTGCAACCAAGTTGATGGACTCCGTCGTACCCCGCGTGTAGATGATTTCTTGAACCGACGATGCGTTGAGATGTTCTCGTACAATCTCTCGGGCATGCTCAAATGCGTCTGTCGCCTTCTGGCTAAGGAGATGTACGCCGCGATGCACGTTTGAATTTGTATGACTGTAATAGTCCTGTATGCTGTCGATGACGACGGAAGGCTTCTGTACCGTGGCTGCATTGTCCAGGTACACGAGTTTCTTTCCGTGTACTACAGTGCTTAGGATAGGAAAATCTTCGCGATATCGTAACAATGCCTGATCCACGGTTATTCGTGAGTAGTGAGCAGTTGGGACTCAATTTTGGCATTGACGAAGCCACGTACGGCTTCATCACGAATGTTTGAACTAACGTCTTCAGCGAAGGCGGTAAGCAGAAGCGCACGCGCTTGTTGCTCACCGATTCCTCGAGCGCGCAAGTAGAACAAAGCTTCTTCGTCTAAAGTACCAACGGTGCAGCCATGTGAGCACTTCACATCGTCGGCAAGAATTTCCAATTGAGGTTTCGTGTTGACGCCGGCCCGATCGGACAAAATCACATTGCGATTCGATTGGTAAGCCAAGGTCTTCTGAGCGTCTTGTCGCACGAAAATCTTACCGTTGAACACACCCTGCGACGAAGCATCAAGTATACCTTTATACAGCTCGTTACTGTGACAGTGCGCTGCTGCATGATCCATCACGGTATGATTGTCAACGACGCTGGAACCCGCAATACTGTACAATCCGAACATGTGAGCTTCTGCACCACGCTCGAGTAAACGTGTTCCAAGATCATTACGAACTACCGCCCCACTCAAACTCACTGTGACAAATCGCGAGTGACTATTCGCTGACTGCTCGCATTGCAGGTTCGTTATGCTGTTTGCCAATGCGCTGTCATCTTGTATACTGACACACTCAAAACGAGCGTCCGCATCTATTACGAGCTCGGTGGCTTGGTTGCTCAGCGATACATGGGCTCCGATAGTAATAGTTCGCATAACAATGCTCAAAGAGGATGCTCTTTCAAGAAGAATCAAGTTGCGTGGTTGAACGACACGCGCCGATTCACGAGCATCGATAATATTGAGTATGTGAAGATCTTTGGAAACAGTTGCGGAACGTGGCACGTAGACAAACGCACCATCGTTCATGCAGGCTGTGTTGCCGGCAACGAAGGCGTTTCGATCGCTTGGCAGATGTTGCGCCAAATGTTTGTCTATCAACTCACGGTGCGTTTCGTATGCCGCATGCAGACTACTCATCACAAATGTCATCTCGTGTTGGCGAGTCCACTCCGTTACAAGCCGACCGTTCACGAAGATCAGCTGATGATGGTCCGTATCGGTGCCTATCTGTTCGACCTGATCATAGCGAAGCGTTGATTGAACATCTGTGCTATATGTCGTAGCCAACATGCTTTGCAGGTTGACAAACTTCCAATCTTCCGTGCGCTGTGTCGGAAATTCAATAGCGCTGAATTGCTCAAACGCATGTTGACGACGCTTGTGCCACTCGCTGCCGCGTACACCATTTAGCTGAGCATCTTCAACTCGATACTGCTCAGATAGTATTTTCTTGAGCTCATTCATACTATGCGGCAACCTCTTCTTTCACCCAGTCGTAACCCTTGGCTTCAAGCTCCAGAGCAAGCTCTTTCGGACCGCTCATGACAATTTTTCCCTTTACCAAAACGTGCACGATGTCCGGCACGATATAGTCGAGAAGGCGCTGATAGTGTGTAATCACGATAGTGGCATTGTTTGCAGACTTGAGAGCGTTGACTCCATGCGATACGATCTTTAGTGCATCGATGTCTAAACCGCTATCTGTTTCGTCCAGAATGGACAATGTTGGTTCCAGCATTGCCATCTGGAAAATTTCGTTTCTCTTCTTTTCGCCACCGCTGAAGCCTTCATTGAGCGAACGTGAAAAGAACGCGGGATCCATTTCAACCAGCGCTGCGCGCTGCTTCATGAGCTTCAAAAACTCCATGGCATCCAGAGGTTCCTGTCCACGGTGCTTGCGAACTTCATTCACTGCCGTTTTCAGAAAGTTTGCGGTCGACACACCCGGGATCTCTACCGGATATTGGAATGCAACAAAGACGCCATCACGCGCACGGTCCTCAGGCGACAACTCAAGCAGCTCTTTGCCGTTGAACAAAATCTGTCCTTCGCTGACCTCGTAATCGGATCGACCGGACAACACGCTTGCCAGTGTGCTTTTTCCGGAACCGTTTGGTCCCATGATCGCATGAACCTCACCCGGGTTCACACTCAAACTGATACCCTTTAAAATCTCGTTGCCTTCAACGCTGGCATGCAGATTCTTGATTTCTAATAATGGTGTCATTTTCTCGTGTGTACGAATATTGTGTTTGACTATCGCCGACTTAGGTTTTTCTTTCAAGCTCAGAGCGCTCCAAAAAACACTCGTTCGGCTTGCATACTTCTTATCGAAGCGCATCTCGTTATGCAACTCGACCGGCTAGCGCAGAGCTAGCACGAAGATCTAAGCGCAGGTTACGCGATCTTCAGCGTTTTATCCAACACTGCCTTCGAGTGAAATCGCCAACAACTTTTGAGCTTCAACGGCAAACTCCATGGGAAGCTGCTTGAGGACTTCTTTTGCATAGCCGTTGATGATCATGGCTACTGCATCCTCGGTGCTGATTCCACGTTGATTGCAATAAAACAAAATGTCTTCGCCAATCTTCGACGTCGTCGCTTCATGCTCCACTTGCGCAGACTTGTTGTAGACATCGATGTATGGAAAAGTGTGTGCACCGCAAGTATCTCCAAGCAACAGCGAATCACATTGCGAGAAATTCCGAGCGTTTTCGGCTCCTGCATTCACACGCACCTGACCGCGATAAGAATTCTGACTGCGTCCTGCTGAGATACCCTTGCTGACAATTCGTGAGCGCGTGTTCTTGCCAAGGTGAATCATTTTCGAACCGGTGTCTGCCTGCTGCATGTTATTGGTAACGGCCACTGAGTAAAACTCGCCGACGGAGTCATCGCCCTTGAGGATCACACTGGGATACTTCCAGGTAATTGATGAACCGGTCTCAACTTGAGTCCATGAAATTTTCGAACGTTCGCCTGCGCAGATACCACGCTTTGTCACGAAGTTGTAAATACCACCTTTACCATCTTTGTCGCCCGGATACCAGTTTTGTACTGTGCTGTATTTCACTTCTGCATTCTTTTGCGCAACGATTTCTACCACTGCGGCATGCAATTGGTTTTCATCGCGCATGGGCGCCGTGCAACCTTCCAAATAGCTCACGTAAGCACCCTCTTCGGCCACAATGAGGGTTCGCTCAAACTGACCGGTGTTTGCGGCGTTGATACGGAAGTAGGTGCTTAGCTCCATTGGACAACGTACTCCTGCAGGGATGTGACAGAACGAGCCGTCACTAAAGACCGCTGCGTTGAGTGCAGAAAAGTAATTGTCGGTGTGCGGCACAACGCTTCCGAGATATTTCTGTACAAGATCTCCGTGCTCACGAATGGCCTCGCTCATAGAGCAGAAGATGATATTCATCTCGGCTAACTTTGAGCGAAAAGTCGTAGCGACCGAGACTGAATCGAATACCGCGTCAACGGCCACACCACTGAGTCGTTCTTGCTCGGCCAAAGAGATTCCAAGCTTCTCAAATGTCTCGCGCAACTCCGGATCCACCTCGTTCATAGAATTGAGCGTCGGTTTCTTCTTCGGCTCAGCATAGTAGCTAATCGCGTTGTAGTCAATGGCAGGATAGTGAACATTTGCCCACTTGGGTTCCTGCATGGTCAGCCAATGACGGTAGGCTTTGAGACGATAATTCAACATCCACTCCGGCTCTTCCTTCTTGGCTGAAATCATGCGAACAACGTCTTCGCTCAGGCCAAACGGGATGATGTCCTGCTCAACATTGCTGACAAATCCAAACTCGTATTCGCGAGAAGTGATTTCCTGTAAGATGTCTGTGTTTTCCGACATAGTAATCTCGTTTATCCGTTTTCCGTGCCTGTTCCGGAAGCCATCACAGCTGTTCTTGGCCAACCAAAAGTTGCGCCCTGTGACTCCGCTCCAAATGCATAGACGAAAATACGATTTTTTTAGTCGGATTTACTCGAATTTTCGGCACCATAAGGGAATTTTCTTCATTTTCAGCCAGAATTGTCCGTTTTTATCTTGGTGGCATCTGCTTATGAGCTGGTGCTATTGAACGTGCAGATGGAGAGACCTCGTCACTGAACTCAGCATACGAAGAAAAAAAAAGGGTTGAAAGCTGTGCTTTCAACCCTTCAGAAAAATAGAGCTGCTATACTACTGCGAATCCAGGCTTAGCGCTGAACTATAAAGCTCTTGAAGACGCGAGTATCGCCGCTGATGATCATCAACTTATATGCACCTTGTGGCAAGCTACTTGTATTAAGTCCGAAGTTGCTTTGGTAGCTGCCATTGGACGATCCGGCGGGTGCTTCTGCGCTTCCTTTGATCACGATTTGTCCCAACTCATTGAATACAATGTAGTCGAGTGCCGATGCACGGCTGCTGTTCACAACAACTCGAGCAATGTCACTCGTCGGATTTGGTGAGAAGCTAGAGAGCTGCAGAGCACCATCGAAAGATACATCTTCCGGAACACCAGTATCGTCGATGGTCAAGGTCGCAACTTTCGAAGTATCGGTACCACAATCTCCTGTAACGATACAACGATATGAACCGGCATCTTGAGCTTGGGCAAAGAAATCATAGGTAGCATTGGTCGCACCGGAAGCGTTGCTTCCATTATACTGCCATTGATAACGAAGATTCTTGCCGGCGGCAACAACTTCGAAGTGCGCTTGCTTTCCGGAATGGATAGTTACGTTCGTTGGTTGCGTCAATACAGTAGGACCACGAAAAACACGTACAAAACAAGCTGTCGAAGTTTTCGACGGTGTACATGTTCCGCTTACGATACAATCGAATGACGCAGAGTCTGCAGATGTGGCGGCAGTGATAGCATAGGAAGCCTGAGTAGCACCACCAATAGCTTGACCTGCACGACGCCACTGATAAGAGAGATTGTCACCACTGGCAACAACATTCAATGTTACAGCTTGGCCGATACAGAGGGAAGTGTCAGGGCTGATCGAGCTCACTGACGGAGCTGCTAAAACCGTAAACGCGCCGGGATTGATTGCAGACTGCCCGGTAATTTGATTCGTTACGCGAATGCGGTAGTTGGTACCACCTGCCAGCGTGGCCGGAATAGTCCAGTTATAACTGAGACCGGCATGATCTTTCTTGATCGTGGTCCATGTAGTGCCGTTGTCCGCAGAATACTCGATCAAATACTTGTCGCCCGTTTCCGAATTCGATGCAAACCAAGTTGCAGAAATTGGTAATCCGGCGCACTTTTTATCACCGGTTGCAGGTGTATTGACTGCCAAAGCGCTGAACGTCCACTTTGCGAAGTAGCCGTCAGCGGCACCACCCATTGTTTTCTGAGCCGCACTGTCAGTGGTTTTCATCGTGTTCGATACTAAACCGCCCAAATACGCGTTCTGCATATCAACAACGGTGATCGTATTGATGGAGTCTGCACTTTTGCTGCCTATGTAGCTGCAATAACGCATGTTAATGTAAGAGCCAATTTTCGTGATGAAGCCATCGGAGCCACCGGTTGAAAATGTCTTTTGCTCGGCGTCGTCAGTGGTCGGAAGGTCACTTGACGATGTACGACCAACCAGGAAGAGATTTGTACCATCGTCGGTATCAAAGTCGAGAGCGACATCGGCACCATTGCCTCCAAAATAGGCGGTCATGGTAAAGGCATCTCCGGTCGCATTTATCTGAGCCAAAAGACACTCTTGGCCGGCGTGCTTAGTCGATTGGTAATTCAGAATCTGCGAGAGGTCTGTTGATTGTGTTCCACCAGCCAAGGTTACGACACCCGCAGCGTTCACAAGAATTGACGTTGGGAAGTCCTGGCCGTTGCCACCGAAATAGGTACTAAAATTCGGAGTGCCGGATGCACTTGAATTGAATTGTACGAAGAAGCAGTCTGTGACGCCCTTCATTGTTTTTTGCGGAGCAAGGATAGTCGTCACCGGCGGTCCACCTCCGCCACCACCTGTGGTTTTCGTTGGATACAACGGCAAGTTTCCGCTGTTGGTTTCACCAACAACACATGCTATGTTCTCCTTCGTAGCAGCCATATTCACTGCTGTGCATCGATCGTCGCCACTTCCGCCATAGTAGGTTGCATACTCAAGAGTTCCACCGTTGGAACCAATGCGTGCACAAAAACCGTCCATCTTTCCAAGAGCGGTCTTGTAACCAACGCCGGCTGTTGCCGGGAAATTGGTTGACGTGGTTGATCCGCAGAAAATAACTTGGTTTGAACCTGAAACGCAGACGGAATATGCACGGTCGTCACCATTGGAACCACCGAAGT
This sequence comes from Chlorobiota bacterium, assembly GCA_044224515.1. Lineage (GTDB taxonomy): Bacteria > Bacteroidota > Ignavibacteria > Kapaibacteriales > NICIL-2 > JBBATK01. The sequence goes on along the minus strand of JBGAKH010000005.1, from coordinate 24,415 downwards.
AGGTTGACCACTTGAGATCGGTTCCGTTATTCATCAATCGAAACGCGAAAGCATCGACCAAGCCTTGTTGATTTTGCTTATAAGAACCGGACTTTGTCGGGAAGTTGTTTGAGCTCGTTTCACCCACGACGAGAATGTCATCGCTTTGGTCGTTACGTGCAATACAAACATCCCAGGGCTTGTCTGTTGAAGATCCACCGACAATTGTACAGAACAACATCTTCGATAGTTTGGGATCATACTTGATCACAAATGCATCCTCCGCGCCAATTGCAGGCGAGGTGTACGATCCGCTTGTCTTGGGGAAGTTTGAAGAGGTCGAATAACCAATGACAATCATGTCGCCGCTTGATGCGATACGAGCCGATGAGGTTACGACATCAAGATCATCTCCGCCTACATAGGTAGCATAGACAATAGGATCAATAACCAAGGTGTGTCCCTTGTCATAGCTTCCCACATCGAAGCGAACCGTGTTGTTCTCAACGCGGAAGCTACATGCTACTTTCTGTTCCTTACCATCGACCAATTGGTATGCGTAGATGGACCCATTGCGAAGTTGACCACAACTTGTGCCGATCACCAATTCACCATTGCTTGTGCTCAGTGAAGTAGCACCTTCAATCTTCATTGCAATCTGTGATGCATCAGCACCCGGCGCTACGATGAAGTTGTATTGAGGAGCATTGTTCACCATTGTTACAAAGGCATCAACACCGTTGTAAAGACCCTTCATGGTTACAGAGCTATAGTGCGGAACGTTTTGCACCCATGTACTTCGGTCTGCACCTTGCAAGAAATTGTAGCTTCCTTCAATAGTTCCGCTCGGTTGCATCGATGCCGCATGGGCACCGTCGAAGGAGACAAAAACAGCATGGTGTTGAACGAGCTCTTCGTCCACCATGCTTTCTGTCATACTACGGAATTTAGAAGGAGACTCAACACGACGACCGGTCTTGATCGAAGCACCGCGAACGTCAAACACCATACCCGTGGGGGTTATCCAGGTGCTGACATTACCGCTCTTGGCTCGATAGCTAAAATCGCCGGTCCACTGGCCACGGTTTTCAACAAAACCGGACAAATTTGCAGGAGTCATACGCTCCGCTCGTAGCTGCTGATTTCCGACAAGCAGCATGAAGCAACTAACGATGAACACCCCTGCGATCAAATACAATGAACGCTTCATGGTTACTATAAAATGAGATTGGACATGCAATCGTGGATTTGGTAGACCTAACTTAGTCAGAAGAGCATACACACTCAACTTAAAAGAAATTCATTTTTCCCTTAAAAACGAAAAACGCCGACAGTATTTTGTCGGCGTTCATTTTTCGTACTTTTTCGCTCATTGCGACTACAGTTCGCTGTTGAGTTCTCTGTCTGAGTTTTCCACATAAGACTCTTTTGTCCCGACGCTATTCCTTGGTTGCCACCGATCTTAAGGGTTGATGAAACTTCCAATCTTTGGCAGTTGATCGAAGAGTTTACGACCGGGACGCGCCTCCGCAAATTCCTTTTCGAACGCTTGACGCTTTGTACCGTCCAACATGATTGCTTGATTGAGTTGAACCAGGGCTTCGTCATTGAGTCCCATAAGTGAGTAAACCTTTGCCAAAGCCAAGTACGCTTCGGCCCATGTGGGTCGACAAGAAATGGCACGCTGGTATGCGTTGGCTGCTTCTTGGCTTTGATTGTTCTCGAGTAATGTGGATGCATAATCAAACCAACACTCAGCATCGTCGGTTCGCAATTCTACACTGCGACGATAACATTCAAGAGATTGCTCAAGATGTCCCAAATGGTATAGGGCGTCTGCTTTGGCATACCAAATATCAGCACGGCCGTTATTCAAATTCAACGCGGCATCATAATCTTCCAGAGCGCGTTGATACTTGAATAGAGCATCATAGCACGTGCCTCGTCCGAAGTAGGATTCACAGTGTTTATAGTCTAAGGCAATAGCTTTGGAAAAGGCATCGATCGCATCGATAAACTTTCCTGCTTCTTCGAGCGCGCTACCGAGGTTATGCCATGATGAGACGTCTGCCGGATCGTGGCGCAATGCCTCACGGTAACTCTCGATGGCTTCAGCATTCTTTCCAATCAAAGCAAGGGTGTTGCCACGATTGTACCAAGCCGATGCAAAGTTGTCTTTAATCGCCAAGGTCATATCGTAGCTGCTCAAAGCGTCGTTGTACTTGCGCATGCGACTCAACACGACCGCACGATTGAACCACGCATTGTAGTCGTATGGATCCAAATCGATACATTGTTCGTACGCCGCAACTGCGTCATCATAGCGCTGCAAGCAATCGTAACAGAAACCCAGCTCAAACAAGGAATCTTTGGCAAAGCGTTCCGAGCGTGAAAGATACTCGAATAGTCTCACCGCATCCGCATACCAACCACGATGCTCGCACAGTATACCCTTATTGAATAAGGCGTCTTCATTTCCGGGATCGATAGTCAGAACCTTGTCGAATGTCTTCAGCGCTTCGTCTACAAAACCACATTGATCCATGGCAACTGCGCCATTGATCATGATGTCAACCTCAACGGGATTCAACTCGAGGGCTTTGTTGTAACACTCCAGTGCGTCTTTGTACCGCAGCAGACATGACAGGGCAATTCCCTTCTTATGCCAAGCCTCGGCATTGTAAGGAGTCGTTTGGGTTAAGACAGAGGAAAAGGCGAGCGCATCATCATACTTGGCATTGTCCAGACAATACTGTGTCATGTTGTCTAAGGTCTCGGCATTGATCGTACCGCTTAGTTCTTCGAATCGACCGCTCTTTAACGCGTCGCGAAGCTTACGCACGGATTCCTCCATGTTTGCCTTATTCTGCTCGCCAAAGCTGTCGTCGTCTTCAAAAAAGTTCATGTTCTTCTCCGAAAAAGGTACTTTACACCTGTTGGGAACCTTTGCTGAGACCATTTGTCCCTGCCTCACAATCGAAAATAGAAGCAGGCTCCGGGCGGCTCAATACGTGGATGTACTGATATTTCCGATCCTCAAACCCGTAAAATCGACGCTTTTGCGTACAAAGCCCTTAAGTGCCGAGAATCGCCCAATAAAATCCTCTACACGTCGCCTCTGACGTGTAAATCTTAGACCTAAACATGTCTCTTTGTTGTACTCAAGATTGCGCAGTACGACTCACGATAGTTGCTTGGTCAATATAGGGTCAGACGATTCTATAAACAGGACGGAAGACTCGGTGTTGAAAAAAAGAGGAATTTATCCACCAAATTACGAGTCGCAGGATTTCAACGAAGGTAGAGGATTGCAGCCAGCCTTTGTGTGAAGGCGGGCACGTGTAGGGAACGCCCAATGCCTCAACAGACACCGCCGAGATACAAGTTTCGCGTACGACTCTTCTCTATGCATCCGCCTTCGGCGTCTGCCAACTTCAGCATGTTCCACGCTCCGACAGTTTTGTGGTATGTCTACCGGAACCCTTAACGACAGACTATCGAGCCCACCAAAAAACACTAAGCATTGAAGCGGGCACGCAGGTATCGACCCAGGGGTTTTTCAAAACGGAGAAAGATCAGAGCAGACCCAATGTTCATGATGAGATAGCCAATGAAAGAGGCAAGTACAAAGTGCAATCCAAGATCCTCGAGACTATGCTGTAAGTCAACCGCAGCTTTAACCGCTCCAAAGATGGAAAGGTATTGGATCAGATAAAAGGTGAAGGAAATCTCCCCTAAGAACACGGCCGCTCGCGTGCTAAGCAGCCGACTGATCAAGCCACCACAGTACAGTCCGTAAATACCAATGGCCGATGCCAAGGCAAAGACACGTAACATGATGCTGCCGACTTTGTGATTACCGACTAAATCCGGCCCACCATTCCACTGCACCCACGTTGCCGTCCACACAAAAAGCAAGGTTCCAAGAAGCACAAACACATCACCATACTGCTCCCGTACACGAATTGAACGGGCTATGACTGCCGCGAGCATGCCTGCGACAAAGTCAGCGAGACGTCCGAAGATGGTGTGCGTTGCAGCAGACTCATCCCATAGTCCGGTTGACCAACAGAGAAGGTCGTTGTATAAAGAGACAGCGCCTCGCGACCAGCTTAGACACATGAACCACAGAGCCAACGCTATTCCACAGTACACGAGAACTCGTTGCGTTACAGAGGCATGAGCTAACCATCTCTTCTCGCAATCTCTCCAAAAGAGTACCAGATACAGAATCAACAGCGGTGCCAGCACGTAGTAACTCTCCTCAACGGTAAGAGACCACATCGGTGCGTTCAGACGCATGCGATACCATGGCACCCAACCATGCAGTAATGTTACATGCAACAACACATTACGCCAATCAAAGAGCCACCAACGAGCCGCAGCTGCGATAAGCACGACGAGCGTAGTAACCGGGTATATCCTGAACAAGCGGCGCTTCAGGTACTTCTGCCAAGAAAACTCTCCGGCTATCAGGGCGTCTGCATACTGGATGGTGAAAAGAAAACCCGAAAGGGCAAAAAAGACATCTACACCCGCCCACCCATAATGGAATACATAGGGTACGACATCAAAATGGTGGGTGTACATGTGTCCAAAGAACACCATCGCTGCAGCCACCGCCCGCAGGCCGGTCAAAGCAGGAATGATGCGGGAACCGGAAGCTGTTGTGGAAATGCTTGCACTGTCAGCTGATGGACGCAAGTGTGCATTGGATAGGGTGTGTGACACAGTGGTAGTTCGAAGACTTGGCTGCAGTGGTAAAAAGCACTAGGCAATTTAGCACAGTCAGATGAAGACATTGTTGTGTTCGCCGCTACTTTATTTTTGTGCGCAAAGATGTGAGGCTGCGTGAACACAGTACTACGCATCACTTCTTACTGAGCGAACAGATTGATCTCACTGAATTCTGCACGGCCTAAAGCGAGGAAAGCACTATGAAAACACGTCGCGACACGTTTTTAATCGTCAGCATGATCGTCTTTATCGTGTTTAGCTACCTGCTCTTCGATAAGTTGTTCCAGGCGGAACTGCCTGACTATGGTGTGAACTTGGTTTCTGCATTTCTGTGCACCGTCGTCACCATCGCACTAATGATGTTGCTCATGCAGTATCAAATGAAGTCAGAACAAGAAAAAGAGTACAAGGCTATACTGTTCGAAAAGAAACTGGAAATCTATAGGCGCTTTTTACTGGAGGTGTTCAAACTTGACGATGACAATAAGATTGATCGCGAAGAAATTCAACTCCTCGAAAACTTATTGGGTGAGATCACGCTCGTAGCCTCTTCCGACCTGGTTCAAACCTGCTCGCGCTTCGTTATGCAATTGAAGTCCTATGGTGTTCTCTACACTCGATCCATGAGTGCAAAGCAACGTGAACATTACATAGGCACTCAGGGCCCCATCGAAAGCTTTCTCGCACTGGATGATCTCCTGCAAGCTTTTCGCACTGATTTGCGTGTTGTGGAGGGAAGCGTCACCAAAAGCCTCGAATCCGTCGTCAATGTACCCTTCGATCCCTATCAAATGGTCAGAGATCCCAACAATGTCGACTGATATGGGTGTACTCGATGTACTCGGTGTACTCGATGATCAAAGGCGTATCCGGGGCGTCGAGTCCTTCGTGCACGATGCGACCCGATTCACAGCTTGCGTGAAGTCGAATTCACATCCCGAAGATCCAATACCATCAAGTCCTCATCACGATACTCGTTGTTCCGGTAAACTGCTGCGGGCTCAGTACCATACACGCGAAAACCGAAGGACTCGTACAAGGAGCGCGCACGGTCATTGTGAGACATAACCGTCAGCGTTACGAGATCCAATCCTTGCATGTCACGAATGCGCCTCAACAGATCGGTGAGCAAGAGACGAGCTACACCCTGCGATCGATAGGATGCATCAACTAACATTCGGTAGACTCGACCTTTATGCCTTGCCTTCACTCTGTCACTTCCCTCTCGCTCAAAACTCACGATGCCGACCAGACGGTCGCCATAGAATCCGCCAAGTGTAAAACTCTCGGATGAAGACCGGGGTAGACATGGTCCTCGACAATCCTCAACGGCAATGCGAAAATTACGTTCGTCCAGTTCCAAGCCACGAAGAAAGAGCTCGCTGTAGAGAACTTCATCCTTTGGGTCAAGTATGCGTATACTGAGTGTTTCCATGGAGTATGGACCGTTGTAGCAAGGAGATCGTTTACGAGCTCCTTAAGGAAAAGAATCACATGACTCTTGCACCGCGCGTGGAGCTACTACGCTTGATTACTGTGCACGAAACTTGAGCAGCGATTTGATGAGCCTGTTGTCGAGAACGCTCAGCGGAATCGTCTAGCGAAGTGTCGTGCTTTTGATCGTTGCCTCTCTCGAAGTAGCATCTACGATTGGCAGCAGGGCTCTATAGTTAAGCAGCGCTATCAGTGGTCCACCAACTAAGACCGACGCAAACGCGATGATGGTAGTGAGAAGAAGGGGCACGCCCGCGTCACGAAGTTGGAACGAAGTACCAAGAAAAGTAACCGCGGTTGCACTCCCCCACCCAAGTAGGTTCTGTAGTGCCCACCTCTTGCGCTCTCCGGCTTCAACTCCGAGTGTTCTGACCTGAAGGTAGCTACCGCAGCAAGCTGAGATGAGTGCCGCAAATGGTACAACCAGACTTGGACTAAGGGCGAGCTTGATCATCAGGAGGTCAGCAGTCGCAAAAATGAGTCCGAAGCAAGCGATAAAGCCTAGTGCCCACATCAGAGAAATTGTCGTGTGGCGCCGCAAGTACATCCATTGCATCAGCGATATGCCCAAGCTCATCCCCAAACCCAAAGAGCTTTGTCCCATGTGCTGCGGGAAGTAATACTCGATACTATCACCGACACTTACACTTATCACTATTCCACAAATCCATCCAACAAGGTGTAGAATCAGCCATGTTCTGCGGTGCACTGCGCTATGATTGTTCATGATAGTATCCGCCTCTAAGGCTCTTAATACCAAATCGTCGTTATACGATTCGCACAGCAATAGGTTTCAAGACCTGATATTCTCCTATTCTCTTAGCTGCGGCGCGACTCTCAATCTACAAGTCAATTCGCGTAGTCTTCGATTGAAAACAACAAAGGAATTCATCCCTAAGAATTCAGGTTGGACGCAGCGTGGTGCACGCTAGATTGCGCACATGCACAGGCAAAAGCATACACTGAAAGATCTAGAGTTTTCCCGGCAATGCCGTGCCGGTGCCGACATGCTGTGGAAATGCCTCACCGATACTGAGCTTGCAAAGAGCTGGATGGCTGACGCGGGTTTTAGCCTTGAAATAGAATCGACGTGGCAAGAACAATCTCCGGTGCTCATCCAGGGTCAGATCCATGGACATACCTTCAGAAATGACGGTCTTGTCTTGAAGAGTCTGCGCCCCCTGCTTCTGGTCTACACGCATCGCAGTTCTTTGTCAAACCTGTCTGCGGACTTTTGGAACTACTGTATCCTCCACTTTACACTTGCTCCATTTGACGATGGCTGCACAATACATCTGCGCATAGAGAATTTCCCTACAGAGACCATTCGACAACACGTAGCACTCTACTGGAATACCACGTTGAAAAAGTTGTGCGAAGTGGCCGAGGCAATGTCCGCACACTAGTACATCGTTGAGAATGACGCTTGAACCGATTGGCACGAAAAGCGAGAACAATTCTTGCTGCCTACAAAAAAAATGAAGGCACAGCGTTTGACTTCTGTGCCTTCTTGGACGATGCTGCTGCTTCTGATTTCATCAAGCAGGTCGTTGTGAACCACTTGCTAAGCCCTAAGGATATGCGCATCACAAGAGTACTCTTCAATGACACTGTTGTCTTAGTGCACGACAACGAACTTAATGCTTTGTTGCTCATGAGCGCTCACGACGCGCACATAGTACACTCCGTTCGGTAACGAGGAGACATCAAGGAGCGAATGCTGATGTCCTTCACTCAAGAACTCCCGCACGCTTCCGTACACAGTCTTCGAGAGCGCATCGATGATGCTCAGTTCTACCTCACCCGCGGTGCGCACGGTGTAAAAGAGTGTCAATTGCGAACTAACAGGATTTGGAGCAATTGTCGGGTGTTCTTCAATTACAGCAGGGAACTCATCCGACACATCGACACTTTGCGAACTTTGTTCTGCAGCCGTCTTCATGGGCTCTTCGTTTCCAACACTATCGGTTGCGATAGAGAAAAATGCATATCGTACACCCGGCTCACATTGATAGCTAAAGGTGTTCTGTGCACTAAGCATGAGCGGTGCATAGGCACTATCGTTCCGTGATCCGTAGAGCGTGACGTAGCGAACACCACTTAGTGAATCAGACGCAGAAACGTGGAAGCGATAAAGGTACGGAGTGGTAGTTGAGCGCACTTCCGTGAGACGCGACTGAGGCGCGCTGAGGTCCAACGTGTTAGAATACAGGTTTGTGTACAATGGAGCGTTGAGATCGAAGATAATCTTAGCACGATTGCTAATTGGGACACCTTCGACCATTCCCGGACGTAGTTTAACACTGAAGCGAACGCTTCCCTCACCCTCAGGTGCATTGATGTTCGGAGGTAAGAATCCGGCATCGGGATCTTCCGGGTAATCCATCGTCGTTGGATCAAGCGTAATGAACTGCCACTTTACTATTCCGCTTGCAGTATCAAGCTCGGCATTCACACGCAACATCTCTCGTTTGTTACGGACTGAATCGATGTTCATTGTAAAGTGAGAGACGGTACTCAACGGATGCGTGATGGTGTTCCCGTAGCTAAATGCGCCGAAGGCGAAGGTGGAGAGATCAAACGAAGTTTTATCTAGCGTATCAATTACAACTACTTCTTGTGCCGCAGCACCCGCGTTTGCTTTGTTTTCGAAGAAGATGCTGTAGGTAAACGGACTCTGATTGTTTGTGAAACGATCGGCGCCGAAACCCGGCGGACCAATCAACTCGTTCGGGTCGAACGAGCTCACGGCTGCCACATACTGATCTTTTTTGGAAAGGTGCTTGAACTTTTCCCGACATTTCGCATCGACAGATGCCAGTTTTCGAATGTCTTTCTTGATTTTGTTGAGCTCGATAATGGTCTTGTATGAGGCATAGGCGAACTTGGCAGCTTTGGTTGGTGGGAACACATCCATAGCGCAGCCTACTCCGATGGCTGTCATGTCTACAGCCCAGTTGCCCCAACCCCAAGCCCATTCACCCCAGGTCTTGTAGGGTTTACCATCTAAGTCCTTACCTATCTTTCGTTCGATAACGCGAGACATCATGCCATACGACTCTTTTCCAATGTTCTTTAGACAGCCTGCGCCCGGAATGAACTTCAGACCAAGATCGAGTCCTTTCTCCATAACATACCATGCCAGTGCCTCATTGATGCACGAGGCTACAGCATCGTCGAAGGGCGATTGGAAGTACGGCGCATTCATCCATGAGTAGAGCTTGAAACTTTGGTTTGTTTTGATCTTAAGCTCCAGCGTTCGACTCGAGTTTGCAGGAATGCTCGGGATGTAAAAGACGTACACGTAGCCGTTGAAGGGTTCTCCAAAAAGCTCGTCGATTTCAAAACGATCCGGGATGCTGTCAAGGAGATAACTCAATCCCGCTTTACTCGTATAGGATGAGACGCCAATCTGCAGATTGCGGAAATCGAGTTCAAGTCCGTCGGACTTACTCACGACCAAAATCAATGGAACCCCGCTTGCATCCACGTTTCCGCTGTTTCCGATCGTCATCTGGTAGCTCTGCCAACGTCCGAATAGAATACGGTTACGCCCGTCGACACTCACGAATGGTTGCGCTGCCGTAGCAGTTTCAATCGTGAACGCTTGACGCAGACGCATAACGGTATCGCCCGGAAACTGAACCGCGACATCGTACACACCTACCGGTTTCGAGCGAAGGTCAAAGCGCGCGTAGACGGCATCCATTCGCTCAATGTATGACGTGTCTGCTTGGATAGTCGCCGGTCCTTCCAGCCACACTTTAGCATCTTTATCGAAACCTGCTCCATACACCAATATCGAAGCATCGCCTCCGTTGCCGGCTCTGTTGCTCACAACTTCTCGCAGACCGCGTACTTGAACGACGTCGAAACTATCACGAGTGCCAAGAGAATTCGTTGCGCTGAGCGTCACGGTGTAGACACCGGGGGCTTTGTAGCTATGCGTCGGATTGACGGTAGTGTCGCTCGTTCCATCTCCGAAATTCCATCGAAAGACTCGAGCAAAACTGCTTGTGTTACGAAAGGATATCGTGTTTAGATATTGGTAGGTCTCAAACGAAGGCTCCGGAACAAAGTCCTTCACATACACAGCAGACCAGAGCCCGCTGTTGTCTCCAAATTGAATGCTGAATAAGAGAGGGAAAACATCCGGGGACGAGGTTTTTAGGTTGATGAACTGCTGGAGATCAATGGTGCGCGCCGCGTTTGGCAGCGCTACTTCAACGATATGCGAAGAGTCGCTATCAAACCAATAACGCATCTTGGTCATCAGGAATTCATTGTCGCTTGTTGCTCCGGCTTTAAAGAACACGTGCTCGTACGTGCTTGTCCATAATCCATTGTTATCGAGAAAACGAATAAAGAAACTATGGATGCCATCGCCCACGTTCGGGATACTTGCAATGTCGAGCTGGTCAAGATAGACACCATTGAAACCCGCCACTGTCTTCCGTACTGCATTTGCTCGTAGTCCGTCAACCCAATACTCAACCGCTACAATGGCTGACGCAGCTGTGCTTGCCGCTTCTGCTTTGAAGAAGAGTCGATCAAGCGCGGAGGACCACTTGGAAGTATTGTCTTGAAAACGCACGGAAAGCGTGTGGAAGCCATTAGGAAGAGTTGGGACGTCCAACGACTCGACAATTGTCGCCAGACTAGCGGATGCGCTAATCGTCTTGGACACTTTTTGCGAATAGACACCATCGAACCAGTATTCCATGGTTGTGATACGCTGGGACAGCGCCGGTAGGGCAAGGCCAAGATAAATCAATACAGGGAGTATCTTTTTCATAAGTCCTCCACACCTATTTGGATTGAGTTTGGACTTTGAATTCTACTTCCAGCTTTCCTTTCGCATTCGTTTTTGTTGCGACTTTTGCTTGAAGGATTGCAGGATTTGGTGGCATGCCACCATCTTTGAACGCTGTAGCCGAACCGTAAATGCCAACTTGTGTTCCGTCGGTTCCCTTGATTGCGCTGAGCGCGGCAGCGCTCAGATGATAGTCGTCCGTAAAGCTGTATCGGCCTCCGCTCTGTTTGACGAACATGTTATCACGTGTGATGTACACATTGCCGTTACTAGTAGTGACACCCGCAGAGTTGAGTCCGGATGGTGAGCTATGCAGATTATTCAGATAGATGTTTCCGCTGTACTCGTTCACATAGGCAAGGGTGCCGAGGACAATGACGTTGTTTTTGAAGGTAGTACCTGTTACACCATTTGATACACTGTTGTCGAGCGGGATGAGAATATTGTTTTGGATGATGGCATTTGCAAAGAGAGTGATTGGACGAAACAGTATGTCGATTTGCACGATGATGTTGTTGGCAAGTACAACATTCGACGCTCTTGCACCGCATATACCGTAGTTGATGATGTTCTCGCTGATCGTGAAGTTGGAGCTATTGGACGTGATAGACCAGTCGTGTGCCAGATACAATGCACCTGCTATGTAACAACGACTGATCACGAAGTTGTGGACCTCATTGTTTGTTGGACCGGTGCCGAACTGAATTGCACCATTGACAAACACGCCTTGCACAGAGCCTCCGTCGGCACCGCTAACAAAAACAAGATTGCCGTTGACAACGGTTTGACCGGCAGCGCCGGTTGAATCCGGGTGGTATCCCATTCCAATGAGATGCACACCTTTGTTGATGGTAAGTCCGGTTACCGCGATGTTTCCGGATGGCAAGTAAATGATGTCACCCGTTGATGCTGCATCCACTGCATCTTTCAGTGTTGAGCGCACGATCGTCGTCCCTGAGCTCTTTACGACGGCAAAACTGGACTGCGAAACGAGCGGTGACACGATTCCTAAGGTCAGCGCAAGAAGGATGACAAAGAAAAGTTGGCGTTTCATACTACCCCCATAGTGAATGGGTCCCGCAAACTCATGGTTTGAACGGCCCTCCGAAAGCAAGCAGAACCCACAAAGCCTTCAGTGCGCCGCGCGTATCCGTAACATTCTTCATTACACTGTCAAGAGAAATCAGGATATGCGAGGAACGATGCGTTCCTGCTTCAAATGTAGGTGATGCGAATGCCCTCCTCTATGATGTCGGTCAGGTGAGGGACTGATTGCGCTCAGGTGGCTTCCACCACGGGTTTGTGGTGAACGTTCTCCTTGAAGCAACTATCAGAGAACGGACAGGTGAACAGAAGACAGGAATTGAGGACTACGCTAGTCCGGCCAACTAGAATGAGTAAACTCGTTTTACAACCTCGTGCAATTGCATCGAAAACGCGAGTTCAATGTGATGCGGGTTGCGTGAACGATGCGCAGATGACGCCACCTTTGAAGCGAGCGATTTTGCGTAGCGTTGCGTGGCACTATCTTCTTTGAGATGATGAAGACGCGCACTAAGTGCTTTGGATCATTGATGTTTTGCCGCTCTACACCAATGCACCACAGCGCCATCACTGGAACATCCGCCTCTCCTGTCCCACCAAATCGACAGCAGATTGATCCGGAACTTTCGTGGCCGCTGTGCCAACTTTATCGCTTGAAGTCCTGCTCATTCTACTTGTTACATTGCGGATCAGTAAGGACATTATACGGGGAACCAATGAACCGGCTTCGGTGGAAATAGAGGTTCGTCGGATGTTGATTTTCCTAGCATGCTTCCAACGGCCAACATCAGACTATTTGACGCTAAAGTGTATTCAAATTGTGTGCATATCCCAAAAATGCCGTTCAGACCGCAAACAAAAAATCCCTTGCAAGTCAAAACTTGCAAGGGATTTACAGTGGAGCCACTTGTCGGACTCGAACCAACGACCTGCTGATTACAAATCATGTGTTAACATACACTGTTTAGCTAAAAAAGCCGTTTTTATGGACACTGTAGGGAATCTGTAGGGATAATAATTATTTGTTGTGCCTTGCCGTGAAAATCGTGCCAAGAAAAAGTGGAGAAGGTACTCAAACTGTGGATAAAATCAACTAAAGCTAAACACGTACTATGCCAGCAAGGAAGGATCGTTACTCTCGCACTGAACGCCAGGAATACAATCGACACTACTACCCTCATAATAGAGACAAGATACTAGAGTCGAGAAAGAACCCTATCTCTGTTCGCAGACGAAAAATCCAGCGCATTAGAAAGAAGTACGAGTCAATGATCGCAAATCTCTTGAATCAAATGGCTGTGGAGATGGCCAAGATCGACGAGGTTTCAAAACAACATGAGCAAAGAGAATCGCTAGAGCAAGCCTAACGTGAAGGCAACTGGTATCTGGCATCAAAACACTCGCTCGGAAACCGTCTACCTACCACCCTACTTTCGCATCGCTCATTCGTTGCACAATGACAACAGTGATACAGGTGCGCATTTGCCGGGTACGGCTTGGGAAGCTTCACGTCACCACTCGTGATTCTTCCCAGCGCGCCTCACTACCCATACGATGATTGTTTACGCTACAAGACTTGGACAGGGTTACCTAGACACTTTGAGAGATCAGCTACTGCTTGACTGCTCGCAGAGTCTCTCGCCTGTAGACTCGTTTACTGAGTCAGATACAAGTAGCGTTGCTGAGACTGCGGATGTGCCCTACGTTTCCGTGCTAGATGCTGCGCCGTTGCATGGTCTTGGAGAGATTGTCACTCGATGGAGCGGAGATTTGGGACCAACGGCGTACAATGCTCACGCATTTGAGACAGTCACGAATACTGACGTCTCTGCCGCTGTCGCTAAGTGCAGCAAGACAGGCTTTGATGAGATTCTACGAGCTGCGTGCATTTGCTCATTCCTTGCCAACCGCGCGGTCATCAACGAGAACCCTGTCAATCACCAGTGGTTTACAGAAGACCAAGGCTATCAACAGCTAGACTTCGACAAGATCCTGCGCTACTACGTGCAGGTCGCCTCCACTGGTAAAGCGAAGACTCCAACAATTCCCTTCTATACTCAAGACCCTGAGAAGGTCATCAAGACTCTTGCAAACACTCTCAAGAGCAATTACAGCGAAGACTACATCCGCGTTGTGTTCTACTGGCTATCCCGCACATGGACTTCCATCGTGCATCCGGCAGTTATGGAACCGAGCGAGGCAAATCGGACTAATTCCAGCCAGGCAGCCAAGTCATACCTAGGAAACGCCAAAGCCATAGCGACTCAAGCACAAGACGATAGTGCGCAGGCCGATTGCATGCTCCTTGGTGTGGATTGGTGCCAGGTTGGGACGGTTCTCAAGTGGGTAGCGATAACTGCAGGCTTGGGATTCACTGCATACATCGTATGGCAAGCAAGTTCAGTATTCAAAGCAAAAGGCTAAGAAACAAATCAATGGACATCTCATGACAAACGAAGAACTAAACAGTCAAAGTGAGCCGAACGAGTCGAGCAACTACGAAGTTTCAACGCTACAGCGCGAAACGGATTTAGTACGCGAAACTATCGAGTCCGCTTGCCGCTACCCGCAAGTGTCTGGAATCGGAACAGAGTTAGGCTATCTGCACGCCATGCGAGAGCAATGCGAATCTGGTATAACGCTTAGTACTGAGCAGCTAGCACACGTGGTCCTGGTAAAGTATGCGGCAGATGAGCTCACGAACAATTACTCGAACTAAGTGTCTTTGCGCGACTGTAGCTGCAAGGCACAAGACTATCGTTAGAACATCAGATATAGCATGAAAGGCAGAGTTAGTCATGGAGCAGATGCGATTACTTGGACTTGATGACAGAATCGGAGCAATTGACGTTGGCGCAATTGCTATCGATCAAATAGGTACACTGATTAAAACGCTGCCGCCGGATAAGTGGGGCAGGGCTGCAAAGTCACTACCAGAAGGCTTTGTTACCGAGATCTGCAAGAAAGGTGTCGCATCTAAAGCCAGCATCATGCTTGCTGAGTATGGTCCTAGCATGGGCGTTGGCATTGTCGTCGGAGCTGGTGTTGCTTCTTTCTCAAAGAATACACTCGCAGCAATTGCCTGTGGTGCTGGTGCAAGTCTTGCTTTCTACCTTCTTAGCTCTAAAAGCGACACCACCAATGCTTAAAGGTGAGCTAAAGGCCAGAACTGCAAGCGGTCAAAAGCTCTGGGACTTTGGCGCGCTTCCCTCCGGCGATGAAGGTGTAAGGCTGACAGTTCAGCTCATGAGTCAGTATGCCAGACGAGACGCAAGCGACGCGCACATACGAAAGCTCGCGCGAAGCTTTGACAAAGCCAAGACCGATCGCCAGCGACTCTTGGCTGCCTTCAACTGGATCGTGAGCAATGTGAAGTACACAAGTGACGGACACGATGAGTACGTGAGAAGCCCGCGCCACACGATCACCACAGACTTTGAAGGTGATTGTGATGACCTGGCAACGCTCTTTGCCTCACTGGCACTTGCAATGGGATTTGAGGTGTGGTTTAAGGTGATTGCATGGAGGCCAGAAAACGCTCCAGCAAACCCTTTCACCCATGTCTACAACTTGGTTTTGATCCGAGATGAGAACCTCGTTGTGCCAGTAGATGCCGTCATGCAGAGCCAAGGCTTTGCCAATGAAAAAACGCCCGTGTTACGATCAAGAATTTACGCCGTGAAGAAATAAACTGTGAACAAGCCACAAGGACATAACGCAAGCTCGGTCGTATCGCACTTCTCTGCGATGCGTGACGTGCGCGTTGCGGCTGACATTGCTGGTGCCCGATTCAAAGGCGATCACCGCTTTGCTGGAAGTGAGATTGGCTTAGTAGAAGATTACGAGATCTTTGGCTCTGCCATCGGCGTGCCCGCTGCCAGTGGTCACTCGATGTATGGCGTGTTCAGTGATGCAAACGGCAACACGATTCTGGTGGCACAAGAAAGCAGCCAGACCTGGACTGCGCTTCGCGACAAAGGTCTGCCAGGAGCAAATCCCATTGTCTTTCAAATCCCTCGCTTGTTTGGTGACGGACACGGAGAAGTAGACGCGCTGACGCTTGCTGGAATCGGAGCTGAGCTTGAAGGGCGCACGTCGTGGAAAGACATTCAAGAGCTACAAGACCTGAATGCTGCATCTATTGCACGCATTGGACTCAAAGAGAATTCAATGACGCACAAACTCTTCTTGAAGCTCTGGAGCGAATGGGTCACAAGTTCGATGCGACAGTAGTAGTGTTACTCTCTGGTAGCCCGATAACGTTTGGCTCGATCGTTAAGCCCTTTGCCAAGCTCATCATTTCTGCAGCATCCAGCGCGCTTGCAATGGTAGGTATTCCGCCAGAGATTAGCTCGCTGCTCGTGAGCTTGGTGGACTCTGCATTCAATGGCGATCCAATAAGCGTGGACTCGCTTGTCAAGGCAGCGCAGATTATCACCCCTGCCTCGCTGCGCGGATACTTAGACGACGGTATCAAGCTCGTTTCAAACATTCAGTCCGGCAACTATCACGACGCGGCTGCAGTTCTTGGATTAAACCCTGGACCAGAACTCCGCAAACTCATTGCTAGTCTCGAACAAGGTGACTTAGTGCAGACGATTGTCAAATCTGCAAAGCAGTACACACCCCTTGTTGGCACGGTGACGAACGCTCTTAACGCAGACGTGATGCACAAGTTCTTCTCGAATGTCACAACGAAGACAATATCGAATGCCATCATTGATGCTGGATCAACTACAGGTGTGACTCACATGTTGCACTTGTACTCATCTCTGACGGACGCAACGACAATTGGCGCTATCACAGGTGCAGACGGCGTTGTGGAATCGGTGATGAAGAATACACGTGACATCACATCACCAGAGATTCTGCGCGGCTTTGCGAATCTGTTGAACGGTCGCGCTATCGGTGTCGACACCTTTGACACTCTGCTGCTCAAAGGCTTAAAAAGCAAAGCAAACGCTCTGGCAATCGAGGGTAAGCGCCTTGTGATGCCAATTGCAATTCCACTCGAGAAGCGCTTGACGATGGCACAGAACATTGCAAGTGATGTCGGCGTTGCTGTGGTGGCAGGTGAAGGAAACATTGTCGCACGTTATGGAGGATTCTTGTAATGCCTCTACCCGTGCGATGTAAAAGCAAGTCACAGGCTGAGAACACGCCATTCTGGCCACAAGCGCTGCCCTGCCAAGGTTTCTTGCCACACTTGGGCCAGCAACAAGGCAACCAGCAACAAGGCAGCCAGCAGCCAGGCATGCAATGCGCCGCAAACGCAAAGCAGTCCATGCTCCGCGCCGATCATTGTGCAAGCGCCTGCGCCTGCTGCGCCTATCGTGATTCAGTCACCGCCAATGTTCATACCTGCGTGGTCAGCGCAGAGCGCTGACTGTGCTCAAAATACTCCTGCACGAGCCGAACAACGTTCTAACGGCACGCGTCAACAAACTCAAGGTGGCAATATGCCCGTACTATCAAGCAACGAGCAGGAACTCCAGACAACGCAAATCAAAGTGATGACTTTGGCAGGTCAGCTTCAGCACCAGCCGAAGCGCAGCGCAGAAGTAGTACGAACTCAAACTTAAACGCAAATTCGAACGCAGCGCCGCCGATCATCATCAACATTCACAACTCGCAAGACACGGACAGTAATAACCGTAGTCTTTGCGCCAAACGTACATGATGAGTCGTCAAGGGATACAAGACTGAACATTGCTTCTCGAACTCGTGGTAAGTCATCTTCACCAGCTCAAACGAATAGCGCAGAGGATTCTGATATCTCGCCAGTTCCAGTGGTGAAAACGCCGATTCCAGAAACTTCGCCAGGTGCGAGTCTGGAACCAGTAGGTGGGACAATGCTCAGAACTCAGAGATCCCCTTACCACTTACTACTCCTACTGGTTCGCAAACTTCACAAGAACAGCCGAATGAGGCGAAGCCAGGAGAAACGTCACCGCGCTTTATGCTTGTAAGGCATGGCAGATTGGTTCACGTACGCCCTGTGAAGGCGACAGTCATTGAAGAAAGTACTAACGTCAGACAAGCACAGACTCCGGCACGATCAGTGGCACGACAGCGCAAAACAATGTATCATTACGTAGGATGGAGTTAATACCATGAGAGTAGTCTATCAAGCTGGTGCGCGCCCTGAACGGCACGACACTGGCCTTTCGAGCGCCAGTGCGGCGTGTCGGAATTTCGAAGTAGCGGCGAGGTCGTTTACGCTGATGCTAGCGGTGACGTTGTACTTGCCGACGGCTCACTACTTACTGGCGTGTTTCGTGACGACGCAACCTCCATCTGGTATGCTTCCACCGGTGGAAAGGCGAGACCATTGAGCGGCGTTGGTGGAGCTACAGGCAGTTCAGCGGTTGGTGGCACTAGCTCCACAACTACAAAAAAGAAGTGTTGCAACTGCGTCACTAGCGATGTCAATGAGAACTGGTACTTGACGGCTACAAAGCGCACCGCGCAAGATGTGCCCGTTCAAATCACCCGTCGCAAGACTGTGTGTCAAGACCCAAACTCACAAGTGAAGATCGACTGCAATAGCCTCAAGTCTGCAGCAGGTCTTCAAGGACTTGGTTCGCTGGGCTGTGGATGCGAGTCGCGGATGTAACGTGAAAAAGAGAACATTCGGCGCACATCTTTCTAAATGACAACTACAAAACGAGGATACATCATGATTATCACCACAAGCCCACAACCGAAGTCTCGACGACAAGGATTCGCAGGATTCGCTGGCCTCAGAGATCCATTAGTCAGCGTTGGTGGCGCGAACTCTCCACTGCTAGGTACTCAAACTCAAACACCTACGGGCGCGCCATGCCCAGACTGTCCAACAGACTGCCAAGAAACAGACGTGCAGGAAACTTGGTATTTGTCACCGCAACAGGAATCACAGTCTGACAAGGCTATTCCTGTCACTCGAACGACGAAGACGTGTAACGACGATGCGCTCGAGATTGATTGTGACAATACCGGCACTGGTGGCATGAACGGTCTTGGCGCACTTTCAAACGCGAGCGACTCTGGCATACCAGAATCGACAGTCTTCGTTGCGGATTCACCCGCACCATGTAACGGTTCAGGAATGGGCATCACCGGTCTTATCCTGATTGTTCTTGGTGTTGCGACCGTCACAGCACTTGCTACCAGTGCGTTGTCAAGTCCACGTCGGCGTTAAGCGCGCTGTCAAAAAACGAACACCCACAACATCATCACTACGTTCACCACAATAGATTTCACCACAACAGTATTCATCACATAACGAGGGAGTTTCACTCATGAAATTCGACATCAAAGGCAATCTGAAGAAAGGCTTCACTCAAGAAGCACTCTTGCAAGATGGTCTGGCGGCACTAGCCGCTGTATTCTACCGCATCGTTCCAAGTCTGTTTGGTATGAGCGGCATTCCAGCTCTGCTTGTTGGCGGGGGCATTCCTCTTCTCATTGGCAAGCTCATGAACTGGCCAGGTGCCAGTCACGGCGCAATTGCCTGCACAACGGCGCATCTCATGCAGTACGCTGAGCCGCTCTTCAACGACCTAACAGGTAAGAGCTTTTGGGTTCTGGGCGCAAACGAAGGAGCGGTAAACACTGCATCGTCAGGCGGAGTACCACTTCAAGACAGAATGGGAAATGTCGTTAGACCAGCAGGGAATCTCTTTGCCTACAACCCAGATGAGGTCAGGCGATTGGCCCAAAGTCCGCTTCGCGACAACGTTGGCGAGGTCTTAGCAGCTCATTCGCAGAACGTTGTCTCACCTGGCGGGCGACTTCTTTCGAATCAAAGTCCGTTCGTTAATCAGAACTCTGCAAGTCCATTTGCCGCTCAAAGCTTGTATTAGCTCTAGGTTAAGGCTTAACCCCTTAAACTGACATAGCCGAATTTTTAGTATGAGAGTAAGTCATTTGCTGCAACGAATGAGAAGAAAAAGACTTCTTCTCACTTACTCCTCTAATTACAATGGATACACTCCAGAAAGTGCAACAAGCGCAAACGGCTCTTGCTGCAAGCGGTGTAGAGTCACTGGTTGCGGGCGCAATTGTCGCTCGCCAGCGTATCGGCTACGATACAGCCATTCACCCTGTGGGTACTGCCTTTGCTTCCACCAAGCTGTTCAGCAAGAACAAAGGTCAGAAGCTACCACAGTCATTGCAGAATCTAGAGCTGCCAAGCTCTTTGCCAATTCAGATCAACGCGATCTGCGTGCAACCAGTTATCAAGTTCGTAGCAGGCGAGGTCGGTCAGTCTGTCAAGGAACAATGGTTCGCATGGCTGAACCTCACAAACGTTGAGGTGTTCAAGGGCGATACACCACTGTACCGCATTCCACTCATTCACTGCCTGCCATACAATGTTGTGTATGACGCTGCAGGTGACGCGCTCACCTACTTCCACAAGGCAAACCCATTCACTGCTCTGCCAGAACCAGTGACACTCATGCCTGGTGATGACGGTGGTGTGAACCTCGTCAAGGCAGATGAGTATTCACTCACGACAGCCGCAAGCGCGGCAGGTAATCCCCACCTGAATTCAGGTGCAGGTGGACTTTCCACTTCCATCATCACGGCAGAAGGTCGCGCGTTCTACACCCGCGTGCTTCTTGCTTATCAAGATGCGAAGATGGCTAGCGTAGTCTAAGCTGCACATTAGTAACAGCCACAAGCCATTGCCAGGTGGTCAGCTTCCACCTGATCACCTGCGCAATTGGCGAGTCAATCGGTGTGACGATGTCCTTCAATAACTGTGAGCAAAGACAATGTTTATCAAGATTTCAAACACCATCACAACATCTGGTGGGCAGTCAACGCAGAAAGAGTTTCAGCTTGACCGCAACATTCGTGTGCTCAAAGGCACCGTGCAGATCCGTGATAATGATGGCAGCATCATTCCACTAATGACTTCACTGGATGACTATCAAGTCACCATCAAGACCCAGGATAAGGATCTAGTCAAGCAACAAGGCAGTGATGCAAACAACTCCATCGATGCCTTGAGTCTCGGCGCGTTTCTCGCTTCTGAGAAGATGCCTCCGATTCTACTTGGAAAAGGAACGGTGCTCAAGATGCAAACGCAGCATAATGCCGCAGGTACAGGAGCGAAACAAGCTGTTCCTATAACGGTTGTGCTCACACTCATGTATGAGGAATTACCTTAATCATGCAAGAGCTAAAAGCCCAAATACAGTCAGATGTAGAAGGTATGGTGAGCATGTGGCGACACTTCAAGCCATGCGCGCTCATCTTTGTCTCCACATGTCAAGAAGACATAGGAACCTATGACTTAACGGCTGCATCCGATGTTGGCTCAAGTGAAACAGCGCTCTACAACTGTCTACTAGAGATTGGCGAAGCTGGAATGACCTTCAACCGCCTACGTTGTGTGCGCAATGAACGCGAGCTCTCAAGTTTTGATGAGTGCTTTGTGACAAAAGTGAGCGTGCGAGCCATTGACTCTACCCTCACTGGCTCACCCGTTCAAGACGCCGATACGCTTGCAGCAATTGAAGAGTCCCTAGTCTCACCAAATGACGCGTATGTGCAATCACGATTTCGTCTTGGCGAGATCGGCGGGTGGCAGCCAAACTTCTTTAATCTCTCGATTAAGACGCTTGGCAACCACACTATCATGAATGGCTTTCAAGATTCAAACTACTCAGTGCAGCATGCTGGTGATCTCTCGATCGGCGTTATGCTTCCTTATGTGTTTGAGCCTCGTTTTCCGATCTCAATTGGCAAAGTGCCTGATGATGCTGTTGGCTACATCGTCGTTCGCGGATCTTGCGCGCAACTTGTTGAAGTGGACTCGGCACATGTGAAGCAGCCCTATCCGCTCATCGTGGAAGTTGAACTACTAGGGTACACCAAGTAATGAAGCTCTCGCGTGAAGCTGCGTGGAAACTGCATAGAGAAGTGGCGCTCAAGTTGTCACTGGCAATGCCACTTGACTTGGCACGAGTATCTTTTGCGGTCAATCTCAAGGAGAACCGGCCACTGGACACTGATGCCAAAAATAGCAAGAGCAGTGCTCGAGGTCTCATGCAAATACTCAAAGGCACGCAGTGCGAGATTGAGACAAAGTTCATGCGCGTTAAGTGCACGCCAGAGCGCATTTACGATGCTAAGCACGCCATTGAGCTAGCACAGCGCTATCTCTTGTACCAATACAAGCGCTATGGCGGCTCATGGCGCAAGGCAGTACACGCGTACAACCAAGGTAGCTACAACCCATCACGCAAGAGAGCATTCACAGATGGTGAGAACTACACGACCAATGTCTTGAGTTTCTACAACTCTCAAGACTATGCAGCACTTGACGCAAGCATAGGTATTCAAGGTGGTGGTGCGGCTAGCACCCCGACAACAACATATTCCGGCTGGAGCTAAAAGATATGAAGAAGAAGTTTCGAACTGACGCAACCTACCTGATCGGCAGGCCAAAACTGATTGAGAGTCAGCACCGTTCTGAACCTGTGTTCGAAGAAAAAGGCACGGTCAACATCTCTGGCCAGTTGCTCAAGAACATGGGCATCAGCACCACTGATGACCTAGCGGTGCGCGCTATTCAACCGCTACTCAAGCTCGGTAAGATGTATTGGGTCTATGAGGTAATGCCTGATGCAACTCTCCAGTACTTCGGTGAGTTTACGCCAATATCGCGTATGCAGACAACTCCAGCAGTTGTTGTTCCTAGTTCGGCCTACAGTTCACAGGTTGAACAACAAGTAGGCTCTACAACAAGTCTCGGTGATGCGATGACCAGCATGCATCAAGGTGAGGCACCTGCGTGGCGCGCCAAATATGAAGCCGCTGAGGAACGCATACAAACCCTGCAAGATTCTTTTGACGCGCTGCGTGACGAACGTGAAAGTGAAGGAGAGCGCATCACTTCACTTATCACAACGCAATCTGACGAACAAAACAAACTCATGCGCAGCCAGCTTGACTCGGCAAATGGGCAAGTCGAGCGCTTGTACAAAATCATCTCTGAGAAAGACCGCCAGATCTTCCAGCTCCAGCAAGACGTGTTGGAAGTTCAGATGAAGCTGCACCAGCAGAAGATCAAAGCCGACTACGTACGTGATTTCGATCGCGCTACAAAGGAGTTCCAGCGCCAAGCAGAATCAAGTAACGGTCCAGGGCTGAACGATCTGTTGCAAGTAGCCATGCAAGCCTTGCCTTTGCTGCTCGCGGACAAAGGTGTTAGTCCACAGCCAAGTTTATCGGACAACGCTCCAAAGCAACCTTCACCTCGAGCTAACGCAAATGCCTACTCTGGCTTGCCAACACCAGCGCCACATGGCGCAATCGAGCAACCAACGCGTGACATGCAAAGCACATACATCCCTCCGCGGCCAACTGAGATGAGTCCCCCACGGCGCATTCTCATGCCAGAGGAGCAAGAGGCTGAAGTTCAAGAGATGGAACAAACTGAAGCGCAGAATACGTATTAGGACACAGAAGGAAATCAGAGATTATGCAAACTGAAACAACGCAACAACTCATCGCAAGTGATGTACCCGAGTGGCTGGTTGCTTACGGCAACAAGCTCAATTGGACTAACCCGCAAGTGGCTGGCATAGCCCGCGCTCAGGTCAAGAAGTACATGCTCTCGCTTCCGCAGAAGAACTACGCTTGGCAACGTGGAATCTGCTCCGAGTACAATCAAGGTGCAATTCCAGCAGACGTGCTCGCTGACATCTCGAGCGTGAATTGGACTGCTGTGCCTCAGATCGTTCAGCAAGGAATGAAAGTGCTACTGCCGCCAGTATAACTAACGAAACACTAACAGCTCTTTGTACTCAAATGAAAATCAATCAACAAAGCATCATGTCATTTGCACTCTGCCTCATTGTGCTTTGCGCATTTGGCGCACTGATCGGATGGCAGCTAACGGATATAGCTGCAATCGGAACACGCATTGTGTACGTGACACTCTTTTGGGTTATCTGCTCATTCTATGCTTGGATTCACAATGGACGCGACTATGATACATGGAAAGTTTTTCGCGGTAATGCTGACGCTGATTCTCGCGTCTTCTCCGCCCTTATTCTCGGATCCGCTTTCATCCTGGGCAGACCGTTCTAAGAAAAAGTCACCAGCACAGCTTCTGGTCGACACTGCGCTCTCGTACACATTTGTTCGAGAGACTCGCGGGAGAGCCAATCACTCACCTGTGATAGATCCCTGGCAACGGGAAGTCACAGGCACGAGCGGCATATACTGGTGCATGGTTTATGTATGGAAAATGGCAAGTAAGGTTGCGGTGAGTTTGCACATGAGCAATCCCCTGCTTCGCACAGCCAGTTGCTATAGGCAGCTAGCCTGGGCTAGTAGCCTAGGTAG